>DASUNP010000048.1:0-1955 GCA_036277095.1 Blastocatellia bacterium
GCTAGCTTACTCGCTGTCAAGCACGCGCTCGGTACGCTTGCTCAACTATGCTGCGCTGGCCTTCGTTGCCGTAGCAGCCGTCTCTAACATCGCCGCAATGGCGAAGCCCGTCCAACAGCAGCGCCAGCAGGACGTGCTAGCTCGCATCTCAGAGCTTGAGCCGATGCTTCGGCCCGAGAGCCGCGTTGCGACTGTCAATCAGCAGGATGAGGTTTGGGCTTTTAGCTGGACTTTCCCTTTCAACCCCATAAACAGATCGGGAATTCTCAAGACCTATCACATAATTGAGATCAACACTAACCAGGTGCCGCGCTGGCGCGAAGAGTTCGCAAAAGAATCGCTCAACGTTTGGGAGCAAGGCGGCGACATGTGGCTTTCGGAGAGAGTCTTCAGCGAGCGCCCGCTCAGAGATTGGAACTGGGTCGAAGGCGGCGACCAGAGAATCTCCTGGACGGACATTCATTCGTTCTTTTCCAGCCTGGAACCAGGCGAGCGTGTGGGTCAATACGACGGCTTCGTAAAGCTGTTGCCCTCGGATCAGAATCGCACCTTATTGATTGAGCTCGCCGAAAAACCCTAAGGTAAAACGAGGATTGGAATAACCTGTAGTATGTCATCGAGCTTCGCTCGATCCGGGCGGGGACAAGCCCCGCCCCTACAACTACTTCCGCAGTCTTGAAATTTTCATAATTCATGTGAAAAACGGTGCCGATTCTCCATTTTAGATAAAAGAGAGGGAACGCCAGACGGCCCGGAGGCTGCGTTTGCGAAAATACTATCCGGTTATTATCTCGTACCTAGTAGTAACTTGGTTTACAGTCCCCCTGACGATGGGCGACACCATCGGCTATGCCGATGCAATCGTAAGACATCGCTTCCAGGATTTCGGCCATTACCTGTGGTACCCGCTCGGGTGGGTGGTATCACAGTCGCTTATGCCGATCACACGGCTCGTCGTAGGCCCCGACCCGCTCGCCAACGTTACCTTGACGCTAGTGATAATAAACTGGCTCGCGGGCCTGTTAAGCGTCTTTATGATTTACGGACTCGCCTCTCATATAAGCAAGCGCAACTGGGTAGCTTACACGGTTACAATCGCATTCATAATCTCGCAAGGCTTTTTAGCTTATGCTCAATCAGGATGTTCCTACGTGCCCGGCCTTTCACTCCTTTTGCTGGGTCTCTTTCTCCTGGTGAAAAACGGGGACAAGCCGGAGCAGCGATTTCGCGCCGCGCTATTTGCCGGGCTGGCATTGGCAGGCGCTGTTTGCTTGTGGTTCACATATGTCTGGTCGATCCCTGCCGCCCTGGCTGCCCCGTTATTTTTTTACGGCTTTGATAAAAAACAATTTCGGTTCGTGGCGCAAACCTGCGCCGTGCTCGGCCTGGCAGTGGTATTAGTTTATGGAGCCGCTGCCTTCTCGCTTGGAATAAACTCCGTAGAGGGATTGAAGAATTGGGTGACGCACTCTTCTCACGGGATAACCGGGCTCAACGGCGCTCCGAGAATGGTGTTTGGATTGTCACGGTCGTTCATAAACATGGGCAATGATGGGCCGCTGTTCAAAGCCTACCTTGTGCACGATCCGTTCAACCCCGTCTCGATCTTCGACCTGCTCAGGGTTAGCCTCTGGAAGCTCGCTCTCTTTTACCTCTTCCTCGGCGCAATACTTTTCAACCTCCTTCGCTCTTCTCAGGGTCGCCGCATTGCCGGGCTGTTTATCGTAAACGCCCTTCCGGTCCTGCTCTTCGCGATACTGTGGGAAGGCGGCGCTATTGAAAGATACCTTTTGCTTTATCCGGTGATCTTCATCGCGCTAGCTTACTCGCTGTCAAGCACGCGCTCGGTACGCTTGCTCAACTATGCTGCGCTGGCCTTCGTTGCCGTAGCAGCCGTCTCTAACATCGCCGCAATGGCGAAGCCCGTCCAACAGCAGCGCCAGCAGGACGTGCTA
>DASUNP010000049.1:0-24230 GCA_036277095.1 Blastocatellia bacterium
GAGAACGCAACTGAAAAAATCTGCCTCGTATGCCCCTTGAGCGTGGCCAGATTCTCTCCAGTGCTGATGTCCCAGAGCTTCACTGTCTGGTCGTCACCCGCAGAAGCAAGCGTCTTGCCGTCGGGCGAGAAAGCCACTGAATAAAGATAACTCGTATGCCCCTTGAGCGTGGTTAGATTCTGTTGCGTGGTTACATCCCACAGCATCACCGTATTATCCCGACTCGCAGAGGCGAGCGTCTTGCCGTCAGTTGAGAATGCTACTGATTGAATAAAATTCGTGTGCCCTTTAAGTGCCGCCTTGTCCTTGTAATTGTGGTTCCACAGGTAGTACCAATCGAATCCCCTTAGATCACCTGACTCAGGAATGGGAGAAGCAGGCAGGAATGCATTTAATAATTCCTGTACTCTGCTTGAGTCGCCTTCTTCCGACGCCTTCTGTGCCAGGTTCATACTGGCGGCATAGAGTAGATGGCGACTGGTTTCTTCGCGCTCTTCAGCCAATCGTCGCTGTTGAACCGCAATCTGACGCTGCTCATCTGCAATCAGCTTGGCTTTATCAGCCTCCTGTTTCTGTTGCTCAGCGATCTGTTTTTGCTCTTCTGCTTTGCGCGCCGACTCGTCTGATTCTTGCTGCTTCCGGTCGGCGAGATTCTTTTGCTCTTTTGCTACGCGCGCTGAATCCACTGCCTGACGTGCATAAATTTCAGCCGCTTCTGTTTCTTTGTCAGCTATCGTTCTTTGAAACTCTGCATCCGCTCTTGCCTTGTCGGCAGCATGGAAAGCAGAATTGGCTCTCCCGTAAAGAAAGAGCGCGCCCGCCGCAGCCGTCATAGCAAACAACAACACCACGACTAATGCGGCTATCAAACGACGCAATTTGGAAGCGGCTTTAGCTTGTTCTTCCAGACGCTGTTGCTGCTCTTGCACTTTTTGCCGTTCGGCTTCGGCGCGCTCCTGTTGTGCTAAAGCCAGAGCTTGAGCCTGTTCCAACTCAGCCCTTTGTTGGCGCTCACGCCCGGCTTCGTCATCAGTACGTTTCTTTTCGCTGGCTTGCAAAAAGGCTATAGCCGTCTCGAATCCCGGATGGTAACGCACTGCCCAATACTGGTTAGGCCGGTTCGTCTCCTGCCAAGCCAGCGCGAGTTGCAAATCAGGATCGCCCCACAACCCGGCTTTCTTATTAAGGTGCAATTCCGCAGTTTCAGCCAAACGCCGGTACTCGCGCGCCGCCTGCGCTTCTTCATCCACCCACTCTCTCAACCGATGCCAGCCGCGAATCAAACTCTCGTGCGAAATGTCAATCAGCGAGTTGTCGTCGAGCGGCGTTCCGGCGGGCGGCATCAAAAACGACCGGCCCGGAAGTCGAAAAGTCTCAATAACTTTCTTAACCTCCGGCGCGTGCGCTTCCGAGACGGCGCAGATTTCGGCCAGCGTGATGGGTCGGCGGATTTCGCGATTGTCTTCGCCTTTTTCGGTCAAGGCTTTGAAAAGCGTTTCAGCGATCCGCCGGTGACGATCATCGGGTAATTCGTTGTAAGCTTCATCGGCGTGGCGCGACAGCGCTTCAGCCATTCCGCCTACGGCTTCGTAACAACACAGGTCAATCGCTTCGCCCCTATGCACCTCGTTGTGCGGCTTTTTAACCGTTTCATCTCCGTCCTTGACTTCGACCTCAAGCCGCTTCTCTTTCCACTCGTCCCAGGCGCGCATCAACAGGTGCTGCAAGACCGGCAGTTGATCCTGGTTGTCCCCTATGTCGTTAAGCAGCCGAGTGACTAGACGCGCCGTGATTTCACCGCCGGCTACTGCGACGGGGCCCGTGATGGCTTCGCGCAGTTGATCGCGCGTAAGGCGCGGGATCAGGTATTGACCTTCGTTGACCGCTTCGGGTAAATCCCAGAACTCGGCGCAGTCGCCCAGAAAATCCGAGCGCATCGTCAGTACTACGTAGATGTTGACTTCACGCTGAGAGTGGCCTTCCAACAGCAGCTTGACGAAAGCCGCTGCTTCGTTCTGGTAGCGCTCTCCTTCGTCTTTTGCTTTGCGTGATGCCTCGCGCGCAAAGCGGAACAACTCCTCGAATTGATCCACGACGACGAGCAGGTTTTCTTGCTCAGGCTGCGCACTTTGGCGAACCGCTTCGACCAGGCCAAGACTGCCCCGCCGCAAGGTGGCTTCGGTTATCGCGATTTGAAGGGCTTTGTTCTCTTCGTCTTCTGAACCGAACACGTCGGGGGAGTTGATGGCTGCCGCCAGTTTGCTTATAGGGTCGTTGCCGGGGCGCAGGATTGCAATACGCCAATCAGAACCAGCGCTGGTCATAAAACCGCCCAGCAATGCGGGCAGCAACCCTGCGCGCACGAGCGAGGATTTGCCGCTGCCCGATGTGCCGACTACGGCGAGGAATCGCGTGCGGCTGAGCTTGCCGATCAGCCGTTCGCTTTGGCCGTCGCGCCCAAAGAAGAGGTGGCTCTCGTCGAACTCAAACGGTCTGAGGCCAGGGAAAGGATTCGTGGGCGCTTTGATCTCTGCGAATGTATCGGTGTCTTGAGTGCTCATTGCAGCGCTCCTTTCGCTTTGTTGATCTGCGCGAGGAATGAATCGAGCGATGATGGATTGAATTCGCGGTAGCTCTTGATAATCAATGCTTCTTGAGTTTCGAATTCTTCTTTTGCTTGAGACTCCGGCGCGCTGATGTAAACCGCTTTGCCCAACAGCGGTGACTTGCGGCCATAACCTGGGAGCTTTACCAGGTCGCGCAGCTTCATCCGTAGCCAGCGTTCACTTGCGAGACCCTGGAAGACCAGGATGGCGTCGCACAACAGTAGAGTCTCCTTGTGATCTTGAAAGACCTCTTCTTCGCTCCCGTCCAGCAGCGGCAGCGTCACCTTATAGCGGCGCTCGACAAGGTATTTTTGTAGCGGCTTGATCGCATCCACATCCTGCCGATCGCAGATTAAGTAGATGCGATCTGTGTCTCCTTGCGTGCTCACCACAGGCTTTGGCTTTTGAGTCAGTTTGGTCTTGATAATAGACTTGAGGTCTTCGAGTTTGCCTTCGAGCAAATCTGAACCGTTATGCGAGCTGAAGCTCCGTTGCAAATCAACTATGAACTTCTGCTGGCGTTCGTCCTTTGGCTGCAAGCCCGATGGCATCCAGATCAGTCTTGAGAATTCACCATTATCGCTGCGCTCCATCGCGAGTTCCTGCTGCAATCGCACGATTGAGCGTTCCGGCTCCATCTCAGGGATGATGCCGTAATACTCGCCGATCAAATGGATTGAGAGCTGGCTACCCTTCAGGTATTCACGTACGGCTTCCCGCAAAGCAGGCGCTTTCAAGGGCAGCGCCTTGTCCGGCAGAACAATGTGGCCGAACTGCTGCAACTCGCGTTTTACGTTGTCGCGCTCTACGCTGAGGTCGGAAGTGGTTTCGGCAAGGTAGATAGTTGCGGCAGACGGCGAGGGTTCGGGCGGAGAAGGATTAGGCTGATTCTCGGGCGGGGGATCAGGCGGCGGACCGGGCGGGGGGCCTTCAAGTCGCTTAATGAGCTCCTTGATATCCCAGACGAGGTCTTCAAACTTATCCCAATATCGTTTGTCCCTTGCTGCACCGGGGCCGATTTCGTGGTCGAATTCTCGCACCCTTCCTGATGCCGGATCTTCTTGGTAAAACTCGTAACCCAGCAGGTCTCGTAATTCGGGCGGGTGCTCTTCGCGCGCAAGATAAGTCTTTACAACTTTGAAGACGCGGTGTTTTTCATCAACTCGAATCCCGACGTTTTGAGCCGCGAGGCGAAAGAAATTGTCTAGCTCACTGCGGCAGGCCTTCGAGTCAATATAGCGCGGCGTCAGGACTGAAAGTAGGATCGCTGTCTTTGACAGCTCGATGACGATTACGTCGTTGAAGACATCGTCACCTGCCAGCTTGGTATCACGCCATATCTTCACCTGTCTCCCAAGCAGTTGCGGAAGGCGTTTAGCGAGCCGTTCATGAAGCGTATCGACCCACCCCTTGAGACCTTCGGCGATCGCCTCATTATCAATATGGGCGTAGCTTATGAAAAGGTGATTCTTAAAGCTATGAATAAGGCCCATCTCTACCTCCTGGGATTGATCCGATATAACACCCGCTGATCTGATGATTGAAAAAACGCCTGGAGCCGAATTATGCCCTTGCGAAAATCGGGTTGATTATAGCAAAGATTTTACAGTGGATGATAAATAACTCTGAATGAAAGTAGATTCACCGCAGAGACGCAGAGACCACAGAGGGGACACAGAGAAAAACTCTGCGTCCCCTCAGTGCTCTCTGCGTCTCTGCGGTGAATCCGTTCTTCGGTAACCTACTCTCTCACCAGAATCGCAAGCGTTCGCTCGTCGCAATCGCCGTCTTTATAACGGGTCTTTGCCGCCACTTTGAAGCTGACTTGATTGCCGAACTCTTCTACATATCTTTCAAAATCCGCTTCGCTTTCTCCCTCGTGTCCTTCGTATATCATGAACGACCAGGGTATGCGTTCAAGCGCGTCGAGCCAGCCTATGTGAGCCCGCACCGCAAGGTAAGAGATCGCGCATCCATTCAATGCGGGTCTTATGAATTCAGGCAAGTCTGTCTCAACCTCTTGCTCTTGCCTTATGTCGCCGCCCGTCGTGGAAAACCTCGTACATCCGAGCGCGAGCAGCAACGCTTCGGTGTGCGGGGCAATGTGCGCGCGGTCCCAGCCGTGACACCACGCCGCGCCTAGCCCCAGGTACTCCTCCATCATCATGCCGATGTTGCAGCCTACGTCGAGCACCAGGCGGTCTTTGACCGTCACGCTGGCTGCACCCATCAATTCGTTTATAACTTCGATCCTCTCTTCGATGCCTCGCTTGCCCGCCATTGCAACACCTGGCACGGATTGATAAAGATAGCGACCCCCGCGCAACAGGCTCCTGTCGCCGAAGTGCGACCTCTCGGCAGCGGCAATCGCAGTCTCTTTCAAAAACTCGTCATAATTCATCAAGAGAAAGTTCTGAAAATCTATGTAATGAAACTTGCCCGCTCGATCTACGAACGCATTGTTCATGCAGGTGGGCGGCTCGAACTCTTTATCTAAAAACCCGAGCGGCAGGCTCACTTTTATCAACCCCTGGCTCTCCATCTCGCGAATGCGCCCTATGCCCGCTTCGCACTCTGCCTGTCCAGGGACGCGACCTTCTACGTGCTCTGTCACGTAGGCCGTCCACACACGGTCGCCCGATTCTATCTCGATCAGGTCATACAGCCTGGGGCCGAGCCCTTTTGCGAAAAAGAGGTTCGCAACAAGGCTCAGATGCTTATGCCCGTGCAGCAGCTTCTGGCGTATCAGACTGTCAGCCTTATCCAGGCCGTCTCTTGAATAAGTGCTGTCGTCGAGCCCGCCCTGGTTCTTAACAATCTTGATCCCGGCATTGGCGGGATAATTCTTCATCACTTCTCGAAAAAGAGAGCTGCGCGCTGAGTCAGGCGGCAGATAAACGGTGTGTCCCCCCTGCGCGTAAGTCGCGCCGATTGAATCGAGGTGATTCAACAACTCTTCGATTGTGTTGAAGCCGCATTCGGCCACCGTGAACCGGCGCGGAGCTTGGCGCGGCAGCACCTCTTGCCAGGGGCGCGTAGCTCCGACGGCTCTCGTCATCAAGCGGCGAAACCCGACGCGGCGCGCGACGCGGTATTCGGCCACGAGTTGCTCTTTGAGGCGGCCTGCGCGGGTGTAGAATCGCGGGAAGTTTACCGATGCCCATCCTCTGACCGATTGCTTCGCCGCTTCTTGTAAAAACTTCTCGGGGTCTTGAAACTCATCGAAGGCGCGGCGGCCCTGTTCAGTGACAAGCCAGCGGTCTTCTTCATTGACCAGCCAGCCCGCGTGAATCGGCGCTATGGTCACAGTGTGAGCGGTTTCGTCAAACTGGTTCGCGTATGCGCCCGAAAGATTTCCGTTGCCGACGAGAGTCTGTTGTATCCGACGAATGACCGCTTCCGAAGGAAGCCCTTCAGGGTGCGGTAGCACTATCTCGAAAACTTTTCTTATCAGCTCTGCCGTGCGCTTGCGTGTCATTGCTGCCATTGAAATCGACTCCCTCACTTTTATTTCGCGCCCTTTTTCGCTATGAGGTATATCCCTGAGACGAGAAGCTCCTCATCCGTCATCTGTGCGTATCGCGGCAGAAGCTTAGGCCTGATACTCTGGACGAGCGAGAGCTTTGCTTCCGTATAATCGAGGCCGCGCTCGATCTTCTCTTTATGAGGCAGCAACTCTTCCGGCTCGCCTACTATGCGCGTGACCAGGAACTTTGATTCGTACCCGAGCTCTTCCATCTTCTGCCGGTAATAACCGGTCAATCGCCGGTTCGCCTTGCCCGAATAGACAGACATCATTCGGTAGACTGAATCAGGGATCGTCAAAATCGTGAGCGGGTGAAAGTCGTTCTTGCTGAACATTCCTTGATCGCTCAAATCCATCGTGTGCAGCATGTGGCCGCCTGGAATTAGAAGCTTGTCCATGCCGGCGAAGGCCGAATCTATGTCGTAAACATCCTGGAGCGCGCCCTTAGATATGATGAAATCGAAAGAGGCTTCGCCGAGCAGCGTGTCGGCTTCTTCCACTCCTGTCCCGTAAACGTATCTGAGTTTCGCTTTGTTGAATTCTATACCTCGCGTCAGGTCTATGGCCTCGTCGAATCGCTTGCGCTCATCGCCCGTGATGCGCTTGCGCATAGCCATATAAATGTTCCGCTGCTGTTCGGGGTCGCGCTTTGAATAGAACTTGTCGAGCGAGACTACGCTTGCCGCACCCGCAGAGATAAACCGCAAGGCCAGCCCCAGGTTGTCGCCCGTGCCGACTTCGAGTATGCGCTTGCCCGCAAATGTCTCAGGAGAGAAACCGGGCCATCGCAAGAATATCTCGTAAGAGTGGTCAATGTAGCGGAGGCTCTCTTCTGTGCTCATCGCCATATGGGCGACGCCGTGGTCGGATTCCGCATTGCCGACTTTGAACCTGCGCTTGACTCGATAGTTATTGTAGATGTTGAACGCGATGATTATCGCTTTTGACCTGAGCGCCAGTCTCTTGACCTGAGCAGTCATTTTCAAATCCCCTTTCCTACAGCCTCTTCTACAAATTCCTCGGAGAGATACTCTGCCGGCTGCCTTGATGCTTCTCGCATAATTGATCGCAGCCTGTAATCGCGATAAAGCCCTGGATCCCCGCCGCGCCCATCGACTGCGGCCATAGCTATGTTGAATGCTTCGCGCGCCGACGCGAAATGTATCTCATACTCGCCCGTGCGCGCGGACTCTTCCATAGCCTCTTCAAAAAAGCGGCGACAGCGATCGCCTATCACTGTATCTTGATCCTGCGGGAAGAAGCCATGACAGTAGAGCTTTATAAATATCCAATCGGGCCTTCCGCCGATCGAGATGTGAGCGTTCGCCCACCTGTCGAGCCGCGCCAGATCCATCGGATGATTCGAGGCCAGGACCCCGTCATCGAGTCGCGGCACAACTAAGCCTTTAACCCGTCGGCTCCAATCAAAGACAAGCGGGCCCGTAAAGATGATCGGCAGTCGAGGCTCGCTACCGGCTTTGAGCCCCGGCCCTGTTCGGTGCGGCACAGCCTTGTCAAACGATCCTGCGCATTCGTAGATGGCGTTGATGCGCGGCACCTGGGTTTGAAAAGGGACCGACGGGAGCGTGAAGTCGGCGTAGCAGCCTGTCTCCTCAAGCGTCCGCATCTCCGAATCTACGCCACAACACTCGCCTCCAGCGGAATTCGCAAGCGCCCAGTTGCCATGCACGAACGCGTACATCGGCCGCCCCTCGCCGTCCATTCTTGACAGGCACTGGTGCTCGTAGGCGAGCGCGTCGCGAAACTCTTCCATAGTCCGTCTCAGGTTCGATTCCGTGTCGGGCCGCTGAACTCCGTGGTGCAGATGTATCTCTACCTCGCCGAAGCCCTCGCGCTGCAACTGGGCCATGCGGTCGAGCAACGGGCGGTGGTATTGCTCGGCTGGATAAAAATTCGTGTGACGAAAAGGGGTGCCGTCTGAATCTGTCACCGCCTGGCCGATTCGCCGCGCCTTCTCGCACCACTCGTCGAGCCGCCGAATCTGCACGCTCAGGTCTACGGGTTGATTGCGCTCGTGCCAGCTCGGCTCGAAATGGTTGGCGACGGTGAATATCAGGTGGCGCTTCCCGGCAGGAGCGTTGATCCGTCTCACTAGCTCGCCCGCGCGCCAGAACGGGTAGCGCGAGAGCCAGGGGAGCGACCACGCCAGTTTCGTCAACATTTCGGGAAGACTTGCGCTCATTAGACCGCCTGTTCTTTCGCGCACGCTACTCTTAACGACAGGTCGGCAGCGTAGCCTTGTTGTGCGGGCTTGCCGGCTACGAGAAAAATGCTCGATACCAGAAGCTCTTCATCCGGCAGGTGCTTGAACTTTGCGTTCAGCCTGGGCCGAATCTCGTTGATGAGAGCGAGCGACGCGTCAGAATAATCAACGCCCGGCACGATCTTCTCCTTGTGCGGAATAATCTCTTCGCTCTGGCCCACTATCTCTGTGATGAATATCTTTGATTCCAGCCCCACCTCGGCGATCTTTTTCGAGTAGTAACCGGCGAGCCTACGATTCGATTTGTCGGTCGCGCTGGTCATCCTGCGATAAAGCGAGTCTTGTATCGTAAGAAAAGTCAGCGGGTGCATCCCGCCGCAGGTGAACATCCCGAGGTCGCGCAGATCGATCTTGTGCGCCATCGCGCCGCCCCCGGCCAGCAACCGCTCCATCGACGCAAGCGCTGCGTCGATCTCCTGTATGCTCTGTAAGACGGCCCGCGAGATGATAAGGTCGAACGAATCGGCTCCGAACAGGTAGACGGCGTCTTCTATGCCTGTGCCGTAAACAGATTTCAGTCTGTCTGAGATTATTTCGGTGCTTGATGTTAAATCAATAACTTCATCGAAACGCCGTCGCGCTTCGCCGTCTAGCTCGGCACGGAGTGCGAGGTAAATCTCGCGCTGGCGTTCGGGGTCGCGTTTCGAATAGAACTTGTCGAGACAGACTACCTCTGCGGCCCCCGCCGCGAGGAAGCGCAACGCAACGCCGAGGTTGTCGCCGTGACCGATCTCCAGGACTCTCTTGCCGCGAATCGCTCCGGGCGAAAGCTCTGCGTAGCGGAGATAATCTTCGTAGGTTGAGTTGATATAGGCGACGCTATCCGATAGGTCTGAAATGTGGCTATGGCTGGAGCCGTAAGAGGTTTCAATATTGCCCGAGCTGACGCGGCGGCTGACCCGCCAGTTATTAATTAAATTCTGGGCGATGACAAGTGTTTTCGATCTTTTCGAGAGCTTTTTAACCCATTCGATCACGCTTTTTTAACCTCTTTTCAATTAAATTGCCATTAAGCTCGGGTTTCCACGCTTTTGCGGCACATTTGTTGAAAAACAAAGAGATAACCGGCGCAATTGAAGGTAGGGAAGGGACGAGCGATCAATGCACAAGCGCAGAGATCGCAGAGGGGTGCAGAGAATGCGCGTTCTGTTGAATCACCAGGCGGCTTTAGTTCATAGCATCGTCAATCAATTCTGCTTCGAGAGCCTTTCAGCCTCTTCTGACAACTCTTTTGCCTTAACATCATCGGTGCCTTCGTATAGCTTGCTCATCGCTCTGAGAACCTTGACTTCAGCCGTCTTGGCCTTTATCTGCTGGTAAGCCGAGCGCGCAAGCTCGTATGATTTGAGCGCTTCCGAATTATTTTTTGTCTCCGCGTAGAGTACGGCGAGCGCCTCGCGCGCCAGAGCTTCCTTGAAAGGATTCCCGGCCTGTCTGGCAGTCTCGGCATAGTTGGTGAGATAGGATTTCGCCTTCGACTCATCGCCCCCCTCGGCGTAGAGCTTGCTAATTTTTTGTAGCGTCCTGAGAGCGGGGTCGATCAGATTCTGCTTATTGTAAGATGTATCATCCAGCTTGTATGAACTCTGGTAGGCCGTAATGGCTTCCTGATAATAACGCTCCGCAAATTCGGCGTGTTCTTTAAACCCTGAGTAAACATCACCAATGCCTGCTAGCCTGTAAGAGTTATTTGATGTTTTGGAAAGACCCTTACGGAAGGCGTCTTCAGCCGCCTGCACGTTTTTCTTCTCAAGGTAGAGTTTGCCGAGCGTTTTAGTTATGTCGTCAATGCTGTAGGAATAATCACCTCCTCGTATCACCGCCAGGTCAACAAACTCATTGAAGGCTTCGATGGCTCGCGATTTCTCGTCTAGCTGATTCAGAATCTGCCCGGCCTCCCTGAGCTGTGTGTCCAGTTGATAGCGAACCGGTTTTTTATTCACGTCCAGTTGGTTAGGATCTATGGCCCGGTAAAGCTGAATAAAGGCGTCAAATGATTGGACCGCTTTCGCAAGATCATTCGACTCTTTGTAGACCTTCCCAATTTCAAATTGAACTTTTGCGGCCCCGGCAGGCAGGTTGGCCTGTTGCAACGCCTTACTCTGTTGGTCGAGATAGTAAAGGGCTCTGGCTTTGTCATCTATTTTTTTCGACGAAGAGATGATGTAGCTGTTTCTGTACAGCCCGCTGAAGACACTGAAAAGAGCAGCTTTTTCAGCAGGGTCTGGGAACATATCGACGACGCTACGGAAGTAAGTGTCGAGCTTTTGTTTCCCTTCTTCTGTTTCTGCATAGAGTAGGCCTATATGCCTTAGCGGCGCTTCCTTTGGGATTGTGGACTCTTCTATGCCGAGGCGTTCCGCTTTGAGCCGGGATCTAAACGCCATGTCGTAGAAGGTGAATGCGTTCTCTTTCTGGCCCAGGTTTACATAGAGATTCGCTATTACCTCTTCATACTTCGCTTCGAGTTCGGGCCTGTCGATCTGGCTGAATATCGCGATCGCCTGTTTGTAATAAATGATGGCTTGCTCCGTGCTGTCTTTATATTGCTCAAGCGCCTCATCATAAATCATGGCGACTCTTAATAACATCGAAGCTTCGCTGCGCCTGTCACCGAGTTTGTTGTAGATCTCGGCAGCCCCCTTGAAATAAGCTATCGCTTCTTTAACATCTTTCAGGAAGGCTTCTTCCTTCTCTGGATCGCCGCCGGGTTTTATTGTTTCCCGTAATTCTGCAAATCCTAAATAGAGCGTGCTGGCGGCGGTTCTCAATGCCTTCGCCTGTTTCGGCAGGTCGTCGGCCTTACTGTAAGCGAGGCTGGAAAGCTGGTAATATCTGACCCCTTCACGAATACCTTTTCGCGCTTCTTCTTTAGCTTCATTGTCACCTTCACGCACGAGTAGGCTTTGAAGCGACAGCAATATCTGTATGTCGCCCAGCCTTTTCAGCACTAACGCCTTGTTTTTATGTTCAGGCTGATAATTGCTTTCCATGGTTTGCATTATGCCCAGGGCTTCGTTGTAACTGCTGACGGCGTTCTTTCTGGCCTCCTCCATTTCAAGCCTTCGCTTCTCATCCTTTTTACCGAACTCCTGCAATTGAGTTGTGAGCATTAACTCCGCATAAGCGGCTTGAGCCGCGCCCGCTGAGTCCTCGTCCTGGTCGTTGGGCTGTGAGAGGTATTCCAGTATGGCCGAGGAAGCGAGATTACCAATCGTCGTGTAGGTTTCGGCTATGTTGCTGATGGCGGAAGCCTCCCCGGAAAGGTCGCCGATCTGCACGTAGCCATCCTTCGCTCGCTTGAATAACTCCATCGCGTCTTCCGTGTGACCCGCTCGGGCTTCGCCCAGGCCCAGGCGGTTTGTCTTCTCGGTCGCCGCCAAAAGGTTCGCGCGCTCCCTAGCCTGCTCGGCTGCCGCACGCGCCACCGTCTCTTCCTGCCTCGCCTTCACCGCCTCTTTTTCGCGACTCTGCGCGATCCGCTTTTGCTTTTCGGCTTCCCGGTAATTCTCTTCAGCTTTCTCCCTCTGTCCTTCAACTTTCCGTCTCTCTTCCTCTAGCTCCTCGTTGATTATCTTTAATGAGTCGTTAAGCGTACGGAGCGTTTCGGATTGCTTCGCTGCTATTGCTGCCTGTCTCGCAGCTTCCGCCTTCTGGCTGAATGCAAAGATCGTAAGACCTGTCATTATCATTATCATTACGATTGCCGCGATTAATGCTGCCTTCTGGCGTTTCGCCTGTTCTCGCAGCCGCTGGTTCCGCTCTTCGGCCAGCCGACGCTCGGCGTCTTCTTGCGCCTCCTTAAGTTTTCTTTCGGCTTCGACCTTCGCCTCCGCCGCCTGCTGTTGCTTCGCATAACGGTCGAGCCAGTCGAGGATCGCCGGACCCAGCACGTCGTGAAAAAGCTCGTAACGGTCCTCCTGGCTCGGCAGCGAGACTTTGCGCAGGATGCACATCTCTTGCTTGCTGCTCAGGGCGACGAGAACCTCTCGCACTTGCTTCGGATCGACCGTGGCCCAGACGGCGAGCGACGAAGGCTGTTGCGCAATCTTCGTCCCCGACGGCGTGACAAGGAAGCGGAGAATCGAGGCCGCCGTCTTCTGCTGCTGCTCGTCCAGCTTCTTCATCACTTCATCGAGGTGAGTGCGCGCGATGTTCTTTGCCCCCTCAAGCCTCTCAAGCGTGCTGAGCCGCATTTTATTTGACCCTAGCCGCTGCTCCTCTTCCCACAGGCGCATCAGCACCAGTTGAAGAAAAGGCGTCTCGATCCTTTCGCCCGACCTCGCGCGCGCGCGCAGCCGGTGCGCGGAGCTTGTCGACTTTACCTGCCCATCTTCATCGCTTGAGAGATTTGCCGGGTTCACCTGTTCGAGAATCGCTTTGACCAGCCCTAGCTCGATACTCTTTTTCGCGCCGTTCGAGCTTTTGAGGTTGTAGACCTTGAGAGGCTTTATAATGGCCCTGGTGGCCGACTTGCGATCGAGGTGTTCCAGGCGCAGCAGGTTGCTCAACAGGTTCGGGATTCGTTGCCGGAAGCGGTCGAGCTTGCTCAACTCCTCCTCGCGCATCGAGAGCATGAAGTTTACCCCGGCCTCTTCCTGGTTGACGGCGCGGGCGAACTCGGCATCGAAACCTTCGACGCCCGTCTGCGGCGAGTGGTAGAGGAAGTACTCTTCGAACTGGTCGAAGATTAACAGGATGCGCAGCCTCAAAGCCCTGGCGCTGCCGATCAGCAGGTCGTCCAGCTTGATGCTCTTTATGTCGAGAGACTGCTTCATCTCAAGCGCAGTCTGAACTCTTCCCAGCGCATCGTCAGGCGTCACCTCTGCGCGCCGGCACACTTCGTCCAGAACAAGCTTCTTGAGCGCGATGATGAAAGCGTCACCTTGCCACTGATTGAAATAGACGACGACCGTGCGCGGCTCTTTCACGAGGCGCGGAATCACGCCGGCTTGCAGCACGGAGCTTTTGCCCGCCCCGCTTGTGCCGTACAGAATCGTTAGCGGAGCTATGTAAAGGTTGGATGCGATTATCTCCGTGTCTTGCTCTCGCCCGAAAAAATAGTCGCGGTCGGCCTCCGTGTAAGGACGAAGCCCTTTGTACGGGCAGACGGTGGAAGTAAAAGTAGACATAGGCAAACCTCTTTCAAAACGCCCGCAGCTGCTCTACAAACTCGTCGATGTCAAGGTCGTAAATATCTACCCTGCGGCGCTCCCACAACTCCTTTTCCAGTATCGAAGGCCGGTATTGAATGGCCCAGTTGGGGTCACCGTCCCCCTCGCGGTCGGCGCTGTTGAGGATCGAGTTAAGATTCTTAAGGACCACGCGCAGATTCCAGTCACGAAGCCCGTACCCCATGAAAAGAAACTGGCGGCTGGTAAAGTAGGTCATAAACTGCATGGGCACCGCCACCTTCTCCGTCATCCGGTGTAAGAAGTTGATGTAGTCCTCTTCGGTTATCACATAACTGTCGTCTCGATACGGCCGGTCTTCGTCTTCACAACTCTCTCCGCCCCTGTGCCAGGGACGGACCACCGTGCCGTGCATTTTATAGATGACGGTCGTGGTCCTGAGTCGCTCGGCCATAGGTAGCGAGTTGGGATGCTCCGGGACGGGTTCGTTCGTCCCGTACTTCCACCACAGGACGGACGCCTTTAGATCAGCCCGGTCCGTCGGGTGTACGACGAGATCGAAAGGGCGGCCCTTTGCCTTGAATGCCTGTTCCGTCAAATCATCGTAGTTGGTGGTAACGATGAGCAAAGGGCGTTCGATCTCTGCAAGGTACTCATGAATCTTGCATGGCGAATAGTCCTTATTGAAGACTTCGTGCAGCTCGCGCAACAGGTTTCGCCGCCCGCTTGTCTCAACAAAGTATGAGGCGACCCTGGAAAGATCCCTGACTTCATATTCTTCGTCGGCGGGGAAGTTGGATAACTTTGCAAGATTGCGCGACAGGTCGAGGCCGCTCGGCAGACGTTCAGAGTTGTGCGGCCCCGCCAGGTTGACGCCCGCGCCGAGGAAGGGGACTACTTGACCCCGCTTCAATGCCCTGGCAATCACTCCGTAAGGTGGTTTACGTTGTTCCATGTCACCCTCACAAGTACCAAGAGGAAAAATCGGCATCCATGAGAAAAAGACGCCTTCTCTCTGCATCTCGATTTAAATGAAGTCCGCTATACCCAACAGCGCCGAGTTCGTTGGGAGGGTCTTTAACCTGCGGCCGAGCGAAACGAAACTTACAAAGCTGCTTATACTCCTAAGAAAGGGATTTCGTCAATTGCCTGAACTTTATGTTAGAGGGGATCAAACGGGGGGAATCTGTTTGTTTGAATGCGACGGCTTTTTTGGAGTGCGATGACTTGTCACAGCACTCCAAAGCAGATGCTGATTATCCTAGCAGCATTATTAGATCACTGACCGGACGCGGGTAGTGAAGTCCACGGGCTCCGAAGTCGCAGAATCGGTCGGGGCGAGGTCTAGGGATTCGATCACCTCTTCTATGCAATCGCGGTTTATCTCTTCGAGGCTGGCCGAGTAACCGTAAAGCAGCGCGTTATCGCATATGTTGTTTATCACGCGTGGTATGCCCTGCGACACGCGGCCTATCAGAGCGGTCGCTTCGCTGTCGAACAGATCGACCCTCTCAGCGCCCGCAGTCTTCAACCGGAACCTGATGTATTTCCCAACCTCGAACGGCGAGAGCGGCTTGATCTCGCAGCGCAATGATATTCGCTGTTTCAACTGGCGCAGGTTAGGCCGGTTCAGTATCGCCTGCAATTCCGGCTGCCCGCATAGAATCATCTGCAAGAGCTTTTCGCTGTTGGTCTCGAAATTCAACAACAGCCTGATCTCTTCGAGCACGGGCGAAGGCAGGCCATGCGCCTCGTCTATTATCAAGACAGTCCGCAGCCCCTCGGAGTGGCGCAGCGCCAGGAACTCTCCGAGCGTCGCAAGTACGTCAGGCTTTGACGCCGCTTGTGGAACGCCGAGCCCAAGCCCTTCGATGAATTGCTGGAAAAACTCCGCCGCCGTCAGGAAGGGGTTAAAGATGTAGACCGGCAATACCTCTTCGCCGAATTGTTGAATAGTCGAACGCAACGTAGTCGTCTTGCCGGTGCCGACTTCGCCCGTAAGCACGACGAGCCCTTTGTTATGCTCGACGCCGTACTTCAAAGTCGATATAACTTCAAGGTAGCTTTCCGTCCTAAAAATGTAGTTCAGGTCGGGCGTCAGCCCGAAGGGGATTTCTTTGAGCCCG
Source organism: Blastocatellia bacterium (assembly GCA_036277095.1). GTDB lineage: Bacteria > Acidobacteriota > Blastocatellia > UBA7656 > UBA7656 > DASUNP01. The sequence goes on from DASUNP010000049.1 coordinate 15,675, forward strand.
TAATACTCTGCGTACATCGACAGTCTCCTTACTCAATCACATCTACCGCGTAGCTCGATAAAACGTCAGCCTCAACCAATGGCACGTCATCCTCGATTGCTTCGGCGTCGGCGTCGAGACTCATCAGACGGTTCAACGTCATCTGAAAGACCTTGGCATTGCTGAACCGCTTGTTCGGGTTCTTTTCAAGAAGCCCCATCACCACTCGCGATACGGCTTCGGGCACTTCACACGAGAGCACGTGTGGCGGCAAGGGCGCGTGCTTTACACGGTGACGCCGCCTGATGTGTTCCGCATCCTCTGAATCAAACGGCAGGCGGTCGGTCAACATCTCAAAGAGCAACACGCCGAGCGAGTAGAGATCGCTGCGCTGGTCCAGGGAAGCGCCGCACATCTGCTCGGCGCTTTGATACTGAGCTTCGAGTCGCCGCGACCGCTCAGCGTGCGCCCACCCGGATTGCTGGCCCGCGTCAATGCCGAAATCGGTTATTCTCACAACGCCGTTCTGATCCACCAGTATCTTTTCGGGCTGCAAGCGCAGGTGCAATACTTCGCGCGAATGAGCGTACGTGAGCGCGTCTGCGATCTGGTTGATGATTGAAACGGCCTGGGCCAGGTCGAGCCACCCTGTTCGACTGAGCAGGTCGCGCAAGGTCTGTGCGGCGGCCGTTTGCTCGGCCACGCAAAAATAGATGCCGTTTACGGACTCCGCCTCGCCGGTCTTTACGATGTTCTTATGCGATAGGCGCGAGGCCGCATGGGCTTCGAGCCTGAATAACTCTCGCTGTCTGAAATCGCGGGCCGCGCTGCCTGAAAGCACCTTCAGGACTACCGGCTCATTGCCACTGCCCCGCGCCAGGTAGAACTCGCAGGCGTCGGATGCCCCGAGCGATTTCAAGACCTTGAATCTGTCTGAGAGCGCAGCGGCTACCTTTTGCGTCCCGAGTGCGCTTGCGAATCTAATCACTGGAGCCGGTTGGTTCGTGTCATCGACTCTCTTTATATAATCACCCATAGCAGTGCGGTCGCTGTCGTCAGTCGCTTTTATCTTGATCGGCTTGTTAGTCATCACCTGTCAGCTGCGGTCCAATACTTTAGAGCGCATCCTCTCATAAACGGAATTCCCCAGCATCCCCTTTACAGCCGCCAGAGTCGCGTACCGCGCCTGTTTTAACATCAGCCCTTCAGCGCGGCAGACGCGGTCAAAATTCGTGATCCCCGTGTCGCGCATCACTGCAACGCGCGAGAGCCTGTACGGGTCCGATTCCGTGAGATTGATTCCTATCCGACTTGTGGCTACGGTGCGATAACCGGCTTCCTGCGCGAGCCGCGCAACGGCCTGGTTCCACCGCCCGCCGGGACACGAAAAATGGTCCACTCGCTCGCCTATCAACTGCTCAAGTCTATCTTTCGCGATTGCTATCTCGACCATCAATCGCTCGCTCGCCAGGTCCGTCAAGTAGCTGTGAGTCATAGAATGACAACCGATCTCGAAACCCTGTCGGCTCAACTCTTTAACCTGCTCTCCGGTTAGATACCCGCGCCCATTTATGAACCCTTCAACTATGTAAAAGGTAGAATTGAAGCCAACTTCCTTGAGCAGGGGAGCCGCCGTGATGAGGTCCGTCTCGCAACCGTCGTCAAAGGTGATCGCGACGGCCCGGTCGTGGTCTTGATTACGGCAACATTGATTACGGTCGAGCGCTTCGGTCACGCTCAACCCGCGATAGCCCTTCTCGCGGAGCCTGCCGATCTGCTCCCGAAAATCTTTCTCCGCGACGACGTACCGCGCGTAGCCCTCTTCCTCCTGGCACAAAGGGCGGCCCGGCACGGCGATCTCGTGGTACATCAGGAAAACAGTTCCGGCGCTCATCAAAAAATCCTTCTCAGTTGTGCTTTCAACGGCTCGGGCAATCGAAAGCCGAAGCGGTCGATCAGCTTCTTGGTCTTTTTGATCATCCGTCGCTTGCGAGCGTAACGGTTTTGAATTCGTCCAAAATCGTTTAGAAGCGACTCGGCAAGGCGACCGTTTGAGGGGAGCTTCAGCCCGCCTTTTGCCGCGAAGTAATCGCCAAGCGCCATCGCGGCAATGATCCTTTCGGGCGCAAGCTCATTACCTGCCACGATGGTAAACAGCCCTCGGTATTGTTTCTTCCAATGCAGATCCATTCCGTAAAAGGCGCGCATCTCGGGATCACGTCTTTGCAGGCGATTGAGCAGCGCAAATGTTGCCGGTCGCGGCGCAAGGCGTCCGTCGTATTTCGTGTTCCAGGTTTCAATGCCGTCGGGAAGCGTCTCGAATGACTCGATCCAGGCGAACGCGCTGTTCATCGGGTGAGCGATGACCGCAACTCCGTTCTCGCTTTTTATATGGCGTATCACTTCCTGAGGGTCTTCGCTCGCGACCGGCGACGTGACGCCGTAGGCGAGGATGTGCATTCGCTCGCGGCAGGTGTATTCGACTCCGGGTATGAATTGAAACTTGTCGTCTGAATGTTTGCGGCATTCGCTCTTGTACGCCGCCATCTTGTACCGGTCAAAGTACTCTGCATGGTCGGTCATGCATGCGAACGAGCATCCGGCAGAGACGAATATCTCCCGCAGCTCCGCAAGCCGAAACTCGCCGTCCGAGTAGGTGCTATGAACGTGAATAGCGCCTTTCAACATTTACAGATCCTCGTGCTTCTAACTCGGCTTCGCTCTTCTTAAACTGAGCGGGCACGCGGCGGAGCGCGAAATCGAGCCAATCGCCAAGCTCAGGCAGCGGGTCGCTCAACATAAAGTTATCGTGATAAGTCCCGCCGACGGGCGTCAAGAAATCGAGCGTCGCGCGAAGCCTGCCTGGATATTTGCCCGCGTAGCCTTCGGGCGCGCCGCGCCACACTTCTAACAGGTGGCGCGCGTCGCCAAGCATCCATCTGCAACGCACTCCCAGGCGATAGCCGGAAGCCGCCCGTGCATCGCCGCGCTCGGCCATCTCGGCAAGCCGCGCGGGAAAGTCCGCGCCCGCGTAGACCGACAGCGGGAGCGAATTCCAAAACCGCCCGTTGACTTCCATAAAGACGGGCGTCCCGTCCGGCCTCACTCGGAACTCGACCATCGCCACTCCGTGCCATCTCAACGCTTGAAGTATTCGGAGCGCAGCCTCGCGCATGCGTGGGTCGGGCCGGGCGCTTTCGCGAACAGCGCTCCCCGAGCCCGTGGGCCGCACGTCGCGTATGCGGCGGTGCGCGAACTCCAGGCGAAGCTCGCCTTCTCGCATCAACGCAAAGTAACCTGTGCCTTCGCCTTCGACATATTCCTGCACGAGCGCGACAGACGATCTCAGGCTCATCTGTTCAAGGGCTGTTAAAAGCTCTCCTGCATTGCGCGCGTAAAGCGGCGCTCCGGTGGCGACGACTTTTCCCGAGGCAGAAACCTGCTCTGACGAACGGGCTTTGATTACAGCCGGGTAGCTTATCGAATCAGCTATCTCACGCGCCTCTGTGCTACTTGTTACATAAAATGTCTTAGGCGTGGCGATGCCCAGTGAGCTTGCAAGCCGGGTCGTCTCTCTCTTGTCAAAAGCGCGCAATACTGTTTCGTGTGACGGCAATACCATGCGGCCCCCTGCGGCGAATATCTCTTCTCTATAGGCCGATAGCGGCAACGTCGTGCGCTCTGTCGCGGGCAAAACAAGCGTTCCCGGCTCGCGCGCGGCTTCGTCTCGAATGCATGCGACGAATCGGTCCGCTGAATCTTGCGGAGCGGGATAGGTAAAACTGCTTTCGGCGAATCTTGACCATCCGGCCTTCGACCACGAGGTGCTTGCGCCTACCGCCACGCGGTGGCCCGCGCGGGCTAGCGAGCGCACGCAGGCGACAGCTTGATTCTCGTTGCCGTCAAGAACCAGTATCTTCATGCGTTCACCATCGCTGCGGCTGATTGAGCAACGCCTGTCCTGGCTGAGAGCCTTATCGTTTCGGCCAGAACTTGTTCAAAGCGGTCGGCGATGACCGACCAGTCAAACCGGGCGGCGAGCTGAGCGGCTGCACGTTCAAGCTGTTTGCGGGTCTGCCGGTCACACAGGAGCTTTATGACTGAATCAGCAAATGAGCCGGTCGTATCAGCCAGCATTATGTCGCGCCCATCTTCTACGTCTAGCCCCTCCGCGCCAACAGAGGTCGAGACGACCGCTTTGCCCATCGCCATAGCTTCATAAATCTTGAGCCTGGTCCCGCCGCCGATTCTCAGCGGCACGACAAAGACGGCTGCTTCTCTCAGATGATCGATCACCGACGGCACTGTTCCCGTGACTTCGATTGAATCTGAAGCTAACGCGCGGACTCGTGGGTGAGGGTTTCGCCCGACGATGCGAAATCGCGCTCCGGGAACCGCTTTCAAAACGCGCGGCCAGATTTCAGAGCAAAAATACTCGACTCCGTCGATGTTGGCTTCCCAATCCATCGAGCCGGTGAATACTACAACCGGTTCAGTCGCCTCACCGCACGGTTGTTGCCTGTAAGCTTCGAGGTCAACGCCCGTAGGCACTACGGTGATCCTGGACGAATCGGTCATTCGAGCCATGTTCTCACGGTCGTTTCCTGATACCGCGATCACGTGATCGAACCTGTTCACGGCCCTGGGCTCGTAGCGGATCATCTTCGCGGCTTCAAGCTTGAACGCAATTCTCTTGATCAGGTTAGGCTCATAATCAGCCTGCCGTCGCCACAGGACGGATTCGACGTTGTGCTGGAAAAGCAGAGCCGGGGTTTGCATCTCATCAGGGAAATTCAGAGAGGCGGAGAGAAAATCGCAGACCGCTACGTCAAAGCTGCGCTCGGACATCCAGTCGCGAATCAACCTCTTTGCCTTCTCCGACGTGAACTTGGTCACGGCATAAGGCGCCGGCGAAAAGATATGGCGCAGGTAATCGATCGCAGAGGATTCGGGCCGCCCGGTCGAGACGGCGACGGCGCGCGAGAAATGCTCGACGATCTCGCTCTCGTAAGACGCATCTCTCTTGCCGTCGTAGTACGAAAGCAAAGTGACTTCGTGCCTCGCCGCCAGTTGGCTGAGCAGGTTGTATGAACGGATCTTGCCGCCCGTGTCGACCGGAAGTAGCTTGCCGCCTTTTACCCAGAGTATTCGCATCAATCCTTCCCGCTTCAGTACGCGAGCGCCGCTTGAGGCGATGCTGTAAACGCCTCTTCCAGCACCCGCCCTCTCATCTCGACCGGAATATCGAGCCCTAGCATCGTGAGCAGTGTGGGAGCCAGGTCCAGGTTATTGCATTCAGGAATATACCCGCCTCGTTCGACTCCGGGCCCGTACATCATCAACATGCCTTTCGGGTCGTGACACCCCGATTTCATCACTCCCGTACTGTAAACCAGATTCTCGTAAAGAAATGAAGACTCTTTTTCGAGTTTCGGAAAATAAGATCTCGACTCTTCGGTGACTGTGTTGTACGTAGCCAGGTTCACCGTAATGCTGTTTTCGACCGTCGTCACCCAGAACATCGGCTGGGCCGCCGTGTCTACGTATGCCGTCTCAAGCGCCGATTTGATGAAGTCTCGCGTAACGATAGAGTCTGTGTATATGTTGAACTGGTCAGACATAGTCGATAGCGCCTCGGCCCGGCCTTCTACGCCAAGAATCTCTAAAATCTTTTCAAGCGAACGGACCTGTCTGACCTGCCTGCTTCCCTTTACCGGACTTATATATGGCTTCTGCCCCATGCTCGAAGCCACTACCAGCACCGTGTTGTCGTCGATCAGCCGCAGCATCCGTTTCAACAGCTCGTCTGCCGTGCGATAGCCATGCTCGATCGCGCGTCCGTAGATTCTCACTTCATCCGCTGTAGCCTCTTCTTCGAACGCCCCCGGCTGCATCGCTTTCCAGTACGCGTGCATGTAATGAGCGACGTGGTTGCTGTGAAACGTGGCAAGCTCCGGTCGATGCGCCTGATACAAACGACTGAAGAAATCGAAGTTCACAAGCGGCTGTAAAGCCACACGCTGCCATCGAATCTCTGGAGTTACTCGCTCGCGCGCCAACTGCCGGGCAACCCGCGAGACGGTCGCGGGCCTGAGTCCCAGCCCGAAAAGCTTAGCTCCGAGCCGCGCCTTGAATACCAGCCCGTCTTTGTCAGAAGGCAGTCGTATCGAGCGCGTGTATGTGAGATTTAATTTTTGAATTGGACTCGCGGAAGCGGGGTGAGTTTCAGCCGACGGCGCGAAGGTGTCGGGCACGTAAAAGCCGTTTACTTCCTGCGGCGGCCACGAGCAGAGGCTCCCATAAACGCCGACGCTGAGCCCTTGATCGTGACATATCTCCCAAATGCGTTTCGCGCGGATCGTGTCGGGCGGCTGTTGCAGAAAGAATACGTTGTGTTCCGATTGAGGTCTGCCCGTGTAGACAGTCGTCCACGTAATCCAGGGGTCGAGCTGAGGCGGGAGGTCGACACTCACTGGCGCGGCCCATGCCCCTTCGCTCTTTATTCGCGCGAAAGTCGGCAGCTTCCCCTGTTCGATCAGCGGGTCGATGAGGTCCCAGGTAAGCTCGTTCAGCTCTACGAGTAAAATTTTTTTACGCGCTCGCGTCATGCGACTCATTCTTTCCTGTTCTCCATCCACTTCTTCACCAGCACATGCCCTGGTATCCGGTCCGCGTCTCTTCAACTTCGAGCATCTTTACGAGATCGATCACGACGCGCCCGTTATCGAGCTTCTCTGAAAGGCTGCGAAACTCCTCTTCCTTTTTCCCGATGACAATTACTTCCGATCGAGAAATGACTTCATCAAGCTCCGAATGCATCAGCGATGATATGTGAGGAATCTCTCGCTCTATGTAGTCGCGGTTCGCGCCGAAAAGCCTCGCAAGCTCTACGTCGCGATCGTAGATCGTGAGCTTCAGCCCTTTGCCTATGAGCGTCTCGATCAGCGGCACCATAGGGCTCTCGCGCAGGTCGTCGGTGCCCGATTTGAAGCTCAACCCAAGCACCCCGATTCGCTTGCGCCCGGTCCTGAGCACCATCCGGGCCGCGCGCTCAACCTGCTTGTTGTTGCTCGCCATGATCGAACTCAGCACGGGCACGTCGACATCCATCTCCTTCGCCTTGTAAGTGATTGCACGCAGGTCCTTGGGCAAACACGAGCCGCCGAACGCGAAGCCGGGCTTGAGGTAGGCGGGCGAAACGTTCAGCTTTGTATCTCTACAGAAAACGTCCATAACCTCGTGGCTATCGACCCCCAAAGCCTTGCAGACGGCGCCGATCTCGTTTGCGAAAGTCACCTTCAAAGCGTGGTAACAGTTGCTGGCGTACTTGACCATCTCGGCTTCTTTGACGCCGATGATAATGACCGGCGCGTCGATCTTCGCGTAGAGGCTGCGTAAGCTGTTAGCGGCCTTTTCATCGTCAGCGCCTATCAGTGTGAAGGGCGGATTGTTGAAGTCCTTGATCGAGCTGCCCTCGCGCAAGAACTCGGGGTTGATGGCGACGCCGAAATCGCGCCCCACCTTCTTGCCCGAAGCCGATTCAAGCGCGGGGATGACTACGCTCTCGATGCTGCCCGGCAACATAGTGCTGCGAATCGCGACGATGTGGAAATTAAATTTCGCATGAATGGCTCCGCCTATCTCGCGACAGACTCGCTCGATATATGAAAGGTCGAGGCTGCCGTTCGGATTGCTCGGCGTGCCGACGCAGACGAGCGAGATGTCTGACTCGCGAACGGCCTGTGCGCAATCACTTGTTGCGCGCAATCGGCCCGCGCTGACAGCCTCGGCGATAAGGTCTTCGATGCCAAGCTCGACTATTGGGCTTCGACCGCCGTTGACTATCTCGACCTTGAGCGGGCTCACGTCGACGCCGGTCACTTCGTGGCCCCGCGCCGCAAGGCACGCAGAAGATACGCAACCGACATAACCCAATCCAAAAACGCTTATCTTCATTCCGTCACCCTTGAAGAGAGCGAGACATTTTCCGAAGCCTTCTTGTCGTGGCGGGCAAGCTGGCCGAGCATGGCGCGGTTGTGAGCAGAAGGCAGCACGCGCACGAAGCCATCACGCGCTCCGATGACCTCGCTCACTTCAATCGATGAGAAGAACTGGTTAATGTCCGTCCACGAGACTCTATCGTCAGCGCCTTCAACCCAGTTCCAATCTCTGAGCGGGCGCTCGCTGAAGACTCTCTCCGATACCCACATGTCGCCGCCTTGCTCCCAGACCGATAGCGACTCTACCGCGAAATCTTCGCGCCACTGGAGCATCTTTGACGTGCCGATCTCTGTGATGTGATATGTGGTCAGATTGCCTGAGCGGTTCAGCGGGTTGAAAGGGAAAGTCCAGCTAAAAGCCCAAACCTCGTCCTGCTGATTGACAGTCGCAACGCGGCTCTCGGGGCGAAGCATCGGCTCAAGCTCTGAGATGCGGGCTAGCACGTCCTGCTGGCGCTGCTGTTGGACGGGCTTCGCCATTGCGGCGATGTTAGAGACGGCTGCTACGGCAACGAAGGCCAGCGCAGCATAGTTGAGCAAGCGTACCGAGCGCGTGCTTGACAGCGAGTAAGCTAGC
>DASUNP010000050.1:0-42308 GCA_036277095.1 Blastocatellia bacterium
AGGTCACTTTCTCGAAGAGGTCTATAATCAGAAGCGGCTGCATTCTGCTTTGGGATATGTGCCGCCAGCAGAATACGAGCAGCAGCTTTGTCAAAGAACAGATGCTTAACTTTCTGTCTCAATCAGGGGTTCACTCCAGGCATCAGGCCAACGGGCGGATTACTCAACAGTGTCTATGCGCTTGCGGTTGCTTCCTGTAGCGTTCCCTCCGAGCGGTTTAATGCGCATCATCAATATTTGGTATGCGCCAACGGCACATTGAACCTAGAGACAAGACAGCTTGAACCGCATAACCCAAAACATTACTGCACAAGTGGAGTTGATTATAATTACGACCCCAAAGCCACGTCACCGACCTGGACGGCGTTTCTCGATTGGCTCTGCGAGGCTTCCAACAATCAAGCGCCACCATATCGAAAGAATGACGCCGGAAGGGAGTTAATAGAGTACCTACAAGAATATTCAGGCTTGGCGCTGACGACCGACAATTCGCACGAACTCGCTTTATGGCTTCATGGCCCGCCAGGGTGCGGGAAATCAACCTTCATCGAAGGCATCATGGCGGCTATGGGCGACCGAACAATCGAAATAGGATTAGGCGACATCGAGCGCAGCCGGTTTGCCCTCGGTAATCTGCCCGGTAAGACTCTAGCAATTGCGACTGAACAGCCGAGCGATTTTGTCAGGTCAACCGATTTGCTCATAAAGCTGATTTCGGGCGAACTCGTCACGGTTGAAAAGAAATTCGCGCATCCATACTCGTTTCGATCAACTGTCAAGATACTTTGGGCAATGAACGATATACCTCGAATCGGCAGCCCTGGCAGTGGGTTATTTCGGCGCGTGAAAATCATCAAGTGGCCTAAGCTCGATCCAGCCGATGTAAGGGAATCGGTAAAGGAACAAATCAAGAAAGAGGGACCGGGCATTCTAAATTGGGCACTAGACGGTCTGTATAGGCTGCGACAGCGCGGCCACTTCTACACGCCTGATGAGGTTCAGCAAGCCAGCATAGAGTTTAGAGAGTCAAACGATATTCCGGCTGCGTTTCTTGCTGAATGCTGCGATGTAGACACGACTGGTAGAAGCGGTTTTAAGACAGCATCACGCGAGCTATATGAGGCATATAAGCAATGGTGTCTGGACAACGGCCACAAGCCAAAATCGAGTACAGCAATTGCCGAAGATTGGAAGCGGCTAGGACTGGAGCACAGGGTGAGCGGCGGCTACCCGTATTGGCACGGAGTCGAACTGCGGCAAATAACGGTGACGATCTGACGCCCGCATCTTGCGGCCCACTCGCACAAGGAGAAGGGAATGCGCGATTTTTGCAAAAATTCGACAGTGAGTTGTAGAGGTTGTAGTGGGTGTAGAGGGTTATTCTATTTAATACTAACTTATCGCGCAGGTTTTTTTTGAATGGTTTTATTGGGAAATAAAAAAAAATAAGAGGGAGAAAAAGTGATATTAGATAGAACAACCCACTACACCCACTACAGTCACTACACCGCAGGCGAGTGGCGGGGCGAATGTGGGCGAGATCGTCAGCGGCATGGTGGCAAGGAATAGGGCTGTGAAAGGAGAGGTATGGGCGCAACAATGGAAGAAGATATTGGCGCGTTGATAAAGTCATTAAGCGGTGAAATCAAACGCACGCTCGGAAGACCCATTTACATTCAAATGACTCACGAGGCCAATCGCATAAACATAAAGCAGGTTGAATTCTTGACGCCTGAGCAACTGGCCGACCTGGCGCATGTTGAGACTCGCACGGTCTATAGCTGGGTAGAAAAAGCACCGGAAAACGGCTTGAAGTTCTATCGCGCGCCGGGTACGCGAGGAGTTTTATTTGAGATTAATGAAGTGCTCGAATGGATAAGAAACACGGTATAATAGTCGCACTCAATCCGTTGGCTGCGGCTTGGGAAAGGGAACTAGCATGTCAGTGTTCAAACGTGGTGGCCGATGGTGGTTTACAAAGACCATTAACGGCAACCGAATTCGTAAACCACTTCCGACTGCAAGGACCAAGGCTATGGCTGAGGAGGCTGAACGCCAAGAGATTAACGCGCTGCATCGCTCTCGCTATGGCGGCAGCGGCGATATGCTCATCTCAGAGTTCATAGACAATGTATATTTGCCTTGGGCAAGAACAAACAAACTTCACCCTCGCAATGATGAGATGCATTCGGAGGTGATTAAAGATTACTTCAAAAAGAAAACTTTCAATCAGGTTTCACCGCTTCTGATAGAAAAGTTCAAAAGAGAGAGGAGGGAATCAATCACTCGTTTCAAACGCCGCCGCGCTCCTGCGTCCGTGAATCGCGAACTCGAAGTACTCGGTCGCATTTTCACAATGGCTCAAGATAACGGGGTTATCGAATCAAATCCGTGCCGCAAAGTAAAGAAGCTTAGACAGGATAATCAGCGGAATAGATTCTTGACTGCTGATGAGGAGGAGAGGTTGCTTTCTATGTGTGTTGGCCTGCGTTCGCACTTGCGGCCAATTATCACAGTTGCGGTAAACACGGGGATGCGCAAAGGTGATCTTCTGGGCCTTACGTGGCAGCAGGTAGATTTCGAGAGGGGCGTAGTTTTCGTCCCTAACAGGAAAGCAGGAGATGGGCGCGGTCACTTCCTACCGATGAACTCGCAAGTTCTGAGCGAACTTGTCAGGCTTCACGCTCAAAGAATGGGTGAGCAGGTTTTCGATATAAAAGATGTGAAGAAGGCTTTTGCAACTGCCTGCCGTATGGCCGGGATTATCAATCTGAGATTTCATGATCTCAGGCATACGGCAGCTACCCGTTTGGCCGAAGCTGGAGCCGATGCTTTCACTATCGCCGCTATACTAGGACACTCAACTATCCAGATGAGCGCGCGATATACACACATCGCTGATGATAGAAAGAGACAAGCACTTGAAGCAATCGCGAGAGTCAGGACACAATCCGGTCACAATGAAAAAGAGGCACCAGCGTTTGGTGCCCCTAAAGCAATGAAAATAAAAGTGAGCCGTGGAGGACTCGAACCTCCGACCCGCTGGTTAAAAGCCAGCTGCTCTACCACCTGAGCTAACGGCCCTGGTCAACTTTTTCAAAGTCATTACTTACTGAGGTGATGATATTTCAGGAGTGTTGCTTTGACTATATGTTTATCAATTTCATTAACTCTTTAAAATATCTCACCTGGAGTAATCTCAAATTGTTCAACACCCAAGTGGTCACTGTCAAGAACATCTTAACTCTACTTCCAGCGGAACTATTGTCATGGGTTTGAATAGTTTGTTTGAACCCTTCGTAAAAGACAAAAAACTTCCTTAGAGGAAAGCTCTATGCCGATTGACCGGAACAGAGCCGCCCTTCTAGATGGTCATATTCATGCTGGATGACTTGCGCCCTGAATCCTTTAATTCGCTCCTGCCGCCATTTGCCTTTCTTGTTCTGCCACTTCAACACTATCTCATTATACCTCGTCACCTTGTAATCAAAGCGATCTTTCTCCAAGCTGTAACAACCCTCTTTATGCTCTGTCATTCCGGCTTCTTCTACTGGCATGAGTTCGGGATTAATGTAGACCTGACCCAGGGCGATAAAGACTCGTATGTTTCTGCCTACCTGGGGAGCAGCCAGACCAACCGGATCACCCCACGTCAGTTCAGTTTTCATAAAGGCAAACAGCTCTTCGATGAAATCTCTGATCTCTTTGTTTATCTCAACTGGGGATGACTTTGTAAACAATCTGGGGTCAGGGTATTTGACGAGTTCCATATCGAGATTCTAATCATTCATTATTAATATCGCTATTGAGATAATCTTACCCGAAGCCCTTACCTGAATAGAAAAGAATCCTTACTCCTCTTGATTACCGAGAGGAATGGGTGTATCCTGCCCTCGGTAACCAAGAGGAGAATATATGAGCAAACCATCTGATTTGGTCCAAGGGACTCTGCACCTCCTTATATTGAAAATCCTGGCGCTGGAATCGCTCCATGGCTGGGCGATCAGTCTGCGCCTGAAACAGGTATCCGGCGAGGTCTTGCAGGTCAGCGACGGATCACTCTACCCGGCCCTGCATAAGCTCGAGCAGGAGGGGTGGATCAAGGCCGAATGGAAGCCCAGTGAGAATAACCGCCGCGCCAAGTATTACTCTTTGACGCCGCTCGGACGTAGGAAACTTGAAAAAGAAGCAGCCAACTGGCGGCGGCTGTCGGCCGCCATCTCACAGGTAGTCGAGCTAAAAGGAGTGTGAGAGATGCGCCTTCAACACTGGTTCTACACTATCCCGCTTCGACTGCGGTCGCTCTTGCGCCGTGACCGAGTCGAACAAGAACTGGACGAGGAACTCCGCTATCACCTCGATCAACAGATCGAGGAAAACCTTTCCAAAGGTATGACACCTGATGAGTCGCGCTATGCCGCCCTCCGCGCAATGGGTGGAATCGAGAAGCAGAAAGAAAGATGTCGTGATGCGCGACGTGTTAACTTCATCGAAGATTCAGCGCAGGATTTACGATACGGGCTGCGGATGCTCCGCAAGTATCCAGGTTTTGCGACTATCGCCGTGCTGACGCTGGCTCTTGGCATAGGCGCCAACGCAGCCATTTTCAGCGTCGTTTACGGCGTGTTGTTGCAGCCATTACCTTATGCTGAAGACGACCGTCTGGTTACTCTCATGCAGTCGTATCCCCAGAAAGGTTTAGATAGCTGGGGCCTATCGCAAGCCAACATTGCCCTTTACCGAGATCACAACCAGGTCTTTGAAAAAATCGCCGCCTATAATACGCCGGGCTACAACCTGACCGGCAGCGCCACGCCTGAACGTCTCCAGGGATCGGCGGTCACGGTCGATTTTTTCGATGTTCTGGGTGTACAGCCCGGTTTGGGAAGAACCTTCCGCCCGGAAGAAGATGCGCCGGGAAAAAACACAGTTTGCATCCTCAGCTATGGTTTGTGGCAGAGGCGTTTCGGCGGAGACCCGCAAATCCTGGGGCAATCGCTCGTGCTCAACGACACGCCCACGGAAGTCGTTGGCATCATGCCGCAGGGGTTTGCGTTTCCCAACCGTAATGTTGAGCTGTGGCTGCCCCTCGGCTTGGATACGCAAAGGGTGTTCGGATACACCCACCGAGGGATCGCGCGGCTGAAGCCGGGAGTGTCGATCTCTCAAGCACAAGCGGATACTACAAACATTTTCTGGAGCGCGGCCCAGCAGAATCCATCCATCGCAGCGGCAAAAGCGCCGCCGCCTGAAGGCGCGGATATGAAAACCATCGTCAGGCCGCTCAAAGACGTGATCGTCGGCGAAACCAAGACGCCGCTGCTTGTCTTGTTGGGAGCGGTCGGGCTTGTCCTGTTGATTGCCTGCGCAAACGTCGCCAACCTGCTGCTTGCGCGCGCCGCCTCACGCACGAGGGAGCTTGCCCTTCGTTTCGCGCTCGGGGCTACGCCGGGGCGCGTCATCCGGCAACTGCTGACCGAAAGCCTTCTATTAGCGCTTATCGGCGGCACTACGGGCGCTGGAATCGCGTGGGTGGGCGTGGGGCTGCTGCGGCAGTTGCCGGCACTCCAACAAGTGCCTCGCCTGGCGGAAGTGAGCATCAACGCGACAGTGCTTGCTTTTACTGCCGCATTAGCAGTATTGACAGGTCTGCTCTTCGGCCTCGCGCCTGCGCTGCGCGCTTACAAGCTAGGATTGGCGGCAGGAATGCGCGAAGGCATGCGCGGCAGCGCCAGCCGAGCTAGCCGCCGGCTCAACAGCGCGTTGGTCGCCGGGCAGTTCGCGCTCTGCCTTGTCTTGCTGATCGGCGCGGGCTTGCTGCTCAAGAGCTTCCAGCGCCTCGTCTCAGTCAGCCCCGGTTTTCAGTCCGAGAACGTCCTCTCCATGCGCGTGTCTCTGCCCAGCAGCAAGTACCAGAACGCAGATCAAACCAGGCAGTTTTTCGACAATTTGCTTGAGCGCGTGCGCAGCCTGCCGGGAGTCCGAAGCGCCAGTGTAACATCGCTTCTGCCGTTCAGCGGCGGCCGTACGTCAGACGGCTATATCGTCGAAAGGCACGAACCGGAATCGGGCGGTGTGGCGCCGAACGCGCAAGACCGCGTGGTGAGCCCCGGTTACTTTCAGACATTGGAAATCCCCTTGCTGCGCGGACGCGATTTCCTCGCCAGTGACCGCGCCGATTCGCCCCTGGTCGCGATTGTCGATGAGACGCTTGCGCGCCGCTACTGGCCGGACGGCGACGCCATCGGGAAACGCCTGCGCTACTCCTGGTCCGATCAGTGGATGACGATTGTCGGAGTTACAACCGGGGTGAAAGTCAGGAACTTGAATGAGACTATCGAGCCTCATTTTTATCTACCTTACGCTCAGAGCCGATCGCAGGAAATGTATCTGACCTTGCGCACAGCCGACGAGTCTACGGCCGTCACGGCGGCCATACGCAGCGAAGTTCAGGCGCTCGACGCGGACCTTCCGGTGTGGGGAGTTCAGCCGCTTGCGGATGCCATCGATCAGACGCTCAACAATCAGCGGCTTACAAACACACTGCTGACGATCTTCGCGTTGCTGGCGGTCGTGCTCGCCGCAGTAGGAATCTACGGCGTGATGTCGCTTTACGTCAGCAACCGCACCACTGAGTTCGGCATACGCCTGGCGCTTGGGGCGCAGCCGTCGGCATTACTGCGCTCGGTTCTGCGGCAGGGTTTGACGCTGACGTTAGCCGGAGTCGTAGCAGGGACGGCTGCGGCCTTCGCCTTGACGCGGACGCTCGCCAGCCTGCTGTTTGAGGTCAGCGCGACCGACCCGGCGGTTTTCTTCAGCGTGCCGCTGTTGCTGGTGGCAGTGGCGCTGGTGGCTTGCTACACCCCGGCGCAGCGTGCGACGAGAGTAGACCCTTTGGTGGCGCTCAGGTATGAGTGATTGCTTCTATTCTGATCGGATGACGAAATCTTTCTTATCAGAATGGGAATGCACCCGCTATTAACCATTGGAAAGGGGCTCTAGGATGAAGATCTCTACCTGGATGAATATTTCGAGTATTAAGACAGTCTTTTTTCTACTGCTTTCCACTACCGCTTTCGGACAAACCGATATTGTGAAAAGTGAAGGCATCACAAATCCTTTGCATCAGTCGAATCTCGGTAGGATTGCTTTTACGGCGAAACCCATCTCCGTTGAGAGCCTCAAGGAATCAGATTTTCTGAAAAACTTTGAATTAACAGAAACCAACCACCTCGCCTTCAGAGCTTTTCTGGGAAATTCCCTGACGAATTATCTGCATCGCCTTGCTCCCGAATTGTCAGTTGATGAACTTACCCGAAACGGGAATTACCAATTCTCGTTTTTTGTGGACGGCGTTCTGATTCACCAGGAGAATCTTCACCCCGCCTGGATTCCCGCGGAAAACAAAAACACGAAGACGGTCTTCGCCGCGACCATGGTAGATTCGGCGAATCCGGAAGCGCGCTGGGGTGTGATTTGGCATCTCTTCCTGCTCAACGGCGGCGGGCAAGCACTGACGGCGGGAAAGCATTTACTGAAACTAGAAATCCGACCGTATTTAAGAACCGTCGAGATTAAAGTCGGAGAGGTGATTGCCGCAGGTGAACTACCGCTGACGGTAGTAAAACCGAAGGTTGATGAAAAGTTGGCGGCCATTCAGGCGATCCGGGCGGGCAGCGGCTGGCAGGTTTCCGAAGATACTTACGACAAAGAAAAAATTAGAGAACTCAACCTCAAAATTGTCGAAAACCTTTACAAGGAGATCAAGAGCATCGTCGTCATCAAGAACGGCAAATTGTTAATCGAAGAGTATTTTAACGGGGCGGACCGGACCACGCTGCACAATACACGCTCGGTGGGAAAATCATTCGCCTCGACGATGATGGGCATTGCGATCAACGACGGTTACATCAAGAGCGAGAATCAAACTCTTAAAGATTTCTACGACCTGCGAAACTTTGCCAATCATTCTCCGAAAAAAGAGAGCGTCACGATCAAGAGTCTGCTGACGATGAGTTCGGGTTTTGATGCGAATGATGACGACGAGAACTCTCCCGGCAACGAAGAAAAGATGTATCCCACCACCGATTGGATCAAGTTCACGCTGGATTTGCCGATGGACGATAAAACGGGTGTGGGGGAAACTTGGCGCTACTTTACCGCCGGGGTCGTCATGTTGGGCGACATCATTAATAAATCCGTCCCCGGAGGACTTGAAAGATACGCCGATCAAAAACTGTTCCAGCCGCTCGGCATCAAAAAATACGAATGGCCGTACACGCCGCAGAGAGTGCCGAGCACGGCGGGCGGTTTAAGAATGAGCGCGCTTGATTTTGCGAAATACGGAGAGCTTTACCGAAACGGCGGCACGTGGCACGGAAAGCAGATTATTCCACGAAGTTGGGTGCAAAAAAGTTTTACGAAACAGATAAAACGGGGCGGCGGCGACGATGATTGTTACGGGTATCTTTTCTGGAACAACACATTCAACATCAAAGGAAAACAGCACGAAGTGTTTTACGCGACCGGAAACGGCGGTAACAAAATATTCGTCTTCAAAGATCAGCCGCTCGTCATTGTCATTACTGCCACAGCCTACGGTGAGTGGTACATGCACCGGCAGGTCAACAGCATGATGGAGAGATATATTTTGCCGGCAGTAATCAATTAACGCGCCGCCGTCGAATCCTGATGTGAAGCCATAGGAAGCGAACAATTCTTGACCGAAAGATTTATGTGTAAGGAGAAACCTTTATGCAGCATAGCTACAAGATAAGAAACGCACTCAGGATTTTACAATTACTCGCCGTCACTCATTTGTCCGCTCTCGTGCTTGCTGTCTCGGCTCCGGTCGCGGCGCAAACGGAAGTTCCGGTTGCGCCGTTCCGTTCGGTTGAACTGAGCGGCGGCGCTGTGGCAATCCTTCGCTATGGCCCGACACAGCGTGTGACTTTGCTCAGAGGTAGTACGGACTATTCGCGGTTTACGATCGCCGATGGAGGCAGGCTCGTTATCGACAAATGCAAGAGCCGATGCCCGCCCGGATATGATCTTGAAATCGAGATCATCACTGCGGACATCAACGTAATCCTGGCCACAGATGGAGGCACGATACAAAGTCGCGGCAGCTTCCCGCGTCAAGCAGAGATAGGGGTCGCCATCCGCGATGGCGGCACGATCGATATCCGCTCGATGGCGCTCGACAAGGTCACAGCCTCTGTGGAGGAGGGCGGCAGAATCTTCACGATGCCGCAAAGCGCCTTATCCGCAAGCATCGTCAACGGCGGGGAAATCACCTATTGGGGCGACGCGCGCGTCGAATCATCGGTCCGGCAGGGCGGCGTAGTTATCAAGGGAACCGCGGCCGAGGCAGACAAGCCGCTTTCGGAATTGAGCCCTCCGCTTGAACCTCCGCCCCCCGTCCCTCCGGTGCCGCCGATTCAACCCCTTCGGAAACCTCTAAGGAGGTAGAGCAATGAACGCCGTCTATAGAGTTTTTGGGATCATTGTCGCGCTGCTTATGTTAGCTTCGCCCGTAACGTGGGTTACGGCTGACCAACAAAATTCGGCGCGGGAACTTGCGGGTCTGTGGGAAGCCAAGCTCCGCTTCGGCCCTGACATTCGCGGGATCCTGCTAATCAAGCAGAACAAGGGCGACTGGTGGGCTGAGATCGCGGGACACTCCGCCCAGGCGAAGTTAGCCGGTGATGCAATCACGTTCGAGATGCCGGATGGAAAGAATTCTTTTCAAGGAAAGTTTGACGAGCGTCGCACGAAGATTGCCGGACACTGGGCTCAACCCACGGGCTACACTTCGCCGGTCACGCTTACAAAACATGGGCGCGACGTGTGGAGGGGAAATGTCTTGCCGCTCGACGACACGTTCACTTTCTACCTGATGGCCAAAGTTAGAGATGATGGTTCGGTTGGCGCTTTTCTACGCAACCCCGAACGCAACGCCGGTGTGAACCAATACCGTGTGGACCGTATCGAACGTGAGGGGGAATCTGTAAAACTCCTCGCGGCAGGTAAGGGCACAGAAAAGGGGCGCGTGGTTGCGGAAGGTCGGTACGATGCTGAGCGCGAAATACTATCGATCTATTTCCCGAGCCGTGGCGGAACTTTCGATTTCAGGCGAGTGGCCGCTAACGAGACGAGCGACTTCTACCCGCGCGGGCGGCCCACCACGCCCTATGCTTATATGCCGCCGCCATCGTTTGACGACGGATGGCCGACGGCTTCGCTTGAAGACGTGGGCATTTCACGCGAAGGCATCGAAAAATTCATTCAGATGATTATTGACACGCCGATAGACTCCGTAAAGGCTCCCGAAGTTCATGGCGTGTTGATTGCGCGACAAGGCAAATTGGTTTTGGAAGAGTACTTTCACGGCGAGAACCGCGAGAAACCGCACGACACTCGCTCGGCGTCAAAGAGTTTGACGGCGACTTTGATAGGCGCTGCGATCAACTCGGGTGTTCCTCTCAAAGTCTCCAGCCCGGTTTACCAGGTGATGAACGGCGGCGCGTTTCCTCCCGGTCTTGAGCCGCGCAAGCGCGCTCTCACGCTTGAGCATTTATTGACCATGTCTTCCGGACTAGACTGCGATGATGAAGACCAGAATTCGCCGGGCCGCGAAGACTTCATGGTGGACGAGAGCGGGGCGACCGATTATTACAAGTACACGATGGCCTTGAAGATGATCCGCGAGCCGGGTGAAAAAGCAGTCTATTGCAGCGTCAATCCCAATTTGGCGGGCGGAGTTCTCAAACGCGCCGCCGGGCGGTCTCTGCCGGAACTGATGCAGAACCTCATAGCTGAGCCGCTTCAAATCAAACGGTATTACCTCGGCTTGACGCCGACGGGCGACGCCTACATGGGCGGCGGCGCGCGATTCCTGCCGCGTGATTTTATGAAGCTAGCCCAGTTGCACGTGAACGGTGGAACTTGGAACGGCCGTAGAATACTGACGCCGGAATGGTGTCGCCGTGCAACCTCGCCTCTATACAAATTCTCCGAAACATCATCAGCAAGCTACGGGTATCTGTGGTGGGTGTTGGATTATCCGTACAAAGGGCGGACCGTGCGCGCCTACTTCGCCAGTGGGAACGGCTGGCAGCACGCAATCGGGATTCCGGAACTTGACCTGGTGATAGGGTTTTACGCCGGCAACTATGCTGATGGCCTCCCGTTCCACAAGGACTATATCCCGAAGTGGATTCTGCCCACGGTGGAGGAGCGACGCTGAAGAAGGTTTATCTAAGAGCTGTTATAGCCGTTTGTGATTGACAAGCAATCCTAAAGAATGTCGCGCCAAAATCACGCGGCCAACGTCAGCCCTCGTAGGCTTGCTTTAAAGTCTCGATGTCGAGTTTCTTCATCTGTAGCATCGCGCGCGTGACTCTTTTTGCTTTCTCGGCATCCTTGTCTTGCAACATCTCGTTTAAAACAGCGGGAACGATTTGCCACGACAGACCATACTTGTCTTTCAGCCAGCCGCAGGGTCCTTCTTCTCCGCCCGCTGAGAGCTTCGCCCAATACTCGTCTACTTCTTCCTGCGTCTTACAATCCACCGAGAACGATATGGCCTCTGTGAATTTGAAGTGCGGCCCGCCGTTTAACGCGATGAAGTCTTGCCCTTCAAGCTGGAATTCAATGGTCATCAAGCTGCCTTCCGGCCTACCCGAAGCCTTTGCTGTGTCTGCGTCGTAGCGGGTTATGTTTCCAATCTTAGAGTTCTTAAAGATCGAGGTGTAAAAATTTGCTGCCTCTTCGGCTTGATCGTCGAACCACAAGAACGGGGTGATTTTCTGCATGGCTTTACTCCTAACATAGTAGCGCCACCGGTTTCATGATACTACGGCCCTGAATTGTTAAGCCAGAAGCGCCCAAGTTGCCTTAAAAGATATGACAGGATAGAATGTGGCGCGATCGATATGCTCGAAGTCGAACAATTCCCTGCGATCAAAACTGAAAGGCTCTTGTTGACCCTACCGCCGCCGGAAGCGGCGTCTGGTTTACTCGCTTACGCCATCAACAATCGAGAGCACCTTGCGCCCTGGTCCCCTCCGCGCTCGGAGGATTTCTACACCGAACCCTACTGGCGTAAGCGCCTTCAAATCGCGCGCGATGAGTTCGCTCGCGGCGAGTCGGTGAGGCTCGTCTTGTTCCCGCGAGCGAGCCCGCTTGAAGAGGTTGTCGGGGAGTGCAATTTCACTTCGATAGCGCGCGGGCCGTTTCAAGCCTGTTATCTGGGCTACAACCTCGACCACGGCTCACAGGGCAAAGGGCTGATGCACGAAGCGCTCTGCGCGGCAATCAATTATGTTTTTTCTGATCTGAAGCTTCACAGAATCATGGCCAATTACATGCCTGCGAACGAGCGAAGCGCGAGGCTCCTGCGCAGGCTCGGGTTTACGGTCGAAGGCTACGCGCGCGATTACCTGTTTATAGCGGGCCAGTGGCGAGATCATATCTTGACCTCGCTCACAAATCATAAGGCTAGTGAAAATGAATAAGCTCTTTTCCAGACAGCGCCTCACAAGCGACATCGCCATACTCGTCTATCTCTCTTTGTTCAAACTGCTGCTGCATTTTTTTACCAACCACCAGTACGGCCATTTCAGGGACGAACTTTACTACCTCGAATGCGGCGAGCGCCTGGATTGGGGTTATGCGGACCACTCTCCGCTGATCGCCCTGGTCGCAAAGATTACACGCATGTTGCTGGGCGAATCTCTATTCGCCATTCGATTCTTCCCAGCCGTCGCCGGGGCCGCGCTGGTCTTTTTCACGGGCATCATGACGAGAGAGCTAGGGGGAAAGAGGTTCGCCATCACCTTATCCGCCGTCCTTGTGCTCGTCGCGCCTTATTTCATCGCGATCAGCACGATCCTGACGATGAACGTCTTCGAGCCGCTCTTCTGGATGGGCTGCGCGTACACGGCCATCCTGATTGTGAAGAATAGTAATCCCAGGCTGTGGCTGTGGTTCGGACTGATCGCAGGCGTGGGGTTGATGAACAAGCACTCGATGGTCTTTTTCGGCTTCGCGCTGATCGCCGGGTTGATGTTGACCCGCGAGCGAAGGCTGTTGTTTAGCAAATGGCTCTTGTTAGGTGGGTTGATAGCATTTGTCATCTTTCTTCCAAACATCTTGTGGCAGATCAATCACGACTGGGCTACGCTTGAGCTGCTAAAAAACGCGCAGGAGAATCAGACATACCACGCCTCTCCATTTGAGTTCCTCAGCGGGCAGATACTCCTATTGCACCCTTTGACGCTGCCGATCTGGTTGGCAGGGCTTTTCTATTACCTCTTTTCCGCAGAAGCAAAGCCGTACCGTTTCCTCGGATGGACGTACGTGATCCTGTTGGTTTTGATGATCGTCTTAAACGGTAAGGGTTATTACCTGGCTCCTGTCTACCCGATTCTTTTCGCGGGAGGCGCACTCGTAGTCGAGCGCCTGGCGCGCAGGCAAAGGTGGGGCTGGCTCAAGCCCGCTACGATAACTCTTCTGATTATCGGCGGCGCGTTGATCGCACCGATGGCGCTCCCCGTGTTGCCTGTCGAGACGTTTATCAAGTATTCGACCGCGCTGGGGCTGAACGAGGGCGTGAAGACAGAAAACCTCAGACTGGGCAGGCTGCCTCAACATTACGCGGACATGTTTGGGTGGCAGGAGATGGCCGCCGCCGTAGCGCGAGTCTATAACAGCCTACCTCCCGATGAGCGCGCGAAATGCGCGATCTATGCGAGCAATTTCGGGGAGGCCGGGGCGATAGATTTTTTCGGTAAGAAGCATAACCTGCCTAAATCGATCAGTGGGCACCAGAACTACTATTTTTGGGGCCCACGCGATTACACGGGCGAAGTTGTAATCACGGTCGGCGAGAGGCTTGAAGACGTGAGCAAGTCGTTCAACCAGATAGAGCTGGCCGATACCATCACACACCCATACGCGATACCTCACGAAAACAACCTGCCGATCTTCATATGCCGCCAGCCCAAGCGGCCGCTTAAAGAGATCTGGCCCGATACGAAATGCTTTAGCTGCTAGATCAAAACGCAGACGCGAGCAGCGAGTTGACTTCGTCTATCCGTGGCAAAGCCGTTCGCGCCCCGACGGCGCGGCATTTCAAAGCCGCCACGGCGTTGGCGAACCTGAGCGTCTTTTCTACTGAAAAGCCCTTCAGAAGTCCGTAAATAAACCCGCCGTGAAAAGCGTCTCCCGCGCCGGTCGTGTCGAGGCATTCGACCTTGAAGGCTGGCGAGTGAACGTAATGGTCGTGTATGTACCCGAGCGCGCCTTCGGCCCCCAGCGTCGCGGCAACCATCAGCGACCCGGAAATCTCGTGTAATCTCTTTAACGCTACGGCGATGTCGCGCTCTCCCGTCACGCGTTCGGGAAAAGTGCTGGACGAGATCAGAAAATCGACTAGCGGAAAAAGATTCTCAGCTCCCGGATAAACGTTATCTATGTCGAGCACGACCGGAATCCCTGCGCCGCGCGCGAAGCGTGCGGAGGCGATCGAAGCGGCGACGTCATGTCCGTCGATGTGCAACACGCGCCCGGCAGTGACTGCGCGCTCGTCAACCTCGTCTTCCCTGATAGTCAATCTCTCGTCGCGCCGCCACAATATGGTCCTTTCGCCCGTAGCCTGGTCTATGATGATAAAAGCGTTCTGGCTTTCGGCCCCTTCGACTACAGTGACGCCCGCAGTCTCTACGCCCTCCGAGGCGAGCGACGAGATTTGAAATCTGCCCTCTTCGTCCGAGCCTACCTTGCCGATATAGCTTGCGCTCAAGCCCAGGCGCGCGAGCGTCACCATAGCCGTGGCCGACTGCCCGCCCGGCGCGAGGGTGTGTGATTGGTAAGGAATCTTGCTGTTAAATTCCGGGTAGTGAGGGACGACTATCAGGTGATCTACTGCGTTCAGCCCCAGGGCGACCGCGTCAAACGGCTTCGCTCTGGGAATCTCTATGCCAAATTCCATAAACGGGGATCGGGGATCGGGGATCCATGGCGCATGATGCGACTTCGTCGCGGCGCGGGGTCAGGGCCATCCAGATTTCAAATTTGAAATTTCAAATCCCTGATCCCTGACTCCTGACCCCCGACCCCTGCCTTACTGTCCGACCGCATTGTTTGTGAGCAGGCGGACTTCGACGCGGCGGTTTTGCATGCGCCCTTCGCGCGTCTGGTTATCGGCGACCGGGCGGCCTTCGCCAAAGCCCAGTATGTACATGCGAAAGACCGGTATGTTATGGCGCTCGGCCAGGTATCGACGCACAGTTTCAGACCGCGCCTGGCTCAGCCGGTCGTTCATCGTCGAGTCGCCGTCGGATGAGGCGAAGCCTTCGATCTCAAGCAAGAACCCGTTGCGGTCCTTGATCTGGCCCGCAAGCTCGTCGATCTGGGCCATCGCTTCGGGCTCCAAATCGGATTTCCCGACTTTGAAATTCACCGTGACGGTCTTTTGCACAGTGTATTTGTCGAGGTTCGAGCGCAGGTCCGTGACCGATTGCTCTACGCCCGTGAGGCGCGTATTGGCCTGCTCGGCTGCCGAGGCCGCGCGGTCGGCCTGCTGCTGGGCGCGGTCCGCGCGCCCGCGAACCTCTTCGACATCTTTCGAGATGCGGCCTATATCCTGCGTGTTGCGCCGCGAAGTCTCCTCCAGCTCCCCTGCGCGGTTTTCAAGCGGGGTGACTCGCTCGTTGATGCGGTTTCGAACATGTTTCTTGGTCGCGCAGGCCGAGGCCGCAAAAGATAGCGCGACCGCGAGGCTTAAGATAGCCATCGCTTTGAGCTTCATAGTTTCCTCCATAGTGATGCTAGTATTTTTAGTGGTACTAATCTTCGTCCGACGTGAAGCTGGAGCATTAAGCACGGGCTTTTGACTGCCGTCGCCTTGCATTTGTCGTAGTATCGCGATCTAAATTATACTTTCAGCAGCGACGCTAGAGTTAATACACGAAATTTATACGAGGAGTCAAGAAGCTGATGAGGTATAAAATATCGCTTGTTTTAATCGCTGTCTCGATCTTCTCATTCGTGGCCCAGGCCCAGGATTGCAAAGCGCCTGAACTGATTTGCAAGGCGGCTTCTAATCAGGACCGCTCGCTCTACGTCCGCGACCACTGTCGTTACGAGCAGAAACTCTACCTGGAAAGATTCAAGGTTAAAGACGGAACCGAAAGGACCGAAGAGATCAGAGACACGACCGTCGTCGTCGGGCCTGATAAGCAACCGGATAAAACAGGGAAGTATCCCGTCATAGTGCGCGTCACGGCTGACACCGATAAGAAGGGGACGCCCAAGAGCAGCGTCAACGAGAACGACCGCACGCTGCTGTCTGTGGGCGCGATCTGGGACCTGGCCTTCTTCCCCCTGCTGCCGGAAAAGATAAATCATTACACCTATCAGGAAGTAGTCGCCGAGCGCAAAAATGAAAAATGGTATCGCTTCGTGCCCAGGCCGGAAATCACAAACGTGCCGCTCGCCTCTGGCATAGTCATGCTGGACCCGAAGACCGGCGAAGTGCTTACTATAAAGATCGAAACTCTCCATAATCTCGATGTCATCGATAAAGAAGCGGCGAAGCTGCGATCGTTCAACGCGACGATCGATTATTCGCAATTCGAAGAATCGCTCAGAATGCCAACATCCGCATCCGGCACAGGGGTGTCTGGCATCCGCCGGTTTGAAGGCACTTTTCGTTTCCGCTTCCAGGAAGGCAGATATTCTCCTGTGCTAAAGATCAATTAGCCTGTGGTCATCTGAGATTTCAAATCCCTCTCGTCCTATGACACTCTCGGAAAAACTAGCCAACCTCCCCACGCAGCCCGGCTGCTACATCTATCGCGACGAGCAGAATAAGATACTCTACGTCGGCAAGGCGAAAAACCTTCGCAACCGCGTCCGCCAATACTTTCAGTCTTACCGCTCGCACGATGCGAAGACCAACGAGCTGGTCTCGCGCATCGCAGACCTTGAGCTGATCGTCACGGATAACGAGATCGAGGCGCTCGCTTTAGAATGCAACCTGATAAAGAAGCATAAGCCGCCTTTCAACGTGCTGCTGAAAGACGACAAGCAATACCCTCACATCAAGATCACAAACGAGGCGGCCCCGCGAGCGCTGATAGCCCGCAAGCTCATAAAAGACGGCTCTCGTTATTACGGGCCTTACCTGCCGCCCTCGCTCGCCTGGCACACGCTAGATTTAATCAACCGCAACTTTCAGCTCCGCACCTGCACGATGGAGATAGACGGCCGCGCCGATAGGCCCTGCCTCGAATACCACATCAAGCGTTGTCTCGGACCCTGCGTCAAGCAGCTCTGCACTCTCGACCAGTACGAAGAGGCCGTGCGCGATGTCGAGCTTCTCTTGCAGGGGAAGACAGCGGACCTCGAAGTCGCGCTGAAGGATCGCATGGAGCGGGCGGCTGAAGAGTTGAGGTACGAAGCCGCTGCGAGGTATCGGGACCAGTTGAAGACCATCGAGCGGCTGGGCGAGCAGCAGAAGATGCTCACGGTTTCGGGCGACGACATAGACATATTCGGCTACTACCGCGAAGGCCATCAACTGGCGCTCGCGCTCTTTACGATGCGCGAGGGGAAGGTGGTCGGCAAGCGCGAATTCTTCTGGGAGGACATTACGGACCCGTTCGACCCGGGCGCATTCATAGGGCAGGCGCTAAAGCAGTACTACACGGTCGGGGATTACGCCCCAGGCGAAGTCTACGTGCCTGATGATTTTGAAGACCGCGAGCTGCTCGAAGAGTACCTCTCCTCGCTGCGGGGGCGAAGAGTCCATATCACCTCCCCGCAGCGAGGAGTTAAGCGTGACCTGATCGATCTCGTAGAGAAGAACGCGAGGCTTAATTTCGACCAGCGGTTCCGAGTCCAGCGGCCTGACATGCAGCGCGTCTTACAGGAGCTACAGGAAGCCCTTGAGCTGCCCGAAGTGCCCGAGCGCATAGAGTCGTTCGACATATCAAACATACAGGGCGCGGAGAACGTCGCCTCGATGGTCGTCTGCGAGCACGGCGTAATGAAGAAATCGGACTACCGGAAATTTAAGGTCCGCTCGGTCGAGGGCCGCGCAGACGATTTTCAATCTATGTATGAAGTGGTGGGCCGCCGCTACTCGCGCCTTCTCAGGGAGGACCGTCCTCTGCCGAACCTCGTGCTGATAGACGGCGGCAAGGGGCAGTTGGCCGCCGCTGCGCGGGCGCTGCACGAGCTGGGGCTTGAGGCGCTGCCCACGGCTGCCATAGCCAAGCGCGAAGAGTTGTTGTTTGTCAAAGGGCGCGACGAGCCCGTCAGGCTCGACCACCATTCGCCCGTGCTGCATCTGGTTCAGATGATACGCGACGAGACGCACCGCTTTGCCGTGACCTATCACAGGCAGCGGCGGGCCATGCGAGATTTCAAATCCGACCTCACGTCTATACCCGGCGTGGGCGAGAAACTAAAGCAGCGATTGCTTCGCAACTTCGGCAGCCTGAAGCGAGTCTCGGAAGCGAGCTTCGCGGAACTCAAGCCCTTCGTGGGCGCGCGCCAGGCCGAGCGCATCGTAGAGCATTTCGCCGCCTTGCGGAGCCGCGAAGCCTCGGAGGCTGCGGATTCGGATTTCGATTGATTAGAGAGCTTTGACAGGTTAAGCCTTTTGCCTGTTAACGAGCTTGAATGAATCAAAAAACTTTTCACAGTCATTCTTTTTGTCTTGAATGTTTAATGGCGTAATGAATGAGAGTATATAGGAGCGGTTTCCCACCACATAGGCCCTGGTCTTTGTGATTATCGTGGGTGTTTTTTTCACGAACTCGCGACCGGGATGGCCGTCTAGCCGGATCGCCTTTTCACTGAGCAGTTTGCTGCCTTTTGATGCCATAATCTGTCCATTCCGAACCCCATCAAGAAAATCCTCCTTCGCTTTAGGGATGCTGAAGTCTAGTTCAATGTCAGAATAACTTACCAGAAAGCCAACTCTTTTCGGCGTCGCATGCATAAACACGCGCGGAGATGCTCCTGCCTTCTTGAAAGCCTCCTGCGCAGCTTGGGGTATGGGCGGTTCGACAGGCTTCCCAGGCATCCAGACCGTGAATCCCCCTTCAACCGAAGAGAACTCAACCCAGCCCGCCAGTTCGGCTGGTGATTTGATTCTCGCCAGCTTATGAGCCGGGGTTTGTTTGGCTGTCTGTTGGAATCCACTAGTCAATAAAAAAGCGGCGATTGCGATGAGCAGCCCCAATATCCTCTTTGTCATTTGTACTCCTTAGTAATATAGACGCCGCCGCTCGCATGAAATATGCAACAAATTAGGGGCCAGAAAATTATAGCTGGAGGCAACGCAAATGGGGGTGTTCGCCAATCTAATCTACGAGCAGCGACCCGATAATAACGCTGGTAGAATCATCCTTTCGAGGCAGTCCGACACTCGGGTCGCTGCCTCATTCCATCTTACCCGCCTATTGATCCGATATGCGCGTGCGGCGTCCCTCGATGCGAAACCCTTTTGTGAGCACGAGCGCTGCGGCTTCGGGGTAGAGCAGGTGTTCTTGCTCAAGTATTCGGGCCGAGAGCGTCTCGACGGTATCTTCGTCACGCACCTCTACGGCGCGCTGCATCACGATGGGGCCGTGATCAAGCTCTTCATCTACTATGTGGACTGTGCAGCCGGTTATCTTCACGCCGTGTTCTAGCGCCTGGCGTTGCGCGTCGAGGCCGGGGAATGCGGGCAGCAGCGAGGGGTGAATATTCAGGACGCGGTCTTCGAAGGCGCGGATGAAGGTGGCGCTGACCAGCCGCATGTAACCCGCAAGGCATACGAGCGACACGCCTCTGCTTTTAAGCTCGTCCACAATCTCGCGGTCGTGTTCTTCGCGCGAGCGGCCTCTGTGATTGATAAAGAGCGTCTCGACGCCGCGCGCGGCGGCTTTCCGAAGCCCCTCTGCCGACTCTGTGTTGCTTATTACGAGGGCTGCTTCCGCATCCAGCCGCCCATCTCGAATCGCGTCGAGCAGGGCGACCATGTTCGACCCCCGGCCTGATATTAGTATCCCGATTTTCGGCTTATGCATACCGCGCCGAAAATATCTTAACGCAAGGTTGAGCGCAAGTCTGTATTGCCACAGAGGCACAGAGACACAGAGATCAATAAATAAGAATCTCTGTGTCTCTGTGCCTCTGTGGCAATTCTGTTCGCGGTAATCAGCTTCCTTTTTGCTTGATTACGAAACTCTTTCCTCCGGCGGTTATCACCCCGCTGCGCCCGCTCGAATCTGCTCCGCCCCATACAATCATGTCCGAGCCAGTCCATACGGCCTGACTCGATAAGTATTTCTGTCTCGCTCGTTCATCTTAGCGGGATGTCGCGTAGAGTTTATGGGGTATCTGACAAGCGTCCTGAAGAATCCTGAGCAGTCGCGTGCGGCAAGACCATCATACTGCGAACCCGGCTTACAGTCTACAACTATTTAGGTGAGAACAGTTACAGAATAAAAGAGGACTGATCTATTCAATCAATCCTCTTTATTCTATTAATCGTAAGCGCAAGTTTACGCGCCCGCCGGGTCAGCCGCGCTTTTGCTTTACGGAAAAGACGCGCCCGCCGATGGTGATCGTCCCCTTGCGCATAGCGCCCGTAGTGTTCGGCGCGACTGTGTAGCTGACCGTTCCGTTGCCTGATCCGGTCTGTCCCGAAGTGATTGTGATCCAACTGTCGCTGGCTACGGCTTCCCACGCGCAGCGAACGTCGGTCGTGACAGTGATGTTGCCTGACCCCCCGCCGGCGGAGTGTGAACGCTGAGTAGGAGAGATCACGAATGTGCATTCGCCGCCGGGCAAGCCTTCCTGCGTGACGGTGAAAGCCCTTCCGCCCGCAAATATCCTGCCCGTTCGAGGCATGCCTGTGTCGTTCGGCTTTACGTTGAAGTTGACGGTGCCCGTTCCCGTATTGCTCTTAGCCGAAGTCACCTCTATCCATGTCGCGTGGCTCACGGCCAGCCAGTTGCAATCGCTCGCCGTACTCATCGTGAAGCTTCCTAGTCCGCCCGTGTTGGGGAACAACTGGCTAGTGTTGGATATTGTGAGCGTGCAGGCAGGCGGCGCAGGCGTGTTGGCGATTCGTGTGATTGTGTTGTCGAACTTGGCGACGTATATCTCTCCGGCTTCGTCTTCGCCGAATGACGAGAGGTTGTTGTTGCTCGTGTCGAGCAGGAGCGTTTGAGTGCCTGCCGCTGTCGCAGGGAATAGCTGTAATATCTCGCCTGTGCAGAAATCACCGTAGATGTAGGCCCCCACCGGCACGGCGTTCCTTGCACCGCGATAGATGTAGCCGCCCGTGATAGAGCAGCGCGTGCTTGGGGACGCGGAACTATACTCGGCGATCGGGCAGGTGTAGCCATTAATATTGCACGGTGAAGCGGCGGTACAAAGACCCGGGTCATTGCCCGAGCAGTGAGCGCCTTCGAATACTCGCCAGCCGTAATTCCCGCCCAACGTGATAATGTCTATCTCTTCCCACGAACCCTGACCCACGTCCGCGAGATAAAGTTGATTGCTGCCCCCGCGATCAAAAGACCAACGCCAGGGGTTGCGCAGCCCTAAAGCAAATATCTCATCCGCGCCTGCGACGCCGACGAAAGGATTAGTCGGCGGAGATGAGTAATTGAAAGGCGGGTTAGGAGTGTTAATGTCTATCCTGAGCATCTTGCCCAGGAGCGAATTGATGTTCTGTCCATTATTGTTAGGATCAAAACCTGATCCGCCGTCTCCGGTCCCCGCGTACAGAAAACCGTCGGGTCCAAACTCCAGCATCCCGCCATTGTGGTTGCCGAATTGCGTGTGCTCAATCGTGAGTATGATTATCTCAGAGTTGGGATCTGCGACATTCATGTTACCGGCAGAGACGCGGAACTCCGAAATGACTATATCGCCATCGTCGGCAGCGATAGCGGAGTCTCTCGTGTAATAGACAAAGAATCGCCCGTTGGTCGAGTACTGTGGGTGAAAGGCGAGCCCCAACAGCCCGCGCTCTCCGCCGTCGAGCACCCTCGCCTGGATGTCCAGGAAAACGGTCGCGGTACCCGCCCCCGGCTGCGCTACTCTGATGACTCCCGGTTGCTCTGCGACGAACAGTCGGTTTGTGCCATCCTTAGCGTTAGTCAGAAGGATGGGGCCGCCCAGCCCGGTCAACACAGGCTGGAGCTGGATGACCGTTGGGGCCAGGTCTTTAGCCTGGCCCGGAGCCGTGCTGGCTCCGGCATAAAACAAAACAGAATAGACGGCAACCGTCAGCGCCGCGAAAAACAGGACTCTAAGACTGCGCTTTGGCATGGATTATTCCTCCTCTTTTCGAGATCGTTTCCCGCGTCTCACAAGCGGAATGGGACTGACACGTGCGAACGTTGAGGGCTGTCTTCGTTCGTCTCGGCTTACAGGGGAAAGAAGAGCGGGTCAAAACTTGTGGGTCTTGGATCATAACTCTGATGAGGTGCGGCTAACGCAAAGCTCTATACGCCCACTTAAGTTGAATACTTGGTATTAGAATTAGCAACAACGCTTCCACACCTACATTAGCCCAAGACAAATTAAATCTCAAGAGTAGAGGAGTGGCCGCTAACTGCCTCTCTGTTTTATGGAGAAGAGCTGTCCCCTGATTGTGAAGGGCGCTGCCGAACAAGCCAGCGCCCTCCGATCATGAGACAGACTTGAGCCTAATTGAAGGCAAGCTGAATGGGAATC
This sequence comes from Blastocatellia bacterium, assembly GCA_036277095.1. GTDB lineage: Bacteria > Acidobacteriota > Blastocatellia > UBA7656 > UBA7656 > DASUNP01. The sequence continues at coordinate 22,753 of DASUNP010000050.1, forward strand.
TCTGCAAACGGAACGTCTGGATCGTTCGTCTCTATGCGAATCTTGCCGCTGAAGCGGCCCACGCCGGGTATCAGCGATTTATCGATCTTGAGCCGGATCGAATAACTCTCACCCTCTTTATCGGTCATCACCTCTAACTTTATGAACGGCAGCGAAGAGCTGATGCTTTTCAGCGTGAGCCCTGTCTCGCGCAGCTTCTGCACGTAAATCATGGGGATATTAACAGCCGACAGATCGCTGTCTAGCGATAGGGGCTGCACGTTGATAGCCATCGGCCTGAAAAATGTGCGCGCGAAAACGGTCACCCCCAGCACCACGCTCGCTTCGGGAGCCTGGGCGCTGTCCGTAGAGATTTGAACCGTCTGCTCGTATTGACCGGGCTTGAGCGCGGGGTTGGTGGTGATTGCCAACTCGTACCGCTTGCCGTCTTCTATTGTGTTAAGGGTTACGTTGAAATTGGTCCCGCCCGCAACAAGCTTCTTGATGTGAACAGGGTTCGCCTCGGGGTTGAACAGCGACAGCCTCGTCGAGGTGGATGTCCCCGTCAGGACGCTTGTGATCCAGCGGTCATTCGGAAGCATGGTGAACGGGCCCGCGCGCCTGCTCACCATTGCAGGCGGGGGAGGCCCCACCATGGGCGGGCGGTCCGATTTGAAATAGCCTCGCAGCGATAGGTTAAAGCTCGAATAAACCGGATCGTTCGTCTGGACACTCGCAGACTTTGAGACTTCACCCTGATAACTTTCCGTATGCTCGATTGCCAGCGTAATCTTCCCCTCCTGACCAGGAGGCACGACTCTATCGAAGTCGCTCGCGGTGCACCCTCAGCCGGGGTTGACGCTCTTAATCAGAAGATCGGACTTCCCTTCATTCTTTATTTTGAAGGTGTATTTGAGCGGGGTTCCCGCCTTGACCTGGCCGAAATCGTGCGAGAACGATTCGAGCGCGAGCTTGGGCACGGCGGGCGTGTCGTTACTCTTCTTCTCTTGCGCCGCCGCCGCAGTCACAAAAAAGAGCGCGACGGCGAGCGCAGCAAAAATCCTTTGAAACATCATATATTCCTTCTCCGATACCTGGGGTTATTTGATTGCCGATTACCGGAAAAGTCTAGCAGAATGCAGCCGCCGTGTCAGCTACTTTCTCCCTCGCGCGGGCGTTTACACTTTTGACTTCACGCGCCCGCCGCGCTGTGTGCTATTGTAATTGATTGATGAAAGTCATCCCGCTCGGAACAAGCTCAGGCAAGCCCACGCTCAGACGCAACGTGAGCGCGCTGGCCGTCGTGCGAGAAGGCGAATGGCTGTTGTTCGATTGCGGTGAAGCTACGCAGACTCAGATCATGAAGGCGGGGCTCAACCCCAACCGTTTATCTTCGATCTTCATCACGCACCTGCACGGCGACCACTTCAACGGGGTGGCGGGCTTGCTCTCGACGATGGGACTCGACCGCCGTACGCGCGACCTGACTCTGGTCGGGCCGCGCGGGATTAACGACTACCTTGAGACGCTCGCGCGGCTGAAGATACTGTTCGTGAACTACCATCTTGATCTGCGCGAGTTCGGCCCACAAAGGTCGGCCGCCCGCCGCGCGGATTCGAACGGAATGGCCGTCGTCCATGAAGCAGAGCAGTACCGTGTAAGCTTTTTGCCGCTCGATCATAGAGTGTTCACGCTCGGCTATCGCATAGAAGAGCGGCCACGCCCGGGGCGTTTCAACCTTGAGCGGGCCCGCGAGCTGGGGATACCCGAAGGGCCTATGTATGGCCGGCTGCAATCGGGCCACGATGTCGAGCTTGCCGATGGCCGCGTCATCAGCCCGTCGGAGGTGCTCGGCCCCCCACGCCCCGGAAAGTCGATCGCTTATTGCACGGACACGCGCCCGTGTCGCGCGGGCGTAGAGCTTGCGCGCGGCGTCGACCTGCTCATACACGAGGCGACATTCACCGCAGAGCTTGCCGAGGAAGCCCGCGAGTTCGGCCACTCGACCGCGCGCCAGGCTGCCGAGATCGCCCGCGAGGCGGGGGCGCAAAGGTTGCTCATCACGCATTTCAGCACTCGTTATCCGGACCCGAAGCTGCTGCTGGAAGAGGCTCGCGAAATCTTCCCCGAGACTATTCTGGCAGATGACTTGATCGAGGTAGAAGTTTAAAGAGACGATGATTATCGCGATAGGCATCGACATAATCGAGATCGCGCGCATCGAAGAGGTCTTCTCGCGCCAGGGCGAGAGGTTTCGCAAGCGCGTCTTCACCGAAATCGAAATTGAGTACTGCGAGCGCCGCGCTTCGCGAATGTCGAGTTACGCCGCACGGTTCGCCGCCAAAGAGGCGGCGATGAAGGCGCTCGGCACTGGCTGGTCGGACGGCGTGCGCTGGCGCGACATAGAAGTGGCGCGCGGAGATACGGGCGCGCCCGCCTTGCACCTACATGGCCGCGCGCTCGAACGCCTCCACCAGATCGGCGCACGCCGCGCGCACCTTTCGCTCACACATTCCGAACAGATCGCGATGGCCGAAGTCATACTGGAAGACTAACCGCTCCGGGCCGCCTCGCTTGACCGCCCCGCCCAGGGTGGTTATTCTTTGATATCGGTCAAAACGTTCATTTCCGCCCTAAGCCTATGAAGCGGTCCTATTCGACAACAGAACTCGCGAAGATGTGGGACGTAAGCGAATCCACCATAAAAAGGTGGGCCGACAACGGCATGATCAAATGCCGCAAGACGATCGGCGGCCATCGCAAATTTGATTTCGATTCAGTCGTGGAGTTTGAGAACCGCAGCGGCCTTGTAGAGCGCGCGGTCCAGGCCGAGAGGGCCGCCGAGATTGATGGCGAGATTGAAGAGCTTCTAGCCCGGCCCGATTTCCCGGAGCTCGCGCGTCGTTTCTCGAAGGTGGCGATGGCCGGGAAAACCCATTGCGCCACCGAGCTGTTGATTCGCGCTCACCTGCGCGGATTTTCACTCGCGATGATAAGCGAAGAGATCATCAAGCCCGCGCTCTACGAAGTCGGCGAGATGTGGCGCGCGGGTAAGACCAGAGTCTTTGAAGAACACGTGGCGACCAGGGTCACGACCCAGGCGCTCGCAGAGCTGCACGACATAGTAGAGAAGCAGCAGAGTAAGGAGCGGCTCGCTTTAGTCGGCTGCCCGGACGGAGAGATTCACCAGCTCGGCTCGGAGGTGGTCCGCTACCTGCTCGAAGGCGAGGGGTGGACAGTTATTTACCTCGGCCCGTTTACTCCGCTTTTCACTTTTACGGACGGCGTAAACATCCTCAAGCCCAACCTCGTCTGCATCTCCGCCACGATTGTCGATGATCTGGAGCGTGCGTCGCGCGATTACGAGCAACTGCGCCGGGCCGCCTCAAAGCACAAGACCACGATAGCTATCGGCGGGCAAGCCTTCCACGATGAGCAAGCTCGCGCGCGTTTTCGCGGAGCACACTACGCCCCGACCGTCTACGATCTTCTGGAATTCGTGCGACAGTGATTCTCTAAGTGCTGAGTGCTGAGTAATAGTTTTCACTCAGCACTCAGCGTTCAGCACTTCTATTAAGCTACGGTGAGGAATTCGCGCAGGGTGAGGCCGACTTCAAGCTCGCGCAGCTTGGCGAAAGCGCCTGCTTCTATCTGACGGACGCGCTCTCTGGTCACAGACAGATCCTGCCCGATCTCTTCAAGCGTGCGAGGCTCGCTACCTGCATCAAGCCCGTAATGCATTCTCAGAATCTTCGCTTCGCGCGGGGTCAACTGCGCGAGGGCGCGCTGAATCGCTTCGCGGCGCGAGCGATCGAGGGCAGCAGTAAAGGGGTTCGATCCGTCGCCGTCGTCGATAAAGTTGACCGCCGTCTCGCCGTTGTCATTTGCGGCAGCATCAAGGGTAATCGTGTGCTGCGCGTATCCGAGGGCCTCGCTGATCCTCTCCGCCTGGACGGCCAGCCGCTCGGCGATCTCTTGATTCGAGGGGTCGGCGGCGCTTTCGCCGCTTATCGAGCGCGCCGTGCGCGCGACTTTATTTATCAGGCTCAACTCGCTTGCGGGCAACCGAACGACGCGGCTCTGAGTGTCGAGCGCGCGCGCCATCGCCTGCCTGATCCACCACATCGCGTAGGTCGAGAAACGGAATCCGCGCCGCCATTCGAACTTCTCTACGGCGCGCATCAGCCCGACATTGCCTTCCTGAATCAAATCGAGGAAGGGAAGGCCGCGACGCGTGAACTGCCTGGCGACGGAGATGACCAGCCGAAGATTCGATTCCGTCATGTGCTGTTTGGCCGCGTGTAGCTCGCTCGCCGCCGCCGTGACCTGCTGCGCAAGTTCGATCAGGTCGATTGGCTGCGTGCCTTCGTCAGTAACTTTTGTGACAACCGAGTCGATGTTGAGATGAGTCGCGACCGACTTGTTGACGATGGGCAGCGGCGCGCGGGAGGTCCGCGATTTTATGTCGCTGACTTTAGCGCCGCCTGCCGTGTGCGCTTGCGCGAACTGGGAACGCGCTATGCGGTCTGCGCTCTCCACGAGCGAGACCAGGCGGCGCTCGGCCGCCGGCGTAAAGGCTATCGCGCGGATCGAGCGGGAGAGCGTGACCGTCAGGCGCGCCTTCATGCTTTGAATAAACTTCTTGCTGCTCCGCCTGGGAATGATAGCGGGTTTGTAAGAGACGAGGTTGTGATAAGCGTTCTCAACACGGGCAAGTGCGCGGTCGGCCATTTCGGCTATAGACGCGCTCTTACTCACAGGCCCGACATTATTAACCTGCTCGATCAAGTCGGCGGCCGACTCTTCGCCGTGACGGAATGAGTGTTTGAGCTTAAGACAATACTCAGCAACTATGGGCGAGCGCGAAAGCAGTCTCATCAACCGGGCTCGGGCGCGCTCTATACGGCGGGCGGCAGCGACTTCTCCCTTCGCGTCCAGCATCTGCGCGCGGCTCGCCTCGCGCAAGTAAAGCTTCAACAAATCCGCTTTATCTATCTCCCCGGCTTCTTCCGCATCGGAATACTCTTCCGCCGCTTCCGCGTCGGCCTCAAGGTCGCCTTCGTAAGACTCTTCGTAGGTATCAACAAGCTCATCAATCATAACGGTGGCTCCTTTGCCATCATCTGACCAATTAGAACCCACCCCCTGACTCGTTATACTGATTCTAGCAAACCGCCCAAAACGTGCAAAATTAAAAAACTTAATCCAGATGAAGCGAATTTCTTATAAAACAAAATCATTTTTCATGCGTATAAAAGCGGACAAAACGCTCAATCGGTCTGCCCTCAAATTTGTTTCATGAACCTCCTGACGGTTAGAATAGTAACGATGGTTAAGATCAGGAAGTTCTCGCAGCTCGTGCGGCTCGTCTACGTTTTATGGACGCTCGCAAGCTTTGCCCTCCACGTCTATCTCGATTCGCGTCGCCGGGAGACGAAAGACCGCGAAAGGCGAAAAGCTACGCTCCGCCGCCAGGCCGTGCGCCTGCGCGAGCGGCTGATAAGGCTCGGGCCGACCTTTATCAAGGCGGGGCAGATGCTGGCGACGCGCGCGGACCTGCTGCCGGTCGAGTACCTTGACGAGCTCGCAGAGTTGCAAGACCGGGTCCCGGCTTTCTCAAACCGGGCTGCGATGCAGTTGATCGAATCGGAGCTGGGACAGCCGGTCGGCGAACTCTTTTCTGAGATAAGCAAAAGCCCTGTGGCGTCTGCGAGCCTGGGCCAGGTCTATAAGGCAAAGCTTAAGACGGGCGAAGAGGTGGCGGTCAAGGTTCAACGCCCGCGACTCGAAGAGCGCGTCCATTTCGACCTCGACCTGCTGCGTCGCGTCGGCAAAATACTGGACAGGTATCCGAAGCTCTTTCCAGGGGCGGAATGGCTCGGCGCTATCGATGAGTTCGACCGTGTGATTCACGAAGAGATGGATTACCGGCTCGAAGCGGCGAACGCGAAAGAGTTCCGCCGCAACTTTCATTACTGGCCGTCGATCCACGTGCCCAGGATAATCGATGAATTCTCCACGGCGCGCGTGCTGGTCCTTGAGTTCATCACGGGCGTCAAGGTTATCGATTTAGATGGGTTGCAAAAAGCAGGACACGATCCCAGAAGAATCAACGAGCTGATCTATCGCGCTTACTTCAAGCAGTTGCTCGAAGACGGTTTCTTTCACGCGGACCCGCACCCCGGCAATCTGCTGGTGATGGACGACGGGCGGCTGGCCGTCTTCGATTTCGGAATGGTGGGTCGCTTGAGCGACGAGTTGCAGCGGCAGATGATCGAGGCGTTCTTCCACCTTTACAACCGCGACTATGACCGCATAGTCGACGATTTGATCAAACTGGGCTTCCTCGCGCCCGGGGCCGATCTCGCGCGCATCCGCCAGCTCGTCACAGACGTGTTCGCGCGCAAGCTCAACTTGAAGCTCGGCGAAGTGCGCTTCCGCGAGCTGACTTATGATCTCGCGCCCATCGTCTACGAACACCCCTTCACGACCCCTGCCAGATTCACGTACCTCATCCGAATGCTTATGACGCTTGAAGGCATTAGCATTGTGATGAATCCCGCCTTCAACTTTTTCGACGTGGCGCGGCCTTACGTCCGCGAGTTTTTGTTCAAGCGCGAATCTACGCAGTTGCGCCGCATGGCCTTAGACTCGCTCCGGGACGTTCGCACGGGGCGATTCGAGTGGGGCCGATTGTGGGCGATGGCAAAGATGGCTTACTCACTTTACCTCGGCTGAGAACTACCTGGTGTACAAATAGGATTGCCACAGAGGCACAGAGACACAGAGAAAAAATAATCAAAAAACTCTGTGTCTCTGTGCCTCTGTGGCAATCCGAACTATAATTGGGCGGCAAATCCGCGAATCTAACATCCCGAAGGAGCAAGTTATGAAAAAGAGCCTGGTCGCACTCTGCGCGATTATCTTCGCCGTGTCCGCAACAACCGTACGGGCGCAGGAGCCTAGAGGGAGCGGCACGGTTGTTCTGAAAGCCGCCAGGCTCATAGACGGCACGGGCGCTGCGCCCATCCCGAACGGCGTCGTGATAGTCACGGACAACAAGATCATAGCCGTGGGCAAAGACGGCAGCGTCCAGGTCCCGCCGAATGCGCGCGTGATAAACCTGGGTGATGCGACTTTGCTGCCGGGTTTCATCGACGCGCACACGCACATAATCGGGCGAACTCTGAGCGACCCGGCCGCCGACACCGCGAGCGTGCGCGACTATAACGCCTTCGGCGCTATCCTCGGGGTCGCCAACGCGGAAAAGACATTGATGGCGGGATTCACTTCGATACGCAACGTAGGCGCAGGTAATTTCGATGACATGGCGTTGCGCAAAGCCATAAACGAAGGTTTCACAATCGGCCCGCGCATACAGGCCGCAGGCCACGCGCTAGGCATCACGGGCGGCCACTGCGACGATAACGGATACAAGCCCGGGCTAATGGACGCGGATTATAAGCAGGGGATCGCCGACGGGGCGGATCAGGTGCGCGCGGCGGTCCGCTATCAGGTCAAGTACGGTGCAGATGTCATCAAGACCTGCGCTACGGGCGGCGTCTTAAGCGAAGGCGATGCGGTCGGCACGCCTCAATACACCTTTGAAGAGTTGAAAGCGATGGTTGACGAGGCGGCGAAGCTTGAACGTAAAGTCGCCGCTCATGCGCACGGGACCGAAGGGATCAAGATAGCCGCACGCGCGGGCGTGGCGTCGATCGAGCACGGCTCGTTCCTCGATGCAGAGGGGGCAAGAATCATGGCCGAGAAAGGCACTTTCCTTGTCCCGACCTTGATGGCGGGCGAGGCGACGGCCCGCGCAATCGCGGCGGGCAGGCTTACGGGCCACCGCGCGGAAAAGGCGAAGGCCGCCTCGGCCGCTCGACAGCAAGCCATAAAACACGCGATTGCCAATCGCGTTCAATTCGCGCTGGGGACAGATTCCGGAGTCAGCGCTCACGGGGCTAACGGCCACGAGTTTACTTTGATGGTAGAGTTCGGGCTGACGCCGATGCAGGCGATCACAGCGGGGACCTCGAACGCGGCGAAGTTGCTGGGTTGGGACGACCGATTGGGGACGCTGGTCGCGGGCAAGCTGGCGGACATCGTTGCCGTTCCGGGCGACCCTACGAAAGAGATTAAGAATATGGAGCGCCCCGTGTTCGTCATGAAAAACGGAGTCATCTACAGAAACTCGCAGAGGTAGTGCCTGGGATCTCAACGCAAAAGAAGCAAAGTGCCGCAAAGTTCACAAATATCCTTAGCGAACTTTGCGGCACTCTGCGTTAATCAACGACATCAATTTTTCATCCACTCACTCACGAATGAGTCTTCGCGTATGATCGTCTCGGTCCGCTCAGGCCCTGTGGATATTAACGCGACCGGCGCATTGCACAACTGCTCGACGAGACGAACATAGCTCTTGGCGGCCTCGGGCAGTTCATCAAATTTTGTTATCCCGCTCGTCTTCGACTGCCAACCGGGGACCGTCTCATAAACCGGTTCGCATTCGGCAAGCGCGTTCGCCCCATAAGGGATGTCTTCGATTATCTCGTCTCGGCTCTTGTAGGATGTGCAGACCTTGATCTCGTCAAATTCGTCCAACACGTCGAGCTTCGTCAGCGCGAGCGCGTCAAGCCCGCTCAACATCACGGAGTAGCGGACGACTACCGCGTCGAACCAGCCGGTTCGCCTGGGCCTTCCCGTTGACGCGCCAACTTCATTCCCGCGCTTTTGCAGGTATGCGCCCGTTTCGTCTAAAAGCTCAGTGGGGAAAGGCCCGCCGCCTACGCGCGTCGTGTAAGCCTTCGCTATGCCCAAAGCGCCCGTTATGAATTTCGGCGCGAGCCCCGACCCCGTGGCCGCGCCGCCAGCCGTCGCATTCGATGAGGTGACGAAAGGATAGGTGCCGTGATCGACGTCCAGCATAGTCCCTTGCGCCCCTTCCAACAGCACAGACTTTCCACTGCCTACGGCGCGGTTAATCAGCGTAGCGGTATCGCGCAGGTAGGGCGTTAGCCTATTGGCCTCAATCATGTATTCGTCTAATACCTGCTCCTCGGCGAGCGGCTCTGCGCCTGCCGCGACAAGCTCGCGGTTCGCGCGCTCGATACAAGTGCGCGCCTTCTCGCGCAGCAGGTCGGGGTATAAAAGGTCGCCCGCGCGAACGCCCGTCCGTGCGGCCTTGTCTTCGTAGGCAGGCCCTATGCCTCGCATGGTAGTCCCGACGGAGTTCGCTCCCAGTTGTTTTTCGCGCGCGCGGTCGAGCGCCGTGTGATAGGGAAGTATCATGTGAGCGCGGGTCGAGACGAACAACCGCCCTTCGCATTCGATGCCCATCACGCGCAACTCTTCGACCTCGGAATTAAACGCCGCCGGGTCGACGACTACGCCGTTGCCTATTACGCAGTCGCAATCGGCGTGGAGAATGCCCGACGGTATCAGGTGCAGGACGAATTTGCGGTCCCCTATTCTTACCGTGTGGCCCGCGTTATGCCCGCCCTGGTAGCGCGCAACTATGTCGAAAAACGGGGCGAGTATGTCGACTACTTTTCCCTTTCCTTCGTCGCCCCACTGTGCTCCCACTACTACGATGTTTTTCATAATCGTCAGTTTCGGTAGAGAGGATAATTCGCAGCCGAACAAGCGGGCAGGCGCACACTTCGCGCCCCCTCAGTGTGCGCCTGCTATTGGCTGCAATTATCCGATCAAGCTAGCCGGTGGCGGCCTCTGCGCCCAGGGCGCGGTCGATCATGCGCGATATGTTATCTTTCGACGTGTTGCCCGTGACGCGGTCGGCGATGTTCCCGGCGTTAAACAGTATTAATGTAGGTATGCCCTTTATGCCGTATCTTTGCGGTACCTGGTTGTGGTCATCGACGTTGAGCTTGACCACTTTCGCCTTGCCCTGGTACTGCTGGGCGACGGCCTCGACCGTCGGCGCGAGCATCTTGCACGGGGTGCACCACTCGGCCCAGAAGTCGACCAGGACCGGCTGGTCCGCCTGCAACACCTCTTGCTCGAAATTATCATCTGTCACTTCACTCACAAATTCGCTCATTATTACCTCCGGTGGTGAGTCCCGAGTCCTGAGTCCTGAGTCCTGAGTATTTTTGTATTCACTCAGCACTCAGCACTCAGCACTCAGGACTGGATTAGACCGCGACTGATGCGCCGCGCCGCGTCAGCCTCTCGTAGACTTCAATGTAATGCCTTGCCGAAGCGTTCCATGAATAATCGGCGCGCATTCCATTAAGCATCAGCGCACGCCACAACTCGCGGTCGGCGTACACCATTATCGCTTCGTAAAACTTTTCGACCAGCCGCGTCGAGTCATACTCGTAAAACTTGAACCCGTTGCCAAGCCGCGTGGCCCGATCAAAATTCTCTATAGTGTCGTCAAGACCCCCCACGGCGCGCACTATCGGCGGCGTGCCGTACTTTAGAGAATACATCTGGTTCAAGCCGCAAGGCTCGAACCGCGAGGGCATCAGGAATATGTCTGCCCCGGCTTCGATCTTATGCGCAAGCTCGTTCGACAGGTCGAGGTAGACGCCGACCTGAGAGGGCCGCGCGTTACGCAGGGCCTGAAACCCGCGCTCGTAAACGTCCGCGCCCGACCCCAGCAGGATGAACGTGATGCCGCGGTCCAACATCTGCTTTATGGATTTGAATATAAGGTCGAAGCCCTTCTGGTCCGACAGCCGCGAAATGCAGCCGACAAGCGGGCGGTTTAAGTCTTCGGGCAGCCCGAATGTCCGAAGCAAATCTCGTTTGCACTCCGCCTTGCCGCTCAAATCGTCAACCGAGTAGCGGGCGGCGATGAGTGGATCGACTTCCGGGTTCCACTCGTCATAATCGACTCCGTTGAGGATGCCGTACAGGTCCTGGCGGCGCGAGCGCAACAGCCCGTCCATTTTTCCGCCGAACTCGGGCGTCTGAATCTCCTGGCTGTAGCGCGGGCTCACCGTAGACAGCCCGTCCGCAAATACCAGCGCGCCTTTGAGCGCGCTCGCCGCGCCGTAAAACTCAAGGCCGCCCTCCGTGCGATAAAGCCATTCGGGAAGTCCGAACCTCGGCAAGGCCGACTCGCCGAACACTCCCTGAAAAGCCATGTTGTGAATCGTAAAGAGGGTTCTTGTGCCCGCGAAGGCCGGGTCATTGGCGTAAACCGTCTTGAGATAGACCGGGACCAGGCCCGTCATCCAGTCGTTCAGGTGAAGGATGTCGAACCGCTCGCCGAGCCCCCTGGCGAATTCGATCGTGGCTCGACTGAAGTAAGCGAACCGCTCCGCGTCATTGTCCTCTCCATAAATCTTCCCGCTCCCGAAGTATTCCGGCGCGTCGATAAAGTAGACATCGACTTCGCCCGAGCGGTCTACGTAAACGTCGGATGTGCGGACTGAGAAATCGAAAGGGACGCGAAGCCGGCCCGGCAGTCGCACGCCACGGCTGAGAATCTTATCGATATTGTAGCGCGGCATTACGACGCGGACCGTGTGCCCGAGCCTGGAGAGAGCCTTTGGCAAGGCGGCTGCAACATCGGCCAGCCCGCCGGTTTTGGCGTATGGGACAACCTCGGAAGCCGCCAGTAGGATGTTCAAGAAGGGTCTCCCATAGTGCGAAATTTAAGCCGCATCACAACAAAATATACTATGGGAGCGCGCGCGCGGTTGTCAAGAAACCCGCCAAAAAGTAATGGTTCGAATGCGCCACAGAGACACAGAGACACAGAGTCTTTTGATTCTTCTTCTCTGTGTCTCTGTGTCTCTATGGCAAATAATATTGGCGCGAGTTATCCCCTCGCGTTCAGCAGCAATTCGTCTTGCTCACTGTTATCTTTGACCCCGCCAAAGCGACGGTCGCGCCTCTGAAAATCGATCAAGGCCCCGAGGAAATCTTCTTCGTTGAAATCGGGCCAGAGCCTCTCGGTCACGCATATCTCGGCGTAGGCGATCTGCCAGATCAGGAAATTGCTCACGCGAAGCTCGCCGCCCGTGCGGATCAATAAATCAGGGTCGGGCATCGCCTTCGTATAAAGCCGCTTCGCGATAAGCTCGTCGTCAATTCTCGCGGGATTCAAACGACCCGATGCGACCTCCCACGCTATCTGACGGCAGGCGTCTATTATCTCTGCCCGCCCGCCGTAGTTCAGGGCTACGGTCAGTTGCATGCCTGTATTAAGTGCCGTAGCGTGCTCGGCCTTTCGAATCTCGTCGAGGACCGTCTGGTCCATCCCCGTTCTGCGGCCTATGGTCTGGAAGCGAATGTTGTTCGCCTGAAGGTTCTCAAGCTCCTTGCGTATAAACTCTTTCAGCAGCCGCATCAGCGCTTCGACCTCAAGCCGGGGCCGCTTCCAGTTCTCCGTCGAAAAGGCGTAAAGCGTCAGGTAGCCGATCCCCAGCCGCGCGGCCGATTCGACCGTCCGGCGGACCGCCGCCGCACCCGCGCGATGACCGGCGACGCGCGGCAGGCCGCGCCGAGCCGCCCAACGACCGTTGCCGTCCATAATGATAGCGACATGCGCCGGAAGATTTGCCGTGTCCAGCCGGCCTATGAGACCTTCGTCGTTGGATTGACTCTTTGCTCCACGGTTGAATCGTTTAATGACCATAATGCCTTCACTGCGAAGCCTGGCCTTGCGGCTCAAGCGCGATTTTTCGCTTCCCATAGAATATCGTGTCGAGGAAGTCGCCGATTTTGCCGAATGACATCTTTATATGAGGGTTATTTATGTCAACAGGCACATCAAAAACTAACTCGGTTACACAAGAGCCGCCCGCCGGGATTGCGTCTTTGCAGGTCCCCTCCCGGGTCTTGATCGATTCAAGGCTTGCCTGACCCTCGGCGGAGACGCAGTACTCTCTGCCCGCGCCGTCGACGAGGACTGCGGTCGCCGGGTTGAACTCGAAATCTACTCGCTTCGCGCGGTTGGCGACCTTAAAGGTGACGACATAGTAGACGCCTTCCGAGGGTTTTTGAGCCTCTTCGCCGCCCAAAGCCGCGGCCTTGCGCATCCCGATCGCCGAAAAAGCAAAATCGTCAAACTGAATCTCCTGGTTCAGCCCGACAATCGTCTCGCGCTTGCTCTGCGCCCCTAAAAGCCAGAGCAGGACAAGCCCGAAGCCCGCCAGCACAGCCACGGCTATTGAGAGTGATTTCCACGTTAAGTCCATCCCAGTGTAGATTAACCTAACGGGGTGTGAGAAAAATGAGCCGCGCGTGAGAAGGTTGTGAGAATGCGTGATAAAAGCATCTAAACCCATCGGAGGCATAGACGGGAAGATGAAGTTGAGAGAGAATCAGCCTATGACTCAGGCAGAGACTCAGGTCGCGGGTTTTCGCTTCGACAGCTTCTACATTGACGCGCAAAACCGGCAGCTTTACCGGGACGGAGAGCCTCTCGCTCTGAACTCGAAATACTTCGACGTTCTGCTGCTTTTAGTGAGCCGCAACGGCCAGCTCGTAGAAAAACGGCGCATCTTTGAGGAGGTGTGGCAGGGCGTTTTTGTGACCGATGCCGCCCTGACGCAATGCATCAAGGACATACGAAAGCAGCTCGGCGACGACGCCTCGCGCCCGCGTTTTATAAAGACCGTCCCTCGACACGGCTACATCTTCATCGGCAACGCCGTCGAAGCCGAAACAAGCGCGGCTCGGTCCCTTGCCGCTGACGTGGTCACGCTGGCGCGGCCCTATAAGTTCCTCGACTACTTCACGGAGCAGGACGCGCAGATTTTCTTCGGGCGGGAGCCTGAAGTCGAGACGATCTGCTCTCAGATACTGGCCCGCCGGACGTTCATACTCCACGGTCGTTCGGGCGTGGGGAAAAGCTCCATAGTGCGCGCGGGGCTTCTGCCGCTCCTGAAATCCGAAGGCCATTCGGTCTTCGTCATGCGCTGCTTCACAGACCCTTCTCACCAGATCGCCGCCGCGATGGCAGAGACCGTCGCCGCAGACTCGCTCGCGCTCGAAGAGATGGCCGCGCGGTTCAAGGAGTCGCACCCGGGCCGGGCGATAATCTTTTTCATAGACCAGTTCGAAGAGTTCTTCAGCCTGCTCACTGAAGAGACGAAGCAGCAATTTCTAAACTCCATCCGCGATGTGATCTCCGACGAGACGCTGCCTTTTCACATTGTCTTCGTGCTGCGCGAGGACTTGCTTGCCGAGATGAGTTATCTCAAAGGAGCCATCCCTGAGATCTATTATCACGAATACCGCCTGAAACGGTTGAGCCGCGAGCAGGCGGCTCGCGCGATGACCGAGCCCGCACGGGCCGCCGGGTGCGAGTACCAGCCTCAGCTCGTCGCACGTCTCCTTGACGACCTGGGTGATGAAGAGGGAGTCGACCCGCCGCAACTGCAGATCGTCTGCGACAGTCTTTACGACGCGAGAGAGCCGACCGGCGAGCTGACGCTCGCAGTCTACGAGCAGCTCGGCACCGCATCGCAAATCCTCGCCGGGTACCTTGAACGCGTTTTGCGGCGCTTCAACTCTGCGGACCTGCGCGCCGCCCGCGAGGTTCTCACGTCACTGATATCGGCTGAAGGCGAGCGGCGGGTCCTGCGCGAGAGCGAGCTTTGCGAGCGCGCTTCGACGCGCCTGCCGCACTATACTTCGCGACTGAGCCATCTGATCGGTGAGCTTGTCGCGGCGCGCGTGGTTCGCCGGCGGAGCCAGGACGGCGAGCCGTGGCTTGAACTGGCGCACGATTTCCTGACTCCGGAAGTCTCGCGCTGGTTGAGCGCGGACGAAGTCGCGCTCAAGCGCGCGCGCGGCATAGTCGAGCGCGCGATGGAGAATTATCGCGCTCATGAGCTTATCATCGATGCCGACGCGCTTGAGCTTCTCCTGCCCTTTGGCGAGCAACTGGGGTTGACCGGAGAAGAGGCCGATCTGTTAATGACGAGCACGCTCAATCGAGGAGTCGAGGTGCCTGACTGGCTGGCCCGGTCTGCGCCTCGCGCTGCGTCGCTCATCATCGAAGCGAGCCAGAGCGCGGACGCGAGCGCGCGGCTGCGAACGGTTGAAGCCGCTTTGTTGCTCGGCGACCAGCAGTCGGCCAGGCTCCTGACAAACCTTTCTCTTCGCGACCGCGACCACGGCGTCAGAAAGGCCGCTACCCGCGCGCTGGCCGACTGGTTCGGCCCCGAGGCCGAGGCCCGTCTTTCCGCGCCCTCGCAAACCGAAAAGACCGGGCTCGTGCGCCGCGCCGTGAGCCTGGCGATGATTCGCGATTATGATAAGCGACTGGTTCGCTTTTCTCACCTGCCGGTCACGCTCAGCCTGCTGGTCTTTTTAGGTCTCGTGTGGGTGCGGCTGCGGCGCAACGCGCAGGAGATCATAAAGCAGACCGTTGGCGGCACGCTCGGCGGCGCCGTCTCGGGGATTGTCGGCGGGTTGATGCTCGGGCTGGGCCTTTCAATGGCGCAGGAGTCTGCCGCGCTCGACACGATATCGCTCACCCTCGTGTTAATAAGCATGGGCGCATTCATAGGCGCGATCGGCGGCATGGGCGTGAGCCTCGGCATGATTGTGCTATCGCACCTGGCCTATCGTCACAGCCGCTGGTGGTCCGTCGTAGGCGGCACGGCGGGCGGCGTCGTCGTAGGCGGCAGCTCGAAATTATTAGGCGTAGACACGCTGCGCGCATTGTTCGGGCAAAGCCCCACGGGGCTCACAGGGGCATTTGAGGGCGCGGTGATAGGCGCGGGCGTCGCGCTCGGCGCGGTCTTGTCGATCGAGTGGATAGGGCGGGCTCGGACCTGGCACAAGGTGTTGGGGGCGTCGCTCGGCGCTATGTGCGCGGGCATCGTGCTCACGGTGATAGGCGGAAATCTCTTTAGCGGGAGCTTAGAGATAGTTGCGCGCTCGTTCGCCGATTCGCAGATGCGCCTGGAGCCGCTGGCCCCGTTTTTCGGCGAAGTCCATTTCGGGCAGTCGACGCAGATAATCTTCGGCGCAATCGAGGGTCTGCTTTTCGGCGCGGGGATGACTGCCGGCATAGAGGCGTTTGCCCGCGCGTATGATAAATCACGCGGAGAGCGGGTAAGCCATTTCGAATGAATGCAGGGAAGGGCGATTAGTGGAGCCACGTCTCACCGCAGAGACGCAGAGATTACGCTGAGCAGAATAAGTCTTCTCAGCGTAATCTCTGCGTCTCTGCGGTGACTCTTTTATTGCGACTGCATGGAGTCGAGGAAGTCCGAGTTCGACTTGGTCCTTCCCAGCTTGTCCAAAAGCAGCTCCATCGCCTCCGTTGGCGAGAGTTGTGAGAGCACTCTTCGGAGCACGATGATGCGGTTGAAGTCGGCCTGGGCCAACAGCAGCTCTTCTTTGCGCGTGCCCGACTTGTTGATGTCGATAGACGGGAATATGCGCTTTTCGGTGAGCTTGCGGTCGAGGTTGATTTCCAGGTTGCCCGTGCCTTTGAACTCTTCGAAGATCACGTCGTCCATGCGCGAGCCCGTGTCTATGAGCGCCGTCGCGATTATCGTCAGGCTCCCGCCCTCTTCGATGTTTCGCGCGGAGCCGAAAAATCGCTTCGGCTTTTGAAGCGCGTTCGAATCGATACCGCCCGAAAGGATCTTGCCCGAAGGCGGAACGACCGAGTTGTGCGCGCGCGCAAGGCGCGTGATCGAATCGAGCAGTATGACCACGTCGCGCTTGTACTCGACCAGCCGCTTGGCCTTTTCGATCACCATGTCTGCGACCTGAACGTGGCGCGTCGGCGGCTCGTCGAACGTCGAGCTTATGACTTCGCCGTGCACAGATCGCTGCATGTCTGTAACCTCTTCGGGTCGCTCGTCAATCAGCAGCACTATCAGCGTCACCTCGGGGTGGTTGCGCGTGATAGAGTTTGCGATGTTCTGCAACAGCATGGTCTTGCCTGTGCGGGGCGGGGCCACTATCAGCGCGCGCTGCCCCTTGCCTATCGGCGTCATCAGGTCGAGCACGCGGGCGGCGAGGTTTTCCGAGTCGGTTTCGAGCCGCAGCTTCTCATCCGGGTAGAGCGGGGTCAGGTTGTCGAAAAAGACCCGGTCGCGCGCCATCTCGGGCGGCTCGAAGTTAATCGCCTCGACTTTGATCAGCGCAAAGTACCGCTCGCCTTCTTTGGGCGGCCGTATCTGGCCCGAGATGGTGTCGCCCGTCCGCAGGTCGAATTTACGTATCTGCGAGGGGCTGACGTAGATGTCGTCGGGGCCCGGCAGATAGTTGTAATCCGGGGCGCGCAGGAAGCCGAACCCGTCGGGCAGCGTCTCAAGCACGCCTTCCGAGAAGATGAGGCCGCTCTTTTCGGTCTGCGCCTGCAGTATCTTGAAGATCAGCTCCTGCTTTCGCATTCCGGTGGCGCCGGGGATGTCCAGGTCTTTTGCTATGTGGGTGAGCTTCGAGATTGACATCTCTTTCAGCTCGCCTATGTCCATCAACTCATTTACTTCTTCTGCCATTGTCTTCTGAAGTCCTCATTAGGTTGGTGCCGCCTTATAATCTTGGGATGCACTATGCGGATTGTAGATCTGGGGTGACAGGTCTTAGAACGTCATTAGCAGATTGGGCGGTGCCGGTTTGAGGAAGCCGGAAGGCGGCTTCCGAACCGCAATCCACGTACCTTAATCCGCAATCCGTCGGGTGATCTCTTTCCAGACGCGATCAGCGCCTTGGCGCGTGACTGCTGAATAGGGAATTATTATTTCATTCTTTCCGTACCGGGCTGACGCGCGATTGAGACTGGCCCTTAGTCTGTTTCCACTGAGCTTGTCAGCCTTTGTTGCGACGATGATGAATGGCTTTCCCCTTGATTCTAACCATTCTCTCATCAGAAGGTCTAACTGGGTGGGCTCGTGCCGCGAATCAGTGATCGCAATTGATAGCACAAGATTGGGCCTGGTTGCAAGATATTTCTCAACCATCGGCCCCCACTCCCGCTTGATATCCGTAGGCACTCGCGCGTATCCGTAACCTGGCAGGTCTACGAAATAAAACGCGTCGTTTATCAAAAAGAAATTGATAAGCTGCGTGCGACCCGGCGTAGAGCTTGTGCGCGCTAATCCTTTTACACCCAGCAGGCTATTTATCAAGCTTGACTTACCGACGTTGCTCCGGCCCATGAAAGCGATTTCGGGTCGGCCATCACGAGGGTAATGATCGGGGCTGGTGGCGCTCTTTACAAACTCAGCGCTCTTTACTCTCATCAGTCCTGAGTCCGCGCTGCGCGGAGCGCATCATGCGCCAAGGAGTCCTGAGTCCTGAGTGAGAGCAATTAACTCAGCACTCAGCACTCAACACTTCTTATTCAATCGCTTGATTAGACGAAGGCGCGTCGCTCGCGGGTTGCTGGCCCCAGAGCGGAACCTCTGTGGTCGGCACGTCCGCCTTCGGAGGCGGTTCGTCAAGCGCTATTTGCCACACTTCATCGACGTTGTCGACGGTGTGTATCGACAGTGCTTCTTTAACGTCTTCGGGCAGCTCAACCAGATCCTTGGCGTTCTCCTTGGGCAACACGACTGTACTTATCCCCGCGCGGTGCGCCGCCAGGAGCTTCTCTTTTATGCCGCCCACGGGAAGCACCTTCCCCCGAAGAGTGATCTCGCCCGTCATCGCCACGTTGAAGCGCACGGGAGTCTGCGTCAAGGCCGACACCAGCGCCGTCGCAATGGCTATGCCGGCTGACGGGCCGTCCTTCGGGATCGCGCCTTCCGGCACGTGCAGGTGCAGGTCCACGCGCTCGAAGAACGACTCCTCGATGCCGAGCTGCCGCGCGTGCGCGCGCACCCACGACAGCGCCGCCTGCGCGCTCTCCTTCATCACGTCGCCGAGCTGGCCGGTGAGGGTGAGGCCCTTCTGGCCCCACATCTGCGTGGCCTCGATGTAGAGGACCTCGCCGCCCGCGGCCGTCCAGCTGAGCCCGATGGCCACGCCGGGGATGAACGTGCGCTCGTCCATCTCCTCCCGCATGAACACCGGGGCGCCCAGGAACTCCTCCACCTTCTCCGGGGTCACCGCCACGTTCTCCGTCTGCCCCTCCGCCCGCCGGCGGGCCACCTTGCGGATGATGCTCGCGATCTCCCGCTCCAGGTTCCGGAGGCCGGCCTCCCGCGTGTACTCCCGGATGAGCTTCTTCAGGGCCTCGTCGCCGAAGGCCACGTTCTCCGCGGGCATGCCGTGGTTGTCCAGCTGGCGGGGGATCAGGTGGCGCCGGGCGATGTGGAGCTTCTCCTCCTCGATGTAGCCGGCCAGGCGGATCACCTCCATGCGGTCCCGCAGGGCCGGGGGGATCGTGTCCAGGATGTTGGCCGTGCAGATGAACAGCACCTCCGAGAGGTCGAACGGCAGGTCGATGTAGTGGTCCTTGAACGTGTTGTTCTGCTCGGGGTCGAGCACCTCGAGGAGGGCCGATGCCGGGTCGCCGCGGAAGTCGGCGCCGATCTTGTCCACTTCGTCGAGGATGAAGAGCGGATTCTTCGATTCCGCCCGGCGCAGCCCCTGCACAACCTGTCCGGGGAGCGCGCCGATGTAGGTCCGGCGGTGACCGCGGATCTCCGCCTCGTCGCGCATGCCGCCCAGCGACACGCGGA
>DASUNP010000051.1:0-26343 GCA_036277095.1 Blastocatellia bacterium
CATATTGATCTGGCCCGAGTCAGAGTCGCGCTTGAAGGATTGGAGGTCAATAACTAACTCTCGCATGGACTGGTAGCGGAGGTCAGGAGATTTTTCGAGGCATTTGCGAGTGATGCGCTCTAGCTCCGCAGGCACGCTGTAATTAAAACGCGAGGTCGGCAGCGGGATGGCGTGCACGATCTTATCGATAGTCTCATTCGGGCCATCGCCCTCGAAGGGCAACCGGCCGGCGAGCATTTCGTAGAAGACGACGCCGAGCGAGAAAATGTCCGTGCGGTGATCGAGCGCGCGACCGAGCGCCTGCTCGGGCGACATATACCAGACGGTCCCGAAGACAGCGCCCAGGGCCGTCTGTCGCACGATCCTCATAGTGCGATCAGAGTCCTCGTTGCTTTCCCGCTCCTCGACCTTGGCGATGCCGAAATCGAGTATCTTAACCATCCCCCGCTCGTTGATTATCAGGTTCGAGCTCTTTATGTCGCGATGAATGATGCCGATCGAGTGCGCTTCCGTCAGCGCATCGGCCACCTGTAGGGCGATATCTATGGCCTCGCGCACTGCGACGGGGCCGCGCTCGACCCTGGCCGACAGCAATTCGCCTTCAACGTACTCCATCACGATGAAGATGGCGCCCTCGTGCTCGTCTATGTCGTAAATCGCGGCGATGTTCGGAGAGCGCAAGGCGGAAGCGGCGCGGGCTTCTTTAAGGAAGCGAGCGCGGCGGTCGGGATCGTACTGGTAAGAGGCGGGGAGAAATTTCAAAGCGACCTGGCGGCCCAGCCGCGTGTCTTCGGCCAGATAGACCTCTCCCATCCCGCCCGCGCCGAGTTTATCGAGTATGCGGTAGTGGGAGATTGATTCGCGGATTGGCAGATCTTCTTGCATACGGGCCATTCATCAATCTGCGGCAAATCATTTTAACGCGCGAGAGGCGAATTTGGCGATTGAAACAATCGCAGTAGTCAGAATGGCGATAAAAAACTTCGATTATTCAAGCCCGACTCGGCGGGCGAGTTCCAAAAAGCGAGGGTCCTGGCGAAGAGGATCGAAACTCGGTTCCACTTTCATGTAAATCAGAAAGCCGTACCGCTCTTCGTAAGCTTTCTCTAACCATTGGAAAGCCTTATCCGTCTGGCCGAGCGCCGTGTGAATGCGCGCGTTGAAATATGATGGGATGTACCTTTGAGTTCCTAACTGGGTCAGCTTCTCTATTACGTCGTAAGCTTCCGCCTCTCTGCCCGATGCGGCATAAGCATGGCCGAGCGCGGCTATCGATTCCGTATCGCCGGCGAATATAGCGAGCGTTTTTTGAAACTCCGCTATTGCTTCATCAAACATCCCTTTCTGCTCGTAGCTCTGACCCAGCCGCCTTCGCGCCAGAATAAAGTACGGGTCCATTTCGATAGCCTTTTTATAAGCATCGATAGCGCGGTCGTAGCGGCGCGATAGGTGATGAATCCACCCCACGTTCGTCATTATCGGCAAGCTGAGCGGATCGAGGTCCTGCGCGCGGGTCGTCTCTGTCTTTGCCTCTTCCAACCTCTCAACAGCCGCAAGGTAGATTGCGTACCACTGGTGCGCAGCCGCGTAGCCGGGGTTGAGCTCTATCGACCGCTTGAACTCTCGCTCGGCTTCCGGAAAGTCCCAGTCGAAACCGAACCTGACGAAGGCGAGCGACGCGTGCGCTTCGCCCAGGCGCTCGTCTAACTCAAGCGCGCGCTCTGCCGCCTGTTTGGCTTTCGGGAATGCTTCTTTGGGCGCGAGCGCGCTGTAGCTCACCAGAATGTTGTAAGAGTCTGCCAGCCCCGAGTAGGCCAGCGCGTAGCTCGGGTCTACCGAGATGGCTTGCTCGAAGTACTGTATGCCCTTCCTCAATTCTTCTTCCGTGCGCTTGTTCCAGTGGAAGCGGCCTTTCAAGTAGAGTTGATAAGCTTCGGTGTTTTCCGTGTGGCGCTTCGTGAGCCGCTTCTTCTGTGCGCCCGAGAGCTTCAACCGGAGCTTTTCGGAAATCTCTTTCGAAATCTCCTCCTCGATGCTGAAGATGTCGGCCAGCTTTCGGTTGTACTGCTCGCCCCAGAGCTGCGACCCGTCGACCGCGTCGACAAGCTCCGCCTTTATGACCAGAAGCTCACCCCTCTGCAACAACCGCCCCGTCAGCACCGCGCGCACGCCCAGGTCGCGGCCCACCTCGCGCGGGTCGCTTTCGCGCCCCTTGTAGCGAAAGACCGTGCTGCGCGCCATAACACGAAGCTTCGGGACTTGCGACAGGTTGTTTATGATGCTCTCGGTGATGCCGTCTGAAAGATAGTCCGTGTCCGGCTCGTTAGAAGCGTTCGCAAACGGGAGGATGGCGATCGAGTCTATCGCTTTGCGCGCCCGCGCGCCGCGCCCCGCCTCAGTTCGCCGCTGGATCTGAGAAGACGAGAGCGCGCCGCTATCGGCATCGCGCTGAAGGTTGCGCAGGTCCGTCACCAGATCGCGCGTCGACTGGTAACGCCGCTCGCGGTCTTTCTCCATGCATTTGCGAGTGATGCGCTCAAGCTCCGCAGGCACGTTGTAGTTGAAGCGGGCCAGCGCCGGAGGCTCCTGGTGGACTATGCGGTCTACGACAGCGGTCGAGGTCTCGCCTTCGAACGGCAGCCGCCCCGTGAGCATCTCGTATATGACGACGCCCAGGCTGAAGATGTCTGAGCGGCTGTCGACATCTTTACCGAGCGCCTGTTCGGGCGACATGTACCAGACGGTGCCGACGACCACGCCCAGAGAGGTCTGCTGACCGAGCATCACAGTAGGCTGGCTCTCATCGCTCCCGTCGCCTTGCGGGTCTATCATCTTGGCAAGGCCGAAGTCGAGCACCTTGACAAGCCCGCGCTCTGTTACCATAAGGTTCGAGCTTTTTATGTCGCGGTGAACTATCCCTAACTCGTGCGCCTCGTCGAGCGCGTCGGCGACCTGGCGTGCGATGTCTATCACGTCTTTTATAGGAATGGGGCCGCGCTCAAGCCGCCGCGTGATCGTCTCGCCTTCGACATACTCCATCGCGATAAAGCTGGTGCCTTCGTGCACGCCTATGTCGTAAATCGCGGCGATGTTTGGAGAGCGCAGGGCCGAGGCTGCGCGAGCTTCTTTGAGGAAGCGAGCGCGTCGGTTGGGGTCGTACTGGTAAGAGGCGGGGAGGAATTTCAAAGCGACCTGGCGGCCCAGCCGCGTATCTTCGGCGAGATAGACTTCTCCCATCCCGCCCGCACCTAGCGGCCTGACTATTCGGTAATGGGAAACGTTTCCTTCGATCATCTTCTTTTATCCGCACGGGTGCGGACTCATGACATTACGTTATCAGCTTACCAATCCGATGCGTTTGAGCAGGTCGTCGAATCTGGGGTCGTCGCGAAGATTATCAAATGCCGGTTCGGATTTAAGGTGGACCAGAAACCCTGCTCGCTCTTCGTAAGCCCGCTCCAGCCATTCAAGAGTCTTATCTTTCTCGTCTAGGCTAGCATACAACTCGGCTATGAAATAGGGCGGAATGTAGGTCTCTCGCGATCGTTCTAAGGCCATGTCCAGCCGCTTTTGCCAGAACCCCCGCATCCCCCCCTGCCGGTAAGCCTCTCTGAGCGCATCGATGATGCCCGGCGTGCTGCCCCACAAGACTATCGACTTCAAATACTCTTCGACGGCCTCATCATGCCTGCCCGTCATCTCGTAGCAGGCCGCGAGGGTTTCGCGCGCCAGGAGGAAATTCGGGTCAAGCTCCAGGGCTTTGGAAATCTCTTTTATGGCCCGGTCATACTGCCGCGTGTAGTAAAAAGGCATTCCCATCGCGCCGCTTATGATGACCGATAGCGGGTCAAGCTCCTGCGCGCGGCGGATCTCTTCGATAGCCTCATCTGCCTTCCCCATCGACATCAGAAAAAACGCGTACATGTGATGGGCGTTTGCATAGCTCGGGTTAAGCTCGATGGCCCGCTTGTATTCTCTTTCGGCTGTCGCCCAGTCCCATTCGTAGAAGAATTTTGCGTTGGCTAGCGAAAGGTGCGCTTCAGCCAACCGCTCGTCTATCTCGATGGCCTTCAGCGCAGTCTGAGTGGCCTTCGGCAGCGCCTCTTGCGCGGGAAGATAATTGAAGAACCAGAGCGCGCCGTAAGCGTCAGACAATCCCGAATAGGCGAGGCCGAATTGAGGGTCTAGCTTGATGGCCCTGTCGTAATACTCCAGCGACTTTTTGAACCCCTCTTCGGTCCACTTGTTCCAGTGGTAACGACCTTTCAAATAGAGTTGATAGGCTTCGGTATTTTCCGTGTGGCGCTTGCTCAACTGCTTTTTCTCTTTGCCGGAGAGCTTCAACCGGAGCCTTTCCGATATGACGTTCGATATCTCTTCCTGCACAGCGAATATGTCCGCAAGCGGGCGGCTGTATTGCTCGCCCCACAACTGCGATCCGTCCGTCACGTCGACCAGCTCTGTCGAGATCAAAAGCGTCTCGCCACGATGAAGGACCCTGCCCGCGAGCACAACTCTCACGCCCAGGTCGCGCCCGGTTTGTTGAGGATCGACACTCTTCCCTTTGTAACGATACATCGTGCTGCGCGCCATGACGCGCAATCGCGGCAACTGAGAGAGGTTGTTTATGATGCTTTCGGTGATACCGTCTGAAAGATAGTCCGTGTCCGGCTCGTTAGAGACGTTCGCAAACGGGAGGATGGCGATCGAGTCTATGGCCTTGCGCGAGCGGCGGCGGCGCGGCGCTGTTCCCACGCCGGTTACGCCCGAAGAGCTGTCATCCGCGCCCGTGACCTCTCCCGTGCTTCTGGAGTTAAGCGCGCCGCTTGAAGGCTCCAACTGAGCGGTCCGTATAAGGTTCGCTTCGAACTCTAACGCCTGCTTCAGGTTCTTCAAATCGACGCCCAGGTCTTTGGCCGTTTGATACCGCTCCTGTCTCTGTTTGCGCAAAGCTTTGGCGACGATCCATTCGAGGTTGGCGGGGACTTCTGCCGAAAAGCGCGCAAGCGGCGGCGGGTCGCGCTCGAGTATCGAGACGATCAGGTCGCTTGTAGTCGCGCCCTCGAACGGGCGCTTGCCCGTGAGCATTTCGTAGAGCACGACGCCCAAGCTAAAGGTGTCGCTGCGCTGGTCGACTTCAAGTCCGCGCGCCTGCTCGGGCGACATGTAAGATGCGGTCCCCAGGACCACGCCGGGCAAAGTCTCTTTGCCGAACAGCAGCGTGCGGTCGGGGTTGTCGTCTACGTCTTCGGCCTGCTGCGTAAGCACTTTCGCGAGGCCGAAGTCCAGAATCTTGACCAGCCCGCGCTCTGTGAGAATCAGGTTCGAGCTCTTTATGTCGCGATGAATGATGCCGATCGAGTGGGCTTCGTCGAGCGCGTCGGCAATCTGCATGGCGATATCTATGGCCTCGCGCACGGCGACGGGGCCTCGCTCGATCCTGGACGACAGCAACTCGCCTTCTACGTACTCCATCACGATGAACATGGAATCTTCGTGCTCGCCTATATCGTAAATCGCGGCGATGTTCGGAGAGCGGAGGGCCGAGGCTGCGCGAGCTTCTTTAAGGAAGCGAGCGCGGCGGTCAGGGTCGTACTGAAAAGAAGCGGGGAGGAATTTCAAAGCGACCCGGCGGCCCAGCCGCGTGTCTTCGGCCAGGTAGACCTCTCCCATCCCGCCCGCGCCGAGCTTGTCGAGTATGCGGTAGTGAGAAATCTTTTCCGCGATCACAGGGGCCACCTCTCATTCGGACTGTTTATCATCGTCATCTTTAGAGAAGAACTCTTTGTCCTCTTCTATGACCCGTCTCTCGTACCGCATGATGATGTAGACGGTGACGACGATTACTGCGGCCACGAGCAATATGACCTGTATGCGTTCCAGGTCGCCTATCAGGGTGTCTATGCCGCTTGCGAACGTGTAGCCGAGCCCGGCCAGCACCCCGACCCACACGGCGCAGCTCAGGACGGTCAGCCACGCGAATCTCAGGAACCCGAAATGGGCCAGCCCCCAAAAGATCGCGCTCGTGGTCCTCAGCCCATAAATGTACTTCACGATGAAGACCGACAGCACGCCGAACTTTTGCATGAGTTTTTCGATGCGGGGCCGCGCCCGCTTGAAGACGCGCGAGTTACGAGCGCGCTCGCGAAAGCGCGCGCCTATCCAGTAGCTGATGGCGTCGCCGATGACCCCGCCCGCCGTGCCTACCAGCATCGCCTCGCCGAAGCTGAAAACTCCAGCGCGCGCCAACACCCCGGCCAGCAAAAGCGTCAGGTCGCCTTCGATCATCGTGCCGAAAAAGACCGCCCATAGCCCGTAACTTTGCAATAACTCGTACATCAAATAGTTTTCAGTTTTCAGTCTTCAGTTTTTAGCTTCTAGTCTCCAGGCGCGACTCTTTAACCAGGAACTAAAAACCGAAGACTGAAAACTGAAAACTAAATATCCCCCTTTGGGCCTGTGGATTTTAGCGCACTTTGCCCGAATTGACAGCAGGCGAATTAGCTTTTTCGTTTCCGCAGCGTCTCCCAATCGAAGAACCGCAGGTAAGGGTTGCCATAATGCTGGTACGCGCCCCAGGTTTGAACGCCATTGGGAGTTTTAGCGATCGAGAGCCGGGCCTTGCGCATGGCTGCATGCATATAATCCGGCACAAAATCATTGTCCTCCGATGTCCTCATGTAGAAATTCGGCTGGCCTTCTATCTCGGTAAGCCCCAGCAGGTTGGAGTAGAGCGTGATTGCAAACTGGCGCGCGGCCACGTCATCGACGGGCCAGGCCGTGCAGACGAAGTTTGAAACGCCCCGCTTGAAGAAGGCTTCGGCGAAGCTCGGAGCCAGATCGACATTGCGGTTTTCCGGGTATTCAGCCGTGACGCCGGATTGGCAAGCATTTGAGAAGACAAACTTCGGAACGCGATCGATACGGTAAAGCTCGTTGGCAGTCAGGTATTCATCCTTACCGAATATCCAGCCCGACGCAGTGGGATTTGCGTCGTTGTAATAGCAATGGCCCGCGTAATGGAGCACATCGTAAGTGCGCAGCATCAGCTCGCGCAGCACGTTCGTGCGTGTCGCCTGGCGCGGCCCGCTCAGGCGGACGACTTCAATCCTGTTTTCGGGAAGATTCCAGACCTTGTTGAAACTCTTGAAGAGCTCGGCGACTTCAAGCCCTTCCTCTTCAGCGCCCAGCAGTGGAGCGTTCGCCGCCGGGTCTGCGACGATGAGCACGCGCAAGACGCGGCGGGGCGGCGGCGGCGGCTCCGGGGGCGGCCCGAACGTCGTACGCAACTGACGCGTGAAGCCCCGGCTCGTGCCCAGGAAATAATCTTCGTATTCAACCTTCTTGCCCTCCCTGCCCGGAATCGGCAGCAAGTCGGGCTGCGCCATAGCCTCCCAGTGAATGCGCGCGGTCTTCGAATCGAGCATCATTACAAGCGGCGAGTTGGATGACATAGCCTGTCGCAGCTCTCCAGGGATTATCAGCCCTTCCAGAAAGCGGCCCCGCTCAAGCTGGCCGCTCGGCCTTGCTTCGGCAGCCAGCTCGTTATTGGCTTGCTTGACGAGTTCCTTGTCGAGTTGAATGTCGCGCTCAGGTATCGCAGCCGTTTCCGTGATCGCCCCGAACCGATATTTGCCCTCATTAAACTCCACGGTGATGCGTGTAGGGATCATGCTCAGCGAGTTGTCGACCTGCTGTTCTTGATCGTTTGACGGCTTGGCATTCTCCCAGTTTATTGCGCGCCTGATCTTGCTCTTTTCTACTTTGCCGTGTTCGACGTAGACAATCTTAAGCCCGCTGTCAGACCTGTCCCTCTCTGCGACTATCGCGTCCTCGATCGATTTGATCCTGTGGGGGTCTCTCTCTACGAAAGTGATGCGTAGTAGGCGACGGTCTTCGTCGTGCGGCGAGCCCGAGATGGCATGTCTTATGCCACGCATCCACCCTGAGACAGAGTCACGCACCAGAAGGTTGCCGTTGCCTGCGCCTATCAACACGGTGGCGAGATGTTTTTTGCCGAGCCTCCCGAGCGACCAGCAGAGTTCTCGCACGGTGACGGTCAGCTCCGGCACGCCGAAGCGGCCCGGCAATCCCATGCCCGCGACGGCGATGATGCGGTTGATATTTCGCCCACCGGATTGCTTGCGCGGGTCTGCTAAGAAGAAGGGCTGGCCCAACTCTCCGCGAATGATCCCCCGGTCTGTGTACTGCGTCAGCAGAAGGTCCGCTTCGCCCACTTCCGCCCCGCTGTTCAGCCTGCCGGGTAAATCGCGACTGATGGCACGGTCCAGCGCCTCTTCGGCGGCCTGGGGCCTGACGCCCAGGTAATGGCCGACCGAGATCGCATCGATCGGATCATGCTTTTTTGCATTAGCGTGATTATGGATCTCGTCTATGTCACCCAGCACCAGGCTTATTGCTATTTCGACAGGGCTATCTTGCGGCTCGCGGCTATCGTCGTCCGGCTGCTGCTCCCGGTAGGAGCCGATGAACCCCCGCACAAGGCTCTCTTCGGCCCTGACCTCTTCGGTTGAAAGGCGTGTGCTGGAAGTGAGGCTTACGCCTCTGCTGATCAGGTCGAGGTCTATGTCAGGCCCTTGCAACTGACTCCCCGGAAGACCGCCCGGGCTTCCAGCCCCGCGCGAAGCCGTGTTTACCGCCGGGAGCTGGGAGATCATCTCCTCGAAGCTATCCGTGTCGGCCTCAAGGGCAGCGATCATCTCGCCACGCATCATTGCCATATCGGCCCTTGTCACGCGCGCGCTCCGTGTGGTGGCAGGCTTATCTTTCAGACGCTCGGTGCCGCCTGTCTTAAGCATCTCTTCGATGGCGGAGAGAATGGTCAAATTCCTGGGAAGCTCTCCGTGGCTCTCTTCGATGTAGTAGGTCTTAACAGCCTCGCCGTCAGCCGCCGTCAGCCGCCCCATCTCATGCGTGACCCGCCCATCACCCATTCTTGTTACGTCGTAAGAGTCGAATGCATGCAGGGGCGCGTCTTTCTGGATGCCGCTGAAGGTGATCTGGTTATCGCCCGCAACATTAATCATGCGTTCTTTGTCGACGACGTCTTTGAGAAGGTTGTGATGGCTCCGGGCGTTGTTCAGCACTTTTTGCGGAATCTTCAGCTCGCCATATGTTTCAGCCTGGTAGAACCTTTCAAAACTCTCGTTCAGCAGCGGCGAGGGCAGCATCTGATACGAGCCGACGAAAGAGTTCACCACCTTCAGCACTTCGTTCAGCCCATGACGGAGATCGTAACTCGCCAGCTTTCTGACCGTAGGCTCCAGCCCTGTTATGATCTGGGGAATTACGAACGAGCCATGGTTGGGCGTGCCGAGCATTACGAGCCTCCCCCCTAACTCGCCACCGGAGTCCTTATGCCACATCGTCTTCCACCGCTTGGGGTGGTGTTTGATGAACGTGCGCGCGACCAGGCCGCCCATA
Source organism: Blastocatellia bacterium (assembly GCA_036277095.1). Lineage (GTDB taxonomy): Bacteria > Acidobacteriota > Blastocatellia > UBA7656 > UBA7656 > DASUNP01. The sequence goes on from DASUNP010000051.1 coordinate 9,445, forward strand.
GAATGAGCCACTAGATGCACTGGGGTGTCGTCGCCGAACCAACCCCTGATCTGCGTATTCAACTCGTCGGCGGCGACGTTCAAATCCTTGCGCCAGTCGTACCAGAAAGCGCGCGCGTTCCAGCTCTTGTTGAGCGTGAGAATCAGCTCCCCATAATACTTCTTCATTATGCCCGTGGCGCGGACATCGTACTCGCCTTTGAGGCCGTCTTCGTCCAGCAGCAAACGATTTATCCACCCGTGCACCAGCAGCCGCCAGGGGCTAACCCATAACAGGTCCATCGCGCTTTTCGGATTAATGACGCTCAGCTCGCCCCCCATTATTCCGTGAAGAACGACGACGTTGCCTTTCCGCGCGGGCGGCGTCGAAAGGCTTCGGCTTTTGCTGCGCCCGATCACGGCCAGGTCGTACATGCGCTGGTAACGCTCGTCGCCGAGGTAGACCCGGAGCGCCTTCTCTTCGTCCTCGTTCGCGCGAGCCAATATCTGAGTCAGCTCTTCGGCGTTGGCTGACTCGACGTGGGTGAGGAATTCTCTTACGTCAAATGATTTATCAGCCATCTATCTCTCCTTCGACGATTCGGCGGACGCGTTAATCGGTTTGAGCGCGACCGTCATGGTCGGCGCGATTATCATCTCGCCTTGCGGAGCTTCAGGATGTTTTTCGCCCATAGGCGGCGGAAATATTTCCACCTGCCATTGGCTCTTGTCGACCCTGCACCGCTCTAACAGCTCTTCGAGAGTGGGCGGCTCCCCCAGGGTTACTGTGAAGACCTCTGTATTGCCATCCGTGCCCGTCAGCTCCACTTTGTGAGTGGCCAGGTCTGAGGAGAGTAACTCCGCAATCGGCATCTTCCCGGCCATGACCGGATACCACACGCTCGGGTCTTCGACGTGCAGCTCGATCGATTTGATATTGGAAACACTGGAGCGGCTTATAAAACTTCTCACGCCCCGTATGACCTGCGCGAATGGGTGTATGGGGTGCCACGGGCGGTGCCGGCCCGAAGCGATCGGCCCTATATGCACCACCTGGAAACCCGCCGCGTCTATAAAGTTGAGCGTCGCCTGAATCGCTTCGGGGATGACCCCCAGATCGCGAGGGTCGTAATTCTTCTCTTTCGTCTCTTTCTGCTTCTCGCGGCGGCGCGCCGCCGTTGCGAAAAAGCTGCTCCATTCCCCCTCGTCTTTATAACGAAAAACATATGAGGGGGCGGGGTCGAGAGCCTCCCAGCTTTTTGGGGCGTAAGTCGTTTTTAATTCCGTCTCCTCAAAAAGCTTCTCAGCACCCTCTCCCGGCGTGGGCCTGTTGCGTCCCTTGCGGCCGGCGCTCACGACCACGCACTCGCGCTCGGCAAGGAGATTCGGGAGGCAGGAGATCGAGAGCTTTATCTTTACTGTGGCCGGGCTGAGTCCTTCCCCCGCCAGGTCGAGAGTGAAGCCTATCTCATCATGGTTTATCGCGCGCCCGGCCGGGCGACCCCCAGCCTGATAGCTGGTGAACCGCGCCAGTTCGCTGAGATAAGACGGCAGCAGCTTGTGATCTTCATAAAAGACCGGCACTATCCCTAGACGGTTTTGAAGGAACCAGGGATCAAAGCGCCCCGCCTCTTTCTTGCTGAGCAAGGCGAAATGCGGGTGCGGGCCGGGACCGTGGTAATGTATTATCTCGCCGAACAGATTCACCAGGTAGTCTTCCAGCAACCCCGACCCGAGGAATAGGAGCGAGCGGCGGCGGAAGACCTCCGCGAAAGCCCGCCGGAAATGCTCTTCCGCGTTAATCACCCTCTGATACTGCTGGTGCCCGACCACGAGCTGGTCGATAAGCTCCCGCCTTCGCTTGGCGTCGATTATTATGGTGTCAGGTTCTTCTTGGGACTGTCCGCCTAGAAACCCCTGTAGCGCCCAGAGCACGGGGGACTTTGGCTCGTCGAGCGAGCGAAGCACTTGATAACAGTCTTCCAGCCGCCTGCCGAGCACGAGGGGCGAGTCCCATTTCTCAGAAGCCGCGCTCCAGTACAGGTCGTCGTAATTAGTCGTAAGGACGAGCGGCCAGTAGCACTCGGCGAGCGCTTTGCTCTGCGCGGGAGGATCGACCGCCTGCGCGGGGTCACATGCCAGCAGCGCGTTCCGATACTTTCTCGACCTGGCCTCGTACGGCATAGGGCGCAACGCACTCACCGTCTCGTCTGCGAGCCTGGCAAGCACGGACGACTCGACCTGCTGCTCGTTCGCGGAGAGCTTCTTAGAAACCTCGGCGACGCCCGCTTCAAGCGCGAGCTTTTCTAAAAATTTCTTCCAGCTCGTGCAGGCGGGAAAGCTCATGCCCGAGCCTATGAACGGGACCAGCAGGCTGCGGCGGTAGAGCGTCGCGATGTGCGGAAGGATGTCTTGAAAACCGAGGTCCGTTTCCATTTGAAGCCTGTCATTACCCATAACCTGATCTCCCTGATACCTTTTCGCCCTCAAAGTGGGCGCAACATATATCACATGATGTATGGCGCCGCAATTCAGCGATTCGCCTTCGGGCTAGCTTGCCAGGTTGCCGCCAAAATTGACATCCCTTTGACGGCTGGGTTATTCTGAAAATTCCGGCTTATCCTTTGATAGCGGGCCGAACCCCTTGAATCTGACTTATCGGGTACAGCTTTATGACAACCAGCCAGAGTAATGACCCTATCTTCATCGGCATCGATCTAGGCGGCACAACGCTCAAAGGCGCGCTCGTAACATCTGAGGGCGAAATAATTCACGAGATTCGCATAGACACCGAGCACAAGAGTCCCGAAGCTTTGTTCAGTCAGGTTGTCGAATCGGCGCTAGCCCTCAGAAACGACGATCGCGCGGGCGGGCGAGTCGCCGCCATCGGCATGGGCATACCCGGCCTTGTCAACCGCAAGACGAATCGCGTAGAGGTCATGCCGAACCTGCCCGCGCTTACCGACATAGACATACCTGCGGAGCTGTCGCGGGAGACGGGCCTCCCCGTAGTGCTCGACAACGACGCCAACGCCGCCGCCTACGCCGAGCTGCGAGTCGGCGCGGCGCGCGGGCGTCGAAATGTCTTCTTTGTTACTTTGGGAACGGGCATCGGCGCGGGTTTGATAATCGACGGGCACGTATACAGAGGCGCCGCCGGGTTCGCGGGCGAGTTCGGACACATCACGATTGACCCCGAAGGCATAGAGTGCGGCTGCGGCAACATAGGATGTCTTGAGACGATAGCGAGCGGCCCGAACATCGTGCGCCGGACGCGCGAGCGGCTTTATCGCGACCGCACAAGCTCGCTTTCGCGCCTTGCCGTTCCCCGCGACCGCGAGTTCACCGCCGAAGACATAGCTCGCGCGGCCCAGCAGGGCGACGAGATGGCGCAAGTCATGATGGAGCGCACGGGGATGTTCTTAGGCATAGCCATAGCCGCCGTCATCAACCTGCTGAACGTCGATATGGTCGTGATGGGCGGCGGCGTGATGGAGGCGGGCGATTTGATACTCAAGCCTACGATCAAAGAGACGCGCCGGCGCGCCTTCCCGCCATCGTTTAACAGTTGCGACATAGTGATAGCGCGTCTCGGCCCTTCGGCGGGGATGATCGGAGCCGCGCTTCTTGCCCGCGACCAGGCCGGACAGTAATCTCAAAATGCGTTCCAGGCTTTCTGCTGAGACCTCGCCTGAGATTCTGCGAAAGAAGATGGAGCTTACTGCGCGAACCCGCGACGGGTTACTACACGGTAAAGAATGTTCAATAGAATTTGGCCCCGCCTGTTCGACTGCTGTTATACTTACTCCTCAATGATTTTAAATCGCAGAAGGCAAATGCGGTACTGATGGTTGACCTTTCACAGATAAGAAACTTTTCGATCATCGCGCACATAGACCACGGCAAAAGCACGCTCGCCGACCGCCTGTTGGAAGTGACGGGCGCGCTTTCGGTGCGCGAGATGAGCGAGCAGGTCCTCGACGCTATGGACCTTGAGCGCGAGCGCGGCATCACGATCAAAGCCCACGCCGTGAGGCTCAACTATAAGGGCCGCGACGGCAAGGAATACCTGCTCAACCTGATAGACACGCCGGGGCACGTCGATTTCTCTTACGAAGTTTCGCGCTCGCTGTCGGCCTGCGAGGGCGCGCTGTTAGTCGTCGACGCGTCGCAGGGCGTCGAGGCGCAGACGCTTGCAAACACATACCTGGCGCTCGACCACAACCTTCACCTGATCCCAGTCATAAACAAGATCGACCTGCCTGGCGCAGAGCCCGAGCGCGTGCGCGAAGAGATAGAGCAGACCATAGGGCTTGAAACCGACAACGCCTTGATGATCTCGGCCAAGCAGGGCATCGGCATCGAAGACGTGCTGGAGGGGATCGTGCGCGAGGTGCCGCCGCCCGCTGGCGACCCTAAAGCCCCGCTCAAAGCCCTGATCTTCGATTCGTGGTTCGACTCTTACCGGGGAGTGGTCGTGCTGATGCGCGTCATCGATGGCGCGATACGTCCGGGGATGCGCATCCGTCTGATGGACGCCGAGAAAGAGTATCAGGTAGACGCGCTCGGCGTTCTCACGCCGAAGCCGCGCGAGATAGACGAGCTTGGCGCGGGCGAGGTCGGGTTCTTCACGGCGTCGATCAAGACGGTCGCAGACGTTGAGATAGGCGACACCGTGACGGAAGCCGCGCGGCCCACTTCGACGCCTTTCCCCGGTTTTAAGCGCATCAAGCCCATGGTCTTCGCAGGGCTTTACCCGATCGAGTCGAACCGCTATGAAGAGTTGCGCGACGCACTGGACAAGCTGCGGCTGAACGACTCATCGTTTTTTTACGAGCCTGAAGCGTCGGCCGCCCTTGGGTTCGGCTTCCGCTGCGGCTTTCTGGGCTTGCTGCACATGGACATAGTCCAGGAGCGGCTTGAGCGCGAGTTCGATCTTGAGCTTATAACCACGGCCCCGAACGTGCGCTATCGCGTGACGACTACGTCGGGCGAAGTGATGGAGATCGACAGCCCATCGAAGCTGCCTGACCCGGGCAAGATCGAGAAGATCGAAGAGCCTATTATCCGCGCGATGATAATGAGCAACGAGGAGTACGTCGGGCCGCTGTTCGCCTTGCTTGAGGAGAAGCGCGGGACGCAACTCGGGTTCGAGTATCCAACGCCTAAGCGCGTGCTGCTCACTTACGAGATACCGTTGGGCGAGATCATGTTCGACTTTTACGACCGCCTCAAGTCCGTCTCGCGGGGGTATGCGTCATTCGATTACGAGCTGACGGGCTATCGCGAAGGCGATCTGGTGAAGCTCGACATGCTAGTCGCGGGCGAGCCTGTCGACGCGCTCTCGTTAATCATCCATAAAGAACATGCCTACAGTCGCGGGCGCGCGCTCGTAGAAAAGATGCGCCAGCTCATACCGCGCCAGTTGTTTGAAGTCCCGATCCAGGCGGCGATAGGCAATAAAGTGATCGCGCGCGAGACCGTAAAGGCGCTGGGCAAAAACGTACTGGCGAAGTGCTATGGCGGCGATATCACGCGCAAGCGCAAGCTGCTCGAAAAACAGAAAGAGGGCAAGAAACGAATGAAGCGCGTCGGACGCGTCGAGATCCCTCAAGAAGCCTTCCTCGCAGTCCTCAAAGTGAACGAGTAGTCAGAAGTCAGAATGAAAAACGAATCGGCGACGCATTCTGACTCCTGGCTACTGTCTCCTGGCAGTTATCAATTAAGCTTAAATACGAAAGTGATTATGCCGGTCACGCGCACGGGCGAGTTGTTGAGCAGCGTAGGTTGAAAGCGCCACAATCGCGCGGCTTCAGCGGCGGCCGGTTTGAGCAGCGGGTGGCCGCTTACGGCGCGCGCCGCTTCGACGCGGCCTTCGGGCGAGATGACGACCTCGACCGTTACGGACCCCTCGATCCTTCCGATGACCGCCATCCTTGGATAAACAGGCGTTCGCCGATCAGTCGCTTTCCCCTGTAGCACTGTCGACGGAACTTTTAATATCGACTGAGCGTCAGGCTTAGGCTTGCTCGCTGTCACGGGCGGCGGCGGCGGTTCGGGCGGTTCGGGCGGCGCGTTTCTTCCCTCACCGCCGTCCCCCGGAATGAATCCGGGTGAATGCGGGTCGCCATGCGGTGTTCCATGCGGATCGCCCGGCCCTTCGATCAGGGGGCCTCGCGGCGGATTGTTAGACTGAACAGGTGTCGTATCCGCTGCCTGCTCAGGGGGGGGCTGGTCGAGCGGCACAGGGTTATAAATATCCGGCTGGGGCGATTTCGCCGGCGGATGCGGGTCTGTGCGCGGCTTATCGGGCCTTCCCAGCTTCGCCGGAAGCACAAGGTGGGTGAGGTTAAGATCAGAAGGATGCACCATCTCAGGGTTTGCCGCGACCACAGAGACTACGAGCGCCGCCGTCAGGGCGAGCAGGTAGAGTAACGACGTGCCGAAAAAATATCTTAACAGTCTCCGCTTCGGCCTCGCGGGCGTCGAATCAATCAGCTTGTCAAACATTGCGCCATCTCCTTTCAGGCGACACCTCACCTCATGGCTTTGCTTGCGGGCAAAGCACAGGGGCAGTTGTCTTATGGCGCTCTGTCAGGTTGTGATTGGGCGCTCTTGGGAAAGGGGGATTTGAAATTTGAGATCTCAAATCTCAAATTTCAAATCCGTCAATGTCCTTCAGCCGCTCACGTCCATCTTTTCTACAAGGACCACGATGCGGGTCAGGACGGGGCGGCCTTCTACCATAGCCGGCTGGAAAGTGCGTTTCGACAGCGACCACCACAACTGCTCGACCAGTTGAGGCGGAGGCGGGTCGTCGCCTAGAACCTCGACGAGCTCTCCCCGGCCATCGGGCGATACCTCGACCAGCACGGCAATGCCGTCGCTGCGCTGGTACGAGACATGACTGAAGCTCACCAGCGAGCTGTCGTCGAGCACGCGCGGCAGCTCGTAAGAGTGTTCGTCGTCGTTCAAGCTTTCGTCCAAAGGAATGTCGTTGTAAGCGTTATACTCCTCTTCCGGGCTGGTCACGACCTGTATGGCCTCGACCGGGCGGCTGGCCATAGTCGTCGCTCCGACCACGGGAATCGGTTTGACCGCCGAGAGTATGAACGAGAACAGGATCGCAGAGACTACGACGCCCGCCGCGTAAGAGAGCGGTCGCGGGTTGAGCCTCAACAGCCATTCGAAGACGCTCTGGTCAAAGCTGATCTCTCGCCCCGCATGACGGTCGACTTCATTCATGATGTAGCTGTGAAGCTCGCGCGGCATCTCGGGCTCGTCGCTCCGCTTCAGCACGAGCGATATGGCTTGGAATTCTGACAGGTGCGCGCGGCAACCTGCGCACGCGGAAAGATGTGAGCGGTACTCATTTGCTTCTTTTTCGTCGAGCCTGCGGTCCAGGTACTCAGAGGCTCGCGATCTATACTTCTTGCATTTCATAACGACACCATACTCAGTGCTGAGTGCTGAGTGCTGAGTAGGGGCATAAACTCAGGACTCACGACTCAGGGCTCATAGCAGGTCTTTCACGCGGCGGCGAAGCTCTTCTCGACCGCGCGCTATGCGTGATTTCACAGTCCCTATCGAGATGCCCATAGTCTTGGCAATCTCTTCGTATGAAAGTTCTTCGATCTCTCGCAGGACGAGCGTGATCCTGTATTCCGGCTTGATCTCTGCCAGGGCGCGCAGGATGCTCGCTTCCCGCTCCGTTGCTATGGCGAGCTGCTCGGGCGAAGCAGAATTCGCCGGCAGCAGGTTCCCGAGAGTGTCAGAGTCGCCGCGCGACAGGTCGAGCGAGACAGTCTCGTCGCGATGCCGCCGCCGCCACCACCGCTGCTGGTTCATGGCCTGGTTGATCGCAATTCGATAGATCCAGGTCTTAAGCCCCGCCTCGCCGCGAAAGCCCGAAAGCCCGCGATAGACCTTCAAGAAAGTCTCCTGCGCCGCGTCGCGCGCCTCTTCGGCGTCGCCAAGCAACCGAAAACAGAGCGAGTAGACAGGCCGCTCGAAATGGTGGAGCAGGTCTTCAAACGCCCCGAGCTCGCGCGCGCGCAGGCGTTCAATCAGCCTGGCCTCGTGATAGCTCTCTATCGCGCGAGAGTCAAGCTCAATGCCTGCGAGGGCGGTTTGCTCTAATGCGGCCATATCTCCGGCTGACATCGGCGCTCCTTGATTATTTACTGACCGGAGTGGGCCAACGCTCGCAACCACTGTAAGCCGAGCGCCGTTGTAGCTCCAAGTGGAACGGGCGGTGGCCCTTGCACCTCACTTGTCACTAACTTTAGACACCCCACCGGGTCAGAATGTTCCTGATACTACAACTTTACCACATTATGCGGTTTTTCAAATCCCCGAAAGCCGCTATTTAAGAACGCCTCAAGGCGCGGTTATTTGCATAACCCGGCATAGGGATTTGCTTTGCAGGCGAAGCTAACGATGATCAAAGGCAAGCAACGCGCCTGGCAGCACCCTTACTTCTGGGCCCCGTTTGTGCTGGTCGGCGAGCGGAACTGATTGGGAGAAGCGAGCCGGTTGGCTTTAAGCCGGTTACTCGTTTCTTGACAATTGATGGACAGGGCCGCTATGTTGTCGTTTGCTCTTTAGGGCGCCGCGCTCGACAATCAGACATGCATGCCTGACAATCAGGCCCGGCGTCCGGTTTCAAACAGGAGGACGGTTTTGGCAAGGACAAGAGGTAGAAAAGGTCGGATCCACGTCAAGGACATGAAGTATCGCAACGATCCTATGATCCGACTTTATGACAGGACGCAGGACTATTTACAGGAGAAGGGCCGCCCGATAGTCATAGCTCTCGGCGTCATAGCCGCCGCAGTAGTGCTTTACATCGCGTGGGATCTGTTCAGCTCTTACCGCGCTGATAAAGCGAAGGTTGCCTACGCGGAGGCGGACGAAAAAGCTAACGCGACTGTAAGCGACCCTACAGCCACCCCGCCGCCCAATCAAACGGGCAAGGTCTATGACGACGAACGGGTGAAGTGGCAGGAGACGGCTGAAGCATTCGAGCGCGTGGCTAACGACTATTCCGGTTATTACGGCGCGATGGCCCGCTACCGCGCGGGGGCGGCTTATCTTAACTTTGATCGCGATAAAGGCACTCAACTGCTCCAGCAGACGGTCGCGAAAAACGAGCGGCCCGCGAGCGAGCTTGCGCGCGTGGCGCTGGCCGAAAACTATATGAGCAACGGCGAGCCCGAAAAGGCCATAGCCGAATACAAAGAGCTGCTCAATGCCCCAGGCATGAACCAGGTGGCTCAACTCGGCCTGGCCCAGGCTTACGAGAAGGCCGGTAACACGGAACAGGCCGTGGAAGCCTATTTCGAGGTGGCGAAAGAGAACCGCACGTCTGCCGCAGGCCAGAAGGCCGAAGAGCGGCTCAGAGCGCTCGCGCCTGAACGGCTCAAAGAGTTGCCCGTCTCGGACCAGATACCTTTCCCTGAGCCGTAGTCGGTCCCGGGCGGCGGCGGGCCGAAAACAATAGTGTGATTGATGACTTAATCAATGCTCGCATTCGTCGATCTTTCATCTCTATTCTCTAACCGCCCGCCGCACCTTGCCGGCTGATGGAGAACCTGGCGCACACACTCCTGGGGCTTGGGCTTGCGAAGGCGGGCCTCGAACGCGCGACGCCGCTGGCGACCACGGCGCTCGTCATATCTTCAAACCTTCCCGACATAGATGTGGTCGTACGCCTGCGCGGGATAACCCCTTACCTCGAACACCATCGCGGGTTGACGCATTCGCTGGTGGGCCTGATAGTGCTGGCCGCCGTCTTAGCCTTTCTGCTCGCCTATCTCGACCGCAAATTCCGGCTGCGCCGCGACCCTTTTCGTCGTCCCGTCAGGCCCGCGCGATTGTTTGCCGTTTCGCTGCTGGGCGGGCTCGGACACACCTTCATGGATTTTACGAACACCTACGGCGTGCGTCCGCTATTGCCGTTCAGCAGCCGCTGGTACTATGGCGACCTTGCTTTCGTAGTCGATCCGTGGATCTGGTTGATACTCGGCTCCGGGGTAGTGTGGCTGACGACAAGCGCAGCCGCCGCGCGCCCGAACTCTCGCATAGCGCTTAGAGCGATCTTCTGGCTGGTGGTCGGCGTGCTCGCGTCGCTGCCGGTCGCGCTGGCTTTTCGCACCGCAGACGAGACGCAGATGACCATACCCACCACGTTGCGCGTGATATGGTTCACGGGCCTGGCCGTAATAGTCGTGGGCGCAGTGCTCGGCTGGGGCCGCGCAGGCGCGCGGCTTGCGCGGTATTCATTACTGATTCTGGTGCTCTATTACGGCGGTCTGTGGGTGGCTCATCAAACTGCGAAAGAGAGGGCCGACCAGGATCTGCCCGCCGAAACAGCGAGAGGGCTTGCCGCTTGGCCTACGCCCGCGAACCCTCTGGCCTGGCAGGTGGTCGCGGGCGGCAATGAATTCTTCTACACGCGCCACCTGGTGCTGGGCGGCGCGACCTACGACTGGCGCGAGATGGCCGCGGCGGACCCCGCGCTCGTCCAGGAGCTGCGGCAATGGGAAGAAGCGCGCAAGTTTTTAGACTTCGTTCGTTTTACTACAGTCAGGGAAGAGAGCCGCGATGACGAGCGAAGGGTGTTGTTTCGCGACATCAGATTCCCTTTGCAGATGAGCGTTGTCTTTGACCGCGACCGGGCCGTCCGAAGCGTAGACGTGCGATGGTTCTGACACTATTGCCCGCAGAGAGTTTCGACAATACAATTAAGCTCACAGTGAACGAGAAGATAAAGATCAGACCCGGATTCATACCGTACGTGCTGTCGGCGGCTATGCTTTTGACCGCAGGGTCGGCGCTGCTCAAAGACGGGCTTCTCTGGAGCGCAGTCGTGTGCTGGGCGCTAGTCGTGCCGATAATAGTTGCGGCTCTGTTCGATCACATAGAGTTCGACGGGCGCGCGATACGCCATCGCGGCCCCTTAGCCTTTGTGATGACGCGGCTCGCGAGGGTCCGCCGCGAGCTTCTTATAACGGAGATCGAGACTGTAACGACGGAGACGAGCAGCCTCAGCTTCGCGAGCGGCGACGCGCGGCTGATCTATCACACGCGCATCAGCGGCGCGGGGATAGAGATCGTAATACGGTCGCACCGCGCCGCGTACGCGCCCTTTATCAAAAGGCTGTTTCGCGCCGTTGGTCCGCACAAGCTCGACCCGCGCTCGTTCGAGCTGTTCGAGTATTTCGAAAGCGGCAACTCGCTTAAAGCCTCCCCCGTGCTGCGGAGCGAGATAGCCACCATGCCCGCCCCCTTGCTTCGCAGGCTCGCCAACTCGCTCAGGCTCGCGGGCCGCCTGGCTCAGGCTTCGAGCTATTTCCGCATCGCTTACGAGCGCGAGCCGCGAAACCCCGAGCTGCTTTACGAGATGTCTCGCTTTTTTCATTCGTCGGCGCAGACCGAAGACGCTCGCCTGCTCCAGCGATCAGACGCGTGCTTGCGCCTGGCCTCGCGGCTCGCGGGCGCGACGCCCGACCTGCTTGAGCGGATCGGCGAAGCATTCTTCGAGCGGTTAGATTATAAGCGTGCGTCGGACTGTTTTCGCCGCGCGCTGGCCGACGACCCCGCGCGGTTCCGCGCGAACGTAGGGCTCGCAGAGATCGCGCTCCGCGACGGGAAGCTCGCGCACGCGGCGCACTTTTACAACGCGGCGGCGGCAAGCTCCGACACGGCGCTCGCGCGAATGGCTAACCGCGAGGCGCGCTATTACGAGCGGCTGGTCGGAGACGACGATTTTCTCGAAGCGGAGTTGCGTCGCATACGGGCGGCCAATCAAGTGAGGTGGGTGCGAAGGCTTTCGGCCCTGACCTTCTTCGGCGCGTGGTTCATAGCGGGACTAATCGGGCGGTTCTACCCGATCATCGAAGATTTCGGATGGGCCGTGATGACGACGAGCGGGCTTGTGTGGTGCGGCGCCGCATTCACTATGCGCTACTTCCGCCGTCGCGGCGCTACATAAAACACTCGCGGCTATTCTTATTTTGATATGTCGGAATCTGTTCGCGGCGACAGTATGATCAGATCGCCATGGCGTTTCTCCACTTCTTTTGAAACTTTCACTTTGATATTCGGGCTCCGATTGTATCGCCTGATGCTGGGCCGTCTGTATTCGAGCGTGTACTGCTTATGAAAACTGTCGATCATCTTATTCATCTTCGCCCTGGCGTTCTTCTCCTCGATGCGCAGAACCAGCCCGCCCGTATCCTCTACGTAACGGCTAGTCGGCCCCTTCATTCTATTATCGAAGATATATTGTGGTCCGCTTGGCGGCTCCGGCACGATTAAACCACACATAACGGCGCGGGACTCAATAAGCTCTTTACGGACCTCGTCACGCGGAGGAGATTTATCCGCCTCGTTGCTTTCTTTGTTTACCGTATCATCTGTAATGAGAATTATGATCCGGCGGTTATTTGGGTTTGAATACTGTCGTGAATACCCGGCTGCGAGGAAGACAGCTTTATTCAAAAATGTTTGTTTGCTGGCCGGACCTATCTTTTTTATTGCCTCGGCGGCAATATTCTTATCCATAGTAAACCCTTGGATCAGCTCTGCATCATCTTTAAAGATTATTAAAGCAACCTCGTCTTCCGGCTTTAAAGGATTTATAGCATCCATCGCTATGTCTCTGATTAGCGTATGGTGCCGGCGCATGCTGCCGCTCATATCGATAAGGACAATCATCGAAAGCGCCTGCTCGCGGGAGTTGAGTCGTATCACTTCCCGCCTATCTCCGTCTTCGTCGATTGAAACGTCTGTCGCCTTTAGCCCGTCTACGAAACCCAATGTGTTTTTACTGAGGACAGAGAAGTTGACCGTAGCCGTCTGCTGATCTTGCGAAAGAGCCGAAGAAGAGATAACCAGGGCCAGGGCGAGGAAAAAAGAGATCACGGATGGTTTCATAAATTTCACCTCACTTAGGAAGGAAACGGAATCTACAGATTGTTTTTTTGATCGCCGGCCGCGACCGGCACTATCAGGCGGAAGCGCGTGCCGTGACCATCGATGACGGGGCTCGTCAAATCGAGCGCGCCGTTCATCTCCGCTACTCGACGCTGCACTATCGCAAGTCCTAGCCCCGTTCCCCGCGCCTTCGTCGTGTAAAAAGGCTCGAAGACGCGCCGCTGAGATTCGGGGCTGATGCCCGGCCCCGTGTCTGTAACCGTTATGACAAGCTTGCCGGAAGCCTCTATGCTTGCTTCTACTTCAACCTTGCCGTCGCGCTCGTTGGCCTGGATCGCGTTGACTATCAGGTTGCTCAACGCCTCGCGCAAGGCCGCCGACTGCGGCCCCGTAAGAGTCACGTCCGACTTGATCTCGGCTGTGAGCTCGACGCCGCGCTCGCGGGCTTCGTTGCCCAACAGGGCCAGGGTCGTGTCGATCAAATCGCGGAGCGCCACCGGGCGCGGGTCTGCGTTGCTCGGGCGCGAGAAGGCAAGCAACTGTGAGACGGTACTGTTCAGCCGGTCTATCTCGCTCACGATCAATCCCAGGTCGCGGTCGTACGGGCTGAGCGCTTCTTCTTCGCGCATCACCTGGGCTATCGATTTGATCGAGGAGAGCGGATTTTTTACTTCGTGCGCAACAGTAGTAGCCATCTGTCCGAGCGTAGCCAATCGCTCGCGGCTGGCAAGCTCGCGCTCCAGCCGGACTTTCTCTTCAATCAGCCGCACGCTTTCGACCTCCATCGCGACCTGGCCCGCGAGCACGTCGAGAATGGCGCGCTTCTCGGAAGTGACTGAGCGCGAGTCTGCCGCGATTATCATAAGGCCCACGAGCGCGCCTTCGCGCCTCAGCGCGTAAGCCATATTCGCGTCAATGCGGTCAAGCTCTTCGTCTCTTTCGACCACGTCGGCTTCCCAGTCGATCATCTTCTGTGCGAGCCGCCGCACAGGCCCCGCTTCAAGCTCCGGGCTGAAAGGCACGATCTCCACGCGCGTCAGGTCTAGCCCCTGCCTGATAGTCTCTTCCGTGTAGCGCACCAGCGAATCAAGCTCGCCAAACCCGGCGGCCCCCGCTGAGACTTGTCGCACCACGTCGCGATAAAGACCTATCTCGCGTGCGAAGATGCGGTGAACGCCCCTGTCTATCAGGCGGACGAAAGGGCCTGTCAGCGCGACCATGCCGAGTATCAACAAGACCTCGACCACGCCGGGCGTGATGTCGTAACGCTCGACCAGGAATTGATCGAGCTGCCTCACGCCGTAGGTGTAGACCGCGATAAAGACAACGGCGAACGCAGCGTAGACCAAGCTGTCTTTGATCGCAAGCTCGACGAGCTTGTAGCGGTAAACATGGTAAGCGACCGTGAAAGGCGGCAGCAGCGACAACAGCACGTAGGCCACCCACGGCGCGTCGTTCGGGCCGGACCGCAGTATCACCACGACGAGGAATTCGAGAGCGCCGATCATAAATAGCAAAAGCGCCAGCCGCTTGAAGAAGCGGCGCTCGCGCTCGGCCCAATGCTCGAAGCGGTCTTTCATAGCCCAGTCGATCGCCGCAGAGGACCAGAGCGCGAAGACGAACCAGACTGAGTAGGGGATCAACAGCGGCCGGAGCTTGAAGAGAAAAGGCTGATATTCGCCTTTGAAAAGCAGGTAGAGCGCGAACGGCAGCCCGATCATCGGCAGGTATATCAGGATAGCCGACAGCCGTACGTGGCGAGGTTTGAGGAATCGGTAATTATCGAGCGACGACCAGAAGGCGACGTGCGCGTGAAGCAGCGCGGCGGGGAAGAGCGCGATGCCTACCATCGTCATCGTGTCCCACACTCTCAGCCAGCCTGTCAATCTGTAATCGCGCAGCAGGAGCAGTTGCAGCGCCGTAAACAGGTTGCCTACGAACCACGCGCCCATGCACAGACCGAGCGTTATAAAAGTGCGCTCGGTCTGGGTGAGCGCCTTGCGCGACCCCAGTCGTCTGTACCAGATCAGCCACGCGATGTAGAGGTAGAGCGCGGCCCCCATCGCGAAACCAACCAGCTTCAATATCTCTATCAGCGGCATATCAAATATCGACCGCCGGGACGGTTACTTTAGATCTTAACTTTCAAACCTCTTCATGTCGCGGCTCGCGTAAGCAGCGACGCGAAGGTCCGCCACGACAGTCGCCTTGAGCCGGTCGACTACTTCCTGGAGCCTCGCGCCAGGAATCGCGCAGGTCATCTCGCTGTTCGGCAGATTCGTGCGCACGCGGCTCAACATGCAGCCGACGCTCACGGCCACGTCGTTATTTTCTTTCGCCATCGGGATGATGTGGCATTGCGGCTTGCCTTCGAACTTGAGCCCGGGCATCGCGTCGTGCAGCACCATGACTTGCTTCGAGTTGAGCCGCATGAAAACGACATCAGGGTCACCAGAGGCCTCGGCCAGCGGGCCGTAGGTGATGAACTCGGAACGCTCTTTGACCACGGGAATCTGCGGGACGACCTCCATAGTCACCCAACCCGATTCAACGAGCACGGCGACATCGGAGTTGCCCGCCACTTCTTCAATAGTCTTCAATCCGTGTGTAAGGCTGCCTACGCTGCAATTGCCGTGGTCTTCGGGCCGCGTAGTAAAAGTTTTATCGGCGGCCTCGACCCAGAAGACGCACCCTGCGGGCACTTTGCCCGTCCGCCCGTCAGGCATTGGCTCAGGTGTTCGCGCCTCAAAGGGCGCGACGCCCGCCGGTGCCGCGTTCGAAAACGTGATCGCGAGCGGCGGCGATTGCAGTTTTAATAACTCGCTTAGCTCCGAGGCCAGCCCCTTCCAATCAGAAATGGTCATCAATAATCTCCTTCGAATGAATTATAGCTGCGGTCGGATCACCACGCGACGGCGTAACGACCCCGGCGCGGGTCCGCGCCGCCTTCGATCACGCCCGTGTCGGCCCGAAACATTATGACCGTCGGCGCGGAAGGGTTGCCCCAGGCCGATTGCGCCTCGACTTTGTGGCCGCGCGTTTTAAGCTCGTCCATAACATCCTTCGCGATGCGGTCTTCGAGGTTGAGCACGCCGGGGTTGAAGCGGTGGTCGTCAAACGAGCTTACGAGGTGAAGCGTCTGAAAGCGCGGCGATTCGACGGCCTCCTGAACGTTCATGTCGAACTCGATTATGTTGAACAGGATTTGTATCAACGACTGGTCTTGATTGTCGCCGCCCGGCGTAGACAATACCAGAAACGGGCGCCCGTCTTTCAAAACAAGCGTGGGCGTGAGCGTTATCCTGGGCCGCTTGCCCGGCTCAAGCATGTTCGGGTGGCCCTCTTCGAGCAGGAACGATTGCATGCGCTGTCCCATCAAGACTCCCGTGTCGCCGGCAACGACCGCCGGCAGCCACGCGCCCGACGGGGTCGCGCTGAAAAGATTCCCATCCTTGTCGACGACGTTGACGCACGTAGTGTCGTTCGCCCGCTCTGCTTCCGGAACCTGAGACGCGCCCGTGAGAGTCGGTCGCGCGGGCGCGGACGGCAACGCCTTGTTGTTTACGGGGTCGCCTGGCCGCTGGTCTAAGGACGCGCGCGCCGGGTCGATTAGAACTTTGCGCCGCGCCGCGTACTCTTTCGACAAAAGCTCGCGCCCGGGGACCTTCACAAAATCAGGGTCGCCGTAATATCGATCGCGGTCCGCGAAAGCAAGCTTCAGCGCTTCGGTGACCGTGTGAATGTAATCGGCCGAGTTGTGCTTCATCGAGCGGAGGTCGTAGCCTTCGAGCATGTTGAGCGTTTCGAGCATCGCAGGCCCCTGCGCCCAGAAGCCCGTCTTGTAGACTTCGACCCCGCGATAAGCCGTGCGGGTCGGCTCCTCCACCTTCGCTTGAAAAGCCGCGAAATCTCCCGCGCGCAAAAGCCCGCCGTTCGCCTCGGCAAAATCGGATATCCGTTTTGCGACGGGCCCTTTATAAAA
>DASUNP010000052.1:0-14588 GCA_036277095.1 Blastocatellia bacterium
GAGAAAAAAATGAAGGAGCGCGATATGGAACAGAACTTTGATCGTGATGACCCGATCCTCTCTCGTGAAGGATCGAGCTATGGACGCGAGCCTCAGCGTGGGGGCAAAACGTTTGACCGTATCAAGGTGACAGTCGCCGACAAGCTGAAACAGGCTGCCGACGCCTTGCATCAAAAGACGGCTCAGCCTGGCGAGCAGCCGAGCGCAGTCGGATCTTACGGCAACCAGGCCGCCGGTTGGTTGAGCTCGTCGGCTGATTACATAAGGGATATGGAGCCGCAGAAAGTGAAGAGCGACCTTCAGAATGAGGTGCGCCGCAACCCGGGCCGCAGTCTGCTGATAGCCGGAGCGGCGGGGCTTATACTGGGCGCGCTGTTTCGCAGGAGGTAATGACTATGCAGACGCGGAGGGAGTTTGATCGCATGCCCGCCGAGATGCAGCGCCCCGAGATACAGCGCGAGTCTTTCGGCGAGCTGATAGGCGATCTCGCCAACAACTCGGCTGCGCTAGTGCGCGACGAGATAGAGCTTGTCAAGCAGGAGATGCGCGAAAAACTGAATTCGTTTCGCGCCGGCGTGATGACGGTCGCCTTTGGCGGAGTAGTTCTTTTGGTAGCGACGTTGGCGCTTGTCGCAGCCGCCATCATAGGCTTGGGCCACCTGGTCGGCCACGGCTGGTCCGCGCTGATAGTCGGGGCGGCGCTGGCGCTGGTCGGGGGAATAACTGCGATGGTCGGCCTGGGGCAGCTCAAACGCACCAGCCTCAAGCCTGAGCAGACGATAGAGACATTGCAGGAGGATAAAGAATGGCTGAAAGAACTGACGTAGCAACGCGAATGCGCGAGGACGATACGTTTGAGCGGAGCGCCGAAGAGATACGCCAGGACATCGCCGCCCGCCGCGAATCGATTTCCGAGACCGTCGATCGACTGGGCGACCGCATACACGAGACGCTCGATTGGCGCGAGTACGTGGCCGAGTACCCTTACGTGGCGCTCGGCCTTGCCGCAGGCGTGGGCTTCCTGATCGCGGGCATATTCAAGTTTAAGCACGAGCCGACGCCGCGCGAGCGCATTATGGACGCGCTGGCCGAGATTACCGAAGACCTGACCGACCGCGTACGAGGCTCGATCGAAGACGTCGTGCCGAAGAAAGGCGGGCCGGGGAAGACTATCAAGGCCGCCGCGACGGCTGCCGTGACGAAAGCGGCTCTCGATTTTGCGAAAAAGAAAGCGAACGAAGCGTTTGCCGGGCGTAGCCAGGAGCAGACATACAAAGTGCATTAAGAATTGAGAATGAAGAATGGAGAATTATGAGTTACTGATTCTCGGTTCTTCCTTCTAAATTCTCAATTCTTAATTCTTAATTTACGTCGAACATAACCATCAAGGAGGAAACATATGGAGAATAGAAACAAGACGCCGGAGTTGAACAAGCCGACGGGAAGCAGCCCGTCGACGACTAACCGGACCACACCGGGAACTACACCCAGCACGACGCCGAGCACGGCGGGCCACAACACGCCCACCGGCAATACAGGGTTTGCGAACACGCCTCCGACGGGGCAGACGAGCCCGACGGCTGCGAGCCCGCAGCGCGCCCGCGATGAGTTCTCGAACCGCTCTTCTGAGGTGATTGACCAGACGAAGCAAGCCGTAACTCAGGCTTACGATAAGACGGCCGAGACGCTGTCGCAGAGCTATAACCAGGCGATGGAGTATGGTCGCGAGAACCCCGGCAAGCTGACGCTGATCGCCTTCGGCGCAGGCATTGGCATAGGGCTGTTGCTGGCCGGCGGTTTTTCGGGCGGTCGCAATAGCCGGACGACCCGCATTGCGGAGCCTGCTATTGATGCGCTCTCGCGCATAGCGCTTGAGTTCTTCCGCTAATCGGATTGAAGGCCAGGCCGTAAGGCAATCTCGTAACTCATCGGGAGGGCGCGCCATGCTGGACGGCGCGCCCTTCTATTCTTTGCGCGATATTGCTAGCCCCGCAAGATTCCTCTATACTTACCGACCGGTAAGCACGATTTCACCGATTCACAGCTTTTGAGCATAACCCACAGACTGTTTGGAGAAGGTTTGAGCCTTCCTCTGAACCAGGGGTGCATGCAATGAAGAAGATCAAAGATAAGAAACCCGACGCGTCGAGAAGAAGCTTCATTACAAAAACGGTGGTCGGCGCGGGAGCGACTGCCGTCACGGCATTCGGCCAGGTCAAGCCGGCTGCCGCCGATAAAGCCGCAGATAAATCTGAAACCGCTAAATCTGAAGCCGGGGCGATCCGCATACCGGACGAATTCGCGCAGGCCGCCAAGGCTCAGCCTGCGCAAGCGAGCTTCCCCATGACGGGCGCGCAGGTATTCGCGCGTGTCTGCAAAGAGGAAGGGCTCGCCGCGCTATTCTGCTGCCCGGGCAACTACAGCGTCGTCAACGCCATCGCGCAGGAAGGCATCCCGACTTATTCGGGCCGCCACGAAGGGGCGATGTGTCATGCCGCCGACGCCTTCATACGCGTAACGGGCGAAGTCGCCGCAGCCTCAGGCACGGAGGGGCCGGGATTCACCGACATGATCTGCGCCATCGCCGCCGCGAACGCCGCGCGCTCGCCGCTTCTGGTGCTGGCCTCGAACATGTCGCTCTACAACGAAGACACAGAAGCTGGCATTCAGCTCGGCTATCAGCAGCCGACCACCGAAGGGTTGAAGAAATACGGCAAGCGGCTGATCACTCCCGCGCGTGTTCACGAGTACGCCGCTTACGCCTTCCGGCAGTTGCGCTCGGGCGTGCCGCGCCCCGTGCACATAGACTTCCCGAGCGAAGTCTACCGCGCGCAGTTCAAGACGCCGGGCGACCTGGCCTACTATTTTGACAAGGCTAGATACCGAACGACCGCGCGCCCGCATCCGGGGCCTAAAGAAGTGAGCGCGGTTATCGACATGCTCAAGCAGGCCCAGCGCCCCATCATCGTTTCAAGCAACGGCGTCTTCTACAGCCGCGCGTGGGACGCGCTCGTTAAACTTGCCGAGAAGGCTCAGATTCCCGTAGTCGAATCCGGCGCGATGAAGGGGCAGTTTTCAGACGCTCACCCGCTTTCGGCCAACGCTGCTCCCGGCGCGCTCGCCAGCGCAGACCTCGTGATGCTCGTAGGCCAGTACTGTATGCCGACCGTGGGTGAGTTCGCATTCGGGCCCGACGCCAAATACATCCGCATAGACCCTTGCTCTGAAGACATTGGCCGCAACATGCCCATCGATCTGGGCATTGTCAGCTGCGAGCGGGCCGCGCTTGAAACGCTGGCCGAGAGCGTGCCCGCGATGAAGCACGACGCGTGGGTCGCAGAGATAGCCGCCGCGCGCCAGAAGTTCGAAGAAGAGCTGGACGGCTTTTACAAGCTCGGCGCGAGCTACACGGACGCCGTGCACCCGGCGGTGATAGCCAAAGAGCTGAGCGATTTCATGTATCGCGGCAAGGTTCCGAAAGAGCAGACCACCTTTGTGTCGGGCGGGTACGGGATCGCCAGGTACGTGCGCCGCTGGCTTCGCGGTTACAGGCCGGGCCAGATAATGAACGGTGCTTACCAGTATGGCGCGATCGGCCCCGACGTAGGCTACGGCTTCGGCGTGAGCGCAGCCGTTCAGAACGGAGTCGGGCCGCAGGCGGCTCACAAAGGCTCGCCCGTGATCTGCGTTACGGGCGACGCGGGGTTCGGTTACACGGCTATGGAGGTGGAGACGCTGTCGAAATATCGCATGCCCGTTATCGTGATCGTTTACAACAACAACGCCTGGGGGACGTGGACGGGCAACCGCCGCAACCCTGTCGCGCTGAGCCTTCACCTCTTTCAAGAGAACGTTCGCTACGACAAGGTCGGTGAAGCGTTAGGCGCGCACGGCGAGTATGTCACGAAGCCCGGCGAGTTTCGCGCGGCGCTCGAACGCTGCTACCAGATAGCCGCCCGCGAGAGTCGCCCGTCGGTCATCAACTGCCAGGCGAAAAAAGAGTTCTGGATCAAGGAGCAGTTTCCGCCGGGATTTCTCGGAACGATCGAGCCCGGCTGCATGTCTTACAACCACTGAGAGCAGGGGTCAGGGATCAGGAGCCGGGGATCAGGGAATCTGAGATTTCAAATTCGAGATCTCAAATTCTCTTTTCCCTGACCCCCGAACCCTAGCCCCCGACCCCTGACCAATGTTGAAAGTAGTCAGAGAAAATCTCCAGGCGTATGCAGACCGTGGCATCTTTCGCGGCTTCAACGAAGTCAAGAGCGGGCAATTCAGATTCGTCTGGCTCTTCCGCCATCAGATGGAGCTGAGCGTGGATACGGCAAAACAGGTGCTCAGATTCAAACAGCTTTTGCCCGCCGTCCCGGCGAGCTCTCCGCTCTACGCCGAACTGAAGTGTTTCATCTGCGACCGTCAAGCAAGCCACCTGCCTTCGCACCGCCGCATCGACCCGCGTCGCGCCGAAGTCGCTTGCTTCAACCGCGGAGGTTTTGTTTCGCTCTCTCTCAAAGTCAAAAACAGGCAGTACGCTTATGGGGTGAACAGGATCGTGAATCTCGTTCACGAGCTTTTTTTGCACTTGCGCGACACGCACCCGGAATACTTGATGGAGAATTTTGATGTGCCTCAGGAATAGTCTTACTGGCCGGCGCGGGGTTTCGGCCCTGGTCGTTTTTCTCTTAGTCGCATCGGGGCTGATGATCGAGGCTCTAATAGTCGAAGCTCAGGGGCCGCGCCGCAACACGCAAGCGCAGAAGATCAAGAACCCGGTCCCGGCTGACGCGGAGTCGATCGAGGCCGGGAAGAAACTTTATCAACGCCACTGCGCTTCGTGTCACGGCCCGCAAGGGAAGGGCGACGGCGGCATGGCTTTGAGCGGCGGCACGCCGTCTGACCTTACGGACGATACCTGGGATTATGGCCCTACGGAAGGAGAGATCTTTGTCGCCATACGCGACGGCGTCTCAAGCGACATGCTTGCATACAAAGAGAAGCTCAACGATAAGCAGATATGGCAAGTGGTCAATTTCATACGCAGCATCGGGCCCAAAACGAACGACGCGAAGTAGCGGTTTGCGGCTTAGAAGAGAAGGGAATATGTGCTATAAGAAGGGTAACAGTGGGGCGAGCCATCCGGGTTTTACGCAATCATAATTTCGGTTACCTGTACCTTGGAGGCTCAAGATGAAACGCATTCTCAGTGTCAGCCTGCTTTGCTCCGGTTTAGCGGCGGGTCTGTTTCTTGTACTCAGCACGGTCGTCGCATCGGTCAACCACCCTGCCGTGACCTACAACAAAGACGTTGCGGCGATCATTCAGAAGAACTGTCAGGCCTGTCACCGCCCGGGCGAAGTCGCGCCCATGTCGTTTATGAGTTTCAAAGAGGTGCGGCCCTGGGCCAAAGCGATCCGCGAAAAAGTCGTGACGCGCCAGATGCCGCCCTGGTTTGCGGACCCTAAACATGGCGAGTTCTCTAACGACTGCCGCCTGTCTCAAAAAGAGATCGACACAATCGTCGCCTGGGTCGATCAGAGCGCGCCGGAAGGCAACCCGAAAGACCTGCCGCCGAACCCGAAATATCCCGAAGGCTGGCAGATCGGCAAACCGGATGTTGTCTTTTCGATGACCGAAGTCTATAACGTCCCCGCCGAAGGCGTGATACCTTACAAATATTTCGCCGTGCCTACGAACTTCACCGAAGACAAATACGTGCAGTTCGCGGAGATTCGCCAGGGCAATCGCAAGCTCGTGCATCACATCATCGTCGACGTGCGCTACCCCGAGCACGGCAATCTGCCGAAGCCCGGAGAGATTCCGCCGGAAGAATTGGCCGCCGCGCGCGCGCGCAACAATAATGGCGAGCGGCCCGCCGATTCCGATGGCCGGCTTGTAGGCTGGGCGCCGGGCGAAGCTCCGCTGATTCTCAGGCCGGGCCAGGCCAAGCTCTTAAAGAAAGGCTCGATGTTGATCTTCCAGGTTCATTACACTACGAACGGCGAAGCGGGAACCGACCGCTCAAGCGTCGGTTTGATATTTTTAAAGCACCCTGTTGAGAAGCGCGTCATCACTGCGGGCGCAGTGGCCCGTAACCTTGAGATCCCGCCCGGCGCTGCGAATCACGAGATCACTTCCGTATTCACCTTTAAGGAAGACAGCCACATCGACAGCCTGCACCCGCACATGCACATGCGAGGCAAGGATTTCCTCTACCGCCTCGTCTATCCCGACGGCACATCGAAGGTGCTGCTCTGGGTGCCGCGCTGGGATTTCAACTGGCAGCTGACTTACGTCTTCAAAGAAGAGGTGGCCGCGCCCAAAGGCAGCCGCCTCGAATGCGTCGCGCATTACGACAACTCGCCGCAGAACAAGTTCAATCCCGATCCGACGAAGCTCGTGAAGTGGGGTCCGCAGACATGGGACGAGATGATGATAGGCTATCTCGATTACACGCTCGACAAACAGGACCTCCGCCGGGCGCAGCCGCAGGATGCTGCCAGGATGGGCAAGTAGCCGAACGAGGAGAAGAGCTATGAAACGCTTGTTTGTCATTCTGTTTGCGGTGCTGGCTGCGGCTGTGTCGCTCGGCGTCGAAAGCAACAAGGCCGCGAGCGTGACCTTCACCAAGGACGTGGCCCCGATCATCTTTAATAAATGCGCCAACTGTCACCGCCCCGGCGAAGTCGCGCCGATGCCGCTCACATCGTATCGTGAGGTTCGGCCCTGGAGCAAGGCGATCCGCGAAGAGGTGATCGAGCGCACGATGCCGCCCTGGTATGCCGACCCGCATACGACTGCGCTCAAGTTCAGCAACGACCGCAGGCTTAGTGAAAAAGAGATAGCGACTATCGTCGCGTGGGTCGACGGCGGCGCGGTGAAGGGCGACGACAAAGACCTGCCGCAATTGCCGAAATACGCTCCGGGCTGGACGTTCGGCGAGCCGGACCTCGTCATAGAGATGCCAGTCGATTTTGAGGTTCCTGCCGAAGGCGAATTGCCCATGCAGAACTTTTATGTGCCTGTTCCATTTACTGAAGAGCGTTGGGTCGAGAAAGTCGAGCTGCGCCCTGGTAACCCTGCCGTGGTCCATCACTCGATTGCCAACGTGGTCCGCCTGCCCGAAGGGACGAAGATCGTTAACGGCAAAGCCATCAAAGAAGGAGCGCCGGCTACACAGTTGAACAGCCAGTCGGCCCGCGACACGGGCGCGCTGGCCGAAGGCGGCGCGCGCGAAGTAGTCCTCAGCCAGGATTCGTTCACGCGCGCGGGCGCGTTCAAGCTCGTAGGCCAGGCTCCGGGAAAAGGTTTCGAGCGACACCACCCGGGCACGGCCAAACGCATACTGCCGGGGATGTATGTGCAGTTCAACATGCACTACCAGCCGAGCGGGCGCGTCGAGCGTGACCGCTCGCGGCTGGGGCTCTGGTTCGCCAAAAAGCCCGTCGTCTACGAAGTCCTCACGAAGGGCGTTACCGATACGATCTACATCGGCGGCAAGGAGCTGAGCGAGACTCGCGTCGTGGGCGGCAAGGAGGTGAAGGTGCGCGGGCGGATTCCCAACATCCCGCCCAACGTAGACAACTGGGAGATAGCGGGCGAGGTGACGATCAAGGAGGCGATAACGCTTTACGCCTTCGCGCCGCACATGCACCTGCGCGGCAAGGACATCAAGTACACGCTCGTCTGGCCCGACGGCCGCCGTCAGGTGTTATTAAACGTGCCGAAGTTCGATTTCAACTGGCAGCTTCATTACGAGCTGGCCGAGCCGCTGCGTATACCGGCGGGCAGTAAGATAATCGCGGTAGCTCATTACGACAACTCGATCAACAATCGGTATAATCCCGCTCCGCACAAAGAGGTCTTCTGGAGCGAGCAAAGCTGGGATGAGATGTTCATCCCCTGGTTCGAGTACACTGTAGACAGCAAGATTCTGACGACCGCCAACTGACCAGCATGATAATAGCGCTTATTCTATCGCTGTTGCTTTTCGGGCAGCCTGCCGGGCAACAGTCCAGGCCCACCGATCCGAGCGACCCGATGCCGCCGCCGAACATGGACTACTTCCTCGGCGCGTGGTCTTTCGAATGGAACGTGCCCGAGTCTCCGCTCGGCCCTGCGGGGAAGTTCAAAGGAACAGAGACGTACAGAAAGAATTCAAGCGGCGCTTACGAAAGCGAGATCGTAGGCGAAGGGCCGCAAGGCAGTTTCAAAGGGCGCGCGACCACTACGTACAAAGATAAAGAGAAGACGGTCACGCGTGCGGAGACGGGTCTGTTTGGATCAGCGATAGTAAAGAGCGGAACGATCGGCGGCGACCTGGGCGGGTACTACACGATCTTCTGGGAGAGTGAGCCGATCAAGAAAGACGGGCATACGATTAAGCTTAAAGGCAAGACGCTGATGTTGTCGCCGGCCAATTATCGCCTGCAGGTTCAGATATCTGTTGATGGCGGGCCGTACACAAATTTCGGCAACCCCTGGTTCCGCAAGGCGGAAGGCAAACCCTCTTCGTAAGATGAAAACTCCCGGTAAAATTCTCGGCGGAGTCTTATTTGCCGCAATCAACTTTTTTGTTTTCATCTTTCCCGCCGCCTCTTTCAGCTCCCAGCAACAACAGGCCGCGACTTCGGCGGAAGGCGCTGAGTTGTATAAACAGAGATGCGCCGTGTGCCACGACAATCCGCAAGATCGCATCCCGCCGCTCTTTCTAATCCGCCGTCGCTCGGCTGAAGACGTCATACAGACGCTGACTACGGGCTCGATGAAACAACAGGCTTCGGGGCTGAGCGCGGATCAGGTTCGAGCCCTTGCAATTCATCTTACAGGAAAACAGCCCGGCACGGCGGTTCAAGTAAATCTCGAAGCGAATCGCTGCAAGGAGAGCGTAGGCGTGATCGACCTCAACGGCCCGCAGTGGAACGGGTGGGGCCGCGACCTGGAGAACTCTCGTTACCAGCCTAAGCCCGGCATAAAGGCTGAAGACGTTGCGCGCCTCAAGGTCAAATGGGCGTTCGCTCACCCGGGGCCGATGGCCACAGGGCAGCCGACCGTCATCGGCGACCGCATATTCTTGACGACCGAGATGGGGCAGATCTTCTGCTTGAATGCCCGCACCGGCTGCACATACTGGACGATGAATGCGGGGGCGGCGGTGCGCGCAGCCATAAGCGTGGGGCCTCTGCCCGCAGGGTCGCGCGCGCGATTCGCCATCTATTTTGGCGATGAGAAATCTACAGTCCAGGCCCTCGACGCCGCGACCGGAAAACTGCTCTGGAAAACAAGGATTGAAGATCACTTGCTTTCTCGGATCACAGGGTCGCCTGTCCTCTATCGCAACCGCATCTACGTCCCTGTGTCTTCGTTTGAAGAGACGGCGGGGCGCGACGCCAGGTATGAATGCTGCACCTTCCGAGGGAGCATCGTGGCGCTCGACGCCTACACGGGAAAAATAATCTGGAAGAGCTACACCGTGCAGCAGGAGCCGAAGCCCTTCAAGAAGAACTCATCCGGCACGCAGATGTATGGCCCGGCGGGAGGCGCCATCTGGTCGGCCCCGACGCTCGATCTTAAGCGCAAAGTGGTCTACGCAGGGACAGGCAATTCATACACAGATGTCGAGACGCATCACTCTGACGCGATCATCGCGTTAGACATGGAGACGGGCAAGCTCAAGTGGACTAACCAGATCACGCCTAGAGATAACTTTCTAGTCGGCTGCCGTCAGCCGGGCGTCGGCAACTGCCCCGAACAAGCAGGGCCCGATTACGACTTTGGCAGCTCTCCCGTTTTGCGCACGCTGCCGGGTGGTAAACAGGTGCTGTTGTGCGGGCAGAAATCGGGCGTGATCTACGCGCTCGACCCCGACAACGACGGCAAGAGATTGTGGGAAGTAAAAGTAGGCAATGGCGGCGCGCTGGGCGGCATTCAATGGGGAATCACAGTCGACGCGGAGAACGTCTACGTCCCGGTTGCCGACGTGAGCGGGGCGGCCAGGCGTCCCGGCATTACAGCGCTCAAGATCGCTACCGGTGAGAAGCTCTGGCACGTGCCCGCGCCTCCCGCAAAATGTAGCTGGGGGGCGACGCGCTGCAACAACTCCCAATCTGCGGCTGCTACGGCAATCCCCGGAGTAGTCTTTTCCGGGACGGCAGACGGACACTTGCGCGCCTACTCTACGAAAGACGGCGCGATCTTGTGGGACTATGACACGGCGCAGATGACAGACACGGTTAACGGCGGGCGGGCGCGAGGCGGCGCACTCGATGGCGGCGGGCCTACTGTAGTCAATGGCGTGCTCTATACAAATTCAGGATACGGCCGGCTGGTCGGACAGCCGGGCAATCTGTTGCTGGCCTTCACGGTCGATGGCAAATGACCTAGCCCGGCGCTCGTAACTTTGCGTTGTCGAGCACACCGGCAAGCGTTATGCTGTAATAAGAGGTGAGGTTATGGATTCAGAGGAGCAAAAAACATTGATTGAAGTTGACCGGGATTCAGCCTCTATTATTCAATTGCTTAAAGAGCGGGCAGCAGCACAAGGCATATCTCTCGATACAATTCTCCGTCGCCTTGCTTCTGAGGTTCCAAACGGCGCGACAGAGAAACCATTTTATGAGACGGCCACTCGCGAAGAATGGTTGAAAGCTTTCAATGAATGGGTCGACGGTCACGACCCTAACACTCCTGTTATCCTGGATGACAGCAGGGAAGCCATCTACGGAGACGATGGTCGCTGATGCTCTACTTGACCGATACGAACGTCCTGTTGCGACTCGCAGAGCCACGACATCCAATGCACGCAGCAGCACAAAATGCTATCAATACATTGGTGACAGACAATAATGGCGTTTGTGTTATTCCGCAGAACATCATCGAATTCTGTAACGTCGCCACACGCCAAGTTGATCAAAATGGCTTAGGCTTTACTCACCAGCAAACACTAGCAGAGGTAGAAAAGATCGAAAGGTTATTTCTTCTCATTCCCGACACGCCTGCAATATATGGCGAATGGAAACGCCTGGTCTTTGCTTACAGTGTTAGCGGCAGGCAAGTGCACGATGCGCGAATCGCAGCAGCAATGAACATTCAAGGAATCACGCATCTGTTAACATTCAACAAGGACGACTTTAAGCGGTTCACAGGGATAGTCGCTGTCAGCCCTGTGGAACTGCCACCGCCGCCGCAATCGGCGCAACCTTAAACAACCGCAATAGGCCAACAGAATAATTATTCGTTTGAATTGCGAGAGGTTTCTTGCTCGTATATTCCTACGAACCATCGGACTGAACGAGGCAAGTTAGGACTATTGGCTAATCTCTTCTTTGATCTCGTCGTGAATCTCTTGGTGGGCCGTCTCTGTAGCAACCAATACCGATACTGAAGTCACGATTGCCATCCCTAAAACATACAGAGCGACGGGCCACGCACTCCCCGTGCGTTTGAGCGGATCGACGAGCGGCCTGTAATCGAAGCTCTCAAATTCTTTCTCTACTTTTTCAAATGCTCGTCGAACCATTCGACCGCGAGCTTGATCGCCTGGTCGCGCGATTCGCGGTATATCCCGTAATGCGGAATGTTCGGGATGACGACGTATTTCTTCTTCGTCCCGGCCATCCGATCGTAGGCGAGCTTTGCATTCTGGTTATTGTCAAAAAGCTCCTCTTTTTCGGCAACGATAAAAAGCGCGGCGGCCTCTTTGACCTTCGGCGCTTCCTCGTACGGCACGTAATGAATTAGCTTGTCTCGTATGGGCGCGCCACTAAGATTGCCGATGACTCTTGCGCGCGGCTCGGGATAACCGATCTCGCCGCGAGCCCTTTGAGTCGCTTCCGTGTAAGTGGTTTTCGTCTCCGCTTCATTTGCGATTACACGCCGAGAATCGAACGCGCCGACCTGGCTGACGATAGCCTTGACGCGCGCGTCGCGCGCCGCGACGTAAAAGACGTGGCCGCCCGAATAGCTCGACCCGCGCAAGCCTATGCGGTTCTTATCGACCATCGGCTCGCCCATAGCCCAGTTGATGACGTTGAACCAGTCGGTCGTCTGCTCGATGGGATCGATATATTCGCGCAGCTCTTCGACCTGCGCCGTGAAGCGGCGGCCATCCTTCTTTTCAGGGGGTGAGGTGAGAACGATGCGCCCGTCGCTTTGGCCCCACCCTCGGTAATCGAAAGTGATTACCATATAACCCGCGTTCGCAAGATCGATCGCGTCGCGGCGAAAGTTGGCCGCAGTGCCGCCCCACCCGTGCGCCATAATCACTGTCGGCAGAGGTTTGCCCGCGAGCGATTTGAGAGAAAACAGCTCGGCCGTAAGCCGCACGCCTTCGCTCATGACATTGGCCGTGCGGAAATCCATGTTGTCCGGCGCTTTGAAAGTCGCCGTCGTCGTCTGGCGCGCCTGGGCGGTCTGCTGTGCGGCGGCAGTTGCCGCCCCAGCGATCATCAGCATCGTCACAACAACGAGCTTGATCATAATTCTCTTATGCAAGATACACCTCCTTCGGTCTTCTGTATCAGTCCAATCCTCGCCCCATCAGATCCACAAAGTTATCGTGGTAGAACCTATGCCTCGCCCTGTCCGAGACATTTGCCAGGTTCTGCTCGAACCGCTTGATGGGGTTGCGGCCGCCTTCGACGTGCGGGTAGTCGGAAGAGAAGAGGCAGACCTCTTCTCCCGCCTGCTCTATCACCCAGCCCACGTCTTCGGTCGGGTAGGGTGTGGCTCTGACCTGGCGGCGCAGGTACTCGGAAGGGCGCAGCGATAGCTTCCGCAACCTCTCTTCGTGACGGCCAAAAGCTTCGAGCGCCGAATCGATCTGGCGCATCAACCCGGGCAGCCACGTGGCGCCCTGCTCGATGACGCCGAACTTCAGACGCGGGAAACGCTCCAGCACGCCGTCGATTATCAGCGTGGCCAGCGTCTGGGCCGGCGGGCCGGGGATTGCCATGTAATCTACGGACCGGAAATTCTCGTCTCCGCCGTGAAAGTCTTTAACAGGCGGAAGACCATTCTCGAAATAATCGGGGTTCAGCAATCGGCCGCCGCCGCCTACGTGCATGACGATGGGGATGCCCGCCTCTTCCGCCTGCCGCCAGACGGCGTCAAGACGTATGTGGCTGGGCGAATGGCCCTTGGGGCAGGCCGACGGCACGAGCAGCGCCCGTGCTCCGGCCTTGATCGCTTCTGCGGCAATGGCCCGCGCGCGTTCGAACTCCATCAAAGGCACGTAGCACGAGGCGAGTAGCCGTCTATCGACCGCGCAGAAATCCAACATGGCGCGGTTGTGCGCTCGCGCCACGCCGTAGGTCAGCTCAACGTCGTCGCCCTGTTCCAGGCGCACCAGGTAAGCGTTCCAGAACGTGTTAAAGACCAACTGGCTTTTGAAGCCGAGCATGTCGAGCGCACGCGGCCTGTCCTCCTTAAGGAACGAGCCGGTGGCGAGCCAGTTTTTGCGCGTCATCAACTCCGATTCGTCGCGGCTGCGGTAATCGGGGTCGGCATGATTGCGACGATAAACGGGGAACTCATCCAGGCTGCGATGACGGCCTATCGCGTGAAAGAAATACTGCGGGTCGATGCGGTCGCGTATGGCGGGGTCCGCAAAATCGTGCAGCATCTCAGGCGTTTCCAGCAAGTGCGAATCGGCGTCGTGGACTACGAGCGTACCGGCATAACTCATAATCATGCTCCTGCGTTTTTTTCTGCTGAACCAGGAGAGCCAATCTATCACACAGAGTCTATGGAGGAAACCGAAGAAAGCATTCGGTAGTGGGGCCAGATTATATTGATAAGTAAATCGCATTCTTATTAACGTTGTTATTGAAATGACCGTACAACAGCCTTTACCTTAGCTTCAACCATACCACGCATCTGCCTACTTTCCCGAAACGTCGAGTCGATCCGTAGCTTATAGCCAGAAGCTCGGTCCCTCCTTTGCCTGCTTCACAAGCTTAGACAACCTCGTCTTTAGACCTATATCCTAACTCCTATGAACATAGTGAAAAGAAATCTGTCGAGAAGCTTCAATGACTTTTTTCAATCGGAAAAAGCAAGTGGGATTCTGCTGATTCTTTGCACCCTTATTTCGCTTGCGATTACCAACATAACTGCGGGCGCGAATTACTTACGCCTCTGGCAAATCAATGTCGGCGGTTTGAGCGCCGAACATTGGATAAACGATGGGCTGATGGCAATATTCTTTTTGCTCATCGGGTTAGAACTCGAACGCGAACTCTACGTGGGCGAGCTGTCCGATTTCAAAAACGCACTGCTGCCGATTTTTGCGGCAGTCGGGGGCATCTGTTTGCCCGCACTGATTCATTTTACTTTTAACAACGGTACACCGACGCAAGCTGGGATCGGCATCCCAATGGCGACAGACATCGCCTTTGCCCTGGGAGTTCTCGCGCTCTTGGGGGATCGCGTCCCCGCCTCGTTGAAAGTTTATCTAACGGCGCTTGCGGTAATTGATGATCTTGGCGCGATTATTGTTATTGCCATTTTTTACACTGCAAAATTACAGCTTGCTTATTTAATCGGTGCGCTCGCAGTTTTCGGCCTGCTTGTGGTGCTCAATCGTTTTCGAG
>DASUNP010000053.1:0-14168 GCA_036277095.1 Blastocatellia bacterium
CGTCCTCAGCACCGGGTGATGGTCTACGACCGCCTGCCAGGCCCGCTTGAAGGCTTGGGCGTCAATGTCGCCGCTGAGCCGGCAGCAGCTCTGAACGAAGTAGAGTCCCGACCCCGGCTCCGACAGCGTGTGGAACAGTATTCCCTGCTGTATCGGCGTTAGTGGGTATATGTCCTGTATGAGTAATTTCTTGTCCATGGCAAGCCCGTTATCTGCTCGTCGTAGATGTCCGAATTATTCGCCGAGATCCGACAGGAGTTCGTTGAGGTCCTCCTGGCTCAACTTCATTCTCGGGAAGTCCGATGGTGTGTAGGTGACCGCGTCGGGAGATTTACTTTGAGCGATGATCTCTCTCAAGGCTCCGAGGAATTCGCCCGTCAGGCGAGCGATGGTCTCTTGAGTGTGAAGATTCTCGCTATAAGCCCAATCGACTCGGAGCTCACCGTTGATGACGAAGCAGGTGATCTCGAACAGATGGCTCCGGCTCCCTTTGCCGCTCGCAGCCGGGCCGGTCGGTTCTTGCGAGAATTCATATGCGTCAGATTTGGGAAGAAGCTGGTCCAACTGGCCCAGATAATTAAAGCTCACTTCGGCGGGCCGAACAGCCTTGATCTTCGCGGCGACCTCTTGATTTTGATTGAGGTAGTAAAGCAAACCGTGACCTATGCCTTGCCTGGGGATGTCACGCACCTGCTCTTTGACCAGCATCAGCGCGTCGGTTATCGTCTCAGCCGTCGTGAGGTCGATCAACACGGGCACGAGAGTAGTGAACCAGCCGACTGTGCGCGAGAGGTCAACGTCATCGTCGATCTGCTCTCGCCCATGCCCTTCGAGATTGACGAGTAAAGATCTCTCGGAAGTCCAGTTCGAGAAGGCTCTGCCTAGAGACGCGAGCAACACCTCGTTGATCTGCGTGTGAAATGCTTCGGGCACTTCCTGCAACAGGGATTCCGTCTCTTCAGCCGTCAACGAGACGCTCTTGCTGCGCGATGATAGCATCGTGTTGGCGCCTTCAGGGTAATCGAGCGGCAAGGGCCGCACCCGTTTTCGGCCTTCATCGCTCCAGTAATCGAGTTCCTCAAGCACCTCGCCAGACTGCGCGAATTGATTTAACCGCTCGGCCCAGTGCTTAACAGATGTCGTCTTGCCCGGCAGGCGCACGGCTTCGCCGTCGGCCAGTTGCTTATAGGCAAGGTGGAAGTCTTCCAGGATGACCGGCCACGACACCCCATCGACGGCCAGGTGATGAATAATCAGCAACAACCGCGCCGGCTCGTCTTCGCCGAGCGTAAACAGGGCGACTCGGATGATCGGCCCCTCCGATATATTCAGGCTGGCTTGCAATTGTGTCGCGGCTGATTGAAGGGCCCGGCCCTGTTCCGGCGCAGGCAAGCCCGACAAATCGACTTGCAAGAAGACGCCCTCGTCAACCTCGCCCGCGATGAATTGCTGCCACTCGTTCTCACGCCGAACGAAGCGAAGCCGCAGCGCGTCATGGTGATAGATCAATTGCTTCACATCTTTCTCTACCAGAGAAGGGCTGATCGCCTTTTTCACCTTAAGCATCACCGCCTGATTCCAGTGGTCGAAATCGACTATGTCGAGTCCGAAAAACCAGTGCTGGATAGGCGTAAGCGGCAGGCGGCCTGTGACCAGACCTTGCTCGGCCTGCACAGCCGGGGCTATCGCCACCACCCCCGCCAGCTCTGCAACGGTCTGGCGCTGGAAGATCATCATGGGCCTCATGTTGAGTCCCGCCTTATTCGCCCTCACGGAGACCTGTATGCTCAGTATCGAATCGCCGCCCAGCTCAAAGAAATTGTCATTGACGCCGACCTTCTCAACCCCGAGCACCTGCGCCCAGATCTCCGCGAGCTTCTCCTGTATGTCGGTCGTAGGCGCGGGAGACTCTTCGCCCGGTTCGCGCCGCGTAAGGTCGGGGGCAGGCAGCGCCTTCGTATCGACTTTGCCGCTGGGGGTCACTGGCATTTGCTCCAGCTCGACGAAGTGGGAAGGCGCCATATAATCCGGCAACCTCTCTTTCAGGAACCCGCGCAGCTCACCGGCGGTCGGCGGCGGCTGTTGAGTCGTGACGACGTAGGCAACCAGCCTCTTATCACCCGGCGCGTCCTCGCGGGCGAGCACTACCGCCTGGCGAATACCCGTATGCTGACTGAGGGCCAATTCAATCTCTGCGAGTTCTATCCTATGGCCGCGGATCTTTACCTGGTGATCGATGCGGCCCAGGAATTCTATTTCACCGTCGGGCAAGAGGCGGGCCAGGTCCCCTGTCTTGTAGAGCCGCGCGCCCGGCTCGCTCGAAAATGGGTTCGAGATGAAAACGGATGCCGTCCTTTGCGGATCGTTGATGTAGCCGCGCCCTACACCTATGCCGCCGACGTGTAACTCGCCCGGGACGCCGATCGGCACGGGCAGCGATTTCTGATCGAGTATGTACAACTGGGTGTTGGCGATGGGGCGTCCGATCGGCGTGTGTATGACTTCGGCCCCGAGCGGACGGTCTATCACATAGTGGGTCACGTCGTCCGAGCATTCCGTAGGCCCATAGGCGTTCATCAACGGGATTCGCGGGTAATGTTTGAGCCACTGCCGGCACAGTTCCGGCGACACGGCTTCGCCGGTGACAAATAGCCACCTCAACGTCGACAAGTCAGGGCGTTTATCCCCGAGGCCGACGACGTGTTCAAGCATAGGCCGCAGCAAAGAGGGCACGATCTCAAGAATCGAAACCTGTTGCTGGTCGACCAGGTCGAGCAAGCCCACAGGGTCATGAGCAATCTCGTCGTTGACTATAAGGACCTGGCCGCCCGTAAGCAGCACGGCCAGGAATTGCCATACGGAAATGTCGAAACACTGTGAAGCTGTCTGCGCGACAATGTCGCTTTCCGTTAACTGTACGTCTAAGACCTTCGCTTGCAGATGGTTCAACATGCCCGCGTGAGTGACCATAGCCCCTTTTGGCACTCCGGTTGATCCTGATGTGAAGATCACGTAGCTCAGATTATCCGGCGCAGCAAAGCTCTCAAGACGCCCCTCGTCGCCAGCGTCCTCGGGCGAGTCCTCGATGCGCAAGACCTGCGGACGCTGTTCGGGAGGCAAGCTTTCAACGACCTGCGACAGGTCGTTGAACATCTCATCTGAGGCGAAGGCAAGCAAGCACCCGCTCTGGCTCAACACCTGGCGCGTCCGCTTCGGAGGGTAGAGAGGGTCGACAGGGACATAAACCCCTCCGGCCTTGAAGACCGCCAGGATGGCAGTCAATAAATCTATACTCCGGCGTGCCAGCAATGCGACCCGCGAATCCGGCCCGACGCCCAGTCGGCGCATTCGCCGAGCCATCCTATCGGCCCTATCATTCAACTCCTCGTAGGTGAGTGATTGGTCCTCGAAACGTGCGGCCGTCCGGCCTGGCGCGCGTGCGACCTGCTCCTCGAATAATTGCGGAAAAACCTTCCCGCGCGGGAATTCGGTCTCGCTGCGGTTGAACTCCACCAGCACCTGCCGCTGTTCTTCAGCCGTGAGGATGCTCACCGCGTCCAGGCGTTGAGAGTAATCCTCTATCATCGCCTCGACGACCCGCGTGAAGTGCTCGGTCGCGCGAGCCCGCATCCTCTCATCGAAAATGTCCCGGTGAAAATCGAAGTTGAGAATGAGGTTACCCGATTTGCCGAGGTCGTGCACTTGGAGCGCGAGACTCTCGTTGCCGTTGCCGGGATGCAGCCATTCGACGCTCAGAGGCGACCCCTCGAAGTCGGGGATCGCCGCATTTATGTAATTACACTCCACGTCATAAGTCTGCCTGTTGAGCGGGTTCCCGACCGGGAATTCGTGATAGCGGAGCGTGACGAAGAATTCGTTTACGACCTTCTTAACCAGCGACGAAAAAGTCTCGCCGTCTTCGATGGTGATGTGGAGGGGGAGCATCTCCATGAAAAGCCCGATCGTCTCTTTAAAAGCTTCCGCACGCCGGTTGTGAAAAGGGACCCCGATCGAAAGGTGGCGGTTCCCGCTGACGCGGAACAGGTAAGCGCATAGGGCAGCGGCGATCAGGTTGAATAGCGAGGCGTCCTCTGAGATTACGAAGACCTCTTTGCGGGAGGCGAGCGCCTTAAGCCCCCGAGTCCGCTCCCAGCCCAGCTCGCAATAGACTCTCTCGACGCGCGTCGTCTGCTTCTGCGGCGACTTTCCGTAGAATGAAACGGGCTCGAAATCTTCCGAGAGCTTCTCTCTCCAGTAGCGCTCGGCTTCAGCGTACCGGGGCGAATTTGTCATCGCCCGTTCGTGCTCGACGTAATCTCTGAACTGCGGGAGCACGGGACTCTCTTGCAGGCGGCCCTCGACGGCCAGCTTATAGAATTCCAACCCGTAGCGCACGATGAGCGTAACCGACCAGGCGTCGGCGATGACGTGATGCACGTTCAAGTACCAGGCGTACTGTTTGTCGGAGAGCTTTATCAAGGCCGAATCGAGCAGGCGCTCCTCTAAATTGAAAGCGACGCGGCACCTCTCGTTCGCCCAAGCCATGAGGGTCGCCCGAGGGTCGGCGGCATCAGAGAAATCGAGCTGCTCCAGGTCAAACGCGACCTCCGATAGCACCCTTTGTCGCGGCGCTTCGTCTGTTTCTTCTATCACAGTGCGCAGGGCGTCGCTGCGATCGATGAGCATCTGAAACGCCCTCCGGAAGTGATGGCGGTCCAGCTCACTGTGGATGAAAAAGATCCCGGCGTTGACGTATAGCGAGTCGTCCGGGATTAACTTCTGCCCCGCCCATATCAACTGCTGGTACTTCGTCAGCGGCAAGCTCGTCTCGCTCTGGCCTTCGGGTTTTGGCAGAAGTGAAATCTGCTGAGAAGGGTCAGAGATAATCGATTGCAGTAAGTCCTCGAAATGCTCCATCCAGCCCTTGATCGTGCCTGGCTCGAAGAGGTCGGGATTGTAGTTGCATTTCAAAGTGAGCTCGCCTTGCTGCTCCATTATGTCCAGGTAAAGGTCGAGCGAAGTTGCGGTCACGGGCTTCGATGCGACGCTGACCTGTAGCCCATAAAGCTCAAGGCCGCGCTCGATCATGTCGAGGTTAAAGCCGACCGTGACGAATGAGGGGCGACTCGGGTCGCGCCTCAAATTGAGCTTCTTGATCAGTTTGCTTGCAGAGAAATTGCGATGTTCATAGGCCTCGAAGATTTTCCTCCTTATCGCGACCAGGTATTGCGCGAACGTCATCCCTTCTTCGACCCTGCTGCGTATCGCCAGCGGGTTGGTGTTAAAGCTGACAAGGTCCGTCCTCCCGACGGTGAAAGGATCGGCCGAGTTTATTCCGACTAAAATGTCTTGCTGGCCCGACAATTGATGCAGCAACACCTTGAAGGCGGCCAGCATGGTCGCAAACATCGTGCAGCGCTGCTGCCTGCTCAGCTCTTTTAATGCCGTGCCGACAGACGGCCCTATCTTTGTCCAATAGGCAACATGGTTGTGTGTAGCGACAGGCGGGCGCGGGTGGTCGGCAGGCAGGTCGAGCACCGGGACCGAATCCGAGAATTGATTGAGCCAGTACGCCTCATCCGCTTCGAGCGCGGCGGGCTGCTGCGACTGAGAAATCCGTTCGGCTTGTTCGTGCAGCCGCATAGGTTGCGGGAGACGGCAATCAGTGCCCTGACATTTGCTCGCGTAGAGGAGACTCAATTCGCCGAGTATGACCGCCCAGGAGTGGCCATCGCTAACGACGTGCGGGACCGTCAGTCCGAGGATGTGGTACTGGTCTTGGAGGCGGGCGAATCTCACGCGCAGCAGCGGGCCGTTGACCAGGTCGAAGGTCTTGCCCGTTTCACTCTCAAGCCACTCGGAGGCCTCCGCCTCGCGCTGGCCGTCGGCCAACGCAGAAAAGTCTTCCAGCGGCATCTCGATCTCCACTGAAGAGTGAACAAGCTGATAATCTCCGTAAGGGCTGAAGCTCGACCGCAAGGCGTCGTGGCGGTCTACGATCGTCTTGATCGACTCGCGCATCGCCGCCAGGTCGAAGGGGCCGCGCATGTGAAGGAATATGGATTCGTTATACTGACGTGAAACCTCGTCGCCAAGCTGCGCCAGCATCCAGGCCTGTTTTTGCGATTCCCCGAGAGGGGCTTTGTAAACAACCTCGCCGCCTCGATCGCCGGGCGACAAGTAAACTACAGATTGCTCGTCAGGCTTCGAGCCTGCCGGGTGCTCGGACGGCGCGTGTTGCCGCTCGTTTTGATTTGCGTAGTGCTGTCTCAGCTCACTCAGAGGGTCTAGCCCTTTCAACACCGAGTCGCTATCGAGGCCGAAGTCGATCAGGCATCCGATTTCGTCAACGCCGATTTCCATCAACCGGTCGACTATCTTGGAACACGAGTCGGGCGTGCCTATGAGAGCGCTCGTCTCGACATAGCGCTCGAAGGCGGTCGAGAGCATGTAATCCATGTCTTCTTGTTTGATATTATCGAAGTCTATCTTCGGCCCGCGCTTCTCGACCACGCTGCGAAACAGCCCCAACGACGAGGCTATATACTCATAGAAAGGCTTGCGGGCCATCTGCCTGACACGTTCGAGGTCTTCTCCGACCAGTGTGTGAAGCAATACCGTCACATGACCCGACCGCGGGTCATGCCCGTTTCTGAGGAGCGATTCGCGATAGACGGCGATCTTTTCAGCCAGCATCTCGATAGATTGGTCTTGCAGATTGGTCAGAATCTTTGCGCCGATCTCGCCCGCCTTCACGCAGGTCTCGGTGCTGGCCATCGTGAGCCATGTCGGCAGGTCGGGTTGAACCGGCGTCGGGAATAACCTTATCGTGACGCTCTTGCCCGCGCCGCCCTGGACATCGAGCGATTCCCCGCGCCAGAGTTTATGTACGGTCTTTATGCCTTCCAGCATGATGTCGCGGCGGCGCTCATAAGCCTCGGGCGCGAAAACGAAATCATCCGGACGCCAGCCCGACGCAAAGGATATTCCCACTCTGCCGTTCGAGAGGTTGTCGATTATCGACCATTCTTCAGCGACTCGTATGGGGTTGTGCAGCGGTAAGACGACGCTACCTGCGCATATCCTGATGCGATCGGTCTGCCCGGCCAGAGCCGATGCTACGACTGACGGGTTGGGTGAAAAGCCTCCGAACGAGTGAAAGTGGCGCTCAGGCAGCCACAGAGCCGCAAAGCCTTGCTTGTCGGCCAGCCTTGCGCTCTTGAAAATCAAGTCATATTCGTTCCTGCTGGGTGATGCGTCGTAGTTGCCGAAGTAGTAGAGGCTGAATTGTATTGTCTCGCTCGC
This sequence comes from Blastocatellia bacterium, assembly GCA_036277095.1. GTDB lineage: Bacteria > Acidobacteriota > Blastocatellia > UBA7656 > UBA7656 > DASUNP01. The sequence continues at coordinate 7,306 of DASUNP010000053.1, forward strand.
CTTTGCGATCTGATCGGCCGCAGCCTGTTTCTCGGCGCGGGCCGAGTCGGCAACCGAGCAAACAGCAGCCGGGCTGTAAGCGGCGGCAGAAATCGGCGCCCCGCCGCTGGCCGGCGCGGGCTCTGTCGAACGACTCGGGGCTCCGCTGGCCGGAGGGTCGGGCGCGCGGCTCGGCAGGAAGCCGCCTTCCTGCATCTGCGCGACGCTGCGCTTGACCGCCTCTATCACGTATTGAATGTCCTCATCCGTGTGGGCCGTAGACAAGTAATAGTTGCGCCCCTCCCAGGTGAACACGCCATTGTGAATCAAGTGATAAAAGAATAGGTCTGGGAACCTCACTTCGCGCGCGAAGACGAAGCGGAAGAGCGAGGCGAAATGCACGATCCTGATCGGCACCTGGTTGCGCTCGAAGTAAGAGTTGAGAGTCTCGGCCAGATAAGTTGTGCGCTGGTTGAGCCGCTCTTGAAGCTGCGGCCCTTCGCTCTTCATATGGTTGAAGATCGCCACGGCCACGGCCATAGTCAGCGGGTTCCTGAAGAAGGCCCCGGCGAACAGGGTCTTTTCTGCGCGGGGATATGACGCGTCGCCATAGTCCCACATGCCGCCATCAAACACGTCCATGTATTCGGCCTTCCCGGCCACAGCTCCTATCGGCAACCCCCCGCCGATCACTTTCCCATAGGTCGCCAGGTCGGCTTGTATGCCGTATAAAGCCTGTATGCCGCCCGGGTGCGACCGGAACCCGGTTATCATCTCATCAAAGATCAGGAGCGTCCCGGCCTGGTCTGCCAATCGCCTCAGCTCTTGTAAGAAAGCTTTGGGTTGAAGGTCCGGCCGCCTGCTCTGTATTGGCTCTACGATGACGGCGGCAAGCTCGCTCATTTGCGCCTTGAGTATTTCCAGCGACCGGGGGCTGTCATAATCCAGCACCATCACCTCTTCAACGGCGCTCGGCGGCACGCCCGGCGCCGCCGGTAGAGTGCGCATCTGGCCGTCTGCGACCAGCCCTCTTACGACAGTCCCATCAGACCAGCCGTGGTAAGCGCCCGCAAACAGAGCGATCTTATCTCTTCTAGTGTAGGTGCGGGCCGCGCGCAGGGCGGCCATCACCGCCTCGGTCCCCGAATTACAGAATACCGCGCGGTCCAGCCCCGTCAGCTCACACATCAGCCTGGCTGCTTCTTCCGCCAGCGGTGATTGCGGACCGATCCCCATGCCCTGGTTGAGCTGGTTTGCCATCGCATCCATGACGAAGCGAGGCGAGTGGCCGAACATAAGCACCCCGTAGCCCATTGTTATGTCTACGTACTCGTTTCCGTCCACGTCCCAAACTCTTGAGCCGAGTGAGCGCTTCCCATGGATTTGATAGACGAGATCCTTCCACAGGGAGCGGAACCCTGCCGAGTTGGCGCCGTCTGCCAGATACCGGCGATAGTCCTGCGTGCGCCGCTTTGACTCTTTCGTGCGCTCGTTATAGCCGGCAATGAACGCGCCGAGGTATTCTTGCTGTTGCGCGGTAAGCCCTCCGGCAGGCCCCGCTTCAAGGGGCTTGTAAGGGAGATACGGTTTGGTATCGACCTCAAGGCCCAGGATCTGTTTTCCTTCTGCCGCGCCATCTTCGACGGGCGAGCTCTGAGCTGAGACGGGCGGTTCAGCTTGACGGGCGATGACCTGAGCGCCGGCCTCCTGCGTTGCCTGACGTATGTGGACTACCGGCTCGGCGCCGTTTTGTGCCACCTTCCCGGCGGATCGGTTATTCCGCATCAGCTCAAGCTGCTGCGACATGATGTAAAGCTGTTGGGCCATTATGCGCTCAAGCCCTGTGCCGGGTGTTTGCGCCCCATTGCCCGAGCCAAATCTCGCGGCGGCATCTACGCCTGCGGCAGCACCTGGCGCTTGAGCAGGGACAGAAGTCCGTAGCGGCGGCGGGGAGGGCTCAAGCCGCATGGGATTAACGGCCGGGGCCGCGACCGGACGCTGATCGGCGACGGACGACTCCGCAGGTCGACTCGCCACCGCCTCTTCGTTCGCAGCCTCAGTCTGCCCGGTCGCCTGAGGTGATTCTTCCTGCGGCAGCTCTTGATCCAAAAGGCTGGCGAGCGCATCGAGGGTCTGGACCTCTTCGAGCAGCCTGACGAGAGGGACTCTATAATTGAACTTATCTTGAATGACCTGGATGAATTGTATGAGCAGGAGCGATTCAACGCCGACTTCGAGAAAGCCCGCGTTAACATCGATGTCTGCCACATCCACGCCGAGCAAATCCTTAACTATACCTTTGAGCGTTGACAGAATCTTGAGCTTGCGCGGCGATTCGGCCATCAAGCCAGCTTCTGGTCGAGACATGACTACCTCCTGATCCTGGTCGTTGAATTGAGAGGAATCCCTCGGGGTTGATTTAGGGAATCAGTGCTTTATATGTGTGTGTAGCTTGCGACCGCTTATCGAGCCGAGTTCGTAAGCTCGCCGGTGGCAAGCGTCAGAGGCGCGCGTCGCGCCTGGTACTCTGATTAAGAATCGGGGTCCGATGCGGGGCGCAAATCTTCCGCAGAAGGATTATCACGCCATACATCGAGCTGTTGCGACATAACGGCGAGCTGCAGCTCGATGAGGTTTTGCAGCTCGCCGTCATGTGAAACTTCCTGTCCGCCGTAAGACAGGTCTTGTGACGTAGCAGGTGATAGATTGATCTGCGGCTGGCCCGTCTGCTCTCGCGCTGCCGCAACCGGCGCGCCGTCGCCATTTGCGCCGTCACCATTTGCGCCGGCAGCCGCTGTCGCCTTCCTCTCCTCGGCCCTGGGCGGATCAATCCAATGCCGCTGCCTTTCGAAAGGATAAGCGGGCAGGCGGACTCGACGCCGTCGCTCGTTCGAGTAAAAGCCCGACCAGTCTATAGCAACTCCGGCCAGCCATAACTTGCCCAATGTCTCTAACAAGAGAGCGACATCCGGGACCCGCTGTTTGGGGTGTCGCAATGAATGGCCTATGACTTGGGAAGGGTCCCTTTCGGCGCACTGGTTGGCCAGCCTGCTCAAGCTGTGGCCCGGCCCAACTTCGAGCAGGACCCAATCGGGGTCTTTCAGCAATTCGGCCAACCCCTCGGCGAAGCGCACCGTATGGCGCAGGTGCGCGGCCCAGTATTTAGGACTGGCCGCCTCATCCTCTTTTATCCATGTTCCCGTGAGGTTCGAGACATAAGGAATCTTCGGCGCGCTGAACTTAACCTGCTTGAGGTAAGCTGTGAATGGCTCGACGACAGGGTCCATCATATGTGAATGAAAGGCGTGCGAGGTTTCCAGCGGCCAGCAACCCAACCCTTCCTGAGCCAATTGTCGCTTCAATTCGTCTATTGCCGCGATAGGGCCGGAGATCACGCACAGCGACGGCGTATTGATCGCCGCAATGCTCAGCTCCTTTCCGAGCAGCGGCTCCGCTTGAGACGGCTCAAGGGGGACCGCGAGCATAGCCCCTCTTGGCATCTTCTGCATAAGCATCCCTCGCGTCGCCACGAGGCTCAACGCATCTTCTAAAGAGAAGACGCCCGCCAGGCACGCCGCCACGTATTCGCCTATACTGTGCCCTATCATCGCCTGCGGGCGCACCCCCCAGCTCATCCACATCCTTGCGAGCGCGTACTCAACGACAAACAGCGCGGGCTGAGTGATGTCAGTCTGTTTGAGCCGCTGCGCGCCTGATTCGGCCCCATCTTCAGTCGGATAAATTAGGCGGCGAAGGTCAACCTTGAGTTGAGGCGCAAGTATTTCCGAGCAGCGGTCCACTTCTTCGCGGAACGCGGCCTCTGTTTCATACAGCCCACGCGCCATGTTCGGGTACTGAGTCCCCTGGCCTGAAAACATGAAAGCGGCGGGGCGATCTTTCGCTTCCGTGTAGCAGGTGAACACACGCGAGGGGTCTAGCCTTTCAAGCTCGTCGGCGGCCTGGCCGGCGTTCGAGCAAACGATAGCGCGCCTGTGATTGAAACGGTTGCGCCCGGCCTGTAACGTGTAAGCTACGTCGGCGAGGCTCGCGTCTGCGTGACGTTTGAGATGGCTTGCGAGATTCGACGACTGGGCTTCGAGCGCAGTGACTGTCTTTGCCGATAGGAGAATAAGTTGCCACGGCCTTGACTGCCCGGAAGGTTCGGTTTCTGGAGCTTCTTCGACTACGACGTGAGCATTCGTTCCGCCAATCCCGAATGAGCTGACCCCTGCCCTTCGCGGCGTCATATTCGTTTTCCACTGTGACAGCTTATTGATTACGTAGAATGGGCTGTTGGCAAAATCGATCTTGGGGTTCGGCTTCTTGAAGTGGAGGCTCGGCGGTATCATCTTGTGCTCAAGCGACAGCGCCGTCTTGATCAATCCGGCGATGCCGGCCGCCGCGTCCAGGTGACCTATGTTCGATTTCACCGAACCGATTGCGCAGAAGCCTTTCTTGTCGGTCCTGTCGCGAAACGCCTGTGTCAAAGCGGCTACCTCGACCGGATCACCCAGAGAAGTCCCCGTGCCGTGAGCTTCGATGTAAGTGATAGTCTCCGGCTCGGCTCTGGCTATTGAATGCGCCTCCATAATGGCTGCCGCCTGACCCGTCACGCTCGGAGCCGTGTAGCCAACCTTGGAGGAGCCATCATTGTTTATAGCCGAACCCTTAATGACCGCGTGTATGTAATCGCCATCAGCCAGCGCGTCTGACAACCGCTTTAGAACGACTATGCCTACCCCGCTGCCGTTGAGCGTTCCGGCGGCGGCCTCGTCGAAAGCCCTGCAATGGCCGTCGGGAGAGACTATCCCTCCTTCGTGATAGAAGTAGCCGGATTTCTGCGGCACGATCACTGAAACGCCACCGGCAAGCGCTATATCGCATTCGCCCGCAAGCAAGCTTTGACAGGCGAGATGCGTTGCCACCAGCGAAGTCGAGCAGGCAGTTTGAACAGTGATGCTCGGCCCTTTCAAGTTCAATTTGTAAGAGACTCGCGTCGCGAGGTGGTCTTTGTCGTTGCCCATGACCACCTGCAAATCGCTTATCATCTTTATAGTGTGAAGGTTTGAAATGACGCGGAACAGGTATGAGTTGATGCTCGCCCCCGCAAAAACTCCGATTGACCTGTCGTGATTCTCGCCCTGATAACCGGCTTTCTCCAGGGCTTCCCAGGCACACTCTAAGAAGATACGCTGTTGCGGGTCCGTAATCTCAGCTTCCCTGGCGCTCATCCCGAAGAAGGCCGCGTCGAAGTATTCGACGCCGTCGAGCACGGCGCGCGCCTTAACGTAATTTGGCGTGTTAATCCAGGGCGAAGGCGTTTCAAGATCTTCGTCCGAGAAGAAAGTGATAGATTCAACACCGTCACGCAGGTTTTCCCAGAATTCTTCGACATTCTTCGCTCCAGGGAAACGACCTGTCATCCCTATGATTGCGATTTCAGGCCACTCGGCTTGCTCAGGGTAGGAGAGATTACTCATCCCATACCTCCGCTACCCTTCCCCTTTTTCATAGTCCCCTTCCTCCTTCTAGCCTGGTTCTGTACGATAGCCGATTTCTTGCGAGCCTCGGCGCGACTCTTACCTTGCTGTAGAGAGGGCTCCTCGCTCTTCGCTTGAGTCAAGTATTTCGACAGAGCGTTTATGCTTGGGTACTCAAACATATCAGTCATCGACAGCTTCATGTCAAAGACCTCTTCGAGCTTGCTGTGAATCTGAAGCAGAAGTATAGAGTGAGCGCCCAGGTCAAAGAAATTATCATGAATGCCGACCTTCTCTATGTTAAGCACCTGCTGGCATACGTCAGCAATGATCCGTTCCATCTCGGTCTGAGGCGCAACATAGCCGATCTCCAACTCTGGGCGGAGACTATCTGGTACCGGCAGCGCCTTGCGGTCCACCTTCCCGTTAGGCGTCATCGGCAGCTTATCCAGCTTCACAAATGCCGTCGGCACCATGTAGTCGGGCAGTTTCTCTCTCAGGTGCCTCCTCATCTCGCTCGCAGTCAATTCCATCACACCCCACTCCTCGACCACGTAGGCGATTATCTTCTTGTCGCCCCTCTCTTCCCTCATCACCACGACCGCTTCCTTGACCATCGGGTGCGACACTAGCGCAGCCTCCACCTCGCCCAGCTCTATGCGGTAGCCTCGCACCTTCACCTGCTGGTCTACTCGCCCAAGGTAGTCTATCTCTCCGTCTCCTCTGTACCGACATAAGTCTCCCGTCCTGTACATCCTCGCTCCCGCGCGCCCGCTGTATGGGTCGGGCACGAACCTCTCGGCCGTCTGCTCCGCCCTCCCCTCGTAGCACCTCGCCAGCCCCTCTCCACTCGTGTACAACTCGCCAGCCACTCCTATCGGCACCACCTCCTGCCTCACGTCGAGTATGTAGATGCTTGTCTGCGCCACGGGCCGCCCTATCGTCACTGCCCCCGCCTCGCCCCTCTTCACCTCCACATAGGTAGTGTAGGTCGTGTCCTCTGACGGCCCGTAGAGGTTCATCACCCTGCCGACATGTTCGAGGCCGTATATCTGCTCGACCAGTCTCCTGCCCAATGCCTCCCCGGCAAGGTTCACCGTCACGACTGTCTCGGGCAGGCTGCCCTGCCTGACTAGCTCAGTCATCGCTGACGGCACCGTGTTTATCAGCCTCACCTCATCGCGCGCCTCGCTTCTGCCCAGCTCCAGCGCGTTGTCAACGAGTATGAGCTTGCCGCCGACCGTCAGCGGGGCGAATATCTCAAAGACCGACAGGTCGAAGCAGACCGATGTCGAGGCCAGCACCCCGCTCATCTCGTCTGCCGTAAACTCGTCGGCGGCCCAGCGCAGAAAGAGGCTGGCGCTGGAATGCTGAATGGCGACGCCCTTGGGCTGGCCCGTTGAG
>DASUNP010000054.1:0-92000 GCA_036277095.1 Blastocatellia bacterium
AGGGGTCAGGGGTCGGGGGTCAGGGATCAGGGATTTGAAATCTCAGATGCCCTGGCCCCTGATCCCTGACCCCCGACCCCTGTTTACGGTTTGTACTGTTTGACGCGGTCGATTGATGCGCGAATAGTTTCGTCGCGGCGCCCGCTCGCTTCGTAAGCACGCTCGTATGCCGAGAGCGCTTTATCATACTGCTTGTCGCTCTCGTACACGTATCCCATCTCCAAAAGCGCGCCCAGATTGTTAGGCGCGATCTTGACCGCATGCTCAAGCGCCTCGGCGGCCGGCTTCCATTGCGACGAGCGGGAGAGCGCTACGCCCAGGCTGTGCCATGCCGGGCCGGAATCCATGTGCGCGCGGGCGTACTTATCGAGCAGCGGCGCGGCCTTCGCGTACTGCTTATCGATCAGGTAAGCCTGGCCCAGCACGCCCCAGGTCTTCTCGTCATTTCTGACGGCGAGCAGTTTTTCGCCCGACGCGATCGCCTGTTTCGCGGCCCCGGGGTTCTGCTTCGTCTGTTCGAGGTAGATGCCCGTGAGCAGCGAGAGCGTGTCCACGTCTTGAGGCGCTACTGCCAGCCCCTGGTTCAGCGCGGTGATCGCAAGGTCGTTGCGACTGAGCCGGTGTTGCGCGTAGCCTATGAAATAGTAGTTCGTCGCGTTCGTCTTCATCTCTGCCGCCGAGGTGGTCAGGACGGGTATCGCTTCAGCGAACTTTTCCGTGAAAATGTAGGAGCGGCCGAGCGCCGCGCGCGCAGGCGCGTCGACCTTCTGCTGCAGCTTGTCGGAAAGCTGAATGTAGCGGACCAGCGCCGGTATCGCTTTGTCGTATTGCTTTAGCTGGTAGTGTGAAAAGCCTATGTAATAGTTGGCCGTCGCCTGCCCCTTCTCGTCTTTCGCGGCGCCTTTAAGATAGTTCTGGAAGGCATCGATAGAGTCTTCGTAACCTTGCAGTTGAAAGTGGCCGGCCCCGATGTAGTACCAGGCTTGCCAGTAATCCGGGTTCGCGTTCAGCACGGCGTGGAATTCGCGGATCGCCGGGCGGAATTGTTTCTGGTTAAACAGCGAGACTGCGCGCTCCCAGTCTTGCGCGTACGCGCTCGTCGCGCCGATAGCGGCAATCACCAGCGCGGCGGCGATCATCGATAGCTTTTTAATCATTTTACTGCTCTCCGTTCTGCCAGGTCGGGCCTCCGTCTGACCTGATGAATCTCTATTGAGATTTTAATCGCAAGTTTCGCGGTGACACAAGACAGCTCCGGTCGCTCCAGAAATTGAGATGAGTGACGACGGCCCTTCGCGTTGCCTGGAGAGCCGAGAGTTTGCAGCTTGCCAATGGCCGCCCGCTTAAAGCAAAATAAGAGAAGTGTTGTGGTAGAGTTTTCGCAACCTTAGATCTTGAATTCCAAAGAAAGAGAGATGTCAGCCATGAAATCCATACTTTTGCCTGCGGCGCGTGCGCTTGCGGTCTGCCTGATTGCCTTCGCCCCTGCGGCCTACGCTCAGGACCCATACAAGACTCAGGATAAACCTCAGCCGAAGACTCCGCAGGTCAGTGAAGCCGAAGAGAAGGCGCTTATAAAAGTCAGAGACGCGGCTGACCCGGCGGCCAAGCTTGCGGCCGCCGATGAGTTCGTCAAGAAATTCCCGAAGAGCGCGAAGCGGAGCGAGGTCGTCGTGCACGTCATCGCGGAGATAGGAAAGGTCACAGACCCGGCCCAGCAGATCACAATGCTCGAAAACGCTGCGACCCTATTTAACCAGCCCGAAGACGCGGAAAAGATCAACCCCGTCCTCCTGGACGCGTATCTTAAAGCGAATCGCCTTGACGACGCATTCCGCGCGGCTGCTGCTTTCATAGAGAAAAACCCGAACGACGTCTCCGTCCGCACGCATATGGCGCTATTGGGCACGGACCAGGCCAAGGCGAGGAACGCGAAGTATGTGCAGGTGAGCCAGACTTACGGCACGAAGGCGATCGAGCTGATCGAGACCGATAAGATGCCTGCGGGGATGGACGCGACGGCGTGGGCACAGTATAAGACGAAGTGGCTGCCGCAGCTTTATCAATCGATGGGAATTCTCGCATTCGTAACGGGCAACAAGGCCGAGGCGAGGGCCAGGCTGGATAAGGCCGTGGCCGTCAATACTACCGACCCCGTGACTTACATGCTTTTGGGGAGCCTGAGCAACGAGGAATACCAACAGCTCGCGGAGCAGCACAAGGGCATGGCCGCCGGCCCCATGAAGGATCAGATCCTAAAGGACGCGCACTTGAAGCTCGACGTGGTGATAGAGATGTTCGCCCGCGCCGTCGCGCTTTCCGAAGGCCAGCCTCAGTATCAAGCGCTTCACGACCAGCTTAAGCAAGACCTGACGGCCTATTACAAATACCGAAACAACGGCAAAGAGGATGGCCTGCCGCAGTTGATCGAGAAGTACAAAAAACCAACCCAGTAACCGAGATTAGCTGCGGGCGGTGAGCCGACAGTCGCTCACCGCCCGCCGCCTTCTTACGAAAACACGCCGTCACAAAGAGGGAGAGATGTCAGTTAGCAAGGATGAGTTTCGCCGCGCCCTTGGCCATTTCGCGAGCAGCGTGACTGTTGTCACAAGCCTTTGTGAGGACGGGCTTCTGCGCGGCATTACTGTAAGCGCTTTCTCGTCGCTGTCGCTAGATCCGCCGCTGGTCCTGATCTGCATAGACAAAAAGGCGTCGCTGCACGACCACCTTAAAGAGGGCAGTCATTTTGCGGTCAACATATTGGCCGAAGACCAGGAACTCATCTCCCGCCGCTTCGCTTCAAAAGACTCCGATCGGTTCGAGGGATTGGGTTACAGAGAAGGCGACACGGGCGCAGCTTTGATAAACGGAGTCCTTGCCGCGATAGAGTGCCGCATAGCTCACGTATACCCCGGCGGCGATCACACCATAGTAGTCGGGGAAGTTATCGCGACGCATGTAACCGAAGGCCGCCCGCTGGCATACTTCCGCGGCGGCTACGTCCGGCTGGGATAAAGAAAGGCAAAAGGCAAAAATAAAACGCCCAAGCATAAGCCTTATCTTTGCCAACGTCTTGGCTCGCAAAGACGAGCAACCAGATAATTCCGTACTTTTGCATCTTGCCTTTTGCCTTTTGCCTTCACCGCCCGGTTCTTTCCGGCGTCAATCGTTAGTATAATGCTCTGCGTGGAAGAGGTGCTCAAAGGGCTTACCAGGTATCGCGTGATCGAAAAGCTCGGCTCGGGCGGGATGGGAATAGTCTACAAGGCCGACGACCTCCAGCTCTTGCGGACCGTCGCAATCAAGGTGCTGACGAAAAAAGAGCAAGACGAGCCCGGCGCCGGTCTACGCTTTCTCAGAGAGGCGCGGGCCGCATCTCAGATCAATCACCCGAACATCGTCACCATTCACGAAGTAGGCGAATCGAACGAAAACACCTACATCGTGATGGAGTATGTCGAAGGGCGGAGCCTGCGCCACTTCATACTGACGCGCTCGCTCAAACCCGAAGCCGTAATTGAGATTGCACGCCAGATATGTGACGCGCTCGCCGAAGCGCACTCGCGCGGCGTCATCCATCGCGACGTGAAGCCTGAAAACATCCTTGTCACGGAGCGCGGTCTGGTCAAGGTGCTCGATTTCGGGCTGGCGAAGGCGTTCGGGCGGTACGACTCCGGGCTTCGAGGCGGGCCGTCGATGATCGACAGCCTCACGGAGTCGGGGACCGTGATGGGCACGCTCTCATACATGTCGCCGGAGCAGTTGCGCGGCCACCAACTCGACGAGCGCACGGACATTTTTTCGTTCGGCATAATGCTTTACGAAGTGATTATGGGTCGCCTGCCTTTTTCCGGCGATAACCCGTTCGAGATCGCGGCCTCGATAATTAAAGATAGAGCGGAGAAGATTGATAAGCTCCCCGAAGGCTATCCCGCCTGGATAGACGGGGTCGTGATGCGCTGTCTGGAAAGGAACCGTGAGCGCCGCTACGCGTCGTTCGCAGAGGTGAAAAAGGAGCTGCTGACTCGCGCCGACCAGACTTTAGAGCAGACCGTAGCCTTGACTCTGACCACGGGGAATCTGACGGAGTCTTCGACCGTCGCGCGGCTGAAGCGGTCCTCGCCCCCGACGATACTCGTGCTGCCGCTTGAAGCCGTAGGCTCCGCCGCCGACAGCTCTTACATAGGCGTGGGGCTCGCGCACGCGATCATAACGGACCTCGCAAAGATAGGCGGCCTCTCCGTCTTGTCAAAGGCTGCGGGCGCGGGGCGAATAGACCAGTTGCAGACCGGCGCGCACAACCTCGCACGCCAGTTGGGGGCTACCATACTGCTCGAAGGCGAGGTCATGCGCTCGGGCAACTTGATAGGGATAATGGCCCGCCTGACGGACGCCGAAACAGGGAGGGTTATCTGGGGCGCGCAATATCGCGGCGACGTCTCGGACCTTTTCAGTATACAGGACGCCGTGTGCGAGAGCGTCGCGGCGGCCTTGAAGGTGAGCATCTCGAACGAAGTGCGTGACCTGATAGCGAGACCGGCCACCAAGAACATGGATGCGTTCGAGCTTTATTCAAAAGGCCGGGCATTCTTAGAGCGGCGCGACGTGAAGGAGAATATCGATTCTGCCATCCAGGTCTTTGAAGAAGCGCTTCGCCTGGACCCCGATTTCGCCCTCGCGCAAGCGGGGCTAGGCGAAGCCTACTGGCGCAAGTACCTGGCTACGCGCGACGCGGTCTGGGTCGAGCGCGCCATTGCAGCGGGCGACCGCGCGCTGGTGCTGGACCCGTACCAGGCGCAGGTGCACGTCTCGCTCGGCATCGTCTATCACGGGACCGGCAAGGTGGAGAGAGCCATCGAAGAGTTCAAGCGCGCGATCGAGCTGCAACCCGTCTCCGACGACCCCTACAGATGGCTCGGCCGCTGCTACATGCAGAAGGGCGAGATGAAGCAGGCGATAGCCTTTTTCGAGCGGGCCATAGAGGTCCAACCGGGTTACTGGGATAACTACAACGCGCTGGGGATATGCTATTACGTCTTCGGCCGCTATCGCGACGCGGCAGATCAGTTCCGCCGCGTCATCAGCATACAGCCGGACAACTATCAGGGGTATGACAAGCTCGGCTCGATGTACAGCGCGATGGGGTTATACGAAGACGCGCTGCCTATGCACGAGCGCGCGATAGAGATTTACCCAAACCCGGAATCATACTCGAACATCGGAACGGCCTTTTTCTACCTGGGACGGTTTGAAGAGGCGATCAGGGCTTACCGCTCCGCGATTGAATTGAGCCCTCAAGACGACATCCTCTACCGCAACCTCGGAGACGCTTACCTGCGCGTGGGCAAGCCCGTCGAAGCCGAACAGCAGTACGAGCGGGCCGGGAAGCTCTTGCAATCGCGCCTGGCGATCAACCCCGATGACGCGCCGTCGCTGGGCGACCTGGCCGTCTGTCACGCCAAGCTCAACAGAAAGCAAGAGGCCAGCGACGCGATCGAGCGCGCGGCCTCGCTTGAGCCGCGCAATATCGATCTTATGTACCTGTGCGCAGTGGTCTACGCGCTCACAGGGGAGACGCGCAAGGCCGCAGAGAGCCTCAAACGAGCGCTGGCTCACGGGTACAGTCGATCCGAAGCCTCGCGCGACCCCGACCTCGAACTGCTGCGGGAGTCGGCGGAATATAAGTTGTTATTCGACGGGCGCGATCAATAATTGACTATCAGCCTGGGGTCGAATTTCACGGGGTCGCTCCCCGAAACAGTCACGGTCACGTTGTACTTGAAATTGCCTCCCTTGACGGGCGCGCCGCTGGATTCGGAAGGCCCACTTGACGATGACCCCATATACCCGAAAGTGAATGTCGAGCCGTTGCCGAATGGGTCGCTAGCGCCGCTTGTGGTCTGGAACCCGTCGATTACGACGCCGTCGAGCGGCGGCCCGGCTTTGTAGACGATCAGCCATTTGACGGCTTCGCCTCTAACGATTGTCGCGGGGTCCGGATCGGCTGTGACTCGCAAAGGGCCGCTCGTCGGGTCAGAGATAATGATCTGCACTTCCTTCGTCCCCGTTACCCTTTCATCGCTCGTTGCACATGCGAAGGCAAAAACCAGGGCAATGCTTAACAAAACGACTCTCTTCATGAAGCTCCCTCCTGTTCTGAAATCTTCCCGGCCGGTAGCTGGTGCTCGCGGTTTGTCGATGATGCCGGAGGCACGCGCCTCAAGGATTTCGACTAAGACTGGTCGAGCGAGGCTGAGGTAATATTAACTACCTAGTGACCCTACGGGGCTAACTGAGTATCAACCGTCCGGGCCTTGAAAATGCGACCGGATTCTACGCGAACCTTGCGCAGTTGTCTACATGAATTTTGAGGCGGATCAATCAGGTATGGTTTCAAGAAACTCGATCAGAGCTTTGTTAAACTCTCCGGGCTGCTCAAGGTTAGGCAGATGGCCTGCCGATTCAATGATTCGCAAGTGCGACCCGCGAATTCCGTCGCGCAGCGCCTGGGCTTCCGCCGGCCCCGTGAGCTTGTCTTCCGCGCCGACAATGATGAGCGAAGGGCAATCTATCGCGGCCAGCATGTAGACGGAATCCATCCGGGCGGCCATTGCTCTTTGGGCTGCGGCTATGCCTTCGGGCGAGCTGGACTCGGCCATCCGGCCAACGCGCTCGACGATCTCAGGCCGCCGGGCGGCGGTCGTTTCGCCCAACAAGAGCGGCGCCATATCATCGGCTATGGCGCGAGCGCCTTCGCGCTCAGCCTTCTCGGCGGACTTTTCGCGGCGCTCGCGTGCTTCCGGGGTGTCGGCTGAGGCTCGCGTATCCGAAAGCACAAGCGCGCGCACGGCCCCCGGATACTCCCTGTAAAAAGCGAGCGCGACATATCCGCCCATCGAGCAGCCCGCGATTACCGCGTCCTCGATTGAAAGGGCAGACATCAACGCGCGCACGTCCATAGCCATCCGCTCCACAGAGTAAGGCCCGCGAGGCGCGTCCGATCTGCCGAAGCCGCGCAGGTCAAGCGTGATCGGTCGAAAGCCGGACCCCAGCGCGGCAACCTGATCGTCCCACATCGTTTGATTGAGCGGGAAGGCATGAATGAATATGATCGGAAGCCCCGCGCCCGCGTCGCTGTATTCCAGATTGTGCTCGTCTATCTCTATTCTCATAATTCTTCAACCTTGCTTCCACCGCAAACGGTGAGGCTCGCCGCCGCCGTAAGTCGTAGCCAAACAGCTCTCCACGGTCAGCTCGAATAAAATGTATCGATCCCTTGGCGTAAAGCCCGCTTCACGCGCACCCGCGAAAGCGACTTCTCGCATCTGGAGATCGTCATGAAACCTCGCGCGACCGCTTACCAAAAACTCGCCCTCGCCGCCTTCGATGTTTGCGACAGAGCAGTGCAAACTGTAACGCGGATCACGGCGCAGATCGTGCCCCTTTGGCGAAGTCGGCTCCATGTAAACAAACAATCGGCCCCCGGCTACGAACGGGCTGACGGGATGCACGCGAGGCGAGCCGTCGCGCCGCACGGTAGCGAGGTAAGCGACTTTTGTCTCGAACCGCGTCAAACCGAAAGCCGCGATCTCGGGCGCAGCCGTCGCAAACTCGTCCCAGGTCATCACAATATGCCCTGCTCGCGGAGCGCGTTTTCAAGCTCGTCATCTTTGGGGACCGAAAGGACGCGCTCGCCTATCTTTATAGTCGGCTTCCGCTCTTTGCCGCCGTTTTGTTGCTTCACCCAATCGGAAGCGTCCTTATCCTGCTCGACGTTTATGTAGTCATAGCCGACGCCCATATTATCCATTCGCTCGCGCGCGTGACGTGTATCTTCACACCAATCCGCACCGTAAACCTTTACCTTGTTCATCCGCGCCTCCGTTCACACGTCCAGTAGAAATGATAGCAGACAGGCGAGCGATGTTTGAGGGCTTAGATGAAAAGATGGCTGAGAGTCCTGATTCACAAATAAAAGGCTGGATGCCTGGTTGCATCCAGCCCGGAGATGAGCAGTTGATGAGAGGAGGGTAAGGTCAGTTATTGGGCCGCACCCATACGAAGACATCGGTCCGAGTGTTATCCGGGAATTTAATGACGAGGTCGACTTCCTGGCCGCGAGCGATCTTTTTACCGGCCTTCTTGCACTTCAGCCTCGTGGCGGTCTCGAAACTGGTCTTCTGAGTCACGCCGTCCATCTCAACCTTTGCGCCCTCTTTGAGATTAACGCCGTCGACGTAGAGGTGCTTGCCGATGACTTCGGCACTGACGATTCGCGGGATCAGAGAGGCCCCATCACCTGCGATTGTAAACCGCCCGCTTTTGACCTCTATCGCCGAACCCGCTTTCGTCGCCGCCAACACCCGCAGTCGCGCTTCGGTGCTCGACACGTTGGGCACTGTCCATTCGTAACTCGTCACGGAAGAGTTGGTCGTCGAGAAGACCAGATTGGTGATTGGAAAAGTCATCCCGTCATCGGTCGAGTAGCGAATCTCGTAGCTGTCTACGTTCGACGGGTTGGTGACGGTCCAGTCGATCAAGTACATTGACCCGGCCGCAAGCGTCTGCCCCTCGGGCTGCGTCTCAAGCTGGACCGTTACGACGGTCGTCGGCGATTCGGCCAGGGCGCTCGTAGTGTAGATATTATCCTGGCCCTGATTGGTCCCGTCGCCGTTTGCCGCGTTGCCTGCGGCGTAGAAACGGACTGTGCCTACATCAGTAGAAGGCGCGGTCCATCGAATGCGCCACGTGTGATTGCTCTGCCCGTTGGCGAGCGTGCCGATTTGCGAGTGCTGCATGTACTGGCGGCCACCCGTGCCTGTCTGCGAGTTTAGCTGCGAGTCCGTGCTGTCAGGAGCGAGCGTGCCCGCGCGATTGCCGTTGCTATCGATGGCCGTGAGCTGGAATCCGTAGCGCTGCTTTCCGCCCTGCTGCGTGACAACGGTAAAAGTGTATTGCTCGCCCGGCTCGTAGACCGGCGGAAGTCCGTTGATCTGAACGTTACCTCCCCCGGAGTTGATGCCTGACAGCACGGCGTCGTGACAGTTATAGCACGTGCCTATGTCACCGGGCGCGCCTGTGTAACGGGCTTCCGGCCCCGTGGCGCTGGCATACGCGATGGCCGTGACCAGTAGGACCAGCAAGACCGCTTGAATCTTCCTTTTACCCTTCAGCTTGAACATCAGCGCATCCCTATTCTATCCCAGGAATCCTACGTTTTCATATTGAGAGCCGAGTACCGTCTTTGAATCTACGCCAAGCCAGCGGTCGAGTATCGTCGCGTAGACCGAGCGGAAATCGACTTTGAACTTCAGATTTCCCGCCTGGTCCAGGTCCGAAAGCGAAGGCTGCTCGCCGTACAATCCGCCGTGGACCGGGTCGCCGATGATGAACATCTGCGAAGACGTGCCGTGGTCTGTCCCGAACGAGGCGTTCTCTTGCGGACGGCGCCCGAACTCGCTCCACTCCATCACCACGGTCTTGTCGGCAAGCCCGTGCTCGGCCAGGTCGTCATAAAACGCCTTCACTCCTTGCGAAAAGTAAGTCAGCAACGTGAAGTGCTGGCCGACCATTTTGTTCGTTGCCGATTCGGTGTTGCCTATCAACTCCGAGTGATGATCGAATCCTCCCAACTGCACGTAGAGCAGGTTCGATCCCGTAGTAATGATGAGCTGCGCCGCCATCTTCAACGCCGCCGCGAGCGGGTTGGGCGTGGGATAGACTACGGACGAAGTGTATGTGCCGACCGACGCCTGGACCTGCGCCGCCCCCGCCACCGCGTCGACGCTCGTCGTCGCGACGGAGGAAATGAACGTGTCTGCGGTAAACGCGCGGCGATTGGTCGCGTTGAATGTGTTGACCTGGTTATTGCGGTCGCCCGGGAATCGCGCGTCGGTCTGGTAGGTGTAGTTCGTAAAGTTTGAGATGCTCGGGACCACGACCTTGTCCCCGAAAAGCGATTTCGGGAGCGTGCCTATCGAGGCTGCCGGTAGACCGGTCTTGCCGAACAGCGCCACGTCCGCGTACTTGCCGAGCCAGCCGTCTCCCTGGCCGCCGTTCGTATTCGCCGTGTGCCAGATGTCCATCGAAAGAAAGTGCGAGAGGTTAGGGGTCGGATAGCCCACGCCGTTGACGATGGCAACCTTGCTCGCGTCATACAGGGTCTTGATGTCGGCCATCGCGGGGTGCAGGCCGAACTGGTTGTCTATAATCGTCGAGCGGCCCGCCGCGTCCTTGAGTTCCGTGTCTTTCCAGGAGAGATTTGGCCGCAGGCTGTAGTAGCGCGAGTCCGTGTAGGGAACGAGCGTGTTCAACCCGTCATTGCCGCCCTGGAGCTGAATCACGACGAAAATCCTGCGACTCGCGCCGGTCTGAGCGTTTGCCTGGCTCAGCATTATCCTGGGCATCACGACGCCGACGCTCGCCGCCACGGCGCTTCGCTTGATGAATTGTCTTCTAGTTATCGCCATCGCTCTCCTCCTAATTCAGTTGGAACTCGGGCAGGCACATGATCTGATGCACGAGGCCGCGAATCTTCTTATCGACGGTCGCATCGTTGTTCGTGTACCCGACAGCGTTGCCATTGTCGTCAGTCTCAAGGTAATTCTTCAGCGTCTTGACCACCGAGTTGCCCGTGTCGAGCGGGCCGAGCACGGACAGGAATTTCTTCACGGTCTTCTTAGAGGAAGACTTGGTGTATTTCTTGAGCTGATCGTTGGTGATGAAAATGCCGGGGCGGTCCGTCCTGCGGGTGGTGAGCAACTGGTTGGTGTAGTTGAACCGCTCAAGCATAGCAGCGGTGTTGACCCACCCGAGGTTCAACTCCCAGCCCGCAACGTCGGGCGGGTTGTAGATGTCTTCGCCCATGTTTCTGGAAAAGGCCGCCGGTATGTTTGAAACGTCGGGCCTGTCACCCGCATTCCTCCCCGGCACATATTGGCCGCCGAGCATGCGTATCGCGCCTACGATGAACTCTACGGGCTGCTTTACAAGCGCGAACCGCGCGCGGTCGCTGTAGAATTCATCGGAGACGAATATAGCGCGCACAAGCTCTTTCATCGAGTGGTTGCTGCTCACATAAATATTCGAGAACTTGTCTACAGTCTGGCGGTCAGCGGAGCTGGAAGTTATGGGATAGACGAAGAAATCGAAAAGCTTTTTGACAAGGTAACGGCCCGTCGCGCGCCGGTTGGCGATGATGGTGATTATGTCGTCGCCCGTGAAGTTAGCCGTCTGGCCGTAGACGGTCTTCGCGGTGTTGTCGTGCCGGGCCGCGTTTATAAAGAACTGAAAAAGGTTATCGATAGTCGTCCCGTTACGGTTTACTCGAAAGTTATAGCCCGTAAATGCGCGTGCAATCTCTTTGACATCGTCTTCGGTGTAATTGGCTTCGCCCGTGACAACGTCTGTGATGCCCATCGTGAAAAGCTCTTGAAGCTCGCGCGCAAAATTCTCGTTAGGGCTGCCCAGGACGTTCGTGTTGGCATCCAGCCAGACGATCATCGCGGGGTCTTCCGCGACTTTCTTGAGCAGCGTGTCAAACCGCTCAAGCGCATTGGCGCGAAGCATCACGTTCTGGTTGAACATCAGAATGTCCTGCACCTTCGAAAGCGCCGTGGCAAAGTGGTTGTGCCAGAAGAGCGTCATCTTCTCTTCGAACTGGCGGCGCGTGTGAATCATGCGCGTGAACCAGAGGCGGCGAATCTCGCCCTGGTTGACTCTCCTGTTGTCCCGAACGTCTGTGAAGTCGAAACTGGCCGCGAGTATGTCTTCCAGCGGCTTGTTATCGATCTGCGAATAATTGATCAGGTAATCGACGGCCCCCTCGCGCCCGCGCGCGACCAGCCCGTCGATCTCGTCAGGCGGCCCGCCGAACCCCATTCGCCTGAGCAGGTGAGCGGCTTCGTCGTAAGATATGGTTGCCATTGTTGCTCTCCTCCTTGAGTGTGCCGGCGGTCGGCCCCCGCCTCTCTATCTCCGGGTCATAAGCCTTTATTTCTTATAACTTGCGAAGTCCACCGCCGGGGGAAGAGACCCGGCCGCAAGCAGCGAGCGACCGGCGCGGTTACTTCAAAAGGCTATCGTACAAACAGAACAGAATTGGTCCACTGTTTCAGACTGTCAGGGGTCAGGAAAAGTCTTAAAATCTTTTGGCAGCTTTCTCTAAGTCCTGAGTGCTGAGTCCTGAGTAATTATCTTTCACTCAGCACTCAGGACTATAAGAAGCCCACGTTCTGGTACTGAGCGCCGAGCACGGCTTTTGAGTCGGCGCCTAGCCACCCGTCGAGTATCGTAGCGTAAACTTCTCGGAAGTCCACATTAAACTTTGGATTGCCGGCCAGGTCCAACTCCGTAGCCGCAAGCGAAGGCTGACGCCCGTACAGGCCCCCGCGAATAGGATTTCCGATAATGAACATCTGCGATGAAGACCCGTGGTCTGTCCCGAACGAGGCGTTCTCTTGCGGGCGGCGCCCGAACTCGCTCCACTCCATCAAAATCACATCGTCCGCCAATCCGTGCTCGGCCATATCTTTATAAAAAAGGTCCACGGCGTCGGAGAACCACCTGAGCAAGAGATTATGCTGGCCCGCAAGTTTGTTAGGCTGTCCATTGGGATGATCGACCTGATCCGCGTGATGATCGAACCCTCCCAGTTGCACATAGAGCAGATGGGCTTCCGGGATGGTTACGATAAGCTGCGCGACCATCTGGAGTCCTACGGCGAGCGGGTTCTCCCTGGGATAGACGATCGACGAGCGGTAGTTATTCACATTCCGCTGGACGTGCTGCGCGCCTCTGACCGATTCGAACGCGGCGTTGTTGATCGTCGAAAGCAAGCTCGCGTTGTCAAAGACGCGGCTCGCGCCGAAATTGAATGCGTTGACCTGGTTTGCGTAGTCGTTCGGGTATGCCGGGTCGGCCAGAAAATTGTATATCTCGAAATTGAGAATGTTCGGAACTACAACCATGCCGGCATTAAAACTCTTCGGCTTCTCAAGCCCGCCAAGCGCAACTGCGGGCAGTCCTGTTTGCCCCAGGAGCGCTATGTCTGCGTATCGGCCAAGCCACCCTTTGCTTGCAAGCCCCGACGTGTCCGCAGTGTGCCAGATGTCCATCGATAAGAAATGGGATAGAGTCGAATCCTGGTAGCCGACGCCTAAGACTATGGCGACGCGCCCCTGGTCATAAAGCTGTTTGATCTTTCCCAGGGCCGGGTGCAGCCCGAAGTCATTCGATATCACGGTCGAGCGGCCCTCGCTGTCCTTAAGCTCGGCTTCGTTGAACGCTAGCTGAGGCCGCAGACTGTGATAACGCGAATCAGTGTAGGGAACGACAGTGTTCAACCCGTCGTTCCCGCCCGCAAGCTGTATGACGACAAACTTACGATTCGTATTAGCCTGAGCCTGCTGGGCGCGCGCTTCGCGGAGCAATGTCCCGGGCAGCACGAGGCCCACGGTCACAGCCCCCGCGCTTCGCTTTATGAATTGTCTTCTCGTAGTCGGCATAGCACGCCCCCTTTAATTCAACTGGAACTCGGACAGACACATTATCAAGTGGACAAGGCCGCGCACTTTCTTATCAACAGTCAGGTCGTCGGGCGTGAAGGTCCCGATATTGCCCGCGTCGTCTGTCCTCAGATAATCGCTTAAAGCGCGAACCATCTTCGCGTCCACTTTGAGCGGGCCGAGGACTGACAAGAATTTCTTGACGGTCTTTTTCGGGTTTGCCTTCGTATGCCTTCTGAGCTGTTCGTGAGAGAGCCAGAGGCCCGGCGCGCTCAGATCACGTGTGCGGCTGATGACCAGCAGGTCCGCGTATGTGAAACGATTCAACAGCGTCGCAGTATTTATCCATCCGAGATTCAGGTTCCAGCCCGCAACGTCGGGCGGGTTAAACAACTCCTGCCCGAGAAAGATCGACAGGGCCGCCAGTACGTTCGACTGGTTCCTCGGCTCGTAGGTCCCGGGGTTATACACCGCGCCGAGCATGCGTATCGCACCTACGATGAACTCTACGGGCTGCTTTACAAGCGCGAACCGCGCGCGGTCGCTGTAGAACTCATCGGAGACGAATATAGCGCGTACAAGCTCTTTGATCGAGTGGTTGCTGCTCACATAGACATTGGCAAACTTCTCTACGGTCTGTTTGTCCGAAGAGCTGGAAGTTATGGGATAGACGAAGAAATCGAAAAGCTTTTTGACAAGGTAACGGGCCGTGGAGCGGCGAGCCGAGACAACGGTAATGATGTCGTCGGCGGAGTAATTCGCCGTCACGCCGTAGACGGTCTTTGCCGTGAAGTCGTGCTGCTCGGGGTTCACAAAAAACTCGAAGGCGTAAGGGTCTGTTGACCCGCGCGCGAAGCGGACCTTGCCTCCGGTGAAAGCGCGTGCGATCTCTTTGACATCGTCTTCGGTGTAATTGGCTTCGCCCGTGACAACATCTATTATGCCCATCGTGAAAAGCTCTTGAAGCTCGCGCGCAAAATTCTCGTTTGGACTGCCCTTCACGTTTTGTATGCCGTCAAGCCAGATGAGCATGGCGGAGTCTTCAGAAACCACTTTGAGCAGCGTGTCGAACCGGTCGAGCGAGTGATCGCGGAGCTTCCGGTTCTGAACGTACATGAATATGTCGAAAACCTTTGACGCGGCGGTCGCAAAGTGGTTGTGCCAGAAGAGCGTCATCTTCTCTTCAAACGGGCGGCGCGTATGCACCATGCGCGTGAACCACCATCGTTCCAGCTCGAAGCGGTTGAACTTCGTAAAATCGTTTGGGTCAGAGAAGTCGAAGCTGCGGGCTATGAGATCATCCATCGCGCGGTTATCGACCTGAGCATAATTGATTAGAAAGTCGACTGCTCCCTCGCGCCCGCGCGCGACCAGGGCTTCAATCTCTTGCGGGCTCCCGCCGAAACCCATGCGGCGGAGAAGGTGAGCGGCTTCATCATAAGTGATGCCTGCCATAGACGCCTCCAAGGTGGTGCTTCATCTTACATTTACTTACGAGTGAAGGGCCGCGCTTAGGTGCAAAACTCCCGCCGCCCGGTAATAGAGGTCAGAGCCGCGAAAAAAATACAACGGAAACGAAAGAGTATCATTTACCTGATGCGGCTTCCAGCAATTCATTTCTTTTGCGACTTGCTTCTCAGCTCTTGAAGCCGGGATTGCTGTTCTGGGGTCAGCCTGTTTTTTATCCTTATGACCAGGACAAACTGAGCGCGTTTGATCTCGCGTTCGATGTTCAATATCTTGTCGAGTTGAGCGAGCGTCTGCTGCTCGTCGACCCGGTCCTGTTTCACAAGCGAGATCATCATCTCCGCCTCGTCGGCGAGTTGCAATTGCAGCTCGGTGAATCTGGCCTGCGCCTTAACTATTTCCCCTTTGATAAATTCTTTCTGCTCGGCGCTCAGACCTATCTCCTGCTGGTGACGCAAGACCAAATCCGGTGGGATGAGGCTCTCTCCAATCGGGTCATCCTGTTTTTGCTGCGCCAGCGCAGACGGGCCTGTGAAAAGCAAGAACGCGCATAGAAAACAGATCGTCAGCTTCATAATTCCTCCGCTTCAATTCTTCTCGTCAAGAAAGAATACTTCTATGTTCACTATCGACTCGCCGAGTCTAGGGGTTGTTCTCAATAGCTGCTGGCCCGGGGGGATCAATAAAAAATCTGTAGGCGACTGCCAACCGGAGATCAGCGTGGCCGCTTGTCGTGGCCTGCGGGTGACACGCCGCCGCGCAGGCTTCGGCGCTTCATTATTGCTCAGCGATTCGTTCTTATCGGGACCGGCCGTAATGACGGTAGGCGGTATTGATTCCACGGGCGGCTCTTCCGTCTCAACTCTCTCGACCGGGGCGGGCTTCGGTGAAAGCTGTCTGATGACGAACAGAGAACTGATAGCCATGACCAGCAGGGCCGTTGCGACAGCTATTGTTAAAATGCGAAGAGGCCGGCGCGTCTTGACGGGCCTCGATCGAGCCGCCTCCATCACGCGTGCGAAGTCGGGCGCGCGGCTTTCTTCCTCACGCTTCAATTCATGGAATAGCTCTTTGATCCTGTTTTCTTCCCGCTCTTGATTCATTGAGCACCTCTGATTCATCCAGCCATTGGCGGAGCCGCTTCTTCGCCCGGTCATAATGAGTGCGAGCCGAGCCTACGGAAACTCCCATCACTTTGGCGGCCTCTGCGAGGCTGAGGTCGTGGTAAAAGACAAGCTCCAAAACTTCCTGCTGCCGTTTCGGCAGAGCGGCCAGCGCCTGCCGGAAGAGCGCTTGAATCTGCGTCCGGTAAATCATTTCATCCGGTCGCTCGGCAGGAGCGCTTTCTGCCGCGCTCTGTTCGTGCTTTGTCAGCCGAAGCCTCGTTAACAGATTTCTCCTGCGCTCGTCGGCCGCCGTCTTTCGAATAACTGCAAAGAGCCAGGTTCTGAAAGATGACTTCCCGTCGAACCTCGCCTTTCCTTCGAGTATCTTGAGATAGACATTTTGCAGCACGCTCTCGGCCTGGTGGCTATCGCGCGAGCAACAACACAACGCCCAGCCGTAACTGGCCTGGTGATGATTTTCTAGTTCGGCTTGCAGCTCTGGGCTGTCCATCAATCTGTTCGCCCGATCTATTAGTCGCCTGGCACGATAAAGTATATGACCGGAACCGAGAAGAAAAACGATTGCGGCCTGAGAGGGGAAGAGAAGCGATCACAGCCCGGAGCTACTTCCGAAAACGACGCTGCCACTCGGCGCGCGTCGCAAAGGCTTTCTCGGAGATCGCCCGGTCGACAGCCAATATGCCGTCGAGGTGATCGATCTCGTGCTGTAATAATTCCGATAGATCGCCTTCGGCTTCGATAACTTGAGCGGCGCCCCGCTCGTCCGCGTATTCGACGCGAATCCGGGCCGCGCGCTCGACCCGGACCATCAAGTCGGGGAAGCTGAAGCAATCGTCCCACAACTCCATAGTCTGGTCGCTCATCCAGACGATCTCGGGGTTGATGAGCGCGCCCGCGAAGCCTGCGGGCTGCATCCTGATAAATATCATGCGCTTGAGCGAGCCTATTTGCGGGGCGGCTATGCCGCGCCCGTATCCCGTGGCGTCGCGAAATGACGCGAGCGTGTCGCTCAGGTCGCGTATCAACGAGGCGGTTTCGCTTGTGGATATGTCGCCTACGCGCTCGGACTTTTGCCAGAGAGTAGGATTGCCAAGCTGCAGAATATCGTGTGATGCCATAGATTGATTCCAACGCTTTATCACATAGTTGTTAGGGTTACTGCGCCGTCGCGCGAAGAATTATACAGCAGACGCGCGTTTTGGTGACAGCCATTCTTCCGCCGCCGTGTATCGTTTGCGGCTCCGATGGTAAGAATCAATACGGCGTAAAATCTTCAAGCCGCGAGCGCAGCCTCGACGGGCGGCACGGTCATTGCAACGGCTTAAGATTACTCTTAAACGTTTTGTATTGTAATCGGATCGGGGGTGGTGTATCCTATAAAGCTTTTCAGGGAAATAAAATTGAATCTGTAATACGGATAGTAAGGAGAACCGCTATGAGCGCTGTTGGGATGTGCAAATCCGTGGACGGTCAGAAGCAATCTCAGGGCTTGATGCGCGTGCATTGTGAGACGAACGGCCACGGGCGCGATTGTAGACTTCTGGACCTGACGACACGCCAGGCCTTTGTCGAAAGCTTTGTGCCTGCTGTTACCGGCTCTACAGTAAAGCTCAGGTTTCGGCTGCCTAATGGGCATCAGGTCTGTACGACCGGAGTCGTCAGCTACCACCAATTCAAAGTAGGCTTTGGCGTCGATTTTACCGAAATGTCCTTGCAGGACCGTGAGCAGATCACCGATCTGATCGGCTGAAGCCCGCGCGATTAACTAAACTTCAACCAGTGCAAAAATAAGGGGGACCCACGTTGGGTCCCCCTTATTGCTTGCCAATTACGCTTCGAAAAGCGGTTGCTATTTGACGGCGTCGGTCCTCGCATTGACCTGCACGTTATTGTTTACCAACGTCATGCCCGTTACACGCTGGAGGTCGGCCAGCGCCTTGTTGTAATCGGTCAACGCGCGCACTTCGTTCCCTCGCGCGATAGCCAGATCATTCTCCTGCTCAAGGACGAGGAAGTTCGTCGAAAGCCCTGCGCGGTATCGTTCCAGCTCGCCCTTATACTGGGCTTCAGCCGCAATGCGACCTGCGCGAGCCGCTTCGAACCGCTGGCGAGCCGCTTCTACTGCTTGCAGTGCGTTGCGGACTTCGATCTGGACCGTCTGCACCAATTGGCGCTGGCGGGCGTCGAGCTGCCGCGCTTCCGCAAGCGTTCGGCCCAGGTTGCCCTCCGCAGTCCGGTTGCGCCACGGGAAGCTCAAGCGGACGCCCACTTGATAGGTGCGGAAATCCTGGCTGAACAGATTGCGCAGCGAGCGGAAGTACCCGCCGGTGAACCTTTCCGGCACGCTCTCGCCCAGCACAGACGCGGGCGGCGGAATCGGGCTGAACGGGTCACGGCCGAGGTCGGCCAGGGCGAGGTTGAGGTTGGTGAGAATCCCTTGCGTTACGGTGTCGAACCCTCCGCCTCCACGGACGATATCCGAAGGCGTACCGGCAAGCCCCGTGTTGGAGTAAAACCCGATCAGGTCGACCTGCGGCTTCGTCTGATTCTCAAAGAACTTGATGTCGATCTGTTTCTGCTCGGCTTCCAACCGCATCTGCTCAAGCTCCGGGCGATTGGTTAAAGCAAGCTGCGATGCTTCGGCGAGGCTGACCGTAGCCAGGTCAGAAAGCGGCTGATCGGTCGGCTGTATCTGCGCGTCCCACAGCTTGTCGTTCGCGTCTTTGATCAGCAGGCCCTTGAGCGTGTTTTCCGCCGTGGTGATCGACTGTAGCGCCGTGATTACGTCGCCCTTTCGGGATTCGAGGGCGGCTTCGGTCGCGCGCAGATCGATGGGAGGGAGCGTTCCCGCTTCGACCATCTTCTGGTTGTTCTGGAGCTGCACGCGCGTAAGCTCTACGGAGTCGCGCGCGATCTGCTCGTTGCGGATCGCGAATACAAGGTCCCAGTAAGCGCGCTGCACCTGGTTGATGATCTCTATCACGCGCTGGCGGAACTCGCTATCTGAAAGGTCGAGCGACCGCTTCGCCAACTGCGTTATCCGGCGGTTCTGGTCTATCTCCAGATTGCGCATCAGCGGCTGCGTGAACGACGCCGTCAAGGTCGGGCTATACTGCGTTGTGAGAGTTGCCGAGGTCGCAGAAGTAGTCGACCGGCTGTTCAAGAAATCGACTTGAAATAACGCGCCCGAGCGCTCGATTAGCTTGCTGGTCGTAAAGTCATAATTAAACTCTTTCTGAGTCACGGACGAGCTGGCATCGCCGCCCGCGAAGATCGACGCGACCGGGAAAGTGCGGCTCTCATAATAGAGCGTCGAGCCCGTCACGATGTCGTAAACGCCGCGCGACGCGAAGAGGTTGTACTGGGCCGCCTGAACGCTCTGGCGAAAGACCTCTATGTCGAGGTTGTTCTGAAGCGCTTTCGTGATCGCGTCCTGAAGCGACATCGTTTCGACTACGCCTTCCGTAACGCCGACGCGCTGGCGCGTGACCTCCGGTGAGAGCGCGAGCGGCTGAGTGATCGGGTTGGGCGCGCCCGGCGTGGTCTGCTGCGGGTCGGTTGTTTGAGGCGTAGCGGCGGGCGTCTGTCCCGGCGCAGGAAGATTACGCTGCTCGCGCTCGGTAGGCCGCTGCGGGCGCGTCTCGCCCTGCTGCTCCTGTTGCTCGCGTCGCCGCTGCGTGTCCGGGCGAGGCGGGTCTTTCTTCTGCTGTTGCTGCCCTGGCGTCGGCGGAGTATCGGGCGGCTTTGGCTTTGGCGCCGGCTGCTGCTGAACCGATACGATCCCTTCTTGCGCGAAGGTCGCGACCGGAAGCGACGCGCCGATCATCGTTGCTAAAGATGCCGCGGCTATCGCGCGGCCAGTCTTACGGAGTCTGATTAATACTGAGATCATTTGCATCCTCTCACTCAATCGTTCAGTCGCAGGTCTGAAGTCAAACTTCTGCGCATGAACTTTCTCGCTATGCTCTTAAATCTTTTATGAGTTTGACAACACAGGCTCATACGACACCATTGCATTGACCGTTTCAATAATTTGTATAAGTTGGGTCCACGACCTGCTTCACTCATGCTCGCGCTTCACGCGAGCGCGGGGCGTAAGCACCAGTCTACACGATCAACAGGCGTTTACCAACCGCGAGCCTTAAGATCAAGCGACGTGCCAGCGCCGGGCGGGCCGGTAACTGGTTGAATATATCGAGTTAGGAAATGATCTGCGGGGCGGGCGGGCCATTTGTGGGAAAGCCATTCCCAAAATCGAACTACTCTTTACTTATGCCGTTTAGAGGAGGACAAAGCCCTCCTCTAAACGACGGTTCGTTAAGGCTGTCATTTGCCGACCTGGGCCGTATTTCCTTTGAACTCGATGGCAGTGTTCTTTCCTTTGAATTCGATCCGCTTGATCTGGTATGAGCCATCAGAGCCGAGCGTGTAAGCCACTGCATTTTCGCGCGCAGGCTCGTTTAACTTTGTAAGCTCGTAGGGAGCTTTTGCGATCTCTTTCTTCCCTTTGAGAATCACCAGCTCGCCATCTTTGTCTTCGGTGAATTTAATCGTGTAGCTCCCTTTGGCGAGCGGTTGATCGCCTACCTTGCCGTCACGATTGATTGTGATCGATTTATCAACCTGCTGCGCGTTGATCGGGAGCGCGGCCAGGCCCATTGCGATAAACAGTGCGAAGACTGCGAAACGAAAAGTGGATTTTACGATCATGTCACGATCTCCTTTCGATTATGAGTAGAACTCTTTACTTGCCGACTTCGATGAACGCGTCGACGCGCAACCCCGTGGGCAGGTCGCTCGACGAGTCCAGCTCGATGAGCGTCTCTAGAATCTTTGTGTCGACGCGCTCGGTCGGCTCGTCCGTGCGAATATTCTTTTTGCCGAGCATCTGACCTATGCGGACCACTCGGCCCCAGAACTTTTTCTCCCCGTATGCGTCGGCTACGACGTACGCCCTCTGATCGATGCGAATCTTGCTCACGTCCGTCTCATCTACGTCGACGCGCACGCGCAAGACGCTGGTGTTAGCGACTGTCACGATAGGCGTGTCGCGCATATCGGAAACGCTTTCGCCCTCTTTCAAGTGCTTGCGCAGAACAGCGCCGTCAATGGGCGATTTGATGAAACTCTTCTCCAACCTTGCGCGCGCCTCGTCAAGCTCGGCTTCGGCGAGCGCCACTTCTGCTTTAGCCTTAGCGATATCTTCCTCTCGCGTTTGATCGTCGACGATGCGGTGGCGCTGCAACTCGCGCTCGTACCGAGCCTCGGCAACTTTTTGCTCGCGCTCGGCGCGGTCGCTCTCCTCGCGCGCGATTACGCCTTTCTCGTAAAGCGACACGCGGCGCTCGGCCTCGGCGCGCGCGTTTTCCAAAACTGCGCGGGCCTCTTCGACCGCCTCCCAGGCTTCCCTGCGCTCCTGGTCGCGCGCGCCGTTTATTGTGCGGCGAAGCGCGGCCTTTCGTTCGGCCACGCGCGCTTCGGCTGATGCGACACGGGCGCGGTAATCATCATTTTCAAGCACGGCTACCACCTGGCCTTTGCGCACACTATCGCCCTCTTCGACCGGCACTCGGCGGAGCTTGCCGCCTATCTCGGAGCTTATGCGTATCTCTTCCGAGATGGGCTCCACGCGACCGGGCGCTGCGATTAGTGATGATCGCTCGGTTTCAGCCAGGACTACAGAACCGGCTTGCGAGCCGCCGCCCCGGCTGAAAAGAAAGAAGGCAGCCGCTACTCCTATGATAACGAGCGGCGATGTGAAGTAAAGCATCTTCAGTCTCATAGCGTCCCTCATTTCAAAGCGCGATCACGCGCTCATCGAGCACAGATTATCGACGCGCGCGACAAACTCACTGGCGACGAGCGGCGCGGCGGTTTCTTCACGGAGCCGTCCGTCTTCGATATGAACTATGCGGTCCGCGAAATCGATAGTGCGATTATCATGCGTCACGACTACGACGGCCCTGCCGCGCCTGCGCGCCAAATCGGATAACATCTCCATGATCATGCGGCCGCTCTGAGAATCGAGCGCGGCCGTAGGCTCGTCGGCGAGAATGATGTCCGGCTCCCCCGCAAGCGCGCGCGCAATGGCTACGCGCTGCTTTTGACCTCCGCTCAAATCCGAAGGCGAACTGTTGTATTTATCCGCCAGCCCGACCTGCTCTAATAATTCGTGCGACCTCTTGCGCGCATCACTCCCGCGAATGCCCTTCAGGTCTAACGCCAGCTCAAGGTTCTCGCCCGCCGAAAGCGTGGGGAAGAGGTTGAAGCCTTGAAAGATAAACCCGATGTGAGCCAGCCGTACTCGCGGAAGCTCTCTTTCGCTGAGCCGTGTTATCTCCCTGCCTAGTATTCGCACGCTCCCGGTCGTGGGCTTCAGTATGCACCCGATGATCTGAAGCAGCGTGGTCTTGCCGCTGCCTGAAGGCCCCATCAACATCACGCGCTCGCCCGCGTCAACATCAAGGCTCACGCCGTCCAGGGCGCGTACGGCCGCCGCGCCCGACGAATAAACTTTGCTGAGATCGCTTACGGAGATAGCTCGGTTCATGTCATTACTCTCTAAAAAAAGGGGGCCATCTGAGATTTCAAATTTGTATGGCGGATGATGCGCTTGCGCGCGCCGCGATTTCAAATCTCAGAGTCTCCCTGGCCCCCGAATCAGCCTTTGAAGACCATTGCCGGATCGATTCGCGTGACTTTGTTGATCGAGACTACAGACGCGCCTATGCACATCAATAGAGTCAACCCGAACATGCTTATAGCTACCTCCTGGGGAAGTATGATCGCGGCCCCGCCGTTGCGATTCAGATAGACCGTAGCCAGGCTGATTGCAATGCCAAGCCCGTAGCCTATCACCGCGCTGATTACCGCCTGCTTGATTATCACGCGGTAGATGTATCCGTTGGTCGCGCCCATAGCCTTGAGAGTGCCGAACTCGCGGAGGTGATCGATTGTCGCTGCGTAGATCGTCTGCGCCACAACGACGACGCCTACGATCAGGCCGAGCACGGCGGCGATAATCACCGTGATGCCCGCGCCCGTGCCGAACATCCAGTACTTTTGAGTCTTGCTGCTGAACTCGGACGTGGTGTAAACCGAAACGTCCTTTATCCGCTCACTCAGTTGCTGCTTGAGCACCTCGATGTTAGCACCGGGAGCCGCTTTCACAAGAATGTATGTGGTCTGGTCTTCTCTCATCTGCGCGTAGTTCAGCGCGTTCTTAAACGAAGTGAAAGCGACGGGTGATGTCGTGAACGTGCGTATGCCGCGCGTGAACCCGACTACGCGGGCGCGGCGGCCGGCGATCTCAACAACCTGGCCCAGTTCTGTTACGCCGAGTTTTTTCGTGTAGAGGAGATCGATGATGACCGTGTCGTCGGCCTTCAAATCCGCGACGTTGCCTGCGACAAGGTTCCACGGTCCCCCGACGGCCGTGTCCAGGTTGAAGCCGACCACCTCGACGTTCTCCTCTGCGCCGTTGGGCCGCTTCCAGCGGCAGAACCTGACTATGTACTTTTCGGCGACCTCGACGCCGGGGGTGGCGAGCGCCTGATAGAGTTTCTTTTCAGAGAAGGGAAGCCCGACTTCGATGTGCGACACGTCTGTGGAGCCTATCCAGAGATCGACGCCCGAATTGTCTATGACGTTTGAAGTCGCCGTCCGAAAGCCTATGAACAGCCCGAGTTGAATGGCTACAAGCACCACGGCGAAGACAATGCCCGTGAGCGTGACCGCGAGCCTCACTTTGTCGTGAAACAGATTGCGCTTTGCCAGTGACGCCATAACCCGCTCCAGGTTTACGCTCTTATCCAGGTTAACGATCTTTATTACGTTAACACTGTTAAGCAAAGTTCCAAAAAAAATTAAACCGACAGTCCGCTGGTGTAAATATCTATCATTAAATCAATTAGCTTATCCCTATTGACCCAGGGGAAATCAGGCTTTGTAATGAGCAGCGAGGCGATTCCGTGGCCCGAAGCCCAAACAGCCTGGGTTATGGCCTCAACGTCCGTCTCGCGGAAGCGCCCTTCTTTTACGCACTCTTCGACGCCCTGGCGCAGGTGGTTATAGGCCCTCATCCCCTGCGAGCCTTCGCGGAGATAGGGTTGTCCTTCGAGGCGTCCCGGATGATTGATAAACGTGACGCGATAATGATTAGGGTAGCGGAGTCCGAAATCTACGTAGGCCCGGCAGCCCCTCTTCAACGCCTCGACAGGGTCTTTGCACTCTCTGGTGATCGCTTCCATCTCATCCGTAAGCTTGGCAAATGTCTCTTCGCAGATCTGAAAGAGCAGATCTGCTTTGTCCTGAAAGTAGAGGTAGATGGTCGTAGGCGAATACTCAATCTTTTCAGCTATCCTGCGCATGGAGACGTTCTCATAGCCTTCTTTTACGAACAGCTCGCGCGCCGCATCGAGTATCTCTTGCCGCAACTGCTCGCGCTCGCGCTCTCTTCGCTGTCTCGGTCCCATAATCGCCTGAAAATCAATCGAGTTATTTCACTTAACACTGTTAAGTATAAAACGAATGGAGCTTATGTCAAGGAAATTCTTCTTAGCGGGGAAGGAAACGCGGCCTCGGCTTGCCCGTGCGGAAGGCTATCTGTTAGTGTGGCCGACATATGACAAGACTGCAATTTCTCGGCGCTACGGAGACGGTGACGGGGGCGAAATTCGTGCTTGAGGCGAATGGCAATCGCGCGATGATCGATTGCGGGTTGTTTCAGGGCTTTAAAGAGTTGAGGGAGCGCAACTGGGAGCGGCTTCCAATAAACCCGGCTTCAATCGGGTGGACGCTCGTCACGCACGCGCACATAGATCACACGGGGTATCTGCCGAGGTTTGTGCGCGACGGCTTTACGGGGCCGGTCTATGCCACAAAGGCGACCGCGAATCTGATGAAGATTATGCTCCCGGATTCGGGCCGTCTCCAGGAAGAAGACGCAGAGTATGCTAACCGTAAAGGCCTTTCAAAGCACGCGCCCGCGCTCCCGCTATACACGGAGCGAGACGCTGAGGTGGCGTTAAAGCAAGTTCGCCCGGTCGACTACAACCAGCCGGTCCGTTTGAGCAAGTTTCTCTCGGCCCGCTTCATACCGGCCGGGCATATACTCGGCTCAAGCTTTGTCGAGATGGAGATCACCGGGCGAGACGCCGCGCCCATCAAGGTGGTCTTCTCGGGAGATATCGGTCGCTACGACGAGCCGATATTGAATGACCCCGCGCAGGTCGAAGAAGCAGACTACCTGCTGGTCGAATCGACTTACGGCAACCGCCTGCACGATGACCGTGACCCGAAAGCGAAGCTCGCGGAGATAATCAACCAGACGGTTGAACGCGGCGGCAAGGTTATCATCCCAGCCTTCGCCATAGGCCGGGCGCAACTGCTGGTCTACTACCTGCGCGAGCTTGAGGACGAGGGCCTCATCCCCGTGTTGCCGGTCGCGGTCGATTCGCCAATGGCGGCCGAGGCCACGCGGCTGTACATCAGGCACAAAGACGATCACGATTTTGATATGCAGGAGCTTGCCAGAAATAATCGCAGCGCGCTGGCCACGCGCAAGTTTAGACTCGTATCGGGCCGCAACGGCTCGAAGTCGCTCGGGCGAGAGACGGGCCCCGCGATAATCATCTCGCCGGCAGGGATGGCTACGGGGGGGCGCGTGCTTCATCACCTCGCGCGGTACTTGCCAGACCCCACGAGCAGCGTCATCTTAGTCGGCTACCAGGCCGTGGGGACGCGAGGCCGTAGGATTCAAGAGGGCGAGAAAGAGATAAGGATTCACGGCGAGATGATACCTGTACGCGCCCGCGTCGAGAGCTTAGGCGGGTTGTCAGCGCACGCCGACTCGGCAGAGATACTGAAGTGGTTGAGTGGATTCAAGAGGGCGCCGCGAACTACGTTTATGATTCACGGCGAGCCTGATTCGGCAGAAGCTCTGCGAGATAAGATCACGCGCGAGCTTGGATGGAATGTCGTCATCCCGGCTTACAAAGAGATCATTGAGCTGACCTAGTTATCCTTCTTCTTAGGCATGGTCTTCTTAACTTTCTCAGCCGTGTCTATGACCTTATCTAGAAAACCCTTTTTCTCTTCTTTCTTGGCTTCTTTCTTAGTCGGTTTTTTCTGTGCTTTAGCTGACGTGTTCGATTGGGCCTGCTCGGGCGGCTGCTGATTCTGTTGCGCCGGCGGCTGTGCCGCTTGATCCGCAGGCTGCGCCGCATTTTGATCTGTCGCAGCAGCAGGGGTCGTTGCGGCGGGTTGTGCCGTTTCGCCCTTGTCTCTGTTGACGAGCGCCAGCGACCCGCCTACGAGCGCCAGCAGCACTACCGCGACGGCTGTGTAATGCTTCCAGTTTAACTTGCCCAGCCGCCGTAAATGCTTTTGAGTGATGTTGCCTGTATATCGTTCCCCTAAATTGGGCGTTTCGACATTTCGAAGCAGTGTCGGGGCGTCTGTCACAAAGTTAATTGGTATTGGGGCGGCTAAGATTTGAGCAGGCAATTTCTCTGTGATCTTATCTGTCTGGGTACTGCTCAGACCTTGTGCGCCCTTGTGTAGTACGGTGTTTAGTTGGGATGCGAAATACTTCACGTCCTTGGTGCGCGCCTCACGGTCACGAGCAAGCCCGGCCATAACTTCTCGCTCAATCAGATCGCTTACAGAGGGAGCGACAGCGCGCAGCCGGATCGGGTTACGAATCAATCGATTGACCATTATTGCTTGCAGGTTGTCGCCTTGAAACGGTATACGCCTGCTCAACATTTCATAGACTATGATTGCGAGACTATAAATGTCCGATCTTGGGTCCAGCTTTTCTCCAGCCACCTGCTCCGGCGACATGTAAACCGGAGTGCCCATTACAAAGCCCGTCTCCGTTAAATTGTCTGCTCCAATGTCAGACATTGTCTTGGCTATGCCGAAGTCGAGCACTTTAACATAATTGGAGTCGTCCTCCCTGCGAGTGATCATTATGTTATCCGGCTTGAGATCGCGGTGGACTATGCCGAGCTTGTGCGCCGCCGAAAGTGCTGACGCCACCTGGAGCGTGATGTGGACTGCCCGGTCAACTTCGAACGGCGATTCCTGTTCGATCAACCGCGACAGTGATTTGCCGTTTATGTATTCCATAGCGAGGTAGAGCATCCCACCCTCAGCCTCGCCGAAGTCATAGATCGTGACCGCGTGAGGGTTTTCTATGCGGCTTGCTAATTTTGCTTCACGTTTGAAGCGCGCGGCGGCCGCTTCGGTGTCGGCAATATAGGGTGTGAGAATCTTCAGGGCGCAGGCGCGGTCAATCTTAGTGTGAAGGGCTTTGTAGACCATACCCATCCCGCCCTGGCCCAGCTTTTCGGTGAGCAAGAATCGTCCAGCAAGCATCTTGCCCAGCATCGGGTCGGAGCCAGCCGCGATCTGAACAAGCTTATGCTTATCATCCGGGCAGTCGGTGAAGCCATCTTTATAGGTTTCCCCACAATGTGGACAGGACTTCATTTTGATAATTAGAATTCGCGCTTAAAACTATTCAGATTTACTTAGTTTCCGCTTCTGCGTCTTTTGGGAATAGCTTTCTTAACCGTATCAATGATTTTCTCGCCTGTTTCTACAACTTTTTCGGCCTTGCTTTTCTTCTGATTCTTATCCTCTTGCTTGTTGCGTGCTTTTCTCGGTTCCTTGCCTGAAGTGTTCGACTGCGTCTTTGTAGGCGGCTGAGTGTTTTGCTGCGGAGGCGGGGCGGCTTGATCCGCAGGCTGCGCCGCATTTTGATCTGTCGCAGCAGCAGGGGTCGTTGCGGCGGGTTGTGCCGCTTCGCCCTTGTCTCTGTTGACGAGCGCCAGCGACCCGCCTACGAGCGCCAGCAGCACTACCGCGATGGCTGTGTAATGCTTCCAGTTTAACTTGCCGAACATTCCCGCAGCTTTCGGCTCGGCTTCGAGCGGGATCACCTGCCGCACACGCTCTTTCACTCTCTCCTCAGCGCCTTCTTCGAGAGCTTCGGCGGCGCTGTCGGCAAAGGGAGCCGCCTCATCAACAGCCGGTTTAACAGGCTCTCCCGGTTTAATGGCCAGGGCCGGGGCGGACTGCTTCGGCTCAGCTTGCCTTGGCGCGGTGATAATCGTTTCGCGGTCGAGATACATATCTTCGTCGGGCCTTGTATCTTTCGAGACGCTTTCGGCCAACGCGGGGTTTTCGATCGGAGAGCTGACGCGCGTTGCGGGCGCGGCGTAAGCGGGCGCGCTGTCGCCGAGCGGGGCGGTGCTCGTAGCCACGCTCTTTAAAAGCTCCTGGCGAAACTCCTTGGCCGACTGGTACCTCGCTTCAGGCTTTTTGGCGAGCGCACGCATGATGGCCTCCTCCGCCTGGTCAGATATGTATGAGGCAAAGGTTCTGGGCGGCGGCGGCGGCTCTTCGATCTGCGCCTTCATCAGCTCGAACTCGCTTTTGCTCTCAAACGGCACGCGGCCCGTCAGCATCTCGTAGAGCAATATCCCCGCCGCGTAAATATCCGACCGCGCGTCCGTCTCCTCCCCGCGAACCTGCTCGGGCGACATGTATTCGATAGTTCCGATAATGTTCCCTTGCTTTGTCATGCGCGAAGTCCCGAGCACGCGGGCGATGCCGAAATCCATCACTTTTACTATGCCCGTGTCGCTCAACATGATGTTGGCGGGCTTAATGTCGCGGTGAATGATTCCGAGCGAGTGCGCGTGTTCCAATCCGTCCAGGGCGTGGCAGAACATCGCAACCGCCTGCTCGAAGAGCATAGCGCCGGTCCTGCGTATGATGTGGTCGAACGTTTCGCCGCGCACGTACTCCATCACCATGAAGTAATGCTCATCTTGATGTATGAAATTAAATACGGTAGCGATGTTTGTATGATTGAGCTTTGCGAGCGTCTTGGCCTCGGTGCGGAATCGCTCGACGACGCGCTCCTGGCTGGCGAGCTCCGGACGCAGCACTTTGATGGCGACCTCGCGCTCCAGCATCTCATCGATGCCTTTATAGACCGAGCCCATTCCGCCTTCGCCAATCTTGTCGATTATCTTATATGTCCCGACTACTTTCCCGATCATTTTCGGACCTCCGATCAGCGGGATTCGCAAGCCTCTTCACTCTGCTGGAAGAGACTTTATTATCAATCTTAGAGGCCCGGCGTGTAAATACGCTGTTGTCGGGTATGACTGGCGAGAGGATCGCCCGGCGTCAGTTCACGTTCAGGGTAAATACCTGTGAAGTTTCGCCGTTCGAGTTCCTGATCGTGATCGTGTGCTCTCCGCGTGAAAATGTTATGCGCTTTACCACAAAAGCTCCATCTTTGAAGCGAGCATCAAGCTCTCTCCCGTCGATGCGGAGCCGCGCGCCGCCGTCTACTCTCTCTGCGTAAACGGTCAGCTTCTTTTTGCTCTTTTTGTACGTCACTCGGGTAATGTGCGGGACGGTTTCAGGATCGACCACTTTTATTTGCATCGTCGTCGAAGCTGTCTGGGAATCTTGATCGCGGACCGTGACGGCGGCGCTGAAGGTCCCGGACGCGGTAGGCGTCCCGCTGATAGCGCCCGTCGCTGAATTAAGCGCGAGCCCTGCAGGCAGCCCTCCGCCCGTTATCGACCATGTGTAGGCGGGCGCCCCTCCCGTAGCATTGAGCTGATAATTGAACGCGGCTCCTTTCATCGCTTCAAGAGGCGGCGCACCGGCGAGCGAGAGCGGCACCGGCACGACGCTTATCGAAAGCGGCTTTCTCGCCGAGCGCAGCTCGTCGTCCGTCACGTCGACTGTAAAGCCGAAATTCCCGATGGATGTCGGGTTGCCCGATATCACTCCGGTGTTTTGATTCAGGCTCAACCCGGCGGGCA
Source organism: Blastocatellia bacterium (assembly GCA_036277095.1). Taxonomy (GTDB): domain Bacteria; phylum Acidobacteriota; class Blastocatellia; order UBA7656; family UBA7656; genus DASUNP01. The sequence goes on from DASUNP010000054.1 coordinate 29,956, forward strand.
ACGCCCCGGCCACAACGAGCCAACTGTAAGGCGGCTTACCGCCCGTCGCCACGAGCTGCTGAGCGTACGCGGATGCTTTCACGACCGAAGGCAGCGAGGATGTGAGCAGATCGAGCGGGGCGATCACGTTTATCGTCATCGCCTTTTGAGCCACGCGCGACATCGCGTCTGCGGCCTGCACTGTGATTGTGAAGCTGCCCGCCGAAGCGGGCGTGCCCGCGAGCAGACCCGTGGCGGGCGTCAGCGTGAGCCCCGGCGGAAGCGCGCCCGCCACGACTGACCACGTGTAAGGAGGCATACCGCCCGTAGCATTCATCTGATAACTGAAAGCCGCGCCCTTGACTCCGCCGAGCGACACGGGTCCGTCTATCGCGGGCGACCCCACGTCGGAAACAAGGACGCTGACGTTAGCCGACATCTGGCCGAAAAAGCCTACGTCTTGCTGAAACAGTTGCCATTGAAAATTGTATGTTCCGGCTGTGCTGGGCGCGGTCGCCGTGAAAGTAACTTCGAGATGTTGCCCGGCGATTATGTTGAAGCCCGGGAGCGGAACGTGGTTCGGCCCCCACGTCGTGTTGTTAGGCAGATTCTGCGACCCTAACTTCACGCCGCTCGCGCCGTCCCACGCCTGCGCGCCCGAGTTCAGCCACTTCAAAGTCACGTTGAACAACTGGCCGGTTTGCAGAGAGGTCGGCACCGTCTGTGATACGAACTCGGAATCGAAATGCGGCGCGGAGCTTGTGCCGACTGTGAGCGTAAAAGCCTTTTCCACGGTGTTGCCGTTGCCCTCCCTCACGCGCACCGTGAAGCTCACGGTTTCAGCCACGGTCGCCGTGCCGCCGATGAGGCCGCTCGATGTGAGAGTCAGCCCTTGAGGCAAACGGCCAAGCTCGGGGCGCAGGCTCCAGGTGTAAGGCATCGAGCCGCCGCGCGCGGCCAGCACGCGAACGTAAGGCACATTGATGACGGCGCCGGGCAACGTCGAGCCTGTTGTAATCTCAAGCGGAATGTTGCCGCCGTCTTCGACCGGGTAGACGTAAGTGATCCCGTTGATGTCGTCCGAGCGAATCGAATCGCAGCGACCGTCAAAATGCGCCGTGCTGAACATCGTGGCGTCGGGGTACTGTGAGTGGCCCAGCCCCAGCGCATGGCCTAGCTCGTGAGTGGCGACCTCCCGCGTCTTACAATGATCGTTAAAATTGCAGGCCGAGTACGGGTTGAAAGATATGAATCCGCGTATCGCTCTATAAAAAGTTGTCCCGTTAATGTTCTTTGATTGAGTAGTATTCCAGTCTAATCCGCCCAGCGCTATGATGCTGGCGCACCCGGGGTCGGGCACAAAATGGCTGTCACAGTTATTAAAGACAATCGCGTTTAGCCCGCCGTTGTGATTCGTGCAGGTATTTGTCGCGCCCCCGTTGACTACTCGAAGCCGGCAGCCCGCGACCGTAGACCATGCGTTCATCGCCGCCGTTATGTCTTCGGCTATCTCCGGGTTCGGCGCGTTCTCGGGGTTGACGAAAAAGACTACCGGCTGGCCGTTGTCCGGCTCAAACCATCGCGCGGGGTTTGCGGGCGGGAGTAGCGAAAAGCGCGGCAGAATTCTGCCCGCCACGGCTTCGCTGCGGTATTCAGGTGGGCGTGCGCGCAGCGGAGTGTTGCGATAATAGTTTTGTTCGTGCGCTTCGGACCGCTCCCAGTTGGCCGCAAGCCTTTCCCTCACCATAGCCGTGTAGGCCGATAATTCCATGCGATTTGTTGCTGCGCCACCGGAGTGTTTAGCGTGCGATGCCGCGTGAATAATGTGGGCGTTCATCCCTCCGAGGTCGCGAGTGACGAGCTTCTGCCCGGTCTGCGGATCGACTGTTATCGAGAATTTGCCGAGCATCATCTGGTAGACGCGCAGGCTCCCATCCGGCCAGGTTCCCAGGTAGAGAAGCGCCTGCTCGCCGGTCTTGAATTCAGGCGTGCCAAAGATGACGCTGCCGCGATCGGCCACCTGGCCGCCCGCCTGCTTGAGCACTATTTGACGCTGAGTGATCCGGCCTTTCAAGACTTCTTCGACGCGTATGGTGATGTAAGTAAAGATACGGTCTTGTTCCGCGTCCAGGCGGCTGCCGACAGAGAGAACTTTCCCCTTTATGATTGCGCGAGCGCCAACTATCAAATCGTCGTCACTGGGAATCGTAAACGTAGACGACAAGGCAGAGGCGGCCAGGGCCAGAAGACCTGCGACGAGCAGAATCGCTTTGAAGCCGAGGCTCTTCAATAGACGTTTCATGGGGCCTCCCCGGAGGACGATGAATCAGTTTTTTAGGAAGGGGGACCTTTTGCTTGCGAGACGATCCTGCAGATTGAGGGGGCCAACCCTGAGCCGTAATTTACTTCTAAACGTCAGGCAGTGTCAAACCGAACCTTGACATCTATTCGAGCGCGCGGTTATCCTATAAGTCTTTTTTGTTAAGAGATTTTATCGCAGTATTGAGGAGAGATTAAATAGCATGGCAAATCACAAGTCCGCAGAGAAGCGAGTGCGGCAGACAGAGCGTCGTAACGAGGTGAATCGACGCAACCGCAGCCGCTTGCGCACGCAGATTAAGAGGCTCCGCGCCGCCATCACGGATGGCAACCGCGAAGAGGCTCAGACGCTGCTCACAGAGACCGTCTCGGTCATCGATAAATCTATTCAAAAAGGCGTGCTCCACCGCAACGCCGCCGCGCGCTATAAATCGCGATTGACCGCGAGCGTCAACCAGATGTCGGCCTAGGCCGAATTCAAACCACTGTACAAAACTAAAAGAGAACGGCTATCAGAGCCGTTCTCTTTTAGTTAAACCCAGACGCACTTGCAGCTCGCCTTTACTTCCGCCTTCTCGATGTCTTGGTGTCGTCCGTGCCCGGCTCAAGCGTGCAGATCGAGCCGTGTCGCTTGATTCTCAGATAGACCGATTCAAAGACCCGGAACGGGTGGTTCATATGCTCCGCGCCCAGGTAGGCCACGGTCAAATCCTGTGCAACGGCCAGGTCGAAGTTCTGCGAGCCTGTCGCCACTACCATCCCGAATCCGTCCCTGACGAGCGGCGATTGATAAACGCCGTCGGTGATGAGCTGGCGTATGTGCTCTATCTCAAGCACGCCCGTTCCGGGGTGCACCTGGTGCATCTGTGTGTAGAGCGTAGGGCTCACTACCATCGCGTAAGGCCCATAAAACCCCGCCTGCACGAGCGTCTGCGTAGCGTCTACGGTGTCTTGAAACGCGTTGCCCGGCTCGGTCCAGTCGCGCCTCGTCAGCACGTGGCGACCTTCGACAACCATCAGCCCTTCGTAGCCCATCTCGACGCTGCCGTTGAATATCAAGTCGTCTTCTGCGTCGGCGCAGAATGCGGCCGCGCCCGCCGCCGCCGACGTGTCGAGCGGCGTGCCGCTCTGTCGGGCGGTTTCAATGTCTCGCCAGTGGAGCACAAAATCTTTATAGATCAGGGGGATTATCCCGCTCTCGCGGCGAACTGAGCGGACGGGGTCCGATTCCTCCTCGCCCAGTAACCCTATGCGGCCTATCGTCGTGCCTGAGAAGTGATCGTGCACGATAGTTTGAATGCCCGGACCGAGCGGGCCGTGAAGGTCTACTATGCGGCGGCCTACTAGACGCTTGCGCGCCACGTCTATTACCACTTGATTAAGATTCTCCCACTCCTGATCGTTTAACGGGTTCTCTTCGTGAGCAAAGATGGGCATCCTCAATCCTCCGATTTTGGATTTTAGATTTTAGATTTTAGATTTTAGATTGCAGATAATAGTTAAGTTGCTAACTCTGTAAGTAAGCTCCACTCCGTCAATCCAAAATCCAAATTCGCGCCGCGCGAAGCGCATCATGCGCCATGAAAATCTAAAATCCGAATATACTCCAGCGCGCGCTTTCGGGCAAAGTCAATTCGGCGACCAGATACTGTATCTGCAAGCGCGGAGTGGCTTCAGAGTTCTTTATCGCGTTGTCGACCTGCGTGATGCGGCGAAGCCCGTGGATTATCTCTTCACGTGCGCTGCGTCTGACGCGGGCGTTAAACTCTTCGGCGTTCCTGCCGTAACGGCCCGTAGCCCGATTGACTTCTTCCACTGGAGCGCCGCGCGCCATCAAATCCTTCGCGGCCAGAAGTCTTCGGTACAGCCCCGCGAGCGCTCCCAGGATCATCAAAGGGTCGTTGCCGTCGTCAAGCAGTCTCTCCGTGAGCCGGAGCGCGCGCTTGCGATTGCGCTCAAGGATGGCGTCCCACAACTCCCAGGTCGTGTGCTCGCGCGCGCGTGGCACAAGCTCACCGACCGTGGCGGAGTTTATGAACCCGCCGCCTGCGTATGCCGCGAGCTTGTCCAGCTCGTTTGCGAGCCTCGCGAGGCGCGTCCCTACGAGCCCTATCAAAAGGCCGAGCGCCGCGGGCTCTATTCGACAGTCGCGCAGCTTCAGATATCCTTCGGCCCATCTGGCGGCCTGCTGCTCGCTCAGGCGGTCAAAGGCTACTACGGTGGCCGCTTTCAGAAGCGCTGTGGAGATCTTGCGGCGCTGATCGAGCGACGCTGTCTGGAAGACGACCGTGGCCGACGGGGCGGGCCGCTTCAGGTATTCCAGGACCATTTCGGTTTCGTCTTCTTTGATCTTGTCGAAATCTCTTATGACGATTATGCGGCGCGTAGCGGAAAGGGTTATCTCGTTTGCCGCGCCGATCGCGTCGCGCGCATTAGTCTTAGCGCCCGACATCGAGCTTTCGCCTATGGTGAACGTGAAGATGTTGAACGCGCGCTCGGCCTCGTCGACCGTGTTGAAGAGCAGTTTTAAAGCGCGCTCTTGAAGGTACTGCTCCTCACCGGCAAAAAGGTAGAGCGGCTCGATTCTTCGCTCTTTGACCTGGCGGCGGAAATCTTCATGACTGATGCCGTCGAGCTTTTTTTTCGGTCGTCTGCTCACAACCCTTCCAGTATCGTTGAGATTATTGTTTGCGCAAACTCGCGCGCTATGCGATCAACAGCAGGGTTCTCCTCGTTGAAAAATGACTCGGGGTCGTCCGACAACTGATACTCCCCTTCGAATATCATTCGCGGGTTTTGATAGAGTATCTTGCGTGTGCGGTTATCTCTCACGGTGACGCTGACGATAATTCTGACGTCCCAGACCCTGGTGCGCCCCTGCCCGTCGAGGATAGTGCCTACGGCGCGAAAGTTTCTAATGTCGCCGCTGAGCGTGGCGTCCGCCCCTTCGGTGTCTGTCGTCACGCGCAAGGCGCGTGCGCGCTTCAGTATCTCGTCCGTGACCGCGAGCGTGAAGCGCTGCTCGACGCGATACTTCAGGCTTGAGTTTTGAAATATCGGCACGGCGATCGTCTTGATGTTAGCAGGTAGGCTTTTGCCTTTGCCCGAGGGCTTGTAGCCGCACACATCGACTACCATCGTGAGCGCGATGGCTATGAGAGTTGCTTTAAACATCAGTACTGATATTAGCGGCCCGAAGGCGAGGCCGACAAGCTCAGGCTTGACTGTAGCGAGGGGTCGCAACTAGGCTTTGCTTTGTTCAAAGCCGAAAGAGGGATGCTTATGAGTTCTCACACGGGCGACAAAGCTTTCATCTCCCCGTTCGGGTTCAACGACGCGGATAAAGAGGAGAAGATACTGCCGCAGCTTTACCTGCGCGAGACGGGATTCAACCGTCAGGCGCTCGACCCGCTGGTCAGCGTGATAGTGGGCCGAAGGGGTTCGGGCAAAACGGCCCTCGCGCAATTCCTGAAGTTTGAGCAGGAGGACCGCTATGACGTTTACGTCGACGTAGACGAGCCGGACACCTACGGCCAGATTCTTCTGGAGCTGAGCAAGAAGGTGGACCACAACGCCGCGCTCAACGTCGTGGACGACGTGTCGAAGATGTGGGAGCTTGCATTCTGGACTTCGCTGATGTCGGAAGTCCTCGAGATCAACGGCATCGAAGCCTCCGACGACAAAAAGAAGGTTCAAAAATATCTGACGGCCGTAAACGTCCGCGCGGGGCGCGGCACTCAGGTCATTCGCACGATCTTTAAGGTGCTTGCGGAGTTCGCAGCCGAGCGCGCGGGCGCGGTCGTCGACCTCATATTCAGAGTCAACGACATACTCAAGTCCGTAGAGTTTGAAGAGGCTAAGGGCGCGATCAACCGCTACCTCGAACGCGGTCATAAAGCGGTAATAGTCATAGACACGCTCGAACAGTATGACGTGCGACGGACGGAGATGCAGCAGGCGTTGGGCGCGATGCTGCACGCCGTGACTCAATTCGCGCTCGGCAAAGTCCACCACAATATTCAGATCAAATGTTTTCTGCCGGGCGAGATAGTCCCCTACATGCTCGAATCGACGATTCAGAATATCGGGAAGACCTTCGAGTTTCCGGTCTACCTGCTCTGGCGACCGAAGGACCTGCTGAGGCTGGTCTGCTCGCGCTACTATTATTTCATCAAGCGGGATTATCCCGACATAGCCCGTTCGATCCCGAAAGTGAACTGGGACAGCTACTCTGACGTCAGGACTAAAATATGGGACCGCTTCTTCCCCGAAAAGATAAGCAACCGGCATGGGAAAGAGGAAGATTCATTCCAGTATATAATTCGCCACACGCAGCTCCGGCCCCGCCAGATCATCTGGCTGTGCAACTCGATCGCGCAGGTCGCTTATGACCGAAAGGTCTTCCCGCGCTTCGAGAGTCAAGATGTCGTTCGCGGAGTCCACGGCGTCGAAGAGTTCATAGCGAGCGAGATATTGAATTCCTACAGCAAGGTCTACCCGGCTATGAGGCAGATACTGAATTGCTTTCGCGGCGAGTCGAATGTCCTGGACCGCGCGGCTTATCTTGATAAGATCGCGCCGAGGACTAGAAAAGCATGGCCCGAAAGCATGCCCTACGACCGGAGCACGCTGTGGCAGATGGTCTCGGAGATAGGCTTTCTCGGGTCGGTCGTCGAGAAGACAGATCGTTTTTACGAAGCCCAGTTTGAATACACCACGCGCGACCGGCTGATCTTGAACGAAGACGAAGAGTGCGCTATCCACCCGATCTTCTACAAGCTGTTTGGGATCAAAGCCGTCAAAGAGTGGCCCGTCTACCCCGTCGGCCCCGACAAGATAGAAGATTCATAATTCGTCGTAACGCTCACTTGCGACTTGTTGAGCCGCGAGAGATTGGCGGGCGCGCGGAAAAGAAGGCTTTCTTTAACTACTCGATCTCTCGCCGTTGGCCTCAAGCTGATTTCGAGATAACGATCTGCGCCTGTGAAGACGCCTCTGACCACTTCGACATTGAGCAGTTGCACGGTCGAGCCTTGTTGCGAGCCGTCCGCCAGCGCATCAAATAACTTGAACTCGAAGTCATAGATGCTGTCGGCGGGATTATCGCCGTCGGTGAGCCTGCCCTGGTAGGTGAATTCTGTAGTCTGCGCGCCGGCCCATCTCGCGCTTAGTATGAGTAAGATTGCGGCCATCAGAAACGAAGCCTTACGGTTGAAAAACGAAGTAGCCATCTCCATATCTCCTTTTCGATGCGAGGCCGGTGGCCCGGCCTCGCTTTCTAGCTTTCACAAGTATTTGGTTGGCAGTTGGTTGAGGCTCGCAATCATTGGGGAGGGCAATCGCCCGGGCAATTCGTAGAGTTCTCGCCGACCCACAACTGCCCCACCTTGTCTTCGAGCAGCGTCTGAACCGCGTTGCCGGGTAATCCATCTTTAGTTGTGTAACGCTCCACACGCCCGTCCGGCAGCCGTCTGTAGAGCCCGCTCTCTGCGCCAATCCACAACTCGCCGCGCCGCTATATGCAAGAAGCTATCTTGACCCCTGTTTGCCAGGACGGCCGCTCAGCGGCCCGTCCTTCGCTCCAGGTGTTCGGGATACCGCGCCCCCTGCACCGTGATCTTTGAGGCGGCGCTATCGATCTCGCGGAGGTCGTCGGGAGTAAGCTCAATTTCAGCCGCCCCGAGGTTCTCCTCCAATCGGTGCAGCTTCGTTGTACCCGGGATCGGCACGATCCACGGCTTTTGGGCGAGCAGCCAGGCGAGTGCTAGCTGAGCCGGCGTCGCGTTCTTCTGTTTTGCAACCTTGCCAAGTAAATCAACCAAAGCCTGATTCGCTTTCCGGGCCTCCGTCGTAAAGCGAGGGACGATGTTGCGGAAGTCGGAACTGTCGAACGTCGTGTTCTCGTCGATCTTTCCCGTGAGGAAGCCTCTACCAAGAGGGCTAAATGGAACGAACCCGATCCCAAGTTCCTCAAGGGTCGGCAGCACCTCCGCTTCAGGGGCTCTCCACCACAATGAGTATTCGCTCTGGAGCGCCGTTACGGGCTGAACAGCGTGTGCGCGACGGATGGTTTGCACGCCTGCTTCGGAAAGGCCGAAGTGCCTGACCTTGCCTTCCTGAATCAAGTCGTTCACTGCTCCGGCCACGTCTTCGATTGGCACATCCGGGTCAACGCGGTGTTGGTAGAACAGGTCGATGGCATCGACCTTGAGTCGCTTGAGCGAGCCCTCGGCGACCTGCTTGATGTGCTCGGGCCGACTAGATAAAGCGCTCCAGTTTGTTTCATCCTTCGAAGTAGGTTTGAAACCGAATTTGGTCGCTATAACTACTTGCCTACGAAAAGGCTCCAGAGCTTCGCCTACAAGTTCTTCGTTAGTTAGCGGTCCATAAACTTCAGCGGTATCGAAAAATGTCACGCCGCGTTCGACGGCTGACCGTATCAGTGAAATTGCCGCCTGCTTGTCTGTGGCCGGACCATAGCCAAAGCTCAGTCCCATGCAGCCGAGCCCCAGGGCTGAAACTTCCAAGTTGCTGTTTCCAAGTTTTCGTTTTTCCATAATTCCTCATCCGAGAAGGGCGCGGATCGTGAAGAATCCGCGCCCTTCCTTCTTCAAGCCAGTAAGAGAGATTACTTGACGACTACGTTGACCAGCTTTTGCGGGACAACGATGACCTTGGCCACGTCGCGGCCGGCGGCTGCGGCCTGCACTTTTTCGTCGGCCAGTGCGGCCCGCTCCAACTCCTCGCGGCTCACGTCGGGGCTGACGAACAGACGGCTGCGGAGCTTGCCGTTGACCTGGACGGCAACCTCGATCTCTTCGTCGCGCGCAAGCTCGTCGCTGTATTCGGGCCACCGCGACCGGGCGAGACTCTCACTGTGGCCGTAACTCTCCCACAACTCCTCTGCGATGTGCGGAGTGAACGGCGCAATCATCCGTATCAAAGCCTCGATGGCTTCGCGCGCAACAAAAACGTCTGCGCTCGTAGGCTCGCCGTTCTTATCGACCGCTTGATCGAACAGATATATCTCGTTCGTCAATTCCATCAGCGACGAGATGCATGTGTTCAAATGCAGCCGCTCTTCAAAGTTCTCCGTGATAGAGCGAACGATCTGGTGCGTGCGCCGTCGCATCCTCCGCTGGTAATCGCTCATCTCGGCAGGCTCGGCAACCTCCGCCCCCGCCACACGGCTTTGCCACTTGTAGGCGATTCGCCAGACGCGCTGCAAGTATTTCGCCGCGCCGTTGAAGCCCGTGTCAGACCACTCCTTGTCCTGTTCCGGCGGCCCCGCAAAGAGCACGAACAGTCTTATCGAATCCGCGCCGTGGATATTAATCATCTCGATAGGGTCTACGGCGTTCTTGCGCGACTTCGACATCTTTTCCGAGCGGCCGATTATGACCGCGCTCTCGCAAATCGAACAGCGGTTCCCGTCCGTGACCTGCTCTGGGAAAAGCCACTCATGATTAGGACAGTAGAAAGTCTCTTTACAGACCATCCCCTGGCTGAGCAGCCGCTCTACAGGCTCATCGAACCTGACCAGCCCAATGTCGCGCATCATCTTGGTCCAGTAACGGGTGTAGATCAGGTGCAGGACGGCGTGCTCGATTCCGCCTATGTATTGATTGACGGGCAACCAATAATGAATCTTGTCGGGGTCGAACGGCTGTTCATCGTTGTGCGGGTCGCAGTAACGAAAGTAATACCAGTTCGAATCGACGAACGTGTCCATCGTATCCGTGTCGCGTCGCGCCGCGCCCCCGCAATTTGGGCACGTGACGTTTACGAACTCAGGCACGTGATCGAGCGGAGAGCCGCCTTCTACTTTCAGATTGACGCCCTTCGGCAAGACTACAGGGAGCTCGGATTCGGGGACAGGGACGATGCCGCACGTGTCGCAGTGGATCATAGGAATAGGCGTCCCCCAGTACCGCTGGCGCGAGATGCCCCAGTCGCGCAGCTTGTAAGTAGTAGTCGCGCGACCGAAGCCCTCGGCTTCGGCATACTCCGTCATCAGCCGGTTTGCCTCCTTTGAAGCCAGCCCGCTCCACCGGCCCGAGTTGACCGTCACGATCCAATCTTCGTTCGGCACTTCCAGCTCTTCCGCCGGTATCTCGCGCCCGTCTTCGGTCAGCTTGATCTGGCGGAACGGCAAATTGTATTTGCGCGAGAACTCGAAATCGCGCTGGTCGCCCGCAGGTACAGACATCAACGCGCCGGTCCCGTAATCGATCAGCACGAAGTTGGCTATCCAGATAGGCAGCCGCTCGCGGTTGAACGGGTTGACGGCCCACCCACCCGTGTTGATGCCTTCTTTCTCCAATTCTTCCGCGCGCGCGTTGCGCTGCTCTTTCCTCAGACGCTCGGCGAAGGCCAGCACCTCTTCCCGCTGAGGCTTGCCCTCGACGATCTTTGCCAGCAGCGGGTGTTCGGGCGCGAGTATGATGGCGTTCGCGCCAAAGATCGTGTCTATGCGCGTGGTGAAGACTGTGATCGTGTCTATGGTGTCCGCCACTTCAAAGCGCACCTCCGCGCCGAGGCTGCGGCCTATCCAGTTGCGCTGCTGCGAGACCACACGGTCGGGCCATTTGCCTTCGAGCTTGTCAAGGTCGTCCAACAACTGGTCCGCGTAATCCGTTATGCGCGCGAACCACTGCATCAGCTGTTTTTGAATCACGGGCGTGTCGCACCTCCAGCAGACGCCGCCCGAAGCCTGTTCGTTTGAAAGCGATATGTTCTCTTTAGGGCACCAGTTGACGGGCGCGAGCTTGCGATAGAGCATACCGCGCCTCCACATCTGTATGAAGAACCACTGGTTCCATTTGTAGTATTCAGGATCACACGTAGCCACCTCGCGCGACCAGTCGTAGCTCAGCCCCATGCGCTGGAACTGCCACTTCATATAGGCAATCGCGTCGCGCGTGAACTTTTCAGGGTCCGTGCCATCTTTTATGGCCGCAGTCTCCGCAGGCTGGCCGAAGGCGTCCCAGCCGAACGGATGGAGCACGTTGAAGCCGCGCATGCGTTTGTACCATGCCAGCGCATCGCCGATCGAAAAGTTCGAGACATGCCCGATGTGAGCGCGGCCCGAAGTGTAGGCCAGCATCTCAAGGCAGTAGAATTTCTCGCGCTCGCGATCTTCCGTGACTTCGAAGGTCTTCTCTTCGGCCCATCGCCTCTGCCATTTCTCTTCTAACTCTTGCGGAAAATATTTCTCTTTCATGGTTCTCCCGGTCGAAACTCTTTAGCTTACGAAAATCTGATTGAATGAATTATGCGAGCGATAAGGTGGCGGCCGCCCCTCACAGGAGGGGCAACGTAAGTCTGAGAGGGTTAATCTTCAGTTTTGCCGTTCGAGCAAAGTTCATAACTCGTATAATAAACCTTATCTTCAATCAGGGCAACTCCCCGCCCTCCGCGAAGGTACTAAAATAAAACGTGCGCGCCGAAACTTCAAGTTTGCGGTTCGCCGAACGACCTCGGCTCGGCGCTCTTAAGAGAGACTTTACACGGCTGCGGATTAATTCTCTTTACCCCCAATTTCTAATTGACTTCATTGGCATCCGAGCCTTCTACTACGACATGTTTCAGATGGCGCGCGACAACCTGGAAGACCCTCTAATGATTCGCTCGAATGACCCCCAGGCGCACCTCTACTACGGGAAGGTGTTGAAGCTTACAGCGCGCACGGGGGCAGAGAAGCAGCGCGCGCTGCCCGGCCTGAGCGCAGGCTTTACGCTCGCTTTCGTCGATAAGAAGGGATGAGTTTAGCTGCTCAGCTCGCGGAGTCGATTGATGTTCCACTCGTCGTTGCGCTCGCCGTCTACGGGGGTCTCTAAAATAAAAGGTATGCGCCGGAGCTTCGGGTTTTTCGTCAGCCGGCGAAAGGCGTCAGCGCCGATCTGTCCGAGGCCAATATGCTGGTGACGGTCGACGCGCGACCCCAAAGGCGCTTTCGAGTCGTTCGAATGAATCAGCTTTATTCGCTCGAACCCGAACGAGCGCGTGATGGCCCGCAACGTCGCTTTCAAACCCGCTTCGGTCGAGATGTCGTAGCCCGACGCAAAGGTGTGCGCCGTGTCGAGACAAACGCCTACCGGTAGATCGTCGAGCGCGGCTACGATGTCGGCAACCTGCTCGAAATCGCAGCCTATCGATGACCCCTGGCCCGCAGTGTTTTCGATCAAGATCGTCATCTCGCCGTTCAGCTTCAACCCGCGCGCCGCTTCTCTCACCGTTTCGACCGCAGTCTGAATGCCGACCTCCGCGCTCACGGTCTTGGGATTGCCGGGATGCACTACGAGATAATCTGCGCCCAATAGGATCGCGCGCTCGATCTCCTGTCGAAAAGCTTCGCGTGATCTCGCTTGAATGATCGGGTCTTGCGCCGCGAGGTTGATTAAGTAAACAGAGTGGATTGCCAGGGGCCACAGGCCCGCCCGCTCGCGGGCCATACGAAATTTGCTTACCTCATCTTGACCGAGCGGTCGCTCAAGCCAGCCGCGAGGGTTGCGCGCGAAGATTTGAAAGCAGTCGCAGCCCTTGGCCACGGCTGACTCCACTGCATTGGGAAGCCCTCCGGCTATCGATGTGTGAACGCCGATTCTCGGAGCAGTCGCGTTATTCATCACTGCTCCGGTGTTGCGCTGCGCGATTTGGCGGCGAGGAATTCTTCTATGCGGCTGAAAGCCGTGTCGAGCGTCTCTTCGCCAGCGAGGTAGACCATGCGAAAGTAGTTTTCGCGCGGGTTTGCTCCGAAACCTGACCCGTGAACCACAAGCACGCCGGTCGCTTCCAGCAGATCGAGGACGAATCGCTCATCCGATTGTTCGGCGTCTTTTTGTTCGGCGTCTTTCTCCGCCTTCACCATCAGGTAGAAAGCGGCTTCAGGCTCGGCGCAAGACAAACCGCTTATCTGACGGACGCGCGAAACCGCAAGGTTGCGCCTCTTCCTGATCTCACTTATGAAGTCATCGAGAAACGCGCGGTCGCCTTCCAGCGCGGGTTGAACGGCGTACTGCGTGAGGGTTGGGGAACAGAGCCTACCGCTTGCGAGCCGCATGATGGCGCGAATCAGCTCGGGCATCAGTTCCGAATTCGTGAAGCGCATCCAGCCCACGCGCCAGCCAGGTATCAGGTGCGTCTTCGACAGGCTGTCGAGCGTGATGACCGCCGCCCCAGTCTCGCGCGCGATCAAAGAAGCGGGCGCGGGTTGAGGGCCGAAACATAGCTCTCGATATACTTCATCGCTTATCACAAGCAGGTTGTGACGGGCTGCGATCTCCAATAGCTCGCGAGTCGTTTCGTCGGGCGTTATCGCGCCCGTAGGATTATTCGGGTTGATAAGAATGATAGCGCGCGTGCGGTCGGTTATAGCCGAGCGCACTTCGTCGGGCGAAGGCCGCCACCCATCGGCCTGGTCCAGATTGTAAGAGACCTCTTCCGCGCCCAGCTTATTGAGTATCGCCGTGTAGAGCGGATAGCCGGGGGCAGGCATCAGCACCTCATCGCCCGGGTCGACGAGCGCCGTCAGCACGAGGTCCGCTGCCTCTGATGCGCCTGAAGTAATGATTACATCGTCTGGCGAAGTCTGCGATCCGTGATTCGTCGCGTAAGCGGCGACGGCTTCTCTCGCCTGAACCAGCCCGGCGGAGTGGGCGTAGCCTGTGAACTTGTCTGAGAGCGCGCGCTCGACGGCTTCGACGACGTGGGCGGGCGGGCGAAAGCCGAACGCCTGCGGGTCGCCTATGTTGAGGTGAATGACGCGGCGTCCCTTTCGCTCCAGCGCCTCTGCCGCGCTCACGATGTTGCGGATCGCGTAATGAAAGTTAGCCGTTCTCTCTGATGGATTGATAGTCATCTGATGATGCTATTACTGAACCATTCAGGTTGCAAACGATTTGAATGTCGTGTGGTACACTCTCACGTTGTGAAAGCCGATCCGGTCAAGCTTGAGATATTCAAATCGCTTTATTCATCCGTAGCCGAAGAGATGGGCGTTGCTTTGCGCCGCTCGGCCTTCTCGCCCAACATCAAAGAGCGGCGCGATTATTCATGCGCGGTCTTTAATCGCAACGGCACTTTGATAGCTCAGGGCGATCACATGCCGGTTCATCTCGGCTCGATGCCGATGTCCGTGCGCGCCGCGCTTGAGATAGTCCGCCCGGGACCGGGCGACATAGTCGTGCTGAACGATCCTTACGCGGGCGGGACTCACTTGCCCGACGTTACGATGGTCGCAGGCGTCTTCGGGGGTCGGGGGCCAGGGATCAGGGGAGAGAATCAGCTACTAGAGCCAGGACTCGCAAAGCTCCTCCCCGACCTCTGACCCCTGACCCCCGGCCCCTGTTTTATGTTGCGAATCGCGCGCACCACGCGGATATAGGTGGCGCGACGCCCGGCTCTATGGGGAAGGCCGATGAGATTTATCAGGAGGGGCTGAGAATTCCTCCTGTAAGATTAATGATCGCGGGGCGCGTGAACGATGACGTGATGCGATTGATCTCGGCTAACGTGCGCCTGCCCGAAGAGCGCGAAGGCGATTTGACGGCGCAGCTAGGCGCTATCTCTACGGGGCAGGCCCGCCTGCTTGAGATAGTCGAGCGGTACGGTTTTAAAGAAGCCGACCTGTACGCTTCGCACCTGATCGCTTACACGGCAGAGATGATGCGCCGAGTGATTCAAGGGCTGCCCGACGGCGCTTCGGAGGCCGAAGACTTCCTTGACGATGACGGTTATTCGGACGAGCCTATAAAGATCAGGGTGCGGATCGAGATAAAAGGCGACCGCGCGCTCGTAGATTTCACGGGCAGCGACCCGCAGGTCAGAGGCCCCGTCAACGCGGTCGAAGCGATAACGCTTTCCGCCGTCTATTATGTTTTCCGATGTCTGATACCTGCGGACGTGCCCGCTAGCTGGGGGATACTTGAGCCGATCAAGACGATCATTCCGGAGGGGACGATCGTCAACGCCCGCCCGCCCGCTCCGGTCGCGGGCGGGAACGTCGAAACGTCGCAGCGAATAGTCGATACTCTGCTGCGCGCACTGGCGAACGCGGGCGCCGAAGTCCCTGCGGCGAGCCAGGGCACGATGAACAATCTAACGATAGGCGGGACGGACAGTCGCACGGGCAAACAGTTCGCTTACTATGAAACCGTGGCGGGCGGAATGGGCGCGCGGCCCGGACTCGACGGCATCGACGCGATTCATACTCACATGACGAACTCGCTCAACACGCCCGCAGAGGCCCTGGAATACGCTTACCCGATGCGAGTCCGCAGGTATAGCATACGACGTGAATCGGGCGGTGGTGGCCGGTTTCGTGGCGGCGATGGCGTAGTGAGAGAGATCGAATTGTTGAGCGACGCTCGCGTGACGATACTCTCTGACCGCCGCAAGACACGGCCTTACGGGTTGAACGGAGGCGGAGCCGGAGCGCAGGGCAGCACGACGCTGATTAGCGAAGGCCGCGAGCGGACGCTTGCGGGCAAAGACTCTACCGATGCTCGCGCGGGCGACGTGATACGCATAGAGACGCCCGGCGGCGGCGGGCACGGGAAGATTTGAAATTTGAAATCTCAAATTTCAGATTAAGGAATTGATTATGGAACCACGACATGTCAAGCAGAGCATCCTGACAATCAGCCTGCTTCTTCTCTCTTCGTTCATTATGGCCTGCTGGCGCGGCGAGGACAAAGGCACGGTTACCGTGACGAATACTTCGGGCGACAAAAAGGTTGATGACGGCACGAGCAATCGTAACGCCGCCGGTAATTCGAATCAGGCGGGGGATACGGGTGAAGCCGCTTCGAATGAATTCGAGGGGACTGCCGGGAGCGTCTCTCATAAGAATTATAATGGCGCTCCAGTCTTGCTGCGCGAGATTCGCACCGCCCAGCAGAGTGGCTTTGACCGCGTAGTGTTCGAGTTCGATGGCCCTGATGTTCCTAATTACAATGTCGAGTACGTTGATAAGCCCGTTTACCAGTGCGGGTCGGGCGACGTTGTTCAAGTGGCCGGAGACGGCTGGCTCGCAATAAAATTCACCCCTGCTAACGCGCATACGGAAGCGGGCCAGCCGACGATCGCAGACCGCGAGCGCCGCCTGAGCTTGCCCGTTTTGAAAGAGCTTGAGATCACTTGCGACTTCGAGGCGGAGGTCGCAATCGTGCTCGGCGTCTCTTCTCCGAACCGGTACCGCGTGCTAAACCTTTCCAACCCGACCAGGGTCGTAATCGACATAAAGCATAAGAACAAGTAGCGACAGCCGGGGCCCGCCGCTTGTCCGACGGATGCCCGCGCTGATAAGATTTGCTCACGATGTCGGAAGAGATTCGAGAGCGGCTCGCGCGCGTGCGCCAGCAGATAACGCGAGCGGCCGAACGCGCCGGCAGAAATCCCGAAGAGATAACTCTGATCGCTGTATCCAAAACATTCGACCCGGCCACTATTCAACAGGCGGTCGAGGCGGGCGTGCGCGACCTCGGCGAAAACCGCGTGCAGGAAGCTTTGGATAAAGTCGACAAGGTCAAAGCTGACAATTTGAGATGGCACCTGATAGGCCACCTCCAATCTAATAAAGCGCGCGCAGCCGCCCGCGCCTTTGATATGATCCACTCGGTAGACAGCGCCGATCTTGCCCGCAGGCTCGACCGCATAGCCGGCGAAGAGGGCAGGCGGCTATCAATTCTGATCCAGGTTGATCTGGCAGGCGAGGCCACTAAATCGGGCGCCGATGAGCGCGCGTTGCCCGAGATAATCGAGGCGCTTGATGCCGCCGCGCATCTGGACTTTCGCGGGCTGATGACACTGCCGCCGTTTTTTGAGTCGCCCGAACGGACGCGCCCCTACTTCCGCCGCCTGCGAGAGCTGCTTGAGGGCTTGAACGAGGGCCGACCCGAGGAGCGTAGATTGTCAGAGTTATCAATGGGCATGAGCCACGACTTCGAGGTGGCGATTGAAGAGGGCGCAACGATGGTTCGCGTCGGGACGGCGATATTCGGGGCGAGGGAGTAATCCTGAGTGCTGAGTGCTGAGTGAAAACTATTACTCAGCACTCAGCACTCAGGACTAGAGGGAGAGGCAAGATTGGAATTCATCGTACTAATAATCTACGTGCTGGGATGGATCGTGCTGGGTGTGTCGCTCGCCGCGGCGGGGCTATTGCTCCTGCGGGTGTTGCTGACGTGGGTCGGGGCCAATCCTTTCGGGAGAATCTCATACCACCTGACGCGGTTGACCGAGCCGATAGTCCGCCCGCTCAGGTATCAATTCGGCAGCGGGCGCTTCATGCGTTACGACATGCTGCCGCTCGTCATGGGCGTGATGTTCCTCGTCATGGGGCTGTTCATATCAAGCGTCATCTGGCAGTTCTCGCAGATTCTATCTGATGTGAGCAAGAGCACGCTCACCCCGCGATTCCTGGCGGGCAGCTCGATAAGATTGTTTGGGCTGTTTTATGTAGTGGCGATCTTCTTGCGATTCTTCCTGCCGTTCTTCGGCGTCAGCTATAGCAGCAAGTTCTACCGCTTCGTATTCAAGATAACCGAGCCGCTGCTCAAGCCGCTTCGCCGCTTCTTCGTCGCAGGCATGTTCGACTTCTCGCCGCTGATCGCGATGCTCATAGTCCAGTTGCTTACCAACTGGATCGCAAGCACGGTCACGGGCTAGGCGGGGCGCGCGATGATTGAGATCGGCGAGAAAGGTGGGGCGGCCATTTTCCGAGTGCGCGTTCAGCCTCGCGCATCGCGCACGGAGGTAGCGGGAGAGCACGCGGGGGCGATCAAGCTGAGAATCGTCGCGCCGCCCGTCGAGGGGAAGGCCAACCGGGAGTGCATCCGTTTCCTGGCCCGGTTGCTTGAAGTCCCGCCCCGCGCGATCGAGATCGTTTCGGGAGATTCGTCGAGAGACAAAATAATTCGCGTGGAAAACATGAGCGCCGCGCGCGTCCGCGACGCGCTTTTCAAATCTCAGATTTGAGATTTGAGATATGATCCCTAACCCTTCGGCGCGTAGTAGCCCTGGCGCGTTCGTATGCGCAGGTCGGTCCTCTTCGGAACGCGAACGGCAAGGCGCCTGAACCCGCCATCTCTTCGTTCGTCTGTTGAGTAATATCCGAACAGGTATTGCGCTTGAAGCTCCTGGGCGATCTGGCGGAAGACTAATTCCAGGTGTTCGATCCTCACAAGATTGAATGCTAAACCTCCGGTCTGCGTGGCCATCGCATCCAGATTACCCTGGCCCTTGAGGCTCATCACGTTCAGCCTTATCCCCTCGCCGCTCGGGTTGATCGAATAGAAGAGGCAGTCCTTCTTCTGTATCTCTCGGAGCGCGTCATTCAGACTGTTGCTCTTGCTGTAGTTCTCTTCGCCGTCGGAGATTACTATGAGCACGCGCCGGCTGTCGGCAGCGGCGGTCTTCTCCAGGTAGTTGGCCGCCTCGACTACCGAGTCGAAGAAAGCCGTCGGCTCCTTCAAGGGCTGAAGCTGCATGAGGCCCGCGATGGCTTCTTCGCTCTTAGTGGTGCGCTCCTTAATCATCTTCGGCACAATACCGATTGAGAACAACGAGATGGCGTCGCCGGGCTTGAGGACATCTCTGATGAATTGAGTGGCCGCCCGCTGTTCGAACTCGAACTGGCCGTGTACGCTGCCCGAAAGATCGAACAGAAGGGCTATCTCGACCGGTGTCTTACCCGGCTCGCCGAGAACAACGACTTGCTGGGGCTTCCCCTCTTCTTCGATCACAACGTCTTCGGCCTTCAGGTCCTTGACGGGCTGGCCCGTCGCGTCCGAAGCGGAAACAGGCACCTGGACCAGCCGCGTGCCTAAGCTAATGGCATCCTCCTGATCCTGGGCCTTCTCCTGAGCCTTGGCAGGCTCCTTGACAGGCTCCTGGACCGGAGCGGGCGCGAGCCTCGGTCGGGATTGAGGTTGAGATTGACCGATGGCTGATGCTAACGGCGCGGCAAGGGTCATCAACAGAATTAAGAAAAGCCCCAGCGATCGTGAAAACAAAACTTTTTACTCCCGGTTGAGATCAAAAAGGAATTAAGGCGCGGCCATAGATTTCAGAACACTACCCGTTTACCCAAGTCCGATAGCTTCGCGTGTTCGAACCTCTGGTCGCGCCTTATGCCGCGCTGCGGCGTCCGCCTCGCTAGTTGTTGCCGCCAACCGGACGGCTGACGTTCACAGGAGACGTGAGGCCGCGGCTGACGAGAATCTTCACCTCGACGCGGCGATTCTGTTTACGCCCTTCGCGGGTATCGTTATCGGCGACCGGTATCGCCTCGCCATACCCGAACGGGAGAACGATCCGCCGCAGCGGGATTTCATGCTGCTGTGCGAGGTAGCGCACAACCGCGTCCGCGCGCCGCTCGCTCAGACGATCATTCATGCTTGCCGAGCCGTCTGCCGATGCAAAGCCTCGGACTTCGATCACGAACCCTTGCTCGGACTTGGCCTGGGTCGCTATCTGATCGAGCAACTCTTTAGCTTCGGTCGTGAGCACGGCACTGCCTACCTTGAAGTTGACAGTCGTGGTCGTCTTCTCTTCGTACTGGTCGAGCGACGTTATACGCTCGTTGGTCTGGTTGACGCCCTGGACGGCCGCTTCGGCTGTCTGCTGGGCCGCCGCCGCCCCGCCTTTCGCGAGGTTAGCGACCTGTGTCAACTCTTCGACCTGGCCCGACAGACGCTGCGCATTCTGTTCGGCTTCGGTGATGCGAGTCTCAGCCTGGCCCACGCGCCCCTCAACCGGCACTACTTGTGACTCGACCGAGATGGCTACCCTCTGAGCGTCATCGGAGAACTTGATCTTTTCGGCGACCAGATCGCCCGCCGAGCCGCCGCGCCCCTCGACCTCAACGAACAGGCCGCGGATCACTTGATCCGTAGAGTATTTCTTCGCGCCGCGGAACGGATTGCCCTTCTTCTCCTGCACCTTCGTGTTGGCGCTCATCTGGACAGTCAGCTCCGCGCCCGTCGTGTCGCGCATGACAAAGCTGTTGCCATCGCGTCTGAGGATTACGCCTTGCGACTTCATCTTCTGGCCGGACGTGACCTGGGCCTTGCGCGCATTGCTCTGCTCGCTGTTATTCTGAGACGCCATAACTGAACCCGTCAGTGTCAGCGACATTAACACTACGAGGATTCTTAAGAACGACACATTTTTCATATATTCCTCCAGCAAAGACTGAGATTGGTTTTTATATCGATTGAAGGCCGGCCTGCTCGATCCCGAAATGGAATCAAACCGCTTCGGCTTAATCCGGTTTGTATTCGGATGGGGCTCAAGATTCGCCGCAAAGCACAGGGGGATGCGGAAGACTCGGCCTCCCGCCTTTTGCTACTCGCGGCCCGGTCGCGGCCAGCGACCACATTCAACTCAATCTGGAACCAGGTCATCCTTTAATAAAGAACTGCAAACGGTGTGCTACACTCGACAATCTGCGCCGTCATAGCTAAATCGCCTGTTTCCAGTCATTTCAGGAAACGGCAGTGAAGCGAAAAGCTCTCACTACTATGTAAATTTTGCAGAGCTACACTGTCGTTATGGGTTGTTTCCGTACGTGAGCTTTAGCGGGGGACCGCGCGGTTAATCATATCCAGATTCTGGCGAGCGGGACCGTAGGTAGGATCCAGGGCGAGCGCGTCATTAAATGACTCTATGGCCTGCTCGCGGCGACCGTGCGCGGCGAGATAGCGGCCCCTGTTGACAAACATTCCCAGATAAGCGGGCAGCACTTTTTGCCTCACCACGTCGTCCTCTTCAAACTTCAGCGAGCCGTCGGCAAGGCCGCGCGTCAGCAAGGCGGGTCGCGCGGGATCATGAAATACTCTGTCGGTCTTAAGCTCGAAGACCAGCCCTTGAGGGACGAGCTGATACGCCTCGCCGAGCGGGACTATCCAATTGCCGTCTTGATGATAGGCGGCAGGGCGCATCTCTCTATTCGAGCGCTTGATCTCGGCAAGGTAAGCGTAAATGGCCAGCACGTCGTGGGTGACGTAGACGGGCGCGGTCCGCAGGTGGTTGCTCACCATCGATAGAATGAGGTCGCGGAAGCGCGTATCGATTCTCGACGCAAGCTGGGCGCTCCGCTCGTAAGCCTTCGGGTCCTTCTCCCAACTCCGCAGGTCTTCCAAAAATGCATCGACTTTATCCCGGTTGCCTTCCATTAAAGATGGGTAAGTTCGATTTAGATAATCGAAATACCATGACCGGCGCATCTGGTTCACATCGATTGCCATCACGTCACGGTGCTGCTGCTCCACCTCCGACACGTAAAGCAGCGGGGAGTATATCTGCCAGTCAAGCGTAAGAAGCATTCCGCCCGGCTTGACCGTGCTGAAAACATTCTCGACATAATCGCGAGCCAGGTGGTAACGGCTGCGATCATTATGAGGAAGATTCCCGGCGAATGTTATCGCGACCGAAAGCAGCACCGCTGCCGCTGCGACGGCGCGGGCGAGCGCCAGGGGCATCTTCGTTTGTAGAATCGTGCGGATCAGCCATTCGACGCCGAACCCACAGGCTACGGCCATTGAGATGAAGATCGGAAGGTAGTAAGCGTCTTTGTCTTCGGCGATGTCGTAATTGAGCGCGAGGGCGAGGTCTGCGACTATGATGAGCGCGAAGAAAAAGAAGGCCGGCTGGTTCCGCTTAATCATCTGCGCGAAGCCGAGGGCGGCAAACGCGAGCCCTACTATCGACCACCAGGGGCCGAACTGGTTTGCGGCGAATCGGATGAACTCCTCGAACTGGCCTGCCATCGTCTTAAGCGAGATCGAGAAGAACGTCTGGTACTGCCTGCCCGTGACGTGCCACCAGAAACGCTCGAACGTCTGCGGGTCGCCCCAGTTCATGACGGGCGAGCGCGAGGCGGCGACAGGCAGGTATGCGTAGATCGCAAGCCCCGCGAAGGCGAACAGCGCGGAGTAGAGAAATCCCTTGCTCTTGAAGAAGCCCGCGCCCGCCGTTCGATAGACCAGGAAAGCGAGCGCCGGCAACATCAATACTATTGTCACGTGATGGACGCCCATCGCCAGCCCGAATAGAAATGCCGCCGCGTAGAGCAGCCTGTTTCTACCCGTCTCAATAAAGATGCGCCGCCACCAAAACATCAAAAAGATTATCGATAACGTGAGCAGCACGTTTAGCGTGTAGACTTCGGCAATCGTCGCGTAGGCCCACAGCGTGCGCGAAAACGCGAAGAGCAAACCCGCCGCCAGCATCGCCGCGAGAACGGCCGCCTCAGAATGGCGTGACCGTCGCTCATCGGCCTCGGCCTTCCGCGCAGCTTGCACTTTCCGCTCGGCAGCGGTCTGCTTAGGTCGCTTTTTTTTCTCGCCCTGATTTGCAACCGCTGCCGAGCGGAGCAGCTCGCCGACGAGCAGAGCGACAAGCGCGGCGGCAAAGGCGGCGAATAACGCCGAAGCGAAATTGACTCGCGCGGCTACGTTGCCGACCGGGACAAGCTGTGCCAGGTGAGCCAGCAGGACGTAGAGAGGCGTGCCGGGCGGGTGCGCGACCCCGAGCGTGTGCGCCACAGCGATCAGCTCGCCGCTGTCTACGAACGTGACCGTGGGGGCGAGCGTGAAATAGTATGTCGCAAGCGCCGCGACGAAGACTATGATGGCAACGGCGATCCGCCCTCTTTCGATTCTTGTGGCTTGCTCGCGGGGAACCTGATTTTCGGGATCAATTTTTAGATCGGCCATCGAGGTAAGCTGTGCCGGCGCAGTTTAGCTTTTCACCTTTTTATAACTCGTGAAGCGCACCTTGACGATTACGCGGCTCAAACGATTGCCGACGCGAAGCTCGTCGTCGGCAGTCGTGTAGGCCGGGAACCAGTATTGATCGTAGTTCTGGAAATAGGTTTCGAACTTCGGCGTGCGGTGCGCGCTCTGCTCGGGCAGCGCCTGGCCCGCGACTTTCACCACCTGTAAATCCTGATCGTCGATCCACACGCGCCCCTTGAGGAAACGGTCAGAGCTCTTTTCCGCGTCGGGCATCTTCAGCTTCGGCTTCACGTCGAAGACGTACGTGTTCAATTCGTCGATCTTCTCGCGCCCGACATAGCTGAACTCGTATTGATTGAGCGTCTCGGGCGTTATGATGAATTGATAGACGCGGATCAGGTTGTAAGCCGCGTTCGTGCCTATGTGAGCCTCTTTCGGCAGCGTAGAGGTAGTCTCAAAGACCTTCTCCTGCCGATTCCCATTGCTGTCGTAAGAGAGCTGGGAGAAGCGAAAGTATTTGCCCGTTATCACGTCGGCCTGGCTTACGGTCTGGAGCGTGAGCTCGGCGTAATAGGTGTAACCGTGCAGCGCCTCTGTGAGCTGTTTACCTTTTTGAGCCGCCTGCGAGAGCACGTCCTCGGGGCTGCTCTTTTCTTGCGGCGCGGAGGCGTCAGAGCCAACCTGTGCTCCGGCAACCATCAGGGCCGCAGCCGCCAGCCACGTGATTGTAGCTCGGAGCCGCTTCGCGGTAGTCGAACGAGCGCTCAATCTTTATCTCCTCGGTGAAGCTTTCTTGTACTCGCTGTACTTTATCTCGATAAGGATCGGAACGTCATATCGCGGGAACTCAAGCAGGTCGCGTCCGTAAACGAAGCTCGGCATCCACAGTTGGCCGTCCACATTCTCCCGATAATACTCGAACTTGGGAAAACGCTCCTTATCATCTTTCACAGTAAGCGCGCGGCCCTCCGCCTTGACGATTTGAAAGTCCTGGTCGTCGACCCATATCTTGCCCTTGAAGGGCCAGGGCTCTCCCTCTTTGTGCTTTTGGTTACGCGCGACGGCGGGCTCCACGCTGAAGACATAGGTGTTCAGCTCGTCGATCTTCTGCCGCTCGACGAACTTGACGGCATAACGCGCGACCGCTTCGCTCGTCAAAAAGAAAGGGTCGACGCCGATCAGGGTTTTGAAATCCGGCTTCATCACCCCGATCATCGTAGTCAACCGGGAGGGCGGAAACTCGATGATTCTCTCCACACGGTTTCCGAGGTCGTCATAGGTGAGCTGAGAGACGCGGCGCATCTGAGCAACGACGGAGTTGGCTTCGCCGAACATCTGAACGGTGATCTCCTGGCGGTAGGAGTAACCGCGCTCGGCGGCCTTGAGCTTGTCCTCCGCCGCGACGGCGCGCTTGAGCGCCTCTTCGGGGGCGACGGCTGTCTGCGGGGTCGCGCGACCTGCCAGCGCGAATGTCGCGAGCAACACGGCTATTGCAGATAGGCGAATCCAAAATTGCATCTCTTCTCTAAGTCCTGAGTGCTGAGTGCTGAGTGCTGAGTGAAAGAAAAAGACGGAGTGCTGATATATGTTTTTACTCAGGACTCAGGACTCAGCACTCAGCACTTCGATCATCATGGGCGCTTTTGACCCCGTTTCTTCAATTCCGGCTTTTGCGCTTCGGGTTTCTCTTCCTTGCGAAGCTCGGGCGCGGGCGGCTTTGTGGTCTTATTTATCTGCGGCTCCTTCGACTCTTCGGGCGTAGCCTCTTCGCCGCCGTCTTCCACGCGTATGCCCGTCGTAAACTTCTTGTAGTTCGTATAACGTATGGTCATTCGCATGCGAATGTCGCCGTTCTTAAACTCCAGCACGTCATCCGCATACGCGTAGGTGGGGAACCAGTAGCGGCCGTCTATGTTTTCACGGTAAGTCTCGAAACTCGGATACTGATTCTTTTCGTCTTCGGGCACGCCACGGCCCGCGACTTTTACGATCTGGTAATCCCTGTCATCGACCCAGATGCGGCCCTCAAGGTATCGCTCGCCTTTAACAAGCTTCTTCGGCTTTACGTCGAAAACGTAAGTCGACAACTCATCGAGCCGCTCTTTGCCGACTTGGACAACATTGTATTTCGGCAGGTCCTCGATAGTCAGTGCGAACGGCTGGACCCCTCCAAGGTCTTTCATGTCTTCTTGCGTAAAAGTGATCGTTGCAGTAGAGACGGGGAAATGCGTGATCTTCTCAACGCGGTTACCAAGGTTATCGTAGACGATGTCTGAAATGCGTTTGAAACGGCCTGTGATCGACCCTCCCTCCCCGAGAGTCAAAATCTCTATGTCCTGCGTGAAAGTGTAATTGTTTCTCGCGATCTTATTTTCGCTCTCGGCCGCTGCGAATCTGCGGATGACTTCATCTGCCGACAGCTCGTTGGAGCTTTGACGGCCCGCAACAACGGCAGCCGAGATAAGGCACAACGTTAAGGCTAAAACCACTGTTCTGAACTTCATGTTTAACTCCTAATTTTGCTTATAACTAATTCTACAGTCTTGTCAGCCGGGCCGACAAGTAAGCGTGCGTGGGCCGGAGAAGAGTTTTGATGATCGGCGGCGGAGCTTCGGTTTGCTGTCGGGTGAGTCAAATATTTCTAGACGGGCAGGTATTTAGACATCACGACCATCAGCGTGTCAAAGTCTATCGGCTTTGAAACATAGTCGGTGCAGCCCGCGTCACGCGCGCGCGTGTGAAAGTCGCTCAGGTCGTGCGCCGACAGAGCTATTATCGGCACACGGTAGACCGAGTCATGGCTTTGAGATTCGTGCTCTCTTATCTGTTTGGTCGCGCTCAGCCCGTCGATTATGGGCAATGACAGATCCATCAATATCAAGTCGGGCTTGGCGCTCAAGGCGAGATTTACTGCTTCTGCCCCATCGACGGCCTCAAGGACTTCGTAGCCCTCGATCTCCAAAAGCTTTGAGAGCGAGAACCTGCTATCCTCAAAATCTTCTACTAGGAGCACACGCTTTGTAACGCTTGTCATCTGTTCTTCCTGCTCGACATCACCACCCAATTCGAATTCTATCAACAATCTAGCCGGAAACCAATCAAAACTATTTCAGTGCGACTGTCCCATAATGGACCTGCGTTCTTGTACGCATACAAGTCACAGGCGGAGACGGCCCCGTCTCATTTCATTTCACGATAAGAATACAGCCGAGTTATTATAGACTGTTTCCTAGACCTTTCAGGCTGGCACGGGGGTTGCCCTTTTGAGCCGCGGGTTGGTTTATGTATGACCGGTTCTGTGGCGAGCAATACGAGGGGAAGACTCTAAGTTAATAATAAATAACAGCAAGACAAGAAGGAGGGCTTAGTCATGCAAAGAGAGATTAAGAAGTCAGCGAGCGCAGTTTTAGCGTTGGCGCTGGCGCTCGCGCTCGCCGGGCAGGCGCTTGCAACACAGGTTTTGGATGTGCCGACGGGGACCGTGATACCGCTCAGGATGGACACCTATTTGAGTTCGGATACCGCAAGAGTCGGCGACCGTTTTACTGCGACAGTATTTCGTCCAGTGGTGATCGACAGGCGCGTGGTCATCCCTTCAGGCGCGAAAGTAGAAGGACGCATCACGGGCGCTGAACGGGCAGAGCGCGGAAGCAAGGCCGGCACGGTGGCCGTCGGGTTCGACAGGCTGGTCTTCCCGAATGGATATTCGATGCCGATTGACGGGACGCTGACGACGCTCGACGATGCAGCCCGCCGCCAGATCGAAGATGTCGACGAAGAAGACCGCGTTGAAGGCGGGAGCCGCACTCGCCGCGCCGTAGTATTCATCGGCGGCGGCGCTGGCGCGGGCGCTGTGATCGGAGCAGTGGCGGGCGGCGCGAAAGGCGCGGCCGTCGGCGCAGGCGTGGGCGCCGTGCTCGGCACGATAGGCGTGTTGTTGACCAAGGGCGAGAAGGCCGAAGTAAAACCCGGAACAGAGTTCGGCCTCAGGGTCGAGCGCTCGTTCAACATGGGATTAGAACAAGCGGGCGTAGCCGGCGTGCGATACCCTTACGACGGCTCTGACGCATACCCGCCTATTGACAGCAACGTCGCGGGCACAGGCTCACAGTCGGGCACAGTCCTCACCTCCTCAGATGCAATCCGCTCGGCCCAGATGGTTCTCAGGGATCGCGGCTATTACAACGGGACGATAAGCGGCGTGATGAATCCTCAGACCAGGAATGCGATTCGAAACTTCCAGCGCGACCGCAACCTGTCGGAGACGGGCGAGCTGGATCTCCGCACGGCCCAGGCGCTTGGAATAACAAACGACAGGGGCGATACAGCCGAGCCTGTCGAGATAATTAACCCCCGCGCCGAGCGCGCAGGCCGTGACTCGATCCGCATAGAGTTTGTCGCTCGCACGCGCAGCGGCGGGTGGCGCATATCTACCGACAAATTCGTGAGCGGGAGCACGGCTCACGTTTACGCGCGCGGCGTTCGCCCTCAGTTCGGATCCCAGAGAATTGATGAGCAGAATATCTCTGACACCATCGACAACACGAGCGGCGTCACGCGCGTCATCTTTCATGGCTCGCAACGCGACATCACGGTCGATGTCTTAGGTAGAGGGCCGGGAGGCGGCGGCAGCGGAAGCGGCGGCGGAAGCGGCGGAGGGGGCGGCGGCGGGATCGGCAACCCTCGTCAGATAGCCTTCCTCGCAAACCGGCTGCTAGAAGATTACTCTCGCGAGCTGAACGTCAGGACAACTCGCGGCGAGGTCGTTTTCGACACAACGCGCAACCTGCGCGACAGGGAAGTAGAGCTGCTCTTTAACCTGCACAGTCTGAGGGCGACCGCCAATCTCTATGCCGCTTTGACGAATAACGTCAGCGATCCGGAAGCGGTCAAGGGCGCGGCCGATGCGCTGGTCAGGCAGGTCCGGCAGACCAATCGTCTCATCAGGCGCGAGGGCGGAATGCAGCTCTCGAACATAGTCCAGACCGATTGGGAGCAGTTCAGAAGCGAGATCGCCCGTATAACAGTGACCGACGTCAATCTCGACAATGATCCTGATCGCAACCGCTAACGATTCCCGATCTTGGATTGCGGATTTTGGATTTTGGATTGGCGATGCCGGTCCCAAAATCCAAAATCCAAAATCTATAATCCAAAATGGAACCAGGGATGGTTGAAAAAATAGAAGGGGCCGAGAAGCCAAAGTTAAACGCTACGACGCTTGTCGTGTGCGACGCGGGGGGGAGAATTCTTGCAGTCTCTTCGGGGGCGGCCGCCAACGGGCTGTTTCAAAAAGGCGCCGCGCAACAGCACTTCGCAGAGATCTTCGGCACAGACTCATCGATTACCTCGTGGCTTACAGAGCATCTGAGCGAAGCCCGCAAGTTGGGCGATTACTACGCCGAATCGAGTCTCGATGGCGACGGCAAACTCTTCGCCTGCATAGAGACGCTGATGAAGGACGGCGAGATTTTCGGCTACGCGCTGCACTTCATACCCGACGGCGCAGGGGGAGGGCGGCAAGCCCTGTGCGAGGGGGATTCCATCGTCACGCGCCAGCAGTGGCACGACATAAAGAACAACCTGGGCGGGCTGAAGCTCTACGCGACCTATTTAAAAAGAAAGCTGCCCGATGGCGAAGACCAGGAGATAGCCGACAAGATTCTCGCCGGTGTGGATGGACTTATAGACCACCTTGCCAAAATCCGCAGAGGAGAAACGCAGTGAGGAATCAATTCAACATACTTGTCATTGACGACGAAGAGCAGATACTCGACGCCTTACGGTTGAACCTGGAGCAGACAGGCTACTCGGTCTCTACGGCCAAGACGGGCGAAGAGGGGCTGGTGCTGTTCAACAACGGAGATTTCGACCTGGTGCTTGCGGACCTGCAACTGCCCGACATGCAGGGGACCGAAGTGATGCGGCGGCTGAAAGAGAAGCGTCCCTCGATAGAAGTCATAATCATCAGCGGGTACGGATCGGTCGCCCGCGCGGTCGAGGCCACGAAGGCCGGGGCCTTTCATTTCGTCGAAAAGCCTTTCGAGATCGACGCGCTGCTGCTGTTGATCGAGCGCGCGCTAGAACGCCAGCTTCTGATAGAGGAGAGCGACGTGCTGCGCCGCACACTCCAGCAGCGGTCTACGTACGGCGACATAGTGGGCCGCTCGAAGCAGATGCAAAACATCTTCGAGATGATCGAGGCCGTTGCCAAAAGCGACGCGAACATTCTGATCGTCGGAGAGTCCGGAACTGGCAAGGAGTTGATCGGGAACGCCATCCATTACAACTCTCACCGCTCGAAGGGGTCGTTCGTGAAGGTCAACTGCGCGGCGCTGCCTAAAGAGCTTATCGAATCCGAGTTGTTCGGCCACACGAAGGGGGCGTTTACGGGAGCGGCCCGCGATAAGGAAGGGTTGATAGCGCGCGCCAACGGCGGGTCGCTGCTTTTAGACGAGATAGCCGAGATGCCGCTAGAGCTACAGCCGAAATTGTTGCGCGCGCTTCAGGAGCGCGTCTACTACCGGCTGGGGAGCGAAAAGCCAGTCGAAGTAGATTTCCGGTTGATCTGCTCGACAAATCGCAACCCCCCCGAAGCGGTCAGAAGCGGGCAACTGCGCGAAGACCTCTACTACCGCGTATCTACCATTACCATCGAGGTGCCGCCGCTCAGAGAGCGCACGGACGACATTCAAGTGCTGGCCGACCACTTT
Source organism: Blastocatellia bacterium (assembly GCA_036277095.1). Taxonomy (GTDB): domain Bacteria; phylum Acidobacteriota; class Blastocatellia; order UBA7656; family UBA7656; genus DASUNP01. The sequence continues at coordinate 59,708 of DASUNP010000054.1, forward strand.
CTCAAGACATTCGCGGGCAAGTATCAGAAGCCGCTCGAAGGCTTTTCGCAATCGGCAAGCTCTGTGATGTTCAACTATCACTGGCCGGGCAACGTCCGCGAGCTTGAGAGCGCAATCGAGCGCGCCGTTCTGCTTGCGAAGGGCGATAGGATAGAGGCGAGCGACCTGCCATTCACCGCGACCGAAGCGCCGGCCACAAACAACAATCAATTTCATGTGCCGCCTAACATGAAGCTCGAAGACATCGAGCGCGAGGTGATTTACCAGACGCTCCAGCGGACGAAGGGAAACAAGCAGGCAGCCGCGACCGCGCTCGGCATTTACAGGCCGCGACTCTACAGCAAGATAAGGAAGTATAACCTGACTGAATTCATGTAAGAGCCCTGAGTGCTGAGTGCTGAGTGAAAGACTATTACTCAGCACTCAGCACTCAGCACTGTATTGGGGACTAATAATGACCGACGAGTTGATAGGTGCGTGTCTTGCCGACAAATACATGATCGAAGAGCACCTCGGATCGGGTGGCATGTGCGATGTTTATCGCGCGCGTCACGTGGGGATGGATAAGCCCGTCGCGGTAAAAGTGCTCAAGGCGCAACTCGCGTCTGACCCTAAGATCGCGAAGAGGTTCGAGCAAGAAGCGCGGGCCGCGAGCCGCATACGCCACCCGCACGCAATCAACGTTACTGACTACGGGATCGATAACGATAAGACCCCGTTCATCGTGATGGAGCTGGTAAAGGGCGATACGCTGGGCCAGGCGCTTCGCTCTACGGGTGCGTTTTCACTGGAGCGCACGGCGAACGTATTGCGCCAGGTCTGCGGCGCGCTTGAGGCCGCGCACGAGGTCGGAGTAATCCACCGCGACATCAAGCCCGAGAACATCATACTCGCCGAATACGACGGCTCGGACTGGGTCGAGGTAGTCGATTTCGGCGTGGCTAAAATTCTGGAAGACGTGAACCGGCGCGGGGCGCTCACGGGGGCAAACATCATCGTCGGCACTCCACGCTACATGTCGCCCGAGCAGTGCGAAGAGAAGCCCGTTGACGCCAGAAGCGACATATACTCTGTCGGCGTAGTGCTCTACGAAATGCTGACGGGCGAAGCGCCTTTCGAAGGGGATTCGTCGACGCGGCTTCTGATGGCGCACGCCGCCACGCCGCCCGCCCCGCTCAGGGAGAAGCGGCCAGACATCTCGGCAGAAGTGGAAGCCGTCGTGATGAAGGCGCTCGAAAAAGATCCGGCCCTCAGACCTCAGAGCGCTGGGGAACTGGCGCGCGAGTTCGAACAGGCCGCAGGCTTCGGCCAGCCCGTTCGCGCGGGGGCGCGCGGCGGGGCTTTCTCGCGCATAAGCGTTCCCATAGGCGAGGACGAGATGCCGCCGCCTGTGCCCGACGAGGCCAACGCCGCCGAGGCCGACGAGGTGACGCTCGTTCGCCCACGGCCCAGGCCCGCCGACACGCCCGTCGCTCAGACGCCTGTTAATCAGGCTCCTGTTAATCAGGCTCCTGTTAATCAAGCTCCTGAAACTCTATATGACCGGCAGGAGTTGGGGGCGGGACCCGGCGCGACGGATTCAGGGGTCAGGGAAGTCGCGCGGCCCACCGTTTTGCGCGGCGGCCATGCACATCCGCACCGCAGCGGGATGAGCGGGACGACGATCGCGATAGTGGTCGGCTTACTTGTCGTCGCAGGCGTGGCGGGATTTCTGCTTTTCGGGAATCGCATCTTTGGCGCGAGCACGACGGGCGAAGCCGTCATTGATGCTCAACAGGCTATCACGGAGGCAATCGCGCGCGTCGATTCTTTGCCGAAGGATCATCCGCTCCGCAGCTACCTGCCGCAGCTTTCCGAGTGGCAGGGAGAGCTTCGCGCTTACCAGCAAGTGCAGGAGTATAACCCTCAGATCATTGATAGAGCCGAGCGGTATGAGCAGAAAGCCGAAGACATTACCGCCCAGGCGCGCGCCGCTTTAGCCGGCGCGCCGCGAGAGCCGGCTATTAATTCGAATAATGCGAGCGGATTGCCCGCCAATGCTTCTACCCCGGCTAAACCGGATGCCGAAGCGGGCGAGGAGGAAGAAGACCCCGATGCTTCGGAGGAAGAGGCAGAGCCCGAAAACAAGAACGCGTCAGGCGCGGCGAACAAGAACGCGCCGAAACCGAGGCCCGAGCCGCCCGTCATAGACCCCGTCAAGCCGGTGCCTGCCGATCCGAGGCCCGCGAATTCGAATAAGCCAAAGAACAACAACTCCCCGCCCGTCCTCGAAAGAATCCAGCAGCCAATCTGAGATTTCAGATTTGAGATTTGAAATCTCAGATTATATGATCGTTTCGCGATGAAAATCCTGATCTGTAGCGATGGATCGAGCCAGGCTGAAAACGCCATCCGGTTCGGCGGCCTGATTGCCGAAGGCTGTCGCGCCGAAGCGACTATATTCGGCATAACCGAAAAGGTCGAAGATGATGACAGGGTCTTTGAATCTCTGCGGCGCGGCCAGCAGTTGCTCAAAGAGCGCGGCGTGCGTGCGGAGCTGATAACAAAGGCCGGGGTCCCCATAGAAGAGATAGTCAAGAGGACCGAAGAGACTGTTTACGACCTCGTTGTGATAGGCGCTTCTCGCAAAGGGACGCGCGGCCCGTTTTTGATGTCGGCCAAGGCTTATAAGATAATCAAAGCGGTCTCGCCGCCCGTCCTCGTAGTGATCGGCAATAAGAGCTCGCTCAAGCGTCTGCTGATCTGTAGCGGCGGCGAAAAATACATAGACAAGGCCGTAGAGTTTTCGGGTGAGATTGCCCGCGCCACCGATGCTACGGTCACGCTCTTTCACGTAGTAAACCAGCCGCCCGAAGTATTCTCTGACCTCATCAAGATGGAAGAGGACATAAACCTGCTGCTGCACTCGAACACGGATCTCGGACAGAATCTGCGGCGCGAGAAAGAAGTCCTCGACCGCCTGGGCATAGAGAGCGAAGTCCGGCTCCGCCACGGGCTGGTCATCAGCGAAGTGTTCAAAGAGATACGCCGGGGTGATTACGACCTGGTGGTGACCGGCTCATCGCCCACGGGCAGCACGCTTCGGACCTACATAATGGGCAACATCACTCGCGAGATAGTTAACCGCGCCGAATGCCCCGTGCTCGTCGTCAGGAGCGAAGACGAGCCGGTAGGGATAGGGCGCAGCTTGAAAGGGTTTTTCACGCACGCCTTCGGCTCGTCGAAAGTAGAGGGCAAATAAAAAGCCGGGCGATTTCAACCGCCCGGCTCTTTCAGTTGCTCGGAGATCAGGTTATCGCTTGATATCCTCTCCGATGTCCTCGATGGCCTCGCCCGTCTTGCGGCGGACTTCGCCGAAGCCTTCCTTGACGTTCCCCTTGACGCGGTCCATCTTTCCTTCAGCTTCCAGGTCGCGGTCATCGATCGCGCGGCCTACGTTCTCTTTCACCGCGCCCTTGGTCTTGTCCCATTTGCCTTCCACTTCATCCTTGTTAAAACCCATGCTCATTCCCTCCTATGGTTTTATTGCCTCCGCCGAGCACCGGCGGGGTTTCATCCAGGTTTTATAAATCAAGCGACGTGCCAGCAAGATTGCGCGCGTTAGAGCCTATTTCGCCGGTTCAGATTCTTTCGCCTGCCATTAATGATACAAGCTGTCGTAGCGAAAACGGTCAGGGTGAGCGCCGCTTTGATTGCTTCGCGCGCCTGCGGGATGTCATAATGACGTGCAAGGACGCGAACCAGGTAAGGAGGAGATCAGGTTTGACATCTGACAACAACGCACTCCAGAACACCCCTAATCCTCGGACAATCAGGATGCTCAGCGAGCGCGAGAGCGAGATTCTCGAATCATGGATAGAGAACCGCGTGAACTCGCCGGACTTCCGCGAGACGCTCATATCGGGCGAAGAGATGACCGCCGACTCGCAGTCTTTCCTCCGCGCCTTTGTCACGGCTATCGCCAACTCGAACGTCGAAGAGATGCGCGGCAAAGAGTTCAACGCGATACGCCGATTGCTGCTCGACATATCCGAAGCGCGCGCCGCACAGGCGTTCAGCCCGTCCGAGACGGCCTTTTATGTCTTCAGCCTAAAAGAGACGTTGCTCCCGTTTCTGCGCGACGAGTACCAGGACGACCCTCAGATCCTGCTCGACGAGGTGAACAAATTGTCCAAGGGCCTGGACAAGCTGGGCTCCTTCATCTTCGTCTCGACGATCAAGAACCGCGAGCGCGTCATACGCCAGCAGCAGCAGGACATGCTAGAACTGTCGACGCCGGTCGTGCAGATATGGGACCGCATAATCTGTCTGCCGCTGATCGGCACGCTCGACAGCCGGCGCACGCAGTTGATGATGGAGCGGCTGCTTGAGCGGATAGTCCGCTCGCGCGCGGAAGTCGCGATACTCGACATCACGGGCGTGCCCACGGTCGACACGCAGGTGGCGAACTATCTGATAAAGACCGTCAACGCCGTTCGATTGTTGGGCTCGACCTGCATCATCACGGGCGTCGGGCCATCGATCGCGCAGACGATAGTTCACCTGGGGATAGACCTTGCGGGTATCATCACACGCAATCAACTCTCGGACGGCATCCGCATGGCTTTCGAGCTTACGAGGCAGAAAGTGGTGCCGATAAACTCGGCCACAGACTCGGACGCCGGGACCGAAGGGGGAGACATAGATGAGCGCGTTCAAAGTGCCCATCCTTAAAGTCGGAGACGTCCTGCTCGTCTCGATCCAATCAGACATTGACGACCGAGCCGTGGTCGAGCTGCAACAGCGCGTCCTCGAACAGATCGAGCGGACCAGCGCGCGCGCCGTGCTCATAGACATATCGCTGCTTGAGATGGTCGATTCGTTCACGGGCCGCATGCTCAGCGACATCGCCTCGATGGCCTCGATCATGGACGCAGAGACCGTCGTCGTGGGCATACAACCCGCCGTCGCCATAACGCTCGTGGAGCTGGGGCTGGAGCTTAAAGGCGTCTCGACCGCGCTCGACGTGGATGACGGGCTCCGCATACTCCGCGAGCGAATGAAAGACAAGCAGCGAAGACGGGCCGCCGGCGCGGACGACTGGCATGCAACAGCAGGAAATTAACCGGATACAAATCGAAGACAATGACGATGTAGTCCGGGTTCGCGCCCGCGTGCGCGAGGCAGCCGCGCGCGCCGGGTTCGGCCACGTAGATCAGGTGCGACTTGTTACGGCTGCCAGCGAGCTTGCGCGCAACATCAGGCTTTACGCCGAGCGAGGACTTGTCGAAATCCTTCCGGTAAGAAAAGGCAATCGGCGTGGTCTCCACATAAAGTTTGAAGACAGCGGGCCTGGAATACCAGACATAAAACTCGCCATGACGGACGGCTACACGACAAGCCGCGGGCTCGGCAAGGGCCTCCCGGGGTCGCGCCGCTTAGTCGATGATTTCGAGATCGAATCCGTGCTCGGCGAAGGGACGATTGTTAAAATAACCAAATGGCTTTAGTAAGTCCTGAGTGCTGAGTAACGGACAATTACTCAGCACTCAGCACTGGTTAAGTGAAAGAATGAAATCATACGAGTGTGTTGTTCTGAACGAAGAGGCGAGAATAGGTCAGGCGCGGAGGGCGCTTAGAAGGTGCGCGGCGGAGCTTGAGTTCACCGAGCGGCAGATGGCCGAAATCGACATTGCCGTCAAGGAGGTCGGCTCGAACGCCATAAAGTTCGGGCGCTCTACCGGGCAGATTTACTTCACAGAGACGGACACGCGCCTGGACCCGCCGGGGCTGGAGATCATATACGTCGACAAAGGCCCCGGCATAGAAGACACCGCAGCCGCGATTGAAGACGGCTACACGACGACTGGCTCGATGGGCGCGGGCCTCGGCGCAGTCAAGCGCATGGTCGACGAGTTCTACATCTATTCGACAGTTCCTAGTTCCACGCGGCGGCTCTCGATGTACGGGCGCACGAATCACGGCACAACTATCGTCTTACGAAAATACTTAACCGAAGGCGCGCCTCATGCTTCAAACGCGCAATCGTGCTGGGGCGCATTCACCCGCCCGCAGGTAGGCGAAGAGAGCAACGGCGACGGTTACATAATCAAGACGTTTGAAGACCGTCAGCTCATTGCGATAATAGATGGCCTCGGGCATGGCGAAGGCGCGCGAGCCGCCACGGCTGCGGCCATCGCCTCGATCGAGGAAAACTCGGGATCGTCGGTCGAAGTGATACTCCGCGAGGCGCACGAGGCTTTGCGGTCTACGAGGGGCGCCGTGATGGGGCTGGCCCTGATAGATTGGACCAACCGCACGGTCGAGTATACAGGGATAGGCAACACCGATTTCCGCGTGCTGGGCGCGAGCAAGCCGCTCAGGTTCATCTCGCTCAACGGCACGCTCGGCTCCAGGCTCGATCGCGTAAAGGTATTCAAAGAGCAATTGCCGCGCGCCGCGACTATGATCTTGTCTACGGACGGCATATCGGACCGCTGGGACCTCGACAACTATCCGGGACTTTTGGGGCTCGATCCGCAGTTGTTTTGTGGCGTCGTCATGCGCGATTACGGACGCCCGAATGATGACGCGACGATTCTTTGTGGGAGGCTGACGTTTTGACCTCGGAGTTATTCGGTTTGACCGGTGACAGGACGCCTCGGCGCGAGAAGATAGGCTCAATCGTTATTCGCAGCGAGGCCGACATAGTCCGCGTCCGTGACCGCATCCGCCTGGTCGCCCGCGAATTCGGTTTCGATAATGTCACGCAGATAAAGCTCACGACCGCCGTGAGCGAGCTTACGCGAAACATCTACGAATATGCCAGGACCGGGAGCATCACCGTCTCTGTAGTCGAGCGCGATGGGCAGACCGGCATGGAGATAGTCGCCGAAGACAGCGGACCCGGGATAGAGGACCTGGATAGAGTGCTGTCGGGCAGGTTTCAATCAAAGACGGGATTGGGCAAGGGAATCAGCGGCTCGCGGCGGATGATGGACGAGTTCAACATCGAAAGCTCTCCGGGGAGCGGCACGCGCGTGGAGGCCGTTAAATGGCTCGATACGGACCAGCGCGCGCTCAAACCTATAGACCAAATCCGCCAGCTCTTCTTTTCGTCGAGCGAGTCGGGCGCAGTCGAAGAGCTGCAAGCCCAGAACAAAGAGCTCGTGCGCGTGCTGGGCGAGCTAACGGAGAGCCGCCGCGACCTCGAACAGGCGAACCGCGAGCTCCAGGCGGCGAACGAAAAGCTCAAGCAGGTCGACGAGATGAAGTCGCGCTTCATCTCGACCATCGCGCATGAAGTGCGAACGCCGCTGAACGCTATCATAGGGTTGATTCAGGTGCTCGGGCGCGACAAGCGGGAGCCGCTCACCCCGCGCCAGCGCGAGACCGTGGAGCGGTTGGAGAAATCCGCGACCATGCTGGTCACTCTCGTAAACGATCTCCTCGATCTTTCAAGGCTCCAGGCCGGGAGGATGCAGATCAAGGTGCAGCCGTTTAGCGCGGCGGAATTGATCGACTCCATCTGTAATGGGTTGAATCAGACGGCCACGAGCAAAGGGATCACGCTCAGCTACGAAGTCTCGCCCGACCTGCCCGAGATAAACTCCGACCCCACGAAAGTTGCGCAGGTTATAACCAACCTCACTTCCAACGCTATCAAGTTTACGCCTTCGGGCGGCGCGGTGACGATAAAGGCCATGCGCGAAGCAGGGCAGATGTGGCACGTCGAAGTCACGGACACGGGCATCGGCATGGAAGACGAACAGGTGCCGCTCATCTTCGAAGAGTTCCGGCAGGTCAACATCGCAAGCCCACACCACAGCGGCGGCACGGGGCTCGGGCTGCCCATCACCAAGCGACTGGTCGAGCTGCTCGGGGGCCGAATCAAAGTCGTAAGCGCGCCGGGCCTCGGGTCCACGTTCACGGTCATCTGGCCGCTGGACATGCGCGCCTACGTCGCCGACAGCCTGCTCAGCACTCCCCAACGGGGTGAGGATGATTATAATTCTTGACACTATTGGGGCCTGAGCGTAGAATCCAGACCCTGTCTCAATCAGACAGACACTTAATGCGACATTTTGTATAGCGCCGAAATTGCTCTTTGCATTCTGATCGCTAGATTTTTCTTCACCGACAAAGGTGACACTTCTCGAAAGAGAGTGGACGCAAAACTGCCGGCCTAAAGACCGTGACCCCTCGCGCGTTTATGGAATGGCGGTTGCCGAAGTGAAGGCAAGTAACTCGATGAGCCTGCACGCCGGTTGTCCCATAATCCTGGTGTTGCGGGCTTCTTTAGTTTTTGCAGGAAACTTTCGCTCCTCATGAACCCGAAGGTTTCCCTTTTAACCGGAGGGAACCAAAAATGAATAACTGGACAGCCCGATGCAGAAGCCGGGGCGTGCTGGCGTGTCTGGTTCTTTTATCGCTTCTTCACTGGCCCGCTGCCAGTACCGCGACTCGCGCGCGGCGGGCCGGCGAATACGCAGCTACCAGCACCAGACTTTCGCCCGATCTCAACCGGATCTCGAATGGAGCCATTCAACAAACAGTCCGCGTCATAGCTCAGGCGCAAAAAGGACAGCTCGCAGGCTTGCGAGCTGAGATCGTCAAGCAAGGCGGCAATCCGTTAGGCGAGTTTGAGCTTATAGACGCGCTCGTCGCAGAGCTTCCCGTGCTGGGTTTGCGCGCCGTGGCCGACGCGCCCGACGCGCTTTATATTTCGGCGGACTCTCAGACGTTCGCTTCGCTCGCAGAGACAAACAGCAGCCAGATTCACCTGCTCGCGGCGACGGGCGCGTCTCAGGTGATAGGCGCAGACGGTTTGGCAAACAGCCGCGCGCCCGTAGTCCAGCAATCGGGCTACATCGCGCGTAACGGCCCGAACGGCACGGGCGTTACAATCGCCGTGCTCGACAGCGGAATCTATGGCGGAGACGGCCTCCGCTCTGATCTGCGCTCGCTTACAAACACTTCATCAAGCCGGGTGATCCACCGTAAGAACTTTGTTTCAGACGAGCCGCTCAACGCCGAGCAGTTGAGAGTCGGTTATGACCCGTACGGCCACGGCACACACGTCGCCGCCGTCGCGGCAGGGACCGGGATAGATTCGATGAGGATGACGAGCGCGGGCGCGAGCTTTGCCGGGATGGCTTTCAACGCCAGCCTGATCGACCTTCGCGTCATTAGCTCGGACGGCACGGGGCGCATGAGCGACACGATCGCCGCGCTTCAGTGGATAGTAACGAATCGCCAGGCATTCAACATCCGCGTCGCCAACCTCTCGATCGGCTCTCTCGTGACAGACTCTTACCTCCGTGACCCTCTGTGCCGGGCAGCGGAAGCGGCCGTCGCGGCGGGCGTGGCCGTCGTGGTCGCCGCAGGGAATTTCGGCAAGGACGCCCAGGGGCGCACCGTCTACGGCTCGATACTCGCGCCGGGCAATCACCCTGCGGTGATAACCGTAGGCGCGGCCGCTTCTCAGCAGACAGCCAACCGCTCGGACGACATGGTGGCGAGCTACAGCTCGCGCGGGCCGACGCTCGTCGACGGGGCCGCGAAGCCCGACCTCGTAGCCATCGGGTCGAGCGTAGTCGCTTCCTGCTCGCCTGACTCCGTGCTTGCCGTCTCGCACCCGGAAGCCGTGGTCTATCGCGAAGGCGCTGACGCGATCTATCTGAGGATGAGCGGCACATCAGTGGCGGCGCCCGTAGTCTCGGGGACCATCGCGTTGATGCTGCAAACGAACCCCTCGCTTCTGCCTCGTCATGTCAAAGCCATACTTCGCTTTTCCGCTCAGAGGCTTTCGTCGCTGGCAGGGCTTCCAAATGCGCTCGCGCTCGTCACGCAAGGGGCGGGGCTTTTGAACTCGGCGGCGGCCGTGCGAGTCGCTCGCGCCTTCAGCGCGAGCGCACACCGTATGCCGGCGGGCGGCGTCTTGATCGGCGGGAACGCCAACCTCGGGCCCACGAACGCCAATCTCGAATTCACAAGCGTCATCGCGGGCGAGACTGTGACGTGGGGCAATTGCATATACTCGGACGGAGTGGTCTTTGCACACTTTCCCATTATCGGCTTCCGCGCGTTCAGCGCGCAGGGGGCGAGAGTAGGCGGTCTATTATTGCCTTACCTCGATCTCATCCTCCCAGGCGAAAACATGTGGTCGAGCGGAGTGATGGTGGTCGGCGGAGTGATGGTGGTCGGCGGAGTGATGGTGGTGGGTAACGTGTCCGACGCCTTGATGATTAATCAGTCAAGCGGAATGAGTCAATGGGAGGCTGAGAATTCCTGGTCCGAGAACCTGATCGATCAAAGCTCTGTTGTCGGGTCGGCCATCGAGGTGCTGTTTTCGGGCGAGCAGTTCGCCGGGATCACAGCCGAGCGCATCAACGGACCTGCGCACGCGCTTTATCCCAGACCGAGATAAAAACGTCGACCGAATAAAAATATAAACCTCATCTGTCGGAGGAGCCCGTATGAAGCCCCTGCTTGAAGACCTGCGCGATTTTAGCCTCAGGACTCGCGCCCTCTGTATCTTCATCGTTGCGCTGGCAATGTTGGTGCTGGCCGCGTCCGCCGCGCGCATACTCGAAGGCACGGCGGCGGGCCAGTTTATGCTCGTGGTCTTCGCCGCCATCATAGCCTTCATCATGGGCCCGCGCCCGGTCCGCCTGCCCGGCACGAAGGCGGTGGTTTCGGTCTCCGAATCAATTATTTTCCTGGCAGCAATTCTGTTCGGCCCCTACCACGCGGCAGTGCTCGGCCTGATCGACGCCGTCGCAGGCTCGCGCAAGCTCGCAAAGAAACAGGTCTATGTCGTAATCAACATGTCCGTGCTTTCGCTCTCGGCCTTCGCTTCCGCCTACGTTTACAGATTCGCGTATTTGCACTTGGAAAGAAACTCCCTGCTCGGCTACGAGCAGCAGACGCTTGAGCTGATCGTGCTGCCGATACTGGCGCTGGCAGCGAGCCATTACGTGGCCAATATAGGGTTGATGGCGATACTTTCAAACGTGATCGGGGCCAGGAACTTCTTCCACATATGGCGCGAGACGTTCCCCTGGGTGCCGACCACGTATCTCGCGGGCGCGGCGGCGGCGGGCATAACGGGCTACACGCTTTCCAGGTACACGATAGAAGCCGCTGTGCTAGTGATGGCGCTGGCCTTGCCGATCCCGCTCATCATTTATTACACGTTCAAGACCTACCACGCGAAGCTCGATGACGAGCGCCGTCACCTTGAGCAGATGAACGAAGTGCATCGCTCTACGCTCGAAGCCCTCGCGATGGCCATTGACGCCAAGGACCAGACGACTCACAGGCACATACGCCGCGTGCAAGTTTACGCCAGCCGGTTGGGCGAGCTGGTGGGGATGAAAGAGCGCGAGCTGAAAGCGCTGGAAGCAGCATCGCTGCTACACGACATAGGCAAGCTCGGAGTGCCCGATTACATTTTGAACAAGCCGGGCAAGCTGACGGCCGCCGAGTTCGAGAAGATGAAGATTCATCCGGTGGTAGGGGCCGAGATACTTTCAAACGTCAAATTCGGTTTTCCTGTCGCCACATACGTGCGCGCGCACCACGAGCGGTGGGACGGTTGCGGCTACCCTGATGGGTTGAAGCGAGAAGAGATTCCGCTCGGCGCAAGAATTCTCGCGCTCGTCGACCATTTCGACGCGCTCCATTCAGACCGCCCCTATCGCAAGGCGCTCACGCGCGATGAAGCGATTCTTCACATAAGCCAGTTGAGCGGGAGCTTTTTCGACCCCACGCTGGTGAATCTATTCTTAGACAACCTGAAGAACTTTGACAGAGAGATCGCTTCGATGGCTATACCCGAGGCGGAGCCCGCGCCGCACGCGCGCGCGATGGCGGCCAACACGAGCGCGCCCGCCGCAGGCTACGCCGAAGAGCAGAGGCCGCTGACAGAAGTGGCGCTCGACCGCATAGCCGCCGCCCACCAGGAGGTGATGACGCTGCACGACATCGCACGTGTGCTGTCGAGCACCTTGAGCCTGCAAGATACCGTCGCCATAATCGCTGGCCGCATCAATAACCTGGTCCCTTACTCTACGTGCGTTATCTACCTCGTCGAAGAGGGCAAAGAAGAGTTGAGAGTCGAGCACGCGAGCGGGATTCACATGGACCTGTTCCGGGGCCGCACGTTCCGCATAGGCGAAGGGATTACCGGCTGGGTCGTCGCCAACCGCCGCCCGATGTACAACACCTCGCCCATGCTCGATTTGTCGTTTCTCGGGAGCGGGGCGGCGGAGCGGTACAAGGGCGTGGTCGTCTTCCCCGCGATGAAAGACGGAGTGGCCATAGGCGCGGTCGCGCTCTACTCGGTCGAGCAGGCGCGTTACACGGACGAGCATCTGCGCCTTATGGAGATGATAATGCAGCCGGTGTCGGACGCCTTGCACAACGCGCTGCTGTTTGAGAACGCTCGGCAGACGGCGCTAACCGATTCGCTGACGGGGCTGCCGAACATGCGCGCTTTCGGCATATTTTTCGACAGAGAAGCGACACTAGCCGCCCGTTCGCAGCACCCCGTCTCCATACTCGTAGTCGACCTCGACGAGTTCAAACAGGTCAACGACACGTTCGGCCACATAGTGGGCGACCGCATTCTGTTGAACATCGGCCAGGTGCTGCGCCGCCAGTTGCGCGAGAATGACATGGTGGCGCGTTACGCCGGCGACGAGTTCGTCATCCTGCTGGCGATGACTGATCACGAGCAGGCCGCACATGTAATCAGCCGTATTCAGAGCGCGATCGGCCAATACACATACACCACCAGCGACGGGGACAGGGTATCCGTGACGGCAAGCATCGGCGCGGCTACGATACCGGCAGACGGGCAGAGTTTCGAGGAGTTGATGATGCAGGCCGATAAGCGCATGTACCGCTCGAAAGACGACACGAGATCGCGCCCGCGATCGGACGGGTCGGTCGTGATGATTCCCAGGAGGAATGCCAGGGCGCTATAGGCAGTGCTGAGTGCTGAGTGCTGAGTGAGAAACAAAGACTCTCTTTTACTCAGCACTCAGCACTCAAGTCTGAGGATGCGGCTTGCTTGACATGCATTATGTGAAAGTGTAGAGTTGACCCTTGCCTCTAAAGCTTTATGAAGAGACGGATAGACGCATGCGCTCAGAGTCCTGCCACGCTCTTTATGATTATAAAGAGTTCCGTAGCACCAGCGACACCTTAAGCTAAAGTTGTCGTGCTCGCTTTGCGCTTCGAGCAGGCGCGGCCTCCGTTAAGAAGCTTCGCTTCGCACGGCTCTCCATCCCTTCTCTCCTCGCTTTTCATAACGGCAGTGGGAGGCTTGAACGATTCAATCTGATGAAGCATACTATCAGATAAACGGTTCCAAAAGTCAGAAGAGGATTTATCTGACGACTATACGAATACGGCAGTTGAGGAGGAGCATCTATTAATGGCGACAGATAACATAAACCAGTCCGGTGTGAGCGCGGCGGCAGACAGCGCCAGGGAAGAAACTGCCTCGCTTGATTCCGCCACCGGCCCAGACAGCACAGCCGAACGAGAGACGAGCGGTGCGACTGAGACAACAGAATCTGGCGGCGCGCAAGCGCAATCGAACGAGGCTAATGAGTCAAGTGAGGCAGTGGCGTCTGGTGAATCAACCGCCTCTGACGAATCAACCGCTTCTGGCGAGCCTGCGGCTTCCGGCGAGCCTGTGGCTTCGGGCGAGCCTGCTACGGAGCAGACTGCCGGGCAAGACTTCGGCGCGTTGCTTGAGAATTACGAGAAGGAAACGGCTGTATCCAAGCAAGAGGGCGAGATCGTCCGCGGCATGGTCGTCGGCATTTCCGAACAGAACGTCCTGATCGACATCGGCTACAAATCCGAGGGCGTCGTCCCGCGCGAAGAGTTTCACGACCGGCAGGGCAATCTCACCGTCAAGCGCGGCGACGAAGTCGATGTCTTAATCAAGAGCCTCGAAAACCAGGACGGCTACGCGGTGCTTTCGCGCGCCGACGCCGTGCGCGTTCAATCCTGGGAGCGGCTGCGCCGCGCCAACCAGTCCCACGAGACGATCACGGGGCGCGTGCTCGACCGCATCAAGGGCGGCTTGCGCGTAGACCTTGACGGGGTCCCCGCGTTCCTCCCCGGCTCTCAAGTCGACACGCGGCCCGTGCGCAACCTCGAATCCTACATAGGCCAGGAGATCGAAGTCCGCGTAATCAAGCTCAACCGCAAGCGCGGCAACGTCGTCGTCTCGCGCAAGGCCGTGATGGAAGAGAGCACCAGCAAGAAGAAGGCTGAGACGCTCGCCAACATCGAAGAGGGCGTGGTGCTCGAAGGGACTGTCAAGAACATTACAGATTACGGCGCGTTCATTGATCTGGGCGGCATAGACGGCCTGCTCCATATCATAGACATGAGCTGGGGCCGCATCACCTCGCCCAACGACATCCTGAAAGTCGGCGACACGGTCCAGGTCAAAGTGCTGAAGTTCGACCGCGAAAAAGAGCGCATAAGCCTGGGCTACAAGCAACTGCTCCCCGACCCCTGGCAATCGGTCGCGGAACGATTCCCCGTGGGCTCGCGCGTTCGCGGCAAGGTCGTAAGCCTTACAGACTACGGCGCGTTCATCGAGATCGAGGCGGGCGTAGAGGGCCTCGTCCATGTAACGGAGATGACGTGGTCGAAGAGACTCAAGCACCCGTCGAAGCTCCTATCGATCGGGCAAGAGGTCGAGGCCGTAGTCCTTGAAGTCGACTCCGACAACCGGCGCGTCAGCCTCGGCATCAAGCAGATCACCGAGGACCCGTGGGAGTCTCTGCCGGGCCGTTATCACCAAGGCTCGCGCGTGAGTGGCAAAGTACGCTCGCTTACGGATTTCGGCGCGTTCGTCGAGATCGAAGACGGCATAGACGGGCTCGTGCATGTCTCTGACATCTCGTGGACCAAGCGGATCAAGCACCCTTCGGACGTTCTCAAGAAAGGGCAACAGGTCGATGCGGTCATCACGAACATCGATGTCGAGAATCGCCGCCTCAGCCTTTCGATCAAAGACCTTGAGCCGAATGCCTGGGACCGCTTCTTCGAGACGCACAAGGTCGGCGACGTGATAAAGGGGCGCATAGTGAGATTCGCCAACTTCGGCGCGTTCGTCGAGATCGAAGAGGGCATCGAAGGACTCTGCCACGTTTCGGAGCTTTCCGACGAGCGCGTCGAGAAGCCCGAAGACGCGGTGAAGATCGGGCAGGTTCTCCCGTTTAAGATTCTGAAGCTCGATCAGGGCCAGAAGAAAATAGGCCTGTCGGCGCGAGCCGTGGGCAAGGAGAATGATCCCGAAGACGTGCGCACGTACCACGAGACGGGCTCCGGGATGGCGACGCTCGGCGACATCGCAAACCTGCTCGGCGCTACGTCGGACAAGAAGCGCGAAGAGTAGAAACCAGCAGTCAGAAATCCATAGCGCATGATGCGACTTCGTCGCAGCGCGGAGCCAGAAGTCGGACTTAATCCTTCTTCTGGCTCTTGGTTTATCTGGTCATCAGCATTTATTCTGGCTTCTGACTGCTGGCTTGTGGATACGGCTATGGAACACATCTTTAGCCCCTGGCGCTACAAATACATCGCTTCGGCTGATAAAGAGACCGGCTGCGTCTTCTGCCGCGCCCGCGACGGGAATGACCGGGATTTCTTGATCGTCCATCGCGGCGATCTGAATTTTATAATACTGAATCTCTACCCTTACACGAGCGGGCACTTGATGATCGTGCCCTACGAGCATGTGGATTCGCTCGCCGCGATCGATTGCCAGACGACTACCGAGATGATGGAGATGGCTAAACGCGCGCAGACGGCGCTTGAAGCCGAGTATCGCCCTGACGGCTTTAACATAGGGATGAACCTGGGCCGCAGCGCGGGCGCGGGCGTGGCCGATCATATTCACCTGCACGTCGTGCCCCGCTGGACGGGAGACGCAAACTTCGTTTCAATAGTCGGGGAGACGCGCGTGCTGCCGGAAGACCTGGCGACGACTTACGAACGGCTTAAAAAACATTTCGGCAGTTAATCATATGAGATTTGCTTTTAACATCATCCTTTTATTGATCGCGATCTTGCCGACGGCCGCGACCGCGCAAGAGACCTTGAGGGGGAACAGGACTCAAGTCATAGCCCATCGCGGCGGCGCGAAAGAGTCTACTGAAAACACCATCGCCTCGTTCGAGCGCGCGTTAAGGATCGGCGCTGAGGGGATTGAGACAGACCTGCGGTTGACGCGCGACGGCGTCATTGTGCTTTATCACGACGACAGATTTGGCCGCGTCGAAGGGCTCGCCCCTGCTCAACGCACTCGATCAATCGCTGAGATGACTTACGCGGAGCTGTCTGCTCAGACTCTGGTTCCCGTGGGTGAAGACACGGGCGGGCGTCGCGTGCCGACGTTTCAAGACTTGCTTGCCACGGTCAAGACGGGCTGGCTCAACGTCGAGCTGAAGCGCGCGCCGCGATTCGATGAGCTTGTCGATAAGACTATTTCAATCTTGAGAGGATTTCCCCAACTCGACCGCGTAGTGCTTGAGCCGCCCGACTTGAAGACCGCCGAAAAGCTGCGCGATAAACTAGGCCCGCGCATCAAGCTGCACATCAACCCATCTTTCGAAGGCTCTGCGATGTTTGATAAGACGCTGAAGCGAGTCTTGAAATTCAAACCGCATTCAATCTCCGTCTCGCATGAAAGGCTCTCGCGCCAGGTCGTTGACGCGGCGCACCGCGCGGGCGTGGAGGTGTGGGTCTACACCGTCGACTCGCCGGAGATAGCCCAGGCGATGCGGCTGATGGGCGCCGACGCGATCAAGACCGATAGGCCCGCTATGCTGATCGAATTGTTCAAGAGGCAGGTGAGTAATTAATCGAAGTGTTTAAATAAGTCGCCGCGTAGCGGCAGTGTGATTTTAGCCGTGTGCTTTAGCGCACGGATCAAGCGCCATCAATCAATCACGTCGCGTCAGCGACGATTGAATCAGCCGTCGCTGACGCGACGACTCGTAATATCGACATTGGGCCCCGGCGTTGAAACGCCGGTCTAAAATCACACCGCCGCTACGCGGCGATCAGTTAATCCCCGCGCTCGGCCACGGGCTCGTTCTCCGCGTCGATAGTGGTCATCTCGGCCATGAGCAGTTTTTCGCATTCCGCGGCGGAAGTCGGGACGCGCTCTGCTTCGGGCGTGGTTTCGAGTTTCGGCCTGGCGAGGCTTGCGGGCAGCCAGAAACCGGATGCGAAAGCAAGGAGGGCCAGCACAAATCCCACCTGGAATACGTGATGCAGCGCCCCGCCAAGCGCGCCCCTGATCGCTTCAAATAGCAGAGGCGCTTGATCCGTCATCTGTCTCCGCGCGATGGGGTCTATGAGCGCGTTCGGCTTGCGGACCACGCGGACGACTTCCTCCCTCGGCATGCCGCTCTCGCGTTGAATGTCATCGACGTGAGAGGTGAGGCCTATGGTCAAGACCGCGCCCATAACCGCCACGCCGAGCGTCGCGCCAATAGAGCGCGCAAACTGGGTGAACGAAGTTGCAGTGCCAAGCTGGTCGCGTGAAACGGAGTTCTGCGTGGTGACGAGCAGTGCAAACATCCCCAGCCCCATCCCCGATCCCATCAACGCCATCGAGGCCAGAAGCCACCAGCGCGGCGTCGCCTGATTAATCATCAATAGGGTCGCGAAGCTGATCGTCAAAAGCGACAGCCCCGCCAGCACCGTCGGCCTGTATCCTATCCTTAGCATCAATCGCCCGCCTATGATCGCAAGCGCCACCCAGCCGAGCAGGAGGGGAGTCAACGCAGTGCCCGCGTCGGTCGCTGTGCCTCCGAGCGTGCCCTGGACATAGAGGGGAATGAACGTGATCACGCCGAACATCGCCGCGCCGATCAGGAAGTTGGTAATCGATCCAACGGTGACCACGCGGTTGTGAAAAAGCGAGAACGGGATTATTGGCTCGACCGCGCGGCGTTCCGTCCAGATGAATAGATAGCCGAAAAGTATAAAGCCGACTGCCGAGCCTATCGTCAGCGGGCTTGTCCACATTTCGCGGTCGCCCATTTCGACGAGCGCGACGAGCAGCAATGTTATTGAGATCGTCAGCCACGTCGCGCCCCAGTAATCTATGACAGGTCGCCTGGTCCTCTTCGGCTCTACCAGCGCGAGGCCGACGATGATGGCGGCGGCCAGCCCGAAAGGCAAGTTTATGTAGAAGACCCAGCGCCAAGAGAAATGGTCGGTTATGAAACCGCCTGCCAGCGGGCCGAGTATCGAGGCGAGCCCCCATACGCCGCTGAAGAGTCCCTGTATCCGCGCTCGCTCGCTCATGGTGTAGATGTCGCCGTTGATAGTCATGCTGAGCGGTATCAACGCGCCCGCGCCGAGCCCCTGAATCGCGCGGAAGATAATTAATTGAGTGAGCGTCTGTGACGCGCCCGAAAGCGCCGACCCCAGTAGAAAGAAGACAATGCCCGCGAGGTATAGCGGGCGGCGTCCATAAAGGTCCGAGAGCCTCCCCCAGACCGGGACCGTCACGGTCGATGTCAGCAGGTATGCAGAGAAGACCCAGCTATACTGATCGAGCGTTCCGAGAGTCTGGATGACAGTGGGCATCGCTGTGCCTACGACCGTAGCTTCGAGCGCGGCTAAGAACATGCCGAGCATGACTCCGGCTGTAACGGCGCGGCGTCTGCGTTTTGATAAGACTACGTGCGGCTGCTCTATGTCGTTTGCGTGATCGATTTTTTTCATCGGGCGAAGAGAAGTTTCATTCACTCTCTGTGGGATAGCCAAGCTCGCGCCAGCGTTTCCATCCGCCGTCCATCGAGATGACATTTGTGTAACCCATTCGCTGAAGCGCGTCGGCTGCGAGCGCGGAGCGGTATCCGCCTCCGCAGTAGAGAATGATCTCGGCCTCGTGATCCGGGATGTCATTTTCGATGTCGCGTTCGATTATGCCTTTGCCCAAGTGGCGTGCGCCTGCGGCATGGCCTTTTTGCCATTCGTTGTCTTCGCGCACGTCTACGAAATGAAAGCTCTCTCCTGCTTCCTGTTTTTTTCGCACATGCTCGGGCGTGGTTTCGCGGACGCGACCTTTAGCCTCGTTGACCAGCTTTAGAAATCCCTCGGAATGCTCCATAGCGTTCTCCTGTCAGACGAGCGGTTTACGGACCTGATTTCATGATAGCGAAGCGAAACCGTAGTGGCAATTTTCTTCGCGGCTTGACCCTGGCATCAGTACAACCTTAGAATCGCTTCACCAATAAGTTCAGCCATCAAAACAGGCTTTTACCAGTGGATTACATGATCGAAGGATAGGAGTCCCCTTATGCGACAACTAAGGTCTTTTCTCGTGCTCGCGCTCGTCGCGGCTCTGGCCGCAAGCGCCTGGGCAAATGGGCGGGATAAGCTGACGCTCGACCTTTTCCTGGATTGGGAATACGTTGCGTCGCCGATGATTTCGCCCGACGGCAATCAAATAGTTTACACGCGGCGCTGGACCGATAAGGTCAACGATAGGTACGAAAGCGAAGTCTGGATAATGAACGCGGACGGCAGCAAGAACCGCTTTCTGGTCAAAGGCTCTTCGCCCGAATGGTCGCCCGACGGCAAGCGCATTGCCTATATCGCGCAGGGGCAGCCCGCCGGGGCGCAAATCTTCGTCAAGTGGATGGACACGGGCGAAGAGACTCAACTGACCCGGCTTGAGCGCGGGCCTTCGAGCCTGCAATGGTCGCCCGACGGCAAGCGCATATCGTTCAACATGAGTGTCCCCGCCAGAGCAGACGTGATGATAAAGATGCCGCAGCGCCCGGCCGGCGCTAAGTGGATCGACCCTCCGCGCGTCGTCAGCCGGCTCGATTATCGCGCCGATGGTGCGGGCTTCCGCCCCGAGGGCTTTAGCCATATTTTCGTCATCCCTGACGGGGGCGGGACGCCTCGCCAACTGACCGACGGCGATTACAATCACGGCAACGCGGAATGGACGCCCAACTCTCAATCAATTATCTTCAGCGCCGTCCGTAAGCCCGACGCCGAATACCTTCGCGGGGGTCAGGAGATCTATGCGCTCTCTTTGAAGGACAATCAGATTCGCGCGCTGACGGATCGCAACGGCCCCGACTCGAACCCTGCGGTTTCGCCCGATGGGCGTTATATCGCTTACACAGGGTACGACCAGTCGGATGACACTTATACTGTGTCGAAGCTCTATGTGATGGACATCGATGGCCGAAACAAGCGGCTGCTCAGTCAGGGGTTTGATCGCTCTCCCGGCGGGCTTATCTGGGCGATGGATTCCAGCGGAATCTATTTCGCGGCTGAAGATCGCGGCTCGAATAACATCCATTTCATGCCGGTCAAGGGCGGCGAGCCGCGCGCGGTTACGACCGGAGTTCATCAAATCGCGGTCTCTTCGGTCGCAAACAACGGGCTGGCGGCCTCCGTGCTGAGAAGCCCGACCGAGCCCGGCGACGTGTTCGTCTTCAACCTGAAGCAGCCGGTCCTTAAAAAGATCACTGCGGTTAACGAAGATCTGCTCGAAGGCCGGCGGCTCGGCGCGGTCGAAGAGATATGGTACGACTCCGTGGGCGGGAAGAAGATTCAAGGCTGGGTCATAAAGCCGCCCGATTTCGACCCGTCGAAAAAATATCCCATGATTTTGTACATTCACGGCGGGCCGCACTCCATGTACGGGGTCGGGTTCGATTTCGAGTTTCAGAATCACGCCGCCGAAGGCTATCTGGTGTTGTACACGAACCCGCGCGGCTCCACGGGGTACGGCCAGGAGTTCGGCAACGCGATTAAGAACAACTATCCCGGAGACGACTACCACGATTTGATGAACGGTGTGGACGCCGTCATCAAGAAAGGCTACGTCGATGAGAGAAATCTCTTTGTGACGGGCGGCAGCGGCGGCGGTGTTCTGACCGCGTGGATAGTCGGTCACACGGATCGTTTCGCGGCGGCCGTCTCGATGAAGCCCGTCATCAACTGGTACAGCTTCGTGGGGACGACGGACGGGTCAAGCTGGTATTACAACTTCAAGAAGCTCCCCTGGGAGGACCCGGAAGAGCACCTGCGGCGCTCGCCCATAACCTACGTCGGCAACGTGAAGACTCCGACAATGCTGTTGACGGGCGAGCTGGATTTGCGCACTCCGATGGAGCAGACAGAGCAGTATTACCGCGCGCTAAAGCTGCGCAAAGTGGATACGGTAATGGTGCGTCTTGTCGATGAATATCATGGTTTCAACTTCCAGCCTCGCCATCCGTCGAACAGGCTCTCGCAGATTCTCTATCTGCGCGGCTGGTTCGACAAGTACAAGAAGAAGTAACTCGGTTAAACTATCTCTATGGACAAGCATCCCTGCGGCCCGCAATTGATCGCGCGGGCCGCAGGTGACACAATAATGGTTGAAGGTGAATTGTGCGAAGCGACAGCCTCGGAGCTTGACGCTCTGTTTGAGACATTCGCTTCCGAGCCAAGCGGCGCGGTCACACTGGATCTGTCGGGGCTTGATATTGACGACGGGGCAGGGCTTGCGGCCGCCATAAACTTTTTGCGCCGGCTGCGCTCCCGCTCGTCAAGGCTAGTGCTCACGGGCGCGCCTCAGATGCTCTGCCATAATCTTTATCGCGTCGGCATGCTCGAAGGCAACCACCCGATCGAGTTGATCGATATGCGACAGGACGAACCATCTGGATTTTGATGGCGCATGATGCGCTTCGCGCGGCGCGAATTTGGATTTTGGATTTTGGATTGGAGGATTGTCGACGGCTCTTTCGTTCGCAATCCAAAATCCAAAATCTAAAATCTAAAATCGGAGGTATGAGTGGCTTCAACGATAAAACGAATAGGGGTGTTGACCGGGGGCGGAGACGCGCCCGGGCTCAATGCTGTGCTGCGTGCGGTCGTAAAGGCCGCGATTAACATCTACGGCTGGGGCGTTGTCGGTATAGAAGACGGGTTCGAAGGTCTGTTGGGCGAAACGCGAATGCGCCCTCTGATCGTAGACGATGTGCGCGGATTGCTCCCGCGAGGCGGCACTATTCTGGGCAGCACGAACCGGGGTAACTTTGCGCGCGAACGCGCCGAGGGCGGCAAGGCTTTAGAGAATGTCTATCACGAGGCTCTGAGGAACTTTGAGCGCGCGGGGCTGGATGCCCTGATAGTCATAGGCGGCGAAGGGTCTCAGACTATTGCTCACGAGTTTTCAAAGCTCGGCATGCCTGTTGTCGGCGTGCCGAAGACGATTGACAACGACTTGATGGGGACCGAGCTGACTTTCGGATTCGATACCGCGCTCGACATCGCCACAGAGGCCATTGACCGGCTGCACACGACCGCCGAAAGCCACGACCGCGTTATGCTGGTCGAAGTGATGGGGCGGCACACGGGGTGGATCGCCCTGCAATCGGGAATCGCGGGCGGCGCGGATGTCATACTCATCCCTGAGATACCCTTTCACGTCGAGAAGGTCGCGGCGAAAGTACAGATGCGCGAGAGCCAGGGGCGTTACTTTTCCATCATCGTTGTCGCGGAAGGCGCGATGCCTGCCGGCGGGATGGCTGTCTATCAAGAGGCTGGCGCCAGCGACCGCTCGGCCCGGCTCGGCGGCATAGCTCATTATGTGGCGGAGAGCCTCACGCCTCTCCTGAACAAAGAATGCAGGGTCGTGGTCCTCGGACATCTACAGCGCGGCGGCACGCCTACGGCCTTTGATCGATTGCTGGCTTCCTGTTACGGCTCGGCTGCTGTGAGGGCGATAGCTCGCGGCCTGTTCGGGCACATGGTCGCCTGGACAGGGAGCGAGATCGTGACCGTCTCGCTTGAGCGTTGCGTCAGCTCGGTAAAGACCATCCCGCCCAATCATTACCTCGTAAGCTCTGCTCGCGATCTGTCGATCTCATTCGCCGGAGAAGAGGATTAGCAAGAGAGTATCTCCACGCTGCTCGCGACTGGTGGAGATGAACATTACACACCCGGCTGAAACACTGTACAGTTAAGCCACGCTTTTTCTATTGACGCTTCCAGATGAGCGTGTTATTTTCGCACGCGATAACGGATCTAAAGAATCTGGTCTTATAAAAGGTTTTATCGCGCTCCACCTCATAGATCATCTTTCGTCAAAAGCCTGTATTGAGTTCTTTCGTGGACAGCCCCTTCCTGGTTTTGCTTGTTGAGTGTTTACCTCACAAAATCAATAGTGATCTGAGATGAGCGAGTTTTATTCTTTTGGCTCCTAGAAGCTCCCCCTTCAGGCCAGGTTTTCGCCCATCCATCCAGAATCGCCGAGAAGGTTGATCCATGAAGTCCTTCCGTGGCTTTCAAGGTGCTATATGAAAAGAGATTATTTCCACCCCTGGTTGAAGCGTCTGTTGCTATTCGGGCTTTCGGCAACGTTGATTGTGGCGGGCCTTTCGCCGCTCGCCGCGGCCGCGCCCGCTCGTCCGCAAGTGCAGGTTTCGAGCGCGGACGCCGTGCGCTTTCTGGAGCAAGCGACTTTCGGCCCGACTCCCGCGCTCATCCTGCGGGTTCAGAACAGCGGGTTTAAGGATTTTCTGGAGCAGGAGTTCAATGCTCGCATGTCGCTCTACCCGGCCCTGCCTGTCTTCCCGGAGGACTCGGCCGTGGGCTGTCCGGCGGGCGCTCCCGCAAATTGCTTCAGGGACAACTACACGCACTGGCCGCTCCAGATTCATTTCTTTATGAACGCGCTTTACGGCGAAGACCAGCTTCGTCAGCGCGTTGCTTTTGCGCTCAGTCAGATATTCGTGGTGTCGGGCGTGGAGATCATACAGCCCAGCTCGATGTATCAGTACCAGAACATTTTCTTGCGCAACGCCTTCGGCAACTTCCGCCAGATCCTTGAAGAGGTCACTCTCAGCCCGACGATGGGGCGTTACCTGGACATGGCGAACAACCGCCGCCAGGCGCCGAACGAGAACTACGCGCGCGAGGTGCTTCAACTTTTTTCAATCGGCCAGTTCAAGCTGAATCAAGACGGCACGCTGATACTCGACGGGCTGGGCCAGCCCATCCCGACCTACGACCAGAACACGATCATCAACTTCTCGAAGCTCTTCACAGGCTGGACCTATCCGCCGCGCCCGGGCGTGCGGAATCTTGCGATAAACCCGGAGTACTACATCGGGCAGATGGTCTCGATGGAGACGAATCACGACCGCACGGCAAAGACGCTTCTCGACGGTTTCGTCGTGCCCGCAAATCAGAAGGCCGAGACGGAAATTCGCCTGGGGTTAGACAACATCTTTAACCACTCGAACGTCGCCCCGTTCATCTGCAAGCAGTTGATCCAGCACCTGGTGACAAGCAACCCGTCGCCGGCCTACCTTGGGCGCGTGACCGCAGTCTTTAACAACAACGGCTCGGGCGTGCGGGGGGATTTGAGGTCGGTCGTAAGCGCCATACTGCTCGACGCGGAAGCGCGCGGCGACGTGCAGACGGATGCCAGCTACGGCCACCTGCGCGAGCCTGTGCTGTTTATCACAAACATATTGCGCGCCTTTGTCGCCACGAGCGACGGGGCGCTGTTGGCCGAGCGTGGAAGGGACATGGGGCAATACCTCTTCTATTCGCCCACGGTCTTCAATTACTACCAGCCGACATACGTCGTGCCCGGCACGACGATACTGGGGCCGGAGTTCAGCATTCAATCGACCTCGGCTGCGATAACCCGCGCGAACTTTGTCAACCAGATGGTCTTTAGGACCGGCGGGCCTCCTGCCGGGACCGTGATCAATTTCACGGAGTGGCAGAACATGGCCGGCAACACGACCGCGCTGTTGAACGAACTCGACAGGATTCTGATGCACGGGGCGATCTCTTCGGCAATGCGCACTCGCATAGCGACTGTTATAGACGCCCTCCCCAATGTCACAGCGGCCGACAGGTTGAAGCGGGCGCAGTGGGCTATTTATCTGGTATTGACTTCGTCGCAATACCAGGTGCAGAGGTGAAGAGATGGCAATATCAAGAAGAAGATTCATAAAACGTACGGGAGGCTTTTTAGGCGGGGCGATGTTCGCCTCCAGCTTCCAACAGTTTAACCTCGTAAACGTGCTGGCGCAGAAAGGCGGAGGCGATCCTCAGAGGGGGCCGACGGCCGCCGACCCTGAGTACAAGGCGCTGGTCTGCATCTTTATGTTCGGCGGCAACGACGCCAACAACACGATCGTGCCGATAGGCACGAACGCTGTGCTGCCGAACACGAACTACAGCGACTACGCATCAGTGCGGGCGGCGCTTGCGATCCCCGAAGCGAGCCTGCTGCCGATAACACCTTCGACCGCGCCACACGCCGGCATAACGTTCGGCCTGAACCCGGGGCTGTCGGCCCTTTTGCCGATCTGGAGTGCAGGGGACCTCGCAGCAGTATGTAACGTGGGGACGCTTTTTCAGCCTATGACCAGGGCGCAGTACCTGGCCAATTCCGTGCCTCGGCCAGAGTTCCTCTTTTCGCACGAAGACCAGGAGCGGCAGTGGCAGACTGCGATAGTGCGAAACACTTTGTTGAGCGCCCCGACCGGATGGGGAGGGCGGCTTGCCGACAACACCATGAGCTTGAATCCTCCGGGCGCGGAGTTCCCGATGATAGTCTCTACGGGAGGCGTGCAGATGTATACGACGGGCGTCAGCAGCCGCCCGATTGTGCCAAGCTCAGGGCTTACGGGCTTCACAAATCCTCGTTCGAGCGACCCGCGCTACATAGCCATGCAGGATTTGATGACTATGGACCGGAACACGACGCTCGTCGATTTTGCGAGCGACACCATGCAGCGCGCGATTTTGAGCACGGACGAATTGAACGTAGCGCTCGGCGACACTACTACTGTCACCAGGGTCTTCCCTAACACGGGCATCGGCACCCAGATGCGAAATGTCGCGCGCACGATCGCTCGCGGCGCGGGCTGCGGCAGCCTGCCGCGCCTGTTTGGCAATCTCAAGCGCCAGATCTTCTTCTGTTCGATAGGTGGATTCGACGCTCACACGAATCAGATCGCTTCGCACAATAGCTTGCTTCCGCAACTGGGCGCGGCGATGGCGGCATTCTACAACGCGACGGTCGATTTAGGCATACAGTCGCAGGTCACTGCCTTCACGCTCTCCGACTTCGGGCGCACACTCCGCCCCACGGACACGGGGACGGACCACGCATGGGGCGGCCACCACTTCGTGATGGGAGGGGCCGTCAACGGCGGCACGTTCTATGGGATATACCCGAGGATTGCGACGGGCGCGGGCAACGGCAACGGCAGCGACGACACGGGCAACGAAGGCCGGTGGATACCGACCACCTCCGTAGACCAGTACGCAGCGACGCTCGCCACCTGGTTTGGGCTGCCCGGCGCGAGCCTTGCGACAGTCTTTCCAAACATCGGGAATTTCGCCACTCAGAACCTCGGATTCCTAAGCTAGACCCTGTCACGGCTATCGCAACCCAAGAAAGGCGAGCAGCTTGAGAGTAGCCTGCTCGCCTTTCTTCTATTCACATCGATGTATGGATAAAAAAGAGAGGAAGCGCCGCCCGTGGCCGTTCCCAGGTGTATTAACCCCGGTTTGCGCGCTCCCTCTTTTAGCCGCTAAAGGAGGAACGTAACTAACATTTCAACAAATGGCCGTTAATCAAAATATTGAGCAACATCGAAATAGCGTGACATAATTCCTTTTTGTGTTACTATTTACGAACCTGCTTTTTTGAGCAGATTGATGTTAATTCACCTGAAAGCTGCTGTCAATCAAAATTTTGAACGCAGAAGAATATATTGAGCAAACATAAAAATCTGGCGGCTATGAATAAACCGGGAAGAGAAGACCTGAGCCGCTACGTCAGGCGCACGATGAGGCAGAAGCGGTTGAAAGTGCGCGACGTAGAGCTGCAATCGGGCGGGCAGATATCGAACGGGTACGTCAGCGGCATAATGAGCGGCAGCGTCACGAACCTCTCGATCGATAAGGTAAAAGCATTGGCGCGCGGCCTGGGCGTCGATGTTCACGAGGTCTTGGATGTGGTCTGCGGCCCGAGAGAGCGTGCGGCCTCCCAGTTAGATTCGCCGCGGTGGCTGGAGTTCCTTGACCTGATGCGGAGAATTGTCGTCAGCCCTGAGATGTTGGATATTTTAGAAGAGGCCGTGCTGTTGTCGTCGGAAGAGCGTCTTATAGTATTGAAGTACGTCAGGAAGCTCAACGAAAGTAAGAACAGGTCACAGGTTAAAAGCAAGCACGTCTAGTTGCCGCGTCCCTGCTCAGGAAAAACGTCTTCGAGTATCAACAACACGTTCAGCAGTTGGTCGTCTGTAATCTTGTCGTCGCTCATCAGGTCCATGATCCTCAACAGCTTCTGCCTGGTAGTCATCCGCCTCAAATCCTCAAGCTTCGCCTCCCTCGCTATTACAGGCGCTTGTAGACCTGAACTGCTGTCTCTCGCGTCACTCACCTCTTTAGCCATTTTCATGTAATCCCCGAACCTGAGCACGCGCGCCTGCTGCGGGACAGGGGCCTCGTACTTCGTCAGGCTGCCGCCGAGGGTTTGTTGTGGAGCGGGCAAGCTCACCACGTTTTGTGTAGCTGAGGTGGTCTGGCTTAAAGCTACATTCGATCTGGAAGAGCGGCGGGACTTTAGCAATAGCTCGTTTCGAGTCTCGCGCCATTCGAAGTAGGCTCCTGCGAAGGACGATGAGAGCGCGACGGACGAGGCGTTAAGGGCCTCTTCCAGCATCCCGACTTCTCCCATTTCCACGGCGAGGTTGTTCATATAGTCATAGTAGGTCAGCGGGTGGTGCAAGGCTATCGCGCGAACCATGGGCCACAGGCTCTCCAAATCGGCGAGCGCGCCTTGATGGTCCCCTTCCATGCCTTTCATGATGGCGAGCATCCTTCGCGAATTGGCTACTATAAAAATATCCCCGGCGTGTCTGTGCCCAAAGTAGCACGCCTCGGCTAACATCTTTGAGGCCGTCTGTTTGTCGGGTGTAGACCAGAATAGACCCGTCCCGATAGATTGCAACGCCCTTGCCCTATAATGAGGAGGCGCGTCTTCGGCCACGCTTTCAAGCAGGGAGATCCCTTGAAGCATATCCCCACCGCGACCGACGCAAATCGCTTTGTAAAACTGCGCCGCCCTCTTATAGTCTCGCGGGAGCGGCAAAGCCATGATAAGCTCGGCCACTTCCTCGACTGTATTCATCTCGCGCAATGTGTAAGCATGTTCGGCTACGGCAATAAGATTGTTGCCTAGATTACATAGGGCGTCACTCTTATATGCGCCTTTAGCCAGCATGAGGATTTGCTGGTAGAATCCGCCTAGTTTAATTACGTTTTGCAAATTAGATCGCTTTAGGGAGGAAGAACTCGTGAGAAGAAATCTATTGGTTGCGGCTGTCTGCATATTGACTTTACCAATGTGGTTTTCACACGGCCACAGTGAAAACCAAACAAATGCGACTCCGTATGCCGTAGTTGCCATCGCAGGACATGCGCCCGTCGGATTCGAATGCCGCGACGAGAATTGCAGCATCTGTAACGGGCCCGATGGCGTTGTCTGGTCGCCGGGGGATGATGATGAGTCTGCTCAAACTGATGACTCCGGTCTCGACTTCGACTCCGGCGCGTTGTTGCTCGCGCTGGCTTTTATTATGTGGACCAGGTTGAGGGCATAGCGTCACGCCCAGGTTGTAATCAACACTGATCAACTTTAGTACGTAACCGCCTCAAACGAGCGCGGCTGAGGGGATTTCTGTCTCCTCTTCGCGGTGCATTCTACTATAGTTGTACTCATTGCACTAGGGATTTTAGCCGAGAAATCATCATGGCGTCTCAGCTAAAGCTCCCGCTTCTCCGCTCAAAGTGCCGCGCTGGGGGTTAAATCTCGTGACCTTTGGGGGCGATCACGTTGAGATATTTATTACTTTCTGACCGCAACAAAAGTTCGATAATATCGATTACTGTCCGATCAGACGCAGAAAACGGGGGTCGTCTCTGACACGGTCAAAGTCGGGCTCGATGCGCGCCCTGATCGCGTTAAGCGCGCGCAGATGCACGAACGTCTCTTCGAGGTACTTGATAGCCTTATCCGCATCTCCCCGGAGCGAGTGCAAACAGGCCACGTAATATTTCGTGTAAGGGTCGTCGGCCCCCCTGGCGAGCCGCTCCTCGTACTTCTTGAGCGCAAGCTTGAAATGGCGCTCGGCCTCTTCTTCCATCCCTTTCCGGAAGTACGCGGCGCCCAGCTTCTGATTCAACTCAACCAGACTGCGCTCGCGCAAGGCATGGTCAGAGGATGATAAAAACTCCAGCTCCCGCTGGTACTCGCGTATGGCGTCATCGTAGCGGCCTTGATAGTAATAGACATAACCAAGTCTGGCGTACGCGCCGACGACCTGTAAGCCTTCCTTGCCCGAAATGTACTGCGACTGCAGGTCCACGGCTTTCTGGCAGGCCGCCTCCGCCCGCTCGTAATTCCCCCGTAGCGTGTAGAGCAGCCCCAGTTGGAGGTAGGCGTAGCCCGCGAGCGGGTTGATCTCTACGGCGTGTTCGAGCTCGGTTATGCCCTCATCGATCAGGCCCTTGCCGAGCCAGTAGGCGCGGGCCAGCGAAGAGTGCGCGTCGGCGTTGCTAGGGTCGAGCCTGACGGCCTCCTTGATTGACGCGATCGCTTCGTCGATGTGGCCTATGCTGTTTAGCGCGCCGCCCAGTATCTGGTGCGCCTGCGAGAGTCGCGGGTTGAGCTTGATAGCACGCTTCGCAAAATCGATAGCCTTGTAAGAAAGCTCGGGTATGCTCAAAAACGAGCCCTTGAGGTCATACGCTGCGCCGAGCGCGGCCCACGCGCGCGCGTAAGTCGGGTCGAGCTCTGCGGCCTTCTCCAGCATGTAGATCGCGCGGTCCAGGGAATCGCGGCTGCCCATGCGCAGGTTCATCATGCCGCGCGAAAAATGCTCGTAAGCCTCGACCGACTTGGTCTCGTCGCGCTCGATCTCGGTTATCTCCGAAGTGCCCAGGTGGAGGTTCAGCCCCTGGCTCAGCTCGTAGACGATGCGGTCCTGCAGCTCGAATATCTCCGAGATCTTGCCGTCGATCTTGACAGTCTTTATGAGCGCGCCCGTCTCGACTTCGACAAAGCGCGCGGTGATGCGGATCAATTCGCCGATGCGCTGGTAGCCGCCGCCTATGATCCACGCCGCGTTCAGCCGCCGGCCTATGTCGATTGCCAGCGTCTCGTCGAACTCCGCGAGCTGGCCCGTCGCGATGTTTTTTATCACCTCGAATATTCGCTCGCGCCCGATGACTGATACGCCGCGCACGTTCTTCAGATCGGCGGTAACGGTTTCGGCTATCCCTGAGCCTATCCAATCGTCGGCTGGCTCTTTCGTGATGTTTACGAAAGTCATCACGGCTATGGCGTTCTCAAGCTTTGGCTGTTCTGGCCTTGGCTGTGTGGCTGCGGCGCGCGGCGCTTCGGCGAGCATCGTTGTCGGCATGTTGTCTTGCAGGCGCTGGCTCTCTCTTTTTATGACGCCCGCAATCTCAAGGTCGCGGCTTAGGTTTCGCAAATCGATGTAAAGCTCGCGCGTAGTCTGGTAGCGATACCTCGCGTCCTTCTCAAGCGTCTTGCGGACTATGCGCTCCATCTCCTGGGGCACGCTGTAATTGAATCGCGCGAGGGCGGGCGGCTCCTGATGGACTATATGGTCGATGACCTCGGTAGAGCTGTCTCCGGCAAACGGCAACAACCCGGCCAACATCTCGTAGATCACAACGCCCAGGCTAAAGATATCCGAACGGTGGTCGATGCTGTGGCCGAGCGCCTGTTCCGGCGACATGTAAGAGACCGTACCGACGACAACGCCTATAGCCGTCTCCTGGCCCAGCTTCGACGTGGGGTCGCTCGATGTTGGACCGGCTTGCGCCCCGCCGATCCCGTTTATAACTTTGACCAGCCCGAAATCGAGTATCTTTACCAGCCCGCGCTTGGTGATCATGAGGTTCGAGCTTTTTATGTCGCGGTGAACAATCCCTAACCCGTGCGCTTCGTCGAGCGCGTCGGCGATCTGCATCGCGATGTCTATAGTCTCGCAGACCTGCAGCGGCCCGTGCGCGAGCTTGGCCGAAAGCAGCTCGCCTTCGACAAGCTCCATGACTATGAAGCTTGAGCCATCGTGTTCGCCCAGGTCGTAAATCGCGGCGATGTTGGGCGAGCGCAAGGCAGAGGCCGCGCGCGCCTCTTTGTAAAACCTGTCGCGGCGGTCGGGATCGTATTGATAAGAGGATGGCAGGAACTTGAGCGCGACCTGGCGGCCCAACCGCGTGTCTTCGGCGCGATAGACCTCGCCCATGCCGCCAGCGCCCAGTCGCTCTCCGAGCTTGTAATGAAGTATACTTTTGCCCGTCATAATTAGCCTCGTCCGACCTGAGGAATCGGGCTAATTAAACATTAGTGAGAACTCCCGCCGCGCGCAAGTCTGTGAGCCGTATATCAAGCGTCTGGTCGCTAAACGTGGACCTCTCCGTAGGCCAGCTCGCCCGCCGTCTCTCTGTGCTTGAGCATGATATAGAGCATCCAG
The DNA here is from genome assembly GCA_036277095.1 of Blastocatellia bacterium. Taxonomy (GTDB): domain Bacteria; phylum Acidobacteriota; class Blastocatellia; order UBA7656; family UBA7656; genus DASUNP01. Next base: position 91,300 of record DASUNP010000054.1, read on the forward strand.
CCATAAAACGCGATGACCCCTATGAGCACAGCCCACCCGGGCATATACCCTATCGAGGCATTGCGAAACCACTCGCCGAAGGAAGGGATGGCCGTGTCCGCGCCCTGTTTCGTCGTGGTCTTGAGCACCCACGCGAGCAGCAGCACGAGAAAAAGCCACGAGTAATTTCGCCGCAGGCGACGCGCCATAGCCTGTCTCATTGTTATTGAAAAGCGCGGCAACCTTAAATCATCGCCCAGCTGGCTCATCCAGTGAGTGGGGTCGATCATCTCGCGCGGGGAGAAGATGCGGGCGTAGTAATTGCGCTCGATCATGCGGACGCGGCTGCGGTAGACGTGGAAGAAGCGGTAACGGCGCGACTCAATTCCCAAAAGCAGAAAGACCAGCACGATTGCGAAGAGCAACACGCCGTGGTGGGCCTCGGGCGAGGCCAGCGAAACCGACAGCATCGCGCCTACTCCCGTGATCGCCCAGTTAGTCGTCCGGTCGAGGCGGTCTCGCCAGCTCATCATCCTCGACATCTCGCCACGGTAATAGTGTGAAAGCGCGTTGACGAACTCGACGGAGTTCGTAGGAAAGATCGGCTGCGCAGACTTGAACTGCGGCTCCGGTCTGATGGTCAGATCTCTATCGGTGAACATAGCGTCCTCACATTGCGGGGGGGGGGGGGGGGGGGGGGGGGGGGGGGGGGGGGGGGGGGG
>DASUNP010000055.1:0-63884 GCA_036277095.1 Blastocatellia bacterium
CTGGAGATGTCTTGTCGCTGATTATCTTCGGCGATGATGAATTCGCTCTGAGCCAGATCGGTAGCCTGTCGGTTGTAAGGATCAATAACAGTTATATTTAGCAGGACTTCTTCGGCTCTGAGCCGGATCGTGTCGTCCTGGTCCCGTCTCTTTGTGGGAGGCAAATTGCGCCCGCTTTGAGCCTGAACGGTTGCCGATACAAGCGCCACTACCAGGAAAATGGCGATAAATCGCGTAAGTAGGCTTTTTACATTCATACCCGCCTAGGACCTTCTTGAGTTAGTATATCCCAGCCCCGCACGATCTGAAAACCGATTTGATTTAATTCCTGCAAATACACTTCTTATGAATAGAATGGCGATCCGTTCAAGCTTTGTTCAAGGATTTTTCAAGTTCGCCATAAATAATGAAGGCCGGACGATCAATCGGGCATTGGGCGTAGAACCCAATCGAACAAAAACTAGATCGCAGGGCTGTAAAGATGAATAAAGTAACCTCCCCAAGGGTCAGAATTCTTCTAGCACTCCTAATTATTTTCCAACTCACAGCCACAGCTTTTTCAGGAATCTCTTTTGTCGCCGGCCAGGGTGTCGTATTGACGGGCGCGGACGGCGTCGTGCTTACGGGCGCAGACGGCGTCGTGCTTACGGGCGCAGACGGCGTCGTGCTGACCGGAGCCGACGGCGTAGTCCTTACCGGGGCGGATGGGGTGGTGCTTACGGGCGCGGACGGGGTGGTGCTTACGGGCGCAGACGGGGTGGTGCTTACGGGCGCGGACGTAAATACATTCACGCGGCCCTACGGAGTAGTGCTCACCGGCGCGGATTCGGTAGGAATCAAGAGCCTGGACGCGGAGCTGGCGCTGATGATGAATCGGCTGCCGGACACTTCGGCGATCAACGTCGTTGTGGTCTATCATCGTATGCCGACGACTGCGGATTTCAACGCGTTGCGCGCTGTGGGCATACTGGGCGGCCTCAAGTTCCGCACCCTGCCTATGGTGATGGTCAATGCGACCAAACGTCAGATCGCAGCTATCTCAACACGAGATTCAATTCGTTCGATCTATTCAAATAAGACTTTAGAGTTTTTGACCCACGACACGCGCGTCGTGACGGGCCAGGACCAGGTGGTGGCCGACAACGTGCTGAGTCGGCGCAACGGCGGGCTTCCGGTTTCGGGCCAGGGAGTGACGGTGGCTGTTCTCGACACGGGGATAGATGCGCTCCACCCCGACTTGCCTTTCGGGTCAAAGGTTGTTCAGAACACGAAAGTCCTCGATCTGATGGGCCTCCCGCTTCTCGGCTTTATCTATCCGGTATCGGTCGAAGGGCTTGTAAACACCGATCTGGTGATGGGCCATGGCACGTTCGTAGCCGGTGTGGTCGCAGGCACGGGCGCGGCCTCCGGCGGTTATTATGGAGGGATGGCTCCTGGCGCGAAGATCCTTGGAGTCTCGTGCGGAGAGGCTAGCCTCTTTTACGTTTTGTCGGGGATGGATTACATCCTTTCAAATCGAGTTGCCCGAAACATTCGCGTCGTCAATTGCAGCTTCGGCGTGAGCGGCATCTTTGACGCCAATGACCCCGTCAACATCGCAAGCAAGATCATGCACGACGCGGGAATCTCCGTAGTCTTCTCGGCGGGCAACCGAGGCAATCAGCCGAACTCGCTCAACCCGTATTCAGTGGCCGATTGGGTGATAGGCGTGGGGTCTGCCACAAAAGCAGGCTCGCTCTCTTCGTTCTCTTCGCGCGGCCAGGCCAGCTACGGCATATTCCATCCGACTCTGATAGCGCCGGGCGAGGCCATTGTCTCCGCGCGGGCGGTGGGCGTCAACGTCGTGGGCACTGCGGGGCTTGCGGGGCTCGACGCTTCCGGTCTCAACGACCTGCAGGCCATTCCGCCCTCTTACCTTTTGCGTTACACGTTAAGCTCGGGCACGAGTTTCGCCGCGCCTCATGTCGCGGGGACCATAGCGATGATGCTTCAAACCAACCCGCAGCTTACGCCCGATCAGATCAAGCTCATATTGCAAGAGACTGCGACGCCTATGCTCGGCTACTCGCGCTATGAAGTCGGAGCGGGCCACCTGAACACATACGCTGCCGTTCGCAAAGCAGCATTCAACACTTCGTTCGGGCAGTTCCGCGCTCTGCTGAACAATTCCTCGGTCACCCTGACGCGAGAAGCCTTGTCCCAGTTCAGCGGCGAACTCGCCCCCGGCGCGAGCTACTCAACGCAGATAGAGATGCCGCAAGACACAGTCTTTGCGACCCTACAGGCCGGCTGGGTGCGACGCGGCGGCATTGTCAACAGCCTCAACGTCAGTTTGCAGAGACACGGCCAGTCGTATCAATCAAACCCGGCGACAGTGCTGCTGGGCGGCAATCAAATGCGGAAGACCGGCATCATCGTCAACGAGCCTGCGGTCGGAGACTGGACGATCACCGTGACGAACACCAGCAACACACTGACGGGCGGCGCGCAGATGTTCATCTGCTCTGTCGAAATCATCCGGGCCAATTATGGCGATTGTTCAAATATTAATCAGCTTCCGGAAGGTCAGCAGTTGGCCCTCAAGCGAGCTTTGCGGAGCGGCTTAATCAATGCCGGATCGGGTGACTTCGTTAACTCGCAGACATCGCGGATCGAGGTCGCTCGCGCTCTCGCTCTCGGCGGGGGCGCTCGCGTTCCGGTCTATCTGCCTTATTCACCCACGTTCGCAGATCTGCCGGCTGACGGCAGCGCCGTTTTCGTCGAAAGCCTGGCGCGCTTGCAGGGCGGGGACCTGCTGGGAGCGACGGGGACTCAGTTCCACCCTAACTCCACCGCCGACCGCCTGGCCGTTGCCGTGGCGGCGGTAAAGATGCTCGGCCTCCAACAAGAGGCGCAATCGTCTACGCTGGCCGTAGGCGAAGTTACTGACCGCGATGCTATCCCCGAAGAGATGCGCGGCTTTGTGGCCGTAGCCATTAGGCGGAACTTGATGGGACTGGACGAGACAGGTTCGTTCCGCCCATTCGCCCCCATCAGGCGCGGCGAGCTTGCGCAGACGGGTGTGGCGCTCCAGCAAGCCACACGATAATAGTTCTTAATAACCGACCCCGCGTTACAGGTGTCGCGCCGTAAGAGGCCAGGAGAGTAGTCGTAGTGAAGCCGTTTTATATCAATTATACCGACAGGAGATCGAAGTTGCTGCCGATAATCTGCCTCAGACAAAAGCCGGCAGCGGCTATAGGCTCGAAAAAGTCTTATTGATTTTGTCGTTTCAAGTTTTTTTCAACTCTCTTTTGCTATATTGCATTCGAGATTAGGGGAAAGCCAGTTGGCTTTCAGTCTTGGGCCGCACTCAAAGTCGTCAGCGGCCATTAAGAGAGCGCGGCGTTTAACTGGGGAGGGACGCCGCGCTCTTTTTTCTCTCCCGATTTCGCGCCTATTGCTGCCCGCTTTCGCCGCGTGCTAGACTCGTTTCGATGTTTCGCCTTATCGACCGTTACCTGATCCGCGAGATCGTGCCCTACATATTGCTCGCGCTGTTGCTGTTTACAGCGATAATCTTCGCGCACGAAGGCAGCCGGTTCTCAGAACTTCTCGTAGTCTCTTCTCGCAACGGACTCCCGATGCAGGCGCTCGCGCGCGTCTTTGCGGCGCTCATACCCGGAATACTCGTATTCACCCTGCCGATCTCGCTATTGATAGGCTCGCTCGTGGGCTTGAGCCGCCTTTCGGGTGACAGTGAAGTCGTCGCGCTCGGGGCGAGCGGCATAAGCCGCACGCGAATGCTCAGGCCCGTCCTCGGTCTCGCTTTTGCTTCGGCCCTCGCGATGCTCTATATCACCTTCAACGTGCTCCCAGGCTCCATCGCGCACCTAAGCGATTTGAAAGCCAACCAGGCGCTCGTCTTTCAGGGTTTGAACATGCAGATCAAGCCGCGCGTGTTTGAAGAGAGTATTCCTAAAAAAGTTTTATACATTGACGAGATCGACCGCGCCAATAACGTCTGGCATAACATCTTCCTCGTCGATCTGGGCGAAGAGCAGTCGGACTTCAAGATATTTACTGCGACTTCGGGCATGCTCCGCCAGGGCGAGCGGTCAGAGGGGCCTGAGCTTTATCTAAGGCAGGTCTCTTTGCACCAGACCAGGGAGACGAAGGCCAATCAATCCGGCGATCAGGACCGCGAAGAAGACGACGAAGCCAGCCAGCGTGACGCTCGCCCGGCTCCGTCTCAAATAGACGCGCAGCCCGCGCCCGAAAGGGAGAAAGATAAGGATAAGAAAAAGGTTCGCCCGCATAATTACACGTCGGCCAGGTTCGAAGACATGACCGTGGGGCTTGAGGTCTCGGAAGCGGAGAAGGCTGCGGCGGTCCAGGCCGAGCAGGAAGAGCGCCAGGTCAAAGAGATGAAGTGGGAGGAACTGGTCGCCTTCATCCCGCCCGAATCCGATTACCGGAAGTGGAGCGCGGAGATTCACAAGCGTGTGGCTCTGCCCGCAGCCTGCCTCGTGTTTGCGCTGCTGGGCGTGGCCTTCGGCATAAGCAACGTCCGCACGGGCCGCTCGCTGGGGCTGCTCATAGGGCTTGCGATAACGATCTGTTACTACCTGCTCGCGCTGTGGGGAGAGAACGCCGCCGTTTCGGGCAAGCTTCCGGTCTGGCTCGGAATGTGGGTGGCTAACATATCGCTGGCCACGATCGGCGCGTTTATGATCTTTTTGCAGAGGCGGCCAGGGTCCGACGCCTTCTCAGGCTTCCGCAGCCTCCGCCACACATGGCTTCCAAGGCGTAAGACCGACGCGGCGTCGCCAGAGAGCCCGCGCGCTGCTCGGGCGGACGTTGCGGCAGATGATGCGAGCCAGGCCGTCGCTTCTGAGGAGATTAATCAGACGGATCGAGCCGCCGCGACCGGCAAGCGGGTTCCACGCCGCCGCATCCCCGTGTCGCGGATGCCGCAGTTGATCGACCGGTTGGTGATGGCCGACCTGACGCGGTTCTTCTTCTACATACTCGGAGGCTTCTCAATACTGTTCGTCGTCATCACACTGTTCCAGCTTCTCGAATACATAACGCGCAATAACATCGAGTGGGAAGTCGTAGGCAACTACCTGCTCTTCCTGCTGCCGATGATAGTCAATTACGTCACACCGCTCGCGGCGCTCGTGGCCGTGATGGTGACGTTCGGCATCTTGCAGAAGACGAGCCAGCTGGTCGCGCTTAAAGCTTCGGGCCAGTCGATCTACCGGCTGGCGGCCCCGGTCTTGTTGTTGTCGGTGGTGCTATCGGCGCTCGTCTTTCTCAACCAGGACTACGTGCTGCCGTTTACGAACCGCCGCCAGAACAACCTGCGTTATTTGATTCGCCGAGGGCAAGAGCCGCCCCAGACCTTTTATCAAACGACGAACCAGTGGATTTTCGGGATCGAGTCTCGCATCTATAACTACGCGCATTTCGACCTTACAAACAACACCTTCGCACGGCTCAACGTGATAGACCTTTCCCGCCAGCCCTTCGGCATCAAGCGAAGGCTTTACGCGCGCCGCGCCTCCTGGGACGAGAGCCGACAGGAGTGGGTCCTTGAAAACGGCTGGGAGCGCCGGTTTGAAGGCGAGCGCCTTACGGGTTACGATTCGTTCAAACAGCTACGAGTTCAACTGGCCGAGCGGCCCGACTACTTCAAGAAAGACTCTCGCGGGTCGTCTTCGATGACCATGGCGGAGCTGAACCGCAAGATAGCCGATCTGTCGCGCTCGGGCTTCGACGTGCTCGATCTGAAGATCGCCTTGCAGAGCAAGATCGCCTTCCCGCTGACCTGTCTCATCATGGTGATCGTAGGGCTTCCCTTCTCTTTTTCGGTCGGGAAGCGCGGCGCGCTTTACGGTGTGACGTTAGGCATAGCAATCGGGCTGGTCTACTGGGGCTTGATAGGGTTGTTCGAGCAGATGGGGCGTTACGAGATGCTGCCGCCGATGCTGGCCGCCTGGGGGCCGAACATGCTGTTCGGCGCGGGCGGGCTTTACCTGTTTCTGACCACGCGCACATAACCCGCCTTCAGACTTGTCGCAATCACTCGGGCTCGTTTAAGATAAGCCAAATTCGGTGTCAGGAGGCAGGAGCTATGATTTACCGCGCCGTGACGACCCTGGCTGTGCTGTTGCTCACAGTTCAGACTCCCTTTAACATCGCCGCAGACAAAACTCCGACAAATGACGATCTGGTAAAGGTCGAAGTTGCGACCCTGTTGCTCAACGAGGAAGAACGCAGTTTCGTTCTGGTGCTAAAGCCCGAACAGGCGAGCGCGACTCCCGACGCGCGTGACGCGCGGCGAGTCCTCCCGCTCGTGATCGGATTGGAAGAGGGGCGATCCATAGGGGTGGCGTTTCACAAGATTGGCACGCCGCGCCCGCTCACGCACGATTTGATGAAAACGATCGTCGAAGAGTACGGCGGGTCGGTCACGGGCGTAGTCATCACAAAGATGGAGCGCGAGACTTTCTTCGCCGAGCTGCGATTGAAGCGGGCCGGGCGCGAGTTTACGATCGATTGCCGCCCGAGCGACGCAATCGGCCTGGCGCTCCGCTCGGGCGCGCCGGTCTTTGTTCGCCGCGACGTGATGACGCGCCACGGCGTAGACCCCGCTAACCCCGATAAGACTGATAAGCCTATCAAGACATAAAACGGGCCGGGCAGATAGCTAATCAAGTATTTTCTTGAGCGCGGCGAAGGCGCGCTTGCTGCTGTCCCAGTAGAGCATTTCAAGCGCGGTTTCGTAATCGGCCCAGGCGTACTCGTCGTGCTCTAACGGATCGACGCGCGCTTCGCACTTGTCGACCTTGAGCGCGAAGCAAACCTCTTCGTTGTGCGTCACGCCGGGCGCATATTTCCCTCTCCACTGCGGGGCTATCTCGAAAGTGTTTACGAGCGAGAGGTCTATTAATTCTGCTTCGGTTGCGATTATGCCGGTCTCTTCTAAAACTTCTCTGACGGCCGCCTCGGCGTGCGTCTCGCCTTCTTCGAGCGAGCCCGTCACGGATTGCCAATACCCGCCGAATCCCGCCACGCGCTTAAGCAACAGGTACTCGCGCCCGCGTGAGCCCTCAGCAAAGATCACGACCTGAACCGAGCGCGGCTGTTTATAACGCATAGATCGATTCTGTAATCAGCCGCTCAGTTTTTCCAGGCCGTGACGAACAATCTGCTATCGCGCGGCGGCTTTCTGTTGTTTCTTCTCCGACTCGAACCTTGCCGTCAGGTTGTCGATCTGCTCGCGCGTCAAGGCCGCGCGGGCTTGTTTGAACATCTCCCCTTCTTCTTCTTCCACGTGGTGCTCGACGTTCTCTTTGAGCACGGTCAGCTTCGCTGTCCACTGCTCGCTGGTCACGGGCATCGCGTCGAGTTCTTTCAAAAGCCGTTTCACGACGCGGTGCTCTTCAACTCCTTCCAGCGCGATCTCTCTCGTCTCTTCCAGTTCCTTTAGCGCCGGATAGAGTATCGTCTCTTCGAGGTAGGCGTGCAGATCAAGCTCTGTTTTCAACCGGGCAAACAACTCCTCGCGCGTCTTCTCTGCTCGTTCCGTGGTCGGCTCAAGCTGCTCGAACAGGCCCGCGACTTTTTCATGATCATGTTTAAGAAGCTCAAATATATTCATCTATTCATACCTCCTGGCGATAAAACTGCAACAGCCGTGCCAGCGCCCGCGTGCTTGAAAGAGATCGATAAGGGTAGTAATATCCCGACTCTCGAAATGGCGTTCATATCGGTCGTAATCCCCGCGCTCAACGAACAGGAGGTCATCGCGCGCGCAATTGCCGCGATACCGCGAGAACTGGTCTCTGAAATCATAGTCGTAGACAACGGCTCGACCGACCGCACGGCGGAAGTGGCGCGCCGCGCAGGCGCCGTTGTCGTTAGCGAGCCCGTTCGCGGCTACGGGCGGGCTTGCCGTCGCGGCGTCGACAGTGTCTCGAAAGATTGTGACATAATTGTACAAATGGACGCAGACCTGTCCGACGACCCGGGCGAGATGTCGCTGCTGGTAGGCCCGCTCATAGAGCAAGGCTACGATCTCGTGCTGGGCTCACGCATGTTGGGCGAGCGCGAAGAAAAATCGATGACCGCTGCGCAAGTCTTCGGGTCAAGGCTCGCGTCAATTATGATCCGGTCTTTTTACGGCGTGCGCTACACGGATATGGGGCCGTTCCGAGCTATAAAAAAATCTGCGCTCGACAATCTGGAACTCGAAGAGATGACCTACGGGTGGTCGATCGAGATGCAGACGAAGGCTGCGGCCCGCGGGCTGCGAATCAAAGAGGTGGCCGTAAGCTGGCGCAACCGCGCGGCGGGAGAATCTAAAGTCGCGGGCACGATTACAGGATCGCTTCGCGCGGGGTTTCGAATAGTCTGGACAATACTGCGCGTGGCCGCGACAGAGATGAGGCGCAAAGAGATTAATGAAAAAAATTAATGGCCGGCCTTCGCGCGCGAAGGAGCCGGCCAGGCAGTAGATTGATTACGAGCGGCGGCGAGCGAGATGGATCAGATTCTTATGACCTTTGGCGGACGGCATCGAGCCACCGCGACGCTTCTTCGTTATAGACAAGTCTGAACGCAGGCCGTAGAGGTCTAGCGTAGAGTTATTTCTTTGCCGTGCCGAGCACGCTGTCTTTGGCTGCCTTGGCAATACGGAACTTGACGACAGTCTTGGCCGGTATCTTGATCTCCGCGCCGGTTGCCGGGTTGCGTCCTGTGCGCGCCGCGCGCTGCTGTTTGACCAGCTTGCCGAGTCCCGGGATCGTGATCTCGCCGTTCTTCTTCACTTCGCGGTAGGCGATGTCGCTCAAGGACTCAAGGAACTGCGACGCGGTCTTGCGGTTGGTGCCCGTAGCTTCGGCAAGCTCTGTCGCAAGCTGCGTCTTTGACATCTTCTTTCCTGTTGCCATATGTTGCTATCTCTCTCTTTCTTTCTTGATCTCTGTGCAATCGCACAGGCTGTTTAATAAAACTGCACGATACGCGCGCGGTTTGAAGTAATTACTATGCGCGCTCTTCTCAAAACGAAACCCCTGCTTTAGCCGCCCCTTTCGAGCCAGCAAAATCAGGGGTTTTCTGCGACGCGAAGATTACTACACTCATCGCCAAGTTGCAACTAAAAACTGCCGAAAAACCCCATTTTTTCGAGGGAAAACCTGTTTTTCCTGACCGTCGCGCTACGGGCAACCGGGCAGGGTTGGGCGGCAGAGATCTTTGTTGTTGACTGCCGGCTTGGCGCGGTGAGACAATTCTTTCCGCGAGTCTGACTCCCGGCTCGCATAAACCTTCCTGATAAGAGGCGCGTGTCCTCGCGCGAGTGAGCGGTTGATATGTTTGAGCTGGAAAAAGAGCGAGTGGAAGCGGACTACTCTTCCCGGTGGCAGATCGGCATCGATCGCCGCCAGGTGATAGTCTATATTTGTCTGGCGCTGGTCGGAGGATTCGCCTTCGGCTTCGCCACGGCTAAATATACTACGACCAAAGAGAACCTGGCCTCGATGCCTCCGGCGAGGACCGAAGCGACTACGCGCTCGGCAGCCTCCGACGCGCCGCCTGAAGGATTTTTGCGCGTCACGCGATTGTTGCGCGCCGACACGATAGAGGTCGACGGCGTCGGGGCCGTTCGGATGATTGGCATCGAGACGCCCGACGGGAAAGCGCCGCGCGAAGTCTATGGCGCGCACGGCCAGCAATCGCTCGCGTTCGCCGAAAAGACCTTGCTCAATCAGGACGTGCGCCTGGAGGTCGATCCGGCCTATCAGGCCAACCAGAACAAAGACGATAAAGGACAGACGCTCGCCTACGTCTACACGCAGGATGGATTGCTGGTCAACAGCGAGATGATTAAGCGCGGCTACGCGATGGTGCAGGCAACCGAGCAGTTCCGGCTCATAGACGATTTTCGCAGCTACGAGCGCGACGCAATGCAAGCGATGCGCGGCGTCTGGGGGTTGGACACGTCAAGCTCTTCTGTCGCTTCGACGCAGACGCCGCCCGCGCCCGGCACAACGGCGACAGACGAGAAGCCCAGGAGGCTCAACCCGCTGATGCCTTCGGAGATCGGCCCGAATCTGCCCGCGCTTTCCGGCTCGACGGGGGCGTCGTCATCAGCCACGCCATCTGAGGCGATGGTTATGACTTCAAGCTCCGACCGCATGTATCACAAGTCTGGCTGCGAGTATCTGGGTAAGAAGAAACAGGCCCTGCCGCTGTCGCAAGCGCGGTCGAGCGGCTATGCGGCCTGTGGTCGTTGTTACCCCTCGACTACGCTCAAAGCGCCTTGAGCAAATGGACCGTTGGTATCTCGACAATCTAGTCTGCCCGCGCGACCACAATCACCTCGAAGCCGTGAGCGATAAGCTCGCGTGCCCTGAACGTCATGCCTACCCTATAGTCGACGGCGTCCCGGTGATGCTGCTCGACGACCAAGCCCAGACAATACACGCCGCCGAAAAGAGTCTTCAACAGGCGGCGGGTCTCTCGGACCAGAATCAGATGCCGGAACTCTATCTGGAATCTCTCAGCCTCAGTGAGATTCAAAGGAAAGGCATCATCGATCTGGCGCGCGACGGCGCAGGCAAGATCGACCCCGTAGTCGCTTTCATGATAGGGGCTACGAACGGTAATCTGTACAACCATTTGATCGGCAAGCTCGATTCGTACCCGATACCGCATCTGCGGCTCCCGCCGGGCAACGGCCAGACGTTTCTCGACGTTGGCTGCAACTGGGGCAGGTGGGCGATTGCGGCTGCTCGGAAAGGTTATAGCGCCGTTGGCATAGACCCGCAGTTGGGCGCGGTCATGGCGGCCCGCCGTGTGAGTCGTCAGCTCGGCCTCGCGAATAAGTATGTCGTCGCCGATGCTCGCTATCTCCCTTTTGCCGCGCGCAGCTTCGACAAGGTATTTTCTTACAGCGTGCTGCAACACCTGAGCAAAGAGGATGTGGAAACTGCCGTCTCAGAGGTCGCGCGCGTGCTAAAGCCGGAAGGCGTGAGCCTCGTGCAGATGCCTACACCTTTCGGCGCCAGGACGCTTTACAATCAGGCGCGGCGGCGCTTCAGAGCGCCGTGCGGGTTCGAGGTAAGGTTCTGGACTATCACTTCTCTGAAGAGGCTCTTTTCGAGAATAGGTAAAACAAAAATCTCGGTCGACTGTTACTTCGGCACGGGTATTCAAGAATCGGACAGGCATCTGATGCCCGCGAGATTAAAGGTCGTCATCTATGCTTCGGAGACGCTGAGGAAGGCGAGCCGCTTCGCGCGACCCCTCATCTACGTGGCCGACAGCGTTTACGTGCATTCAACGAAAACGAAAGAATAAATTGTAATTCCGCCCGTCTGGTGGTATATACAGTGAGCCGGACTGTCCGACAGGACTAATTTCACCTTCGCGCTCTCTTGGAGAAGCCCCTCCGACAAGAGCGATAAGCCCCACAGGAAATAGACTCATGCGATCATTATTGATTGGGCTGTGGGTCGCTGCCTTTCTCACAGCTTCAACGACAGGCTATGCATATGGGCAGTCTAGGCGTGCTGCAACGACACGCAACAAGCAGAGGGTCCAGCAATCACTGCCTCGCGCAGGCAAGCAAGTCTCTAAAATCAACAGGCGCGGCGTCGCGCGCGCGGCGACAAAGGGGCGGCGAGGTCAAGGCTGTAGCCGGTGCTCTGCACAGGTAGCCGCCAGGAATAATCCGAGGGCCGGGAAAAGAAGCGTGAGGCCCGCTGCTTGTCACCCCAAGGGCTACGTCGATCCCGCCATTGCCAGGAACTATAACGGCGCGATGCGCGATCTGAGGCGTGCAGGGATAGAGCCGAAGGTGACAAGCACCTGGCGCTCGTCCGCACATCAAGCCAGACTCCACAGATGCTCGAACAGCCGTCGCTGCCGCCGCGCACACCCGGGACTCTATTACGCGCTGCCGGCGGGCGTGTCATTGCACGAAGCAGGGTTTGCCGTAGATATGTCCGGCGTGGCTATAGGGCCTCGCGGCGCGAAGCGGCTGACCCCGAGGGGGCGACGCATAATCGCCATAATGCGCAAGCACGGGTTCAGTTGGCGGTACGGGCTGGCAGACCCAGCGCATTTTGAGATAGATCCCCGAAAGTACGGCTATCGCAGCGCGCAGCAGGCGATAAGCCGGAGCCAATCTCAATGCCGGACGGGCTACATCGCCCGCGCCGGAAAAGGCTCAACGCAAACCCGGAAACAATCGCCTACACATGCGAAACGCAATAAGAACGGTTCGCAAAGAATAGTAGCTCGCAACAGGTGAGACGCGCAGGCAGTCGGCAGTAGACAGTTAAAGAGTCCTACGAACTGCCGACTGCCTGCTGTCTACTCACTTTTCACTCGACACGGTAACGGGTTTCGTATCTACGGACCTCACGCCGGGCACTTTGCGGATCGCCTCGGCGGCCTTCAACAGTTGCTCCCGCGTCTCGACCGTTCCATCCAGAGTTATGACGCCGTTATTGCTGTTGGCCGAAAGTCCCACGTCTGTCAGGCTCGGGTCGGTGTCCATAGCTTTTTCGATAGCGTCAGTAATCTTCTCGTCGGTCGCGTCAACCTCTTTGCGCTTCGCCTCGGGCACAACCTGTAACTGGTTATTCACGCTCTTAACGCCGTCGACCTTCTTGGCGACTTCGTCGGCTGCGGCTCTGGCCTGCTCCGTGTCGACCTTGCCGCTGAACGTGACTACACCCTCACGCGTGTCGACGTCGGTCGCGAATCCGCTCGTCCGCCCGTCGGCAATCAGGCCGAGCTTGACTTCGAGAGTGATCATCGCATCGCTCCTACCATCGCCACGACTTTTCGTGTCCGCGTTCGCGTTCGCGTTGGCGTTGGTGTTGCGATTAGCGGCGTTTTCGTTTTCAGAACTGACACAGGCGATGTTGATCGATACTGCGCTGATAACAATCGTCAAAAAGAGTTTCCGAATCATTTGATCCTCTGACGGGACCGCTAACTGCGCGGCAGAATTGGCAAGCGTCTCCCCGGCTAGTATACAACATAATAGTGCTGAGTGCTGAGCGGCTATGGTAAAGTGAGGCGCTGTCAAATCAAGAATCGATTGTGAGGAGCCCAGGTGAAACATCTCAAAGGAATTCTTCTCGCGCTGCTAATCTTGAGCACGTCGAATACGTTTGCAGGTCTGCCGCAAAATGGTCAACGAAATATCAGCCAACAAAAAAGCGATCCGAAAGCTTCGGCCTGGGTTGAAAAGACCCTCGCCTCGATGAGTGTTGACGAAAAGATCGGCCAGTTGATCATACCCGCCCTCGTCGGCATGTTCTTGAACCAGGAGACCGAAGCATTTAAGCAAGCTCGCCGCGACATAACGGAGTTTCACGTAGGCGGCTATCACATGCTGGGCGAGGTCAACACGCTCCACGAGCCAGCGGGCGTCGCGCTGTTGATAAACCATATGCAGCAGCTCGCCAAGGTCCCGCTCTGGATCACAGCCGATTTCGAAGGAGGCGTGGGGCTGCGCTACATGGGCGCGACGCGGCTGCCGCGAGCTATGGCGATGGGGGCGACCGGCAGCGCGGAGCTTGTGGAACTCGCGGGCCGCGTCGCGGCCGTGGAGGCTCGCGCGCTCGGCGTGCACGTCAATTTTTATCCGGTCGTAGATGTCAACAACAACGCGCGCAACCCCATAATCAACATCCGCTCTTTCGGCGGCGACCCCGGGCAGGTGTCAAAGCTGGCGCGGGCCTACATCCGCGGCTCTCAATCGGCGGGGGCGATGGCTACGGCAAAGCATTTTCCGGGTCACGGCGATACTTCTGTCGATTCGCACCTCGAGCTGCCGACGATTGACGTGGACCGCGCGCGGCTCGACCAGATAGAGCTGCCGCCTTTTCGCGCGGCGATCGAAGAGGGCGTCGGCGGCGTGATGAGCGCACACATCGCGCTCCCGCGCATCGATGCAGACAAGCTGCCCGCCACCCTGTCGCCGAAGGTGCTGACGGGCCTGCTCAGGGACGAGATGAGATTTAGCGGAGTGATCTTCACCGACGCCATGAACATGCAAGGCGTGGCCGCGCACTACCCGGAAGGCGAAGCTGCCGTGCGCGCGATCAAAGCCGGCGCAGACATTGTGCTCTACCCGCCCAACGTCGAGAAGGCTTTTACGGCCATCAAGCGCGCGGTCGAAACCAACGAGATCACCGTCGCGCGCATAGACCAGTCGGTCCGCCGCGTGCTCGCGGCCAAGGCCGTGCTCGGATTGGATAAGAACCGGCTCGTCGACATAACGAAGCTTGACCGCGTGCTCGGGAGCGCAGAGCATCAGCGCGCCGCCCGGCAGATAATCGAAAACGCAATCACGCTCGTCCGGGATAAACGCGACGTGCTGCCGCTCAAGCTCAGCCCGGAACAGAAAGTCCTGTTCATCACTATGGTCGACAACAGCGAAGGGTGGCGCGACGGAGTTCCGGGCCGCGCTTTTTATTCGGGGCTGGCCGCGCGTCATCCGAAGACGACAAATGTTTACGTCACCGACAAGACCTCTCCGGCCGAGTTCGATTTGATCAGAAAACTCGCGGCATTCTCCGACGTCGTCATAGTCAATGGCTTTATCCGCGTCTCCTCTTTCAAAGGCTCGATCGATATGACCGAAGGCGAGACAAATTTGCTCAAGCACTTTTCGGCGATGGAAAAGCCGTTCGTATTCGTGCTGTACGGAAGCCCCTATTTGATAACATTCGTCCCGGAGCTGCCCAGCTACGTGCTGGCGTACGAATACTACCCGGCCGCCGAGGAGGCGGCGTTAAAGGCTGTGCTCGGAGAGATAGAGTTTAAAGGGAGATTGCCCATCGAATTGCCCGGCCTTTATCAGATAGGGCACTCCGAAAAGTGATTTGAAATTTCAAATTTGAGATTTGAAATCATCTGTGGCAGCATTGAATCAGTTTAACCGTAGAGAAAGAGTTTCATGTACGACGAGACGGAGGAGTCACGCTTATTCACGCTGAGCGAAGCCCGCAGCCTCATTCCAAGGCTGAGACGGCTGCTGGCGCGCGTCGCCTCCGAGCGCGAGAATCTGCTTGATATGCGCGTCGAGTTGGATCGCGCCAGAGAGAAAGCGGAGTTGAATGGGGGAAGCCGCCTGGGTCCTACTTACCTGACCCACCTGATCGCTTTCAGCGAAGCGGTCCAGGAGATCGAACTGCTCGGCGTGCTCATCAAAGACTTTCGCACGGGACTTGTGGACTTCCCGCACGAGCGCGACGGGCGCGTAGTTTATCTCTGCTGGAAGCCCGACGAAGAAGAGATAGGCTGGTGGCACGAGACGGACTCCGGGTTCGCCGGGCGCCAGCCGCTCACAGATGATTTCGATTGACGAATGAAAAAGCCTGAGAGAAGGGACGAAGGGAGAGAACCTCTTTACCTATAAGCTAAACAGATCTGCGACTTTCTTCCCTGCGCTCCACTTCATCACGGTACTTGCGCTCTTCCAGTTCCGGCCGCTCGTCGCCACGGATGCCTGTCTTAAAGTTGCGTATGCCTTCGCCAAGCCCCTTTGCCAGCTCCGGGATGCGGCGCGCGCCGAACAGAATGATCACTATCAGCAGTATTATTAAAATCTCGGTAAACCCAATCGGGCCCATATTGATATACTCCTTACTTTTCTAGTTCGGATGATGTGATTGTAGACCTGCCCCACGGGGCTGTCAAACGCAAAACCCCTGGCCGTTTCTTGCTTTTGATTCAATGTGTAGATATACTCGGCGCGCTGTAGCCCTTCAAAGGCGTGTCACCGGGCGCATGCATGTGTATAATGGTTTTTACCGTTGGTGCGGCTATTCTAGCTTGGTTCGGATAAAGCTCGATCGAATTATAATGGGAGTCCGACAAGGTCGGTTTTCCAGGTAAACCGGCATCCACATATGACGTTAGCGTGTCCGCAATGCAAATCCCCCGTAGCTCGCGAAGGGCAACGATTCTGCTATCGCTGCGGCAACGACCTGCGCGAGTATTACGAGGCCCTCAACATTAAACAACCGGACGAGCAGGAGGCGCAGCCCGCGCCCGGCTCAAAGTCCGGCGACATGACGATCACAGACCAGACAAAATCTAAAGAGACGGACAACATCCCGCGCGCCGTCGATACTGTGGCCGTAAACCCGCTCGACACGACCGATTCGGTTGAGCCTCAAGGCGAGTTCGAACATAATGCGATGCTGCGAATTCTGCTCCCTTCGGGCGACGTGTTCGATCGCCAGATGCAGAGGGCCGAGGCCCAAATAGGCAAGGGGCCAAGAAACGACATAGTGATCGCCGACCCGGCCGTCTCCTCTTCGCACGCGCTGATACGCGCCGAAGAAGGCGGCTACACGATCATAGACCTGGGCTCTCGCAACGGCACTTTCGTCAACGGCGAGCGCATAAGCGAGCCTCGCCAGCTCAACCACGGCGATATCGTAGGCATTGGTCTTTCAAAGATAACCTTCCGGCTCCGTGACCACAGCGAGACGGGCGCAATCAACCTCACGGAAGTCCTGGCCCAACTGCCCTCCACGCCCGCCGGGCCGATGCCCCTCACGGAAGACTCGCTGGTCCAGGCAGTCATAAACGAGGGGCTCGTGACGCGAAACGATGTCGAGCGCTTGCGCGGCCCGGACGCCCGAGGTCGCAGGCTTTACCGCGCGCTCCTCGACGAGCGCCAGGTGAGCGAAGAGGGCCTTCGCGACTTGATGAGCCGCGTCTTCCAGCTCCCTACCGTAGAGCTCTCGCCCACGGATATAGACGAGGCGGTGGCGATAAGGTTCTCGTCGCGCATAGCGCGCGACAGCCATGTCTTTGCCTTTAGCGAAGCGGACGGCCGCTTGCGGCTGGCCGTCGCTGACCCGACCGACACGACCGTGGTCGAAAAGGTTGAAAAAGAGATGGGGCTTCCCGTAGATCTGCACCTCGCCACCTGGGCGCAGATTTCCGAGCAGATCGAAGCGTACTATGGGCCGAAGCTGATAGGCGTTCTGCCCACGGGCGAGAAGCTCCGTTACAGGATAGACCAGCCGGAGATCGAAATCGGCAAGGCTTCGCACAACAACATAGTCATCGCGGACCCGACCGTCAGCAACACTCACGCGATACTGCTCGCGCGCGACGGCGGCTACAGCATAGTCGATCTGGGGAGCCGCAACGGCACTTTCGTCAACGGCGAGCGGTTGAGCACTCACGCGCGCACGCTCCGCCACGGCGACTCAGTCCAGTTGGGCCAGACCGTGCTGACGTTCCGCAACAGCGGCGAAACGACGGAGAACGTGACGGCGACTCTATCTGCCGACGTGCTGGAAGAGATACGCCGCCGCGCCGCGATGGAAGCCGAGACGCCCGCTTCGCCCATCTCCGACACGGACGAGCGAAAGAAAATCTCGACCGCCGAAACGCCCGGGCCGCCGCCCGACATCGCGGTGGCAGCAGCAGCAGCAGTGGCGCCTCTGGCGGGTGAAGAGCACCCGGACGAGAAGAAGAAGAAGAAGAAGAAGAAAGAAGACGACCGCTTGAAAGCCGCCTACGTAGGCGCGGTCAGCCGAATACTCGCTCAAGTGCTTGCCGTGCTTCTGACCGTGGGGTTGAGCCTGTATATAGTGAACCGCAGCATGCAGCCTTCCGGCGCTCCTCAGGCCCCTGTCGATAATACCGCGCCCGCCGATCCGGGTACAAAATCGAGCATCATCTCAAGGTTTTCAGAAGAGGGATTAAACTCGTATTCGATTAATGTCGACGTCAATAACGGCGCGGTCATATTGACGGGCCAGGTGCCGAATGAAACCGTAAGGAAGAAGATCGAAGATGTCACGAGGGGTGTAAAAGGTGTCACAAGCGTCGATAATAGAATTACCGTCCAGAGTCAATAAAGTGTGAAGATCGCTATCATGGTTCTCCAATAATTCTACCAGCCTCCCTATCATCTGATCTCCGGAAGCGGACGCTATACTCTTAGATAAAGTGAGTCTCAGAGATGTCCATCTTCAAAACTCAACCATTCTTCCTGTTTTTAACAATCGTAGCCTTACTCTTTTTCGCGGGGTATAGCTCAGCCAATAAACAAAGCGATGAGCAGATCATCGAAGAGGGCAAGTTCCGCCTGTACGAAGCCAGGCATGTTCAAGGGGAGGAGACATATAAGATCGCGCGCGAAGGCGATGATCTAGTCCTGACCGCGACGCTCGACCTTTCGCCGCTTGATGTTGAAGGCCCGCTCGCGGCAAGCCTCAGGGTGCGGCGCGACATGACGCCTCGCCAGCTTACGATCAAAGGGAGAAAAGCATCAGGAAATGAAGTAGACCTTTCAGTCGTCATCGAAGGGTCGGGCGCGACGGTGCGCGAAGGAACACAGACCAGAAAAATCGCCGTCCCCGATCGCTTCTTCACGCTCTCGGGCTACGCGCCGGTGAGCTTGCAGATGATGCTCATTCGCTACCTGACGGCTCAGGGTGTCAAGAATCCTGTCGACATTCTTCCCGCCGGTAGGGCGACCGTGGAGCATCGCGGGCGCAACACGATTGAGCTTGGCGGCAAGAAAGTCCCTCTCGACCGCTACCTTCTTTCAGGTCTTAGCTGGGGCGGCCAGACCGTCTGGATGGACGATTCCCGCCGCCTGGTTGCCGTCGTCAATCTTGGCGGGGGCGATGTCGAGGCGACACTTGCGGCCCTCAGAGAAGGATACGAAACGGCTCTGCCTTTTTTCCTGGCTCGGACGGCTGAAGATCGTATGGCAAAGCTCACGGATGTAGCGAACAGCCTCGCCCGCCCGCTTTCGGGCGCGCTCGTTTTGACAGGCGGCACGCTGATCGATGGCACAGGAGCGGCTCCTGTAGCCGATTCCGTGGTTGTGATAGAAAAAGACCGGATCGTCGCTGCGGGGCCGCGCTCGCGCGTGAGCATCCCGAAGGGCGCGACCGTCATTGATGCGCGAGGCAAGTACATATTGCCGGGCCTTTGGGACATGCACGCGCACATGTTTCAAGCAGAGTTCGGACCTGCCTACCTTGCGGCCGGAGTGACTACGGTGCGCGACGTTGGCAGCGAATTCGAGTTCGTCACCGCGATGCGGGACGCGGTCAAACAGGGGCGCGGGCTTGGACCCGACATGATCCTGGCCGGTTACATAGAGGGTAAAGGCGACGGCCCGCAGGTTGACTTTGAGGTCGCGACGCCCGAGCAAGCGAGGGCAGCAGTCAGGCGTTACAAGAACGCGGGCTTTGAACAGATCAAGATCAGAGATCGCATCACGCTTGAATTGCTGAAAGCGATAGCCGGCGAAGCCCACTCGCTCGGCATGACTTTAACCGGCCACGTTCCCAAGTCGCTCAACGCGCGCGAGGCCGTCGAAGCCGGGCAAGATCAAATTAGCCACATAAACTTTGTCGATCCCGTGATAACTGAAGGCCCGGACCCGAAACAGGCCATTCAGTTTTTCAAAGATCACAAAACGGTCATCGATCCGACCCTCGCTTACATGGAGATGTTCGTGCGGAGCAAGAGAAAGCCGATCACGGATTTCGAGCCCGCTTTCGCGCGTGTACCGCGCGAGTACGCGGAGCATGTGAACAACATAGGCGTTCCGCCTGAAGCAGAAGTACCCTACCACGCGGCTTTTGAGCAGTTCGTGGCAACGGTCGGCGCTCTACACAAAGCGGGCGTCCTCATAGTCGCGGGCACGGATGTCGTAATCCCCGGCCACAGTCTTCATCGCGAGCTTGAGCTTTTCGTAAAAGCGGGCTTCACGCCGATGGAAGCGATTCAAGCGGCGACCATAGTGCCCGCCCGCGTTATGAAGAAGGATAAAGACGTGGGGACGATTGAGGCGGGCAAGCGAGCCGACGTTATTATAGTCGATGCCAATCCACTGGAAACGATCAGCAACATCAGAAGGCTGAGATGGGTCATCGCGCGCGGGCGGATGTTTGATTCCGACAAGCTCTGGCCGGCCGCCGGGTTCCAACCTTGACTGAGAAATCGCGTTTCCCGTATATTGCACGGTCAACCTCACAAAACCCAAACACAAAGGAGCAGATTATGACCGCCAGCGAGCGCGCATCTTTCATGCAAGATCCGAACTTGAAGATAATGATAACTACAGAGCAGTTGCAGGACCGCGTGCGCGAGCTTGGCAGCCAGATAACGCGCGACTATGCGGGAAAGAACCTTCTCCTGGTCGGGGTCTTGAAAGGCGCTTGCGTATTCCTTTCAGACTTGATGCGCGCGATTGACCTTCCCATATCGCTGGATTTCGTCGGCATATCGAGCTACGGCGCGTCCACGAAATCGTCGGGCGAGGTTAGGATAACAAAGGATCTCGACCGCAGCCTCGCCGGGAAAGATGTACTCGTCATCGAAGACATAATCGACACGGGTCTGACGCTCAATTATCTGCTAAACATATTCCGCACGCGCGAAGTGAATTCCGTGGCGGTCGCCGCGCTGTTAGATAAGCCCGACCGGCACGAGATAGAAGTCGAAGCCAGCTACATCGGTTTCACGATACCCAACGAATTCGTCGTCGGCTACGGGCTGGACGTGGGAGAGATGTACCGCAACCTTCCCTTCATCGCCGTCCCGCAAGACCCGCAGGGGTTGATTAAGAATTAGTGCTGAGTGCTGAGTGCTGAGTGCTGAGTGAGAAACCAAAACAGCTTGCTTATGTTTTTAACTCAGCACTCAGCACTCAGCACTCTACCGACCGCCGCTCCCCAGGTGAAGCCCGCGCCGAAAGCCAGTATCAGGACTCGCGCCCCTGGCCGCAGGCGGCCCTCGCGCGCGGCCTGCCATAGAGCCAGGAATGCTGATGCGCCGCTAGTGTTCCCGTAACGATCAACGTTTGTTATTACGCGCTCAGGCGCGACCGACAGGCGGTTTGCAAGCGAGCGTAAGAGGTTCGCGTTTGCCTGGTGCGGCACGATCAAGTCGATCTCTTCAACTGAAATCCCATTGCGCTTTGTAATCAAGCTTGCGGCGTCGGCGAGCTTCCTGACGGCGTGTAGAATCACGCTTCGCCCTTGCATGGAACCTAGATGAAGACCGGCTTCGATCTGCTCCTTGTCTATCCACCGCGCGCCGTTCGCGGTGCCGGGCGAGCGGACCATCAACTCTTCGGCAAAGCTGCCGTCGGTGGCAATCCATACATCATCGATTCGCAAGACTGAGCGGTGAACGTCACGCTCCAAAAGCGATTCATCGGCTATGACAAAGGCGCCCGCGCCGTCGCCGAACAACATGCTCACCTCGGCGCTCCGCCGGTCCAGGTCAAGCCCCTTTGACTGCGCCTCCGCGCCGAAGCAGGCAACCGCGCTTGCCGCACGCGAGCAGACCAGCGCGCGGGCGAGTTGCAGGCTGTAGAGGATCGCCGCGCAGCCGGCTCTCAGGTCTACGGCGGGGACCTGGCGCGCGCCTTCTACTTTTCGCTGGACGATTGGCGCAATGCCCGGAACCTGATAGTCGGGCGAAAGTGTGCAGCCTATGAAATAGTCTATCTGCTCCGCGTTCAGGCTCGCGTCACGAAGCGCATCTCGCACGGCAGCTTGCGCCAGGTCCGAAGCGGCTTCGTCGGCGCTCGCCCACCTGCGCTCGCGTATGCCCGAGTTTGCTTCGATCCACTCGGGCGCAACTCCAAGCCCTGGGCCAAGCTCCTCGTTCGTCACGATTCGCTCGGGCAGGCGCGCGCCATAGCCTATGACGTAACAGCTCATTTGGTCTTTCCTAAACGTTCGATGAAAGATTCGATCTTTGCGATTGTGTCAAAGTTCTCCGGCCTCAAATCGCGATCGTCGACCCTGACTCCGCATTCGCTCTCTATGACGCCCACAAAATCGACGAGTGTAAACGAATCGAGCAGGCCCGAAGTAAAGAGCGACGAATCGCGATCGGGCACATCGGTACGGGCCTGACGCGCCGCCTGGTTCAAAAAAGTCATCACCGGCTCAGGTAACATTTCTTATAGACTCCTTGTTAGCCTCTTACGCTTTTGCATAAACGCCGCGTAGCGGCGCTGTGATGTTAGCCCGGCTTTTCAAAGCCGGGAATCAATGCCGACATTATTTTCTCGTCGCGTCAGCGACGGCTGAATTCATACGTCGCTGACGCGACGCATAATTCTGCGATCTCGGCAACCGTGCGCTAAAGCACACGGCTAAATTCAATCTGCCGCTACGCGGCGATTGTTATTCGATTACTCACGGGCTTGCGTTGTTTTGCGTTAAGCACCGTTGTGTCTGCCTTTGTACTCTTCATAAGCTTTGATTATCGCGTCAAAGATGAGCGCGCCGACTCGCTCCGCGCCTTGAGCGGTCGGGTGCGTGAAATCGCCTCCCATCAGTTTCGGCCTCGCCTCGTGCCAGCGCGCGACAGTCCCTTCGCCGCCCATCGCGCTGTACGTGTCGAAGAAGGCGCACCCGGTTTCGGCGGCGATGCGGCGCTGATAAGCTATCAACCGAGGTATCATCGGGCGCGTGATTATCCCGCCGCCCGGCCCGCGCATCCCTCGATCCATCGGGCCGATGAACATTATCGAGGCTTGCGGCAAAGCCGCCCTTATGCGGCCTATCACCTCTTTCGTATCGCGCTCGTACTGGTCCATAGGCAATCGCTCGAACTGGCTCTCGTTTGCGCCGTAACCGATTATGACCAGATCGGGCCGCCGGTGGCGCAATTGCTCGGCCCAGTGCTGCTCGTCCATGTAATGCGCGAGCAGACCTATGAAAGCGCCGTTCACCCCGAGCGAATCGTACTGGACGCCGCGCCCGGCGGTTTCTAGCGTGGCTCCAAACAACCGAACCTCACCGTTGCCTGCGGTCCTGAGAGTCAAACGGTGCGCGCCCTTATCCACCTCGACCCGGTGAAACCCTGAGCGGATTTGATCGCTCGCGGTAGAGACTCGCCCGTAATGCTTGTCGTCAACCTCTATGTCAAAATCGCCGCCCGAAGGTTGAGCCAGATAATAGATCTCGAATGATGAAACTGCCCGGCCAACTTCGCCCTCGCTCGCAGTCGCCCACACGGCTGTCGCGCCTGCCGCGCCGGTCTTTGCGGTGGCTCCGCCAAGCCCGTACAGGTGATCCCCGCGCGAGATGAACATCGGGTCGGTCGCCCAGCCGGCAGAGGCTTCGTGAGCTACGCCCGCGTGTTCGTACCAGGCCCAGGGTTTTGTAGCGAGGATAAAACCGTGACCGCCGTCTCCGAATTTGAGCTGGAGCTTGCGGCGCACGGTGGAGGTGATGCCGTCGTTAGTAATCGGCGAATCCCCATAATGGCTTATGCGCGTCTGACCCGATGCCATCTCCGTCTTGAGCAGCGCGGCAAAAAAGTTATCCAGGGCGTGGCCCGTCGGGTCTTCGATCTCGCCGGGGATCATTCGAGATTTAGTTTCAGCCTCATCTGTTCGATCAACCGTTTGCGGCTCGACTGTTTCTGACACGCTCGCTTCGCCCGTCTGCAAATTCAAGGTGCGATACCTGCTCAACGCAGGAATCGTGTAAGGCAGCGCGGCAAGCATTGAGAAGATCGCGACCGTGCGCGCAGTCTTGCTGAAGATAGCTCTCTCTTTAATCTCATTCATGCGTTTAAAACCGAGAATAGATGAACGGAACGACATCGCTGCTCGCGACCATGTAAAGCCCCAATGCAAGCGCGAATAGCACGCTCGCCTGCACGGGCGACGGCAGACGGCTGAACCCCTTTTGCGCTTTGTCAGATAGTGACGCGGGCAACGAGTGGGCGGCGACTGCCAAGGCTATTACGAACAGAACCGGCAGGGCGATATTCGACGCATCAATCGTAAGCCCGGCCAACTGAGTCAAGATCGCAAGCGCGCTATCGAGGCTATCGGCGCGAAAGAATATCCATGCGAAACAGACGAAATGGAATGTCAGAACAAGGCCCGCCGCATCCGACACGGGAGCGTTGATTTGCAAAACAGGAAATCGCTTTCGCAAAGTCATGAACCATCGCGCTGCGACGAGACCCATCCCGTGTAATGCGCCCCACAGCACAAATGTCCACGTCGGCCCGTGCCACAGACCGCCGACGAGCATGGTGATCACCAGCCCGAAATAGAGCGCCGCCGCGCTTCGCACCCTCTTCCCCACCACGGTGAAGAAGAGATAATCGCGCAGCCAGGTTGATAACGATATGTGCCAGCGACGCCAGAACTCCGTCAGGCTGCGCGAGCGGTAAGGCGCGTCGAAGTTCGCGGGCAGGCGCAGGCCGAGCAGAAGGGCCGAGCCTATCGCTATGTCGCTGTAACCGGAAAAGTCCGCGTAGATTTGAAAGGCGTAGCCGTAGACTGCCGCCAGCACTTCGAGTGAGGAGAAGCGCTCAGGAAAGTCGAAGACGCGGTCTACGAGGTTCGCGCTGAGATAATCGGCGACGGCGATCTTTTTGATCAGCCCCACGGCGATCAAAAACAACGCCTGCCCGCCGGTTGCGGGGTCCAGATAGACGCGGTTGCGCAGTTGAGGGAGCAGCTGTTTAGCGCGCAGAATCGGGCCAGCTACTATCGTGGGAAAAAACGAGATGAACGCGAGGTATTCCGTGTAGCTGCGGGCAGGCTCCGTGTCACGGCGATAAACGTCGATGACGTAAGCTAGCGATTGAAAGACGAGGAATGATATTCCGAGCGGCGCGGCCAGGCTCAGTTGCCCGATTGCCACCTCTAGCCCGAACAGTGAAAGGCTGCTCGCCGCAGTCTCGATAAAGAAGTTGGCGTACTTGAAGACGCACAGCACGCCGATGTTCGAAGCGAGCGAGAAAGTCAAAAGCAATCTTCTCATCCTTGCGCTCTCGAATCGCCCCATCAACCGCGTGGTCGTAAAATCCATGACCGTTAGCGAAGCGAGCAAGATCAGGCCTCGCCATCCCGCTTGCGAGTAGAAGAAGCAGCCGGCTAGCACCAGGAAGACAATTCGCCAGCGCGCGCGGTCGGCGATTAGCCAGTAGACGAAGAAGACCGCTATCAGAAAGACAAAGTATGTTCCGCTCGTTAGCGCCATTGCCGTTTCATCAAATCCCAGAAATCTCACCGCAGAGACGCAGAGAACACAGAGCGGGCGCAGAGAAACCATTCTGCTCTGCGTGAACTCTGTGCTCTCTGCGTCTCTGCGGTGAAGCTTCTTGCATAACAAATAAACCGCGCGGGCGCGACGATCTGTTGAGCCAGACTCGCATCTTTAGTCAAAGCCCCGGCGAGATGGCTGTCGCCGCGCCCGCGCGTTCCCTGTCTCCAGACTTCCCCATGAGCGCCAGCAAATAGCCGCGCATCAATTCCTCGTAAAGCATCTCGGCCACAAGCCTGTAGCCTGACCGCGTCAGGTGGACGCGGTCAGGCCGAGCCAGTTGCGCCGTCACCCATCGCTCAATCGATCCTGCGCCCCCCATTGCTTGAAACTGGTTCCAGAACGCCGCTCCCTGGTCGAGCGCGACCTGCCGCTGCGCCTCGACCAGGCGGCGCATGTTCGGCATCGTCCGCCATCGCGCCCCGGCGCGCACCGCGCGGTCGGGCGGGCTTATCACAAGGATCGAAGCTCCGGGCGTTGCCTTTCTGAATCGCGCGAGCAATATCCGAAAACTCGCGGCGTAATCGGACACGTCAAGATCAGCGTCGCCGACCTCGTTCGAGCCATAACCGATGACTATCAAACTGGGTTTCTGGCTTTCGAGGCTGCGCGCCATAAATCGCCAGTCCCACGCCAGCAAATCGGTCGCTCGCGCGCCGTTCCTGCCTATCGCCTCGTAGATGACGCCCCGTCCCTGGCGATTGAATCCGAGCTGAAACTTGTTCCTGAGCGCGCCGGTCAGCACGTCAGCCGCGACGTGCGAATCGCCGTAATGTATGATACGAGTCAACACCGGGCTCGCGCCGTTTTCGGCTAGATAAAGAGCTTTGTAAAAGGCGAGCATCGCGTGAGTCGGGTCTTCAATTGCCTGGCGGCTGGCCGAGGCCGATTGATCGAGCGAGCCGATCACGATCAATCCGAAGATCGCTTTCAGCAGAACGTATCGGACGGAAAAGCCAGTGCCCATGGCCGCGAATAGTGCCAGAGAGGTCAATCAAGCTGAACGCGGCGCTCAACAGCAAACTTGAGTGAGGCCCGCGCCGCGCCGGGTGGCTTGCCCGCCGGGCGAGACTGTGGATAACCACATTGACCAACCTTATGACTGGGCTTAGCATCAAAGTGAGCCGTATTCGCTTTTCAGGAGCCGTGCCTTCGAAACCGCCAAAAATTGAGAGACTAAGGAGCAAAGCTATGCATAAAAAAGCGAGCAGACCTCACCTCCTGGCAATGGCCATCCTACTTATGCTTGTCAGCCTGACCGCCTGCAGCGGCAGTCGCGGTGAAGAAGATGCAGAGTATGAAGACAGTCGAGCGGTCCCCGCGAAAGCGCGCGCTCAGTATTCGGTAGCAGAGGAAGCGACTCCGCTGGAACGAGCGGAAGGCGAGCCGTCCAGCGCCGAAGAATACAAGAGGATCGATGAGAATGAGTTTATGGAAGCGGCCAGTCACCCTCTTTCGACCTTCTCGATAGACGTAGATTCGGCTTCGTACAGCAACGTCCGGCGCTTCATCAACGACGGGCAGCTTCCGCCCAAGGACGCCGTACGCATAGAAGAGATGGTCAATTATTTTAAGTATAATTACCCGCAACCTACCAACAGTGATCCGTTCACCGTGAGCACGGAGCTTTCGACCTGTCCGTGGAACAACTCGCACAAGCTGGCTCTGATCGGCCTGCAAGGAAAGAGGATCTCCTTTGACGAACTGCCGCCGAACAACCTGGTATTCTTGATCGACGTTTCAGGCTCGATGGACGAGCCGAGGAAGTTGCCGCTGTTAAAATCTGCCTTTCGGATGCTGGCCGATCAACTGAGGGAAAACGACCGAGTAGCCATAGTCGTTTACGCGGGGGCGGCCGGGCTGGTCTTGCCTTCGACTCCCGGCAGCAACAAGACCGAAATCTTGAAGGCGATCGATTCGCTTCAAGCGGGCGGCTCGACGGCGGGCGGCGAGGGCATAAAGCTCGCGTACGAGATTGCGAGAAACAGTTTTATTCAATCGGGCAACAACAGGGTGATACTGGCTACGGACGGCGATTTCAATGTTGGCGTCAGTAGCGAGGGCGAGCTTGTCCGGCTGATTGAGGAGAAGCGCAAGACCGGCATCTATCTTACAGTGCTCGGCTTTGGCACGGGCAATCTTAAAGATTCCAAGATGGAGCAGATGGCGGACAAGGGTAACGGTAACTACTCCTACATAGACACTATTCAAGAGGCGAGGCGTGTGCTTGCCGGAGAGCTCGGCGCCACGCTCAACACGATTGCGAAGGACGTTAAGATTCAAGTAGAGTTCAACCCCGCGCGCGTGAAGTCTTACCGCCTGATCGGGTATGAGAATCGCCTGCTCAGAGATGAAGATTTCAACGACGACAAGAAGGACGCGGGAGAGCTTGGCGCGGGCCATTCGGTCACGGCGCTTTACGAGATCATCCCGACCGACGGCAGAGAGGTCCCGGCCAAGGTTGATCCTTTGAAATACCAGAACCAGGACGTGAAGCCGGAAGCTTTCGCTTCGAACGAGATGATGACGGTGAAGCTGCGCTACAGGCCGCCGTCAGAGACGACACGCCACCTGATAATCCAGGCGCTAGCCGATGGCGATACGGAAATAAGCTCCGCGTCCGAGAATCTAAAGTTCGCGGCGGCGGTCGCTCAATTCGGATTGCTGTTGAGGGATTCAAAGTTCAAGGCGAAGGCTACGTTTGAGACCTGTCTTGATCTTGCGAGGCAGGCTAAGAGCAGTGATGACGACGGCTATCGCGGAGAGTTTATCGAGCTGGTGGAAAAGAGCCGGGCGCTTGCCCGCAAAGGCGCTTGATGGAGCTAGAACGATGGCAATATTGATAGCCGAAGACAATGTCGCGCAGCGCCGTTACCTTCGCGAGTTACTGGAGCGCGAGTTCGCGTCTCACCTGCCCGTCATCGAAGCTGGCGATGGAGAGGCCGCAATCGAGCTCGCGCTCGCCCACCGCCCCGCGCTGTGTGTGATGGACATACAGATGCCGCGATTGTCGGGCGTGAAGGCGGCGCGCGCGGTCTGGCGCGGGTTTCCCGCCGCGCGAATAATCTTCTGGACACAGTTCCCTCACGAGATTTACATAAACGAGATTCGCAAGATCGTGAAGCTGGTCGAGCCGCCTCCCGCCTACGGCTTCATCGATAAGAACAACCCCGAATCCCGCTTCCTGCGCTTCGTGGCCGCAGTCCTCGAAGACGGCGCAGATATGATCGATCCTGCATTCAAGGATTCATTCAAGCGACCGCTGCTTACGGAGTTTGAAGCCGAAGCGCTTTACTACCTGGCGCTGGGGCTTTCCAACTGGGCAATCGCGCGAAAGTGCAGCCTGAGCCTTCGAGGTGTGGAAAGCCGGCTCGCCACGCTTTACGAAAAGCTCTTCGCATCTTCGCCCGAAGGCACGCCGAACGAAGCATATGACAAGCTCGCCTATAACGTCCGCACGCGCGCCTTTTTCGAGGCATTGCGGCGGGGCCTGCTCAACAGCGACGAGCTTGAAAAAGCCGCGCGCGAGTTGGATGCCTGGATAGAGCGCGACCGAAAGCGATTTACACAGTAAAGGCGAAAGTCGCATGGTTAAGGCAAAAGGCAAACGTTCGGAGCTATCTGGTCGAATGTCGACGCAGACCGGTGGCCTGGCAAGGAAAGGACTGATTAGCGGGCGGTTTTTATTCTTACCTTTTGCCGCGCTGCGCGTTAGCGCATCATGCGCCATACTTTGCCTCTTGCCTTTTGCCTTCGTGCTCGCCTCATCTTTGAACCTGCACCAGTGGGGCGCTGTGTCTCTCTTTCACGGGCTCCCGTCGAATCACGTCCGGGCGATAGCTCAGGATGGCGATCGTGTATTCTGGTTCGGGACCGACAGCGGGCTCGTCAAATACGACGGACGCCGCATACAGAGGCTAGCTACGGAAGGGATGCTTGCGGGGCGAGTGCGAGCGATCAAAGTCGATTTGGACGGCGTGTTGTGGGTAGGGACGGATGAGGGCGCTGCGCGCATAGTGCGAGGCGAAATCCGGCCAATCGCTCAGACCGAAGGCAAAACGATTACCGCCATCATCAACCCCGAACGCGGTCGCGGAGTGATCGCAACCGCGCAGGGCACTCTCTTCGATTGCACGACAAATCATGACGGGTCGCTCGCGGTTCAAACGATCGGGCGCGAGGACCACGCGCTGCTCAATATCGATCAAGGCGCTCCGCTCGTGCTCACGAGCCTAGCGGTTTCGGGCAACCGCCTGCTGGTCGGAACGCGGAGCCGCGGACTCCTTTCGATCGAGCGGGGCGCGGTCAAAGAGATTCTTAGCCGTAACCGCGCATACTTTGTCGAAGCGCTTGAGATCGATTCCGAAGGGCATCCGTGGTTCGGCGCGCAGACTACGGCGGAAGACAGCGGGCTGTTTGAGAGCGCGGACCTGCTCAGGCCCATGAAAATCGGCGCTGGCACGGGCACAGTGCTGGCGCTCAAGTTCGACTCGCGCGGCGACCTGTGGGTAGGCACGGACGGGCAGGGCGCTTTTTGCTATCGCAACTCGCGCCGCGTCGAGCGTTTCACTTTTGAGAACACAGCAGGCGGGCTGCGGTCGAATCACATCTACGCGGTCTTTATCGACGCGGAAGGCGTCGTGTGGTTCGGAACAGATCGCGGCGTCTGCAGGTATGACCCGCAAAGCCCGCACATCGAAAAAGTATCCGATGACCCGGAAAGCAATTTCGCGCGCACGCTTTTCCAATCTTCAGATAAAGCGTTATGGTGCGGAACCAATCGCGGGCTTTTCGTGCGCGATGCTGCGGCGGGCGACTGGGTCGCCGTCGAAGAATTGAAGGGTAAGACTGTTCACACAATAGCAGAAGACACGGCAGGCAGATTGCTCGTAGGAACTTCGGCGGGACTCTTTTTAGCCGGCAGCGAATCCGGTGCACGCGCGTTCGCCCGACTCGACGCGGGAGCAAGCGGCGACACAATCCGAGCGATCTGCCGGTTTCAAGGCGCGACCTATGTGGCCGTTTACGGGCGCGGCGTAGAGAGGTTAGAAGCGTCGCGCCGCACGCTCATCTGGCCCGCAGAGAGTGCGGGCGGGCGCGAGAGACAGGTCATCAGCCTGTACGCCGAAGGCAACCGGCTGTGGATAGGGACTGTTGAAGCGGGCATCTTTGTCTTCGACGGCAAGCAGGTCACGCAAGAAGATTCGCTCGGCCAGCTCAAAGGCGCTACGGTGCGCGCTTTCGCTGGAACAAGGGATGGTAGCCTGTGGCTCGCCACTGCGCGAGGGCTATATCTGTATAAGGAGGGGCGGTTGGCGACTCTGCTGGAAGGCGTAGACGCGCGCAGTCTTACGGCCAGGAGCGACGCCGCGTGGTGCGCGACGACAGGCGGATTGTACAGGGTACTGGTTGGCGATGAAGCGAGCGCGATTATTGCGAGGCTTGATACGGAGCAGGGGCTGCCTTCACAAAACGCCTTCGCCGTAATCTCGACAGACGCGCCTGATGGTCACGAGACGCTGTGGGCGGCGACCAGCCGTGGCGTCGTCCGTTACGAGCCGGGGCGGGAGCCGCCGCGTCTCGCCCTCACGCGAGTGATGGGTAGGCGCGTCTACAGCGCGGAAGAGATCGGCGCGGGGCTTGACCTCGAATACCCGCAAAGCAGCCTCTCTTTTGATGTCGCGGCGACTGGCAGCCGCACTTTCCCCGAGCAGTTCCAATATTCATTCTCGGTCTTTGACGGCGACAACCGTTTGATCGCGCAAAGACTCTCGCGCGATCCTCAGCTCGTGATGGACAACCTCAGACCGGGCCGCCACAGAGTCGAGGTGTGCGCCTTCACAAACGATCTGGTCGCAAGCCCTCCGCTCACGCTTGAGTTCAACGTCGCGAGCGCGCCGTTTCCGTGGACGACGACTGCGCTTTCGGTCCTGCTCACGCTGGCGCTGGTAGCTGTGTGGTGGGGCTGGCGGCAGAACCGCCGAATAATTCGCGCCAACAGCGCGCTCGGGAGCGCAAACCGTCAACTCGCCGAGACACGCATGCAGCTCGCAACCGAGACGGAGACAGAGCGCCGAAGAATCGCGCGCGACCTGCACGATCAAACGCTTGCCGATCTCAGGCGGCTGATGTTGATGGCCGACCACCTGCCCGCGACCGAGGCGGCTAACGGTCACCGCCGGGCGGACCCGGCGGCCTTTCGCGGCGAGATAGAATCGATCACCACAGAGATACGGCGGATATGCGAAGACCTCAGCCCGTCGGCGCTTGCCAACGTAGGGCTCGCGGCGGCGCTCGAATACGCCCTGGCGAGCGCGGTCGCGCACCTGCCCCTGGATAAGAGATTTGATTACGAATTCACTTGCGACCCCGCGCTCGAAGAGCGGCTCGCGCTGGCGCCTGCCGTCGAGATTCAAATCTACCGCATCGTGCAGGAAGCGTTGAGCAACATCTGCCGCCATTCTACGGCCACGCGCGTCCGGCTTGAGATCTTTATAACTACCGTAGGCGAGTTGACCATCTTGCTTGAAGACGACGGTCAAGGGTTTGACCCGAAGACTAATGGGGCAAAGACGGGGCGCGGGCTCGCCAACATACGCTCGCGCGCGAGCCTGATCGAGGCCGACGCAAGCTGGGCGAGGCGCGAGGGGAGCGGCACGATCTTCACTCTGCGCAAGCCCGCAGCCGCGCGAGTCGCCGTCGCCATAACAGAGTAATCCTGATAACCTGTTTGATCCTGGCCGCGCTGGTTTACTCGCCCCAGTCATGTTATATCTTTTGTTGCTCTGATTACTCACATTCCTAAACACAAAGGAGATCAACAATGGCTAATGATGGACAAAGCGTAACCGAATTGATTAAGTCGGGAAAGGTAAGCCAGTCGGACTTACAAGAGATGTTTACCGGCGCGGCTGCCGGCTTGGTCACGATACAAGACTGGGGTGTATGTTACAGTTCTGCGACGGGCCAGCTCAGCGAGTTCGCAACGGTCGTCTCGAACAATGCGGGCAATCCGATCACGGGAATTGGAATGATCGCTTACTCGTCTAATGGTTCGAGCATGTACTGTGTTCAATACACGAATGACATCAGCAGCCCCTCGGTTGCAACTTCAATAGGCACTACGCTGATTCAAGAAAAGGTAGGGAATCAAGTGCTGGGCGTAGTGTATGGTTGGACTCAACAAGGGAGTTTTTACCAGTCACAGCCGATGATAATTCAGGCGTGCTAGTAGCCTGACAAGCAGTCGTCTAACAAGCCGTATCAGCGGAGGCCGCACAGCGAGGCTCGTATGTGTCTTCGAGTCTTAGGCGCGGCCTTCGCAATTACCTGATATGGTTCTCGCCGTGCTATACTCTCTCCTCCGCTTCATAGGAGTCTGCAAATGCCTTTTCAGCTTGTCCTGACTATCGAATACAGCACGGATACTCACTGGCGGTGGGTGCTGGCCGACGCCGCCGGGCGCTTTCTGGCCGACCAGGAGGTTTCGCTAGACACAGCCGACCCTGTGTATGAAAGCTTCCAGGATTTGCCTGGTCGCCTGCACTTTTTTGAAGGCATCCGCCCTGCCGAAGATGTGCTTGCCGAGCTGGGCGCGTGGATGGGAAAAAATGTCTTTGGCGCGGTAGGTGAAAAGCTGCTGGCCTACGAACAATCCCCCGCCTGCGTCGTGCAGGTGCGCGTGCCGCCCGAAGCGCAAAACTTGCTCTTCCGCCCCTTTGAGCTTGCTTACCTGGATGGCAAGCCGTTTGCCGAGCGCGGCTTCCGATTGATTTACACCGTAGCGCGTGAGTCAGATTACAAGCCTGCCCGCGCCGCGCTAAAAGATAGCGGCAAATTAGAAACCTTGCGCGTGCTTGGCGTCTTCAGCCTGCCGCACGATGAAACGCCGCTCAATCTGCGCCAGGAGCGTCACCGACTTCAACAGTTGGTGCGCGAGTTTGTGCAGACGCGCGGGCGGGCCGTAGAGCTGCGGCTGCTGCAATATGGAGCGACTCGCGACCTGCTGACAGAAGTTATACAGGAAGCTCCCGGTTGGGATGTGATGCACTTCTCCGGGCATGGGATTGAAGGCGAGTTGATTCTGGAGAAGCTGGACGGCACTGCGGACAGGATTGCCGCCGATGAACTGGCGAAGCTCCTGCGCCCAGCGCACGCGCGGCTCAAGCTGCTGACGCTGTCGGCTTGCTATTCGGGCGCGGCGGACCTGCGGGCAGCACGCGCGCAGATTGACTTGGAGGAAATGCCTGCGCTTGCGACCGCCCCACAGCCGTCGGCGAATGTCCTTCCGAGCCTCGGCCAGCGACTTGCCGAAGAGTTGGATTGCGCGGTGTTGGCGATGCGTTACCCTGTGCTCGATGACTTTGCGACGGAGCTTGCGTTGACGCTCTATGATCGAATGTTGGAGAAGAGACAGCCATTGCCGCAGGCGCTTGAACTGGCGATGGCTGAGGCGCTGCATCCAAAGCACGACCCTTATCTTCCCACTTTCTCGCGCTCGACGCCGCTGCTGTTTGGCGAGCGCGCTGCCGATCTCCGCTTACAGGCTCCTCAACGACCACCTTCATTTGAACTGCCGAAGACCGGCCTGTTTTACTTCCCACCACAGCCGGAGCGATTTGTGGGGCGGCTGATGCCGATGCTCAGAGCGCGAGAGGCGCTTGCGCCGGAGAGCGACAAGACGGGTGTGTTGTTTTATGGGATGGCGGGCGCGGGCAAAACCGCGTGCGCGCTGGAGCTGGCTTATGGTTATGACCCGCAAAATGTGGAACGCTTCACGGGTTTCGTATGGCACAAAGCGCCGGAGGAAGGTCACGAGATTGCCGACGCGCTAACGCAGTTTGCGCTGTCGATGGAGAAACAACTACCCGGCCTTGAGCTAGTAGGGTTGATGGATGACCCGCAGGAGTTCAAGAACAAAGCTCTGCCGGGCCTGCGCGGTCTATTGCAGAACAACGCCATCCTGCTGGTGATAGATAATCTGGAAGGCTTGCTCACTTCACAAGGCGACTGGCGCGATGCGCGGTGGGGTGAATTGATTAACGCCTTGCTGGATCACAAAGGCACTTCGCGGCTGGTGATTACGTCCCGCCGCTTACCCAACACGCTTAAGAATCACTCGCGCTTGCAAGCCGACGCTATTCACGCGCTGAGTTTTCAGGAGAGCTTGCTACTTGCCCGCTCGCTGTCCAACCTGAAAGGGCTTTTTAAGAACGCAAGTGGGCGCGAAAAGCTCCAGCGGATTTCGCGAGCAGCGCAGGGCCATCCGAAACTGCTGGAACTGGCCGACGGCATGGCCGTCGATCCTGCCGCGCTTGACGCGCATCTGGCTCGCACTGAAAGTGCCAGCGGCGACCGAGACGCCACCCGCATAGCGTTCTTTAGAACTGGCGAGACTGATCGTCCCGAAGATATTTTTGTAGAAGAGCTGCACCGCTGGACTGAAGGTGTAGCTGAGAATCTCAGCACGACGGCTCGACTGCTTGCGCAGTTCTTGGCCCGACTGGAAGACGAAGACCGGACGATGGGCATAGTGCAGGCTAACTGGAAAGACTTCCTCAAGCGACTGACAGGCGAACGCGGAGAGGAAAAGCAACCCGCGCCCGAACCTGCCTGCAAGTGGGCGCAGGGGGCATTGAGCGAACCAGGGCTCGGACTGGAAGACGCGTTGAATCAACTGGCACAGGCGGGCTTGATTGAAATTGAAGCCATTACTTCTCAAAGAGAGCTGATTACGCCCGAAAGCCTGCAAACGCTTTTGCCTATCCTGGCGGCCCAGAATCCAGAAGTAGCTGCTATGCTTGCAGACCCGCAGGGTGTCAACCTGCAAGACCTATTGCCTCACATTCAAGCTGCGCTCGACAACCCTAGCCACCCGGCTCTGCAAACCTGGCTTAACGATCAGCTGGCATCAATGACGACTCAGCAATTTCACATTCACCCCGGCGTAGCCGAAGCCTTGCTCTCTCCGCTGCCTTTCGTCTCAAACGCAGTTGACACTGAAATGGGCGATTACTTCATTGCAGTGTCTCAACACGGTTTAAAGACCGAAATGCAGGGTGGCGGGCGGTTAGTGGTCGAGGGTGCCCGCCACGCCGCGCCCTACCTTATGCGGGCGGAACGCTGGAAAGAAGCTGCTTTCGTGCTAGAAAGAATGATCCTACGCGACACCAGTCCGGCAACACTAGCCCTAACGATACCGCTCTTGCGCCAGATTGTAGTGAAACTAGAGAACACGGCACAAGGACTGGAGACCGTGGTCGTGCTGGCCAATGCTCTATCCGAGGTTGGTCGCTATGCTGAGGCGGAGATTAAACTGCGTGATGTGATTACCAATTGTGTAGAGCAGGGTAATTACATGGTGGCTTCGGGGGCTTCAGGCATTTTGTTCAACCTGCTCCGTGACACAGGTCGCTTTGAAGAAGCCCTGCGGACAGCAGAAGAAATGCCAGTCTATACACAACGTGCTGGATTGGGGGCATGGTCCCGGTTGTTGGATGAAGGCAGGCGCCTGCAAGCTCTAAACTCGCTTGGCCGCTACTCTGAAGTGCTAGCCGCGGTGGAGCAACACCTCGGGCAGATGGAAGACCTACAGGAAGAAAACCCCACAAAAGAAAGCGTCGATCCCTGGAATGTGCGCGAGGTTATACTGAACACTGGGTATTTTGCGGCACGTGACTTGGAGCAATGGGAAACCGCCCTTGCGTTCAACGCCGAGATTGTTGATTACACGCGCAAGCGCGGCGCAGACAAAGTGTGGATTGCACAGATGCACTACAACGATTACTTTCCACTCCTGAGGTTGCGGCGTTACGGCGAAGCGCGCTCTGTGCTGGAAGATTGCCGCACTGTCTTTGAAGGCGCAAATTCGGTTTATGGGCTTAGCGATGTTTACACCGCGCTTGCCGACCTGGAAAACGAAGAAGGCCATACAGCATCTGCTGCGCGCTTTGAGCAAGCCGCCCTACGCTATACATATCAGATCGGTCGGCCAGAGGGTTGCGCCATCAGCCACAACAATCTGGCTCTTTATATTGAGGGTGCTGAAGGCGGGGTGCCTGAGGCAGCTCTGGCACACCAACTGGCAGCGAGTATTATCTGCTTTCAAATCAGTTCTGGTATGTTATCGAAAACCATCCGTAACCTCGTCGGCTCTCCACTGCCGCCTACGCCGCCGTCATTCGCGCAGGTGTGCGAACTCGTGGAACAAATCGAAGGCGTAAGGTTTCGGGAGATGTTTGAGCGATTGCCGAAAAGAGAACCTGACGGCGATGCGGCGATTCAGGTTGTGTGGGAGATGGCATTGGAGGAAGCCAAGAGAATAAAGGATGAGCAGGACGAAGGTTGAATCCACTCGCGAAGCAAGTCTCGTATAAATCGCCGCACTCTCGATAAGGAGATTAACCAGATGAAGTCTAGCTTTGATGGGAAAGTCGCGCTCGTCACCGGGGCAAGCTCGGGGATTGGTCGCGCTACCGCTATCACCTTTGGTAAAGAAGGCGCGCGCGTCGTCGTCGCAGCCCGCCGCGTCCGCGAGGGCGAAGAGACTGCTCAGATGGTCAGAGATGCTGGCGGCGAGGCGATCTTCATAAAAACCGACGTGTCGCGCGCGCCCGAAGTTCAGTCGCTAGTCGGGCAAACTGTCGAAAGGTTTGGAAGGCTCGACTACGCGTTTAACAACGCAGGCATTTCAGGCCCTTCCCTGAGCTTGATAGCGGATTTGACCGAAGAGGACTGGGACAGCGTTATCGATGCGAACCTCAAGAGCATTTGGCTGTCGATGAAGTACGAGATTCCAGTAATGCTCAAACAGGGATCGGGGTCGATCATTAACATGTCGTCGATACTCGGAGTGGTCGGCACTTCGCTCGGTACTTCTGCCTACGTGGCGAGCAAGCACGCGATCATCGGGCTCACGAAAGCGGCTGCGCTGGAATATGCGAAACAGGGTCTGCGTATCAACGCCGTGTGCCCCGGCTTCATCCAGACCGCGTTGATCGAAGTCGCGACTAATAACCCGGAGATCAGCGACGCGATAGTCGCCGCGCATCCCGTCGGGCGCATCGGTAAGCCCGAAGAGGTCGCCTCAGCCGTCACTTGGTTATGCTCGGAAGGGGCTTCGTTTATCACCGGCCAGTCGCTGGTCATCGACGGCGGGTATATCGCTCAGTAATCTACGACGAGCGGCGCAAGATCCTCTCTATCTGGTCGCGGCGGCTGCGGCTCAATTTCAAATCCGTGCCGTCGCCGAGTATCACAGCATAATCGCCCCCCGCGCGCGCTTCGATCTGTTTAACCCGGTCGAGATTCACTATGGTCGAACGGTGTATCCGCGTGAACTTCTCAGGGTCGAGCTTCGCTTCAAGCTCTGCCATAGTCTCGCGGAGCATATGCGACTGGTCGCCCGCGTGCAGACGCACGTAATAATCGGCTGCCTCTATCCAATCGATCTCATCCGCCCTTAAGAAAAAGACACGGCTGGCCGATTTAATCATGAACTCGGATTGATACTCGGCCTTCCTCGATTCATCCGAGATTTGTCTATGGCCTTCGAGCAGCGCAAAGAGCTTCTTGCTCAGCTCTCGGGCTTCGCACTGTTCTATCTGAGACTTCGCGCGTAGGAGCGCCGCCTCGAACCTCGCGTCGTCGAACGGCTTTAACAAATAATCGAGCGCGTGGACTTCGAAAGCGCGGACGGCATACTGGTCAAAAGCTGTGACAAAGATGATCGCGGCCACCGTCTGTGCGCCGATCTGTTCCAGGGCTTCGAATCCGTTCATCTCGGGCATCTGGATGTCGAGGAAGAGCAAGTCAGGCGAGTTCGATCGCACCAGCCTTACCGCTTCGGCACCGCTGCCCGCTTCCCCGATGATCTCCACTTCGGGGTCGCGCTCCAGCAGGGCGCGAAGGTTGCGCCGCGCTATCGGCTCGTCGTCAACGATTACCGTTTTGATCTTTCTCTTTGCCCTGTCCATCTTGCGACTTCATGCGAAAGGGAATTTCAAGCGTCGCGATCACCCCGGTCGTCCCCTGATTGCGCACTTCAAACCGGTGCTTCGATCCGTAGAGCTGCTCTAGCCTGTCGCGCGTGTTTTGAAGGCCGATCCCCGCGCCCGTCTCGATATCCCACCCGTCAGCGAGCGGCGGCCCGTCATTATAAATCCTTATTTGCAGG
This sequence comes from Blastocatellia bacterium, assembly GCA_036277095.1. Classification (GTDB taxonomy): domain Bacteria; phylum Acidobacteriota; class Blastocatellia; order UBA7656; family UBA7656; genus DASUNP01. Next base: position 38,266 of record DASUNP010000055.1, read on the forward strand.
TCTCCGTTGTTGCGCATGGTTTTCAGCGAGAGCAAGCCGGGCGAGGCCCGCTCGGCTATCCCGTGGCGGATGGCGTTTTCGACTAGCGGCTGGAGTATCAGGTTAGGCACGCCCGCTTCGAGCGTGTCGGGGGCGATCTCTGTCTTTACGCTGAGACGGTCGGAAAAGCGCATCTGCTGGATGGCGAGATAGCGTTCGATGAATTCAAGCTCATCCCTTAAAGCGACCTCCTGGTGGCCGCTGGTTTCAAGCGCGTGGCGCAGCAAATCGCTCAAGCCCGCGAGCATGTTGACGGCGGCCTTATTCTCGTTGTTGCGGACGAGCCCGGCAATCGTGTTCAGCGTGTTAAATAAAAAGTGCGGGTGGAGCTGCGCGCGCAACACCTGCAATTGCGCGTGGGCTAGCTGCGTTCTCAATTCGGCGGCCTGCCGCTCGCGCTCGCGGTATTTGTGGTAATACTCGAACGCCAATCCCGCGCCGAGAATCGCAAAGTAGGTGAACACGTGTAGGTTAAAGTACATCCCCAAAAAATGGATGTACTGGTTGGTAAAACCGACGATCTTCCAGTCAGAATAAATGTCGGCCAGCCGCGTGATCGCCGTGTAAGCCGCGATGTAGGCCGCCGATGCGAGGGCGCTTGCAGGCAAATGAACCAGCAATCCCTTTATCCAGCTTGATCGCTCTATGGGAAAGCGACTGCCGAGCCACAGTATGAGAGGCGTCATCACCACCCACACATAACCCGTCGACAAGTGCCAGATGACAAGCCGCGACAAGGCAAAGGTGTTTTCCTCATGGCCATCGCCTAGATAAAGCTGGCCCGCATGTAGAAGCCCCATCAGGGTCCAGAATATAAAAACCAGACCCGTAGCCAGGCGGCGGCGCTGCCTCGCCGTTTCGAGCATGTCCGTTTGACTGGGTCTTGCGACCGCCGCCGGCATAGGTTTCATAATGCTATTAAAACTCCTTCTCTTGCACAGCCGCACGCTCGGATGTGCGCGCGATCTTCAGCGTGATTAGAAACTTGTTCTTCTCTCCCGCGACATCCTGAACGCTCGTGCTGCCGGTCCAGATTGTGCCCTTCTCGTCGGTAAACTTCCAGGCGCTTTTCGCCCCGCCAGACGAGTTAGCGGCAGTCTGTTTTATCCATTTGCCGCCGACCGCAAGCTTTCCGTCGATCAGCTTAAGGATGTCTGCGGCAGAAGTCGCGCCCTGCGCCTGCCAGTTGACTTCCCAATTCTCCGTTCCGCCTTCGGTGCTGAGGACTCGCACCTCCAGGCCCTCGGGGGCTACGAGGTTCAAGTTCGTGCCAAAGACCTTTCGCACGTGCGCGTCAGCGAAATTGGCGCGGGCGTAGTCAGAGCCGGGCTGCCAGTTGTATTCCATGTTCAGCGCGACCATCTGCGCGCGCGCCTTGCTCATCATCTTCGAGATGACGTAAAGCGATCCGTCTATGCCCGAAGAGAGCCCCGCCGTGGTGATTATCTTTCCGTTGTCGACGTAACGCTTGTCAGTGACTACTGTCGTCTTCGGGGCAATGGCGCGGAACCCGTCTATCAAGCCATAAAATGTCGTGGCCGATTTTCCGTCCAGCAGTCCCGTCTTCGCCAGTATGAATGCGCCGTTGCAGACGGTCAGTATGTGGTCGACTTCCTTCTCGCTGTCTTGAATCCATTTGATTATCTTCGGGTCGCCCTGCGCATTTGTCACGCCGCCGCCTGGAATGATTATCACATCAGGCTCAGGCCCATCTTCCAGCGTGTAGCTCGGAGTCACCTTCATGCCCATAGCGGTTGTGATCGGGTCTACGGTAACGCCTACGGTGAAGACTTCAAACCCAGCCTGGCCGAAGACTTCGTACGGGCCTGCGTAATCTATGATCTGGACGCCGTCAAAAATCAGTATGGCGGCTCGCTTTCTCTGCGGCTGGGGCCGGGAAGCGGGAGGGTGAGCGGCCTGAGCCTGCGCGCCTTTTTCGATCAACTGCATCGCGCACACGTTGCAATAACCCGGCTTATCCGACACCTTTTCATCATTCCCGCAACCGCAGGGCGGGCAGACGTACTCTTTTTTCGCCGCGTCTTGATGCGGGTCGATTGCTCTCGACGAAGGTATGGCAAAGGCCGAGCAAAACAGTATTGAGACGATTATCAACGATGCCGTCAGGCAGGTTCTACTATTCATAACAATCTCCTTGTAGCTGAATCGGTAGTGATTATCTTTCAAACCGAGTCTACGAGATTTGATATTCAAAGGTTACTCTTTTGCAGGCAAATGCGGAACCTTGCAGGGAAAGCCCTACTTATTGCAGCCAATCGTGCGACTCGGAATCGATCCGTCGCATAGATTATGTACTTTATCCTTGACCGAAAGTTTCAGCCGTCATACGATACCCAGCGTTCACATAATTCTCAACCAGCCGCAAAGAGTTATACGTATGCAGACTCGCGTCCTTCGCCGCCTGATCGTTCTCATCATATCGCTCGCGCTATTAGCGCCGATAGCACTGCCCACCGAAAAGGTCTCCGGCGCAATGCAGCGTGTCGATCTACCTGTCATCGCCCGCGTGACGATCCGCGACGAGCGCGAGCTTCGCAAATTCATCACGCTCGGGCTCGACCTGCTTGAGATGCGCAAAGGCGACGACCTGTTCATACTGACCACGACAACAGAGGCCGCGCGGCTGGCCGGAGAAGGTTGGGTCATCAGCGTAGACGCGGAGCAGACTGCTTTGCTTCGAGAGCATGGGCCTGACACGTTCATGGGCGGCTATCGCAGTGTGACGGAGATTCGCGCGCTTTTTGATGACGCCGAGACGGACTTCCCCGATCTGGCAGAGGTCATTGTCTACGGCAGCAGTTGGGAGAAGATCTCATCGGGCGGCGCGGCGGGGCATGAGCTTTTTGCCATCAAGCTTACAAACAGGCTCAGGCTGGAACCGAAGCCCGCTCTCTTTTTGATGGCGGCCATACACGCGCGCGAGCTGGCGACGACAGAACTGGCCGCGCGCTTTGTCACTCACCTGCTCAACGGGTACGGCACGGACGGCGACGCGACGTGGCTTTTAGACGAGCACGAGATAATTGTCATCCCCATCACTAATCCCGACGGCCGAAGGCTGGCCGAGCAGGGTTATTACCAGCGCAAGAACACTAACACGACTTATGGTGGGGGCTGCCTGGTCCCGCCGACGCCGTTCGATCAATTCGGCGTAGATTTGAACCGCAACTCGAATTTCAAATGGGGAACTATCAACTCTCCGACCGAACCGCGATGCGGGCAGACTTATCCGGGGCCGAGCGCGGCGAGTGAGCCTGAGATAAGCGCGCTCGAATCCTTTGTCCGCTCGATCTTTCCGGACCAGCGCGGCCCGCTCGACACGGACCCCGCGCCGCTGACGACGACGGGCTTTTTCCTGACCCTGCACTCTTACTCTGACCTCGTTCTCTGGCCCTGGGGTTGGACCGAGAGCGCCGCCCCGAACGCTGCCGATCTGGCTCTGATCGGGCACAGGTTCGCCGCTTACAACGGCTATACTCCGCAGCAGTCAATCGACCTTTATCCGACTTCGGGCACGACCGATGACTGGGCTTATGGCGAGCTGGGAGTCCCCGCGATGACCTTTGAAGTAGGGCCTGCGTCGGGCGCCTGTGGCGGATTCTTTCCGGCCTTCAGTTGCCTGGACGGCGGCGCGGGCGGATCATTCTGGTCGCGCAACTTGCCCGCGTTCCTCTACGCGGCTCGCATAGCGCGCGCGCCTTACCAGCTCGGGCGGGGGCCTACGACAGAGACGCTCGCCGCGACATCGCCATCGGCGAACAACTATCAACTGCAAGCAAATCTCAGCGAGCAATTCAACGGCGGCCAGCAGATAGTCGGTGCGGAATACTACATAGACACGCCTCCCTGGCGCGGCGGCGCGGGGATTGCGATGACCGCGCTTGACGGGAGCTTCAACAGCGCGACAGAGACAGCCACGGCCTCAATCGGCCCGCTCTCAGGCCGCCACCTGTTTTATGTTCGCGGCAGGGATTCGAGCGGGAACTGGGGACCGGTGAAAGCCGTATTCACGCCGGGCCAGCCCTGCGCGGGTTCGCTGTCGAAAAACAGCCAGGCGTTCCAGGCCGCAGGCGGGACCGGCAGCGTCGCTCTCACTTCTCCAATCGGCTGCGCCTGGCAAGCAGGTACCGCCGCAGACTGGATAATCGTCACCTCGGCAAAGACGGGCATCGGCGACACTGTCGTGACATACGAAGTTAGAGAGAACTTTGACGCAAGACCGCGCGCGGGAACAATCACAGTGGCGGGCCGCGTCTATACCGTGCGCCAGGCGGGCCTTGATACGTCAGGGTGCTCGAATTCAATCTCGCCCAAGCTCGCCTCGTTTGCGGCCGCAGGCGGGACCGGCAGCATCAACGTGCTGGCGGCAGAAGTCTGTTTGTGGACGGCGACCGCAAGCGCTGGCTGGATTACGCTCACATCAGACGATAACGGCCTGGGCGCGGGAAGCGTGAGCTACTCCGTGGCCGCGAACACTTCGGGCAGCGCCCGCACAGGGACTATCATAATCGGCGGGCGAGTTTTTTCCGTTAAGCAGAAAGGCAGTTAAACGAATTTTGGATTTTGGATTTTAGATTTTGGATTAAAGATCGCGATTGATTCCCATCCGCAATCCAAAATCTAAAATCCAAAATCCAAAATCTTATTACTCTCCACTTGAATCTGCGCTTGTTGTATCATAAACCCGGTTTGCCCCCCTGTCTCAATCTACTCCCAGCTACACTCTTCCTCACCGAGTAGCCGGAGGGTTACATGGTAAAGAAAACTATTCTAATAACTTTTATCGGCTTGCTCGGGCTTGCGGTCTGTCCCGACTGGTTCTCAAGCCCGCCCGCAGCGCAGACGCTTCCGCCCATCAATTACGACATCGTATATGTCCGCTCGCCCAGGCCGGGCAATAACTCAAACACATTCTGGTCGGACGCCATAACGCCGCTTTTTCTCGATCCCGGAGCGGACCTCGTGCTGTTGCACCCGAACGGCAGCGAAGAGGTACTGTTTGACGGCGGGCCTGACGGGTCGGTGATGGACCCTTATGTCTCTTATGACGCGCGCTCCGTCGTCTTCACTTACTTTCCGAACGTGCGCAACGTGAATACACAGCGAGGGCTGAATAACACTTACGCGCTTTCATTCGACGGCGCGGACATCTATCGCGTAGACCTTGTAACGCGCGTCGTCACTCGGCTCACCTTTCAAGAGTTCACGCCTAACACGGGCAACGGGGCCAACTTCGATTGCTCTCAATCGCAGACCAACTGCCCACGAGTCGGCGTCTTTAACACAGGGCCCGCGTTTTTGCCTGACGGGCGGATAGTGTTCACTTCGACGCGCGATAATTTCGTGCCTAACAAGATGACCAACGGCGGCCAGCGCGCCATGCAGTTGTACGTGATGGACGGCGACGGCAAGAACGTCGAGCCAATAGGCTTTCTCAATGTCTCGTCGGCGATGCACCCATTCGTGCTGAAGGACGGGCGGATCGCATTCACCTCGTGGGAGAACATGGGAGCGAGAGACGACCGCGTCTTTCCGCTGTGGGCCATCTGGCCTGACGGGACGCGGTTCGAGCCTTTCTCAGGTTTCGGCGATGGGCCGTTCGCCCATCACTTCATGACTCAGATGTCGGACGGCTCGATTGTCGTCTGTCGTTACTACAATCTCAACAACAACGGTTTCGGCGAGCTTTATCGCTTCCCCATAGACGGGACCGGCAAGCCGGATGAGCCGCTGTTTCAACCCATCCCGCCCGACACGAACTCGCCGGACGAGATCCCGCTCAAGCGAGTCGGCTACACGCGCATAACGCCGTTTACGACGGGCGACGATTTCCCTTCCCCGTGTCGCGTGGGTGATCCTCCTTTCCCCGTCGTCGCATGCCAGGGTGGCAACAACACGCGCGTAGGCAAATTCACGCTGCCGTCGGCTGCGCCCAATAACGAATTGCTCGTCGTCTACACGCGCGGCTCGGCCAACCACAACGGGATTTATGTTGGAGCAGGATTTGCTGCGCCTTATTATGACGGCGGCATCTATCGAATGCGCGGCGACCAGGTGCTCGGTCGTCCCGAAGACCTTGTGCTTGTAAAGAACGATCCGAACTTTAACGAGATGTGGCCGCGCGCGGTCGTCCCGTATCAACAAATTTACGGCGTCGCTTCGCCGCCGATTCTTCCCGAGCTGACGAACGAAGGAGCTATCGATTCTCGCCTGCCCGAAGGCACGCCGCTCGCGCTTATGGGAACCTCTTCGATGATCTCGCGCGACACGCGCCCGTTCAGAGGCGACCGCTTTTATCAACACGAAAATTTCGGCGACCGCAACTGGACGCGCCAGGGAGCCGACGCGGGGCTTTACAACGACGACGATATTTACGCTGTCAGAATTCTGGCGTTGCAGCCGATCACGGACCGCAGCTATCCGAACAATGGCCGAGCGTTTGAATCGCATTTCTCAGAGCGCGTGCGAATACTCGGCGAAATCCCCGTGCGCAAAGAAGGTGTCATAGACGCGCAGGGCAATGTCGACACATCATTCCTGGCGAAGATACCTGCCGACGTTCCTTTCACTTTTCAAACCCTTGACCGCAACGGGCTGGTCTTGAACACAGCGCAGACCTGGCATCAAGCGCGCCCCGGCGAGAGGCGCGTAGATTGCGGAGGCTGTCACGCGCACAGCCGCCCCGCTTTAGATTTCAGCACGACTGCGGCAGCTCAGCCGAGCTACGTCGTGCGCGACCTCGCGCAGACCACGCCGCTCCTTGCGGTAGACGGCTCGCAGGCTCCGGGTGTTACGACAAACAACGTGCGCTCTATGACGGTCGAGTACCTCCGCGACATTCGACCGATCCTTCAAGCGAAGTGTGCTTCGTGTCACACATCGCGCAACGGGCAGACGCCCGCCGCAGGGCTTGACCTTGATGCTGATGATCGTTTGATAGAAGGCGGTTACCCGGCCACCTATTCGCTGCTGGCGCGCTCGCCGAGCGCCGCTAACCCGTCGCCGCGATCGGTCACGCCGGGCGGCGACTGGTACTGGCCGCAAGTGACTCGCTACATCCGCGCGGGCCAGTCGCGCCAGAGCTTGCTGGTCTGGAAGATATTCGGGCAACGGTTGGACGGCAGGTTGAACTCGCACAGGCCGACTGAGACAGCGCCGGGGAATCCGGCGACGATTCCTCCGGGCGCCCAGTGGCAAGACTGCGACCTGGATTACACGGGGACACAGATGCCGCCGCCCGCTTCGGGGGCGACGCTGACCTGGGACGAGAGGATGAAGATCGCCAGATGGGTAGACCTCGGCGCTCCTATCGATTTGAGCGGGATTTTCGGCAACGGGTTTGCGGGATTCTTAGAAGACGACATCAGGCCGACTCTCTCGCTCGTGCCTACGGTGAAGCGCGCGGCGGTCGCGGGCAGTTTGTCGCGTTTCGTGATCGGCGCGTACGACATGGAGAGCGGACTGAACCCGGCAACGCTATCGCTCACGCTCAACCGAGCAGTAGGCCCATTCCCCGCCGGCGCAAACCTCGCGGCAGGCGTCACGATCACCGAAGGCGGAACGGTAACTATAAATCTCCCCGCCGCGCTGCAACTGGCGAGCGGAGACGTTAGGGCAACTTTGCAGATTCGCGACATGGCCGGGCACACAACGCGAATAGTCAGAACTTACAAAGCCAATCCCACCATCTGCGGCTCGCTTTCATCGACCGGCCAGTTCTTTGCCGTGGCAGGCGGCACGGGCAGCATTGTTGTAACCGCGCCGGGTAGTTGTAGCTGGTCGGCCACGAGCAACGCCGATTGGATAGTGATCACTTCAAGCAGCGGCGGGACTGGCAACGACACCGTGAGCTTTGAAGTGAGAGAGAACCTGATCGCGAGCGCGCGCTCGGCAACTATGTTGATCGCGGGGCGCACGGTCACAGTCATACAGGACGGCGGGATTGGGGATAATTGTCTTTATACGGTTGCGCCTACGTCGCTGGCTTTTTCGCGAGGCGGCGGGTCTTCGAGCCTTACAGTCTCGTGCGAGCAGCGATGCGCGTGGCAGGCGACGAGTAACGTCGGGTGGATCACTATCACTTCATCCGGCATGGGGATCGGCAACGGCGCGGTCAGCATCTCTGTAGCGGCTAATACAACTGCAAGCGGCCGCGCCGGTATAATTACAGTGGGCGGAAAAGCCATCAAGGTGAAGCAAAAGTGATCGAGGCGGAATCTTCTAACGTTGCGTTCTGCCGAAGTCGCCGCCGCCCGCCAGAAAATCGCCTTGCAAGACGAGTCGGCCCTCGGAGTCGCGCACTTCCACGCGCCTGATGTTGAAGACGGGTCGCAACTGCGCGGGGAGCAACACCCCGCTCGATCCGTTTGCGGTCGCTATAATTCTTAAGAAGCCCGATTGCTTCGACTCCGTTCTTGCCATAGCCGAGCCGATGCTGACGCCGTCGATAATGATGTCGTATAGTGCGCCGGGCGTAAGGCGGTTGGCTTCAACTCTCAACTCTTCGTGTGTAGCGTCCAACCAGACGTAAGCCTTCCCCTTCGCATCACTGACCGAAGCGAGCGGCGTCTGTTTTGAGATCGTCTCTCCCGCCGGCGCCGTGCTGCCGACGGCGGGGGCGAATGCGCCTTTGAGCGACCTGCCCACTTCGTTGCGCAACTCGACGCTCATTATCCTGGTCACAGGGTAAAGGCTCGACGGCAGCTTCAAATGCACCACGCCGGCATCTTCAACAGAATTCGGCTCGTTTGAAAGCGTTATCTGAAGCCCCCCGAAATTCGATGCCGTAAACCCTTCCGGCGCGACATCCTTGCCGTTGATATGGAGTTTGTACCGCGCGCGAACGTCAAGCCCGCGCGCAGAGATTATTAACTCCTGGCGCGACCCTGTGATTACAACATCAGCCCTGGCTGAAGCCGCCGAATAGCCTTCCGACGGGTCTAAATAAATGTACGCGTAATTACCGGAAGGTTTCGGGATGTCGTAGAAACTATCGAGCGAGGCCAGAAGATTGATGCGCCCGCGCCCCAGCTTGCCCGAATATGTCGGGTTGAGATCATCTATGCGGTCGGCTGTAGATTCAATCGTAGCCCTCGCGTCGATGGCGCTGTCCTGGGCAAGTATGAGCGCAGCCTGGGCCGCCGCGAGCGGCGCGGCGAAAGATGTCCCGCTCCACACAGCATAATCCTCTCCCGGGTATGCGCTCGCCAGCTCGACGCCCAGCGCAGTCAAGCCCACACGCCTGCCATAATTTGAAAAGCCAGCCTTGCGGCTCTCTTTATCCATCGCCGCCACACCTATGACCTCACGGAGCACGGCGGGGTACTGCGGGAACTCGTCAGTGTCTTCGCCCTCATTGCCCACTGCCGCGACCAGCACGGCGCCCCTTTGATGCGCGTACCTGATGGCGTCACGGACGACGCGTGATTTCATGGGGGAGCCGAAGCTCAGGTTGATAACGTCAGCCCCGTGGTCCGCCGCGTATTTGATGGCCGCAGCAACCGTGAACGCGTTGCTCACACCGTCGGGGCTGAAGGCGCGAACGGGCATGATGCGGCAGTCCGGCGCGACGAGTGCGACTAAACCGGCAATGAAGGTGCCGTGCCCTGCAACGTTCGTCTTTGGGTCCGCAGCCGTCTCCGAAGGGTCGTTATCATTGTCTATAAAATCCCACCCCGCATGATCGTCCACCAGCCCATCAAAGTCGTTATCGATTCCGTCCGATTCGACTTCGCCGCCCGTACGGCTGTCTCGCCACAGCCGCGAGGCCAGGTCCCTATGTGTGCGGTCCACGCCCGTATCGATTATGGCTACGACTACGTGCGCGCCCCGCGACCGGATGTGCGCGTCTTTGAGCGACAGCAGATCAATCAGCTCCTGTCGGTAAACGTATTCTGCGCGGCTCATCCCCGGGCTCGGTCGACCGCCGGGGAAGCCCACGGTCGCGCGGCCAAAGACGCTCGTCGGGTTTATAAAGATCGGGTTGAATGACGCGCTCAGAACGTCCCGATCATTCGAGAGTCGCTTCAGCCATTTCGATTCCGATTTGCCCGGCGGAATCAGCAGCCGGTAAAAGTTCGTGCCGTTGAGCTGCTCGACGGTCAGGGTGCTGTTGCGCCTGTTCACCTCTTGAATCGATGCGCCGGGCTTTATCTCGACTATGATCTCTCCGCTTCTGAGATTCTCCGACGCCTCGTCCGATGAATAGACTGCGGGGTTGAAACAGAGGGTAAGCGCAATACATAGCAGAGCGACAGACAGGAGAGTCGATTTAATGGGTTTCATACTCATCCCTCTTTACGACCTTTCTGCTGATTGGCCGTGTGCGACGTCCGGTGAGCCAATTTTACCACAGGTTGCCATCATAAGACTCAACGCTCAGGGCTCAAAATCTTCATCCGGGGTTACCGATCAAGACGAACGGCGCCCAGTAATATGGATGACCGTATGCTTCTTTGATCGCCAGTTGCGCCGCGCGCAACGCCCTGCGCTTCTCGTCGCCCGCCCGTATCGCGGAGTATAACTGGCCCATAAACTCCGCTGTCGACCGGTCGTTGACGGCCCAGAGGCTGACGATCAGCGCGGGCGCCCCGGCGTAGAGGAAGCCGCGCATCAGCCCTTGAAGCTCGTCGCCCGGAAAGACTGTGTTGATCCCCGTGTGACATGCGGAAAGCGTCACGACTTCCGCGTTGAGCTTCAGGTCTAACAGATTGTAAAAGTTCAATTGCGAATCGGCCAGCTTCAAGAATGAGAACATGGGGTTGTCGCGGCGGAAATACCCGTGCGACGCCAGGTGAAGGAAGCGCGCGCGCGGGGCGAACTCAATCAGGTTGTCGCGCGTGGCGCGGCTGCCCTTGAGTATCACCGCGTCATGGAAGAGATCCTTGAGCGTTTCCAGCTCGTCGTTTATTGCGGGCGTGCCTTTCTCGGATATGCCCAGGGCCACGAGCGTGCCTTCCGGCGCGCTCCGGTTATTAGCGCGGCAAAGCGCAAAGACGCTTGCGCTCGGCGCGTAGGAGATTTCAAAGTTATCGATCAGGTAATATCCCCTACGGTCGCACAGCGCGTGGAAGGGAACGTAGTGGAGCGCGTCGTGCGGGATGATGACGAGCCGTTCGTTATCCAAACTCGATTCGAGCGGGAGGAAGACCGTCTTATAAATCTCGCTCAACGCCTCGTCGGTCGCCCCTTTGAGCTGCCAGAAATGGGCGTCGACGTACTCCGCGCCGTAGCTGAATTTTTCTATCTGAAACCTGAGCGCCGCAAGCCTCCGCTCAAGCTCGCTCTTTGAAGCTATGCGGCGCACGACCTTAATCCTATCGCGCGTGGCGATGAAGGCCGACACCTCGTCGCCCGTCGTGAAGTACTCTATGGCCGTCTCGCCCGCTTCAAGCGCGCCGCGCAAGTCGGAGACGGTCGCGGATTGCGGCGCGTGCAGGTTCGCAAATCTCGGGTCTTCGATCTCTATGCGGCGGAACAGGTGAGCGATCTGCCGCTCGCGGCGGCGCGCTCGCCGCCGGTAGCTGTCGGAAGTCGAGGCGCTGCGCTCGTGCCCCTTGTCATCTTCGAGCCCGACTTGCGAGCTGTACCAGTTCAGCTCTTGAATCAATTTTGCGAGCCGCGCGCGAGTCTCATCTTTGGGGCCGCGAGCGCGGCTTCCGCCGGCAGGCGCTTGTGTGTCGGGCGCTGTGCGCGCGTAGCGCGCGAGCAGGTCGGCGAGCGCGCGTGACTTTGACGATTCGACCAGCCGGAATGCTTCGTCGACATGGCTGTCCGTGCCGTAGTCCAGGCAAGCGGTTATGGTGTCTTCGTAGACCCCTATCTTGTCGCGCAGGAAAGACGCTTTCAGCTCGTCTGCGGCCACCCCGCCGCGCATGTGCTCTACAGTCTCCACGGCCTGGCGGAAGCGCGCGATCGCGCGGCTTCGCTCGCCTCTATCACGATGGACGCGGCCAATAAGGTGGTGACATTGATAATTTATTGCGGGCTCGGGCGTCCGCTCGACCCCCTTGAGCGTCGAGCGCGCGAGCCGCGCGGCCTTCCGGCCATCCCCGCTCGCGTAAGCCGCGCGGGCCGCGAGCAGTCGCGAGCGGGCGGTTCTTGTGACCAGCTTCTGGCGCGCGAACACGCGCATCGCGGAGTCTGCGCGGACGGCTGCCTCGTCAATCTCGCCGCGACGCAGCGAAAGCTCGGCCAGGTAGTAGTCGGTCTGGGCCGTAAAAGTTGTGTTGCCGCTCGCGCGAAAGACTTCGCGCGCCGCAGTCAGATTCTTTCTAGCCTGCTCGAATCGCTCAAGCCCCATCGCCGCCAGCGACTCGACCCAGGCCGCTTTCGCGGATTCGTAAGGCATCCCCAAGTCGTCGAACCTTGCGCGCGCGCTCGCGGCGCTCGCCCTTGCGTCGTCAAACGCGTTGAGCGCGAGCAGTATCTCGCCTATCTCAAGGTCACACCACGCGACCAGCAGCGAGCTGCCGAGCTTCCAGACGCGGTCGCGCGCCTTGTAATAACTCGTCAGCGCCGCCTTGTAATTCCCGCGAAGGAAATCGAGATACGCCGAGTTGTAAAGCGCCTGGGCCGCGAGCAGCTTGAGGCCCGACCGCTCCCACTCGGCGGCCGCGCGCTTGAGCATCGCCTCGGCCTCGTCGGGCCGGTCCATCTCTGTAAAGATGTTCGACCGGCTGTAATTGACGAAAGCAAGCATCGCTTCGTCGCCCGCTGCCTCGAATATCTCCCCCGCCGCGTCGTAATGTTTCAGCGCGCGTTTGTATGCGTCGAGCCTGAAATAGACCGTGCCGATGTTGGTTTCAAGCTGCGCCAGCTTGATCTTCTCATCCGGCTTGAGCCTGCGCCGCGCCGCTCGCGCGAGCGCGAGCGCATCATTGTATCGCCCCATCTGCGTGAGCGCGTACACCTGATGAATCATTATCGTGACGGCTTCTGAAGTGAGGCGGGCGTCGAGGAGAGTTGCGAGCGCGCGCTCATAAAGCGAGTTGGCCTCTTCGTAGCGTCCGGAAAAATGTAGAACGCGGGCGCGGCTCGCTTCGGCGAACCCGCTTGCTACGGGATCGGCGGCTTGCTCAGCGAGACGCTCGATGTGATCGGCGAGCCGGGCCGCACGGTTGAGATCACAGCTGACGAGGCGGTCCACTTCGGCTTTGAGGGCGGCGAAGGTCTGCCAGTTCTGAGCGCCCCCGTGCGCGCGCAAGAACCGGTCGAGATTTCGCGCCTTGATTAATCTGTCTGCCAGATTGCCGCTCACGCTGTCACCTCAGATTGACCGAGTGTTATGAAGGCTTGGTCTGTGCTACGTGATAACCAACTGCGGGATTGTCAAAGTACCTTCGCGCATGTTAATGCGCAGCTCGTAATCGCCCTGCCTAACTTTAGCAAACTCGAACTCGCCCATCTCGTTGGTGAGGGTGGTGTGAAGCACGCGCCCCTCGTCGGCCAGTTCTATACGCAGCCCGTTTACGGAATCGAACCGGGTCTCGCCTTCGCGCAAGATCTGGCCGTACATCGCCGCGACCGCCTCTTCACGGGTCGCGATCTGCAGATCGATGCTATAGGCGTCCGCGCGATAGAGCAACTGCCTGACGGGCGACTGGGTGAGGCGAACGCCTTCGATTACGGGCTGAGAGAGGCTATCGAAAACGAGCCTTGCAATAAACTGTTTGAGCTTGCCGGCTGTCGTCTGTGCGCGTTCCGAGTTGAAAAGTCTGAGCGCACGTTTGAGCACCCACGCCGGCGGCTCGACAGAATCGTCGGTCGCGGCTATGTCGCGCACGCGGACGTACCACCGGCGGACCCCGTCGCATTTGAGACAGCCCGCACCCAGGTGCGAGGCGACGAGCGAAGCGCTGTCGTCACCGAGGCGGCCATCGATGTAATCGATCAGGGTTGCAAATCTGGGGCACTTCATCGTTGCACCTTCCTCTTTAACCTATAAGAGGATTAAGCCGGGTAAAAGGTACTCGGGCAGCTATAACTTATCCTCCAATAATTTCTTGAGCTTTGCCAGGCAGCGCGCGCGGGTGGGTCCCATCGATGTGCGAGGTATCCCTAAGCGGCGAGCAATCTCGACATAGCTCAGGTTGCCTTCCTGATAAAAGAGCATCTTGATCATATGCCTGCACCGGTCGGGCAATTGCTCGACCCCGTCGCGGACTATCTGCTGTAGCTCGATGGCCTCCAGTTCCCGGTCAAGCGGCACGGTTTCCGACGGCAGCTCGGACAGAATAGACGCCGCCTCGTCGCGGTCGTAAAAGGAAGTGACGTGTTCGCGCTTTTTCTGGGCCGCAATGCGCCAGCTCTCGCGCCGCGTCGTCACCGTAAGCCACGAGCTGATTCTATCTTTATGGCGCAGTTTCGGCATGTTTTCGAGCAGCTTGAGGCAGACAGCCTGAAAGACATCCGCCGCGTCATTCGGAGAGAGCCCCATCTTAATAGGGATCGAGTAAATCAACCGCTGGTAGCGCACGAGAAGGAACTCCCAGGCGTCCGGCACGCCATTTATGCAATCGGCTATAAGCTCCCGGTCATTCTGTTTTGGATAGTCCCCGGTCATTCCCCCTTCGAGTGCGCTGCAGGATCAAGATGGGCGGGATTGAGCATATTAGCAAATAAGCAGATTTGTGAAAAGCAGCGACAATCGGATGCATGTACCTTTCGGCGCGCGGCCCTCTCTTATTAGCCAGGGCGCAAAAGCTGTTCCGAGCATGAGAGCTAAAGAACGATTTATAGATCACGGCTTTTACGCCTCGGAATCAATAGAGCTTCATTACAGCTTTCACGCAGGGGCGCCGGCAGCGCAAAGCGGCACCTCGTTCGACGCGCGCTTTGCGTCTATTGCGGGTCCAGGCGTCTCTGCGTGAAATATCCCGCGCGACAGACCGCCGATCACTTTTGAGAGAGCCTTGCGAAGGCGAGCGAACTTGGCTAGAATTCTTTGTTCCGAGACGCCGATGGTTTTCTACCTATGGCGGGAGCTTTCGGCAAAGTTTGACTCGTTCGTCTAGGGGCCTAGGACACCGCCCTTTCACGGCGGTAACACGGGTTCAAATCCCGTACGAGTCATTATTTAATCCCTGACACTTAGGGCCAGCCCAGGAGTTAATGCTTCTGGGCTGGTGACGTTCTGGTGACAAGCATCTGCAAATATTTCATCTAGTCGCCCGACAGCATCAGCTAGAAAAGCGAGACTCAAATGCTGGTAACGAGCGGCCATTCTCAAATCTTTATGTCCGAGTAGTTGAGCAACGGTGTGAATGTCTGCGCCTTGCATTCTAAGCCAGCTAGCGGCTGTATGGCGCAGATTATGAAATCTAATGTTCCCTATTCCGGCTCTATTACAGGCCCAAGCACAGAGAAGTATATGCCCACCGCATCGCAGATGAGGTGAGAGGTATTATTGCCTGAAAACAAGCTTACAACTTATCTACTCTTGAGCCAGGCCACCCGGCTGGCACTGTATACAAGAAGTACCACAGTGTTGGATACAGTAGTTGTATTCTCCGCAACAAGTAGCATAGTCGTCTTGGCAGGCGTTGAACTGCTCGTTGCAAGCTCGCGCACAAATCCAATTGCAACTGCCAGCTTCAGATTGCGGCGTACTGGCGAAAACAAGAAAACCTACCATTAGCAAAAAGATAAGGAATCTAGGTAGATGTCGCATATCCGTACCTCCTCAATGTAATGTTGATAACTAATGTAGTCCTAATTGGATAGCTTGTAAAGTAATTGACATTCCACGAAGGCGAGAAGTATCTTTGCGCTACTCGATAATCATTAAAGGAGGAGTAATCCATGTCTCACAAGGAAGCTAACGCTTCCGGGCCGGTGGCGTTGATACGCATAAGCTCTTGTATTAGCTGCTACGCCGTTTCAAGGCTTCCTAGCGACGAAATAAATCCTGGTGATTAAGGAACTTGGCTTTCAGAAACGTATCCCAGGCTTTAACAACTGGCGATGTTGAGCGCTTCTTTTCCATCCCCATCTCTCCGTAGGTTTGATCACTGCCTTCCGGAATGAATATAGGGTCCCAGTGAAATGTATAGTCCCCGCGAGAGCATTCTGCGACTTCGCCACGAGTCTCGCCTTGATATATGTGGACTCGTTTGCCATCACAGTACCCTATCACAGAGCGAGCAGTAGCTCCTCTTGAATCTTCTCTGCGTAAGAAGCTACACATGCGATCCCCAACCGCATCCCACACAATTTGCCCTACCCCTCCCGGCAACCCCGGCAAATCGTCCATAAAAATTCCGCCATGCTCAACCACGCATGGCAGACCTAAATACTGGTAGGCTTCGACGGCTTTCTGCCGTACGATTACCTCTATATTAGGATGCAGTATCTCTTGAACCTCCTGTTCAACTATGAACAGGTCAATGTTGGCTCGCGATTTAATGTCAGAATGTTTGAAGTAATCCAACACCTCTGTGATCTTAAATCTATTTTTCGTAACAAAGTATATTTTCATAGTAATGCCTCTAAAAAATTAGCCATGCTTTCGGTCTTATCTATCGGTTCTAATTCCACAATGGAAACATCCCAGCGAGCGAGAAGAGTCTTCTGGATCTCCCCCGAACCAAACGTCGTCAAGTAGGCGACCGGAGTGCGTTTCGCATCCCGTTTCACCTGCCGTCGCAGCTTGTGCAGTTTATACAACATATAACGGATATTAACGTCAGCCAGATTGTAGCCGATAAATAAGAGCGATCTTCCAAGAATATCCGCGCGCAGTTTGATATCTATAGCTGATTCGAATTCTAGACGGTCAAAGTAACTCGATTCAGTCAACACCAGGCTGGAATCGTCGCTGAACGCCCCATGGAATTTAACCACTTGAGTCGCATCGACAGGCGCCGTTGCTATATCGTCGATATTTGCTATTGTCTGGCAAGGAACGCCTTTTAGCTCGAACGCACGCTCAATGATGCGGTCGTAATTCGTCGTGTAGATAAGCGGCAGCCCCATTTCGACAAGGGCATTATGTGATCTAGACACCTTTATATTTTCATCTTTCGGGTTAAATAGACGGTCCATTTCGCTTCGTAAGGGACCAATGCTGCCCTTGGTAGCGACATAATACTCTGCAAGCTGGAGATTATTCCCGTTCAATCTAAAAACATCCGGATCATAGCCCAATTGACCGGCGATAATATCAACGAGCTTGGACCAGGATGGGAGACCTAGAGGGATTGATAGCCCTGCGCCAATAAATGGGATTAACTTCTTATCCTTTCGGATCTCGCGGAGATCATAAAACTCGTCTGTACTCGACATTATTCCTCCAAATCCTCCGTAACCTGCAATACCCAATAATTCTCCGAGGTTAGAGATCGAGGCAAGGGGTTTCAGTCGGCCTGGTGTTAGAAGCCGCTTGACGAAAAGCGCCCGGCCTGCGGGTACTTGCTCATTACACGGTCGACGAATTGATTGAACCTCGGAAAGACCAGCAGGTTAAGCGCCAGCGCAGCCGCGGCAAAGGGGATTATCGGCTCAAGCCTCCCTTCTAAGATCGCAAGCAGCATTCCGAACATCGCAATTGCCTCGTTCATCGCCAGGCTCAAAATCAGCGCGGTGAAATAGTTCCCCGACAGCCCGATGACCTTCATCTCCAGCGGCGTCAGCTTCTTTATCGTCTGTAATCTCTCCTGATCGATTTGACCTGTCTCGCGGTTGGTGGCAAGCCCTTGCGGGTCGACTTCTTCTTTCAGCTTGTCATAAATGTGCCCTTCGGAAAGCATTCGACTCCTGAGCAGAAGTGATAAGGCGGCGATTGCCCCTGCTATCAAGTAGAGCGCCATTTTCAGACTGTTTTCAACCGGTCGCGGCGATTGGCCTTGAGCGCTGAGAAAGTATCCCAGGCCGACGAAAAGCAGTATCGTAAACGTCATGGCCGCCCAGAGCAGCTTCATCACGAATACCCTCGGTCTTAATACCCGCTTTAATGTCTCAGACGGCATGTCACACCTCAAACTCAGCTATTAATGTCAGCCTATCTCCCGGCCGACATAGTAATAGGTCAAAGAGATTCCTGACACGCTGATTGTTCTTTCAGGTATAGGGATACCGGGATTACCCAGCTCGGCCCTTGCGGCGGAAGTCAACAGAACCTCTCCCATGCCGGCTATATCTTCCCCGAGCTTGCTTGCCAGATTCACCTCGTCGCCAAACATATCCTGCCCGGCGATGTTCAGTACGCGGCCGTAGCCTATGCCGATGGCCGCGTAGAGATTCTGTTCGGCGGGCAGCACTCTGTTGGCCGCATTGAGATGGTCGATTATCTCGCGGCTCGCCCTTACGGCATCACGAACCGTGTCGAACAGGCAAAAGAGGTTATCGGCATCGGCCTTTACCACTGCGCCGCCGTTCTGTTCCACGCAGGGGCGGCAGATCAGCTGCATCCGGTGGATCATCAGCAGGAAAGATACTATCCCGTATATATGCGTGGTCCGGCAAAAGCCGCTCATGTCCAGAATTAAAACGGCTTTATCTTGAGCGAAGGTGCTCTCGATAGTTTCGGTTATCGCTTCCTGCCGTTCAGGGTGATCGATGATCTCGCTTAACAGGCGCTCCAAATCTTCACGTGAGCCCTGTCGCGGGAAGGTCTTGTTTTCAGGGGATTTCTTACTCATTTCTAATTCGACGGCGTAAGCATAAACCAGCCGTGTCAAATTAGAAAGGGGGTGAAACGAGTTGAGGCGAGCCTGTAATGAGAAGGGCAAGCAAAGCCCCTCTCATCACAGTAAAGTAGGTTTTGCGCCAGGCCTGTTACCAACGGCGATTGAAGCCATACTGGCGATATGCTTGCTGATATCCCCTGTAGAAGCCCTCGCGGTAGGCGGCATTCCCGTCTCTGAAGCTGCTATGCCTGCTCGGGTTGAAAGAATCGTTGTCGCGGGCGTCATCCGCTCCTTCTTTGAACCCATTGCGCAAGCCTCGCTGCTCTTCGGCTGAGTAATACCCGCCGGAACGACCGTAGCCGCTATTGCCCCAGTAGGGAAAGTTCCTGTTATTGCCGTATCTGTTGTTATTGCCGTATCTGTAACGATCCCTCTGGCGCGCACGTTCTATCGCGCGGGCGCGTTCGATTGCGCGCGCTCGCTCGATTGCGCGGGCGCGTTCAATGGCCCGGCGACGGTCCCACTCACGGTCACGGTTGCGGTTCCAATCGCGGTTCCGGTCTCCATCGCGTCTCCCATCCCAACCACGATGCCTGCCCCGATCCTGAGCGTAGGCTGACGGTGTTGAAAAGATTCCGATGAAGAACATGAGGCTGAGTGTCATGGCCAGCCCTGCTGTAACTTTCTTTAAGAACTGCTTGTTCATCCCAATTGCCCTTTCTATTAAATACACCCATATTAGGATCATCCTCAATCTATATGATTACAAACCGCAGCCCAAAGGTGGCCTGCGCCGGTAAAAAAAATATAGTAATCTTTAGACTGTCAGTTTCAAGCCTTCCAGGCGTCTTAAGAAGGGTGGTAAAGATAACCGACGACATGAATTACGATAAACAGAACCAGAGCATGAGAAATCCCGGCATAGCAGCCGTCTTGAGCTTCTTCATTCCGGGAGTGGGCCAGATTTACAACGGGAAATTGCTCCGAGGCGTTTTCTGGCTGATAGTGACGCCGGGCTTCTGGCTGGGCACGGGCGGAATGTTCGGGTGGGTCTGCCACTTGATATCGGCCTTTACGGCCTACCGCTACGCCAAAAAGCACCCCTTCGGATAAGCGCTGCAACTCCCCGCAACCACGCCGCCGATCGGACCATGATGTTGACAGTTAATGCGGTCGAAAGCGAGAATTATAGTCTGTTGTAATTGTTTACAAGATCGCTTTCAACCATGACTAAACGAATCTTATCGGCCTTTTTTTTGAGCCTCTTCTTTTCGATAATCGCGCGGGCCGGCGTGGCGACCGATACGATTATCATAATGCCTTTTGAAAACTCCGCCGGGCGGCCCGAATACAACTGGGTCGGCGAGAGCTTTTCGGCGAGCCTCGCGGACCTGCTGGACAAGCCGGGCCTCGTAGCCATCCGCCCCGAAGAGCGAAACGTCGCCTACAAACAGGAGGGATTGCCGCCAACGGCCATACTCACGCGGGCCACGATGATTAAGATCGCCGAGCGCGCGGGGGCCAACCTCGTCGTGATGGGCACGTACAGGGTTGCGGGCGAAGGGCGCGAGAGCACTATAACGATCACAGCCCGCGTCGTAGACATCCGTGAAGGCCGACTGGTCGGCAGGGAGTTCAACCGTGGCGGCGCGATGATAGAGCTTCAAAAGCTCCAGGGCGACCTGGCATACGAGATACTTTACCAGCATAACCCCGCGCTTCCTTTCTCGCGCGATCAAATCACCGCACAGGCGTCCGAAGCTCCGATAGGCGCTTACGAGAACTACATAAAAGGCACGCTGACCCGCGACCGCGAGGCGCGAATAGAGTTCCTGGAGCGGGCCATCAAAGAGTTCTCCGAAAAAACTAAGGGCCAGTACCTCCCTGCCATCTTCGAGCTCGGTCGCATATATTACGAGGCGGGCGATTACAAAGAGGCTCTACAGCATCTCGCGCTAATAAATGAAAAGGAGACGCGCTATGACGAGACTCAGTTTTACATAGGCGTCGCGCAAGAATACACGGGGCAGACAGACAAAGCGATTGCTACGCTCGTAAAGCTTGCGCCGCAGTTGCCGCTTTACGAAGTCTACAACAACATCGGCGTGATGCACTTGAGACAGAGGAAGTATCAGGAAGCGATCAACCATCTGAAGCCCGCATCAGACGCCGCGCCACGCGACACGGACACGCTTTTCAATCTCGGCTACGCATACTATTTGATGAAAGATTATGCAAACGCGGTCGCGACGCTCAAGAAAGAGGTCGAAAAGCGCCCTTCCGACGGCGAGGCATATTACATATTGAGCAAGGCGCAGGCGGCCCTGGGCGATCAGGGGGGCGCGACCGAATCGAGCGATCAGGCGAAGAAGATCCTCCCGGCCTTCGCCCAGTGGGAGACAAAGGGCATACCCACTGTCGCCCGCATGAAGACGACCTTCAGCAAAGCGAATTACTATCGCTACAAACGCGATAAGGATGAGCGGCTGACGGCGGACACGGTAGGCAGCAGCCAGCCGCCGCAGGTCGACCAGTTGTTCGAGGCGGCGCGCAACGCCTTCTACGCGGGCCGCGACGAGGAGACGCTCGCTCAGCTGGGGAAGCTCTTGCAGAGCGCGCCCCAGAACCACGAAGCGCACCTGTTGATGGGGCGCGTCTACGAGAGGCGTGGCGATTTTGACCGCGCGGTCAACGCGCTGAAGGCGGCCATCTTCTGGAACCCCAGGCTCGTGAGCGCGCATGTCTTGCTGGGGCGCATAGCCGTATTCAAAAACGACTGCGCCGGGGCGCAGAATTCTGCCGCCAAGGCGTTACAGATAGCTCCGAGCGATCAAGACGCTCAGGCGCTAAAGCTGAGCATCGAGCAAAAGTGTAAACAGTAAGGGCCGCGCGCTAAATAAAACCCCTTCACGCCATCACGCCAATTGATAATTGAGACAGCGGCTCTCGGTGTGCTACCTTTGCATTTCCAGTTTCACACTCAGCGAGACGAAGGAGACGCGATGTCGCAGTCGAGCATTGATTCCATATTAAAAGAGAGCCGGGTATTCAAGCCCGAAGAGGGGTTCAGCCAATCGGCGCACGTCAAGAGCCTCGATCAATACGAAGACCTGTATCGACAGGCGGAAAGTGATCCCGAAAAATTCTGGAGCGACATAGCCTCTGAGCTTCATTGGTTTCGGGCCTGGGACAAAGTTCTGGAGTGGGAAATCCCCTGGGCGAAATGGTTCATCGGCGGGCAGATAAATATCTCTTACAACTGTCTTGACCGACATCTCGCGACGTGGCGGCGAAACAAGGCGGCGATAATATGGGAAGGCGAGCCGGGGGATACGCGAACGCTCACCTATCAGCAACTGCACAGCGAAGTCTCAAAGTTCGCAAACGTCTTAAAGTCGCTCGGCATAAAAAAAGGTGATCGCGTGGCGATCTACATGGGGATGGTGCCGGAACTGCCCATAGCTATGCTCGCGTGCGCGCGCATAGGCGCGACCCACTCGGTAGTCTTCGGTGGCTTTTCCGCCACGGCGCTCGTCGACCGCATCAACGACGCCCAGGCTAACTGCGTCATCACGCAGGATGGAGGTTACCGGCGCGGATCGGAGATCAAGCTCAAGGCCGCCGTCGACGAAGCGCTCGATTCGTGCCCGTCGGTCAAAAGCGTTGTCGTCTACAAGCGCACGGGCGCGGAAGTCGTCATGCGGCCCGAACGCGATCACTGGTGGCACGAGTTGATGCCTGCGGCTTCAGATCAATGCGAAGCCGAGCCATTAGATTCCGAGCACCCGCTTTACATACTCTACACGTCGGGCAGCACGGGAAAGCCCAAGGGCGTGCTCCACACGACGGGCGGCTACTCGGTCGGCACCTACATCACGACGAAGTGGGTCTTTGACCTCAAAGACGACGACATCTACTGGTGCACAGCCGACATCGGCTGGGTGACGGGCCACAGCTATATCGTTTACGGCCCGCTGCAAAACGGCGCGACGACAATGATGTACGAAGGCGCGCCCAACCACCCCGAGCCCGACCGCTTCTGGCAGATGATCGACCGTCACAAAGTCAACATCTTTTATACCGCGCCGACCGCGATACGCGCTTTTATGAAGTGGGGCGAGCAGTGGCCCCGGCGTTACAGCTTGAGCAGCCTTCGCTTGCTCGGCACCGTGGGCGAGCCGATCAACCCGGAAGCGTGGATGTGGTATCGCGAGGCGATAGGCCGCTCGCGCTGTCCGATAGTCGATACGTGGTGGCAGACGGAGACCGGCATGATAATGATAACGCCGCTTCCGGGCGCGACGCCTACGAAACCTGGAAGCGCGACTCGCCCATTCCCAGGCATAGTCGTAGACGTAGTTACACGCCAGGGCGAGCCCGTGGCGGAAGGCTCTGGCGGGTACCTCGTAATCAAGCGGCCGTGGCCCGCGATGCTGCGGACGATTTACGGCGACCCGGACCGCTACGTGCAGCAGTACTGGTCAGAGATTCCCGGGATGTATTTTGCCGGGGACGGCGCGCGGCGTGATGAAGATGGTTACTTCTGGATCATGGGCCGGGTCGACGACGTGATCAACGTGTCAGGCCACCGGCTTTCGACTATGGAGGTGGAATCGGCTCTGGTGGCCCATCCTACGGTAGCCGAGGCGGCGGTCGTGGCGAAGCCCGACGAGATAAAGGGGCAGGCCATCGCCGCATTCGTCACGCTGGAGATGGGCAACGACCCGTCGGACGCGCTCAAAGAAGAGTTGAAGCAGTGGGTGGCTCGCGAGATAGGTGCGCTCGCTCGCCCCGACGACATACGCTTCAGCGACGCGCTCCCGAAGACGCGCAGCGGCAAGATCATGCGAAGGCTGTTGCGCGAGATCGCCACGGGCGGCGAAGTGCTCGGCGACGTGACGACGCTCGAAGACTTCTCAGTCTTGACGAAGCTGAGAGAGGAAGAGGAATAGAAGTGCTGAGTCCTGAGTGCTGAGTGCTGAGTGAAAGAAAAAGACAGCACGGCGATGCAGGTTTTTACTCAGGGCTCAGGACTCAGCACTCAGGACAATCTTATGATTGAAGTCGAAAACATGCTGTTCGATCTCGATGGCACGCTCATCGATTCAAGGGCCGACCTTGCGCGTTCGATCAATTTAATGCTCGAAGAGGTGGGGCGCTCTCCTCTTGATGAAGAGCTGATCGCAAGCTTCGTCGGCGACGGGGTTCGCGTGCTGGTCTACAGGTCGCTTACCGCCTCGCATCCCGAGCATCACGCGCCGAACGAAATACTGCATGCGGACGGCGTGGCTTTGATGCACAAGCATTACGCCGATCAGATGTTCGTCTCGACTCGCCTCTACCCGGGCGTCGAAGAGACGCTCAAGCACTTTGCCGGCAAGCGCAGGGCCGTCGTCACGAGCAAAGAGACGCGGTTTGTAGAATTGATCCTCGAACGCTTCGGCATAGCTGCTGAGTTCGACTGCATCATAGGCGGCGACACGGTGCCCGAGCGCAAGCCCAATCCGCTGCCGGTGATCGAAGCCATCCGCCGGCTGGGCGGTCAAGCCTCGGACACTGTCATGATCGGCGACAGCGAAAACGATATAAACGCGGGACGCCGCGCCGAGACCCGCACCTGCGCGGCCTGCTACGGGTTTCGCACGGCCGACCAGATGCGCAAGACTAATCCTGATGCCATGATCGAGAGCATCGATCAGTTGGCGAAGTTCTTCTCTTAAGAGGTGCGCGTGACCGAGGCGACAGACGAGATAACAGAGCAAGAGATAATGGGGCGTGAGATAATGGAGCGCGCGCAAAGAGTACGACTCGTGATACTCGATTGCGACGGCGTGCTCACGGACGGGCGGATAATCTTGCTGCCCGACGGCGACGAGACAAAGGCGTTCGACGTGAAGGACGGCCACGCGATGGTGATGGCCGGGCGCGCGGGGTTGAAGATAGCGATAATTTCGGGGCGCATATCCTCGGCGGTGCGCGCGCGGGCCAAAGAGCTGAACGTAGCGCACCTGCACGAGCGCGCGTGGGTCAAGCTTGAACCTTACGAAAAGATACTGGCCGAAGAAGGGATGACAGACGAAGAGATATGCTTCGTCGGCGACGACGTCGTCGACATACCGCTGCTGCGGCGGGCGGGGCTTGCGGTCGCGGTGGCCGACGCGGCGGAAGAGACGAAACAGTTTTCTCATCTCATAACGAAGCGTGAAGGCGGGCGCGGGGCTGTTCGCGAAGTCATCGAGTTTATACTGAAAGCTCAGGGCAAATGGGCCGAGGCCCTGGCGCGCTATACAACAGGTTAGGCTCGAATCTTTCAGCTTATACAAGCGATTGTAACGGGCGGCAAAGACCGCCGTGATCTCCTTTGGCGGGGGCCGGAGGATGAACTACAATTATGCGGATGGCGAAAAGCGGTCTATCTAAGACTAAGTCTTTGGCGATGGCGATGGAGCTTCTAGGCTCCGGCATGTCGGTAGCCCATTACCGTATTCTCGAACCGATCGGCGCGGGCGGCATGGGCGCAGTCTACATGGCGCACGACGAAAAACTCGATCGCATAGTGGCGCTCAAAGTGCTGCCCGAAGAAGCGGTCGCTCAAGAGGATCGCCGCCGCCGCTTTCTGCAGGAAGCGCGCGCCGCGTCGGCTCTCAATCACCCGCACATCCTGACCGTCTACGAGATAGGCGAAGAGAACGGGCGGCCCTTCATGGCGATGGAGTACATCCGTGGAGAGACGCTCCGCCAGAAGATCGAAGACCGCGCGCTTACGCTCAGCGACGCTTTAGGGATCGCTATCCAGATCGCCGAGGGGTTAAGCAATGCTCACGAGCACGGCATCGTTCACCGCGACCTGAAGCCCGAAAACCTCATGGTCACGCGCGACGGCTACGCCAAGATTTTGGACTTCGGGCTGGCCAAACTCGTCGAGCCGAAGCG
>DASUNP010000056.1:0-8544 GCA_036277095.1 Blastocatellia bacterium
GATTGCGGACAGAGACGGCGCGGGGGTCGAGTGGCGCGCGCTCGGGGGGACGAGCGATCTGCCGAGCTTCGTTTACGCCGCCTCCACGGCTTCACCCGGCAAAGGGCTGCGCCACGGCCGCTGCGAAAAGTGCGGCGCGCACGCGCGCGTGAGAATGGAGACGCCTGTGCTCTATTTTTATGCCGACCAAGAGATGGATGTCTCCGTGAAAGTCGATTTCCCGCAGGGGAAGATCACCGAATGGTATCCCCAGGCGCGCACGGTTTCCGGCGGGATCGACTGGGGACTCATCAAAGTGATGCCCGGCGTTGATGTGAGCTTGCCTGTCGAATCCGCCGAGAGTCATTACTACCCTGCCCGCGAGACCGAGGCCGCGCCGATCCGCGTTTGCGGTTTTGATAATGGGCATACGAACCAGTTTGAAAAATTTCTTTTCTATCGCGGCGTCGGCACGTTCGACCTTCCGCTGTCGGCAGTGGTTCGCGGCAATCTCGTAGTCGTAAAGAACCTGGGCCGGAAGATCATCCCGCAATTCGTCCTGTTCGAGAATCGCGACGGCAAGATCGGCTACCGCATTCATGACATGTTCAGAGGCGAAGTCACGCTCGACCGTCCGCAGCTTGACCGCACGCTCGGTGCGCTCGAAAGCGATCTTGAAATTATCCTTGTCGGTCGCGGCTTGTACGAGAAGGAAGCGAGAGCGATGATAAAGACGTGGCGCGATTCGTGGTTCGAGGAAGGGTTGCGCGTCTTCTACATCGTGCCCCGCAAGACGACTGACTCGCTTCTTCCCATCGCGATTGAGCCGCGCCCGGCGGAGCTTACGCGCGTTATGGTAGCGCGGTTGGAAGTCGTCACGCCCGAGACGGAAGCGACGCTTCGGCAACAGATCGCGCGGCTGGCCGATACGCATTCCGGCATCAAGGCGATGGCCCTGGCTATCGCCGGCAAACACGGGCGCTTCTCCGAGCCGATCCTCGAAGGGCTGCTGAAAGCAGAGAAGGACCGAGCCGTAAGGACGAGGATAGAAAAGATCATGCGGTCGCTCGCCGTAAACGCCGGATGAGAGCGACCGCACAAGCCGCACTTCTTAACAAGCCTCACTTCTTAATCTTGCTCTCGACGAGCTTGATGAATTCTCGCACCATATCGCCCCGGTTCCGCCTGGCTTCAGCCCATCCGACTTTCCCGGCGTCTAAATCATCGCTCTCATCGATTGCCTCGCCCTCGTCTACGTAAGAGACATTCTTAGTATACCGATCATAGGCTCCCATCACTTCGGCGTCTTCCAGCCAGTTAGCTATAGAGTTCATGATCTGGTCCGCGACGCGCGGGGGATTCGCTTCCTCCTGTTTGAGCTGCGACAAAAGAAATGGAATGAGGCGGCCGTCATCCCAGTACCGCACAACATCGATAAGCCGAATGTCAGATTCTGTGATCGTCTGGACGTTGAAGAGCGCCTGGGACAGCCGTTCTTTTTGTGCTGCCGTCAACAGCCTGGCGAATAGCTCTTTGCCTGGATCCTCGTCATCCGACTCACTCTCTGCATCCTCCTCTTCGACGACTTCCTCTGCTGGTTCGCTGTCGCTTTCGGCGACAGGCTCTTCCGCCTCTTCTGTCTCTTCCGTAGAGATATCCGTTTCATCTTCGGCCAGGACATTAGCGTTTATCTCAAGATCATAAACCCCATCCCACCTGGTCGCCGGGTGCTCGGCGCATCGCAAGAGCCACTCGACAATCTCCGCGCGGTCAGGCTCCCCCTTGCTTGTTATCGCCGCTAGCTCATCGATTCGCTGAATGTAGGTCTGCAAATCGGCCTCGGGCAATTCTTTCACGCCGCGTGCTGAGTCAATCAGTTCATAACCCTGTTTCGACCCTTTTTGCTCGCCCTGCCGCCTCTTGAGAAACAACAGCAGGTTTCCGCCTCTGTCATAAATCTCATCGTTATCTCCGTAGACCAGGTGATAAAGATCGATTTTCCGCACGCCTTCAGCGCCTTTATGCGTTGAAGATACTTGCAGAAGGGTCTTCATCAATCTGGCTTCGCCCTTTGTTTCTATCCTGACGGACTTGCCTGGGCGGGCCACGACAACCAACTCGCTTTTGTCATAAAGTCGTCGAAGCGGATACACCGGCATAGCGACCAGCCCGCCCTGGTTTACTGGCTCCAACATTATGCCCATAGCCAAGTCGACCCGGGTTTGCTCTCCTAGTTGGACGGTTATGTCGTGAAGTTCGACCGTCGCGAAACCGCTGGCATTGGCTTTCATCGAGTAAGTCCCCACCTCGACCTGCGCAAAGCTGTACCTGCCGTCCTGGGTGATGGCAGTGGTTCGCTCCTGCCCTGTGGATGTGTTTATCAGCCTGACGATCGCGACTTGCAGGAGGTCGCCATTCTTGTCAGTTACTATGCCGGCCACAGTCGCTGTAGCGCCTTGCGAATCCTGTTTAGGGCTTTTTACTCCTGCTCCCAGCGCGTAGCCTGGCGCAGTGTTGTGCATCACCGAAGACGTGTGGGCGGCCACGTTCGGGCTGAGCCCGATTATCGCTGTGACCAGGGCTGCTGCTACCGGCGAAGCGCGGCGGCCATCGGCGGGCATTATTGCCGGGAGCGCCTCTGTAAGGATTGTTCCATCCGGGTTGCGGGCGATTCTGGCGCAGAGGCCGTCTCGTTTTGTCGCTATGAGGGCCTCGGCCTCGATACGGGTCATCTTCGAGAGGTCATAGACATTCTTTTTGCACCCGGCGCAATAACGCATGCGGTCGTTGCCCGCCATCTCTTCCCAGTCGGCGGCGCAAGGCACAGGGATTTGAATCTGATCGAGCTTGTTAGACACGACTCCACCTCGCTATTCCTTAGTCTCGATTAAACTGATTTGCGGTTTTAGATTGTCGAGCGACGGGAGAGCGTATAAGAGAAGCGATTAGTTCTATCACTTGGTGAACAAGCGCGAGCGTGATCCTTGCAGTGATTCTCATGGCGGCGAGTCGGATTAGAGCATCTTTTCTAGTCATGCTATATTTCCATCCACGATGAGACAGTATCTGGAATTGATGAAACACGTCCTCGATAACGGGATGGAGAAGAATGACCGCACCGGCACGGGAACGCTCTCCGTGTTCGGCTATCAGATGAGGTTCGATCTCGCCGAAGGCTTCCCGCTGCTGACGACAAAACGGCTGCACACGCGCTCGATCATCTACGAGCTGCTCTGGTTTTTGAAGGGCGACACGAACGTCAAATACCTTCAAGACCACGGCGTGAAGATATGGAACGAGTGGGCCGATGCTGAGGGCGAGTTAGGCCCAGTCTACGGCGCTCAGTGGAGATCGTGGCGCGCGGCGGACGGCCGCGCTATAGACCAGATAGCAGGCGTCGTCGAGGAGATAAAGACTAACCCTGATTCGAGGAGGTTGATCGTCAGCGCATGGAACGTGGCCGATATAGACCGAATGCGACTGCCCCCCTGCCACGCGCTGTTCCAGTTTTATGTCTCGGGCGGCAAACTATCCTGCCAGCTTTATCAGCGTTCCGCAGATCTCTTTTTGGGCGTGCCTTTCAACATAGCCTCTTACGCGCTGCTCACGATGATGATAGCGCAGGTCTGCGACCTGCGGCCGGGAGAGTTCATACACACGCTCGGCGACGCGCACCTATACTTGAATCACGTCGAGCAGGCGAAGCTGCAGCTTTCGCGCGAGCCCCTGAAGCTACCTCATATGAAGATCAACCCGGCGGTCAAATCGATCTTTGATTTCGACTACGATGATTTCGAGCTTGTGGGTTACGAGTCTTATCCTCACATCAAAGCGGAGGTGGCCGTGTGATCGTGTCGCTGATAGTCGCAATGGATGAGCGCGGGGGGATAGGGAAGGGCAATCGCTTGCCCTGGCGACTGTCGGCGGATTTGAAGCGATTCCGCGAGCTAACGATGGGCCACCACATCGTCATGGGCAGAAAGACTTTTGAATCGATCGGCCGCGCGCTCCCCGGCAGACAGACCATCATCATCACGCGAAACCCGAAGCTCGAAGTCGAAGATTGTTTGATCGCTCACTCGCTCGATGAAGCCCTGAGATTGGCCGAGGGTCGAGCCGAAACAGAGCTCTTTATCTGCGGCGGGGCCGAGATATACGCCGAGTCAATCGGGCGGGCGGATCGCCTGTACCTTACAGAGGTCCATGCGGAAGTCGACGCGGATACTTTTTTCCCTGAATGGGACCGGAGTCGCTGGCGTCAATCCCAATCCATCTATCACCCCGCCGACGAAAAGAACCAGTACCCGACGACTTTCAAGCTGCTAGAGAAGAGAGAAGGGAAAAGCGATGACTGAAGGATTGGCCGAGATGCGTTGCGTCGCCTGTCGCAGGGATGCTCCACTGGCTACGGACGAAGATATTAAAGAACTGCTCCCGCAAATACCTGACTGGCAGATCGTCGAGCGCGACGGGATCAAACGCCTGGAGCGCGTATTCAGATTCGATAACTTTGCTCGCGCGCTCGATTTCACAAACCGTGTCGGCCAGGCAGCGGAAGCCGAAGGGCATCACCCGGCGGTCTTAACCGAGTGGGGCAAGGTCACCGTCACGTGGTGGACGCACAAGATCAAGGGCTTGCATCGCAACGATTTCATCATGGCGGCAAAGACTGACCAGTTATACGAATCCACATCGCAGAGCTAAGGCGATAAGCGCTCGATCAGCCACCGGCCATCGCTTTGCCTCGTGTAGCGGAAACGGTCGTGCAGGCGGCCCGATCTGTTCTGCCAGAATTCGATCACCGAAGGCGTTAACCGATAGCCGCCCCAGTAATCGGGTAACGGTATCTCTTTATCCTGATACTCTGATGTGAGCCGCTTCATCTCATCTTCCAGGACCTGACGGCTGGTGACGGGGCTGCTCTGTTTGGACGCCCACGCGCTCAGGCGGCTGTCGGCGGGTCGTGTCTGAAAATACTCAGCCGATTCTTTGCGCGTAGTCTTTGTCACAGCCCCTTCAATTCGCACCTGCCTGTCCAGGGCCGACCAGTAGAAGACCAGCGAGGCTCGGGGGTTCTCTTCAAGCTCTCGCCCCTTCTGGCTCTCATAGTTCGTGTAGAAAACGAATCCGTCCTCGTCGAAACCCTTGAGCAAAACCATCCTCGCCGATGGCCTCCCGTCGCCAGTCGCCGTAGCAAGCGTCATCGAGTTCGGCAGTTTCGGGTGCGCGGCCTCCGCCGCTTCATACCACTTCGCAAATTGCTTGAACGGGTTCGGGTCCAGGTCTTTTCTTCTCAGCTCAATCTCTGCATCACTCATATCTCTAATCTAGCAGGCAGATCGCCAACAGTCTAAGGGCGCGAAAATAATGATTGTAAGTAGATGGCTGAGGTTATAGTATTAAGCCTAACAGGCCGTGTTCTTGCGCATAGACCGAACCGAAAAACGTGAGGGGCTACATCATGAGATTCCTTATCCTTAAAAGAAATCGACATATCAACCTGTTGTTCTCGCTGGTATTGATAATCTGGCTCGCCGTCTCTGCCTCGGGTCAGGTTTCGGATGACAGGAATAGGTCCGGGCCTATGTTCAAGACTACGGACGGCGGCGCGAGCTGGGCGGCGATCAACACGGGGTTCGTCGCTTCTTTTGTACTCGCCCTGGCAATCGATCCTGAAAACCCCGAGATTATTTATGCCGGTAGCGACAGGGGAATATTCAAAAGCACTGACGGCGGGAATAACTGGATTGCCCCTGACGGCAATATAACGCTTTCGACAGTCCACTCGATAGCCATCGACCCAGTCACGCATTCGACGCTCTACGCTGCCACAGCGGGCGCCGGGGTTTATAAGAGCACGGATGGCGGCGCGACCTGGAGCCGCATCAACAACGGATTGCAATCGGTGAAGTGGACGAGCGAGGTTGTCATCGACCCGGCGAACCCTTCGGTCCTCTATCTCAGTACTCCAGATCGCATATTCAAGAGCCGGAACGGCGGCGGCGAGTGGGAAGAAGTGCTGAAGCTGCCCAGCACTGGAGACATTTTATTCCCGGACGACCTGGCGCTTGACCCGCGCAACCCGTCTACTCTCTACTTTATGGGTTCTAACAGGGTCTTTAAGACCACGGACGGCGGCCAGAACTGGATTGACATAACGGGGAAGATAGGGGTGCCGGGATTGATTGTGAAAATAGCCGTCGATCCCGCGAGCTCGGCGCTTTATGTCATATATAATAATCCAGAAATCGGTCTGTTCAAGAGCACGGACGGCGGGAGCACCTTTACACCTCTAACTCCTAACATCGGCGCGATGCCTCCCTTTGCGGTCCGTGACATGGCAATCGACCCGGCGAGCGCTTCCACTCTTTATTGGGCCACCTCGCGAGGGGTTTTTAAGAGCACGGACGGCGGGAGCAACTGGAATCAGACCGGGTTCTCCCCTGACAATGGGTTCCCCACACTCGTTTTATCTCTGGCCATCAACCCGGTCAATACATCGACTATTTACGCCAGTACGAATGGCGCGGTGTTGTCCGACGACTCGCCCTGGATCAGAAGCGTCGCGGTCGAAGGCAAGAGGCTTTTAGTGATCGGCGATAGCTTTGATAGCGGGGCAGTGATACTGCTCGATGGAGAGCCGCAAAAGACTGACAACGCCTCGGAAAACCCCACGCGTGTACTCGTCGGCAAGAAGGCGGGCAAAAAGGTCAAGAAGAAACCTGAGACCAGAATACAGATAAGAAACTCGAACGGGAAGTTATCGCAGACCATCGTGCGTCCCGTCGATTGATAGGTCCTTCACCACCTTCTAATTATTATGTCAGGGCCGTTGTAAAACGGCCCTTGCCCTACGTGGCGGCTGTTTATATCAAAGCTGTCGTGAGTCCAATGGCCCGCATACCAGATGACGACATCCTCTTTAAAGATCGGCTCACCGTTGACCATTGAGTCGATGCGAATTGCGCTCCCGCCCCCTGCCTGCGCCGAATCGTCTATTTCGCTCGGGAACTTGCTGCGTAGAAGCCACACGTCTCCCCTCGCAAACTTATCCATGTTGCCGTCGAGCGGGTTCGGCTTCAGAACCACAGTGTCTCCAGTAAGTGAATTCTCTATGAGCCATGTCTGTTGCTGGCTCGCGGGCTGGCGCTGCCGCATGACTTCTGTTTCCATCAACACGGGCATGCCCGGCCCCGTTTCGCGAATCGAATTGTTGGCCGCGGTCCCTATGTCGAAATCGAATCTCCAGTAGACGTGGTGAGTATGAAAGAGGCAGACGCACGCGGTATTTGTAGCGGCGAACCCGAAGCGCGGCTGTATGATGCCTTCGTCCTTAAATATCCACAAAGAGATGTAGCGATACCAGGCCGCGCTCAGCTCGCTCGTCAAGCTCACGTCTTCCCTGTCATAAAGAGCGACCCCGCGATACGTGCCTTCATCGCTCTCGGTCTCTATGATGGTCTGCGGCTCGCTGTCGCTCATGAGAAACCCCGGAGCCACCTCCGTCCCGCTTGCCACAAACATATTCTCGCGGTAGGTCCAGTCTCTGAACGGGCCGCAAGTATTCCTCTCGTACTGCACGTTGAGCACCGGGACGTTGGCGCGAGTGAGCACGCGCTTGCCGCGATAGTCTACGTCGCGCAGTTCTATGCCTGACCCTTCGATGCACGACGAAACGGAAGGTCTGATGGCGAGAAATCTCCACAGCTCCGTGCCTTCGCGGCTGATGACGACTTCGAACTGGCCCGCTGTGCCGCGATTAGTCGTAGGCTGGAACGATTCTGACGAGCCGCAATGAAGCGGAGCCGCGCTCGAAGTCGGAGGAGCGCCGCCCGCGTAAGTGACTACGGTTTGCCGCACCATGTTTACGCCGACGATCTTGTGATCGCTCCCGCCCTCCTTAGGCAGCAGCCCGACCGTGACTGTGCGGTCAGGCCTAAGCTTTGACGTTCCGTCGCCTGCTATCGGAGGCATAGGGTTATAAGGCATGAGGCTCTTTTCAATCAGCCTCGGCCCTATCTCAGGGTCTTGTCTGAGTACGGCTACGGCCTCTTCAAACTCTTCCTCGCTCGGCAGAGGCTGTGCGAGGTCGGTCGTCACTTCAAGCTTCCGGTCGTTGAACCCCCCCGCCGCTATGATCGCGCGGTTGTTAGTGTAGTCGAAGATGGTGACGCGATAACGGCTCGGCGGTTCGGACCGCCCGATTGGTTTCGCCGCCGCTTCAAGGAACTCGAAATGCAGCAGGCGATGGCGAGTCCCTCTGATGAATCGCTGGACAGAAGGGTGCGCAATCGCCGTTGCCTTTGCGGCGTCTATGGCCTGTTGCGAAGGCCCCCACGGCATGACCTGGATCGTGCGCCCCGACTGCCGAGCGGGCTCAGGCGCGGGGTTCGTCTCGGGCCGCGAGCCTGCAAGAGTAACTGCGAGCAACAGTGAGCCGCCAACGATCACGAATACGGCTATAGAAACGAGCAGCTTTCTCTTCATAGCGTAATCCTCGCCGGCAAGATAAAGGGGCGCTCGGATGTTGCAACATACGAGCGCCCCGTTTGTAGCACAAGACGC
>DASUNP010000057.1:0-2702 GCA_036277095.1 Blastocatellia bacterium
CTCGACCGCCTTGTCCGATGGCAGCCTCCCTATCCGGCGGAGCAGCGAGGCGAGGTCTTCGCCATCGATGTATTCCATAGAGAGGAAGTGGTGGCCCTCGATTTCTCCGATGTCAAAGACGCGGCAGATATTGGGATGAGAAATCTGGCGGGCTATGCGGACCTCTTTGTGGAAGCGTGTGAGCGTGTCGCGATCGCGGGCGAGGTTTTCAGGAAGGAATTTCAAGGCGACGGATTGAGCCAGCTTCAGATCATCAGCGCGGTAGACTTCGCCCATGCCTCCGCGGCCCAGCATACCTATGATGCGGTAGCGCGAGGCCAGCACAGTGCCGGGAATGAAGCGGCCACCTGTGGTAGAGGCAGGCTCCTGTTTGGGGATAAGCTTCGCGGCGTCGTGAGCGAGAGTAGAGATGAAGCGGCCGGTGGGTTGCTGGTGAGCGAGAAGAGATTCGACTTCGTGTTTGAGGGACGGATCATTAGCGCAGGCTTCGTCGAGAAAGGCGGCGCGCTCGTTTGGGTCGCGCTCAAGGGCCGACTCAAAGAGCGATTCAATTTTTTTCCATCTATCAGGTTTCATAGTTGGGGAATCAATCTTGGAGTATCTGGCCGCGAAACAGCGGCTGGCCCGCGAGCGACGTGTAGAAGCCGTAAACGGCCAGCCCGATCAGGGTAATAAGGACAAAGATGGTGGCCCCGCTGTACCAGGCCGAAAAATCGTCGGTGATGGGGTAATGAAAGCTAAAATCGAAAAACAACTGAGCCGATATCATGGCCAGCAGCCCGAACCGCATCGCGGCAATAATGTATAGAGTCGCAATCATCACCGGGCCAATCCATAAAACCCAGGACCCGGAGCCAGCAAAAGCGAAGCCCAGGACAGCTACGTGGATTAGCCAGACAACCAGGGCAGCCAGCCACTGCCTTCTTAGCAATGCATAAAAAAGCAGCAGCAAGAACATGAACCCCAGGCCGAAAAATATGCTGCGTACTACGCTGTCATTTATAAAGTTGGAGAGCAGAGCCTGAACGCCATATATGTTCGGGTCCCCGCTAGGATTGGGAAGGCCGGGTGTGCCTAACCAGCCTGGAATCTGGTTCATAAAGTAGATCGCTACAGTATGCCCCATCCCCAGAAGTCCGCCGACCATTATGTCGCGCCCCACCATAGGATCGCGGTAGCCACCGGCCAGCAGCCTGCTCCAAGAGATAATCAACCGGGGCCAGTGACGGCGGATGTACGGCTCAAGCGCGATGTATATGACCCACATCAGCGCAGAGAGAAACAACGCCCACGCGGCGGCTTTGTACAGCACATCAAGCTCCCCGCCGAGCGTAGGGACATGGTCTGCGGCGATGAGCGATCCGAGCATCGCTAACGAGAATACAAACAAGGCGATCTTGAATGCCCCTTTGCTGTCGCCGCGCCCTAATCGCATGTTGCGCCGGGCGATCAGCACAGCCCCCATTACGCCGGCAAAGAAAGTAGCGGCCAAAATCATGCCCGCGACCTTCCGGCCTGATGTTAACTGGAACGGCACTTGCCGAGAGGGCCTCTCCCACGGAGCGATTATCTGAAAATAGACGGGCTTGCCCCGATAAGCAGCCGCTTCGACGCGAATCGGAGTATCGGGCTGATCCGGGTAAACTCCTTCCCACGCAACGCGCGTGTCATAGCCGGTTGGCGGAACCCAGGTAGATTCTGTCTGCTTAAAACTTGCAATGTCTAGCTCGGCTTCTGCAAACAGACTGCTCCAATCAACTGCTGAGGCTACGCCTTGCTTATCATCGACCTGTGGAGGGACAGCTTGAAACTCAGCCAGTCTCCCCCTCGTGTCCAGGTACACGCTTGCCATGCCAGAGACATCCATCGGCGGGTCCGAGCTCCATACCTTGTTATCGCCTAGGGTCTCAAGATAGCGAGGGCTTTGCCGATACCAGAAATATGCTACGATAGGCCGGCCCGAAGCCAGCCTCTCTCGCAAGTTGCTCGACATTCCATGTTCATCCACATATTTCAGATAGCTTTCGTTTAATCCAAAGCCGTATGCTTTATCAACCGGAGGGCTTTCGTAGCCGAGTTTTTTCACAATGCTGCTTGCGCGCTCCGCAAGTATCTCAGGCGATTTTTCCAGCGGCAATATATTGACCATCTTCACCGTGTCTGAGAAGAGAATTAAAAAGCCGAGGACGACAAGGATTGACACAAGCAGGCTGACGGCGACGGCGGGCTTGAGCGCGCCTTCTTTTGGCGCGGCCGCTACCATTTCAGGTGAAGGCGTCTCGCCGGCAGCAATCGCAGCCGCAAGCGGATCGCCTCCCGGAAGCGCTGCCGCCACCTGCGTCACCGAGGACGGGCGACTTTGGGGGTCGCGCTCCAGGCAGCGCAGTATGACCCTTTCGACCAGTGGGTCTATTTCCTTGACGTAGTCTGAAAGGCTTGGTGGAGTGGTCGTCTCTCGCTGTTTGATCAAATCTTCGAGCGTCGCCGCGTCAAAGGCTTTCTTGCCCGTGAAGATTTCATACAAGACCAAGCCCAGACTGTAGATGTCGCTCTTTGCGGTCACTTCACGCCCGGCCAGTTGCTCGGGAGCCATATAAGCAGGCGTGCCGGCTCGCACTTCGTGGCCCTGAAAATCGCCCGCGAGCCCTGCAAGCCCGAAGTCTGTGATGCGAGCCTTGCCGCGCCCATCAATCATTACATTG
>DASUNP010000058.1:0-196773 GCA_036277095.1 Blastocatellia bacterium
TGCGGCTCGCGCGAGCCGCACTCCTAGTATGCTTATTGCCCCGAGGAGGCAGTCTCTTTCGTCTGGTTGCCGGCGCGCGTGTACGTAAACCAGCCGATCATCATCTCTTCCCAGGTCTGGTCACCCCACCGCACTTCCTTCGACGGGTCCGGGTTAAACTTGTTCTTTTCGGAGTTGTCGAAATAGGCCACGCAGTCGAGCCGCGTACCTTTTGGCAGCGCGATCGGCTGTTTGGGTATGTAGGTGTGCTGCCAGTTGAAATCATACTTCGGCACGTTCAACAGAATCTCCGACCGCCCGTCAGGATAGATCGCCGTGTAGACGAATGATTTTCCGCGCACGTGCATGTGAGGCATGAACGAAGTGATCACCACGTCCTCGTCGAAAGTCTTCGAGGCTTTCACTTCATATGCCGGGTCGCGCGGCGGTATCACAAATTTTCCATTGGCGGCGTTGCCCGTGTTGACGATCTTTCGGCCAGGCTCTTTGGCAAAGACGAAGCCGATCTTCGTGCGGTCCTTCGCCGCTTCGCCGTACGTGGTGTAATGCATCTGGAAGACTATGTTGCTTCCTTTCTTAATCAGCCGCGCCATCCCTGGCCCCAAGACGACGCCCGTCTTGTTCGGCGTGATGCCGCCCAGGTGCGTGCGCCCGCGACGAAACTCGCCTTCGCCGCCCGGGTTTGTGTCTTTGACGTTAGGGTCCTGCGCGTAGGCGATGACGTGGTGGACGACCTTGCGATTGCCCGGACGAATCTCCATCGCCTGAATCCACTTGTCCTCTGTGAAGCCGCTTGGCATAGAGAAATATAGGTACGGCACAGTGCCGTCAGCCGGGACCGTGTATTCATTTGGCATCTCGATGACGACATCGGGCGTTCCGATCGTCCAGCCGTCGGTGAACTTAGGCTGCGGCGGCAAGTCTTTCGCGTCGCCTTCCGGCGCGCCCGCGTTGACCCAATCGACGATAGTCGCAATCTCCTTGTCGGACAATCGAGGGTCGTTAGCCCAGTGACCATACTTAGGGTCGGCGCTCCAGGGCGGCATCGAACGGTCGGCCACGCGCTCGCGGATCGACCTGGCCCAGGGCCGCACTTCTTTGTAACTGAGCAGCGACATCGGCGCGATCTCGCCGGGCCTGTGGCACTCGGCGCAGCTCTTGTAAAGTATGGGAGCAACATCTTTGGCGAATGTCACCTTCGACGCGCGTGATTTGTCCGTGGCAGTCGCCAGAGCCACGAATGCGGCCATTGCAATGATGAGCATTACGACCTGGCTGGCTCGATGGAAGTTGCTTTTCATAAAGGTCTCCTTCAGACGAATCTGGGCCTTAATCTTACTGGCGCTTTGGATACAAAAAGAATAATCGACTTACCGCCCGGTAAGCAACCTGCGGCGCGCGCGTTTTTCAAATTAATCGGGTTGTCCATCTCCGAATAATTGACAGCGGGGAACGTCCGGCATAAACTTACCGCTCGGTAGGTTGACTGTCAAGCCGAGAATCAAGAATTAAGAATTTAGAATCGAGAATTTAGAATGAAGAATTGTTTGGCGCGAGCCGCTTCTTTATTCTAAATTCACCATAGGTGTAATGATAATGACCAGACGAAATCGCATCCCACTATCCATCAGACTGGCGCTGTTTGCCTTCGCTTTTGCAGTCGCGCTCTCCGGCCTCAACTTTTCTTCCGGCGCGTTTTCCACTAATGACATCGTCCGCGTGGAGGGCGGGCAGATCTCAGGCTCGAATGCTGAGGGCATCCGCAGCTACAAAGGCATTCCGTACGCCGCGCCGCCCATCGGCGGGTTGCGATGGAAACCGCCGCAACCCGTGATGACGTGGGACGGCGTCCGCGCGTGCACCGAGTATGGGCCGGATTGCCCGCAAGCGCCTTATCCGCAAGCGTCGCTCTTCTACTCGCCGCCGCGACCGCAAAGCGAAGATTGTCTCTACCTGAACGTGTGGACTGCGGCCCGAGCGGGGGAGAAGCGGCCCGTGATGGTCTGGATTCACGGCGGCGCTTTGACGCGCGGTTCCGGGGCGACTCGCACTTACGACGGGACGGCTTTTGCAAAGAAGGGTGTAGTGCTGATCACGATCAACTACCGCCTCGGCCCGTTCGGCTATCTGGCTCACTCGGAGTTGACTGCCGAATCGCCGCAAAACTCGTCGGGCAACTATGGCGTGCTGGATCAGATCGCGGCTTTGAAATGGGTGCAGAAAAACGTCGCGGCTTTCGGCGGCGACCCGTCCCGCGTCACCATCTTCGGCGAGTCAGCCGGCTCTTGGAGCGTAAACGTGCTGGTCGCCTCGCCTCTTGCGAAGGGACTCTTTCATCGCGCCATAGGCCAGAGCGGCGGTTCGTTCGGGCCTATGACTTATCTGAAGGAAGATCGCAAGACGTTGCAGTCGGCTGAAAAGGTGGGCGCAGCTTTCGCCAAAGCGGTCGGGGCCGATTCCATCAAGGCTCTGCGCGCCGTCCCGGCTGAAAAGATCGTCGATCTCTTTACCAATGACGCGGAAGCAAGGAAGTTCCGCACGGCGCCAACCGTAGACGGGTGGGTGTTGCCCGACGAGATTCGCAACATCTTTGCGCAGGGCAAGCAGAATGACGTTCCGGTCATTGTAGGCTCGAACGCAAACGAGATGACTTCGCTCACAGTTCCCACGGTCGTGCCAAAGACGATGCAGAATTATCGCACGCGCGCCGAGAATTATTACGGCCAGATGGTAAAAGAGTTCGAGGCGCTCTACCCCGTGAAGAGCGAAGCAGACATTGCCGGCGCGTTTCTGGGGAGCCTGCGCGACGAGCACTTCACTTTGCCTATGCGCACGTGGGCGCGCATGACCGCAGCAGGAAAGTCGAAAGCGTATCTATACTTCTTCAGCCACGCGCCGCCCAACCCTAACAGCAAATACCTGGGCGCGTTTCATGCCGGTGAGATCGCTTACGTCTTTAACAACTTGAATCGGCAGAACCCGTTGATAGAGGATGAGGATTATAAGCTTGCCGATTTGATGTCGAGCTACTGGGTGAACTTCGCGACGAAAGGCGATCCGAACGGCAAGGGCTTGATTAAATGGAAGCCGTATGACCGCGATGCGGAAGCTTACATGGAGTTTGGCGACACGGTCGAGGTGCGCAATCACTTGCTCAAAGAACAGCTCGACTTCATGGAGAGGTTTCAGAAACAGCGCTAAAGGCCGCAACGAAGGAGAGATCATGAAAGCGTCACTCAATTTGATCAGACTGCTGGCGACGGTCGCAGTCGTGTCTGCGCTCACGGCAACGGGCAACGCTCAGGAACAACCATTACAGCTGGCAGGCGCGGAATGCAGGACGCCCGCATGGCTCCACTGCCCGGACAAGGACTGCCCGAGTGACAGGGTGATAAACCCAGGCCCAGTGGTCGAGATGAAGACCCGCCGCACTTACTTTCTCGATTATCCCTGCGATCTGAAGAAGGGCGAGAAAGTTACTTTCATCCTCAGCTTGCATGGCGGCGGCTCGTACGCGAACTGGCAGCGCCACTATTTCCCGATACTCGATTACGTCGACAAGTACCGCCTGGTCATTGCCACGCCAAGCTCCCCGATAAGGCGATGGACTGAAGCCGACGACGAGTATTTGCAGAACATCGTCACCTCTGTCATCGAGCAGATAGGCAGAGAAAACATCAAGGCTTTCTGGCTGGTCGGGCACTCGCAGGGCGGCATGACGAGCAATCGAATCGTGCGAACAGACTTTTTCAAGAACAAGGTAGACGGCTGGCTCAGCCTTTCGGGAGGCCGCCTGGGCGGGCAGCCCGGTCGCGCGACGAATTTCGGTCCCCCTCGCACTGCCGCATCCGGCGCAAACCCCGCGACTCCTGCCGCTGCTTCGATGGCGGCGGCTATGGCGGCTTTGCGCGAGCCTCCAGCCGCAGATTTCTCTTTCATCTACGCGACGGGCCAGCGTGAGATAGATGACAAAGGCGTGCCGGAGAGTTCGGATTGGGCCAAGAAGTATTCCTGCGGCCCCCGACGCAAGCCGGAGGAGGTCGTCGACACAAAGGCCGGCTACGTCTATGACAGCACGCGCCAGAATCCGCCCAATCCGGCGTGGGGACTCCCGCCTGCGCCCGGCAAGGCACATGTTTTTGTCTATCCGGATTGCAAGGACGGCAGGGTCGTTGCTGATGTCGTTCGCATCGACAAAGGACACACCGAAGGGCTTGAGCCGAAAATCACGGAAGAGCTGATCAAGCTGATGCTCTCGGCGAAAGGCGGCAAGCTCCAACAGGCTCATTAGGCTCAACTCGAGAGGATAACTATGCCAAGAAAACTCATCATTGCATTAGCATTATTCGTTGTACTGTGCGGCGCCGAAGCAGCATTCGCGCAGGAGCAGGTCAAACCCGCGACCCCTGCGGCTAGCAAGAATAATTACAATGACGGGAAAAACTGGCTGTGTCGTCCGGGCAGACAGGACGCCTGCGCCGTCGATTTGAATGCAACTGTAGTCGCCGCCGATGGCAAGCTGAAGCAGGAGAAATGGTCCGCGAACCCGAAAGCGCCTGTCGATTGTTTCTACGTCTACCCCACAGTCTCAACTGACCCGACGCCGAACAGCGATATGAACGCGGGGCCGGAAGAGCTCGCCGTGATACGCGCGCAGGCCGCGCGCTTCGGCTCCGAGTGCCGCGTCTTTGCGCCGCTCTATCGTCAAATCACGCTGACGGCGCTGCGCTCCGCAATCGCCGGCAGACCGATGGCGGCTGACCGCTCTCTCACCTACAACGACGTAGTCGATGCGTGGAAACATTATCTTGCGCACGACAACCAGGGGCGCGGCGTCGTGTTGATAGGCCACTCGCAAGGCTCAGGCGTGCTGACGCAACTCATTCGCAACGAGATCGACGGCAAGCCCGATCAGGAACGAGTAATCTCCGCGCTACTGCTGGGGACGAACGTCGCAGTGCCGAAAGGCAAAGACGTTGGTGGCGCGTTTCAGCACATGCCGCTCTGCCGCTCTGCTTCACAGACGGGCTGCGTCATCGCTTACGTCTCGTTCCGCGCGGACGTGCCGCCTCCCGCCAACAGCCGGTTCGGTCGCGCGCAAAGTCAAGACATGGTCGCCGCCTGCACTAACCCTGCGGCGCTGGGAGGCGGCAGCGGCGAGCTGCACTCTTATCTCGCCTCAGCAGGCCGAAGCCTCGGCTCGTCGGCTGAACCGAAACCGTGGGTCACGCCGGCGCAAACGATCAGCACGCCTTTCGTGAGCGTTCCCGGATTGCTGGTGGCCGAGTGCGTGTCAAACGAAAAAGGGTCTTATCTGGCCGTCACGGTGAAGGGCAATCCTGCCGACCCCCGCACGGACAACATTGTCGGGGACGTGGTCGTGAACGGAAACGTTCAGGCTGATTGGGGGCTCCACCTGATCGACGTGCACCTTGCGATGGGCAATCTCATCGACATAGTGCGTCAGCAGTCGAAGGCTTATCTCGCGAAGCAAAAGAAAAAATAGAACCGGCGGCGTGCGGTCTTAGTCTTAACGATGTATCGGCAAGGAGTATCCTGAAAGCCTGGTCGCGTTTATAAACGCCAACGACACGAAGAAGGTGATTCGATTTTCTCATCGAGGCCGAAGCACAGCCGTCACTGGGAAATGGTCCGAAGGCGTGCGACCTTCGCGCGCCGTGCGATCAATAGAGGCTCTCATTATCCGCCAGTCTCTTGATGCGGCGATCCAGTCGATGCGCGGCCCGTTTGTAGAATCAGCCTTGAAGCCGGAGAACGTCCCTTCATTCGTGGAGCGTCCTGGAAAAGCTATGCGGTACGTATCGCGGAGCGGCGATCGCTCGCCGCTGTCCTTGGCGAATAATGCCTTGTACGGCTCGCTACCTTCGTCCGTGTTGAAATCACCTGTGACAACGACTCGGCAACCCTCACCAAGTTCGGCCACACGGCTGCGCACCAACCGGGCCGATTCCACGCGCGCCTCAGCCCCTCGATGATCGAAGTGCGTGTTGAAGAAAAGAATCGGTTTTGCGTTCGCCTGACGGCGGTCACGGAGCTTTACCCACGTGACCATTCTTGGTAACGCGGAGTCCCAGCTTTTGCTGCCGGGCTGGTCAGGCGTCTGGCTCAGCCAGAAATGGCCCTCCTCTATCTTTTCAAAACGGCTCCGCTTGAAAAACAGCGCCACCATCTCGCCATTCTCGCGACCGTCGTCACGGCCAACGCCGATTGCGTCATAACCCTGCAAGTTCTCAGCCAGGTAATCACGTTGAAAGGCGAGCGTCTCTTGCGTCCCTAACAGATCGGGATCGAAAGCCCTGATCGTTTCGACAAGAAACTGCTTCCGCTTCTCCCAGTGATTATCGCCGTCTGGAGCCGTGCCGAA
The DNA here is from genome assembly GCA_036277095.1 of Blastocatellia bacterium. Taxonomy (GTDB): domain Bacteria; phylum Acidobacteriota; class Blastocatellia; order UBA7656; family UBA7656; genus DASUNP01. The sequence goes on from DASUNP010000058.1 coordinate 6,386, forward strand.
CCGTATGTTGAAGCTCATTACGCGAACGTCCGCCGATTTTCCGTCGGCCAGCCCGGACCCAAAGCCACACACCAAACAGACCACCAACATCAGAAGCTTAAGTCGTAGTGCGAGCATCAAATCACCTCTCAGCCTGAGATCGTCACGCCGCCGTCGATGACGATCACTTGCCCGGTCATCCAACGGCCTGCGGGCGCTGCGAGAAAGACAGCGGCTCCCGCGATGTCTTCCGGCTCGCCGATGCGCCGCAGCGGAGTATTCGATTCGGCGCGGGCCAGCAGGTCTGGGTTTTCCCACAGCGTGCGGGCGAAATCCGTTCTCACCAGTCCCGGCGCTATGCAGTTGACGCGGATGTTGTGCGGCCCCCACTCTACGGCAAGGTTGCGCGCAAGTTGAAAGTCAGCCGCTTTCGAGATGGCATAGATGCCGAGATTCAGCGAGCCCTTGAGCCCGCCGATGCTTGAGACGATGATTACACTGCCGTCTCTTCTCTCGGCCATGCCCGGCAGCACCAGGTTCGCGAGCCAGATGTTGCTGCGCACATTTGAGTCTATCACTTTAGTAAACGCGTCGTCGGTCAGCCCCGCCGTAGGCCCGTAATAAGGATTGACCGCCGCGTTACAGACCAGAATATCGATCTGTTTGAACTCTCTTTTTGTCTCGGAGACAAGACGTTCAACGTCCTCGCGCTTCCCTATGTGACAGGGGATCGCCGTGGCCGTCAGCCCTTCGCTTCTAATAGCGCCGGCAACCTCTTCACAACTATCTGCCTTGCGGCTCGAAATGACTACCTTGGCGCCCGCACGCGCAAGAGCTTCGGCAATCGCGCGCCCTATGCCTTTTGTCGAGCCGGTGACGACGGCCACCTTTCCTGTTAAATCAAATAATGAACCTGCCATGCTTCATCCTTCATTCGAGATTTAGTTACAAGCTTCGAACAACCCTGCCGCGCCCTGGCCGCCGCCTACGCACATCGTCACTACTCCATATTTCGCTCTGCGCCGCAGCATCTCGTTCGCCAGCGTCCCGACCATCCGCGAGCCCGTCATCCCGAACGGGTGGCCGATTGCAATTGAGCCGCCGTTTACGTTCAGCCTCTCGGGGTCAATCCCGAGCCGGTCCCGGCAGTAGACGACCTGCACGGCAAAGGCTTCGTTCAGCTCCCACACGTCTATGTCATCGACCGTCAGCCCATGCCGCTTGAGCAATTTAGGAACGGCGAACACGGGGCCTATGCCCATCTCATCCGGCTCGCAGCCCGCGACTGCGAAACCGCGAAAGATAAGCTTCGGCTTTATGCCGAGACTCTCCGCGCGCTCGCGCGACATCACGAGCGTAGCCGACGCGCCGTCGGAAAGCTGCGACGAGTTCCCCGCCGTCACCGATCCTTGCCCGCTCGTCTGGTCGAAGTGAGGCTTTAGCGCAAGCAACCCTTCGAGCGTCGTGTCAGGCCGGTTACATTCGTCTCGGTCGCACAGGTGCTCTTCGCGACTTACTATCTCGCCGGTCTTCTTATCGAGTATGCCGCGCGTGACTTTCATCGGCGCGATCTCTCCTTTGAAAAATCCTTCGGCCTGCGCGCGCGCCGTGCGCTGCTGGCTCAAGAGTGAATACTCGTCTTGCGATTCGCGGCTGACGCCGTAACGCTTCGCGACGACCTCTGCCGTATCGCCCATGACCATGTAGATGCCCGGCTTGTTTTCCAGCACCCAGGGATGCGGGTTGTAATCCCTAGTCATCATGGTAATGCTCTCTACGCCGCCGCCAATCGCAGCGTCCGCGCCTTCGGCAATGATCTGGTGCGCGGCCATCGCTACTGATTGCAGACCGGAAGAGCAGAACCGGTTGACTGTGATCGCGGCGACGGAGGCCGGAAGCCCCGCGAGGATCGTAGAGACTCGGGCAACGTTGTTGCCCGCCGCGCCATGCGGCTGCCCGCATCCGAAGATGACGTCAGTAATCTCTTCGGGCGCAAGCTCTGGCGTTTTTGCGAGCACGTCTTTGATGGCATGTGCCGCCAGCTCATCAGGGCGCGTCAGGTTGAACGAACCGCGATACGATTTCGCAAGCGGAGTCCGCGAGCTTGCGACTATAACAGCTTCTCTCATGATGATTCCTTTCCAGGTCTTGATACAATAACACGCAGATTCACCGCAGAGACACAGAGTACACAGAGTTTACGCAGAGAAGAAAGCCGTTTTCTCTGCGCCCCCGCCGCGTGCGAAGCACATCATCGGCCATCCTGCGTTCTCTGTGTCTCTGCGGTGAGATGTCTCTCGAACATTCACGCAGCGGTCGAGATGTTGCCCCTGTCGAAGTCGGCAAAGGTCTTGCCCTGCTCGGCCAACAGCTTTAACAGCGGGGCAGGCTCCCACAACTCTCCGTGACGTTCGTGGAATTCGACTACGCGATCATACACTTTCTTAAGCCCGACCGTGTCCGCGTACCACATAGGCCCGCCGCGCCAGGCCGGGTAGCCGTAACCGTTGACGTAGATTATGTCTATGTCGACGGCCCGCAGAGCGTAACCTTCTTCGAGAATCCGCGCGCCCTCGTTGACCAGCGCGTACATAGTGCGCTCGATGATCTCGTCTTCGCCGACCTGGCGACGCTCTATGCCCGCTTCGGTTGCCGCCTCTTCGATCAGCTTTTCGACTTCGGGGTCGGGCGACGGCTTGCGGTTCTCGTCGTAGCGATACCATCCCGCGCCGGTCTTCTGACCGTACCGGCCCATCTCGCACAAACGGTCTGCGATCATCGGGTGGCGGACGTTGGGGTCTTCCAGGTGCTTGTACTCTTTGCGAATGCGCCAGCCGACATCAAGCCCAGCCAGATCGCCCATCGCGAGCGGACCCATCGCCAGTCCGAACTTGTAGAGCGCCGCGTCGACTTCTTCAGGCCGTGCGCCTTCTTCTACGAGGAACTGCGCCTCGCGCCCGTAAGGCGCGAGCATGCGGTTGCCGACAAATCCCCTGCAATTGCCGACCAGCACGCCGACTTTTTTTAGCTTCTTTGCCAGCGCCATCGAAGACGCGATCACCTCGCGGCTTGTCGTCTTGCCGCGAACGATCTCAAGCAGCCGCATGACGTTGGCCGGGCTGAAGTAGTGATGCCCGATCACCTGATGCGGGCGCGAGGTTACGGATGCGATCTCTTCGATGTTAAGCGTCGATGTGTTCGATGCGAGAATTGCTTCAGGTTTACATATTTTGTCCAGCTCGGCGAAGACCTCTTTCTTAAGCTCCATGCCTTCAAAGACGGCTTCTGTCACGATGTCCGCGTCTTCAAAACCGTCGTAGCTGAGCGTGGGCGTGATCAACGCCATTCGCCGGTTCATCACTTCTTGCGGGAAGCGGCCTTTCTTTACAGAGTTGGCATAGTTCTTTTTTATCGTCGCAAGCCCCCGATCAAGCATCTCCTGCGAGGCCTCTTTGAGCAGGACGGGTATGCCCGCGTTGGCATAGTTCATGGCGATACCGCCGCCCATCGTGCCCGCGCCGACGACGGCGGCTCTCTTTATCTCGATCCGTGGAGTCTCTTTCGGCACGTCAGGAATCTTCGCTACTTCGCGCTCGCCGAAGAAGATGTGAATAAGGGCTTTCGATTGATCGCCAAACAGGCAGGCGCGGAAAAGCTCGGCCTCTTTCTGGCAGCCCTCCTCGAAAGAGAGGCGAGTCGCCGCTTCGACCGCATCGATCGCGGCGAGCGGGGCCGTCTGCCCGCGACGTGTCTTTCGAGCCTGCTCGCGAGCGGCGGCAAAGATCTGCGCGTTTGCCTGCTCGTCCCCGATCTTTTCGTTGCGGTCGCGAGTTCGCGGCGGCGCTTCATTCTTCGCGATTATCTCGCGCGCAAAATCGACGGCGCCGCCAGGCAAATCGCCTTCGATTATGCGATCGACGATACCGTATTCAAGCGCGTCGGCAGCTCGAACAGGCTCGCCGAATGCGCACATCTCCACAGCTTTGGCAATGCCCGCCAGACGCGGAAGCCGTTGCGTGCCCGCCGCGCCCGGAATGATGCCGAGCTTCACTTCCGGCTGGCCCACCTGCGCCGCCGGGGCGGCGACGCGATAATGAAAGGCCATCGCAACTTCCAAACCGCCGCCAAACGCCGTCCCGTGAATCGCGGCGATCATAGGCTTCGGGCAATCTTCTATCGAAGTGAGCAGCGGCAACAGGCTCCCGCCTCTTCTCTCGCCCGAGGTCACCTTGCCGAACTCTTTTATGTCGGCTCCGGCAATGAAAGTGCTTCCGCCGCCGATCAGCACAGCGGCTTTGACGTCCGGGTCTTTCGATATGGCTTCGACCGCCAAGGCGATCCCTTCGGGGACGCCGGGGCTTAAGGCATTGACGGGCGGGTTGTTGACCGTGATGATTGCGACCTCTCCATCTTTACTCAATGAAACCAGCTCACTCATAAACGATTTTTCCTCTCTTGAAATAAATTATGATCAGCGGCGGGACGAGCGCGGTTGCGAGCGCAGCAGGCCGCCGAGCGCGATGCTCGTGATCTGCTCGGCCACTTGTTCGGGCGAAAGGCGGCCTTCGGGGCTGTACCAGCGCGAGAGCCACAAGATCATGCCTAGCAGGCTGAAGGCCGAAGCCGTCACGTCAACATCACTCAGCTTCCCTTCATCCTTGAGTTCGGTGAGCGTCTCTCTTATCAAGTCTACGTAAGCACGCTTACGCTGATCGATCTTGCGGCGGTGCGCGGGCGCGAGCCCCGCGACCTCGTCGACGACGATGGTGATGGGGTTGTTCCCCTGCTGGGTGCTCCGGCGTGTAATCAGTTGCACGTGGTTGTTGATGATTAAGCGCAAACGCTGTTCGGCGTCGGCGGTGGCGCGCGCAGGGGCGATCACTTCCTCATCAAGCTCGTCGAGGCCGAAGTTCATGATGCGGAAGAGCAGATCCTTCTTGCCCGGGATGTGATGGTAAATGCCTGCTTTCGTGATCCCGACGGCCTCGGCTATGTCGTTCATCGAAGTGGCGTCAAAACCCTTTTCGCAAATGATCCGGGCCGCGACGCGGTAGATCTCTCCCAAGCGGCCTGATTCGGACGAGATACTGCCTTTGGAGTTCTTCTTTGACGCCATCATAACAGCAGGCTAACATAGCGGCCTCGCAATGGCAGTGTCAAGTAACCGCAAATCAATTTGCTGCCGATCAGTAAGTCGCAGTTAAAGGCTGTTGTAGTTTACGCGGAATGTTTCCATCATACGCGAGAGGTCCCCTGATTCAAACCCGAGCTTAAACCACCTGACCCGTTGCGCGGATGTCCCGTGAGTGAATGCGTCGGGGACCACGTAGCCTTGAGCCTGTTTCTGCAATCGGTCGTCCCCAATGGCCTGGGCAGCGTTCAGCGCCTCTTCGATGTCGCCCGGCTCAAGGATGTCTTTCGTCCTCTGCGCGTGATGCGCCCAGACGCCCGCCAGGAAGTCTGCTTGCAGCTCAAGCCTCACCGAGAGGCGATTGAACTCGGCCTCGCTCACGCGGCCCCTTTGGGAATGAACGTCGTTGAGGACACCGAATTGGTTCTGGACGTGATGGCCGACTTCGTGCGCGATGACGTAAGCCTGTGCGAAATCGCCCGCCGCCCTGAAACGTCTGGCAAGCTCCTCGAAGAATGACATGTCGAGGTAGACCTTCTGGTCGGAAGGACAGTAGAAAGGCCCCGTCGCCGAAGACGCGGACCCGCAAGCCGAGCGGACGCCTTCAGAAAACAAGACCAGCGTCGGCTCCGGGTACTCTCTGCGAGCCTGACTGCGGAAGAGCTCGTTCCAGACATCTTCGGTGTCAGCAAGCACGGTGGTCGTGAAGGCTTTCAGTTGCTCCTCGGCGGGATTAGCCGCGCGCTCAGTCACGGGGCCGCCGCCGGTTTCAGGCCCGCCTTGCGGCAACAGGCCGCTGACATCGACCCCGAGAAAGTAAGACAACAGCAACACAGCCAGGCCGGCTAACCCGCCGCCCGTCGCCATCACCCCCCCGCGTGACATCCCCCTACGATCCTCTACGTTCTCGCTCTGCCGTCTGCCAACCCATCTCATCGCATACCTCGCAAAGATTGATTTATCCGACTGCGGCCACAAAGCTCGAAACCAGGTCTAATCAAAAACGTACAGGTTTCGAGCCCCACGGTCAACAGGAGCAAGGGTCAGGGATCAGGGGTCTGGGACCAGGGGGCGGGAGTTTGTAATTTCAAATCTCAAATCTCAAATCCAAAACAACGAACAGCCAATCTTTGATTCCTGACCCCTGGCCCCCGACCCCTGACCCCTGTATAATCAAGCCGGGATTTACCCGTATGCGATCGACTCGAAGGAGACCCCCGCATGAGTCATATCAGCGAAACCGATGCCAAGAAGATCACTGTCCCTCACATTCGAGGGCGCAAAGGCGGATCACCTATCAGGGCGCTGACTGCTTACGATTACCCAAGCGCGCGGCTCGTTGATGAAGCAGGCTTCGACATTATCCTTGTCGGCGACAGCCTCGCCCAGACAGTGCTCGGTTACGACTCGACTTTGCCGGTGACGCTCGACGAGATGATAGCTCACACTCGTGCAGTGCGCCGCGCGGCCCGCCGCGCCCTGATCGTAGGCGACATGCCGTTCGGCACTTACCAGGACAGCAGCGAAGGGGCGGTCGCCTCTGCCATCAGGTTTGTCAAAGAGGGCGGGGCCGAAGCGGTAAAGATAGAGGGTGGTGCGCGCCGCGCTCACATAGTGAAAGCTATAGTCGAGGCCGAAGTCCCCGTGATGTGTCACATTGGTTTGACGCCGCAATCGCTCCTGCGCATGGGCGGCTACCGCGTGCAGGGCAAGACGCTTGAGGCGGCTCGCGAGCTGATCGAAGACGCCATCGCGCTTGAACGCGCGGGCGCTTTCTCGATCGTGCTCGAAGGGATACCCGCAGAGATCTCGCGGCTCATCACCAATCGCCTCAGCATCCCGACAATCGGCATAGGCGCGGGCGTCGATTGCGACGGGCAGATTCTAGTCTTCACAGACCTTGTGGGTCTGACGTTCGGCCACACGGCAAAATTCGTCCGCCAGTACACGGACGCGAAAGCCATAATAAGCGATGCGCTGAAGCAGTTCGCCGACGATGTGACGGCTCATCGCTTCCCCGCAGACAAAGAGAGCTATCACCTGCCGGAAGGCGTCGTGGTCGAGGTCGAAGACGAGCAGACGCTCTCAATGCCGCCTCTCGGACCGATCAATTGAGTGCTGAGTGCTGAGTCCTGAGTCCTGAGTGAAAGAAAAAGAGAGTATGCTGATATTTCTTTCACTCAGGACTCAGCACTTGGAAAGATGGAGATAATCAACCGCATACCTCGAATGATGGCAGTGGCGCGCGAACTCCGCGCCGAAGGCTCTCGCGTAGGTTTCGTCCCGACTATGGGCGCGCTCCACGAAGGCCACCTGTCGCTGATGAGCCTGGCGCGCGAGATGTGCGACAAGGTCGTAGTCTCGATCTTCGTCAACCCTACGCAGTTCGGCCCCTCGGAAGATTTTGAGCGATACCCGCGCGACATCGCCCGCGACGCCGAGCTGGCTTTCACGCGCGAAGTCGACCTCATCTTCGCGCCCTCGCCCGAAGACATGTACCCCCAGGGCTTTTCCACTTACGTCGTCGTCGAAGTGCTGAGCGAAAAGCTCGAAGGCGCGAGCCGCCCCGGCCACTTCCGTGGGGTGACGACCGTAGTCAATAAACTCTTTAACATCGTCCACCCGCACTTCGCTTTCTTCGGGCGCAAAGACGCTCAACAGGTGATAGTAATCAAACGCATGGTCCGCGAGCTTTCGATGGACGTAGAGATAGTCGTGGGGCCGACGCTGAGGGAGGAAGACGGGCTGGCGCTCTCTTCGCGCAACGTCTATCTTTCGCCGGAAGAGCGCAAGGCGGCTACTGTGCTCAGGCGCGCGCTTGAGCGCGCCCGGACGAGCTATAACGGCGGCGAGCGCGATTCCTCCCGTTTGATCACCGCCATGCGCAACATCATCGAAGCCGAGCCGCGCGCCCGTATCGATTATCTGGCTATCACGGGAGTAACCAACCTCAACCCCGTAGAGACTATCCCCACAGACCGCCCCATCCTGATCTCGCTGGCCGTCTTCATTGGCAAGACGCGATTGATCGATAACATCGTGCTCAACGGCGACCTGTAGACTTAATTAGACGAGGCAGGCAGTTCTATGATGAAACGCGCGCCGCGCGGCTGGTTGTCTTCGATCCAGATGCGGCCTTTGTGGTCCGCGATGATGTGGCTCACTATCGCAAGCCCCAGGCCCGTCCCTCGGTCGCGCGTTGAGAATTTCGGCAGGAATAGTTTATCTCTGTCGGCAGGTCTTATGCCGTGGCCCGTGTCTGAAACGATCAGTCGCGCTTGATCGCTCGCGCTCAAGTAGCTCGTTTCGATTCTTATCAATCGTTGGTGATGACCGTTCGAGCCGTTGCCTTGAGACGGTCCGTCGCTTGAGAGCGCTTCAATCGCATTATCGATCAAGTTCACAAGCACGCGCTTGATCTGCTCTGGGTCTATGCGGACGGGCGGCAAATCATCGGCAAGGCGGCACTCTATCCTGATGCCGTCGAGCCGCTCGGCGTAAAGCGCGACCGCATCGCGCACCGTGTCGTTGATCGACAAGAGGACGGGCCGCGCTTCGGGCAGCCGCGCGAAACGCGAGAACTCCTCGACCATGCGTTGGAGCGCGGCGACTTCGCGAACAATAGTCGCGGTCCCCTCGCGCACGATCTCATCAAGACGCGCGGGAGCATGGAACCTCTCTTCGCGCGCGTAATTCCGCATTATGCGCTCCGCCGAAAGCTGTATGGGCGTGAGCGGGTTTTTTATCTCGTGCGCCATCCGCCGCGCCACTTCGCTCCAGGCCGCCGCGCGCTCGGCCTGTATCAAATCGGTCAAATCTTCGATCACGATCACCCAGCCTTCGACCGCGCCCTCAGAGCTTCTGAGCGCGACCGCCGTAGTCGACGTGTGAAGCAGAGTGCCGTCGGCCCGCTCGAACTCGATCTCGGCCTGTGCTGACGCGCCGCGTCGGGCGCGGCGGCAGAGCGTCTGCAACTCTTCGCCCTGCTCCCCGCCGACGAGTTGCGCGATTGGGGTCCCAAGCGGGGGCTTCTCCCCCAGCCCGAGCATGTTTAGAGCTGCGCGATTGATAGTGGCAATCCCCGTGTCGTCGTCCGTCGAGATGACGCCCGTCGACAGCGATTCCAGCACCGTCTCTATGTAGCGGCGGCGGTTGTCCAGCGCAAGGTTGCTCTCGCCCAGCTCATCGGCTGCGCGCTCCAGCCGGTCGCGGTTCTCCGCCAGCCGCGCCGACATCTGGTTAAACGAGTTCACAAGGGCGGCAAGCTCGTCTTCAGCAACTACGCGGACCGGCTCCGAGAAATCGTCGCGCGCTACGCGGTCCGTAGCTTCGGCCAGCGCCTGTATGGGCACAGTTATGCCTCGCGCGACATAAAGCGCGAGCCAGCTCGCCGTAAAGATCAATAGCAGCGTGACCGCCCCCAGCAGCAGAATGTAGATGGCCTTGATGCGTTTTATCTTACCGAGCAAGCTATGAAAATTCTTGTGCTGCGCCTCAATGTTTGCCGCGCGCGCGGTCACTTCGGGCGGAATCTGTCGCGCCACGACGAGCAATCGAAGGGAGCCTGGGCGATCTTCGAGCTTGAGCGCGGCGATGGTGAAGATCTCCGACAGAGTCTCGCCGTAACGGCCGCTCACAGGCTCTGAGCTGGCAAGCGCCTGTTGCCCGGCCGCGCTCAAAGCGATCTCGATCCGCGCCTGCACATCTTTGTTGTTGTGAATATCGAGAGTCAGTTCCGCCGTCCTGGTGCGAATGAGCGCGAGGTTGTACTCGGTCATCTTCTCTCGCAAGCGGCGCTCAAGCGCGGCATTATCGGTCTCGCTTTTTGGAGGCGGGGCTAAAGCTCGTGCGATCGCGCGCGCGTCCCTCACCAGGTCGGCCTCTTCTTCCTTGAAGTAGGCCTCCTCAATCGCCTGCGCGTCGTCGACTACCTGACGCGCGGGCTCGCCAAACCAGCGATCTATGCTGCGGTTCAGGAGGCCGAACGCAAAGAAGAAGAGCAGCAATCCCGGCAGCAGCGACAGCCCGATGGCGTAGCTCACAAGGCGTGTCTTGAACTTTGACCCTAACCGCCCCGCCCGCCGCTCGCGAAACAGCTTCAGGACATTTCTTAAAAGCACGAACAGGACCGTGACGAACGCTAGGAAGTTCAAAGACGAAAGCGCGTAAAGCAGCAACGTCTCAGCCGTCGTGTCGGGTGTGACGAAGGGGCTGAGGTTGAAGCCGCTCTGCACGACCAGCGAAAGCAGCAGCAGCAATACGACGAACGACAACACGATGACGGTCGTAAGGCGACGCCTTCCGCGCTCGGTCAGCCTCTCGGGGTGGGCATCGGGCGGAAGCGCCTCTCGCGATTTCATTTTATTCTCATTTCTCACGCTTAAAGTCTCGCCGGTGAAGCGATTTTAACAAAGCGGCCATGCGCTATCAATCGCAAGCTTGATAGCCCGTCCACGGCTACCTATAATTCTCAGGTTAATCACCTGAGTCGAGCGGAGACTGTATGCCCATAACCAGGACGGATGTCGAAAAGATTGCGGAGCTTGCCCGGCTTGAGCTGAGCGCGGAAGAGACAGAGTCATTCACCGAGCAGTTAAGCTCAATTTTAGGGTACATCGAAAAACTGGACGAGGTCGACACGACGGGCGTCGAGCCGATGTCGCACTCGACTCTCGGGAATGATGCGCCACAGCTTGCGCAGCGCGATGACGAGGTGCGGCCGAGCCTGGGCTCGCGCGTAGCCACCGAAAACGCACCCGATAAAGAAGCCGGTTACTTCAAGGTTCCAAAAGTAATCGGAGGATGATTTTAAGTCCTGAGTGCTGAGTGCTGAGTAAAAACATACCAGCGCACTCTCTTTTTCTTTCACTCAGGACTCAGGACTCAGCACTCAGGACTTGAGATGAGATGAGATTAGACGAGCTATCTATAGATTCACTTCGAGGCGCGATAGCGTCGGGCGAAGTCAAGGCTGTCGAGGTTACGCAGGCGGCGCTCGAACGCATTGACGCGCTAACAGACCTCAATGCCTTTATCACGGTGACGGACGAGCCGGCGCTTCGTCAGGCGGAAAGCATAGACCGCGCCGCCGAGGCGGGAGAGCCGCTTCCACCTTTGGCCGGGGCCATCATAGCCGTCAAAGACAATATGGTCATTCGCGACGCGCGGACTACGGCGGGGTCGCGCATACTTTACAACTATAAGCCTCCGTACACGGCGACGGCGGTCGAGCGCTTACAGTCGGCGGGGGCGATAATCATCGGTAAGACAAATTGCGACGAGTTCGCGATGGGGTCGTCGAACGAGAACTCGGCTTATGGCCCGGTCAAAAATCCCTGGGACAGGTCGCGCGTGCCGGGAGGCTCTTCGGGCGGTTCGGCGGTGGCTGTCGCGGCGGCGATGGCGATGGGCGCGCTCGGCTCTGACACGGGCGGCTCAATTCGTCAACCCGCGAGCCTTTCGGGAGTGGTCGGGCTGAAACCGACCTACGGGCGGGTGTCGCGCTACGGGCTGATAGCCTTCGGTTCGTCGCTCGACCAGATAGGCCCGCTCGCCCGCTCCGTCCGCGATGCGGCGCGGTTGCTTGGCGTCATAGCCGGGCGCGACGAGCGAGACTCTACGTCGAGCAACGTAGAGGTCGATGATTACACGCAGGCGCTCAACCAGGACGTGCGCGGGTTGCGCGTAGGAGTCCCGCGAGAGTATTACGGCCAGGGGCTTGACCCGGAAGTGAGGGCTTCAATTGAAAGGGCTATCGATCATTTCAAAGACATGGGTGCGGAGATCGTCGATGTGAGTTTGCCCGGCACCGAGTACGCAGTGCCCGTCTATTATTTGATTGCGACTGCCGAAGCCAGCTCGAACCTGGCGCGGTACGACGGCGTGCGTTACGGGTTCCGCGCGGAGGACGCCCGGACGCTTAAAGAGATGTACAGCCGCACGCGCGACCAGGGCTTCGGCGCGGAGGTGAAGCGGCGAATAATGCTCGGCACCTACGCGCTGTCGGCAGGGTACTACGACGCCTACTACGGCAAGGCGCAAAAAGTCAGGGCGATAATCGAGCGAGATTTTCGCGCGGCGTTCGCCTCTTGCGACATCCTAGCGACGCCGACGGCGCCCACGCCCGCGTTCAGGCTCGGAGAGAAGGCGGACGACCCGCTTGAGATGTACCTGTCCGACATATACACGATCACGGCAAACCTGGCGGGCGTGCCAGGGGTGAGCCTGCCCTGCGGCCTCTCTTCGGCGGGGCTGCCCATCGGCATACAACTCATCAGCCGCCACTTTGACGAAGCCCTTCTTTTGAGGGCGGCCCATAACCTGGAACAGGCTCTGGGACTGAATTTCAAGCCATCATCGATTTGATAACTCGCGCTAAAACAGAGACACGCGCCGCACGCGGACCGGAGCAAGAGGCCGACAACCGCTTCGGGGCAATCGACCTGCTGTTGCTTCTGATGACGGTCATCTGGGGGGCCAACTTCAGCGCGATAAAATACTCGCTCGAAGATATGCTGCCCCTGAGCTTCAACGGGCTACGGTTCGCGCTCGCCTCATTGACCCTGCTCACGATAGCCCTCGCATCGGGAATCAACTTGAGGGTGTCGCGTGGCGATGGGTGGCGGCTGTTCGGGCTGGGGCTGCTGGCGAACGCGGTCTACCAATCGATCTTCATAACAGGCATGGCGCACACGCGGACCGGCAACGCGGCTCTAATAGTGGCGACCGCGCCGCTGTTCATCGCCGTGATAAGCCGCATACGCAAGCAGGAGTATTTCACACGGCGGGGGCTCGCGGGGCTGATGCTTGCGCTGGCCGGAATTGTGATGGTCATCCTGAGCGGTCAAACCGTCGTCCAGTTCGGCGAGACGATAGTGGGGGATTGCCTTCTCGTAGCCTCGACCATCTGCTGGTCACTCTATACCATTTGGGCGAAGCGGCTGGTGAATCTTTACGGGGCTATGAAGGCGACCACGATAATGATGATTATGGGCACGCCCGTCTTCCTGGTCATATGCGCGCCCTCGCTCATCAAGCAAGACTGGACTCGCGTCCGCACGGAGTCATGGGCCGGAGTCGTCTACAGCGCGCTTTTTGCAATCGCGCTCGCGCATTTCATATGGAACTATGCCGTGCGCAAGATAGGCTCCACGCGGACGGCGATCTATTCGAACGTCACCCCTGTCACGGCGATGATAATCGCCTGGGTCGCGCTCGGCGAAAGGCCGACTGTAGGCCAGATAGTGGGGGCGGCGGTGATCTTTCTCGGGCTTTACCTGGTGCGGGGCGGGATGCGCGCCGTCGCCGAGCGGGAAGAGGTTGAAGAAGAGATTGAGGAGATGGAAGAGGCCAGCCTCGGGCCAGGTAAGAATTAACGGCTGTCCCGTCTAATCTCTTTTGTTGGCTCTCTTTTTTTTGGATTCACTCCTCACCTGTCTCACGTGCTCCATATAAGCCTCGGCACCCTTCGCCGCAACTATTTCTCCCACAGTGTCGAGCGGCAGGTCGTCCGCCCTCTTAAAATTGATGCAGCTCTTGCCGCACTTTAGATTCTTGCCCGTGGCGTCGAGCTTCGCCTTCAATTCAGGAAATACATAGATGGGAATCAAGTAGAGGCTGATGTAGTTCTTCTGGTTCGCCAGCGCGACATACCAATCGGCGTCTGCTTTGAAGGCGAGGAACTTCGGGCCGATCTCTTCTGTGTAGCCCGCAGGCATATTCTCGCGGACCACCTTCCACACCCTGTCGACCTCGCGCCTGCGGTCAGCGGGCAAGCCGGCAAGATACTGCTTGTAAGTCAAACTCTTTTCCGTCATAGCGATTCTCTAACAGAAAAGGATCTGTCATTCAAGGTCAGATTAAAATGCTCGGACGCGTGATGGAATTATGCCATTTTGAATGAATGGTCAGTTTATGAAAGCCTGCTCAAAAAAGACTGAATGCGCGTTCTTGCAGCCGGAAACCTTTGCAAGCGGACTCGGTCAAGAGGCTTAAACACTGTGGAATTAATACTTACAAAAATCGATCGATTTCCTTCTCTTCCGGCCCGCCGTAAGCGAGAAGCTCTGGCATAGGGGTTGATAATAACCAGAGCGGAAAGCAGTTTTAAGATAGTGGAGGAAGGTTGCAATGAAAGACGAGAACGCCAACAAGAAATCTTCAACGATACTGAACCTGATGACTCTGGTCATAGGGATAGACGCCGTAGTCGTTTTTGGCGCGGCCGTATCACAGCAGTTTATCCAGACGAATAATTCCTGGCTGCTTATGGTAGCGCTATTCGTTACCTTCTTAGGAGGGTTGAAGTGGGCAATCGGAGAGAAGATGTCGCCCGCGATCGGAGACGTGATTGCCTTTTCGAGCGCGCTCTTCTACGACCCGACCATAGCCGTGGTTATGGTGGTGATAAACCGTGTGGTGGTTTCCGGCAACCTGAAGAATGGTATTCTCAAGCCGCTGTTCAAAGTAACGAGCGGCGCTGTCTCGATGAATGCGGGTATCTATTCGGCCCTGGCGATCTTCCCTTCATACGGAGACAGGACCGTAGCGATGTCTACGTCTGAGATGGTTATGTCTACCGCGCTTTCAACTGCGGTCTATTTCGCGCTCTCGACCTCTCTGATTGCGGCATATCAAGCGATAGGCAACCAGGGGTCATTCTTTGTGGCGGTAAAAGAGATGGTCAGCATGCAATTCAAGCATAGCGATGGCCGCCAACAGCAAAAGCGCCGCCTGGGCGAGATACTGATCGCTCGCGGGCTCATAACCGACAACGACCTGAGCAAAGCTTTAGAGGCGCAACGAAGGTCTACCAACTCTCGAAAGCGCGTCGGCGAGATACTCGTGGAGATGGGGATCATCGAAGAGCGTCACGTGATGGCCGCGCTCTCCTCGGCTTTCTCCGCCGCATAAAGACTGCTTGCATTGAGTTCTACATAAAAAAGAGGCATCCTCGGATGCCCCTTTTTTATTTTCTCTTATTGCGCGCCGCCGTGATTATCGCTCGACCGATGCGGGCGCGGGCTTTTTATCCACAGTTACTCGATGGTCGAGGTTTGCGACCCTCCACCCCGTAGCCAGTATCAGGCGGCTGATCCGTTCCACTTTATCGAAGTCAATCTTCTCTATGTCGTCGGTCGTCATGTGGTAATCGCGGTGGACGCCCGTGAAGTAGAAGATGATGGGGATGCCGTGCTTGGCGTAGTTGTAGTGGTCCGAACGGTAGTAGAACTGCTGCGGATGTTTCTCGTCGTTGTAGGTGTAATCGAAGCGGAGCCGGGCCGTCTCGGCGTTGGTCTGCTCGCTGATCCTGTTCAACTCGGTCGACAGCTTGTCGGCGCCAATCACGTAAACCGAATCCTTGTCTGTAAGCTCTTTATCGCGCGGGTCGTTGTTGCCTGCTTCCTTGCTCCTGCCGATCATATCGATATTGAGATTGGCGACAAGCTTCGAGAGCGGGACCGCCGGCTCGTAATCCGCGTTGAACTCAGAGCCTAACAGCCCCATCTCTTCAGCCGTGTGAAATACGATCAGGATCGAGCGCCGCGCGCGCTGCCCTACCGAGAGCGCTTGCGCGATCTCAAGCACGGCGACTGTGCCCGAACCGTCGTCGTCCGCGCCGTTATAGACTTCGCCGTTCTCCCTGGTATTCAGGTGGTCGTAATGCGAGCTGAAGACTACGTACTCGTCTTTGAGCTTCGCGTCGCTGCCTTCGAGCACGCCGACAACGTTGTAAGCAGGTGGCGCGTCCTTCACGGCGACATCGATCTTTATCTCAGCCGTGATGGGCATGACCGCTGATCGCCCGTCCCCTGCCGCCTGGTTCATCAAGTAAGACTCCTCTTTGCCCATCGCTTTCGCGAGGGCTTTTGAAAGCTCAGGCCCGGCGTAGATTACGGGCATGGACTTGCGCGAAGGGGGCGGCGGCAGCGTGGCCGACTCGCGCATGATATAGCCTTTGATCTGCGCCCAGTTAGCCATGTAAAAAGGGGGCGCGATCACGATCAGCGCCGCCGCGCCGCGCGAGGCCGCCATCTCTGTCTGTTGCTTCTCGTCGAAGCCGGCCTTCTTGAGCGCGTCGGAGAGATTGCCCAGAGCGAGTGCGATCTTGCCCTTAACGTCAAGGCCCTGGTAGTCGTCGCGGTTAACCTTCGGCGCGGAGATCCCATAGCCGACGAAGACCATCTCGCCGCTGACGTCCGCATTCGCAGGCGTTTCAGAAGCAAAATCGTCGGCGTATTTGAACTGCTGCCGCGCGCCTTTCACGTCCAGAGTCAACCGGCTCTTATCGAGATTCACATTGCGATAGCTGAGCGGAACCCTCTGAAAAAAAGAGCCGTCGCTGGTCGCGCCCCTGTAGCCGTACGATTCAAGCTCCGTAGCCAGGTAGCGCGCGGCGATGCGATTGCCCTGGCTGAGCGTATACCTGCCTCCAAGCTCGTCTGAGGCTAAAAAGCTCAGGTGCTTTCTAAGATCGCGCTTTGTTATGCTCGACGTAGCTTCTGACGAGGGCAATGGCAGATTCGACGCGCCGACCGCCGAAGTCACCAGCAACGCGGCAAGCAGAACGAATGCCGGCCCTCTTCTCACTCTCTGGTAGCAATTCATGAAACCTCCGATAAGGGAATTAAAAATATAGAATATAGAATTTAGAATAAAGAACCAAGAATCAGGGATCCTTAATTCTCAACTCTTAATTCTCCATTCTTTGTCACCGGCCCGACCACTACGGTTGTTAATCGCTCGGGATCAAGGTACGTGCGAGTTACGCGCGTAATCTTTTCTACAGTCACCGCGCGGATCAATTCAGGATACTTCTCCAGGTAATCGTACCCGAGCCCGTAAATCTCAGTTTCAATCAGGAATTCGGCCGTCTGGGCGTTTGTCTGAAAATCAAAAACAAAGCTCCCGGTCAGGTACGCCTTGGCCGATTCAAGCTCCTGGGTTGTGACCGGCTCGTTTACTATCCGCCTGATCTCGCGCCGCAAACCTTCCACGGCCCTGTCAAGGTTTTCAGGCGACGTTCCGATGTAAGCGACGAAGCGGCCAGGGTCGATGCCTGCGCTGGCTGTGATATTGCTGTAGGTCGAATAGGCCAGCCCTTGCTCGTCGCGCAGTATGCGCGGTATCCGCGAAGTGAAGCCGGGGCTTGAGCCGAGTATCGTGTCCATCACCAGCAGCGAGTAGTAATCGGGATTCGTGCGTTCGACGCCGACGTGGCCTATAAAAATGTTGACCTGCTCTTTCGGCGCGGGCACGAATTTCTCGACCCCAGCGGACGGCCGCTCGGGTCTGGGCACGTCCGGGGCATGGAAGTCGGCGGCCTTCTCCCAGTTGGCGAAGACCTCCTCGATGCGGTTCTTCACCTCGACTTTGTCGATGTCGCCCACGATTGCCAGAATCGTGTTGTTAGGCACGTAATAGCGCCTGTAGAACTCTATGCAATCGTCTCTGGTCAGCGTCTTGACGGTGCGGCCATAACCTACGGGCGGGCGGTGGAGTGGATAGCCTTTGAAGACCTCTTCGTTAAACTCGTCGGAGGCCTGGACGCGCGGCACGTCCAGGCGGCTCTTGATCTGGGCGACGCGGCGCTCGACGTGCTGGCGGACTTTCTCTTCCGGGAAAGTGGCGTTCATCAACACGTCTGCTGTGATCTCAAGGCCGAGCGAGATGTCAGAGGAGAGGAAGGCCGCACGAACTCCGCTCGCCTGATAATCGCCCGCTGTAATGAATCTTCCCCCGACGGCTTCCACGGCTTCGGCAATCTCGTCGGAAGTGCGCGTCTTTGTCCCCTCATCGATCAGCTCGCCGACCAGAGAAGCAAGCCCCGCTTTCGCGTCCGGCTCAAACCTGGACCCCGCCTGGACGATTGCGTTTATGGAAACGGACGAGGTCGTGTGGTTTTCCGAAAGCAGCACGACCATCCCGTTCGGGAGCACCAGCCGCTCAACGTCAAGCCTCGGCCTGGTCGAAATAACTGCGCCGGTCTCCTGGTCGGCAGCGTTCGTGGGCTCGACGCCGGTTCGGAACGCCACGCGGCTCATGCGAGATTTAGGATTTGAGATTTGAAATTTCGAATCTGAGATTTCAGTTGTGTCGTTTACGAGAAAACCTACTGTGCGATTGTCAGGTGCAAAATATTTTTCTGCTGCGCGGGCCACGTCTTCGGCAGTGACCGCGCGGAGCCGGTCGAGCATCGTGTCGAGGTATTTGTAGCCGCGCGAATCCTCCGGTATGTGGTCGGCAAACGCAATCGTCTCGTACTGGCCCAGCAGGATCGCCTGTTGCAAGAACTCTTCGTTGCTCAAGACGAGGTCCGCTTCGATCTGACGCTTAGCTTTTTCAAGCTGCGACGACGGCAAGCCCTCGGTTTTGAGCCGCTCGATCTCCTCGTAGATGGCGCGCTCGACACCGTCGAGTGAGAATCCCGGCTTTAGCTCCGCCTGTATGTAAAAGAGCGAAGGATCGATATGGTCGTTATAGTGCGCTTTAACCTGTGTGACGGACTGGTCTTTTTCTACCAGCCGTTGATAAAGCCTTGATGTCTTGCCCGTCGATAGAATCGTATCCGCCACGTGCAGCGCGTAGGAGTCCGCGTCGCCTACGGCGGGCGCGTGGTAGCCGATCAAGAGCCGCTCGACCGGCGTATCTTTCTTTACAGTTACGCGCTTTTCGCCCCTCTGCGGCGGCTCGACTATGCCGACAGGGCGCGGCTCCGGGCCCCTATCGAGCGGGCCGTATAACTGATGCACTCTCTCTACAACTTCCCGTGTGTTGAAATCGCCGACGATGACCAGCGTGGCGTTTTGAGGGTGATACCACTTGTCGTAGTAAGCCTTCATATCGGCTGCCGTGGCCGATTCCAGGTCACCGAGCCAGCCGACGGTGGGCCAGTGATAAGGGTGCTCGCGGAAGGCCGTCGCCCACACTTCGTTTTCAAGCGCTTCCCAGGGTCCGTCTAACCCGATGCGAAGCTCCTCTTCTACGACCTGTTTTTCAGAATCGAACTCTTGCTGCGCGAACGAGGTGTGGCGCATTCGGTTGGCTTCGATCTCAAGCGCCTCCTGCCAGCGGTCCGAGGCGAAGGTGAAATAATAGGCCGTGAAATCAAGCCAGGTAAACGCGTTGTTGGCGCCGCCGTTTCGGAGCGTAATCATGTCGATTTCGCCCTTTTTGTAGCGGTCCGTTCCCTTAAAGAGCATGTGCTCAAGGAAGTGCGATTTGCCGGTCTGTCCCAGCTCTTCATTCCTGGAGCCGACGCGATACCAGATAATCTGGGCGACAATGGGCTTATCGTGCAGCTCTTTAGTTATAAGGGTGAGTCCATTCGGAAGGACCGTCTTTTGAACCCCGCGCGTGATAAGCGATTCCGCACGCGCGCCGGTCCGTTCGTCTGGAGAGATCGTAGAAATAGTCATACTTTATTCAACGCGGCTCGCACAGTCTTGTTAATCCCCAAAGGGCAAGAATAAAAATTGTAGTGTTCTCAGCGAGCGAGTGTCAAACCTCAAGCAGTTTTGAGCCGCTCGGCTCCGGCTGTCGATCACCATTTAGTTCAATCGGCACTTGATTTCTGGCTTTTTGCTGTAGATACTTGTGCGTGCCTGCGAGGCACACGACAAGGGGAAAACTAAAACAGGCCGCCCCGACGGGCGGCGCACAGGAGACAGATGACTAAGGCAGAGCTTGTAGAGGAAGTGGCTCGCGCTGCGGAGTTGAACAAGCGCGATGCCGAAGTGATAGTCGAAACCGTCTTTGATTCCATAATCACAGCGCTGCACAAGGGCGAAAAAGTAGAGCTGCGCGGCTTCGGCAGTTTCCGCACCCGCGAGCGCGGTCCGCGCCGTGGCCGTAACCCCAAGACGGGCGAGCCTGTAGATGTGCCTGCCAAGCGCGTGCCCTACTTCAAGCCGGGCAAGGAGCTGAAGGAGTATTTCACCGAAAGCCCCGACGGGCAGGAAGGCTCAAGCGAATCGGCTTCCAGCGCTGCCGCCTCGGCCCCGAGCACAGCCGAATCCGCCGGCGCTGCGGAGTATTCGACCAGCGAGAGTTCTCCGCCGGCCCAAGGCGGCGACGAAGTCGGCAATGGGCCTGCTCCGAGCGCAGCCGCCGACGGCGGCCAGGAAACGGCGGCAGGGACAGAGGCAGCGGCAAAAACAGGCGAAGGATCATCAGGAGAAGGCCCGACTGCTTGAGCAAAGAGGGTGACGGGGGCGCGTTCGCGCGCGTCCCTCGAAGGTAACGCACGATGGATTTTTAATGATGAATAGGCTCGGGCTTCATTTGTTGAATTCATCATTGATGATTCATCGTCCAACGATCATCTATTCGCTCATTGCTTTCGACCCCGCTTCGATCCTGTCCGATTGACGTAAGAAAGTTAAACCAACCTTCGCGGCGACCGGCTACTACCGGGCGTGCGCGCTTTGCCTATCGACTTTATCCTTGCTATAATCGCCCGTTCCTGCCAAAAAGACTGGACGAGAGATTGATTAAAAAATGGGTAATGATCGTGTCAACAACTCGAACGGCAAAGAGCGGCGCAAAGGCGAAGACCGGCGGACGGGCGAGCGCCGCGATTCTAATCGCGAACGACAGGGAGGCGTGTTGACGACGCGCGCGGGAGAGCGCCGCCGCCAGACGCGCCGCACGGCGGACCGCAAGAAGAAGTCCTGAGTGCTGAGTGCTGAGTGAGAAAACAGAAACAACGTGCTCATGTTTTTACTCAGGACTCAGGACTCAGCACTCAGGACTTTTTATTATTAACGAAGAGCGAGAGTGACATTCAGCTCATCGGCCCTGCTCTCGATGCGATCCTTGCTGAAGGCCACGGCCCGAAAAGTATTCTCACCGTCGAACAGCGAGAGGCGGAACCTTGCGCGGTCCCTCGATTGAGTTGCCGCCGATTGCCCGCGCTGGCTCGTGCCGACGATTTTGCCGTTCTGAAAAATACGCACCTCATCGATGCCGCCCCCTAGATCTTTCACGTCGATAATCACCTCAATATCAGGTGCGCTGAAGCTCTGTCCCGGTCGGGGCGAGGTAATCGCGACTTCGGGGGGAAGCGCAAAGCCTTTCTGCAAGCTTTGTGTGATCTGTACCGTTTCGCCCTGGAGAGTTTTCGTAATCACATCCGCCTTGTTGAACCTTTCCGCGAACTGTGCGAAATCGAGTATCTTGTTTTCCAACCGCCAGGTCAGGTACTCAGAGCCCTTGTCAGACCCGACGTAATAGCCATCCTGCGTGTAAGCGATCCAGTTGCCGTCGTTGAATCCCAACAGCGAAGCCAGGAGCTTCTTATACTGAAGCGACCAGATTTTTATAGTCGTGTCGAGGCTTCCGCTGGCGAGCATCTTTCCGTCGGGGCTGAAGACTACAGTTTTGACATCCGACGTGTGGCCTTCGAGCGCGCCCAGAGCGTTCCCGGTCGAAGCGTCCCACAGTTCGATGGCGTTGCTAATTGTGCCTGATGCCAGCACGCGCCCATCGGGCGAGAAAGCCACAGACCTGACATCTGCGAACCGGCCTTTCATGACGCGAATCGCGCTACCGGCGGAGATGTCCCACAGCCTGATCGTGTTGTCCGTGCTGCCCGATGCCAGCACGCGCCCGTCGGGCGAGAAAGCGACCCCGTTGACTTCCGATGTGTGCTCCTGGAGAGCGCGCACGGCCTGGCCGCTTTTTACGTCCCACAGCCTGATGCTTTTGTCCGCGCTCGCGGAAGCGACCGTGCTTCCGTCGGGGCTGAAGACGATAGAAGTAATCAGGCTGTAATGGCCCTTGAAGGTCTGAACCAGTTTCCCGCTCGCGTCCCACAGCTTGACCAGATGGTCGCCGCCCCCCGAAGCCAACAGCTTTCCGTCGGGGCTAAACGCTACCGCGTGCGCGCCCGATGTGTGCGCATTGATGGTCTGTGTCGCCTTCCCGCTCACTGCGTCCCACACCTTCACGGTGCTGTCCAAACTAGCTGAAGCGATCTTCGCGCCGTCGGGGCTGAAAGCGACGGAAGGGACTGCCGATTGGTGTCCCTGGAGCGAGCGGAGAAAACGACCCGATGTGACATCCCATATCTTTATGGTTTTGTCTGCGCTCGCCGCGGCGATAGTCTTGCCGTCGGGACTGTATTTGATAGATGTCACTTCAAAAGAATGGCCTTCGAGGTTGCGAATCAAACGGCCGTCCTTCGCGTCCCAGACCGAAATGCCGTCGAGGCTCCCTGAAATTATGAGGCTCGATTCGGGGCTGAAGGCTATGGATGTGATTGTGTTCTTCGGTCCTTTAAAAGTGCTGAGGCTGCTGCCAGCCGTCGCATCCCACAGCCTTATGGTCTTGTCGCCGCTGCCGGAAGCAATCACGCGCCCGTCGCTACTGAAGGCCACCGCTCGGACGCCTGACCCGTGCCCACTAAGAGTGCGCGCGACCGTGCCCGTAGCTTTATTCCATACCTTTATAGTCCTGTCTTCGCTGGCCGAAGCGAGGAGGCTGCCATCGGGCGAGAAAGCGATTGACCTGACTTCCGCAGTGTGGCCGGCAAGCGGCCGCGAACTGCCCGTCGCAACGTCCCATAGGAAGACCTTCTTATCGTCGCTAGCCGAAGCCACAATACTGCCGTCGGGGCTGAAGGCGACCGAGTTTATTTTGTCGCCGTGGCCTTCGAGTGTGCGGACCAGATCGCCGGTCGCCACATTCCACAGCCTTACGGTCCTGTCGAACCCGCCGGAGGCCAGCGTCTTACCGTCGGCGGAGAACGCCACGGCGCGAACGTCGGCTTCGTGGCCTTCGAGTGTGCGAATGGGCTGGCCCGTCACAGGATTCCAAAGCTCTATCGTCTCGTCGACGCTACCGGAAGCGATCATCTTGCCGTCGGGGCTGTAGGCGACTGCGTTCACATAATCGCTATGGCCTTCGAGGTTGCGAATCAAACGCCCCGTGGTCGCGTCCCACAGCTTGACTGTAAAGTCGACGCTGCCGGAAGCTATCGTCTTGCCGTCAGGGCTGTAAGCGACCGACGTGACGTTCCCCGAATGGCCGTTTTGAATCACGAGATCGGGCTTTTGCGCTTTCTCTGGCTTTTGCGCCTTCCCGGGCCTCTGCGCTTTCGGGGCCTGGGCTTCGGTTTCGGGGATGAAAGCGACCGCGATCAATACCATTATGAACAAAGCGAAGTTCTTGACGGAAAGGTACGACATATAAACACCTATTCGATTATCGGGGAGAGCGGACCGTTATCTCTTTATCAGGTTGTTTTTCATCAGGAATGCCAAAAGAGTTTCGTTAAACTCTTTCGGTTTATCCATCATCAGGAAGTGGCTCACGCCTTCCCACATGTGGTATTCGAGGTTCGGGGCGAGGCTGCGAAAGAACTGCTCGTTGTCCGCAGGCCAGAAGGGCGACTTCGCGAAGAAAGCGAGCACGGGAACCTCGATCTTGTCAGGCCCGTAATTCGCCTGGTCCGCCAACGCGTCCATCGCGCTGACGGCGACGTGTTGGGGCGTGGCAAGCATCGCGGCCTTCACCTCTTCGCGCAACGCCGTGGAAATCATAGTGCCCGTCATGCCGTCGACAAGGCGCGCGGCGGCCTCTTTGTAGTTAGGCCCACGAAGCGGCTTTGTAAAAGCGTCCATCATCGCTTTGTCGAACATCATTCGCAAGCCCCCGTCGACTAAGACGAGCGCGCGGGTCTTTTCAGGGTACTTGCGATAAAACTGCCGGACGACTGGTGTGCCCATGCTGTGGCCCACGAGGACCGCGCGATCAACTTTCGCGTCGCGCAGGACCGAGTCTATGGCTCGCGCAAACAGATCCATATTGTAATTGATCTGCGGCTTGTCGCTTAGGCCATGGCCCGGGAGGTCTATCGCAATGACGCGCGTCTTCGATTCAAAGGCCGGAACCTGCAACCGCCAGAAGCTCATATCGCAAGTCCAGCCGTGAATGAAGACGACGGCCTCGCTGCCTTTCCCGTAACTCTTATAGTGGACGCGCGCGCCGTCGAGGGAGGCGAAGCGCGACTCGGCTTCGGATGAAAAACTTGTCATCGGAGTCAATAAAAGCATGAGCGCCAACGCACAAACCATCCATGCTATTCGAGTAGATCTTTTATCGGTGTTCAAATCTTTAACCTCGCTTCGGACCCGAATGTGGTCGAAAAGATATGGGCTGACACGCCCTTTATCGCCAACTGATTGCTGAGTATATAGCCTGAGAGTTCCGATGCGCCAGCAAAAAAAAATGGCGGCCCGATGACCGCCATACGAATCTCAAAAATCAAATCTCAGATGAATGAGCTTAGGTTCCGACTTCCCAGCTATTCATGTACTCGATCATCTCCGGGGTCAGTTGGTCTATCTTCACGCCCATAGCTTCGAGCTTGAGCGATGCGATCTCTTTATCGACCTCTTCGGGCAACAGGTGGAGTCCCGGCGCGAGCTGGCCCTGGTTCGTCACCAGGTATTCGCAAGAGAGCGCCTGGTTGGCGAAGCTCATATCCATGACCGAGGCCGGGTGGCCTTCGGCTGCGGCCAGGTTTATCAACCGGCCTTCGCCTAGGACGATGACGCGGTTGCCGGACTCTTTCACCTTGTACTCTTCGACGAATGGCCGCAGCTCTTCTCGCGACTCGCTCATCTCTCCGAGCGCGACAAGGTTCAGCTCCACGTCAAAGTGGCCTGAGTTCGCCACGATGGCTCCGTCGCGCATGCGGGCGAAATGCTTCGCGTCGATGACGTGGCGGTTGCCCGTCACTGTGATGAATATGTCTCCGAGCGACGCGGCCTCTTCCATCGGCATAACGCGGAATCCGTCCATCACGGCTTCGATCGCGCGGATGGGATCGATTTCGCAGACGACGACGTTAGCTCCAAGCCCTCGCGCGCGCATAGACACGCCCTTGCCGCACCAGCCGTAGCCGACGACGACAAGCGTGCGGCCCGCCAACAGTATGTTTGTCGCGCGTATGACGCCGTCCAATGTCGATTGGCCAGTGCCGTAGCGGTTGTCGAAGAAATGCTTGGTCTGAGCGTCGTTGACTGCGATCGCGGGCCACGTCATGCGGCCGCTCTTTTCGAGCGCTCGCAGGCGGACGAGCCCTGTCGTCGTCTCTTCGGTCGAGCCTATGAGCTGTGTTATCAGCTCGGGTCGTTCTTTCACCGCCGTCGCAATAACGTCCGAGCCGTCGTCTATGATGACCTCGGGGTCGTGGTCCAGCGCCATGCGCACGTGGCGCGAGTAGGTGTCTGTCGACTCTCCTTTGATCGCGTAGACGGGGATGCCGTACTCGACTACGAGCGCCGCCGCGACATCATCTTGAGTCGAGAGCGGGTTTGAGGCAATCAACACGGCGTCCGCGCCCCCTGCCTTTAGCGCGAGCGCGAGGTTCGCCGTCTCCGTAGTGATATGGCAGCAGGCGACCAGGCGCTTGCCTTCAAGCGGACGCTCGCGCTCGAACCTCTCTCTGATCAAGCGCAGCACAGGCATCTCGCGCTCGGCCCATTCAATCCGTTTACGCCCGGCCCCGGCCAGGCTCAAATCTTTCACGTCACAATCGGGTCGTGTACTTGTCATCAATACCTCCAGGGGTCGGGGGTCAGGGGTCGGGGGTCAGAGAAAATAGGATTTGAAATATCAAATTTGAAATTTGAAATTACAAACCCCCGTTCCCTGACCCCCGATCCCTGATCCCTGTTTATAGTCCTGCCGCGCTCCTGAGCGCTTCCGCTTTATCGGTCCGCTCCCAGGTGAATTCGGGCTCGCTGCGGCCGAAGTGGCCGTAGGCCGCCGTCTTCTTGAAGATGGGCCTGCGCAGGTTTAATGCCTCGATGATTCCGAGCGGCGTCAGCGCGAAATGCTCGCGCACCAGGTCCGAGAGTTTATCTTCGTCTATCTTGTTGGTCCCGCGCGTGTCGACGAGCACGCTCACGGGCTCGGCTATGCCGATCGCGTATGCAAGCTGCACTTCGCAGCGGTCGGCCAGGCCAGCCGCGACAATATTCTTTGCGACGTAGCGGGCCATGTAGGAGGCGGAGCGGTCTACCTTCGTCGGGTCTTTGCCCGAAAATGCGCCGCCGCCGTGCGCCCCCGAGCCGCCGTAGGTGTCGACGATAATCTTTCTGCCCGTCAATCCCGTATCGCCCTGCGGCCCGCCTATGACAAAGCGGCCCGTCGGATTGATATGAAAATCAGTATCCCCATCTATCATCTCGCCGGGCACTACGGCGCGGATGACATGATTCATCACGTCATCGCGTATCTGCTCGTTTGTGGCGGACTCGGCGTGCTGCGTCGAGATGACAACTGTGTCTACGCGGACGGGCTTGCGGTTGACGTATTCAACGCTGACCTGGGATTTGCCGTCGGGTCTGAGGTAATCGAGCAGCCCTTCTTTGCGCACGTCGGCCAGGCGGCGTGTGAGCTTGTGCGCAAGCATGATGGGCAGCGGCATAAGCTCTGGCGTCTCGTTACAGGCGAAGCCGAACATCAAGCCCTGGTCGCCCGCGCCGCCGATGTCGACGCCCATAGCTATGTCGGGTGATTGAGTATCTATCGCGGTGATGACCGCGCAGGATTCGCAATCGAATCCATACTTGGCCCGCGTGTAGCCGATGTCGCGGATAGTATCGCGGGCGATCTTCGTGTAATCGATGCGGGCTGACGTGGTAATCTCGCCCGCGATCATGACCAGCCCCGTAGTCAGCAGCGTCTCGCACGCTACGCGGCCGTGCGGGTCTTCGCCGAGCACTGCGTCGAGCACGCCGTCAGAAATCTGATCGGCTATCTTGTCGGGATGCCCTTCTGTGACAGACTCGGACGTAAAGAGATTCTTATTATTGGTGCCCACTAATTATTGCCTCCTAGTTGGTAATTGCTCCCTGCGGCGGGTCATGCCATGAAGCGAGCATTGCACTTCAATTAAGCGCGAAAATCTAACAGACGGTCCGGTGGGTGTCAAGGTTGCTGATAGTTTCCCTTCTCTCGTCTCCCCCTCGATTACACTACACGCACTCTGGATAAGCGCACAAGTTTTTCTCACCCTGAAAAAGCAATATAGCTAATCGGGTTGAAGTTCCATCTCATTGACAGCCCTCGGCTTTCTTCATAAAATCCTTCGTTCCGTTCGATCAGGTTATCGCCGCTCAATTAAGACGCAGGTATGAATAGATGAAAAAAGAGTTGTCAAGCAATTTGCGCCACCATAAACAGGCGCGGAGCAAAAGCCATCCTATCCGGCTAATCGTAATCGTCTCGTTCTGCCTCGCCCTGCTGGGAGCGGGGGTCAATCTCTTATCCGATAAATCCTGGCGGGCGGCGGCGGCCGCTCCGGCACAGAAGGGCTCGGGGGGCGGCATTTCGCTGTGGCAGGAGGTCGACGAGAAATCGCTCTCAGTCACAGGCGAGCGCGTGACGATTCCTGCGGCTTATAAGACGTATCGGCTTGATCAAGGATCGCTCAGTCTATTACTGGCAACAGCGCCGAAAGAGTTTGCGCAGACGATAGCAACGGCTCAAACGATAATAACGATGCCGATGCCCGATGGAAAGCTGGCGAGGTTCAGCGTCGAGGACTCTCCAATCATGGAGCCGGCGCTTGCCGCCGAGTTCCCACAGATCAAGACCTACAGAGGCCAGGGCATCGACGATCCGACGGCGACCACGCGATTCGACGTGACGCCCGCAGGGTTTCACGCCATCATACTGTCAGCGGGCGACACGGTTTACGTCGACCCTTACGCAAAAGGCGACACGTCAAACTACATAAGTTATTACAAGCGCGACTTCCGCAAAGAGGGCGCGAGCTTCCAGTGCTTCTTTGATGAAGCGAACAAAGATTTGCCGCCCGCTGCGAGCCAGCCGGTCCCGTCTGTCTCAAACGCGGGCACGCTGCGCACGTTTCGGCTGGCGCTTGCGGCCAACGTCGAATACACAGCCGCAGCAGGCGGGACCGTTCCTGCCGCGATGGCGAGGATGACGACTACGATGAATCGCGTCAACGGCATCTATGAGCGCGATTTATCGATTCGCATGGTTATAGTGGCTAACAACGCAAGCATCATTTTCACGGCAGAGCCGGATGGCTACACGAACAATAACGGCTTTTCGATGCTGGGTCAGAATCAAACGAAGCTCGATATGGTGATTGGGAATGCCAATTATGATATTGGGCATGTCTTCAGCACGGGCGGCGGCGGCGTGGCGAACCTCTTCGTGCCATGCGTTTCGGGCAACAAAGCGCGCGGAGTGACGGGGCTGGCAAACCCCACAGGAGACGTGTTCGATGTGGACTACGTCTCGCACGAGATGGGCCACCAGTTCGGAGCGAGGCATACGTTCAACGGCACGCAGGGGAGTTGCGGGGGAGGCGGCGGGTCTTCGGCCTCATACGAGCCGGGAAGCGGCACGACGATAATGGCCTACGCGGGCATCTGCTCGATTCAAGACTTACAATTAAACAGCAACGATTACTTTCACGTTAAGAGCCTGGAAGAGATAATCGCATACATCACAACCGGCAACGGGACCTGCGCGGCGCAGGGTTTCAACGGCAACTTTCAACCTAATGTAAACGCCGGGGCGGATTTCACTATCCCGAAAGGGACTCCGTTTACGCTCACGGCCACCGGCAGCGATCCGAACGGAGACTCGCTCACATATTGCTGGGAAGAGTATGACCTCGGCCCCTCGTCCCCGCCCGACAACGACGCGGACGGTTTCGCCCGGCCTCTCTTCCGCTCGTATTCGCCAACGGCATCGCCTTCGCGAGCTTTTCCGAGCCTGGCTTACATTCTCAATAACAGTAACAATCCGCCGCAGAGCTATTCGTGCGCCAACGGCGTCGGCTCTTGTACGACGGGCGAGGCGTTGCCTTCGATCACTCGCACGATGAGTTTTCAAGTGACGGCGCGCGACAACCGCGCCGGAGGCGGCGGGGTGAACACAGACACGATGCTGGTCAACGTGACGGCGACGAGCGGCCCGTTCTTCATCACACAGCCCAACTCTGCGGTGAACTGGGAGGGCGGCTCGTTGCAGACAATAACGTGGGACGTGGCTAACACAAACGCCGCGCCCGTCAATTGCTTGCTCGTTAAAATCTCGCTCTCCACAGATGGGGGGAATACGTTTCCCATAGTCATCTCCGCCAACACGCTCAACGACGGCGCTGAAACGATAACCGTGCCGGGCGCAGCAACAACGCAGGGGCGCATCAAGGTAGAAGCCGTAGGGAATATCTTCTTCGACATATCGAATGCGAACCTTACGATCAACGCTCCTTGCAGCTTTTCTGCGACCCCGACGTCGCAGTTCTTCCCCGCCAGTGGCGGGACGGGAAGCGTCACCGTATCGACGAGCGCTTCCTGTACCTGGGCTGCCACGAGCAACACCAGTTGGATCGTGCTGACCTCATCCGGCAGCGGGAGCGGCAACGAGCCCGTGACCTTTGAAGTGAGAGAGAATTTCGCCGCCGCATCGCGCCAGGGCTCGCTGACAGTAGCCGGGGAGACGATCACTATAATTCAAAACGCGGCCGGGTCGGGCTGCGGTTACGCAATCGCGCCGGGGTCTGCTTCTTTCCCAGGCGGCGGCGGCACGGGGAACCTGGCGGTTTCGACCGGCGTGGGTTGCGCCTGGCAAGCGGCGAGCGAAACCCAGTGGATAACCATCACATCGGGCTCGACCGGAGTAGGCAACGGGGTCGTGAATTACAGCGTGGCAGCCAACCCGACGGGCAAGAGTAGAAAAGGAAGCATCAGTGTAGCCGGAAAGAGATTCGCGATTAAGCAGAGTGGTTGATGGTTGAACTCTGTAGCGCTTGAGGGCTATCATTGAGTTTAGTGGCGATTCTGTTAAACGCTCGAAAGCCTGTTGGTCAGAGGGCCTCAAGCCATGTCTAGCTCAATCGTTTTCGCGGGCATAGCGCCGCACCCGCCGCTTTTGGTTCCTGAAGTCGGCGGCGAGCGAATAAAGCAAGTTGCCGCCTCCCAAAGCGCCCTGCGCGAATTCTCACGGCGATTAATCGAGACAGACCCCGAAACAGTTGTAGTGATCTCTCCTCATTCCCCGCTGGACCCGCTCGTCTTTACCGCCCGCGCGACCAGAGAGCTTCGAGGCGACTTTCGTGAGTTTTACGCGCCGCAGGTCGCGCTCTCTTTTGACAACGACCTGGAGTTGCTCGACGCGATCAAGCGCGCCGCCATAGAAGAGAGCGTCGAGTTTCGCGAGCTTGCGCGCGACACGCGGCTCGACCACGGCGCGATGGTCCCGCTTTATTACCTGCACGAGGCGGGGTGGGCCGGTCCCGTAATCGTAATCGGTTTTACTAACCAGCCGATCGAAAAACACCTGGCCTTTGGCCGCGCTATAAATGAAGCGGCGCGGGCTGCGGGCAGGCGCGTCGCCGTGGTAGCAAGCGGAGACCTGAGCCACCGCCTTATCATCGGCGGGCCGTACGAGTTCGAGCCTACGGCTCACCAGTTCGACGAGCAGGTTGTTGACGCCATACGGCAGGGCGATTCGCAGGCGGTAACAGAGATCGACCCCGACCTCAGAAACCGCGCAGGCGAATGCGGCTATCGTTCGATAGTCATCGCGCTCGGCAGCGTCGGCGAGAACCCGCCCCAGCATCAGGTGCTCAGCTATGAAGGGCCATTTGGCGTGGGCTATATGGTCGCCGTGCTTAAGGAAGTGCTGAGTGCTGAGTCCTGAGTGCTGAGTGCGAATTCAGAAGCAACGCACTCATGTTTTTACTCAGGACCCAGGACTCAGCACTCAGGACTTATTATGGAATCTCCTCCCGACGATATAACTCCGCCTGAGCTTGCGCGGTTGGCGGTTGAGAGTTTTGTAACCGAGGGCAAAGTGCTTGCCCCTCCGCTCACGCCCGGCGGCGTGCTTGCCGGTCAGTCGGGGGCCTTTGTCACGCTGCGCACGGTTGATGGAAACTTGCGCGGCTGCATAGGCACAATCGCGCCCACGTGCGAAACGATCGCCGAAGAGATAATACAGAACGCGATCAGCGCGGCCACGCGCGATCCGCGATTCGCGCCTGTGGCCGTCGAAGAGTTGCCTGTGCTGACTTATGGAGTCGATCTGCTTTCCCAGCCCGAAGCTGCGCGAGGCCCCGAAGATCTAGACCCTTCCCGTTACGGCGTTGTCATCGAGACGCTTGACGGGACGAGGCGCGGGCTTCTGCTTCCGCGCATAGAGGGCATAGAGTCCGTTGACGAGCAGTGGCTGGCCGTGCACCGGAAAGCAGGCATACCAATCGGGACTCCCATCAGGGTCGAGCGATTCAGCGTCACGCGCTTCGGCAAGGATTGAGAGCTTCTGCGCTGCTTCACCAGGGGATTGGGAAGAGGACCCAGGACAGCACGAGGCCTATGCCCATAAACCACCCGAATATTTTGAGCCCGTGAATGACACGCGCTCTCAGGGTTTCGGCCTTGGGATCGATAGTGGCAAGAACTATGGCTGTGATCGCGGCATACAACGACATCATCAAGACATGCATCAGCGCTTCCTCCCCGCCGCGATGTCGTAAGCGTCATGAATTATGAGGTAGTTAAGCAGCCCCGCCAGAAACATAAAAGTGTTCCCGTATTCGTTGGTCGCCGCAGGCAGCGGATTTGTGCCCCACCCCATCGCGTAAGAGACCAGGTAACAGAGTCCCGAACCTATTTGTGCAAAGGTCCAGAGAACAGAGATCAGATCGAAATGGAACATGGAGGGCGGGTCGGAGACCGTGGGCCAGTACAGACGGCCTTCGAGCGCGAGCCCCAAGGCGAATGACCCGACTATAAGCACGAAAAACATCAGCCCTCGCCCGAACCGGCCGAGCGTCAGGTGCCCGGCTCCGGGGATGAGCCACGCCGCTGCTATGGCCAGCGCCCGGCGGCCTGCTGAAAAAGCGACAGGAAGGTCTTCGGGGATGGTGCGATCTCTGTACTGAGGCGTGATGTCGTCTGTCAATCCGTCTCTGCTCTGCAATGCGCGCTCCTTTTGCGGGAGTTCAGTCAAGCAATTTTAGGTGTCGGCTGCAAGCAGTGTCAATCGGATTTGTCTACGCTATCGGCAACTATTAATTATTGACGCGCTGATGACCTTGCCATAAACTTGGACTGCCCCGCAAATTTAAGAAATCCTCACCGGCAAAGGCAATCCTCACCGAATCGTTATCGCGAGATTTTTTTGTAAAGTATAAAGAGGAGGATTTATGAGGAAGGTAATTTCATTGAAAAGCATTGGAGCAATCGTTGCCGCGATCGCGCTGGCGCTGAGCCTGAGCCAGGGCGCGGCGCTCGCTCAGGGCGGCAAGAAAGACAAGAGCAAGAAAGAAGAGAAGAAACTCGATAAGGAAGCCAGAAAGCTCGAAAACGCAGCGGAGAAGACCGGCCGCGAGCTTGGCCGCGACGTAGTCTTTTGCATCCTTGCGGCACACACCGACGTCGGAACGGCCCAAGAGCTCAAAGACAAGTTCAACAGCCTGACAGACTTTCCGTTCGGCCAGTTCGTAGCCGCCGTCTTGCTCGCAGACCGTCTGGACGACCCCGGATTCAGCCTCGACGTGATACTCCAAAAACTCTCGGAAGGCATGTCGCTCGGTCAGATCATCAAAGAGGCAAAAGAGAGCATGAGCGAGATCAGGAAAGGGTTCGGGCAATTCCGCAGCGAGCTGGCGCGAGCCATGACGAATCCCCCGACGAGAGATTGCTTTAATGCCGGCTCTTAATTTCATTGCCGGCGTAGATTCGGAATTACGAAAATTAGCTTTCCCGTTCTACGCCGGCGGAGTCGTCATGCGGCCGACTCGCAGATGATCGCACTAGTCCGCTTAATTCCCTTCCAGTCCAATTACTTCCGCATCGATAGATGCCGCGTTGATTCAGCGGAATCAGTTTGCTTGATTTGGCAAACGGCATGGGCTATGATGGCCTCATCAATACAATAAGGAAGGTTGGAACAAATCTGTATATGAGAAGGATCGTGGGCAGCGTCTCACGAATTATTTTAGCCAGTCCTCCAGCGGGATGATTCCCACTCCCCGGTTAATCTCCCGCCAACACACTAGGAGGTGTGCGATGGGAGAGCGGATGACCAACTGCCAGTTGCTCAAGTTTAAAGCCGAGACCCTTTCTGAAACCGAGATCGCTGAGGTCCTCGACTATATCAACATTATGGAGTCGCTGCGCGAGCAGGCCAGCCGGCCCGATCTATTTGACGATGAGTTGGTCAACCTCCTGGCCGACTCGCTCGAAAGCCGGCGGGCGCGCATCGTCGCCGAGTGGGACCGAGTCCGCCGCAAGGCCGATACTCGCGCGATGTCATTCGCCGCTTCCAGGAAATCTGTTTAGCGCGCTTGTAAGGATAATTATTTGCACCCGGTAATTGGCTTTCTCGTAAAGCTTCTCCTACTAGCCCTCGCAGCATCAGCAACAGCCTCAACCACAAGAGGCGAGGTCGCCTGTTCCCTTCACCCGCAAACCGCAGGGCAAACATCAGAGGAAATCGCATCCGAAGTGGCTCGCCTCACCAGCCAGCTAAACTCTTCTGACGAAGAAGAGCGGCGCAGCGCCGTGCTGACGCTGGCGGCGCTCGAAAATGATGCCGCTCGCAACCCGCTCATCTCCGCGCTCTCTGACAGATCGGAACGCGTGCGCGCGGCGGCAGTCACCGCGCTGGGCCGATTCGAAGACACGGGGCTAGCGACAATCGTCGCCCCGCTGGTGACAAAAGATAAAAGCGCTTTCGTCCGTAAGTCTGCGGCTTATGCCCTTGGCCGCTTGCGCAGCCAGGCCGGGACCGTTGCTCTCGTAGCCGCACTCAGAGACAAGGAGATCGAAGTGCGCGGCGCGGCTGCCGTCGCGCTCGGCGAATACCCCGACGCGCAAGCGGTCGAGCCGCTCACCGCAGCCCTCGCCGACAAATCCGAATTCGTCAGGGCGCAGGCCGCTCGCGCGCTTGGCGCGAACGGGCGCGCGGCAGCTCGCGCAGTCCCGAGCCTTATCCGCGTTCTTACCTCAGACCAGGACCTGGAAGCGAAACGCCAGGCCGCTACGGCGCTCGGACAGATCGGCGACCAATCGGCTTTGCCCGCGCTCGAAGCGGCTCTACGCGCATCCGATCCCCACCTGAGCAGCGCCGCCCTCACCGCAATTAAACAGATAGGGGCAGGGGGTCAGGGGTCGGGGGTCAGGAATTAAGCGCCGGAGAGTAATTATTTATTTTTCATAGTCCATCCCTCTTGCAGCTAGCCCTTGAACCCCGACCCCTGATCCCCTGCCCCTGCTGTGTTGACGTTTGTCGAAACAGGGGAATAGAATTTTCCCGTCGCCGTGGCGCGCATGGGAGAAACGAGCAGGGAGGTAAGAATGACTTCAACATCGCAATCGTCGCCGCCCGATCTGAGGGGCGCTGAAGACCTAAAGCGCGAGCTTTCGGAGTTTGTGACAAGCGGGCCGCTCAAGCAGGAGTACGAAGACCAGCTCAAGCTATTCTTCTCTTTTTCAGACCAGGAGGATGAGCGCGAAACAGAAAGCGTGTTGGATTATTTCCTGTTCGAGTGGGTTGATGAAAAAGGCGATGGCGCCATCGAGCATTTTCTCGCGTCACGGCCAGATTTGAGCGAAGACGATCAGGAGACGCTGCTCGATTGGACAGATTCGGTCAACACTGTGTTTGAGATTAAATCGCTTGGCAAGAATGCGCTCCGGCTTCGCGAGATGGATACAGGCGACGAGTTCCCCGTCGTGACTCTCAAGCCGCTCGACGAGACCCCTTTCAAGCGCGGCCAGTTCATAGCCGCGCGGCTGTTGCCGCTCGACGACAAGTTTATCTTCTCAGGTCTGCAATTCATAATGCCCGACCGCGAGGCGGCTATGGAAGCGCTCGAAATGCGGCGAGCGCTCGATTCGCTTTACTCACCCGAAGCGCTCGAAAGCGCGCAGCAAGAACAGGTGAAGGCCTTCTGCGAGCTGTTCGGATGTGATGAGCTTTCGGTCTCGCCCTCCGACCTTAATTCGACCCTCGGCAAATTCCAGCGCTACCTGTTCGAGGACCGGCGCGACCCCGAGACGGGGAAGACGCCCGCCGAGAAGTTTCACGAAGAGTTCGGGCGCGAGCTGAGCGTCCCGGAAATGCCGCCGCTGCCTGAAATATCCGGAGTCGGCGAGGTCACTATTCTGTGCGACGATTTTGACGGCATAGTCTTGCTGCCGGATTACAAGAACTTCCAGCGGGTCTTTGAGCTTGATGAGCCGGAGAGCGAGATTCCCAACTGGCAAGACCTGATCTGGAATTACATAAAAGACCCGGAGCTTCCAATCGTCGCCTTCGAGCGGGTTGCCGAACGAGACAGCAACCGCGTCGAGAGAGTTTTGCGCCGTCTGCTGGACGATGAAGATTTTTCGGTCGAGCACCTTTACGCAGTGCTCCTGCATTACAAACAGCCGGTCGAAGGGCTTGAAGACCTTTCAGACGATCAACAGTTGTGGGATTTGTTCGACGGCAATTCGGAGGCGGAGCAGAATCGAGCGAAGGCTCCTTCCGCAGCGAAAAAATCCCGCACGGCCGGCAAAAGCAAATCCGAGACTGCACAAAAGAAAGCTGCCGCAAGCAAGCGCGGTCCCGCAAAGAAAACCGCTGTAAAGAAAACCGCAGCGAAAAAGTCTGTCGCGAAAAAACCTATCGGGAAAAAGTCAGTAACGAAAAGAGCTGCCGCGAAACACCCTCGCGCCTCCACAATCGCCGGCAAGAAAAGCGCTGGCAAAGTCGGCGCGTCGAAATCGCGCAAGCGAGCGCCGGCTAAGAAGCGATGACGCTTCACGAAGCAACCTCCGCATTCCTCGATCAGATAAGGCGGGATCATCCGCCTCACAGAGTCGAGCCGATCGAGTTGTTCGATGAATACTTGCGCGGGGCCGACCTCATATCAAACGATCAACTGGCCGCTTCCACGTTGCGCGATTTTCTCGCCCGCTGGTACGTAGAGATGGCAAGCGCGCCCGCTGCTCACAGAAAAGTGTCCTCACCTCAGATTCTTCTCGGTTCGATTGGGGAGTTCTTGAAGTGGGCTGATGAGCAAGCCGTCTTAAAGATCGCGAGCGAGCATGAGGCAGTGCTGTCGGAGCTTCAAGAGAGCTTGCCGCGCGCGTTAGAAATAAATAGTGCGCTGTCCAGGCGCCTCGGCGAGCGAGGTGGCGCTTTCGGCTTTCCTGAATTCCTCACCTCTTTCGACGAGGGTGGTCACAGCGAATACGACATCGGCGAGCCTGGCGAGGTGAGAGCGATTGAAGGCTACTTTTTAGTAGAGCGTGTTGAGCAGAGTCAAGTTCAAGCCCTTGAGATTGTCTCTGACAAGCGTGTCGGGCCTATCATCTTTCCCGAAGAAGTCGCGCGGCTGATCGGCGAAGGCTTTATCATCAACCTTGAGATAGTTCGCGCGGGCGATTCCTGGCAGATCACAGATTGCGGCTTCGCATTCCCGCCAAATACGGAAGTGCTGAGTGATGAGTCTTGAGTGAAAAACAAAAGCCAGTGTTCTATTGTCTTTTCCTCAGCACTCAGCACTTTTTTCGCCGTTATCTTTGCCTTCCATAATATGGACCGTTATACTGCTAACTATTGTCGGGCTAAACAGTAGTTCATTTAATTTTACGGCGGGGTGATGCGTCAACTGAGATGGCCGAACGACAGATTCAACAGGTACAAAACAGCAGGGAGCGGTTAGCCCGGCTTTATGAGCTGGCGCTTACGGTGGCCGGCGACCCTACCGAAGTCTTCGATCACATAGTCAGAATGATAGCCGAGCTTTTCGACGTGAGAGTCGCGCTCGTTGAAAAACTCGAAGGCGACAAGATCATCACGCTTTCGATGTACCTGGACGGTAAGATACTTCACGAAGGCGTATTCGATCTGGCCGGGACCCCGTGCGCGGACGTGCACGAGCGACGCGAATTCTGCAACTACAACCGGGCCGCCCAAACTTTCCCACAAGACCAGTTCTTAAAAGACTACGGCATAGAATCCTACATCGGGATACCCGTCATCAGCTCTGAGGGCGAAGTCATCGCGATCGTAAATGCGATGCACGACCGCCAGATCCATCTCAGCAACGAAGACAAGCTCTTTTTAGAAGCGATGGCGTCAAGAGTCCGGCTTGAGCTTGAACGGCTGGAAAAGGCGCAAGAAGTCGATGTCATCAGATTGCTGCTCGACATATCGCAAGAGATTTCCCGCCTGAAGGATTTAGATGAGACTCTGCAGAAGATAGTAGATGCGGGCAGAGCATTAATCGGCGTCGACATGGCCGCATTAGCTACCATTGACGATGCGACTGGCGCGACCAGCTGGAAGGCGGCTTCGGGATTTAAGACTGACGCATTCCGCAAAGTCAGATTTGCGCCGGGGCGCGGAACGGCCGGTCGCGCTATAGCCGCGCAGAAGACTGTCGTGCTCGAAGGCATAGGCATAAGACCCGATCTCCCTGCGGAAGAGTTTCCGATCCACATGGCCGAAGGGGTGGAGAATTCTTTCGGCGTTCCGATCATCA
This sequence comes from Blastocatellia bacterium, assembly GCA_036277095.1. GTDB lineage: Bacteria > Acidobacteriota > Blastocatellia > UBA7656 > UBA7656 > DASUNP01. Next base: position 44,035 of record DASUNP010000058.1, read on the forward strand.
ACGGGAGCCAGATCATCGGGGTTCTGATAGGCGGCTACCGATCCGATCGCGCGCTTACCGAGCTACAGCTCAAGATCGCTGAAGCTTTAGCCGCGCAGGCCGGGGTCGCTATCGAGAATGTCAGAATGTTTACCGAGCTTGCTTCGGCCAACGAACGGCTCCGCCAGGCGGATCGTTTCAAGACCGAATTGATAGCGGAGCTTTCGACGCCGATCATGCCTATCTGGGACCGGGTGCTGCTTGCGCCTATCATCGGGACGCTTTCGGCTGAGCGCGCCGAAGCTATAACAAAAGCGCTTCTGAAGAAGACCTCGGGAGGCGGCGCTGAGGTCGTCATAATCGACATCACAGGCGTGCGCACGGTCGATACGGAAGCGGCGCATAACATCCGCAACACGATAGCGGCCATTCGCATTCTGGGCGCAAACTGTATCCTCACAGGCATAGGCGCCGCGATCGCCCAAACCCTCGTGCAACTCGGCATCTCGCTCGAAGGCATTCAAACGAGGCGAAAGCTTTCTGACGGGCTCCAACTTGCCCTCAACCTTCTTGATAAGTCCTGAGTGCTGAGTGCTGAGTAAAAACCTGATAGGCGAACTGTCATTATTCTTTCACTCAGCACTCAGCACTCAGGACTTACTCGACCGGAGCGATTTCTTCCTGTTCAATTCAGAGAGCAGTTGGTCGAGCGGTAGTGTGTTGAGCACGTCATTGGCCGTGAGCCAGGCCCTTCGCGCGGTCACAACGCCGTAGTACATGGAGGCAAACCCGGATGTCTGGTGAGAGTCCGTGCTGATGACTATACCCACGCCCGCGTCCCGGGCGGCCCTCAGCCAGTAGCTGTCCAGATCGAGCCGGTAAGGGCTGGCGTTCAGCTCAAGCCGCACGTCGTATCTCTGAGCCGCCGCTATGACCTGTTCAAGATCGATCTCATAAGGCGCGCGCTCGCCGAGTATTCTGCCCGTCGGGTGAGCGAACACGTTCGGGTAGCCGGTCTTGAACGCTGTCACTACGCGGTCAGTTATCTGTTGGCCGGGCTGGTTGAAGCCCGAGTGTATCGAGCAGACGATCCAGTCCAGTCTGTCCAACACCTCGAAAGGCATGTCGAGAGAGCCGTCCGACAGAATGTCTACTTCGGCCCCTTTTAACACCTTGATGTCATCAAACTCGGCGGCTACCGATTCGATCTCCTCGATCTCTTCTAGCAGTTGTTCCGGAGTATTGCCGTTGGCTATCGAAGAAGATTCCGTATGATCGGTGATGGCTATGTAATGAAACCCCTTCTGGCGCGCGGCCTCGACCATCTCGCGCACTGTGTTTCGACCGTCCGACCAGACGGTGTGCATGTGGAAATCGCCGCGAATGTCGTCAAGCTCTATAAGCTGCGGCAGACGGTCCTCGCGCGCGGCTTCGACCTCGCCGATTCCTTCGCGGACTTCGGGCGGGATAAAGCTCAGGCCCAATGTGTTATAGAAATCCTCTTCGCTCTCGATCTTAATCGAATCCTCGTCGCCTGTCGCCTTTTGCTTTTTGCCCTTTGCCGCGCCGCGCGAAAGCGCATCATGCGCCATCCTTTGCCTCTTGCTTTCCGCAGAGGCAAGCTTAAACCCTATGAAGGCCAGCCCTCGGGATTCGGCCTCTGACTCAAGATCGCGGACGTGCTCTATCGATCCGGTCGTGCGAACAGTCGCCGCCGCGAAATCGGCTCCTGGAGCCAGATGCAGGGCGACCAATACGCCCTTCTTTGTCTCGGCCTCTATGCGGTCCTCGCGCACAGATCTCACCTCGGCGATTTGCGGTAGCGCGGCAAACTCGCTTAACAATGTGCGGCGGTCGCCCGTGGCGAGCAGCTCGATTGAATCAACCATCTCGCGCCCCCGGCGGATTTGGCCGACGCATTCCACGCGAATCCCGTCTGCCGGACCCCCGTTTTTTTTTCCCATGAGCCGGTCGATGATCGTGCGGGCAAGGTCGATCGCGTCGTTGAGCCGCATCATGCCGCGCTCAGACTCTATCCGCGCGAGCGATTTTCTGATCCGTTCAGCGGTCTTTTCCCCGAGCCCTGGGACAGACTCCAACCCGCCGCCTTCGGCAAACGCCTTCAGCTCTTCAAGACTCTTTATCCCGAACTCGCGATAGAGCAACTGCGAAGTCTTAAGCCCGACCCCGGAGACCCTGCGCAATTCAAGAACGGTTTCGGGGACCTCTTCCTTCAACTCCTCAAAGTAGCCGGACGTGCCCGTCTTTGTGATCTCTACGATCTGGTTGCTGATCGATTTGCCTATGCCCGGAATCCGTTGAAGCTCGGCGGCGCCGCCGCGCGCCGCTATCTCTGTGAGAGATTCGCTCATCTCCGAGATGGTCTCTGAAGCTAGACGGTAAGAGCGAGTCTTGAACGGGTTCTCGTCTTTGAATTCGAGGAGTTCGGCTATGCGCTCGAAGACGCGGGCTATGTCCGCATTATCGATGGCGAGCTTGCCATCATAATCCTGGGGTGAGTCTTTCATAAGATTAAGCTAGCTCTACGAAGCAAGCGAGGTCAACCGGGTGTGACCTTCCCTTACTTGTTCGGACATGCCACAGAGACACGGAGACACAGAGTTTTATTATTATTCTTTTCTCTGAGTCTCCGTGTCTCTGTGGCAAAATCAGCGGCTATTTCAGCTTCGCGTCAAAAATATCAGGCCGTGAATAGTGGCCTGTCACGTCCAGGGTCAGGCTCTCTTCGGCTATCCGCGAGAAATCGAGGTTGGCTGTCAGGATCGTCTCTTCATCAAAGACGGGGCCTGCTACGAGGGCGCCGTCGGGGGCTATAATCGCGCTGCCGCCGTTCAGCACAAGCTGTTCGGGGTTCTCTCGGATCGACGGCATGGCTTCAAGCTCAGCGGGCAGGTCGCCAGCTTTCATAATCGCGCCACAGGCAATCACGAAACATCGCCCCTCAAATGCGTAGTGGCGGCTCGCGATGAGGTTCATCTCTTTTACCTGCGGCCAGGCTGCGATATGTATGTCTTCGCCCGAAGTGTGCAGCGCGTGGCGCGCAAGCGGCATCCAGTGCTCCCAGCATATCAACCCGCCGACGCGCCCCGCTTCCGTCTCGACAGCCTTCAAGCTCGCCCCGTCGCCTTTGCCCCAGATCAATCGTTCAGTGTACGTAGGCATGATCTTGCGGTGGCGATTGGCGAGCGTCCCATCCGCCGCGAAGGTCAGCATAGTGTTATAGAGCGTGCCGCGACCCGGTCCGGCGCTCACGCGCTCGTGCACGCTGATGTTGAGCACCACCTTATGCTCGCGCGCAGAAGCGGCCAGTTGTTCGGTGACGGGGCCGGGAACTTCCACGCTGTTGGCCATCAAGCGCGCGAAGAGTTTCTTTGTCGGCGCGTGGTCCCACACAGCATAATCGCGGCAGCAGTCGAGCCATGCCGGATAACCCGGAAGCCAGGTCTCAGGAAACACCACGAGCTTCGCGCCGAGCCGCGCCGATTCCGCGACGAGCGATAGCGCTTTTTCGACGGAGCCGTCGAGCTCCATGTAAACCGGCGCCGCTTGAACTGCCGCTACTGTTACGATCATCGAAGCTCTTACTTTACCTCGTGAAAGGGATATTTATACTCGTCAGCGTCTATCGGCCTGCTTGCCGTGACAACGTCGACGAACCTGCCGATCAACTGCTTCATGCGTTCCGCTTTTTCAGGCTCGCGGTCGAACAGATTATGCCGCTCCAGTGGGTCGCGGTTGAGATCGAACAATTCAAACGTGGTGTAGTTTCGGTTGTAAATTAGCTTGTAGCCGTCCTGCGTTATGACCATGAATTTCTTGCTCTCGGGATTAACGCCCCGGTAGCGCGGCACGTAGGGAGACTCTTGCCCGCGCGTTTGCTCTCCGTAAACGGGCGGGCGCGTGAGCTGTTCTCCGCGAATAAGCGGCATCAAGTTTACTCCCGCATACTCGACTGGGGGGTTCAATCCCACAGCGCCTAAAATGGTCGAGCCCAGATCGACGGAGCTGACGTGTGTTGAGACACGGCGCGGCGCGACGCCGGGCACATGAATTATCATGGGAATTCTGATCTGGTCGTTGTAAAGGACTGCGGAGTGTTTATACATCCCGCGCTCGCCCAGCGACTCGCCGTGGTCGGCCATGATAACGATCACAGTGTCGTCAAGCCTCCCGCTTTGACTCATCCAATCGAAGAGGCGGCCCAGGTGGAAATCCGTAAATGCAATTTCGCCGTCATAAAGGTCTACGAGCGAATTGCCGAAATTAAATCTCTCATGCTTGATGTAAGGGCGATGAGGATCGGTCGAGTAAAGAAAAGCGCAGAACGGGCTGTCGGACGGCTGCTCGCTCAGCATGGTTATCGCGCGGTCAATCGTGTAATCGAAAGTACGCGCCCGCCCCCTGTAGGCTTCCTTCATTCCCTTAACGTAGCGGCGAAGCGTAGTGATCCGGCGCGGGAAGAGCAGATTATTGTAGCCGTTCTCTTCGAGCACTTCGGTCCACGTCTTGAAGTGGCCATCCCAGTAGGAGGACTGCATAAATTTCGGCAGCGATTCGAAGGTGTTAGGCGAAGGCGCATAAGCATTCTCGAATACTGTAGAGCGCGAAGCCAGGCGGTCTATGTTCGGGCTCGTGCTTCTCTGATAGCCATAAGCCCCGAGGTGATCGGGCCGCAGCGCGTCTATGAAGATAAAGACGACATTGAATGCGCGCCCGGCCGTCGGGCTTGAAGCGCTCTTTTGCTCTCTCCACCAATCGTCAATTTGCTGAACGGTAAGATCGCCCCCGATCGAGTTGTTATCCGCTCCGTCTCCGGCGATCTCGGGCTGTGACGGGTTTATATCGCTGCGGCTCTCGTCTTTATCGCCTCCGTCCAGGAACGCCGAATAACCGTCACGGTCGAGATCAAAAGCCCACTGGGCGAGCTTGAAATGCTGCTTCGCCTGCGTCGTGCGAAAAAAGAGCTGAGTCTTGAGGTTCTGATTATTGCCGAAATGAAACAGAGTGAAGACGAGGCAACCTGCGAACGCGAGGGCGACGGCCGCGAGCAGCATTTTCGACCTGGGCGGTTGAAAGCGCCCGCGAAAGTATGATTCGTACAGCGACCCTACGAGGGTCAACGCCAAGCAATTGGCGAGCAGAAAAAGCGAGGCGTCCAGCGTGGCTTCGTAAAGCTGCGCCTCGACTGTGCTGTTGACGTAATAGGTAGCCAGTATCACAGCCGTGAGCGTCATCAACCATAAGAGGCGCAGCCAGGGCTTAAAAGACCGGCTGGCGCGGGCGAGCATCCACGCGATCGAGCAGGCAATGAACAGCCCGAGTAGAATCATATAAGACGACGCTCTTTCGTGATTCAACAGCGGCTGGGTCAATAACGGAATCTTCTCCGCCTCTCTGATTACTCCAATGACGTAGCGGTGCACAGAGGGCTGCTGATTCAGCAAGATTGCCCAGAGACAAGCGACCGCAAAGCCCGCGGAAACCCCGCGCAGTTTACCGGCGATCCCACTGCGTGGAAGAAAGCGCTCGATACCCCTCTTCGCTATTGAAGAGAGAATGACCGCAAGCCAAACGAGCGCTCCGATCAAGGCTCCGCTCAGAAGGTTGAGGCTGAAATATGCTGTGATTATCAACCGTTCGGAGAAAGAGGCGAAAACAGGCGAGAGCTTGACATGGATGTCGGCCAGTTCGATGAGCCCAAGCAGCAGCGCCGCGCACGCACCCGCAAGGGCGTAGTTTCCCAACGAGGCTGGAGTGACCGTCACCGGACGCCGGCTCGTCTCTTGTTCTGGTTCTAGCGCGTGGCCGTCTACTTTGGTAGAGGCAATCGCCGACGCATGGATACGCTCAAACAATTGCATAAGGGGTAATCAATTTAACCTGTAGGGGCGATGGCGCATGATGCGCTACGCGCTGCGCGGGCTTGTCCCTGCCCGGATCGCGCTAAAGCGCGATGAAGTAATTGGCCTTCGGCCAATCCGGGCAGGGACAAGCCCTGCCCCTACAGATATACTCAGTTGCAATATCAACTTGCTTTGATGTTGTAAGAGGTCAGCACGCCCTGATTGCGAACGTAGAGCTTGCCGCCGCAGACGACAGGGTGCGCCCAGCTAGGGTAGCCCTGGTCCGTTATGTTGAAGCGCCCTTTCTCTTTGTAGCCTTCGGGCGTAGCTTCGGCCAACCCCACGACGTTGCCTTCGCTCAGCAGGTAGAGGTGACCGTCCGCATAAGTGAGCGTCCCTTTGCCGACGCTGCGGTGACGCCAGACGGTCTTGCCCGTGGCAAACTCCATGCAGGTCAGTATCGCGTTTGAGAAGCCGTAAAGATACCCGTTCACAAGCACCAGCCCGCCGTGATGGTTCTGCATGTCGCGGTTAAAGTAGATCTCCTGCGCTTTGACCTCCCCGCCCTGAGCCGTCAGCCCCAACAGCGCGCAGCCCGTCCCGTAGGCGGAAGAGTAAAAGACTTTGTTGTCATGAAAGATTGGGGTGGCGATGTTCGCAGTGCGGTTAGCTACAGTCTCGTATCTCCACATCAGCTTGCCGTCCGAGGCGCGCAGCCCGACCGCCGCCCTCCCGGTAAAGCCTATGATCGTGCGGACGCCGCCTACGTCAGCGGCCACGCAGGAAGAGTACCCGGCAGGGTCGCTCAACTCCTTGCTGGTCCAGATGGGGTTTCCGGTCATCTTGTCGAGCGCGACTATGCTCGCCCCGTCCCCGCCCGGAGTCACTATCAAACGGTTGCCGTCGACAAGTGGCGACTCGCTGATAAGCCATGTAATATTGCTTCCGCCGAAATCCTTCAGGATGTTTCGCCGCCACGCTGCGGAGCCGTCTTTAATCTTCAAGCAGGCCAGGTCGCCGTTCTCGCTCAGCGCGTAGAGGCGGTCGCCGTCTACAGTCGGAGTGCCGCGCGGGCCGGGGCCTCTGTCCTGGTCGCGTGTCGGCCCGAGCGCCTGACTCCAGACCGCCTTGCCGTCCGCGCGATTGAGCGCGAAGACGACGCTCTCGTTCGCCTTAACGCCCTGTATATAGATGCGGTCATCTTTAATGGCAACCGAGCCGTAACCCGGCCCCAGGTTCGAGACGGTCCATGCGACGGTGGGGCCCGTTTGAGGCCATGTCTTCATCAAGCCCGTCTCTTTCGAAAGGCTGGTGCGCTCCGGGCCGCGCCACTGCGGCCAGTCGGGCTCGCGTGTCGCCCGGCCGGGCGCGAGCGGCGAAAGAGCTAGCGAAATCAGAATGGCAAAGAAAAACTTCTGCTTCATCCTCGTTCTCCAATCATCCGTCGTAAATCAGGCGCGCGAGCGGCGATCAATCAATTGCTACGCACGGGATCAGGGGCCGCTCGGAGCCAGGCCCAATAATGGTATCACGACCCAAGAGAGATTTAGAATCTGGATCAGGGATCAATAACCGACATCACGCTTTCTCAAGCGCGGCGTAGCGGGCTACGAATTTCTTTTGGCCGAAGCCGGGAAAGCTTACCGTGAGCTTCGCTTCGGGTCCGCTCCCCTCTACGCGAAGCACGACGCCTGCGCCATACCTTGCGTGGCGGACGCGCGCACCGACTCGCAGCTCTCCCGTTTGAGATTGAGACTCGGACGCGCGCTCGCGGTCGGGGGGCGCTGCTCGCGAACCCGTCTGGCGGTTGAAGAAGTCGCGCACGCTTTCGACCGAGTTATATGTTTTGCCGTTGAACGTAGACTTCTTCTTGTACGGCTGAGGCGATTCTCCCTTGAGGGCCGACAGCGCTTCGCGGTTGTGTCGCGTGTCAGCGCGTGCGGCAAACCCGAGCCACGAAGGCCCCGCAGACATGTTCTCCAACAACTCAAGCGGTATTTCATTTAAGAACCGCGAAGGCTCTGCCGGGTGCTCTTCGCCGAACGTGCGCCGTCGCATGGCATGTGTGATGTAGAGGTGGCGTTGCGCGCGCGTGATTGCGACGTAACATAGACGCCGCTCCTCTTCCAGCTCCTCTTCGCTCCCTGCGGCGCGCGAGTGCGGGAAGAGTCCCTCTTCCATGCCTACGATAAAGACTACGGGGAACTCAAGTCCCTTGGCCGCGTGCATGGTCATCAGCGTAACTCGCGCGTCGGCTTTGTACTGGTCTGTGTCGGAGACGAGCGCGGCGTGGTCTATGAAATCTCGCAAGCTCTCGCCCTGCTCTTCCGCTTCGACGGCGGCACTGACCAGCTCTTCGATGTTGAGCAGGCGTCCCTCGGCCTCTTCGGTCTTCTCTTCTTCGAGCGCGCGGACGTAACCCGTCTCAAGCGTCGCGGCTTTGACTATGTCGGAAAGCGGCTGGCCTGCGAGCACGCGCTCGCTCAACGAGATTATCACCTGGCGGAAAACGTCTAGCGCCGCCGTCGCGCGCGGAGCAATAGTCCGCTGGTCGATTGCCACGGCGATCGTCTCCCACAGCGACACGCCAAGGTCGCGCTGCTGGCGCGCGAGCGAATCGATAGTCGTTTTGCCGATCCCGCGAGGCGGCGAGTTTATCACCCTCATCATCGCTATGTCGTCGTGCGGGTTAAGCGCGAGCTTGAGGTAAGCGATGATGTCTTTTACCTCTGCTCGTTCGTAGAAAGAGAAGCCGCCGACGATGTTGTAGGCGATGCCTCGGCGGCGAAGCGACTCTTCAAACAATCTAGATTGAGCGTTAGTGCGGTAGAGCACAGCCGACCGCGCGTCGGGCGCACGGCGCAAATGTTCCCCGATCTTTTCGGCCACGAAAGAGGCCTCGCCCTCTCCGTCGTACGACTGGTAATAGCGAAGCTTGTCGCCCTCGCCCAACTCTTGCGTAGCATAAAGCGTCTTTGGCAACCGCTGGCGATTTCGCTCGATGACGCGGTTTGCGGCTTCGAGTATCGTCTGCGTAGATCGATAATTCTGTTCGAGCTTTATTATCTTCGTGCCCTCGAAGTCATGCTGAAAGCCGAGAATGATATTAAAATCCGAGCCGCGCCAACTGTACACCGACTGGTCGATGTCGCCGACCACGCAGAGGCTGCGGTTCTGCCAGAACGTCTCTTTGTCGATCTGCCCGCGCTCGACTGTCTTAGAGCCTACGGCTATCAATCGCGCAAGCTCGTACTGTATGCCGTTCGTGTCCTGGAACTCGTCTATCATCACGTGGCGGAACCGCTCGTGGTAATAGACGCGGACCTCTTCAACCTGCCTGAGCAGCGCAACGGCTTTTATCAAGAGATCGTCAAAGTCTAGCGCGTTCGACTGCTGGAGCTTCTGTTCGTAGAGCTTGTAGATGCGAGCGATCTTTTCGATCCTGTCGCTCACGTACTCTGTCTGGTTGGCGTAGGCGGCGGGGCTGATGCTCCGATTCTTAGCCCAGCTAATGGCCGAAAGGGTCTGCCGCGCGGTCAGTGATTTGTCATCGACATCTAATTCTTTCAGTATCTGCCGGACTACTCGCGCCTGGTCGTCTTCGTCGTAGATGGTAAAGTTCCGCGTGTAGCCCGCGCCCATGCGCTCTATGTCGCGGCGGAGTATGCGCACGCACAGCGAGTGAAAAGTCGAGATCAGCGGAGACGAGACGCGCAGCCCCGTGTCCAGCATCCTTTCGACGCGGGACTTCATCTCCTCTGCCGCCTTATTTGTGAAGGTGACGGCCAGGACTTGATCGGGCCGGACCCCTGCATGTTTTATGAGATGAACGATGCGGTAAGTGATGACGCGAGTCTTGCCGGACCCCGCGCCCGCCAAAACAAGCAGAGGCCCTTCGGTTGTTTCGACCGCCTCGACTTGCTGAGGATTCAGATTCTCCATTATCTACTTAATCAAGCTCTGCACGGCTTTGAACTGGGGTGAGTCGGCAGTGCGCATCATCTCGAAAAGCGCCATTTCAAGGTTAGAGGGCACGGCCCCGGCCTGGGTCAGCCGGGCGAGCGCGACCTGCTTGCTTTCGGCCTTGCGCGCGGTGATGCAATCGACGAGCAAGTGGACTTCGAAGCCGCGCGCGAGCAAATCGAGCACGGTCTGAGAAACGCAGATGTGCGCTTCGATGCCGCAGACGATCACCTGTTTTATCTTCCTATCGGTGAGCTGCGAGCGGAACTCGTCGGAGCCGCATGAGCTGAAGCACATCTTTTCGATAGTCTTCGGCTCTGCCGGGATATGCGGGAGTATCTCTTCGGCAGTGTGCTTGAGGCCGCGCGGATACTGCTCGGTGACGATGATAGGAACTTCCAGGAGGCGCGCGCCCTCTACGGCTTTGGCTATGCGAGCGGCGACCTCAGTAAAATCGGGTATGACCCTGCGAAAAGCCTCTTGCATATCGATGACGGCAAGGGCCGCGTGCTCGCGCGAAAGCTGGCTTATTTGATTCATGGCTTTATCCTGCTTCTTAGTCTCTACACATCTGTGACCGTGTGATCACTCTATCACTCTACTCAACCGTGACGGACTTCGCCAGGTTGCGCGGCTGGTCCACGTCGCAGCCACGGCGCACGCCTATGTGATAGGCCAGCAGTTGCAAAGGCACTACAGACAGTATCGGCGAGATCAGGTCCGACGCCTTCGGCACTTCAATAATGTGGTCGGCGATTTCGCGAGCCTCGTCGTCGCCCTCGGTCACTATGGCGATCACTTTGCCGTCGCGCGACTTCACCTCGACCATGTTTGAAAGCGTCTTTTCAAACCTCAAGCGCGACTGGCTGCTCGCCTCGTCGCGCGTGGCGACTACGACTACGGGCAGCTCTTCGTCGATCAATGCGTTCGGGCCGTGCTTCATCTCGCCCGCCGGGTAGCCCTCGGCATGTATGTAAGAGATCTCTTTCAGCTTGAGCGCGCCTTCCAACGCTATGGGGAAATTGATCCCGCGCCCGAGGTACAAGAAATCTGTTACGCGGTGAAGCTCGCGGCCTAGCTTTTCGATCTGGTCATCACAACCCAAAAGCGTCTCCAACTTCACGGGCAGGCCGTTGAGCGCGCGCACGTGCGCGAGCGACTCGTCTTCGCTCATCAGCCCGCGCTGCTGCGCCAGGTAGAGCGCCAGCAAATAAAATACGGTCATCTGGCTTGTAAAGGCTTTCGTAGATGCGACGCCTATCTCAGGCCCGGCGTGTGTCAGTATAGTGCCGTGCGATTCGCGCGTGAGCATAGAGCCTTGCACGTTACAGATCGACAGTATCTTCGCGCCCTTCTCTTTCGACTCGCGCACAGCCGCAAGCGTGTCTGCGGTCTCGCCCGATTGCGAGATGGCGATGACCAGCGTCTTGTCGTCCAAGATAGGGTTGCGATAGCGGAACTCCGAAGCGTAATCGACCTCTACGGGTAAGCGCGCAAGCTCTTCGAGCATGTACTTGCCCGCGAGCGCCGCATGTAGGCTCGTCCCGCAGGCGACGGCCTTCACGGAAGTGAACCCTCTGAACTCCGCTTCGCTGATCTCCATCTCGTCGAGGTAGACGCGGCCCGTTGTCTGGGATACGCGCCCGATGATCGTGTCGCGCACGGCACGCGGCTGCTCGTAAATCTCCTTGAGCATGTAATGTTTGAACCCGCCCTTTTCGGCAAGTATTGGGTCCCAAGTGATGCGCTGCACATCGGGCGTGACAGAGTTGCCTTCGAAATCGCAGACCGTAACTCCGGCGCGCGTCAGGACGGCCATCTCGCCGTCCCCTAAAAAGAAGACATCGCGCGTGTGATAGAGCACAGGCGGAACGTCCGAGGCGACGAAGTACTCGTTTTGTCCTAGCCCGATCACGATGGGCGGCCCCTGGCGGACGGCCACAATCTTTTCAGGCTCATCCGACGAGACGATTGCCAGCGCGTAAATGCCTCGTAGATCGGCGACCGTCCGGCGTACGGCTGATTCGAGGCTCGCGCCCTCATCATTCAGGTATTTCTCTATCAGGTGCGCGATCACTTCGGTGTCGGTCTCCGTGACGAAGGTGTGATCTTCGGCTTGTAGCTTGTGCTTGAGCGGCAGAAAGTTTTCGATAATGCCGTTGTGGACTACGACGACGCGGCCCGAGCAATCGCGGTGAGGGTGCGCGTTCTCTTCCGTGGGTCGCCCATGCGTCGCCCAGCGCGTGTGGCCGACTCCGTAGGTCCCGTCTAGCGGCTTGAGCCTCACGGCCTCTTCCAGGTTACGAAGCTTGCCTTCCGCGCGGCGAATTGTAAGGTTCCTGTCTTCATCTATGACTGCAATCCCCGCCGAATCGTAACCGCGATACTCCAGCTTCTTAAGCCCGTCGAGTATTACTCCGACCACTTGCTTGTCGCCTACGTAACCGACTATTCCACACATAACTGATTTATCCCCTGATTGATTTGAAGCTGAGCAAACAGACCACTTGCTCCACGCTTTGATTATAGCAGTCCGGCCACCCATTCACTTGAGCTTTTTCTTCACCTCTGCGGGCATGCCGACCGCCAGCGAATCGGGCGGTATGTCTTTTGTCACGACCGCGCCCGCGCCCGTCACAGAGCCGCGCCCCACGCGCACGGGGGCCACGAGCATAGTGTCGCTGCCGATCTTCACTTCGTCTTCGATAAAAGTCTGGTGCTTGTTCACGCCGTCGTAATTACAGGTTACGGTTCCCGCGCCAATGTTTACGCGGTCGCCTAGCGTGGCATCACCTAGATAAGTCAGGTGCGAAGCCTTAGTCCCGCGCCCCACCTTAGACTTCTTCACTTCAACGAAATTACCAATAGCGGCCTTTTCTCCGATCTCCGCACTCATTCGAAGCCGCGAGAAGGGGCCGACCGTGGCGCCGTCGCCGATGCGGCTGTCTTCGATCACGCTCGAATTGCGGATCGTCACCGCGTCCCCGACCTCGACGTTTTTCAACCGGGTCCACGACTGGATCGTGCACCCCGCGCCAATGCGGGTCGCGCCTTCGATGATGACCTGCGGGTGTATGACGGTGTCCTGACCTATCTCGACATCCTGGTGGACGTAGGTGGTCGCGGGGTCTATGAGGGTCACGCCCGCTAGCATCAGCTCGTTCAGCTTCGACTCGCGCAAGGCTCGCTCAAGCGCAGCAAGCTCGATGCGCGTGTTTATGCCCGACGCCTCTTCCGCTCGGTCGTGACAGACCAGGCCCACGCGCTTGCCGCGATTTAGTAAGACCTTCGGCACGTCGGTCAGGTAATATTCCCCCTGCGCGTTGTCCGACTTAAGGTCTTCGAGCGCGGAGACGAGGTCGGCGATGTCGAAACAGTAGAGGCTCACGTTGACTTCACAGACGGCGAGCTCTTCCGGCGAAGCGTCGCGCTGCTCCACGCATCGAAGAAAGCGATTATCGCCGTCTCGTATGATGCGGCCATAGCCCGTCGGGTCCGCAAGGCAGACGCTCATCACCGTGGCGCTGTTTTTTTCGGAGCCGTGAGTTTCGGCCAATCGTCTGAGCGTCTCGCTTTTCATCATCGGCACGTCGCCCGCTATGATGATGAGCGAGCCGCTGCGGTTGCGCAGAAGCTCGCGCGCGGCCATCACCGCGTGGCCCGTGCCCCGCTGCTCTGCCTGTAGGACGAAATGGAGGTCGGGGCTTTGGCCTCGCCCGCGCGCGGACAAGCGGTTGGCTTCATCGCGGACTGCGCGCTCAACCTCTTCCGCCTGATGGCCGACTATGACGTAGACCGATTCGGGCGCAAGGTCGAAAGCCGCGCCAAAGACGTGCGCGATGAGCGGGCGGCCCGCAAGCTCGTGCAGCACTTTCGCGCGGCGCGACTTCATGCGCGTCCCAAGTCCTGCTGCCAGTATCATCACATCAGTCATAAGAAACACACCCGATTTTGGATTTTCATGGCGCATTATGCGCTGCGCGCAGCGCGATTTTGGATTTTAGATTGCAGATTTCGGATTGTTGGCGGTCCCCGTTAATCCAAAATCCAAAATCTAAAATCCAAAATCCAATTGATTTTACTATCACGCCGACGTTCGGCGCGAGGCGATTCTTTTTAAGGGAGCAAGTGTTGAGAAGCGTAAGAGCGGTATCGGTAACAATCAACACTCGCGCTGGCTGGCGTACCACGCGGGCGCGTCGGCGGCGCTCGCCGTCTCGGATTGATAAAGCTCCAGCAGAAGGTTTGCGAGCTTGTCGGGGTCGTGGCGCACAACGTCGTTCTCGTTGAGCAGATCGCCGCAGATGACGCGAACCTGAGCTTCAGGCTCCGGGCCTATGCTTACGCCCGGTTGCGGATTATCTCCGAGCGCGTTCATTGAACCGAAGGTGACCTGCACCGCGCCGTCCGCGAGGTATTTCTCGCGCAGCGCGCTCGTGATCGGAGCAGAATTGACGATCACGTAATCCAGCTCCAGGCGCGGGCTGTACTCGTAAAGCGCGCGAACGTGGTCTTCGACGCTGAAGCCTTCGGTCTCGCCGGGCTGCGTCATGACGTTGCAGATATAAACTTTGAGCGCTTCGGAGTCGCGTATCGCTTCGACAATTCCCCCGACCAGCAGGTTAGGGAGGATGGAAGTATAAAGCGACCCGGGGCCTATGGTGATGATGCTCGCGTTTTTTATCGCTTCGAGCGTTTCGGCCAGCGGCTGGCAGTCTTCGCAAGATAATCTCAATTGCTTAACGGGCGCGCGCGCCTCGACTATCTTGGTTTCGCCCTCGATCACGCGCCCGTCCTCAAGCTCTGCGACGAGCGTGATGTCTTCGGTCGTCGAGGGGAAAATGCGCCCTTTTATGGCGAGCACTTCGCTTGTCGCTTTTATCGCTTCGAGGAAATCGCCTGTGACGCCCGCGAGCGCGGTCAAAAAGAGGTTTCCGAAGCTATGGCCCGAGAGGTCGCCGTCGGATTCGAAGCGGTACTGAAACAATCGCGTAAGCAGGTGCTCGTCTTCGGCGAGCGCGACCAGGCAGTTGCGAATGTCGCCCGGCGGCAGTATCTGAAACTCCTCGCGCAACCGGCCCGAGCTCCCGCCATCGTCCGTAACGGTGACGACGGCGCTCAACCCGTCTATCCGGTGCGAGCGCGTCGAGAAGCCTTCTTTGCCTACGTAATGTTTGAGGCCCGAAAGCAGCGTTGATAGACCCGTGCCTCCGCCTATGGATACAATATTAAGTCCCTGCTGTCCTTCTGGTAACATTTATCAATCACCCTTGTCCGAATGATTCAATCAATCTTCGATGAAATCGTAGCCATAACCGGTCAGTTGTTGGAAGTCTTCATTGCTACGGAGGCTGGCGAAATCGAGATCGCGTCTGGCGTGGGGACGATGAACCGAACGTATGTTGATTGCCCGTCTCAGAGCATCAATAGCCCGGTTCGTGTCATTGAGGCGCGCGTAAGCTGCGGCGAGGGAGTAGAGAATGTGGTCGGCGCGAGGCTCGGCCTTGAGCGCCTTATCAAAAAGCTCGATCGCTTCCCTTGTGTTTCCCTTGTTCAACTCAAAGACGCCTTGATCGTACAGCGCGTCGGGGCCGCGCGGAGCCGAAGGGGCGCGCGCAAGCCGCTGCTCGCTTATTGCCAGGTAAGTGCGCGCGCGCGCGGCTATCTCAGCCTGGTCGCTAAACTTTTCGAGTATATCTACGAAGGCAGACTTCGCGCCGGAAAAATCATGCCGGTTAAAAGACTTCAGCGCCTGCTCGAAAGCGCGAACCGCGGCGAGCGTGCTGGGCGCGGGAGCTTTCTTTGGCGGAGGCGGGGCGGGGCGGGCCGTGTGTCGCGCTGACACGGCTTTCGCCTTCGCCGCGACTGGACGCTTCGAGCCCTTCTTCGCAGACCGAACCGGCTTCTTCGCGACGGTAGGTTTTGCGCCCTTTTTGATAAAAGCTTTCTTGGCCGCCTTGACCGCAGGCTTCTTCGCAGAGGCAATCGACTTCTTCACTTTAACAGGAGCAGCCTTTTTTGCCTTGAGAGCCTTCGATTTAGGGGTAGCGGTTATCTTTCCAGGCCTTTGAGGCTTCTTTGTAGCGGCCTTCTTGCCCTTGCTAGTGGCGCGAACCTTCGCGGACGTACGAGAGCCGCTCTTGTTGACTTTAGTAATCAAGCTGCCCATCGTCTCCTCGGAAGTTTAATGAACTGCTGCGCGTCGAAATGCTAAACGTACTACAGTTTATGAGTCTTTTATATCAATAATTTATCGGCAAGTCAAGAAAATAGCTTTGCCTATAACAAGACCTTTTTTGAGTTTCAATCGGCCCCTGTTTTGTGCAGAATCATCTAAGTTTTTAGTCTCTGTCATTTAGATTGATGTTACGTAATGTATCTATCAGCGCCGGTGACCGCTTTTCAGGCATAAACCGTTAGATCAGAATAATTAAGGCGAATCGGCTTTAATCCGATTGCCGGCATTGCCCGCCTAACCGTATAATCTTCTAGCATTTAAGCGGAATCCGGTTCAGGTGCGAGGGACCCTGTTGACTATTGACTCTCAGAAAGAGATTTCGCAGACCAGGCCGCTCGCGGGCTTGAAGGTGCTGGTCACGAGGGCGCGCGCTCAGTCAGCCGAAATCACGGGATTGCTGGAAATGGCAGGAGCAGCGGTTGTCCATTGTCCCACCATAGCGTTCAGGGAGCCTGATAGCTGGGCGGCAGTTGACGCCGCGATAGAAAGGCTGGACGATTACGATTGGATAGTCTTTACCAGCACAAACGGCGTTGAGTTCTTTTATCGCCGTCTCTCTCGAAAGCGTTTGCCGGACAAGATTATAAGGTGCGCGATCGGGCCTGCGACGGCTAAAGCTCTCGAAACGACGAGCGGGCGTGTGGACGTGATAGCGAGAGACTCAAAAGCGGAAGGGGCGCTTGCTGCAATAATAGAGCGCGCGGGCGGCGCGGACCGCATTCGCGGGCTACGGTTCTTGATTCCGCGCGCGCGCGTCGCGAGGGAAGTATTGCCCGTTAAGCTTTCGGCGCTCGGTGCATCTGTAGATGCGGTTGAAGCCTACCAGACGGTAAGACCCGAAACCGAGGGCGAAGAGATTAAGAGATTACTGACCGAAGGCAAGGTTAACGTTTTAACATTTACCAGTTCTTCGACAGTATCTAATTTCGCGGCCCTCGTCGGGATGAAAGACCTGTCGGGCCTTCTTGAAGGAGTCCTTGTCGCCTGCATCGGTCCTGTCACAGCGCAGACCGCGCGCGAGCATGGAATTGAGAATGTCATCCAGCCGGATCAATATAACGCCCCGGCTCTTGTAGAATCATTAATCGCAGCAACCCGCAAAAGTTGACACGAGGGTTCGAGTGCAATAATCATTTTCAAGGACGTTCATCAATGCGGGACGGGTTAAGCATAAAATCATGATTAAGATTTCAAGAGCTATTATTCTCTCTTCTACCGCTTTGATTCTCTTCATCGCAAGCGCGGTCGGCGCGCTCTCTCAACAAAGCAGCCGGGACGGCGAGCAAGATGACGACGTAAAGCTCAGCTCGACGCTCGTTCAAGTGCCTACGGTAGTGACAGACCGCGCGGGGCGGTTTATCACAGACCTGGCTAAGAATGAGTTCGTAGTCTTTGAAGACGGCAAGCGACAGGAAGTTTCAATCTTCACCGCCATAAAGCAGCCGTTCAACGCCGTGTTAGTGCTCGACACTTCAAACAGCGCCGAAGACCGTCTACACGCGATTCAGAACGTGGCGGCCGGGTTCGCTCGCGAGACGGGCTCGGATGATCGGATGATGGTGATCTCTTTTGACAACGAGGTTCGTCAATTGACGGACTTCACCTCTGACAGGCAAGAGCTTGAGGCGGCTATCAAAAGCACGGAGGCGGGATTCGGCAAGCTGCTTTATGAAGCCGTCGTGCGAGCGCTTGAGCAGTTGAGAGAGCGGGAAGGCCGACGCGCCGTCATTCTGCTGACGGACGGCGTCGACATGCGGAGCATCGAAGCGACGGCTGAAAGCACTTTGCGATTGGCCGAAGAGACCGGAGCGGTCGTTTACATAGTGCGGTTCGACACGCGCTGGTGGATCGAATCCGAAGCCCGCCGTCAGAAGGCCGCCGAGCCTCAGTCGAAGGTTCCCTTCTCTATCGATGGCCGAATACCGCTGCCGCCCGATTTCGGCGGTCCAGACCCAACGCCGACAGGCTTCCCGAAGGTGCGCGCGCCGCGAATCGAAGTCGGCCCTCGGGCCGGCCCCCGCGTCACGGTCATTGACGGGCCGAACGCCAAGCCGCGAACCATCAACGAGCCGCCGCCAGACGAGATAACCGCGAACCTCGACAAGTTGTACGGCGAGGCGGACAAGTTCCTGCAAACGATCACAACGCGCACGGCGGGCCGTCTGTTCCAGGCAGAAACCTTTGACGATACGCGCTCGGCCTTTGCAGCCATCGCCGACGAGCTGCGCAATCTATACATGATCGGGTATTACCCCGCTACGGAGCGGCGCGACGGCAAGTACCGCAAGATCAAAGTAGAAGTCGCGCGCAAAGAGGTTCAGGTCCGCGCCCGCCCCGGCTACAGGTCGCCCAAAGAGCAATGATGGAACTCTAATTATGATTAAGAGGCTCATTATCGCAGCTCTGTTCATCTCTCTTTCCGCGTCGTTATCCATCTCTCCGACGCGCGGTCAGGATAAGAGCTTGAATCGTCTAGCCACGCGAGCCGTAGCCATTACCTTCGATGATCTCCCGGCTACGCACGGCGATTACGCGACGATGAGCGACACTACGAAACGATTGCTTGCGAGCATAGCTTCGAACAGAGTCCCGGCCATCGGCTTCGTCAACGAGGGGAAACTTTTTCATCCGGGCGAGATAGACCGGCGGACGGACCTTTTGCGGATGTGGCTGGACGCCGGTCTTGAGCTTGGGAATCACACCTTCTCGCATGTCTACATCGATCAAGTCCCATTCAGCAAATATCAAGAAGAGGTCATTCGCGGCGAGACCGTGACCAGGATGCTTCTGAACCAGCGAGGGCAGAAGCTCAGATACTTTCGCCACACGCAACTTCGCACGGGCCCTACGCCCGAATACAAAGCCTTGCTCGATCGCTTCCTGGCCGAAAGAGGCTACACAATCGCCCCCGTCACGATTGACAACCAGGACTTCATGTTCGCCGACATTTACTCCCGCGCAAAAGCTCGCGGCGACCGCGAGACCATGAAGCGCGTGGGCGCGGCTTACGTCCCTTACATGGAACAGATCTTCGCATTCTTCGAGAAACTCTCTTCGGATTTTCTGGGCTACGAAGTCAAGCAAGTGCTTCTTCTGCATGCAAACGAGCTGAACGCGGACTACTTTGACGACCTCGTCCGCATGATGCGCAACAGAGGGTACGCCTTTATCACGCTGGAAGAAGCCTTAAAAGATAAGGCCTACGCCCTGGCCGACGCGCAGACGACGAGGGGGTTATCCTGGATTCACCGGTGGATGATCGCCAAGGGGCAGCCCATGCGCCCGGAGCCCGGCGAGCCCGAATTCATCACGGCATTGTTCAGGGCCGGCCGCCGTTGAGCGCGCTCAAAATCTGAAACATCCTATTAATACTTTTTCACCCCATTCGGATTGACTTGAGCCGGTAAAAGGTATAGGCTCGCCAAAAGCTGCGACACGCGGTTTCAATATCTGGAAGACTCTTTGGAGTATTAGGACCTATTCCGTTAGGCTCACCCTCACATGAGAGGCCGACAAGAGAGCTAAAAGCTCTGACGTGATCCTGTCGGCACAGAGGCGGGAGAGTTAAGAAGGAGATCATTATGGCAAGACCAGGAAAGAGTAAAAGGATTGAAGAAGAGAACGGCATTTCATCTCAGGCCATCGAGCAGCCTGACATAGAGCAGACCGCTGCGGAGAATACCCCGACCGATGAGCAGATTCGGTTGCGCGCCTACGAGATATACCTCGAACGCGGCGGAGGCGACGGCAACGACGCGGAAGACTGGCTCCAGGCCGAGCGCGAGCTTCAGGGGACGCCCGGAGATCAGGACATCGCTGAATGATCACAAAGCGACCGGGTGTGACGGAAGTGTGAATCAATCTTGCGCGATTCAAAGTGCGAGCTATACTCGCCGAAGATGACGCGTGTGATTTTGCTTGAAGGAGAGGCGATATGAGTCAAGGCATGAGGCCGGCCGACGACGGCTCAGGTCACGATGTGAAGATGGACGAGTTGTGCGTGAACACTATCAGAACTCTTGCTATGGACGCGGTGCAGCAAGCAAACTCCGGCCACCCGGGAACGCCGATGGCGCTGGCCCCCGTGGCCTACGCTTTGTGGGACCGCTATCTGCGCCACAACCCGCGCAACCCGCAATGGCCGAATCGTGACCGCTTCGTCCTATCGGCGGGTCACGCCTCGATGCTGCTGTACGCGATGCTTCACGTGTCGGGTTACGACCTTCCGCTTGACGAGCTGAAGCGGTTCCGCCAGTGGGGGTCAAAGACCCCTGGTCACCCCGAATACGGGCACACGGCTGGCGTCGAGACGACGACCGGCCCGCTCGGCCAGGGCGTCGCCAACTCCGTCGGGATGGCAATAGCCGAGCGGTGGCTGGCGAGCTATTTCAACCGACCCGGCCACGAGATCGTAGATCACCGCGTCTACGCGATCGCGGGCGACGGCTGCATTATGGAAGGCGTCTCTCAAGAGGCCGCTTCGCTCGCGGGCCACCTGAAGCTCAGCAAGCTGGTCTGGATCTACGACAACAATCACATCACCATCGAAGGCAACACGGCGCTGGCTTTCACGGATGACGTGGCGGCGCGGTTCATCTCTTACCACTGGAACGTGCTGCGCGTGGGCGACGCCAACGATCTCGACGCGCTCACGGGCGCGCTTGCGACGGCTCATAAAGAGACCGAGCGGCCTACGCTCATAATAGTCGACAGCCACATCGCGTGGGGCGCGCCGAATAAGCAGGACACGCACGCGGCGCACGGCGAGCCTTTGGGCGAAGAAGAGATTCGATTGACGAAGCAGCGGTACGGCTGGCCGCCGGACGCGAAGTTCCTGGTCCCGGACGAGACGAAGCAATACACTAACCGCACGATAGAGCGCGGGCAGCGGGCCGAGGCCGAGTGGAAAGAGCAATTCTTCGCCTACAGCCAGGACCATCCGGAGCTTGCCGCCCAGTGGGAGCGCATGCAGGCCGGGGAGCTTCCCGACAACTGGGATGAAACCATCCCCGTCTTTGCGGCAGACGAAAAGGGCATGGCCGGGCGCGATGCAAGCTCGAAGGTTTTGAACGCCGTCACGTCGCGCGTCCCGTGGCTCATAGGCGGGTCGGCTGATCTCGCGCCTTCGACAAAGACGCGCATCGCCGACGGCGGAGACTTTGAAGCCGGTTCGTACGCAGGGCGCAACTTCCACTTCGGCGTGCGCGAGCACGCTATGGGCGCGATTTTAAACGGCATGGCGCTCTCGAAATTGCGGGCCTACGGGTCGGGCTTTCTGATCTTCTCGGATTACATGCGCGCAGCCATACGGCTTTCGGCCCTGATGGAATTGCCGGCGCTCTTCATCTTCACACATGACTCTATCGGCGTGGGCGAAGACGGGCCTACGCACCAGCCCATCGAGCAGTTGATAAGCCTGCGCGCGATCCCCCAGCTTTTGGTTATGCGCCCTGCGGACGCCAACGAGGTGGCCCAAGCCTGGCGTTACATCATGAATTGCAAAGATCATCCCGTCGCTTTGATCTTGAGCCGGCAACCGCTACCGACTTTCGACCGCGCCAAATACGCTTCGGCTGAAGGCGTGCAGCGAGGGGCTTACGTGCTGGCAGATTCTGACGCTACACCCGACGTGATATTGATGGGGACTGGCTCAGAGTTGCAGTTATGCGTCGCGGCGCACGAGCAGTTGACGGCAGAGGGAATAAAATCGCGCGTTGTGAGCATGCCAAGCTGGGAGGTCTTCGAGCGGCAGCCGGAAGAGTACCGCGCCAGCGTACTGCCCCCGGCGGTGCGTGCGCGCGTAGCCGTAGAAGCCGGGTCGAATCTCGGCTGGCACGGGTACGTAGGACTGGACGGGGCCATCATCGCGCGCCGCGACTTCGGGGCTTCAGCGCCGCTCAAAGAGTTGCTCAAGCAGTTTGGCTTCACTGTCGAGAACGTAGTCGCCGAAGCGCGCGCCGTAATCGAGCGCACACGCGTTTAGCTTAAAAGAACGGAGAATGAGGATATGAGCGAGAACCCCTTAGTCGAGTTGCAAAAACACGGGCAGAGCATCTGGTACGACAACATACGAAGAGCGCTTATCGATACGGGCGACCTAGAGCGCAAGATTCACGGGCTGCCGAAAGGCGTCACCTCGAACTTGCAAGACAAGGTGGGCGGCGACGATCTTCGCGGCGTGACTTCAAACCCCGCGATCTTCGAAAAGGCGATCACAGGTAGCACAGATTACGACGTAGCCATGCGAAAGCTGATCTCCGAAGGCAAAGACGCACAGGAGATTTACGAATCCCTTGTGATCGAAGACATTCAGCGCACGGCCGATCTGTTCATTCCGGTTTATGATCGCACGAAAGCCGTCGACGGCTACGTGAGCCTCGAAGTTTCGCCGCTGCTTGCCGACAACACAGAGAGCAGCATCGCGGAAGCCAAGCGGCTGTGGGCGGCGCTCAACCGCAAGAACGTGATGATCAAGATTCCCGCCACGCCCGAAGGCATACCGGCGATCGAAGCCCTGATAGCCGAAGGCATCAACATAAACGTCACGCTCATCTTCTCGCTCGAAACTTATAAAGAAGTCGCCGAAGCATACATTCGCGGCCTCGAAAAGCGCGCCGAGTCGGGCCAGCCTGTAAATAACATCGCTTCGGTCGCGAGCGTCTTCGTGAGCCGCATAGACACTTCCATCGATAACGACCTTGAATTCCGCTGTCGCCGCAGCAGTGACGAAGACGAGAAATCAAAGCTCACATCCTTGCTCGGCAAAGCAGCGATTGCAAACGCGAAGCTGATCTATCAAGAGTTCAAGCACATATTTCACGGCGACAGGTTTGAAAAGCTCCGCGCTGCGGGCGCACAGGTGCAGCGCCCGCTCTGGGCCAGCACCGGCACGAAGAACCCTCAATACAGCGATGTATATTACGTTGAAGAATTGATCGGGCCTGACACGGTCAACACGGTCCCGCCGGCTACGTTCACAGCGTTCAGGGACCACGGTAAAGTGCGTTTGAGCCTCGATGAAAATATAGATGCGGCCCCGAAGATTTTCGAGGAGCTTGCAGGGATAGGCATCAGCCTGAAAGATGTCACGGACAAATTGCAGGAAGAGGGCGTCAAGTCATTCGCCGAATCGTTCCGCACTCTGATGGGGAGCATCTCTTCAAAACAGGCCGCAATCACGAGCGGCATACTCGAACGGCAGACCGCCTCGCTCGGCCCGCACGCCGACGAAGTCAAAGAGACGATCAAGGGCGCGGAGCGCGAGCAGTGGATTCGGCGCATCTGGAATAAAGACGCGAGCCTCTGGAAGCCCGAAGACGAACACCAGAAGATCATCCGCAACGCCCTGGGGTGGGTCACAGTCGTCGACCAACTGGTCGAGGCAGCCGACGAGCTTACGGCATTCAGCGAGCGCGTGCGCAATGACGGTTTCACAGACGTTATGCTGCTCGGGATGGGCGGCAGCAGCCTCTGCCCCGAGGTCTTTCGCCGAACTTTCGGCAAGCGCGAGGGGTTCCCGGAATTGCACGTGCTCGACAGCACGGACCCGGCCACGGTCAAGAGCTTTGAAGAGAGAGTCGACCTTGAGCACACGCTCTTCATCGTTGCGAGCAAGTCGGGCACGACGACCGAGCCGCTGATGTTCTACAAGTATTTCTTCAACCGCATGCGCGAGATCAAAGGCGATCGCGCGGGCCAGAACTTCGTCGCCATAACCGATCCCGGAACTTTGATGGAAGAGATGGCGAAAGGCGACGGCTTCCGCCGAATATTCCTGAACCCCCCGGACATCGGCGGAAGGTATTCGGCCCTTTCATTCTTCGGCATGGTTCCGGCCGCGCTCCAGGGCTTCGACTTCCGCTCGCTGCTAGACCGCGCCGAATGCGTGATGCACGCCTGCGCTTCGTGCGTGCCTACGGAAGACAACCCGGCGGCTCGTCTCGGCGCGATCCTGGGCGTGCTCGCAAACGCGGGCCGCGACAAGCTGACGCTGTCGACATCGGCAGATATCTCGTCGCTCGGTCTGTGGGTCGAGCAGTTGATTGCCGAGAGCACGGGCAAAGAGGGTCGAGGGATAGTGCCAGTGGCGGGCGAGGCGCTCGGCGCTCCCGGAGTTTATGGCAATGATCGCCTCTTCGTTCACATCGGCGTGGGCCAGCCCGATTCCGACACGGACAGCAAGCTCCGCGCGCTTGAAGCGGCAGGCCATCCAGTTGTTCGCCGAACCCTTCATGACCCGCTCGACCTGGGCGAAGAGTTTTACCTCTGGGAGATGGCAACGGCCATCGCGGGCCGTATCATAAGCATCAACCCGTTCGACCAGCCGAACGTTCAGGAGAGCAAAGACAACACGCGCCGTCTGCTCGACGAATTCAAAAAGAACGGCGAACTGCCCGAACAAGACGTCGCAGCCGAAGGGCGGGGACTGGTCGCCTACGCCGAGCGCGAGACCATCGATCAACTCGGAGCGGGAGCATCGCTCGACGAGTTTGTCACACGGCATCTGGGCCGCGTCGGGGCGAGCGATTACGTCGCGCTGCTCGACTACATTCAGGAGACTCCCGAACACGAAGAGATCATTCAAGCGATCCGGACTCACCTGCGCGACGCGCTCCGCGTGGCTACGACTACCGGGTACGGGCCGCGCTTCCTGCATTCGACGGGGCAACTGCACAAGGGGGGTTCGGCGAGCGGCGTCTTTATTCAGGTGACCGCCGAAACGGTCGAAGATATACCGCTGCCGAATGAGCCATTCACCTTTGGCATACTCAAGCAGGCCCAGGCGCTCGGGGATTTCCAATCGCTCGCGAGCCGCTCGCGCCGCGCGATCCGCATCCACCTCGGGGAAGACGTGGCCGCAGGGCTTCGCGCGATTCTGGAGATAGTCCAAAACGCTTTTCCGATTGTGCAAGGCCAAGCCAAGTAAAAGATAGTCCTGAGTGCTGAGTATAAAACATCAGAATACTGGCTCCGGTTCCTCACTCAGGACTCAGCACTCAGCACTCAGGACTTTGGTATGACTAACCCCGAAACACGCTCACCAATCGCGCTCGTGGTCTCCGACATAGACGGCACGCTCATCACGTCAAACCACGAATTGACAGAGGCTACGAAGCAGGCGGCGGCGAGGCTCTACGGCAGCGGAGTCCAGTTGTCGCTCGCAAGCTCGCGCCCCGCGCGCAGCATCCGCCCGCTTGCCGAAGCCCTCTCTCTTCGCTCGCCTTTCGCCGCGTTCAACGGCGCCCTCGTTGTCACCGCTGACGGCAGCGTGATGGCCCGCAGCATAATCGAGCCGCCCGTCATCGCTCACATCAAAGCGATTGCCGACGAGCTTGGCATCGGCGTCTGGCTTTATGACGAAACTGAATGGTACGTCCGAGAGCGCAATGCTTTCGTCGACCGCGAGGAGCATACTTCGGGGTTCAGCCCGAACATGGATGATTACGATAAGCGTCTGAATGATCCGGTCAACAAGCTGACAGTAGTCGGAAAGCCCGAGCTTGTGGCCGTAGCCGAGCAGCGAGTGCTGGGCGAATTGCCCGACAAAGTCTCTGCGTCACGATCCAAGCCGCGCTTCCTCGACGTAACATCTTACGGCATACACAAGGGCACTGTGATCGTGCGCCTCGCCGCGTTGCTGGGCGTCTCCACAGAATCTGTAGCTGTGATCGGCGACGGCCCGAACGATGTCGAGATGTTCCGACAGGCGGGCACCAGCATTGCAATGGGGCAGGCCGTAGACGAGGTTCGCATGGAAGCGCTTCACGTGACTACGTCGAACGATGATGAAGGGTGGGCGCGCGGGATCGAGCGATTCGTGCTCGGCGGTCATCAATCCGCGGGGGCGTGAGCGGCAAGGTAATTCAATGGCAACTGAAATAGCTAAACCAAAGCAGGCGCATTTCGGCATGATCGGCCTCGGCGTGATGGGCCGCAACCTCGCCCTGAACGTCGAAGAGAAAGGCTTCCCGGTGGCGGTCTGGAACCTCGAAACCGAATGGGTCGAGAAGTTCGTCGAAGAGAACCGCGAGAAACAGTTCACCGGCGCTGTCACGCTCGAAGAGTTCGTCCGCTCGCTTGAGCGGCCACGCCGGATAATGATGATGATAAAGGCGGGCGCTCCCGTTGACGCGACGCTCGAAAGACTCAAGCCGCTGCTCAACGCGGGCGACATTGTGATCGACGGAGGGAACTCTTATTACAAAGACACGCAGCGGCGCGAGAGCGATTTGAGAGCCTCGGGCTTGAGCTTCGTCGGCTGCGGCGTGTCGGGGGGCGAAGAAGGCGCGCGTCACGGCCCTTCGCTCATGCCAGGCGGCGACCGCGCGGCATACGAGCATTTGCGCCCTGTCTTTGAAGCCATCGCCGCGAAGACCGAATCCGGCCCTTGCGTAACCTACGTCGGGCCGGACGGCGCAGGCCACTTCGTCAAGACCGTGCACAACGGCATTGAGTACGGCGACATGCAGTTGATCGCCGAAGCATACGACATTCTGCGCAAAGCGTTGAGGCTCGACGCCGCAGAGATGGCGGAGATATTCGAAGAATGGAATCGCGGCTCGCTCGAATCATTTCTGATAGAGATCACGGCTACGATTCTGCGCGTTCGCGATGAGGAGACTGGCCGCCCGCTGGTCGATCTTGTGCTCGATAAAGCCGAGCAGAAAGGCACCGGCAAGTGGACCGTTCAAGAGGCCGTAGAGCAAGCCGTCCCCGTGCCTACGATTGCCGCTGCGATCGACGCGCGCGTCATCTCAAGCCTGAAAGACGAGCGCGTGGCAGCCAGCAAAAAGATCAAGGGGCCTCGGGCCACGGGGTCGCGCGCCGATAAGAATAGATTAGTGACTGCCGTGCGCGACGCGCTTTATGCGTCAAAGATTTGCTCGTACGCGCAAGGGATGGACTTAATCTCGACGGCTTCAGGCCATCACAACTGGAATATTCAACTGGGAGAGCTGGCGCGCATATGGAAAGGCGGGTGCATAATTCGCGCGCGTTTTCTCGACACGATTATGGACGCTTACAACCGCAAGCCTGACCTCGCAAATCTGCTGCTTGACGACGAGTTCAACCGAGCAATTCAAAGCTCGCAATCAAACTGGCGGCGGGCCATAGAGACGGCTTTGCGCACGGGGATACCGGTCCCCGCGATGAGCGCGAGCGTTGCTTACTTTGACAGCTATCGCACGCGCGATCTGCCGCAAAACCTGACGCAGGCGCAGCGCGACTTTTTCGGCTCCCACACGTACATTCGCAAAGACCACCCTGAACGTGGCTACGTACATACCGACTGGGCAGAGCAGAAAGACTGACCCTGTCACTTTTCGAAAACAAGATAAGGAGGTGTGATGACCACGCCAGCATTTTTAACCAATCAACCGACGACGGAAGCAAGAGGCTCGCTCTCCGAGGGTGAGCGCATCCTGGCAATAGACATCGGCGGGTCGGGGCTAAAAGCTTCGATCATAAACACAGACGGCGAAATGGTGACAGACCGCGTCCGCGTGAAGACCCCTCGCCTTCGCAAACCCGAAACGCTGGTAGACGAGATCGTCAAGCTTGTGGAGCCGTTCTCGGATTACGCAGTCGTATCGGTCGGGTTTCCCGGTGTCGTTCGCAACGGAAAGGTTTTGACAGCCCCCAATCTTGGAACCAAGACGCTGAGGGGCTTCGACCTTGCCGGAGCGCTTGAAAGCAGGCTTGCGAAACATGTGCGCGTGCTTAACGACGCAGACATGCAAGGATTCGGAGCCATTCGAGGAGAAGGCGTCGAGATGGTGATAACCCTGGGAACAGGGTTTGGCTCCGCGTTGTTTGTCGAAGGGCAGCTCGCGCCGCATCTTGAGATCAGCCATATACAATTTCGCAAGGGCGAGACATACGACGAGCAACTCGGCAACGAGGCGTATAAAAAGATCGGCAAAAAGAAATGGAACAGCCGTGTGCGAAAGGCTATCGAGAGCATGCGCACGCTGACGAATTTCGACCGTCTCTACATCGGCGGAGGAAATGCCGACAAGATCAATTTCAAGCTAGACGAAGATGTTCAAGTCATCCCTAACGAGTACGGCCTGAGAGGCGGCGCGTGGCTCTGGCAGAACAGAACAAGAGGCGGCGAGTAACAAGTTATGAGACCTAGAATGTTAAGCAAATCGGACGCGCAGGTTCGCGTCTACAAAGATCAGCAGGAGCTTGCGCTGAAGGCCGCGCGCCATTTCGCGCGGCTCGCGGATCAATACGTGATCGGCTGCGGCCATTTCACGGTCGCGCTCGCGGGCGGCTCGACGCCTCGGGCGATGTTTTCGCTGCTGGCCGAAGAGCCGTTCTTAGACACTGTCCCGTGGTCATCGATCTATTTCTTCTGGGGCGACGAGCGGTGCGTTGCGCCGGATCATGCGGATAGCAACTTTCGCATGGCTCACGAGACGATGCTTTCAAAAGTTCCCGTCCCCGAAGCGAACGTCTTTCGCATCCCGGCGGAAAACCCGGACCACGACCGCGCTGCCGAAGAGTATTCCGACTCGCTCACGCGATTCTTCCTCGCGGGCCCGGGCGCGCCGCGCGCCGCAACCGCGCCGCTTTCGAACATGCCCAGAATCGACCTCGTGCTGTTAGGCATGGGGCCTGACGGGCACACGGCGTCGCTTTTCCCCGGCACACAGGCGCTCAACGCGAACGACCGCGTAGCGGTTGCGAATTATGTTGAAAAACTGAACGCTCATCGAATAACGCTTACAGCGGCTACGATCAACAACGCGCGGAACGTGACTTTTGTGGCGTCGGGCGAAGACAAGGCCGACGCGCTGAAGGCGGTCCTCGAAGGGCCTCACCGGCCCGAGACTTATCCGAGCCAGCTCATTCGCCCGCGAAACGGGACCCTGCTCTGGCTCGTAGACGAGCACGCCGCAAGCCTTCTTGCGGACCACGAGCAGAGCCATACTCATGAAAATACTTAGCCACAGAGACACAGAGCGCACAGAGAGAATCATTAATAAAACTCTGTGTCTCCGTGTCTCTGTGGCATGTAATTCTGAACAGATAAACCGGCTTCTGATCTCTGAAGAATTCTGTTAATCTCAATCACTCTTTAGCGCCCCCTTGGGCGCTCATACTAAAAGAACTGCCGCCCCGGCATAGAGGTGAAAAAGATGACTGCAACGACTAGGCCCGAATTAGCAAAGATTGGCATGGTAGGACTGGCTGTGATGGGAGAGAACCTCGCGCTCAACATAGCGCGCAACGGGTATCCGATCGCAGTCTTTAACCGCGACCCCGCGAAAGTGGATAAGTTCCTTTCGCGCGCCGAAGGCAAACAGGTTATCGGCGCATATTCGATTCAGGATTTCGTCAACTCGCTTGAGACGCCGCGCAAGATCATACTCCTGGTAAAAGCCGGCCAGCCCGTCGATGACGTAATCAACCAGTTGAAACCTCACCTCGACCCTGGCGACATAATAATCGACGGCGGCAACTCGTGGTTCAAAGATACGCAGCGGCGCGAGCGCGAGCTGAAGGCCGAAGGCTTCAACTTCATAGGATCGGGCGTGTCGGGCGGCGAGTCGGGCGCGCTCTGGGGGCCGTCGCTCATGCCGGGCGGAGACAAGCAGGCATACGAGCACGTGCGGCCGATCTGGGAGGCGATCGCGGCGAAAGTCGACGACGGCCCTTGCGTGACCTACATCGGGCCGGACGGCGCGGGCCACTTCGTCAAGATGGTCCACAACGGCATAGAGTACGGTGACATGCAGTTGATCGCCGAAGCATACGACATTCTGCGCAACGTGCTGGGCTGTCAGGCTGCGGAGCTTGCAGAGATATTCGGGCGATGGAATGAAGGCGCGCTTAAATCGTTTCTCATAGAGATCACCGCAAAGATATTTACCGTCACGGATGAGGAGACTGGCCGGCCACTCGTCGATTTGATCCTCGACCAGGCGGGACAGAAAGGGACAGGCAAGTGGACTTCTCAGATCGCGCTTGAGCTTGGAATAACGATCCCAACCATGCAGGCGGCCGTCGACGCGCGAACTCTATCCGGCCTTAAATCGGAGCGAGTCGAAGCCAGCCGCCAGCTCCCCGGCCCGCAGCAGAGCGGGTATACGGGCGACCGCGACGCGATGATCAACGCCGTTCACGACGCGCTTTATGCGTCAAAGATTTGCTCGTACGCGCAGGGGATGAACCTGATTCGCAGAGGGTCCGAAGAGTACAATTGGAATATTGATCTCGGAGAGTTGAGCCGCATCTGGAAAGGCGGCTGCATCATCCGCGCACAATTCCTGGACAAGATCAAACAGGCTTACCAGCGCCGCGCGGATCTGCCGAATCTCTTGCTGGACGAGGATTTCAAAGCGTGGGTCTTGGAGGCGCAACCCCGCTGGCGGCAGGCCGTGACGGCGGCGCAGTCGCTGGGGATCCCCGCGGCGGCGATGAGCGCGAGCCTCGCCTATTTCGACACGTATCGCACGGCGAACCTGCCTTTGAACCTGACGCAGGCGCAGCGCGACTTTTTCGGCTCGCACACTTACCAGCGGACCGACCGGCCCGATGCAGGTTTCGTCCATACCGAGTGGGAGCAGTTGGCAAAATGATTTCACCTAAAAAGGGACGCAAGCAATGTCGAGCAAAAATGATAATCCTTTGAGAGAGGGGGTCAGGCTCGAACGAGTGGCTGACCCTTGCACCGTAATCATCTTTGGCGCGTCGGGCGACCTTACGAAACGCAAGCTGTTGCCGGCCCTCTACCGGCTGACGCAGGAGCGGCTGCTGCCTGCGGAATTTGCGATCCTCGGCTTTTCGCGCTCTCCGATGTCGCACGAAGAGTTTCGCGGCAAGATGAAAGACGCGATTATTACTTACTCGGAAGCAAAGCGCGTCGACGAGGCCGTGTGGCAGAGCTTTGCGCAGGGGATTTATTACATATCGGGCGACATCAACGACCCCGACTGCTACAAAAGGATGACCGAGTTGCTCGACCAGATAGACCGCGAGCGCGGCACAGCGGGCAATCGCGTCTTTTACCTTTCGGTCGCGCCCGGCCTTTACAGCGAAGCGATCGAGCAGCTTGGCGCGGCGGGCCTCGCACGCCCGAAGCCGGGTAGCTGGACTCGCATCATCATCGAAAAACCGTTCGGCCACGATCTTGAAAGCGCGAAACAGCTCAACACGGATGTCGCAAAAGTGTTTGAAGAAGATCAGGTCTACAGAATCGATCACTACCTGGGCAAAGAGACAGTCCAGAACCTGTTGGTCTTTCGTTTCGCGAACGGAATATTCGAGCCGATCTGGAACCACCGTTACATCGACCACGTGCAGATCACAAACGCCGAAGCGATAGGCGTCGAAGGTCGCGGCGGTTATTACGAGACGGCAGGCGTCTTGCGAGACATGATTCAAAACCATGTCTTTCAAGTCCTGTCGCTCGTGGCGATGGAGCCGCCTATATCACTCTCTGCGAACGCCGTGCGCGACGAGAAGATAAAAGCGATGCAGGCGGTCCGCCCCATGCCTGCCGAGGCGGTCGCCGAGTCTGTCGTGCGCGGCCAGTACGGGCCGGGGTCAGTCGGTGGCAAAGAGGTGCCGGGCTATCGCCAGGAACAGGATGTGAACCCCGAGTCGGCTACTGAGACTTACGCGGCGTTGAAACTCTATTTCGACAACTGGCGCTGGGCGGGCGTGCCTTTTTACATAAGGTCGGGCAAGCGCATGCCGAAGCGCGTGACGGAGATCGCGATTCATTTCAAGCAGGCCCCGCACCTGTTGTTCCGCAATATCCCTTCGCAGCAGCTTGAGCCGAACGTCTTAGTCGTGCGCATCCAACCAGACGAAGGCATCACGCTCAGGGTCGGCGCAAAAGTGCCGGGGCAGATAACGCGCATAAGGTGGGTCAACATGGACTTTCGTTACGGCGCGTCGTTCGGGGTCTCGTCACCGGAAGCATACGAGCGGCTACTGCTCGATTGCATACTGGGCGATTCGACTCTTTACGCGCGCCGCGACATGACAGAGCGCGGCTGGGAGATCGTCATGCCCATACTCGAAGCGTGGCAAAGCGCGAAGCCCAATTTCCCCAACTACGAGGCGGGGACGTGGGGGCCGGAAGAGGCGGACGAGTTGTTAGAGAAAGACGGGCGACAGTGGCGCAAGCCATGAAGATTTCAAATCGCGGCGCGCTATAGCGAATCATCCGCCATGAAAATTTGAAATCTTCAGGGGAACAAGCGATGAATGAGCAACCTCAATCCTTAAATGCAAAATCATCAATCGACGTGTCGGCGATCGAACGCGATCTGACTTCTTTGTGGAAGCAGGCGGGCGAGGATGGAGATGACGGCGGGATCATCCGAGCCAGCCTTTTGAACTTGATAATCTACGCCCCCTCGGGCGATGACCTAAACGAGCTTGACGACATGCTCACGGATGTTACGGCGGCGCACCCGTGCCGAGCGATCCTGACCGTCGCGGACCGCCAGGCTGAAGAGTCTTCGTTGTCGGCTGAAGTGACTTCCCGGTGCACTCTCCCGACCGCGTCGTCGAAACAGGTCTGCTGCGAACAGGTGACGATCACCGCGCGCAAGGCGCAGGTAGACACCGTCGCGAGCCTGATCGTCCAGCTCCTGCTTTCGGATTTGCCCGTCTATCTTTGGTGGCGGGCAGAGCCGCGTCTTGATGACAAAGCATTCGAGCGGCTGGTAGACATTTCAACCCGCGTCGTCATCGATTCGGCGGACTTCCGCGCCCCTTACCGCGATCTGGCGAGCCTGGCCGACATACTTCGCGACAACCCCCGATGGACCGCATTCAGCGATTTGAACTGGGCGCGCCTTACAGCCTGGCGCGCGCTGCTGGCGGGATTCTACGACGTGACCGAGTACCGTCGGCTGCTAAGACAATTGAACCGCGTCGTGATCGAATACTCGCCGCTCGAAGAGGGCGACGCAATCCCTGCGAGGGCTTTGTTGCTGGGCGGCTGGCTCGCAAGCCGTTTGGGATGGGCGGCCTCGGATGCCGCAAAGACGACTGCCGACGCTACAGTCTTTGAGCTTTCGGCGGGGGAGAATCGTTTAACGATGGAGTTCGCGCGCACCAGCCGCCAGATCGAGCCGGGGCACCTCGCGCTCGTCACTCTGGGAACGACCGCAGACCAGGCCGCATCATTTACCGTGAGACGTAGCGCCGACGGCAAGAGGATCGAAACCGGCGCTACGCTTGGCGAAGAGAAACGCTTTCAGCGCGTGCTGGATTACGAGGATTGGAGCGAAAGCGCGCTCATAGGCAAAGAGCTTGATCTGCTCGGCCACGACCGCGTCTACGAACAGGCAGTCATACGCGCGGGCGAGATGATAGCGCGGACCGGCGCGTCATAACGAATAAAAAGGGCGAGGAATTATGTCGATGCAAGAGATGCAAAAGGAGAGCTTCTTAAGGGCGTACGTGCAGAGCATTCTGCAACGGCTTTACGGCGAAGGCTTCAAGTGTGCGGAGAACGTCCCCTATGGCGGGCAGACTTTCGCGGCGGTCGCTCACAAGGGCGGATTCGAGTTGTCGAAGTTCGGGATGTTTGAGAGGTTCTTCGTGCTTCAGTACCTCACGGCTATTGACCCTATGAGCCTCAGAAGATTCTCTTCGCACTGTTTTAATTACGCCACGAGCGCCAAGGAGACTCCGCTGCCGCTCGGTTTCTTTGCGGCGTTAGTATGCTATCCGGTGGCCATTGTGGATGTGGTCGATCAGGCGACTGCGCTTGCGATAGCGAATGAGACGCCGTCGAAACACATGGGGGCTTTTGAGTTTCCTGTGATCTACGAACTCGGCACCAGACGGCTTTTCTACCTGGGCAGGACGCCGATGTGGGGCGCTGCCTACATCAACGGATTCAGGAATGAGGCGCACAGAATGTTGAGTTATTAAGGCAAGGGGCAAGAGCAAGATGATCCTGGCGGGAGACATTGGCGGGACAAAGACGAACCTGGGCCTGTTCGATGTGGTTGATGGCTCGCTGCAATCGACGCGGCAGCAGAGCTTTTCGAGCAAGGGCCACGGCGGGCTTGAGGACATCGTCAAGAAATTCCTGACCGATGAGACGCGCGCCGTGACGGCGGCCTGCTTCGGCGTCGCGGGCCCTGTCGTCGACGGCCGCTCGGTCACGCCGAACCTCCCCTGGATAGTCGACTCACACAGCCTCGCGCGCATGTTGGACCTTGCGTCCGTAACCCTGCTCAACGACCTGGAGTCGACTGCTTACGGGCTGGCGGAGCTAAAGCCGGAAGAACTGGTGACGCTCAACCCTGGCACGAGCGAGAGCGGCAACGCTGCGCTCATCGCAGCGGGCACGGGGCTCGGCGTCGCAAGCCTGTTTTGGGACGGAGGCTGGTTTTCGCCCTCCGCGTCGGAAGGCGGCCACATGGACCTGGCCCCGCGCGACGAGCTTGAGATCGGGCTGCTTCGCTTCCTGCTCAAAGAGTACCGGCACGTATCAATTGAGCGCGTGCTTTCAGGCCCGGGGTTGTTCAACATATACCGCTTTTTAAGCTCCGGCGGACACGGGGAAGAAGTCCCTGCGGTGCGCGAGCGCATCGAGCGCGAGGACCCGAGCAAGGTGATCTCCGAGGCGGCGCTGGCGGGCGAGTCGGAATTATGCGCCAAGGCGCTCGACATGTTCGCCTCTTTTTACGGCGCCACGGCGGGCAACGTCGCGCTCCTTCTTAAAGCGACGGGAGGCGTTTTCATCGGCGGGGGCATCGCGCCGAAGATATTAGAGAAACTCAAGGACGGCGCTTTTATGCGGGCTTTTCTGGACAAAGGCCGCCTCACCCCTTTGCTTGAAACCATCAGAGTGCAAGTAGTTCGTAACGATAAAACGGCCTTGCTCGGGGCTGCGCGCGTCGCGGCGCGTAGCTGTTAGCGGCGCCGAAATAACAACCCATGAAGAAGCTGATCATCCCTCTGGCCCTGAGCGCCGTGCTGGCCTTCGTCTACGGCGTAGCCGTGCTGCCCGAACCCGACCTCTTTAGCGAAGAGGCTAAGAAATGGCTCCTGACCGCCTCGCTCTTGAGCCTCGGGATATTCCTCGTCCGCGCGATAGGGTTTGTGCTTTTCGACGTTCTCTTTCAGCGGCGCAAGGGGCGCGAAGCGCCCGCGCTGCTGCGCGGCGTCGTGTCGATAATCGGTTACCTGATACTGCTGATAGCCGCCTACTGGATCGTGCTGGAAAAGAACCTCGGCAATATTCTGGCGACTTCCGCAGTCGTCTCCGTCATCATAGGTCTTGCGCTGCAAGACACGCTCGGGAATTTCTTTGCGGGCGTCTCGCTCCACATAGAGCAGCCCTATCACATCAAAGACGCGATACGCGTCGATAAGATGATCGGCCGAGTAGAGTCTGTCACGTGGCGCGCGACCACGATCCGCACTAACGACAACACGATCATCATAATCCCGAACAGCAAGGTGGCGCGCGAGCCTCTGGAAGTATTTCCTTTCGGCAACCTCAACCGCCGCATACTCCGGTTCCCCGCGCCCTATCGCATACCTCCACAGACCGTCATCTGCCTGGTGAGGGAAGCCGTCCGAGCCGTGCCTAACGTCGCGACGGAGATCACGCCTGTCGTTCGCATAAACGAGTTCGCAGATTCTTCAATCACATACGAAGTCCTCTACTGGGTCAAAGATTACATGTGGACTCCGGATATGGACGCCAAGATTCGGGAGCGGATATGGTACGTCTATAATCGAAGCGACATAGAAATCCCCTTCCCCGTCCGCACGATCATCATGGGTGAGCAGGAGCTTTCCACATCTCGCGAAGCCGATTATCACAGGGCGTTGGACCAGGTGCATATTTTCGACCCGCTCTCGGAGCAAGAGAAAGAAGCGGTCGTCAAGAGCATGGTCAGATCGGTTTACGCGCCGGGCGAAATAATAATAAGGCGCGGCGACCCGGGCGAATCGATGTTCATCATCCATCGGGGCAAAGTGGAGGTTCGGCTGCCCAGCAATAACGGCGACCAGCACCACGTGGCCGTGCTTGAGCCGGGGAACTTTTTCGGCGAGATGGCGCTGCTGACGGGCGAGCCGCGCACGGCGGACGTGAGCGCGATCGAAGAGGTTGAGATACTCGAAATCAGGAAGGGAGTCATCGAGCAACTGCTCGGCGATAACGCGCAGCTAGCCGAAGAGCTGAGCCGCAAGATTGCCGACCGCCAGGCGGAGCTTGCGCAGTTGACGCGCGCCGTCGCGGAAGACGAGAAGCGTATGCAGACTCAAACGATTCTCCGCCGGATCAAAGGGTTCTTCAGGATGGGGTAGTATTGCCGGTTCTTAGCTCAATCGGTTCTTGTCGGGCGGGCTGAATAGCCGGGCGACAGCAGCATGCCTGAGCCGGTCAATTGCGCTTCTTGCCACAAGACTTCGTACACCCTCACGCGCTCGCTCTTCCCCTTTATGGTCACTTCGCCTTCGCCTGAAGGTTTCGTCGGGAAGCGACCCGCTATGGCTTCTAAAGTAGAATGGCTGATTATTATCTGCCCGGCCTGCGCCTCCTTTTCGAGCCTCGCCGCCAGGTTCACAGAATCGCCTATCGCCGTGTAATCCGTGCGTTCCTCAGAGCCGATGTAGCCTACGGTCGCCATCCCAGTGTTTATGCCTATGCCTATGGCGATCTCTGAAAGCCCTTTGCTTTTCAACACCTCATTCACGAATTTCATGCGGCGCATCATGTCTATCGCGGCGGCGACCGCGTCTACGGCCGCCGTCTCTATGTGCGAGGGAACCCCGAACAGCGCCATCAACCCGTCGCCTATGTACTTATCGAGCAGCCCGTTGTGGCCGAATATTATCGGCGTCATGTCGGCAAAGTACCCGTTGAGTATCTGGACGACGATCTCGGGCTGAAGCTCTTCGGCCATGGACGTGAACTCGCGGATGTCGGAAAACAGAATCGTCACGACATGGTTAGACCCTCCCATGCTTATCTCGTCCGGGTTCGCCAGAATCTTATCGACGATAAACGGAGGCATGAAGCGGCCAAACTTGGCCCTCGCCAGCGCTTCCCTGACGAGCTGTTTATGAGTTATCGCGTTGTCTACGGCTATCGATGTCTCGGCCGCGAGCGCGTTGAGCAGATCGAGATCATCTTCGGTAAAAGTCTGCAAGACCTGGCGCGAGTCCAGGTACATCACGCCGAGTATCCCGTCTTTGCTCAGGAGCGGGGCGCACATCACCGAGCGCACCTTCTGCATGATGATCGACTTCGCCATGCGAAACCGCTCGTCTTCCATCGTGTCGAAAGTGAGCAAAGACATCCCCTCGGATAAAACGCGGTCGAGGACCGTTTTGCTAATGGAGAGATCTTCGTTCACCACGCCCGGGCCCTGGTTGCGATACTCCGCGGCAAAGGGCGCGAGCGGGGCGGCGGGCGATTCCCTGAGCAAGACGAAAAAGCGGTCGGCGATCGTCAAGCGAAAGAGCATCTCGCTGATCTTTTTGAATATGTCTTCGAGCGAAAAGACCTTCCTCAACATCTCGTTCAGCTCGTAGATTCGCGTGAGCGTGTCGGCCTTCTTCTTGAGCGCCACGATGTCGTCGAGAAGGGCCTGAGAGGTGAGGTCCATGTTTGATAGGGACGATCTGTCTATTTCGGGCAAAGGAGATGAGACGATCTGGCCCACGGAGCGAAGGAGCACCGTGTTCCCCATAGCCTGGTTATCGTACTTGATCGAGAGAGTCGTCACGGCCTCTTCGTAGCGGAGGCTGTATTTGCTGATCGTTATGATGTCGCCGCCTTTGAGAACGGCTTCCTGAACACGCTCGCCGTTTTTGTAGATCCCGTTCGCGCTGTTGAGGTCGACGATCAGGTGGGTCCTGCCCACTGGGCGCACTATCGCGTGCTCGCGGGAGACCTGGCCGTCGTCGAGCACTATGTCGTTGCGCGAGATGGCCCGCCCGATCTTGGTCTCTCCGGCGGCCAGCTCGTGTTGCGTAGTAATCCCCGTGTCGCAATCCGTCACGTATAATTTTGCGGACGTATCCATGCTTCTACCACTCGTAAACTCGATTGACCTCTCCGATTGAGACTGAATGGTTCTCAAGCATCTTTAGCTGGCGAATGACCTCGTCGCGGTTCGTAGGCTTGATGTGGACCGCAAATATCTCCACGTCGCGGCCAAGCTTTTCAAGCTCCGAGGCCAGCAGTCGCGGCGTCAGGTGTTTGGAGTCGCTCGCGAGTTGTTCAAGCTCGTTCGGGTAAGAGACATCGACAAAGACTGCTTTCAAAAGCTCTTTACCTTTGGCAGTCTCCCACAGCTCATCGGTCGTGAACGTGTCGGACGTGAAAGCGACGGCCGCGCCATCCTGCTCGACGATCAAGCCTACGGTCGGGACCACGTGATTGACAGGGATCGCGGTGACGCGAAGGCCCGCGATCGTGATGCTCCGGCGAGGCTCGATGACGCGAAATTCAATGGTCGGGCCGCTCTGGTTCATCAGCATGATATTTTCGAAGTTCGGCCATATGTGATCGTTGAAGACGAACTCTTTGAGCGCCCTGACGACTTCCGAGGTGCCATAGATAATCACCGGAGCGTCGAGGCTCGTGTAGGCTTCGGCGATAAAGATAGGCAAGGAGGCCGTGTGGTCGCTGTGAGCGTGCGTCACAATGACGTGACGGACCGCGCTCATCTCGTCGGGGTGGAGGGCGAACCCGAGGCTGCCGCCGTCAATCGAAACGCAGTCATTGACCAGAAAAGATGTCAACGATTGAAGCTGCGAATCTCGCCCCGCGTAGCTTGGCAGAAGCCTGATCTTCACCTGTTCCCTCCTGTGTCAAAGAGGTGACAATTCGAATACTACACCGCTCGAAAGTCCGCGCAAATATTTATTTAGCCGACCTTGATCCCGATGGCTTCGAGGAATTTTGTCGGCTTCTCGCCGCCGATCAGAGCAAAGACAAAATCGTTCGGTATGCGAGCCTTCTCTTCCTTGCTCCTGACGTCCATCAAAACGACTTCCGTTTCCGTGATCTCTTTGATCTCAGTCCGGAAGAAAACCTTTATCTTGCCCGCGTCTATGCAGTCGTACACATTCATCTTGTTGCCCAGCTTGAGGTCACCTTTGAAATCCGAGCGCACGACAAGCGTGACGTTGTTATTACGGGTGAAGGTGATGCGCTCGCCGTCGCGTTTGAGCCCCGTAAGATCGACCGCGGCCTCGATCGAGGAATTGCCCGCGCCTACCACCACGCAGTTCTTCCCCACGTAGTCATCAGGGTCCGTGAGCTTGTACTGGACTTTTCCCGTCTCGTAAGGAGGTTGGGTCTTGAGCGGTATCTGAGCGCCGCAGGCGACACAGAATTTCTGCGCCCCCTTGCGGCTGCTCCCGCACGTCGGGCAGAACTTAGCCAGTTGAGGCTCGGGCGTAACGACTGTCATTATGTTCTCGCCCTTCACGCCCAGCTTCATAGGCGTGCCGCGATTTCCGATGGCAATAATCACCTTCCGCGCCTTGTAGGTCGCCTTCTCTTTGACTTTCCCTTTTTCCGTCGTCACGAAGAAGAGGCCGTCTTCCTGCTTTATGTCCTTACAGCTCTCTTCCTCGTTTATGACGACGTTGTTCGATCTCATAGAATCGAGCCAGCCCTTGAGCATCTCCTCCTTCGAGCCGCCCGCGCCCGGCAGGGGTATCCCCCCCTTAGTCTCGACCGTGTCGGGTTTATAAAAGACGAATTTGCCGGCGGGGTAGACCTGCTGAATGGTGGCGACGACTTTGTCCTGCTCGATTGCTATGTATGATAGCCCACGCTGTTTTGCTATCACCGCCGCCGAAAGACCGCCCGGACCAATCCCGATCACCGCCACATCATACTCGGCCTTCGGGTTCGGCCCCTCGCGCTGGATGTCTTCCTGTATGCTGTCGATAACCGCCGCTCCTTCGTTTATGGCGTTCTTTATCAGCGGGACGCCAGACACGTCTCCGATCAGGTAGATGCCCTCGACGTTAGTCTTAAACCGCTGGTCGCGCTCGGGGACTTTTCTTTTCGGGATAACTTTCTTGGTATTGATTACCACGCACGATTTCGGATTGGTCGGGCACTCGACCTGGCAGGAAGTATCTTCCATGCACTGGTCTGGGGCGACGGGAACGGATATGCCGTTGACGATCGCCAGAACGTCGTGCGGGCAAGCCTCGACGCACGCGTGACAGCCGATGCAGGTGAGCGGGTTTACAACCGGGTGCGGGTAAGACGGCCCTTCGGCCTCAAGCTTCTTCACGTCGAGCACCATCGAGAGAGCGCGCGCCGCCTCCGGGTTCATAGTCGCGTCGGCTTTCGCGGAATCGAGAAGGTACTTGCGGCGTGCGGTGCCAACGGCCATTACTATCAGCCCGGCGACGGGCACTAAGGCAACCATAGCAGCCCAGCCATACCAGGGCAGCGCGCCTACGTTCGTGTCGAGGTTGGCCCTGAGAACGTCTTTCTGCTGGCGTATCTCCGAGGCCCCGCCTACGCCTGTGAAAAGTCGCGCCGTACCCAGCCGCTCAGGGTTATCGATTATTCCCTTCTCGACTTTGTCTACGTAATCTTTCAGACGCTTCTCGTCTTTGCCCTCTTCCAGCAGCCTCACCAGATCGGGGCTGCTCCCGTGCTGGCGGTGGCAGGTGTAACAGTTGGCCTGGGCCAGTTCCGTCGTTTGACCCGTGAAGGTGACGTTATGACATTTGGCGCACTCATCGCGCGGGGTCCGGCGAAAGACCGCGTCGCCGCGCGTGCCCGCCGTGTGACAGTCCTTACAGC
Source organism: Blastocatellia bacterium (assembly GCA_036277095.1). Classification (GTDB taxonomy): domain Bacteria; phylum Acidobacteriota; class Blastocatellia; order UBA7656; family UBA7656; genus DASUNP01. The sequence goes on from DASUNP010000058.1 coordinate 84,866, forward strand.
TCATCTTGCCGTTCATGCGGCCCATCTGGTGGATGGCATGGAACTGGCGATTGGCATCCCAACCCGCCCCCGCCCACGTCTCGGGAAGCCTCCTGATCCTCAACTGGTTCGCGTCAAGCATCCACTTCCATTTGCCGTTCTCCACCGGATAGCCAATGTCGCCGCCGTGCGCGACGGGCAAAACGGTCCCGGCCTTTTCCCCCGCCTGGACCGTATAGGTTCCGTTGTGGCAGTTCGCGCAGAGTTGATTGCTCAACAACCCGAATTCTGAGCTTTCCCCTTGATGCTCCGTGTGACACCCTACACAGCCTATGTTCGCGTTATAGTGCTTGTCGAAGACGACCGCGCGGAAGGTGTCCGTCTGATGGCAGCTAATGCACTTATCCTGCATGCCCTGCGTCACCCCGTGACAGTTCGAGCAGGAGTTCTCGTTTGCCCGCAGCGCGATTGCATTCGCGCGGGTGGGCGGCGCCGTCGACTGGTGTATGCGCGTAATCTCGCCGGGCGAGTAAGCGTCTTCGTAGATAAGAAATGCCGCGATCGAAAGCAGCACGACCAGGGCTATGCCCCAGTAGAAATATGACTTGCGCCAGATCCTGCTCAGGTCGAGCGTGGGCCTCCAGTTGAATTGCGCCTTGCCGACCTGCTTATTCCCTCTGGGGTGAAGGAGCGTCTGCGGGGCGAGCTTGCCCGCCTCCCTTTTTCTCTTCCCCCAAAAGACATTCAACGCCTGCTCATCGACCGGCGCCAGCACGCTTGTCATCAAGCCCGTTCCCTGGACACGCCTCGCTCCGCTAGGGGTGACGACAGATTTCTTCTTGGCTATCGAAGGCATCTGAATCAAGACGGTCTTTGTCGAAGAGTCTTCCGCGCCGGCATCCCAAAGCAGTTTCGTAGTTCCCGGTTGCAGCGGGTTGACTTCAATCTCCATCTCGACCGTGATGCCGAGAGAGTCTTCAATATAATTGACCTGGAGCGTGTAAGGGCCGATCTGAAGTACGTCACCGTCGACTAAAGAAGTCTTGTCGACCAGCTCCCCGTTGAGCAGCGTGCCGTTAGATTCGCTCAGGTTAAAGATCCAGTATTCGCCTTTGAACTCTTTTATCCCAGCGTGCGTGCGCGACACTGCGCGGTGATTGAGCACCAGGTCGTTGCCCGTGAGCCTTCCAATCGTCAAGCCTTCGCTTTCAAGGTAGACGTTATCTACCTCCTGGTCTTTTCTCTTTATGATGAACTTGCTTTTTGCCGCCGTGCTCTTTACCGACATAGTCTCCTCGAAATTCCCGGCTTTCATTCAGCGCGAAGCATAATAAATGACCTGTATGATATGAACGATCATAAGCGCAAGCATGAGCGAAGTCGTCGCCACGTGCGGCGGAAGCCATAATTTCATCGAGCGGTGAAGAAAAACGAGCGCGTCGATCCTCCGCAGGGTCGTGACCGATTCTATCACCTTGTCGAGCCGTATTCGGTCCTTCTCGTTGACAAGCTGAGAGCGCTCCCGAGCAAACTGCTGCTTTGCCGCCTGTATCATCTGATCCAGGTCTTCTCTCTTCAGGTATTGCCTGAGCAGGTAGCCAAACGACGTGTAGCGCGGGATCACTCTCTTTTTGACAAGGTTCCGAAGCTGGTCGGACCCCGAAACCGCGGCGGCTGCAACTTCTTTTTGCAGCTCCTCGCGCCGAGCCCTCAAATCGTCGAGCAGCAGCGGCGTGCCTTCGATCCGCGTCAGCATCCGAGGCGCTACAAAGTATGTGATTATGCCTACTATGCCCGTGAAGATGACAAGGTCCCAGCTAATCATAAGCGCCGTCGTCAGCAATCCTCCCGACTGGTTGCCGCCGTGCAGCAATATCAGTATGCCCGCTATCACTCCCGCGTAAGCGTGCACGAGCAACCAGTAGCGCAGCGGGCCGCGCCGCTTGCGGTAGACCTGTCTTCGCGCGGGGTATATCATCACCACGGCTATGCCAACTAATCCGACAATGCCAGTGAGCCATCGCATGTTTAGAAAGCTGTAGATCGTCCCGCCGAACCCGTAGCGATCAAGCCCGTAAATGGTCGCCCCCGTGAAGAGCACTGTGAGCAAGATTCCAAGGATGTGAATTATTCTCTTCGGAGGATCGGACCTGTGGATGTTGCGACCGAAGGCGTGGGTCTTATCGGCAATCAAAAGCCCTTCGATCGCCCCGATCTCGCGGAAGTACTCTCTCGGGTTTATGCGCGCGAGCGCGCCCGTGGGGCAGTTCTCTTCGCAACTGTACCGGCGGTTCTTCTTGCCGGGTGGGTTCAGCGTCTCGCGGTCGCTGCACAGATTGCACTTGATGGCGACAAGGTCTTCCGTGGCGTCGACGGGCGCGGGGAGCGGGTCGGGCTTGAGCCCGAACAGATCGCGGAGCTTCCAACCGAAGCCGGCCTTCGCCGGTCCTTCCTTGCTCTTGCGCGGGACCATAGAGATGGCGTTATACGGGCATTGCGTGGCGCAGTCGCCGCAGCCTATGCAGGTCTTCGGGTCGATATCGACCTGCCCCAGTCCGAACCGCCCTATCGCGCCGGTCGGGCACCCTGTCAAACACTCCGGGTCTTTACAATGCATGCAGACTTCGGGCGAAAGCACGCTCTGGTGAGCCGTGAGGCGCGGGGCCTCCAACCGCGTCACGTGAATGCCGCGCCGCGTCAGTCGAGACTGCCCATGTATTTTGTGACACGCGAGCGAGCAGTTGCCGCACCTGACGCAAAGATCCATGTCCATCACGAGCAGGTTCGTGCCGTCGACGAGGCCCGTTTCGATGATTCGCTCTTGAGCTTCGAGCATACGCCCGCGCACGGCAGGCTTGTAGTTGACACGCGAGCCCAAAGGCGGGGGCGCGTAAGGCGCGACCGTTCGCGCGAGCGCGTCCCTCAACTGGGGCAGCGCGCGCAGTTGCGACAAAGAGATTTCGAGGACTTCGGTGCGCCCCATCAGCGTCATCGAGTGAGGCCAGCGCGCGTCAGTCGTCAGCCCTTCGGCGCCGAGACAGTAGTTGTGCCCAAGGAAATCTTCTGCGGTCCCTCCGGGCATCTCTTGGCTGCGGTGCAGCCAGCCCTCAGTGACGATGTAAAGCTTTTTAACAGGATCATTCTGGCTGAACAGGACGTGGTTTTTAGAGAAGACGCGAAAGACCGAAAAGAGCTTGAGCTGCTCGATCAACTCGGGGGCGAGGCCCGAGACGCTCTTGATCTTTTCGAGGTTGGAATCTCTGCCATGCTTGCGATAAGTGTTATCGAGGTTCTCGCTGAACTTGGGCAGCTTGCGCAGAAGTCGGAGCGCGGGCCTCTGGACCTCCAAGACCTGAGCCGTCTGCCCGGGCGGAGGTTTGATCGTCGCGTTGCGAGGCACGCCCGCAAGCACGCTCATCTCGCCGAATTGTGTGCCGGGAGCAAGCTCGGCGACTTTCAACTCTCCGTTGTTGTTGGGGGGCTTAACAAAAACGTCTAACACTCCGTTTACAAGAAAGTAAAATGTATTCCCGCCCCAATCGCCTATCTTTATGACTTCCTCGCCCGCCTCGTAGGTCAGGAGCCTGACGTAAGGGCCGACTTTCTTCCCGTTGTAGTTGCGCCCGTAGACGGTGACTTCAAGATCGAGCTCGTAATCGAAGTGCCCGTCGTGCGCCGAAAGCAAAGCAGAAATTGCAGGGACCGATTTTATTGCGTTTATTACTTCGCGACGACTCTTATGCTCTTTCGGCATAGAAGACCCTTTCTGCTCGAAAGTATTCTAATTCCCTCCGCGTAAGAATCAGGGGCTACGGACAATATATCAAGGTTTTACCTGAGTCAAACAGTATGCAGACGGGCCCTGCTCGATGGCAAGCCCAGACCGTTATCCGCCCGTCGCCGGACCTATGATTTAGAATGCGTATGGGATGGAACCCCTGTGACATTTCGTACAGGTAAACTCGCGTTTCTGATTGTGGCAACTCCAGCACGCGGACGTGTGGCGCTGGCCCCGCGCTGTGCTTATCTCGACTATGTCCGCGCGCACCTGAGGGTCGGGCACGTCGATGCTCTTATGGCAGCGATCGCAGCTCGCAGCCCTGGTGTGACTGCTGTGCTTGAAATTATAGAGGCCGAGCGCGGGCAGCGACCCTTTAGTAAACTTCAAAGAAGCTTTCGTGTCGGCGTGGCAGACGCCGCACTCGCCCAGCTTCTGCGCCGGTTGATGCGCGTGACAGCTATAACACTGCTGGTGGGCCGGGAATGTCGAACGAACGCCGTCGGGAAATTGATGGCAAGTGCTGCAATTGACCGAAGCATTCTGGCCTTCCATCTTCTTCGGGTCCATGTGGTCTTTATGCGAAAACCCCTTCAACCCGAACTCTGTCATCTTCGCGGGAAAACTTATCCTCGTCCCCTGAGCATCGACCGGGCTCGTGTGACAGACGATGCACATCTGGCTCGCGGGGTTAGTAAAATCTCTCTCGTGACATTCAATACATGCGTTGTGGCCCGGAAAGACGGGGGTCACACTGTTGTCGGCCCGCTGGTGGCAGAAGCCGCAATCCTTCGTCTTCGTCTGGTGTTCGGGCCTCGCGTGATCGAACGGCGATTTGCGCTCGATGACTACTGACTCTTTGACATTAAAGACCGACTCAGGAGCGGGCGGCGGCGGAGCGGGCGGCGCCTGGTTGGCCGTCGGCTGTTGAGTGCTGCGGCAGGCATAAATGCCCAGCATCCAGATCGCGATTACGCCCAGTGCGATTATCTTGAATCTTTTCGTATTCATCATCACGCAGCCCTCTGCCGGTCTGTTCACTGCTGTCGGAGTTTATCTAAAATGTTTTGGGCCACGGCGTCAGGCTGTCCTATACGCCCGTTATGGCACGCGGCGCAGTTCTCGTCCGTAGGAGCCTTGATCTGGCTCAGCGTCTCGGCCTGCTCGACGGACTTATGGCATTCGGCGCACAAGAAGTCCGGCGGCCTTTTCACACGGTATTCGGCCTTTCTCCTTGGCCGTATATCGTATTCGTGGTCCGAGTGTTTGAACTCGGCGATGTCTTTGAGGTTCGCGCCCTTCGGCGCGCCTGTCTCGTGGCATTCGCGGCAATCGTTCATGTAAGGGAAATTCGTGAGTGCGCCCGCATCGGGCCTCATGCCGTGACATTGAAAACAGGTCGAATGGCCTTTTTCAATAGACAGCTCGCGTCCGCCCACGGGAACAGGCTTTACGAGCTTATGGCAATCCGTGCATTTAGCAATCTCGCCAGGAGTGATCGAAACGTCCGAGACGCCAGCGGGTTTGTTGGCGATGCGCTGGATCTGAAAGTCTGCCGGTAAAGGCTTGCGATGATCTGGATGCGAGAAGTCTATGCCGAAGTCGCTGCCGAACAGGCTTTGCAATCTCCGGGTCTTATCCTGGAAGTCGAACAGCGCCGTGCGCGAAGGCCCCGTGTGACATATACCGCAAAAGGCCACGCCCCGGCGGAAGAACTCGCCCGCGAAATTGTGACAGCTCGCGCAAGCGGCATGGCCCGGCCAACCAACTACGTCGACCTGCGAAGGGGTGACCCTGTGACATGCGTTGCAACTCACGTCCGCGTGTTCTCTTCGCCCGTGAGTGAAAGTGGCGCGCTCTTTGGTCGTTCCCCCGCGCTGAGGCGTGAAGAAGTGAACGGGCTGCGTGTCAGGTTTGGAAGCTTCGTCCGCGCTAGAGTCGGATGAGCCGAAGTAGGCGCCCATCAAAAGGAAGCACGCTAAAGCAAGTATGATCTTTTTAGTTCCCAGCATCGCCAACTCATCCTTAAACTCAAAACATCATTGGCCGGCCGTAGGTGATACGCCGAGCTTGTGGCAGCCGCTACAGGTCACGGGCCCTTTATTCGAAACCCTGTGACATTCAATACAGCTATCGTGGAAAGCGCGCTCGGCCATCACCTCGTCGAAATCGCGGTTCTTAGGATTTCGCGGATCGCCTTCGCGACGGTGGTGGCACACGTTACATTTCCACAACTGGGGGAGGCCCTTCGCATTTATAGTGTGATGGCACCCGACGCAGGCCGCGCCCTTCTTGGCTTTATGCGGCCAGTCCGGGTCGGGGCTAATCAACCCTTCGTGACCTTTATGATCGAAGAACACAATTCCGCGCCGGCCCCAGTTATCAAGCACTATGAGCTTATTCGTAGCCTCGGCAGTCGTCTGTTGAGCATCCGTAGCCTCTGCAAAAGAGTCGGCAAACAGAGCCGCCGGCATGACGATCAGCAGCAGGTATAATGCGATAACAGCCAGCTTTTTTCTCATTTGATTCCTCGAAATCTACTTTCTCCTGCCGCCCCGCCGCCACCTGTGCAGCGTAGCCACGAAGGGCAAGAACAGAATTGCCACTCCGATCAACTCGGCGCTCAGGCTATAGCCGGAGGGCGCTTCCAGGCTCGCTGACTTCTTCGGCTCATCGGTCTTCTTCTGCTCCTGTTTCAACTGCTCTTCGGAAGCCGTATCGGGCTGGCCGGGCCTGCCGTAACGGCGGCGGATGTCTGCGTTCTCCTTAATATTCCCGTCCTTGATCTCAGGTACTGTAAAGAGCTTGCCGTCTTTCATGTACATCCGCTGCATCTCTGCGCCGTTCAGCGGCCTCGCGCCACGGCGCCCGAACACGGCCAACTGATAGCCGTTCTCATCGACTGCGCGGTCGCGGTCCGTGCCTTCAGAGACCGCGAGCGCAGGGCCAAGCAGAGCCTTCGTTGCTATAAGCTCGGGCTTAGGCTTCGGGCTGAACCCGTAATTGCCCGGCGTCTTTTCGGGCGAAGTCAGTTGAATCACGTGAAGCGCTCTGCCTTCGCCGTCCGCCACGTAAGCAAAAAGGCTCACGTTCGTCATGCCGACCTTAACGTCGCGCGCGTCTATGATCTTGCCCTTAGAGTTGTAAGCCTCGACGAATTTCGGCTCTTCGGGCTTCTCTATGTCGATGATGACCAGCCCATCTTTCCCTGCGGCGACGTAAGCGTACGTCCTCACGAGGTAGAGATTATGAGCGTCTTTGACGGGGATGACTGCTTTCTCGCCCCGGACCGCGCGCGCGGCAGCGGGGTTCGTAACATCGATGACCTTGACGCCCTCTTCATCACAGACGAATGCGTAACGGAACTGCACCTGGACCGCGCGCGGCTTCTTCAAGAAAGGCTCGCCGATCTCGCTCACTATTCGCGGCTTGAGCGGGTCCGCCAGGTCTATGATGAACAGCCCTCGATCCGCAGTGACGTATGCATACGTCCCGGCGATGACGACGTTGTTCGCACCCTTAAGCTTGCCATCGGGGTTGAAAGTCACTGCGCGCTGGATGAAGTTATTCCGGGGATTGCCGTCGAGCAAAGTAGCAACGCCCGGCCCGTTCTTGTCGTCGAGCGGGTTGCCCACGACTATGAATCCTTCCTCGCGGTCCGTCACATAAAGGAAAGCGTAAACGAGCGGGATGGCCTGCTTGTCGTCGCGATTCTGCGCCTCTTCGTTTTCGGGATAGTGTTTGCGCGTCGGATCGACGGCGATCGTGGCAGGGCTCGCGACGGCAGTCGCAAACTTGGTCTTTACATAAAGCCTCTGCCCGAGCGGCGAGAAAGGCGCGGTAGTCATTCGCTCGGAGAAGCCTTTCTGATCGATGTTGGCAACGTCGTATACGCGCAGCCCCCCCTCGCCCGTAGCGGCGTAAAGAAACTCGCCCCTGAGCGTGAGGCTCAAGACTTCGGTCCTCTCTTTCCTCTTAAACGGGTTCAGCGCGTTGATGATGTCGTTGCCCGGGTGCTCGTAAAACTCTTTCAGCTTCTTAAGCGCCAGCTCATGTTTTTTGTAGTTTTCGGGGTAAGCGAGCTTGTGCAGGTAGCTGCCTATGACGGCCTGCGGTTCGTCGCGCTCGGTCACGACTACGGCTTCAAAGCCTTCGGCCTCGACCCCTACGTATACGAAGCGGCCCAGGAAATTGTAGAAGTTCGTCCCCTGCATCAGCGCCATAGCCATGTAGGCATTGTTGTCGTTGTTCTCAGACAGGTGACAATCCGTGCAGCCTCTCGTCTCGCGCGTACGCACTGTGTGGGGGAAGTGCGAGCTGAAGGAGACGCCCGAGTAACCTTCGGCGGAAACGGTCTGCTGCTGAGAATAAATCCACTCGCGCTGAGCGTTTTGAGAGCTTACGACGACCGCGCACGCGGAGCGGACGGGAGCAAATCGGCGGCCCGTCACCGTGCCGTCTTTGCCGAGCATGAATACGTCGTCGCGAAGTGTCTGGAAGTTGTAAGAGGTATAGTTGCGCAGATTCTCAGAGCCTTCGTTGTGCAGCATAGGCTTTTGCTGGTTAGCCTGCTGCTTGAGGTGACAACCAAAACAGCTAGGCGTCCACGACGTGTGACAGGCGAAACAGGTCATGCTCCGGTTGGCGTGCGCGAGGTTCTCTTCGCTCACTGCGGTGTTGCCCCAGTTCTTGCCGTCCTTGAGAATCGTCTTTGCCAGCGCGGCCTTCTCGTTGTAATGCTCGTTGCCAGCCGTGACCGTGTCCATCACCTGTTTGACTTCCCAGACCAGAGGCTTGCCGTCTTTGTCTTGAGCGACAGCCGCGCGCTGGAACAGCTTGCCGTCGCGTTTGAAGAAGCGGTCTTTGCGCGAAGGCAGGTTTCTATAATCGAGCATGCGGTTGCCGCCCGCTGCGGCGGTCGTGCGCGCGTCGCGCGAAGTCGGGTCCGCGCGTTTCGTTATGGACCCGTGGCAGTCGATGCAGTCGATCTCAATCGCGTTGCGCACCTCGCCGTAAAGGTTCCCGTCGCCATGATTATCTTGCTTGAAGTGGCAATCGACGCAGTGCATCCCTTTCTCGATGTGTATATCTTTAAGGTGAACGGGGACGCCTTCCCTCGTCTCGGGCTTGTCGGTAGGCTCTTTGATCGCCCTTTGCAGGACGCTGTTGGTCACCTCACCGACAATCTTGCCCGAGGCGTCTAAGAGATTCCCCTTGCGGTCCTTGGCGAAGACGTAGCGGTAGACCCAGCCGTGCCCGTTGAAGTCCGCGAACTGCGTGTGCTTGAGCTGCGGGTTTATCTCGTCGCGGAGCTTCTTGAGGAATTCGCGGTCGCCCCACTTGCCTCTCAAAGCGGACTCTTCGGGGTTTCTGATAATGATCTCGCGGCGCTCCTCGGCGCTCAGAATCTTTTCTACTTTCGGATACATCAAGTCGCCGTCGGTTTCCAGATCCCACCACGTAGAGCCGAAATAAGAGTTGAGCACAAGCGTTCCGGGGTGCATGTGACAGACCACACATTGCGACGAAGGAATGGAGCGCGTGAACTGATGCTTGATCGGATGGCCTGGCTCGTCTTTCGGAATAGCCTGGTCCGCGCTCGCGCTCAATCCCGTATGACCGAACTGACCCCAGGGTCCCGCTTCAAACGGATCGCGATTGTTCGCGTAAGGCACATGACAAGCCGTGCAGCCGCTTGAGCGGTAATCGCCCGGCTGGTCGTTCGTCCCTAAAAGCGAAAGCATCGGGTCGAGCAGCCGCGTCTTTTGCAGACCGATGTAGACGGGGTCCGTGCGCAGGTTGGTGCCGAGCCCGCGCGGGCTGAGCAGATTCTGCGTAGGCTTTCCCGGCGGCTCGAAGGGCTGCGGCAATCCTATCTCCGCCGCCTTGCGCCCGCCAAGCTCAAAGGTTCTCAGGATGTTGCTGATCTGCGATATCTCCCATCGCGGGAGCGGGTCGAGGTAAGGCAGTATGCCCTTCTTTTGTGTCTGTTCAGCAGTAGGCGGCGGGTTCGTCTGAACCCTCTGCGGCGCGCCTTCGGGGCTGTAGCTTTCGCCGAAGCGATAGTTCTTGAGCGGGAACGCGCCGTTATTGTAAAGCGCCGCGCCCCAAAGCATCGCCCCCGTTGTCATCATGCTCTTGCGAACGTTATGCACGTCACCTTGATGACATTCGGCGGTGCCGCAGCTTTTTCCCGCGACTCGCAAGTCGCCGGGGTTTATGAATTGAATGAACTCCGCGCTCTCTTTAAGCAGCAGCGTGTAGGTGCGTTCGGGATTTGCCGAGGTCTTCCACTCTTCGGGGAAGCGCGGCTGAACGTGCGCGTTCTTTTTCGCGTCCTGATACTGGGGCGACCCCTTGCTCAGGCCCTGCGCTCGAACGTCTGCCTTGCCGCCGTGACAGTCTATGCAGCCCAGGTATATCACCCCGCTGTGCATGTCTTCTATGCCGTTGTGGCAATCGAGACAGCCCGCGCTGCGCCGCTGGGCGTCTTCAGCCGTCAAACCGAAAAGCCCCGCCGAGCGAACAGGGCGCGGCTCGGTCTGAGCAGCAGTCGATTTCTTCGAGGCCTCTTTATTCGAGGCGTCTTTATCAGAATCCGGTTCAGCCGCGTTTGTATCGGCGGATGATGTTTGTGGCTCCGAATACTTTGACGAGTCCGCAAAGCCGACGAATGTGTATACCGAAACCGCCGCAATGATGAACAAAAGCTTGAGAGCGCTACTCTTCGATACTTTCATCCCTGTCTCCCAGCAGATTGCGCGATGCCGCTTTAGATCAGTAAGTGAATTTCACGCGACCGAACGCCGAAAAGAGTGTCTTCGCCTTCTGCCCGCACCCGAGCGCGTCGCAGTTAGAGGTGTAGATGTCGTTGAATCCTTTTCCCGGCAGTAGCGAAGAGACGCCGCCCGTGATCACGAAGTTCTCGTTTAAGAATGGGCGGTAGAGGAATCCCAGCCCCGCGTCAATGCCGATCTCCCGGCGAATGTCAGGCTGGAAATAGACTCCCTGTATCGGGTCCGTGTGATGGAAATGCAAGTAATTCAAGTTGGCTATGCCGCGAAGCTTCGGGGTCAATTCAGCTTCGAGGCCCGTGTTGTAGACGAATATTCCAGGATTGACGAAGTTGGCCTGTCCTTCAAACTTGCTGCTGCGCAGAGTCGGAAGCAAGCTTTCGCCGCTCTTGAGCCCGATGCCCGTCCCTAGCAACCTGATGCCGTTCGTCACCCAGTAGCTGAACAGCCCTCCGGCAAATTCCGGTATGTCGACTATCGCGTCGAACCCGCGAGCCGTGTCGTCAAACGGATCGTTGTCGCCCGATGCGTAGAAGAACGAGCCTTTGAAGCGCAGCCAGTCTCTATCGACCGAAAGCTCGACGGCCGCCTGTTGAGCGTTTATGTCCTGCTTGCGCCCGGCAATGGGGTTGAAGCTGTCCGAGCCAAAGACCTGGTAAAAAGCGTGGGTTATGTTGAGGCGGTTTATGTGACCGTCCCCGGCCCAACCGAGGTAGTAAGATTTGATACCGTGGCGGACCGCATCGCCGATCGCAGAGGGGCGGACGAGAAAGGCATTTTCGTCAAACCGGACGCTCGGCTTGTCGTTGCTGAAGTGGAAGCTGAACTGCGTGGTGTAGCCTTTCCACTTCGTGTCCTGTCGATAGAGGTTGGCTATGAAGACCGTCTGGTCGCGCCACTCTTTCAGGTTCACGCGGGTGTTCAGCTCGCTGTTCGTGTCTTTCTCAAGCAGGTAGAAAGCGGCCGCGTTGAAGTTATACCGGTTATTGCCGAACTGGCCGAATATGCGCGCGCCGAGGTTGAAGTCGTTAAAGATGAAGCCGCGAAAATCGCTCAAGAAGGTCTGTATGCCTGCCCTCAAGAAGGTCGTGTCGTAGTAAGGGCTCTTACCATCCTCGTTGCCCTTGCCGCGCAGGAAAGGCAATAGCTTTGTCGTGTCCCCGAGTCTCACCTCGCCGAACAACTCTTGAAAGCCCACATAACCGTCGACGCGGTTCGCGCCCCGGCGGACATCAATGTTGACGATGCCATTCTCTTGCGTGTTGAGCCAGTTGACGTTGATCGTGGGCGAAAAGCGGAACCGCCAGTCTACGGGCTTGAAGGCCGCGTCGCCGTTGAACCATTCGATCGAGAGGTTGAAATTCTGTCGCGCGAAAGCGTTGACGCCTCGACCGAAGAACTCCGCGCTGTCGGGCCGCTGGCTTGACGCTCCGCTCGGCAGGGGCAGCCGCCGCGCCAGAAATAGCGTGTCGCTTTCCAGCGTCAGCACCAGGAAATTCTGCTGCTTGTAGACGGGGTAGTCGCCCTTGAGGACGTTCTGTCGATATGGGTTGTACCACGCGCCTTGTTCAAACCTGGGGTCGGTGGGAAAACCTATTGCCCAGCGGTCGGGGAGAGGCACGAAATCTCCCCGGTCGGGGTTCTCGCCGTTCGCCTCGCCGTCAGGGATGCCAAGGCTATCGCCCCTGAATCCGCGCGGAGGATCGACGGGCGTCGTCAGGTTCTCTACCTTACGAGGCCGCGTCTCGACCGCCAGGTCGGGCTCGTCGTCGGGCGGGGGAATAACTTCGGCTACCTCGACATATTCAGGTAGCCGAACGTCTTTCAGATGGCATTCGCCGCATTTGGCGAAACCGGCATTCTGGATGTATTCGTTAGAAGTGCGAAAATCCGTCCCCTTATGACAACTGATGCAGAGGCGATGATAGGCCTCGCGTGCGTTCAAATCATAGCCTTCGCGGTCGTCGGGGTTCGTAGGATTCCCCTCCTCGCGCGTGTGGCAATCGGTGCATTTCTGGAATTGCTTTGCGTCGGTAGTCTCTTTGACCGTGTGGTGACACCCGATGCAAGCGACGCCTTCGGGCGCTTTGTGCGGGAAGCCCGGGTACGGGTTAAAGAGCGCTTCGTGCTTCTTGTGATCGAAGATGACCTCGCCCCTTCTGCCGATCCGGTCAAACCTCATTGTCACTCTTTGGGCCTGCGCGGGCTCGTTAGAGTCGGCGGATGCAGGTGGTTGCATCGAACAGACCAGACATATGAGAGACAAAAGCCCATATAGAGCAATGACCAGTGCCTTGAGTCTCATTTGTTGTTCCTCACGCTTGAGAAGCACCCCAGGCCATATACGACTATTCTGAGGGAATCAAAAAAATTAGCGAGAACAGCTCAATTGCAATGCGAGCAATAATCCTGCGTGGCCATCTCGTTCTACTTAATCCAAAGCCAACGTGTTCGGCCGGGGTATAACATATCGCGATGAGCGAAGTCAACCCTGGCCCCGATCTTGACTCCCGCAAGTGATGAAAACAATGCTGATTTTAGCAAGTCCTGAATGCTGAGTAATTCTCTTTCACTCAGCACTCAGCGCTCAGCACTCTGCGAGGGTTTTCGCTTGCAACAGGTTTTTCGCTCCGATATACTGTCGGCCCATAAAAGCAGCATCGCTTTTGCAGGAATCGATTCCGAAATTAATAAGGCTCTTTGGGGTTTAATTCCAATACATAAACCCTTTCCAATGCGATCCCGGGAGGACAAGCGGCAATGATACTTCCTAATCTCAAGCACGGCAGAAGCAGAATGTTTAGAAGCCTCGTCATCCTGATTACAATCATTATGCTCTGTTTGGGCGGTAATTCTCTTGCCTGGCTGAGTCAAGCGCCGACGCCAGTGGTCGATGCGACCGCCACCGTCTATGACGCGGAAGCGAGCAGCTTGACGATCAGAGGCGATAATTTTCAGGCGGGCGCTACGGTGATGCTGAGAAACGACGCCGGGGCCATAAGCTACGGCGAGGTTAAGGTCAAAGGCTCTAACAAGATAGTAATCACCGGGATATTGGAATCAGACGTCCGGGGCCAGATCGAGATTACCGTGATCAACCCTGACGGGATCGCATCGCTGCCGGTCCGCGCAGGGATCGTCCCGACCGCCGACAACAGCAAGCTGACGGCAAGCGACGTGAGAAAAATCATTGCCCAGGCAGTGGCTCAGGCGGAAGCGAGCAACTTGAAGGTGACGGTCGCTGTCACCGATAAAGAAGGCAACGTGCTGGGCGTCTTCAAAATGAGGGGCGCGACCGACCGTATCACCATCGGCATCGGCACTCGCTGCGCTCGCACGGATCAATGCCTTACGCGGATTAAGAACCCGAACAAGCCTATCAAGCCAAAGCTGACGTGCGGCCTTGAAGGGCTTTGCATTGGAAGAATAAATAACGTAGACGGTAATGGGGCTGTCTTCCCCGGCCTTGCTGTCTCCGCTGCGATTTCAAAGGCGGGGACGGCTGGAGTGCTGAGCACTGCCGGAGGCGCTTTCAGCACGCGCAGCGCCAACTTTCTGCTTCAGGAGCACCTGCCGCCAGGGATCGCAGGCACGCCCGCCGGTCCGCTATTCGGAGTGCAGTTCTCGCAGCTCGGTTGCAGCGACATAAATCCTTCACTGCCCTTAGGGCTTGCCGCTGACCCGGGCGGCGTCGCGCTTTACAAGAACGGCCAGCCGGTCGGCGGCGTAGGCGTCGAAGGCGACGGTAAATACGGTCTTGCAAATCGCCGCGAGGAGCGCCAGGACAAACCCGTCGAAGAGCTCATAGCGATTGCGGGCACGCGAGGCTTCGAGCCGCCCGCCGCGATTGCCGACACGCTTTTCCCGGACGCGCTCCGTCTTCCTTATGTCAATCAGCAGATGCCGCCCCCGGTTACTGTGAGAGCTTTTAATGATCTTGACGGCGACATCGTCCCGCCGTTTTCTGTCATAGATACTCCGGCATCGAAGTTTGATATCATCAACCTGAACGGCATACCGGTAAGGGCCAAGATAGACAGGCCGATAAGAGGCAGCTCGGCCCCCGGCGGGCTTACGAAAGCTGAGGTCGAAAGGATTCTCACTCAGGGGATTCGCCAGGCGCTCATCACGCGGGCCATCATCCATCAACCTGTCGGGAGTCACATCGAAGTCAGCGTCGGCGTTGTCGATCAGAACGGCGATTACCTCGGAGCCGTGAGCACAACCGACGCGCCGATTTCGAGCTACGATATTGCTGTTCAGAAGGCGCGCACAGCCGTTTTCCTCAGTAATCCTATTGCGGGTAATCAGCTCCGCCAGGCACGGGGCGGCCCCTTCTTGCCTCCCAAGCCGTTCGCCAAATACGCGGAGGCGGCCAGTCGAGACGGCATCAACCTGGACGGGTCGATCGCCATAAGCGGGCGCGGCGTTATCTTCTTAAGCCGCCCGTTTTTGCCCGACGGCATTGACTCGACGCCAAACGGCCCCTTCTCAAACCCCATTGAGGATAACAGCGCCTTTAACACAGGTCTGCAGCTCGACCTGGTGCTCAACCAGTTGCTCAAATCAGCAATCGCGCTCACAACCTTCAACGAGACTATAGGCATTCCCAGACTCCCAGCTACTGTGCAGGAGAGTTGCTCGCCCGATCAGAATGTCTTTAAGGCTTTCATAAACAATGGCCTGCAAGTGCGCCAGGCGAGCGTGCCGCTTTATAAGAACGGCCGTCTGGTTGGAGGCGTCGGGTGTAGCGGCGACGGCGGCGAGCAAGAGGACATAGTCGTCGGCTTCGGGAGCGCGGGCTTTGAGTCAGACCCTGCGATACGCACAGACAGAGTCTTTGTGCGCGGCGTCCGATTGCCGTGGCTAAAGTTCCCCAGGCATCCAGACATCGACACGGTCAACAAGAGCAATTAGCTCGAAAACAAAAAAAGGGAGCGAGACAATCTCGCTCCCTTTTGACTTTCCAGAAGCCTTATCTTACATCTTCTCGACGATGTCGCCCTTCATCGGACCGAGAGCGCCAAGAAGCTCATTCTTTTCAGTCTCGCCTACATTGAACTTGTCGAGCGCCTTGACGAGGTCTTCGACCAGGGCATTAAAATCGGCCTCGCTGACGCCCATTCCTCTGTGAGCCGTCTTCATGTCTTTGCCTTTGTACTTGCACGGCCCGCCCGAAGCCTGGCAAATCTGATCGACCAGATTGCCTTTGAGTTTGTCGAGCCGCTTGGGATCACTGGCCGCATCGGCAAAGAACTTGTTGATACGGGTGTCAGCGGCGACTATGTTGATGAATTCGTCTACGACTGCCTTGATAGCCTTCTTGCCGCCGAGCCTCGCATAAAGCGATTTCGCATCGGCGGATTTCATCTCTTTGCTCTTCTTGTCCTTCTTATCGTCCGCAAATGAGGGCGCGGCGCTGAAGGCGCCCAGCACCAGCGCGGCGACGAGTGTGACTGCAAACAAGGTTTTACGCATATGTTGATCTGCTCCTTTCAAACGTTTTAAGGAAAAATGTCTTTACTTTCATACACTCTCAAATCCTGAGATCGAGATACTTCCGGCGTTGAAGATATTACCACTTGTCTCCTCGAACATTGCTTACGTCATTGGTTAGACGAACGGATTCACAAAAAAAATCGCTCCCGTCAGGTCATTGGAAGAGAAAAAAGTCGTGGACCGTCCTGGCTATCTCCGCTATCGCGCGCTCGCGGGCGGCAACGTCCTTCTCCGACGCCTTGACGAAGACGGCTATCGCCACGTGCCCCGCGCCGTCTGGGAGCTTGATTACACCTACGTCATTGGTCGTGCCGCCGATAGTGCCGGTCTTGTGCGCCACCTCGGTCCCGGCCGGGAGAATTCCCTTGAGCCTCGCGTTACCAGTCTGGCACCGGCGCATTATATCAAGCAGCAGCTCGGACGTCTCAGGCTTGAGCAAGTTCTTGCGATGTATGCGCTCAAGCAGCGCGGCCATTCCGTCGGGCGTAGAAGTGTCGCGGGGGTCTGCGTCAAACCGCTTGGCGGCTGCGGCCCGCTCTTCAGGCTTTACGGCGGAGAATGCGGCCATAAAGACTGCCGGCGTCCACTCATTCTCGGGAGGGAGCTTTGTGGCGCCGACCCAATCGGCGATCAGTTGCGCGGTCGAGCGGTCGACGCTGATGCCTTCGACCCCTAACTCTTTCATGCGCGCGGTGACGGCCTCGGCCCCGCCCGCTAATCTCAACACGACATCGGTCGCGCTGTTATCGCTTATCAGAAGCATCAGCTCCAGCAGGTTGCGTACCGACAGCGCGACTCCCGGTTTATTGAAAAGCTCCGACAGGGTGCCGCTGCCGGGGTGCAAATCGGTCGCGGTGATCTCGACCATCTGGTCGAGCTTGATCTCTCCCCGGTCTACGCGCGTGAGAAGCTGGACCGCGACTGGGACTTTAAAAGTGCTCGCCATCGGGAACCGCTCTGCGCGGTTTAGCGACACGCGGCGACCAGTCTCTACGTGGATGGCCGTCACGCCGACCGTGCCGCCCGATACTTTAGCCAGCCGCGCAATCTCGCGCTCAAGCTTCTGAAGCTTCGCATCAATCGACGGGGCGGCCGTAGTCTGTGTCTGCGCAGGCGCGACTTGCCCGGCGGAAAAGATCAGGCAACAAAGCACGATTGCGCGGGAGTATCTGAGAGTCGTTTTATTCATAGCGTCCTCAATTATCAGTTCTTAATTCTGACACGTTTGAACTCCGTGCCAAGCAGCGAAACCTCTTCCACTTCGCCGCCCGCCCCAAGGTTGAAAACCACCATCTCGCCCCCGAGCGGCCCCTCGGTTTTAGCCATAAATGTGTCATAGTGAAAATGCTCAAGCTTTGCCTTGAAGCTGCTCCACTCGACGGCGAGCGCGCCGCCCTCGACCGACACGTTGACCTTGCCGTAGGCGGCGTCTTCATAAGTCCCCGCGTACCGGTCAAGCTCGCGCGAAGGCCGGGTATCTTTCTGCCGCCGCGCTTCGCGCCTCTGCTCGAACGAAGCCGCCTGGGTTTCGATATTCTTGATCTGCTCTGTGTAACGAGCGTTCCAGTCCGTCTTCGGCAGCCCCAGCAACAGGTCGACTATGGAGTTTGACGCCGCGACGTGCATGGAAGCGCTGCTCGTCCCCACGCTTGAGTTCGTGAGAATTACTATCCCGAGGTTCTGCTTCGGAAGAAGGATTACGCGCGCGCGAAACCCGTCGATGCCGCCAGTGTGCGAGATCATATGATGCCCGTGATAGTCCTGTATGAACCAGGCCATCCCGTAGCTCATCACGCTGGTATGCGGGTGCGCGGCGCGGTCCAGCGGCACGATCATTTGAGGCGTGTGCATCTCGGCGAGGCTTGCAGGCGTTAGGAGGCGCTTCCCTTCAAAGGTCCCGTTGCCGAGCTGGAACCTGACCCACCGGCTCATGTCGCGCGCGCCGGCGTTGATCGAGCCCGCAGGGCCCGCGTTGTCTAGGTTGAATATCGGGATTGCCTTCATACGCCCGTCACTCTCTTTCACGTGCGCGCTTGAATGGTCCGCAGCCTTTTCGGCGGCCGTTGCGCTGAAGTTCGCCCCGGTCATTCCGAGCGGATCAAAGATCCGCTTCTGCACGAACTCTTCCCAGGAGCTTTTCGAGGCCGCGCCGACGACGTAACCGGCAGTCACGTACATAATATTTTGATACTGCCACGTAGAGCGAAACGGGCGCGACAGCTTGACCGAGCCTACGCGGCGGATGACCTCTTCGCGGCTCCAGGGCGAGCGATACCACAGCAGGTCGTGGCGGCTCAGCCCCGTGCGATGAATGACGATGTCGCGCAGCGTGACCTGGTCGCTTGCGAGCGGGTCTGAGAGGCGAAAGAACTCTACGTGCTTGCGCACGGGATCATCCCAATTGATCTTCCCGTCGTCGACGAGCATGGCCATCGCCGTCGTCGTAAACGCCTTGGTCGTAGAGCCGATCGCAAACAGCGTGTCGGGTGTGACGGGCGCGGTGCCTCCCTGCTCTTTCACGCCATAGCCTTTCAGGTGAACGACCTTGTCGTTCTGCACGATGGCGAGCGAAGCGCCAGGGACCTGCCATGCCTTGAGCGCGTCTTCCATGATCCTGTCTACGCTGGCGGAGTCTATCGTCTGAGCGGGCGCGCTCGCGGCCAGCAACACGACGACCGCGAGTGTGATAAAGGCGCGATTCATCCTATTGGAGATAGATTTCATAAATGTTCCTCGGTTGAAAATGGGGATTTCATAGTACCTCGGAACCGTTCAAAAGCCAAATTGATGGTGATTCATCAGGAGGAGGGAGTGGGGTGCGGGCCGGCAAAGGAGGCTTCTGCCGGCCCGCGCGGGGGCTAAAGGTTGGGGCAAAGAGTCGGGGGCTAAGGATCTATTTAACCGTGTATCGCAGGCATAACCGTTCGGCCCCGTCATGGCCGACGAAGCGGTTGGTCACTACGGCAATCTTCTCTATCCCCGCGTTCAAACAGATGACCCGCAGCAGATCGAATTCGGGCGGCGTTTTTCTCAAACGCACTCTCATGCCGCTAGGGCTGCGGTTCTCGCAAAGCGCGAATTCTTGACCTATCGTTTGCGACTCTTCATCCAGGAATTCCACAGTGATGATGTCGCTCCGCTCCTCGCGCGGCTCACGGCGGCGGGCGATGCCCTTCCAGTTCTTCTCCTTGAAGACGGCCCAGGGCTTTTCCAGAAATCCCGATGGCGGCTGCTCGCCTACGAATTCGAGCGCGACGACCCTCTGGCCCCCTGCCGCGGGATCGATGCGCCTGACCAGCGCGTAGACTCTGAAGCTGGAGTCGGAATAGCCGTGGCTGCGGAGCTTTATCGGCAGCGGCAAGACTGCGTGAACGATCATCCCGTGTCGCACTCGACGGCTGAGCTTGAGAGTCACCCCCGTGCGGCTCACGTCCAGAGACTTGCTCATCTCTGTCCACTTACCGCTCTTGCGATCAAATCCAGTCACGCGAACCGGGATCGCGAGCTTGAACCGTTCGCACCTGCGCCGGTTGTCGTTGTCCGCGCTGTTCGCCGACTCCGTATAGACATGTTTTTGAGAAGGCAGCCGGTCTAGGTTTATGCTCTGTTCGTCCGCGCCGGAGATCGCGTATTCGTCATCTATAGTTATGTAAGGCTCAACGACTGTCTGGAGCACCTCAATCGATTTCTCCGCCTGTGCCGGCGCCAGGTCGACCGTACTTGTTGCTGATCCCTTCTCGGGCGCGGTCTGAGCTTTCGCGCCCACCAGTTCCGTAAAACCTTTGACGACTTCGCCTGCGCCCTGGCCCAACCCCTTCTGGTAAGTCTGCTCTATCAGCTCTTCGATGGCCGGGCCGTCGACGGGCTTCGACAGCAAGTAACCCTGCACGAATTCGCAATCGAGCCCCGTAAGGTGGATTACCTGTTCGCGTGTCTCGACGCCTTCGGCTATTACGTCCATCCCCAGGTTGACCGCGAGCGTGACTATCGTCTGAACGATCTCCGAATTCTTGGGCAAGTTCATGCGGGTGACGAAAGAGCGGTCGATCTTCAGCGTGTCTATGGGGAAGCGGTGCAGATAGCTTAGCGAAGAATAGCCCGTCCCGAAGTCGTCAAGCGATATTCGTATGCCGAGGGCCTTGAGCTTTTTAAGAATCGCGGTCGCAAGTTCTATATTCTCGATAATCGCGCTTTCGGTTATCTCTATCTTTAAGCTCCGTGCATCGAGTCCAGTATCGGCTAGTATCTTGCTGATCTCTTCTATCAGATGCGGGTGTGAGAATTGTTTCCCCGACAGGTTGACGCTGATCGTCAGCGGCGGATCAGACGGATACTTCTGTTGCCACTCGCGCAACTGCTTGCAGGCTTCGCCAAGCACCCAGCGGCCTATGGGAATTATCAGCCCTGTCTCTTCGGCCACGGGTATGAACTTCGTAGGCGGTATGAAGCCGCGCTCGGGGTGTTCCCAGCGCAGGAGCGCCTCGAAACCGGCTATGCGCCAGTTTTCGAGCGACACTATGGGCTGGTAGTGAATCTTGAACTCGTTGCGCGTTATGGCCTTGCGAAGGTCCGTCTCAAGCTCAAGCAGCGCGATGGCCCGCGCGTGCATTTCCTTGTCGAAGACTTCAAACCGGCCGCGTCCCTGGTCTTTGGCGCGGTACATGGCCGTGTCTGCGTTTCGTATGAAATCTTCCGGCTTGTCGTAAGGCGTGAGGCTCACGGCTATGCCTATGCTCACGGAAGCGAAGACCTCGTGGCCGCTCAGGCTGAACGGGGTGCTCAGCTCTTTTTGTATGCGCTCGGCCGCCTGCGTGGCGTCGGCTGCCAGTTTGAGGTGGTCTAATACAATTGCAAACTCGTCGCCGCCTAACCGCGCGACCATATCGCCCGGCCTGAGCGAGCCTTCGAGCCTGCGCGCAATGGCTACGAGCAACTGGTCGCCGACCTGGTGGCCAAGGCTGTCGTTTACGACCTTGAAACGGTCAACATCCAGAAACAGGACTGCGAACAGATAATCCTGGCGGTCCTTCGCTCGGTCGAGCGAACGCTGTAGCCTCTCCATGAATAACGCGCGGTTCGGCAGCCCTGTCATCACGTCGTGGTAAGCGTTATGAAGCAGCCGCTCTTCGGCCTCTTTCCGCTCGGTCACGTCCGTCATCGACCCGGCCATGCGGTAGACGCCGCGATTGGCGTCCCATGCGGCCAGGCCCCGGCTCATCACCCAGCGGTAGCTGCCGTCGCGAGTCTTGAGGCGGTGCTCGCTCTGGAAGTGAGGCGTGAAACCTAGAAGGTGAGAAGTGATGTCTCCCTGCACTCGCTCAATGTCTTCCAGGTGAATGCGGCTGAACCATTCGTCGGGCAGAACACTTAATTCCTCTTCGCCGAACCCCAGTATCGATTTCCACCGGGAGCTGAAATCGATTTCGTTCGTCTGAAGGTTCCAATCCCACAGCCCGTCATTGCCGCTCCTGACGACCAGCGTGTAACGCTCCTCGCTCGCGGTGAGCGATTCGATGGCCTGCTGCCGCTCGGCCACAGCCTGTTCTAAGGCCTGGCTCTTGCGCTCAAGCTCGATGTGCGCCATCGCGGAGGCGGAAAGCGTGGCGAGCCCGTCAAGCTGTGACTGCTTCAAATCTCGCGCCCTGTGGTCCATGACGGCGAGCGCCCCGATGGCGAGCCCTTCGGATGTGACCAGAGGGACGGCAGCATAAAATGCGATTCCCCGGCGGGACGTTACGAGCGGGTTTGCTTCGAACCTTGAGTCTTCGCGCGCGTCGGTCACGACAAAATGCTCCGGCTCCAGGATCGCCCACGAGCAGAAAGAGCTGTCGCGCGCCAGATCGTTCAGGTTCACCCCGAAACAAGATTTATAGAATACCCTGTTTGAATCGACGAAGCTTATGACGGCCAGGGGGGCGGAACATACCTTCGCGGCGAGTCGCGTGATCTCTTTCAAATGCTTCTGCGGATCGCGGTCCAGCACCTTGTATGCGTGCAGGGCTTCGACTCTCGCCTTTTCGTTTTCGGGCAGGGGCGCTTTGAGCTTCTGTGATTGAAGCCCGACTATCTGAGCGGCAGCCTTGTTGAGAGGGCGGGTCTCGCGGTCGCGCGAAGGCTCGGCTACTAAAAGATCACCTTCGTTTATCGATTGTGTTAATGGCATTGACCGAGTCATCTCTAACAAAGCTGCTGCGCTCTCAATAGAGTCAAGAATTAGTAGACCGGGGGCTCACCTTTATTCATCGGTTATTGTGCAAGAGACATGCCATAGGCAGATGACCCTTTTTTTAGCGGGAATGGCGAATGGATTGCAGAAAGCGGCCAGCTCAATCGCGATTGAATCATCAAATTGACCGATTCATTTGCTTGGATTCAATCATTTTTGACCGGCGTCAAATCGCTAAACATTATCGCGCGCCTGAGCGTAGAGCCTCTTAGGCCGTTCAAGAGAAGCGCTGGCGCGGTGCCGGATTTTGCCTCAGGCTTTCGGCCTGCTATGATTTCATTTCGACTCAGTGGAAAGGCCGGCTTCAAATCTTTTATCAAAGTGTTACCATCAAAAATCAGCCAAGGAGAGCAAAAGGCAATCGTGAAAGTGAAATCCATTCTTGCGCTATTTCTGATCTCTTTATCGCTACAATCCGCAGCCTACGGCCAGACGCATCGCGGCTCTGTGCGAGGCGCGGTGACCGACTCGGCCCGCGACCCGATCGCAGGCGCAATGGTAAAACTAATCCACGAAGAGACAACCGTGACGCGCATCGCCTCAAGCGACGACGAGGGCAACTTCGTCGCCTCTTTATTGCCTCCGGGCTCGTACCGTCTTGAGATCGAGATGACGGGCTACAAAAAGCACGTCGAGCGAATCTCGCTCAAGGTGAATCAAGAGGTACGCATCGATCTCTCCCTGGAACCCGGAACGCTGGCCGAAGAGATCACGGTCGAAGCGCCTACCATGCCTCTGAAAAAAGATTCCCCCGCGCTCGGCACCGTGATTGAAAACCGCCAGATTCGCGGGCTCCCGCTCGACGGGCGCAACTTCCTGGAATTGAGCCTGCTCGTCCCCGGCGCGGTCCCGGCTGCGCCCGGCTCCGCCGGCAGCGTGCGCGGAGACTTCGCTTTCAGCGTCAATGGCGCGCGCGAAGACAGCAACAATTTTCTGCTCGACGGCGTCTACAACGTAGACCCGAAGCTGAACACCCTCGGGGTCAAGCCGCCCGTAGACGCCATCCGAGAGTTCGAGATGCTGACGAGCACCTACGACGCAGCGTTCGGTCGTAACGCGGGTGCACAGGTCAACGTAGTTTTGAACTCCGGCTCGAACAGCTCGCACGGAACCATCTACGAGTTCTTCCGCAACGCTGCGCTCGACGCGCGCAACTTTTTTGCTCCGGCAGATCAGCCCGACCCCAAGTATCAAAGGAACCAGTTCGGCTTCTCTTACGGCGGGCCGATTGTTAAGAACCGTACATTCTTTTTCGCCGATTACGAAGGGACGCGAGTCCGCGAAGGTATCACCCGTCTTACGAATGTGCCGACGCTTGCCGAACGGAGAGGCGATTTCTCGCAGTCGCTTTTCGCGCCGCCGATAAACCCCTTCACGCAGCAGCCGTTCCCCGGAAACCAGATTCCCGAATTCTTCTTGAGCCCGATAGGGCTTGCCATCGCCGCGCTCTACCCCGAGCCGAACCGAAACGTGCCTTTTCAAAACTTCGTCTCGTCGCCAACGCAGCGCGACCGCAACGACAGTTTCGACGTGCGCGTCGATCACTCGTTCACGGGCTCGTCGACGCTGACCGGAAGATACAGTTTCGCCGACCGCGACCTGTTCGAGCCGTTCACGGGGCCGACCTTTTCGCTAGTGCCGGGCTTTGGCAACAACGTACCGCGCAGGGCGCAGAATTTCATGATGGGCGAGACTCACGTATTTTCGCCCGCTTTTATAAACGAAGCGCGCATCGCTTTCAGCCGCGTCTCGTCCGCAGTGCTTACCGAAAACAGCGGCACGAGCCTCAATCGCCAGGTGGGATTGCCTGAGCTTTCGAGCAACCCGCGAGACTTCGGGCTGAGCTTCATCACGATAACCGGATTCTCGCCGCTCGGCGAAGAGTTCAACAACCCTCAAGAGAGCACCACGAACGTCTACCAGTTGCTCGACAACGCTTCGTACGCGCGGGGCAAACACCTCATGAAATTCGGGACAGACATCCGCGTTTCGCAACAGAACGCTTTTCGTGACGTGCAATCGCGCGGCTTCCTCACCTTTTCGAGCCTTGCGCCTATCACAGGAAACGCGCTGGCCGATCTGCTTCTGGGAGTGCCTGCTTTGACGGGAGGCGCGCGGTTGGACAACCACCAGCACTTGAGAGGCGAAAGTTACAACTTCTACGTGAATGACAGCTTCCGCATCAACTCGGCGCTCACGCTGTCGGCGGGGCTTCGTTACGAGTACAACTCTCCGCCGGTCGACACAGAAGATCGCGCCAACGTCTTTGATACCGAGACGCGCTCGCTTGTTCGCGTAGGGACGAACGGCGTGCCGTCGAGCGGTTACGAGTCGGACAGGAACAACTTCGCCCCGCGCATAGGCATTGCGTGGTCGCTGGGCAAAGACCGTGATACGGTTTTGCGCGCCGGCTACGGCATCTATTACGACCAGTCGCCGCTAGCGCCCGGCGAAGGGCTTTACTTCAACCCGCCGTTTTTCGATTTCAACCTCTTCTTCACACTCGACCCGATGAACCCGCTCACGTTGAACGACCCGTTCCCGAGCCAGTTCCCGCTCGCGCTCCCGGACTCGGCTTTCGCGTTCCAACGCGATTTGAGGACGCCCTACATGCAGCACTGGAACGTGAGCCTTCAGCGGCAGCTCGGCCGCTCAAGGATTGCGGAGATAGCTTACGTAGGCAGCAAAGGGACGAAGCTGCTCGCGGCCCGCGACATCAACCAGCCGCGCCCGTCGGCCGCGCCCATCAACCCGCGTCCCATTCCGCAGTTTGACGACATAAACATTCTGGAATCGCGCGCCAACTCTTCTTACAATAGCCTGCAATTGAGGCTTCAGCAGAGTCTCGATTTCGGGCTGTCGCTGCTCACTTCTTACACGTGGTCGAAGTCGATAGATAACGCGTCGAATTTCTTTACGAGCGCGGGCGACCCTAATTTCCCGCAGGACAGCCTGAACGTTCAGGCCGAGCGAGGCCGCTCGAATTTTGACGTTGCGCACCGCTTCTCGCTCAGCTACGTATACGACCTGCCGATAGCCAGAGGGAGCGCGCTGTTAGGCGGGTGGCAGACGATGGGCATTATCACTTTGCAGACCGGAAGGCCGTTTACAGTAGCCTTGCTGCCTGAGATCGACAACAGCAACACGGGCCGTTCGAGCCTGGGGTTCGGGGCCAATGACCGGCCCAACGTCGTCGGAAACCCTGAGTTGTCGGATCGCGACCCGAACCGCTGGTTCAACACGGCTGCATTCGCTTTTGCGCCGCGCGGGAGTTTCGGAGACGCAGGAAGAAACATCCTGGAAGGGCCGGGCTTTCAAAACGTGAACGCCTCTTTGTTAAAGAACACGCGACTGTCGGAAGACTTCCAGTTGCAGCTTCGCGTGGAAGCTTTCAACCTGTTCAACCATCCGAACTTTAATTTGCCGGATAACTTTTTGGGGTCGCCCACGTTCGGGCAAGTATTGTCGGCGCAAAGCCCGCGCCACATTCAACTCGGCGTCAAGCTGCTGTTTTGATCGATTGATATAGATTGTTTAGAGGAGGGTTTAGCCCTCCTCTAAACCGGGCTGCTATTCGCCCGAAACGTTGTAGCAGGCCATGTGAGTCGCGTTACGCACGAGAAGGCGGCCCCCGGCGAGCGCGGGATAATTCCAGGTCTTCCCTTCGAGCGCCGAAAACTTAGCGACCTCCGCATGCTGATCCGGCGTCGCTTTCACTAGCGCAAGCTCGCCCGTGTCGCTCAACACTATCAGGTGTCCGCTCGCGAGCAGCAACTGGCCGTAGCCATAGCGCCCGCCCTTCCATTTGCGCGCCCCAGTCTCTACGTCGACGCAGGTCAGTATGCCTTCGTCCAATCCGTAGATGTGTCCTTCGTGAAGAACAGAGCTGTTGAACTTGTTCTTCATCGCGGTGTTCTCCCAGACCGTGCGCGCCGACAAGCCGTCTCCGCTCCTGGTCAGCTCGACCACGGCCGCGCCCTTGCCATAGCCGGAGGAGATGAACAACCGGTTATCACTCACGACTATCGGCTGCGAGCAGTTGATCCCCATCGAAGTATTCCACGCGTACTCCCACACCAGTGAGCCGTCGGCGACTTCAAGCCCGACGACGCGGCTTGAAGTGACTACGACGACGTGACGCTTGCCCGCAAGCTGCGCGAGCATAGGCGAGACGTATCCTTGCTTGTCATTAAGCGCCTGCCACACGGGCTGTCCAGTCATGCGGTTATAAGCCGCCACCGATTTGCCCGATGTGCCGCCGGGAAGGACTATCACCTTGTCGTCGACTACCAAGGGCGAGCCGCTCATTCCCCATTCGAGATTCTGAGCGCCGTTGTCTTTAAGTATGTTGCGCGACCAGGCGGGCTTGCCCGTCTTTGCGTCGAGGCACCGGAGCTCGCCAGTAGCCCCTAGCGCGTAGATTCGCCCCTCGTGCCAGGTCGGCGTAGCCCTCGGGCCGTCGCCTCCCATTGACTCTCTGAAATCTGCATCCCACTCGTTCGTCCAAAGCTCGCGGCCAGTCTGTATATCGTAAGCGGCTACGGCCTCCTTTTGACGGCGCTGCTCGATTGTGAATGCGACGCCCTCGGCAACGACGAACGACGCATAGCCGCCGCCCACAGGTTGACGCCAGACCGCTTGCAGTCCGCCCGAAGGCCAGCTCGTCAACACCTTCGCTTCTTCGTATCGCCCATCTCGGTTGGGCCCGCGATAGTCGGTCCAATAGGTTCGAAACGATTTCGCCGCGGGCTTTCCTGACGCCGCAGCCGCGTCTGCGCCCGGCGCGCCAGGCGTGGCGCTCTCAGGTGATGCGGCTGCGTTTTCAGTCGCGGGCGCGGCGGCGTCAGATGTCGCGCGCTGCTCGGCGCGGTGGCGCTCAAGCTCCGAGTAATGCTCCTCGTTATTGCTGGTGCCTACGAAGAGGTCCGGGATCACGTCCGTCACCATCAAGGCCCCAACGAAAGCTGCTACGAATAAAACTCCGGCCGCTACTATCGCGGCCGGGTGCTTGTACCAGGACTTCGTTACCATAATGCTAACCCCTATTCGCCGAAGCGATCAGCTTCTCCTTTTCAACCGCGCGAGAATCGAACAGCTCTGGTCCGAGCTCTTAGTCAAAAAGAAAGGAGATTGGATGGCTGTGAAGAATATCACCCAGGCGGCGAACTTGACCCAGCCCCGCTCGCCGGAAAGCAGAAGGAAAATCCCCGAGGCGAGCATAGCTCCGACCAGAACAACGCTTATGTTGATCAGCAACTGACGAGAGTTATTCAGGTCGCACCTCAGTTCAGCTTGAGTTGTCAGAGTCAATCAGCGAGCTTCACTTCCCGGCATCGTTGGTGATGCAGTAGAGATGCTTCTCGCCGCGAATAAAGATTTTTCCCGCGACGATGGCTGGCGAAGCGAATATCGGCTCGCCCAACGAGTTCGTCCGGATCACTTCGTGAGTCGGCCCCGCTTTGAGCACAAACGTATCGCCGTCCTCGCTCGTCAAGAAAATCTTCCCGTCGAACGCCACGGGCGAAGCCGTGAAGGTCGCGGGCACTGGCACGCGGCCCCCTTCGTACTTCACCTCGCCCGTCTTGGCGTCCAGGCAGGTGATCAGACCCTTATCGGTCATCAAGTACAGAAAGTCTCCGTAGAGAATCGGCGACGGGACGTAGGCGGTTCCCTTCTCGTATTTCCAAACTATGTTTGGACTGTTCGTCAGATCGCCCGTAGCCCCAAGCCTGACGGCCATCGCGCGTTTCGCTTGACTGCCCGCCGTGAGAAAGACCATGTCGTGACCGACGACGGGCGTCGGTATCGCATGGCTGACGACTCCCGCGCACCTCCATATCTCTTTGCCCGTAGCCGGGTCGTAAGAGATGACCGTCTCAGCGCCGCTGACAACAAGCTCCGTCCGATCTTTCGAGCGGACCAGCACGGGAGTGGCCCAGGTGGCGCGAGTCTTTCGCGAGACCTTCCAGACCTCTTTGCCTGTCTTCTTATCGAGCGCGACCATGAACGACCCCTCGCCTATGTCCTGGTCCGCAGTCACTATGACCAGATTCTCGTAGAGCACGGGAGAGCTTCCCGGCCCCATGCCGAGTTGAGGGATTCCGCCTAAAGAGAGCTTCCATATCTGCTTCCCCTTGAAGTCGTAGCAGTACAAGCCCTCGGAGCCGAAGAATGCATAGATGTACTTTCCGTCCGTGGCAGGCGTCGGCGATGCGTAAGTGTTCTTACGATGGCGGTGGTCAAAGACCGGGCCGTCGTAGGCAGTCTGCTGCCATAGAATCTTCCCCGTGTCGCGGTCGAGGCTAATCACTTTGAATGCGTAGCTGTGATCGGAGCCTGCCCAGTCCGGATGCTTGAACTCCTCTTTCCCCATCATGTGCTTGTAAGGCTTCGCGTCGGGGACGATCGGGCCTTCAATCGATGTGGTCAGAAAAATCTGCTTGCCCCAGACCACAGGCGAAGAGTGCCCGCGCCCGGGGATTGCCGTCTTCCATTTTATATTCTTCGATTGGCTCCACTCGCTCGGCAGATTCTTTTCCGTAGAGACGCCCTGGCTCTGAGGCCCGCGCCACTGCGCCCAGTTCGCGGCGTCGGACGCGCCCGCAACCTTTAATTGAAATACAAACACCGCGAGCAGGCAGACTGCCATCGCGCGCCAGATATTCTTATGAGACTGCTTCATGTTTTTCGCCTCCCCTAACAATAAACTTGCCACAGAGCCACAGAGTACACAGAGAATAAAAACAAATTAGACTCTGTGCCTCTGTGTCTCCGTGGCAAGGTCTTATGATTTTCCTGTGCCGGTCGATATGCAGTAGAGATTCTTGCCGCCGCGCATGTAGACCTTGCCGCCCGCCAGCGCAGGCGTCGAGTAGATAGGCTCGGCCAGCGAGTTGGTGCGAAGAATCTCGTGAGTCGGCCCGGCTTTCACCACGTACGTGTCGCCGTCCTCGCTGCTGATGAGTATCTTGCCGTCGAACGCGACGGGAGAAGACATGAATGTGGCCGGGTTGGGGACACGCGCGCCCTCGTATTTCACGGCGCCTGTCTTCGCATCGAGACACGTAAGCAGCCCCTTGTCGCTCAGCAGGTAGACGTAATCGCCATAAAGAATCGGCGAAGCGACATAGGCAGTACCCTTCTCGTATTTCCACGCGACGTGCGTCGCCGTAACGTCGCCCGTCCCGCCGAGCTTTATAGCAAGCGTCCGCTTGGCCGGATACCCCGCCGATATGAAGACCATTCCGTGGCCTACCATAGGCGTGTGAATCGCATTGCTCTCGACGCCCTTCGTGCGCCATATCTCTTTGCCCGTAGCCGGGTCGTAAGAGATTATCCACTGGTTGCCGCTCGTGATAAGCTCTGTGCGCCCGCCCTCGTTAATTATGATCGGCGTGGTCCAGCTCGCCTCGACCTCGCGCTTGACTCTCCAGACCTGATTGCCTGTCTTCTTATCCAGCGCGACTATGAATGACGCTTCGCCCAGGTTCTGATCGCACTGGAGTATCAGCAGGTTTTCGTAGAGCACAGGAGACGTGGCCGCGCCCATGCCGAGCGTCAGTACCGGGCCGAGCGATTTCTTCCACACCAGCTTGCCGCTGTAGTCGTAGCAGTAAATGCCCTCGGACCCGAAGTATGCGTAGACGTGTTTGCCGTCAGTCGCGGGCGTCGCTGATGCGTAAGTGTTTTTGCGGTGGCGGTAGTCGAGCGTCGGGCCTTCGTAAGCGATTTTCTCCCAGAGCACTTTGCCCGTTTCGGCGTCTACGCTCATGACCTTGAACGTCCAGTTGTGATCGTGCCCCGCCCAGTCGGGATGCTTGAACTCCTTGCCTTCGATCATGTGGATGGGAGGCTTGGGGTCGGCTATCTTCGCCCCTTCGATCCCCGTGGTCAAAAAGATTCTCTTGCCCCAGACGATGGGCGAAGAATGGCCGCGACCTTCGATGGCCGTCTTCCACTGAACGTTTTTGGTGGCGCTCCATTCGCTCGGAAGATTCTTGTCTTCAGAGACGCCCTGGCTCTTCGGGCCGCGCCACTGCGCCCAGTTCGACGAGCCGCTTGAGGCCAACGTCTCAAACGATATCGCAGCGAAGGCTGCGAGCAAGCAGATGGTAAAAGCTGGAACAGAAAACCGCTTCATTTATTTACTCTCCCTTTAAGTCAATACTCAATCCGCGAGAGATCACGCGGAGACTGATTCATTTATCACCGGCTCCGGCTACTTTGGCTCTGGCTTCTTTGCGCCCTGCGATGTCGCGCCGCGCTCGGCTATGCAGTAGAGGCTGCGCGTCGTGCGAACAAAGATCATTCCGTCCGAGATGGCCGGGGTCGCCATTATCAACTCGCCCATAGGGTTCGTAGATAACAGCTCGTACTTAGGCCCGGCCTTTACTACATAAATCTCACCGTCTTCGCTCGGGAAGTAGAGCTTCCCGTCTGCGGCGACGGGCGAGGCGGAATACGCGCCGCCCTTTTCGCCTATGCGCGATTCATAAACTTTCTCTCCGGTCTTCGCATTGAAGACCCTTAACACGCCGTTGTTAGGGCAGACGTAAAGATAATCGCCGTAGACGACGGGCGTAGGCATGTAAGCCCCGCCACGTTGATAGCTCCAGGCTACATGCTCGCTCGAGGTCTTCCCGTCTTTTAGCGATATATCACCCGTAGCGCCCGCCCGTATCGCGTATATGGGCTGGTTCGGGCGATAGTGATTAACAATAAAAATCATGTCGTGGCCGGTGACGGGAGTGGTCGCGGTAACTTCGGGGTTGCCCGAAAGCCTCCACAGCTCTTTGCCTGTCATCGGGTCATAACCGCGAACGGCCTTTGTAGCATTGGTGACAAGCTCTGCGCGCGCCTTGCCTTCGTAAACCGTCGGCGTCCCCCACGAGGGTATCTCTTCGCGTGGCGTGCGCCACAACTGCTTTCCCGTCTTGATGTCGAAAGCGGCGATGAAAGAGTCCTTCTGCACGTCGCACTGGATTATGACAAGGTTCTTGTAGATGATGGGCGAGCTTGCAGTCCCCCACTGATATTC
Organism: Blastocatellia bacterium; assembly: GCA_036277095.1. Classification (GTDB taxonomy): domain Bacteria; phylum Acidobacteriota; class Blastocatellia; order UBA7656; family UBA7656; genus DASUNP01. The sequence goes on from DASUNP010000058.1 coordinate 116,179, forward strand.
CGGGTCGTAGAACCAGCCTGAATCGAGCACCCCGAGGTCCTGCTTCCAGACGAGCTTCCCGGCCATGTCGTAGCAGTACAAGCCTTCGGAGCCGAAGAAAGCGACGATGTACTTCCCGTCGGTCGCGGGCGTCGAATTCGCGTGCGTCGATTTGATATGGCGCTTGGTTTTTGGGATTCCTTCGTGGGCCGTCCTTTCCCATAAGGTTTTGCCCGTCCGTTTATCAAGCGCGTAGACTTTCCACTGGTGCTTAATCATGTCGCTAGCCATGTCGACATCGCCGTAAAGACCGTGACGGAAGTAAGGATTAGGATCGCTCGAAACGGCTGAAGTGACGTAGACGCGGTCGCCCCATACTATCGGGCACGAGTGCGCGAGCCCCGGAATGGCAACCTTCCACAGGACATTCGTCGATTTAGTGGCGTCCCAGGAGACAGGCGTCTTGTGGCCCTCGGCTACGCCTGACGCGTTCGTGCCGCGAAACCCCGGCCAGTTCTGCGCCTGAGCCGCGACTGTGATAAAGCAGAGACAAATAGTGATGGGAATAATGCGCCTCATATGAACTCCTTTAGAGATTACTTTTGCTCGACTCTCTTGAACTCGCGAGTGCTGCCGCCTTGTTTGAGCGTCAGCCCGACTACTTTCCCGCCTTCGGAATTGAACTTGATATTGAACCCGGCAAATTCGACTATGATGAAGGTATTCTGATCGATAGCCGAAACCGTGAACGGGTCCTGCCCTATCAATTGTCCGGTAAACTTCCCGTTCTTTATGGCGAAGGTCAGCTCGCCCACCTGCTCGTTCTTGTAGACGCCTTCATAGGACTTGAGCGTCGCCTCGTCGACCTTAAAACTCGTCTCGGCAACCGATTTTGCGCCGGCCTTCTTGAGAAGATCGACGACGTCTGCCCACCCTTCCTTCTCGGCCTGTGCTAAAGCGCTCGTCAAGGTTTCGGGTATTATCCCGCCGCGTTCGAGCAGCATCTTCATCATCTCTGTGTGATGCCCGTAGAGGCCCATCATCAATAGCTGGTCTTTGCTGGCCTGCGCGCCCTTATCGAGCAGGGTCTTGACTATCTCTGCGTAGCCGCGCTGCGCCGCCCAGGTGATGGGAGTCGCCTGGTAGAAAGTGTCCCTCGCGTTGACGTCCGCGCCCTTTTCGATCAGCAGCTTGACGACCTCCGTGTGCCCCCTGTCGCAGGCGAAAGCCAGCGCCGTGCCGCCGTAATTATTCAGCTTGGCGTTCACGTCTACGCCTTTTGCCAGATAGGACTTCACGGCCTCGACGTCGCCTTTTCGCACGGCATTAAGAAAGCCTTCCTTGAGGTCTTGAGCAAAGGCCAGGACCGGAAACAGTAATAAGAGTAATCCGGCTATTATTCGTCTGATCTTCATAGTCTTACCCTCAAAGCCCCACCGGGAAGGGTCCGCATTTAACGAACCACTCTGCTCGGTATCGATCTCGTTTGGAACGCGCTTCGGCAATTGCCGTCGCGCAATGAGTGTCTCATACGGGGAAACGCCCTTATTGCTCGATATGTTCTGAAATAATCTCAGCTTGACTGTCGCAGGGCCAAAATTATATCTTGAAATAAGTGAAGTCAAGCAAATAACAGTAGGCCGCAACTTTACAGTGGGCTGGTGTCGTAATTACTTACGAACCAGAAGCTCAACCTGCGTTATTGAAGAACTATTATGAATATTATTCTGTCGATACCTCTCTCTTTTGTGCTGATGGCATTGTTTGTCGTCCCGCCTTCCAACACCGCGTCGAAGAACGATTGGACGGATTGGCGCGGCCCGTTGCGTGACGGCGTGTCGCTCGAAAAAGGGCTGCCGACGCGCTGGTCGCCCTCGGGCGAGAACCTGTCGTGGAAAGCGCCCTACGGCGGGCGCTCGGCGCCCATTGTAATGGGTGACCGCCTCTTTTTGCAGAACGGCGCGGGCAAGGGCGAGACGCTCAAAGAGCGCGTGATCTGCTTTAATGCCGACACAGGCAAGCTAGTATGGGAGTACCTGTTCAACGTCTATTCTAGCGACGTGCCGCCACACAGAATCGGCTGGGCGTCGCCCACCGGCGACCCAACGACGGGCAACGTCTACGCGTTCGGCGTCGGAGGCACCCTGATAGGTCTGTCGCCGGACGGGAAGCTTCTGTGGGAGCGGTCACTGGTAGAAGAGTTCGGCCTTGTCACCACACACGGCGGGCGGACGGTGTCGCCCGTGATCGAAGGCGATCTGGTGATCGTCAGCGGCATCACAACGGGCTGGGGCAATCAATCGCGAGCCGGTCATCGCTTCATGGCCTTCGACAAGAAGTCGGGCCAGACCATGTGGGTCAGCTCTCCGGGTGGGCGTCCGTTCGACACTACGTACTCGCCCCCGGTCGTCGCGGACATCAACGGCACGAGGCTGCTGATCGCAGGGGGCGGCGACGGCACTATGCACGCGCTGAAAGCGCAGACCGGCGAGCCCGTCTGGAAGTACGTTATCAGCAAGCGTGGGCTGAACACGGGCGCGGTCCTCAAAGGCACGACGGCCATCATCAGCCACAGCGAAGAGAATCTCAACACGAGCGAGATGGGATTGCTTGCGGCCATCGACGCGACGGCGACGGGCGACATCGGCCCGGGCCAGATCAAGTGGAGCAAGACGGGTTTTCAGGGCGGCTTCTCTTCGCCTGTGATCGATGGGGATCGTTTATACCAGATAGACAACGGCGCCAACCTGTTTGCGTTCGACATAGCGACGGGCAAACAGCTCTGGACGCTGAACCTGGGAACGATCCAGAAAGCCTCTCCCGTGCTTGCCGATGGCAAGCTCTACGTCGGGACAGAGAATGGAAAGTTCTTCATACTCAAACCCGGCGCGGACAAGTGTGAAGTGCTTGACGAAGACCAGCTCGGCGCGGAAGGCGCTGCCGAGCAGATCATAGCGTCTGCGGCCGTCTACAAAGGCCGCGTCTTTCTGGTCTCTGATTCGACGATCTATTGCATAGGGAAGAAGTCTACGGCCGCGCTGCCGGTCTACCAGCAGTCGACGGACGCCGCGCCCGCCGGTGCAACAGTCGCACACGTGCAGGTGGTGCCTACGGAGCTGGTCTTAAAGCCCGGCGAGAGCGCTCAATTCCGCGCCCGGCTGTTCGATAACAAGGGGCACTTCCTTCGCGAAGAGAAGGCCGCATGGTCGCTTGAGCAACTGAAAGGCGCAATGAGCGAGGGCGGCCAGTTTACCGCTCCGACCGACGCCGTGGCTCAAGCCGGGAACGTGAAGGCGACCATCGGCGAAGTATCGGGCGTGGCGAGAGTGCGCGTCATTCCGCCACTTCCCTGGAGCGAGAATTTCGATTCTCTTGCTCCCAAGACGGTCCCCACGCACTGGATCAACACGACGGGCAAATACGAGGTGCGCGAAATCGAAGGCAACAAGGTGCTGGTCAAGTTCGCAGACAACCCGGCGACCAAACGCGCGCGCTCTTACCTGGGCCCTTCGGATTTGAAGGGATACACGGTCGAGGCCGATGTGCTCGCTACGGAGAAGCGACGCCAGATGGGCGACGCCGGCATCGTCGCGCAGCGGTATTCGCTCATACTGTTCGGCAACCACCAGCGGCTTGAGCTTGAATCGTGGCAGCCCGAAACCGCCCGCACCGTAAAAGTGCCTTTCGCGTGGAAGGCGAACACCTGGTACAGATTGAAGCTGCAGGTCGAAAACCTCGCAGACGGCAAAGTTCGCGTTCGCGGTAAAGCATGGCTCGCTTCGGAAGCCGAGCCTGCGCAGTGGACCGTCGAGCGCCTCGACCCGATACCTAATTTTCAAGGGAGCCCAGGCATTTACGCCGACGCTCCTTTCGAAATCTTTTTTGATAACCTCAAGGTAACGAGCAACAAATGATGAAAAGATATATTTCAAGAGCAGAAGTCAGGAATCAGAAATCAGAAGTCAGAAGAAACAAGTCCAGGGTCAGGGGTCACAAATCGCTTGCTGTGATTCTGAGTGCTGTCTTCTGTCTTCTGCCTTCATTAATAGCTTGCGCATCCAACCCTGGCGTGGGCAATGTAGTTTCAGCATCCGACCCCGGCACTGGGAACTGGCCTATGTGGGGCGGGACGCCCGACCGCAACATGATGTCGACCATGAAGGGGCTGCCCACAAGCTGGGACGTAGCTTCTAAAAAGAACATTAAATGGATGGCCAATCTCGGCTCGCAGAGTTACGGCAACCCCGTGGTAGCGGCAGGCATGGTGTTCGTCGGGACGAACAACGAGCTGGTCCGCGACCCCAAACAGCCGGGCGATAGGGGCGTCGTCAAAGCGTTTCGCGAATCCGACGGGGAGTTTCTGTGGCAGATCACGCACGAAAAGCTCGGCGCGGGCCGCGTCAACGACTGGCCGTTCCAGGGCATAGCCTCATCCCCGCTCGTCGAGGGCGATAGAGTTTACTACGTCTCTAATCGATGCGAGCTCGTCTGCGCGGACACGCAAGGGTTCATCGACAACGAGAACGACGGCCCGTTCAAAGAAGAGAAGTTCACGGGGCCGAAGGACGGCGACATCATATGGAAATTCGATATGATGGAAGAGGTCGGCTCGTTCCCGCACAACCTCGCCAACTCGTCGCCCGTCACGTTCGGAGACCTGATCTACGTCAGCACGTCAAACGGCCAGGACGAGTCTCACGTCAACGTCCCTTCGCCTAAAGCGCCTAGCATCGTCGCGGTAAACAAGAATACCGGCAAGCTCGTCTGGGAAGATAATTCAGTGGGCGAGAAGATTCTTCACGGCCAGTGGGCCTCGTGCACGGTAGGCAAGATAGGCGGCGTCGATCAGGTGATTATGGGCCAGGGCGACGGCTGGATTCGCGGCTACGAGGCGCTTACGGGCAAGAAGCTATGGGAGTTCGATTCGAACCCCAAGGATTCAGTCTGGCCCAAGACTAGAAACGAGCTTATCAGCACAGCCGTCATCTGGGACAACAAAGTCTACGTCGCAAACGGGCAAGACCCGGAGCACGGCGAAGGCGTGGGACACCTCTACTGCATAGACGCGACCAAGCGCGGCGACATAACCAAAAGCGGCCAGGTCTGGCATTACGACAAGATTCGCCGCAGCATCTCGACTCCCGCGATCATGGATGGGCTGATTTATTATCCCGACTTCAGCGGCTTTTTGCATTGCCTGGACGCGAAGACAGGGCAGGCCTACTGGGTGCACGACATGTTCGCCGCCGTGTGGGGCTCGCCTCTGGCCGTCGACGGCAAGGTCTATCTAGGCGACGAGGACGGCGACGTTGTGATAATGCAAGCGGGCAAGGTGAAGAAAGTCATCGCTGAGATGAACATGGGCAGCAGCGTCTATTGCAGCCCGGTCCCTGCCAACGGCGCGTTGTTTATAGTCAACCGCAATCAACTCTTTGCACTGTCAAATGCTGCGGGAGCGCCGGCAAAAGCAGTCACCCCTCAAACGAAATGATCGACCGGCGGGGCGAACCTTCTTGTTCGCCCCGTCAGGTTTTATGCATGAGCACGAAAGCCGAAGAGCGGTTAACGAATCCCGCGCCCGGGGGCGCGATAGAAGCGGCGCGCGAGTTCGGCATCGATCTCACGTTAATCATTGAACGTTTACGGCTAACGCCTGAAGAGAGGGTGCGCGAGCTACAGCGGGCAATGAATGCTCTCGCTAAGATCCGAGGCGCGGCCAGAAAGTCGGGCTAATTAACGCCTGTGCATGAATCGTAGTGATCTGCCGTATAGCGGAAGACCGATGTTAGCCTTGAGCGCCGCGTAGCGGCGAGTTGAGTTTAGCCGTGTGCTTTAGCGCACGGACCAACAATCATCCAACAATCACGTCGCGCTAGCGACGATTGAATTCAGCCGTCGCTAGCGCTACGTTATGCTCTTGGCTATGATGTTCCCGGCTTTGAAAAGCCGGGCTAAACTCAACTCGCCGCTACGCGGCGTTTTATGAACAGGCGTTAGCTAATTAATGATTGATGCGTGAACAAGCGTATTGGACGCGCCGCCGCGTCTGATGGAGAGATGCTATGGTGACTATCCCCTCACACAATCTGCTTCGGCGACCCATACTAAAGCTGCGCTTTTCCACGTTCGTTTTATTGATAGCCGCGATTGTTGCGCCAGCCCTGGCGCAAACGCAGAAGCAAGCGCCCGCGAGCGGCAGGCGTTATCAGCGGCTCGTCATCCGCAACGCGATTGTAATCGACGGCAACGGCACTCCCGCGTCAGGGCCGAAAGACATCGTCATCGAAGGCAACACCATCGCGGACGTTGTCGGGATCGATCCTGTCGCGGTCAAAGAAGGGCGCGCGAAGCGGCCCGAAGGCGACGTGGAGATAGACGCGACGGGCAAATATGTTCTGCCCGGCCTCATCAACGCCCACGGCCACGTGCAGGAAGAGCGGGGCGGCATCCCTCAGCCCGTAGATTATTGCTTGAAGCTGTGGCTCGCCTCCGGAATAACGACTGTTCGGGATGTCGGCAGCAATGCGAAAAAGACAATCGATCTGCGCGAGCGCAGCAAACGCGGCGAGGCCGTAGCGCCGCGCCTGTACGTCTACGCGCTATTCGGCCAGCAGCCGCGCCCTCGCAACGCGGAGCAGGCGCGCACTCGCGTGCGCGAGCTGAAGCAGATGGGCGCCGATGGCATAAAGCTTTCAGGCACGGACCGCGACATCATGGGCGCGATGGCAGATGAAGCAAAAAAGGTCGGCCTGCGCATCGCGCACCATGTCGGCGTCGAAGAGACTACGGCCTGGGACGACATCAAATTCGGCATTACCAGCATCGAGCACTGGTACGGCGTGCCGGACGCCGCGATCACGGACCGCGTGCAGAACTTCCCTTCCTCGTACAACTACAACAACGAGACGGACCGCTTCCGTCACGCGGGCCGTTTATGGCGCGAGGCGGACCCCGAGCGTTTGTTAAAAGTGCTCGACGCGATGATCGAAGCGAAGGTCGCCTGGGACCCTACGCTCGTGATTTATGAAGCGAGCCGCGACCTTCAACGCGCGCAGACGCAGCCCTGGTTCAGAGATTATCTTCACCCTACGCTTGAAGAGTATTTCAAGCCGAACCCCGCAAACCACGGGTCGTATTTCATCGGCTGGTCTTCGACAGACGAGACTTTCTGGAAAGAGAATTATCGAATATGGATGAATGCTCTGCGCGAGTTCGAGCGGCGCGGCGGCGTGATAGGCGCGGGCGAAGACTCGGGCTTCATCTACCAGATGTACGGCTTCGGATTGGTTCGCGAACTGGAGCTTCATCAAGAAGCGGGCTTTCATCCGATCAAAGTCATACAGCACGCGACAGGCAACAACGCGAAGATACTCGGCGAAGAAGAGCGATTGGGCCGCGTGCGCGCAGGCTTCCTGGCCGATTTGATAGTTGTTAACGGCAATCCGCTTGAGAATCTTAAGGTGCTGTATCCGACCGGCGTAGACGAGATCAGAGATGGGAAGATCGCGCGCTCCGGCGGAGTCGAGTGGACGATAAAAGACGGGATACCTTACCACGCGCCGACGCTTTTGGCTGAGGTAAAACAGATGGTGGCAAAAGCCAGGACCGAGCGCGCGGCAAAGGCGGGGCAGAAATAATTAATGGGGCCTTTCGATTTTCAACTGCGAACGCGAATAATCTTCGGCGAAGGAACCGTTGAACGACTGGGCGACGTGGCGCGCGAGCTTGGGCTCAGACGAACTTTGCTCGTCGCAGACCACGGCTTGCTTGCGTCGGGCCACGTCGAAGAGGCAATCCTCCCGCTAAAGAAAGCCGGCATCACAGCTATCCCCTATCATGATTTCGATGTCAATCCCGACACAAGGATGATCGAAGCCGGGCGCGATTTCGCCGCCCATCACGAAATCGATTCCGTCATAGGATTGGGCGGCGGAAGCTCCCTGGATTGCGCAAAGGGAATCAACTTTCTTCTGACAAACGGCGGACGCATGCAGGATTACTGGGGGTTTGGCAAAGCCGCGCACCCGATGCTGCCGATGATAGCCGTGCCCACGACCGCAGGTACTGGCAGCGAAGCGCAATCCTACGCTTTGATTTCCGACGCGGAGACTCACGTGAAGATGGCTTGCGGCGACCCGAAGGCCGCGTTTCGAGTAGCTATACTCGATCCGCGTCTCACCGTCTCGCAGCCGCCTGCCGTCACCTCAAGCGCGGGGTTCGACGCCATCGCGCACGCCGTAGAGACTTACGTCACGACAAAGCGCAACCCGCTGTCGGAACTCTTTTCGCGCGAAGCGTGGCGGCTGCTTGAGAGCAACTTCGAGCGCGTGCTTTCAAGGCCCGCCAACATAGAGGCGCGCGGCGCGATGCAGCTCGGAGCTTATTACGCGGGGATGGCCATCGAGAATTCCATGCTGGGCGCAACTCACGCGTGCGCCAATCCGCTGACCACTCATTTCGATACCACTCACGGTGTCGCCATCGCATTGCTTCTGCCTTCGGTCGTCCGCTGGAACGCGAGCGTGGCCGCGCCTCTCTACGCCGAGCTACTGAACGTCTCCGGCATAACTTTTGACGGCGACCCGGGGGAGGCGCTCTCACGGAGGCTTGAGCAACTGGCGGCGGCTGGAGGGCTGGCCGGAAGGTTGAGCGAAGCCGGGATAGGGAGAGATAATTTACAGATGTTAGCCGAAGAAGCTGCGTCGCAATGGACGGGGCGCTTCAACCCTCGCCCGTTCGACGCGGCGGGCGCTTTGGAGGTTTACGAGTGCGCGTTTTGAAACTATTACTTGCTTTCTTACTATTATCCTCTGCCGCTAAAGCGCAGATATATACGCCTGCCGATCAATGGCCGCAATTCCGAGGCAGTCTGCAACTGACGGGGATATCGCTCACGGCCGTGCCTAGAAATTTGAAACTCCTGTGGACATACGAGGCGGGCGAATCGATTGAATCGTCTGCTGCGATACTCGGCGGCACGGTCTATGTCGGCTCTCAAAAGGCCGAGCTTGTCGCGCTCGATCTTCAGAGCGGCGCGGCGCGGTGGAAGTACAACACTAAAGACCCCATAGGTGAATCAAGCCCTGCCGTAGCAAACGGCGTAGTCTACATAGGCGATCTGGCGGGCACTGTCCACGCGGTCAACGCGGGCGACGGCAGCCCGCTGTGGACTTTCAAAACCGGCGCTGAGATAAAGTCGTCGCCCGTCGTCGTAGGCGACAGAGTTTTAATAGGCTCATACGACGGTAACTTTTATTGCCTGTCCGCGCGCGGCGGCTCCGAGCTGTGGAAGGTCAAAACGGATGGCCCTGTCCACTGCACAGCGGGCGTGTTGAACGGCGTAGCGTACATATCGGGCTGCGATGAAGTCTTTCGCGCGATACGAATATCCGACGGCCACGAAGTCTTCAAAGTGGCTTCGGGAGCTTACACGGGGGCAAGCCCCGCGCTCGTAGGGCAGATGGCTTTTTACGGCACGTTCAACAATGACGTGCTCGGCGTTAACATAAGGACGCGGCGGTTGGCGTGGCGCTACATGCACCCGCAACGACAGTTCCCCTTTTACGCTTCGGCGGGCGTAGTCGACGGTCGCGTAGTCGTCGGGGGGCGCGACAAGATGGTTCACTGTTTGAACGCCGCCAACGGCAGGCGATTATGGACCTTCACGACGCGCGCTCGCGTGGAATCGTCTCCGGCGCTGGCCGACGGTCGCGTCTTCGTAGGGTCCAACGACGGGCGGTTCTACGTGCTGGACTTTAAGACGGGCGCGAAAGTATGGGAGTTTACTGCCGGCGCTCCGCTTTCTGCCTCGCCCGCCATAGCTTCGGGCCGGATAGTCATAGGGTCGCAAGACGGGCGGCTTTACTGCTTCGGCTGATAATCGATGACAAAGAAGAAGCGATCAAGATGGATGCGAAATTTGCTTTTCGCATTCCTGCCTATTCTGGCGCTGATCGTGGCGGCCCCTTTCATCTTGGAAGAAGTCGGCGGCGCTAATCCACGCTCCCCCGTTGAGCTGCAATCCGGTCTGAGCGCGGGTGCGCGCGAATTGATGAATCGCGCTTTCGAAGGGATAGATTCAAAAAAGCTGCTCGACTATCACACGCACGTCGCAGGGATAGGGAGTGGCGGGACAGGCAATTTTGTTCACCCTCATATGCGCTCGTGGCTGCACCCGGTAAAGCGTCTCACTTTTTCTGTTTACCTCAGCGCATCCGGCATCTCGAATATCGAGAACGCCGACCGCGAAGCCCTGCTCCGGCTGGCTGATCTAATTCAATTTGATGAGAGCTACGGAAAACATTTGCTGCTCCCGTTCGATAAGAATTACAACACGGACGGGACGGCCAATCTTGAGAAGACACAGTTTTATGTTCCGAACGAATACGTCTTCGCCGCCGCCGAAGAGTTCCCCGAGCTGTTCATTCCCGGCATCAGTGTTCACCCTTATCGCACGGACGCCGTCGAAGAGTTAGAGAGATGGGCCGCGCGCAAAGCGCGGGTCATCAAGTGGCTCCCGAATGCTATGGGCATAGACCCTTCCGACCCGAGGTGCGATTCGTTTTATGAAACGATGCGCGAGCGCGACCTGATACTTCTCGCGCACGCGGGGCGTGAAGAGGCCGTCGATGCGGAAGAGGACCAGCGGCTGGGCAACCCCCTGCTCTTGCGCCGCGCGCTCGATCACGGCGTGAAAGTCATAGTCGCGCACTGCGCGGGGCTAGGCACTGGCGAAGACCTCGACAGCCCCAATCGAGAGATTGTTTCGAATTTCGATCTCTTCATGCGATTGATGGGAGAGAAGAAGTACGAGGGGCTTCTGTTCGCAGACATCTCCGCCGTCACGCAGCACAACCGCCTGGGGCCGGCTCTCGCCGCGCTGCTTGAGCGCAGCGACCTTCACCACAGGCTCGTCAACGGGAGCGACTACCCGCTGCCCGCCATCAACATCGTCATAAGGACGAAATCGCTTCTTGAAGCCGGTTACATCACACAAATCGAGCGCGAGCAGTTGAACGAGATTTATCATTTCAACCCGCTGTTGTTCGATTTCGTTTTGAAGCGAACCATAAGAGCGCCGGGCACTGACAAGAGATTCTCGGCCTCGGTTTTTATGGCTAATCCGTCGCTAGGCCCATTATAATTATTCATCACCATCTGTCACCGTAGGAGAAATTGAATGTCAAAGATAGTCTCTATGCGCCTCGCCCACTTATTGCTCTTCATCACAGTTTCAATCCCGCTTCTGGCGACGGGCTGTTCCCGCGAGCAACCTCAGCAGCAGCCACAGTCGCAGCAGCCGCAGGCCAATCCTATGGAAATCGAAAAGGATATTCATTCATTCGCAAAACCTGATGATGTAGTAGTCACTCACATGGACATCGAGCTGGATGTAGACTTCGACAAGAAGCGCATACTCGGCAAGAACACCCTGCACATCAACAACAAGACGGGCGCCCGCCAGCTCCACCTCGACACGCGCGACCTGATAATCGCGCGAGCGACGCTCGACCAGTCCGAAACCGACACGCGGTTTTCGCTCGGCGACGAGGTAAAGTTTCTCGGCAAGCCGCTGATCGTAGACATAAAGCCTGAAACAAAGGTGGTGAATATTCACTACCTGACCAGCCCCTCGGCGGCGGCGCTGCAATGGCTCACGCCCGCGCAGACGGCCGGGGGCAAGCGGCCTTTCCTGTTCACGCAGTCGCAAGCGATACTGGCGCGCACGTGGGTCCCCTGCCAGGACTCTCCGGGCGTGCGTACGACTTACCGGGCCCGTGTGAAAGTGCCTTCAGACCTGCTCGCAGTTATGAGCGCAAAAAACAGCACGGAGAAAAACGCGGACGGCGTCTACCAGTTTGAGATGGACCGCGCGGTGCCTTCCTACCTGCTGGCGCTGGCGGTAGGCGACATCGCTTTTCGCCCACTCGGCCCGCGCACAGGCGTATACGCAGAGCCCGCGACCGTCGACCGCGCCGCCGCCGAATTCGTAGACCTGGAGAAGATGATGACTGCCTCCGAAGCGCTCTACGGTCCGTACCGCTGGGAGCGGTATGACGTGATAGTCCTGCCGCCGAGCTTCCCTTTTGGCGGGATGGAGAACCCCCGGCTCACATTCGCCACGCCGACGATATTGGCGGGCGACCGCTCGCTCGTCTCGTTGATCGCGCACGAGCTTGCGCACTCGTGGTCGGGCAATCTTGTGACGAACGCTACGTGGAATGACTTCTGGCTCAACGAAGGATTCACAACCTATTTCGAGCATCGGATCATGGAAGCGATCAACGGGCGCGATTACTCTGAGATGCTCGCCGAGCTGACGCGCCAGAATCTCGTCGAGCAGATCGATGCTCTCAAAGGGCAGATGGACGACACAAAACTGCGGCTCAACCTCGAAGGGCGCGACCCCGACGATGGGATGACCGACATCGCTTACAACAAGGGCTACTTCTTTCTGAGGCTCCTTGAAGAGACGGTCGGGCGGGAGCGTTGGGACGCATTCCTGAGAAAGTATTTCGACACATTCGCATTCCAGAGCATGACGACGACAAAGTTCCTCGCCTACCTGCGTGAGAATTTGATCCAGGGCGATAAAGCTCTGGAAGAGAGGTTGAAGATAGACGAGTGGGTTTACTCAACGGGGCTGCCGGACAACAGCTCGAAGGTCAGCCCGAAGCAGTTCGAGATAGTCGAGGCGCAGGTGAAGGCTTGGACCGAAGGCACGCCCGCGAAAGATTTGAAGACCGAAGGGTGGACGAGCCACCACTGGCTCCATTTCTTGAAAAAGCTCCCCGAGAATCTGAAGCCCGAGCAGATGGGCCAGCTCGACGTGGCCTTCAATTTCACTAACACGGGCAACGCTGAAATCCTCAGCGCATGGCTTTTGCGCGCGATCGCCAGCCAGTACAAACCGGCCTACCCGGCTCTCGAACGATTCCTGACCGGGATGGGCCGCCGGAAGTTCTTGAGGCCGCTTTACTCGGAGATGGCGAAGACTCCAGAAGGGATGGAGATGGCCCGCAGGATTTACGCGAAGGCGAGGCCGACTTATCACTCGGTATCCTACGGCTCCATCGACCCGATTTTGAAGTGGAGCGGTCCTGCGCCGTCAGCGGGGGCGCAATGAAACTCTTATCGATAATTGCCCTGGCATTGTTGTTGCCCTTGTCGCCTATGTCTACCAACCAGACGAATCAACTAAACGAAGCCTCGCATGATGCGATGGCGCGGCGGATAGTCGAGTCGCTGCGGCCCGCGAGGGGCGAGCGCGTCATCTTGCGGTTCGACCCCGAAACCTTGCCCGCGCTCGAACCGAAGGTGCGAAGGCTGCTCGAAGATGCGGGGGCCGTAGTCGAGACGCTTCCTTACGGGGCTGCGCCGGACTTAGAGCAGAAGCTCGCCAACACGGACATCTACGTCTGGCTCCCGGCGGGCCCGCGCGCGGCTACGCCTCCCCCGCAGGCGATGTTGCTAGGCCGCTGGCTCGATTCAGGCAGAGGCCGTCAAGTACATTTTCATTGGGGCGACGGCACGCGCGCCCTGGACGGTTTGCCCGCCGGGCATTCCGCCGCATATGACCGTGTTTACCTCGACGCGCTCGACATTGACTACCGCGCGCTCGACCGCCAGATGGACGCGGCTATCGGAAGGCTGAGGTCGGGCGACATCAGCGTCACAACGCCAGCGGGGACAGACTTGCGGTTTCGCGTAGGCGACCGCCCATTCACGAAACAGACCGGCGACGCTTCGAAGGAGCGCATGAAGACGGCTCGCGTTAGGATAGACCGAGAGATTGAGCTTCCAGCAGGCGCGCTTCGCGTGGCCCCGATAGAGACTTCTGTCAACGGCGTGATGGTCATTCCTTCGGCGCGCATCGGCGGCGTTGAAGTGACAAACATTCGGCTCGAATTCAAAGAAGGCACCGTCACGCGGTTTTCAGCCGGCACAAACGAAGAGGCTTTGAAGAAGGCAATCGACTCAGGCCCGGGCCTCAAGAAGTTCCGCGAGATTGCTATTGGGTTTAATCCGAAGCTTGTGACACCCGGCGGTGAGCGATGGGTAGCCTATTACGGCTACGGCGCGGGCGTCGTGAGGTTGGGTCTGGGCGATAACAGCGAGCTAGGCGGCTCGGCGCGCGGCTTCCCCATTCGCTGGCTCTTCTTTGCCGACGCTACGGTCCGCGTCGCGGGCGACGTTCTAGTAGATAAAGGCCGCCTCTTGACAAAATGAATTGCGATTGAAAGAACCCTGTAGGGGCGGGGCTTGTCCCCGCCCGGATTGCCGAAGGCAATGATGCGTGTTTCTTATCGACGACTTCGCTTGTATCGCAATGCATCATCGCGCTAACGCGCGATCCGGGCGGGGACAAGCCCCGCCCCTACAGGTAAAACTAAGATTACTTCTTCGTGAAGAATCGCTTTGTATTCGTAGTCCCTTCAGGCCCCTTCGCAGACAATTCGATGATGAGCGACTTGCCGTCTGCCGACAAGGTCCATTTGCGCGTCATCTGCTGACTGACAGGGCCGCCGGGCGTCTCGAACGTGGCTTGCTCTGTCACTTCGATACCGTTGCCGTCGGCTGTCCATTTCGCGGTCCGCTTCCCTTTGCCGTTCGGCCCTTCGGGCGTTTGCGGTACGAAGTCCACCTCTTTGCCGTTCACGACGTAGCTGTCCGCGATGGCGAAGTCGCCTTCGTCGGTCTTGACCTTTGTCTCAAGCTTTATCGTATCGTCGGTCTGGACGACACTCATTTCTTGCTGGACCGAATTCGGAATTCCTTCAGACTTGCTCGCATCCATCACCCACGTGCCGCTGAAATTGGCTTTGGCCAAAGCCACGCTGACGCTCAGAGCAAAGACTAAAGCTATGATGCTTGCGATTACGATTCTTCGTTTCATTGAAAACTCCTTTGTAATGATTTCAAGTTGTAGCGACTGATCTCATTCGGCAGTAGCGGATAAAGCCCGCGCCGAACATCAACCCCGTCACGATGAAGGCTATGAGAAACAGCGAGATTTCCTGGAACCCTGCAAAGCCCGTCCCTCTCAACCCCGAGACGATCAACAGTATGAAAGCCGGGAGGTTCAGCACAAATGCGGGCACGAGCAGAAACAGCTGCCGGGGCTCGCAGCCCGCGTGCCTGCGGCGGAGCCAGAGCAAGACGGGAGCGTAAAGCAGCCCGCACTTAATCAGCGCCGGCGCGAACGTCAGTGAAGCTATGCCTAACACGTCCTCGGCACTGACCGGCTCCCCGCCCTGGCTAAACCCGGAGGTAATGAAGAGCATGGCAAGCGCGGCCAGCATGCCCGTGATGGCGGAAACTAACGCGACGGCTGTGAGCTTCAACATAACGCGCTCTTATTTTATCTTCTTCGCTTCCAGCACGGCGCCTTCCTGCTGAAAGACCATATGCGTTACTTTCCCGTCCGCGCCTTTGACGAACTCCATCTGCGCGTTGACGACCGTGAGGAAAAACTTCGTCTCAGACTCCGCAAAGATCTCTACCTTCGGCTGCCCCGTAGGCTGAGCCATGAACTTATCCCCTTCCCGGGTGACGGTGAGCACGAGCGCCGGGGTCAACTGGTACTCGCCTACGTAAGCGTCGAATATTGTCGGCTCGATCTTAATGGCCTTTCTCTCGGCAGGCATAACTTCGGGAAGATAAAAGCCCGCGACCTTGTGAGCAATAATACCCGGATTTCCGTTCGCAAGATTCGTAAGCACGATGACACTCAGCTTATCGTCGACGTAGCGGGATATGTGGGTCGTAAAACCCTGCCACGCGCCGCCGTGCTCGATCAGCTTGTGCTTGTTGGCTTCACCTATTCCCCATCCAAACCCGTAAGGATGAGTCTTCCCGCCGTTGAGCTTCACGGGCGTCCACATCTGGTCTATGCTCGATCTCTTGAGGAGCTTTTCCGAATAAAGCGCGCCGTCCCATTTCGCCATGTCGAGCACGGTCAGGTAGAGACTACCATCGGCGGTCGTGTTGAGCGAAGGAGAGACGTAACGCTGGTTCTTAATCTCGCCCTTCACCAGGCGGTAGCCAGCCGCGCGGTTCGGAATAATATCTTCTTCGTTGATAACACGCGCGGTCGTCATCCCGAGCGGTGTGAAAACGCGCTCCTTGAGATAATCGCCATAAAATTTGCCCGCAGCTTTCTTGATAATGTATCCCAGCAGAATGTAACCCGTGTTGCTGTAACTCCACTTCTCGCCGGGCTGAAAGTCGAGCGGAAAATTGGCGGCCACTTTGATCAGCTCTTCGTCCGTGTAATCCTGGCGATAGTTGATCTCTTTCTCGCCATAGTTCTTGATGCCCGAAGTGTGCGTCAGCAAGTGGCGCACGGTTATCTCTTTCCAGATTTCGGGCGTGCCGTCGAGGTACTTGCCAATCTTATCGTCGAGGTTGATCTTGCCTTCTTCGACCAGCAGCATGACTGCGGCCGAGGTGAACTGCTTGCCGACCGATCCTGATTGATAGATCGTCTCAGCCGTGGCCGTCACATTCAGCTCGATGTTAGCCAGCCCATAACCCTGGGCTTTGATGACCTCACCGTTTTTCACCACCGCCAATGAGAGGCCGGGTATCTTGCGCTTCTGCATCTCGGACTTGACGTACTCGTCTACCTTCTCTGCCTGGGCCGAAGCAGTCGCCGCCATCGCGGCATAAAGCAGAACGAGCGCAATCAGAACACGCCTGTAATTACGATACATTTATAGATGTCTCCTTTGTCTGAGAAAGTGAAATACGCTTGAAACGAATGAAAGTTCTGATAGCGAAGGCAAATTGCCTTCTACTGTTCTGTGCGCGCGGTGAAGACATCGGGCTGCGGTGTGCCTGTGACGGGTGAGACGACGCGCGTGTCTATCCATAGGAGGTGAAAACGGCTCCCGGCCCCCGTGAGCCCCGCATAGTCGCCGAGGAAGAGGCCGCCGGCCTGCGCCGCAAAACGCGCGTCAAAAGAACTGTTCGTCACTCGGATCGAAGGCTGGAAACTTCGCCCGCCGTCTTCGGAGATGCGGACGTATTGATCGACTATGAAGCGGCGCTGCGGGTCGTTTTGCAAGCTGTAGTAGCTGACGGCAACGCCTTGCTCGCTGTTTGCCGCCACCGATACGGTGAATGCCGGCGCGTTGTCCGGCCCGTCGCTCACGCGCAAGGGCTCGCTCCACGTCTCGCCTTTATCGCGCGAGATCATGATCGTCGCGTGGTCAACGCCCGTAAACCTGCTGTCCTGCCATGTGACGTAGAGGTCGCCCGTCACAGCATCGACCGCGAAGGAAGGCAAAAAAGCCCCGACTCTCATGTTCGCCACGCCTGCCGGCCTGAGACGCGTCAGCTTCTTCTTGGGAGTGAAGCTCCTGCCGCCGTCCGTGCTCTTGGAGAAGAAGAGGCTGAGGTTATTGCCGCTCAGGCTGCCGCCCGCCCAAACCAGATAGAGAGTTCCGTCAGGGCCTACGCGCGGTATGACTCCGACATTTGAGCCTTTCTTTCGCGTGCGCACGGGCTGGCTGTAAGTGGCGCCGCCATCGGTCGAGCGCGCGATGACCAGGTGCTGTGCGGTCGTTTGTCCGTTCGTGTCAATGTTGATGTCCCAGGCCACATAGACATTGCCGAAAAACGGGCTTGTGGGGTGCGTGTCGACCGTAAGGGCTTGCTTGTCGTTGAAGTTGAGCGTGGCGCGCGCGACTGTCACCGGAGGCCCCCAGGTCGAGCCGCCGTTGGTAGAGACGCTGACGGCAATTGCATTATCGGGAGATGATGAATTGAAGAGCAGGCTCGTGTAGTAAGCGCGATTGTTCGGGCCGAACTCGACCCAGGGGTCCGAAGCCCGCTCCCAGGGGCCGCCGTTCAGGATCGTCAATCGGGGAAGATGCTCTTCGCTCCAGGTCTGGCCCCCGTCAAACGAGACGGCATAATTCAAGAGCCGCGCGCCGCCGTTGGCGAAGCGATTCTCCTGCCACCCGGCCAACAGGTTATCGGGGTTTTCAGGATTGGCATGAAGGTAAGGCTCTGCCTGTGTTGCCCGTTGAGCCACTGTGTCATTTGCGAGCAGGTCGCCGTTTATGCGCACCGCCTCTGACGCCACAAGCGCGTCGGTTCCTGCGGGCGCGAGCTTTACCTTTCGCGTAGCGGCGACGAGAGGGTCCATCTCAGGCAACACGACTCCCGGCGCTTCGGCCTTCTGCTTATTGCGCAAAAACCTGCCTTCTTCAAAAAGCTGATTCTCGCGGTTCGAGAAAGTCACCTGGCCCGCTGCCGTGGCGAAAACAAACGTAAAGCAGATCACAAGAACAAGGATTTTCTGTGCGGTTGTCATATCGCTGCGCCTCCTGAGAATTCCCGACAAGATCGCCGTTAGTCCGTGAACGCGCCCGGAGGTTCGTTCTTGCACTCAAATCTGTTAAGCCCGCTTCTCGGCCATCTCTATAGCCTGGAGCATCGCGCGGGCCTTGTTGACCGTCTCGACGTACTCCGTCTCGGGGACGGAGTCGGCCACAAGCCCCGCCCCGGCTTGAATGAATGCGCGGCCATTCTTCACGACTATCGTGCGAATGGCTATGCACGAATCGAGGTTGCCCGAATAGTCCAGGTACATTACAGAGCCCGCGTACACGCCCCTGCGCGTAGGCTCAAGCTCATCGATTATCTCCATCGCGCGCACCTTCGGCGCGCCCGAAACCGTGCCCGCAGGGAAGCAGGCGGCCAGCGCGTCAAAGCGGTCTTTGCCGGGCTTCAACCGCGCCTTGATCCCCGAAACCAGATGCATCACGTGAGAGTACCTTTCGATGATCATTAATTCAGTTACTTCGACCGAGCCGTAGTCGGCGACGCGGCCCAGGTCGTTGCGACCTAAGTCGACGAGCATAACGTGCTCGGCGACCTCCTTCTCGTCGGCGCGCAGCTCTTCGCCCAACAGCAGGTCTTCTGTCTCTGTCGCGCCGCGCGGGCGCGTTCCCGCGATCGGGCGGTATTCGAGCCGGCGGCCCGTCGCCCGAACGAGCATCTCAGGCGAAGCTGCTATGATCGACTGGTCGCCCATCTTCAGATAGACCATGTAAGGCGAAGGGTTTATCACGCGCAACGCGCGGTAGACTTCGAAGGGGTTTGCCCGCAGCCCCACTTCAAACCGCTGCGACAGCACGACCTGAAATATGTCTCCGGCGGCTATGTACTCTTTCGCGCGATTGACCGCCTGCTGGAACTCTTCTCTGGTCATGTTAGACCGAAGTGGGCGCTGATCTGCGGAGTCGCGAACGGGCAGCGGCTCTATAGGGTCTTCGAGCCGCGCTTCCATCGCCTCGATGTCGTCGACCGCTCGGCGGTACTCTTGCTCAAGCCCATCGGTCTTCCCGTTGGTGAAGACGTTGGCGATCAGGTGAATCTGGTGGCGGACATGGTCGAATACCATCAGTCGCGAAAAGAACATCATCACCGATTCGTCCAGCCCTATGTCGTCAGCCTTACGGTCGGGCACACGCTCGAACCACCGCACCGCGTCGTAGCCCATATAGCCTACCGCGCCGCAGACGAACGGCGGCAGATCGGCAACCCTGACGGGGATGTGGCGGCCCGCAAGGCGGCGAAGCAGAGGCAGCATAGGGAAGTCAGTCTCTATCGTGCCTCCCGGTCCGGGGCGCATCCCGGGGATGTCTATCTCTTCTTCTTTTGAGGATTCGATAGTGACCTTATCGCCAAGGCTGCGGACTATGATGTGCGGGCCGAACCCGAGGAAAGAGTATCGCGCGACTTTTTCTCCGCCCTCTACGGACTCAAGTAAGAATGAATACGGGCTCAACCGCTCGATCTTGAGGTAGGCGGCGACGGGCGTGAGCAAGTCTGCCAAAACTCGCTTGACTACGGGCACGACCGAGCCTTCGGCGGCGAGCTTTAAGAATTCTTGATAGTTCGGAGGATTAATGTCATTCATGGTTCTCAGTCCTGAGTGCTGAGTGCAGAGTGCTGAGTGTAAAACCGGAAACTGATGTTTTGGTATTTTACTCAGCACTCAGGACTCAGGACTCGGGACTCAGAGATGCTAGCATCTGGCGCGCATCAGGGCCAGTGCCGATTGAAGACCTTATTTCTTTACCTTATAACTAACGATGACCAGTCCGTTCTCGAATCTTCTGCACTCCAGCAGTTGCAAATCGACCTGTTTGTCGATTCCAGCAAAGAGCGGTATTCCCGAACCGAGTAAAATCGGCTGAATCGCCAGACCTATCTCGTCCACCAGACCCTCGTTTAACAGCGATGCGGCCAGAATTCCTCCACCCCAAAGCCAGATGTCTTTGCCACTTGCGTTCTTCAGAGCCCGCACGAATTCACCCGCATTCTCAGAGATAACCTCAACGCCCGGATGCGGGCTCTCTTTGATCGTGCGCGAAAAGACGTAGGTCTTCATCCCCATAATACCGGCCTCGTTCTGGCTTGAATCCTGGCTCTGGCCGTACGCGGCATCGTAGCTTTTTCGCCCCATCAAAACGGTGTCAAACGGCTCAATGAGCTTTGGGAACTCGTTCATCATCTCGTCGCCCATCTGTATCCAGTCATATCCACCGTCAGGGCGGGCGATGAAATTATCCAAACTGTTTGTAAGTGAGTATACTACTTTTCGCATGGTTGACTCCTTTCATGAATTAATTCTACATTTAGAAACTTGACACCCCCTGTCATATTTCTTTGTTAAAATATGGCGTATGCGTGCAGACCGTCTGCTATCAATTCTTCTGCTGTTGCAGGTTCACCGCCGCATGACGGCCAGGGAGCTTGCCAAGCGGCTTGAGGTTTCCGAGCGCACAATTCACCGCGACATGGAAGCGTTGAGCGGCGCGGGCGTGCCTGTCTTTGCAGAGCGAGGGACTGGCGGCGGGTGGGAGCTGATGGAAGAGTATCGCACCAATCTGACGGGCCTCAACAAGTCGGAAGTGAAGGCGCTCTTTCTGGTCAAGCCTTCGCGCCTGCTCGCCGACCTTGGGATGGAGAAAGCCTCGGACGCGGCTTTGATAAAACTGCTCGCGGCGGTCCCTTCTACGCATCGCGCAGACGCAGAGTACGCGCGCCAGCGCATTCACATAGACCCGACGGGATGGAGCCGCTCGGAAGAATCGTTCGCCTTTCTGCCGGCGCTCCAGGAAGCCGTCTGGCAAGAGCATAAGCTCTACATCACTTATGGGAGCGGCGATTGCGACGCGATGGAGCGGCTGGTCGATCCTCTGGGGCTAGTTGCAAAAGGGAGCGTCTGGTATCTGGTCGCAGGGGTTGAAGGCGACATACGCAGCTACCGCGTCTCGCGCGTTCAAGAGATCCGATTGACGGAAGAGAGGTTCACGCGACCCGAAGGGTTCGATCTGGCCGCTCATTGGGAACAATCGACTTTGAGATTCAAGACTTCGCTCCCGCGCTACTCTACGACCGTGAGAGTCAGCCCCACCGTCTTCCCGCGATTGGGTTTTGCGGGCCGCTTCGCCAAGATAGAGCGAGCCGGCGCGCCCGAGCCTGACGGGTGGAGAAAGGTCTGGCTGCGATTTGATGTCGAAGAGATGGCTGTCGAGTACGTCTTGAGCTTCGGGCCTCAGATCGAAGTCCTTGAACCCGTCTCGTTGCGCGAGAAGGTCATAATGATGGCCGAAAGCGTCATAGAGTTTTACAAGTGATTTGAGATTTCAAATCGATCTGCGCAAGAACTGGGAAATGATCGGACGCCGTCGCGGCGATAGCGGGCTCGCGCACGACCTCGCACGACTTCAGGCGGTCCGCGAATCGCGCGGGCACGAATGCATAGTCGAGCCGCAGGTGAGGGTCCCAAGTCGGAAAGCTGTATCCTTTATCATCCGGGTGCAAGAGGCGGTAGCCGTCAAGGTAGCTTGCGTCCAGCATCACCTGAATAGTCTCGCGTTGAATATCGCGCCCGCTCAACCAGACCATCGCGCGAATCCACCTGGGCATTCGCTGCACGTCGAGCAGCTCTCCGGGGGCGAGCGTGTTGAAATCGCCTACCAGCAAGTGAAACCCTTCCTGGTGCTGCTTTATGCCTTCCAGCAGAGCGCGGATCTCTCGCCAGCGCCGCCGCTCGCTCCATTTTGAGAACCTCGCTTTCAGGTGAAGCCCGAACACCCGCGATTCGCCGTCGGGAAGAACGATCTCTAAGAATGAGTGCTTCGCACCTTCGGGATAGTGCCACTGGTGATGCGCCACGTCGAGGTGCGTGATGTAGCCTATCGAGTGCGCATGGCGCGCGGCCCAGCGGTGCAGCCCCGTCGCTTCTGCCAGTCGCTCGATGACGCGCGGATCGATAGCTTCTTGAAAGACGACCATGTCGGGCGCAACCGCGCGTATGACTTCCGCGAGCTGCGCCTCGCGTTTGCGGCCGCCGAACCGAATGTTATAGCTGAGAAGCTTGATTATCACGTCTCCTCTTCCGCCGCGTTTATGATAGTGAAGTAAGGCTGGTTGAACAGAACGTCGCGCGCAAACAAGACCAGGTTTGAAGTGGCCTGGAAATTGACGGGCCTCTTGACCATTCGCTGGAGCCGCGTGCGGAGCTTATTCAAGCTGGGCGCAATGTCGGGGTCGTTGTCGCCCAGCGGCTTCGTGTGGAGTCCGGGGATGTAAAACCCGTCCGTGTCCCAGCACTCCATCACTTTGCTTCCGATGAGAGTCACGTCCAGGTCGCTCGTCCCTTTTCCGTTAGCGTCAAACGGGGAGCCGTCTTCATACCGCTCGTTTGTAACGACGCTGCCTCGCAGGGCGACCCCAGTCCCTTCGGGCAGACCCTCCTGCATGGTTTTACAGAATCGCCTGAAGCGTCGCCGATCCCCGTCAAAGCCCAGGCGAATTATGCGGTCGAGGACCTCCTCTTTTGTCATCTCGTCGACATCTTTAGCCATCGTCACTGCTCCATTTTCAGTCAATCTCAGTTCTCCTTAACGTGATTTACATAATGAGCCTTATTTATAAGCAAGCTTTATGCCTTATCGAATTGACTTTGCGTCCCGTCGGTCGTATCAAATATCTGATGATAAATAAAGCTTCGGTCCGCCCGCAAAGCGCCCGTTCGAGCAATACTGTTACCGATTATAAAATATGGCAAGTGATCGCCGCGTCTGCTGTCGGCACGATGATCGAGTGGTACGATTTTTATATCTTCGGCAGCCTGGCTACGATCATCTCGCCTCTTTTTTTCCCGGGCGATGATAAGACGCTCGCGCTCATCGCTTACCTGTCGACGTTCGCCGTGGGCTTTGTCGTGCGCCCTTTCGGCGCGCTCTTTTTCGGGCGCATAGGCGACCTCGTAGGGCGCAAGCACGCTTTCCTGGTCACGCTGATAGTCATGGGTGGGGCGACGACGCTAATAGGACTGCTGCCGACTTATGAAACGATAGGGGTCGCAGCGCCGATCATCCTTCTGCTGATTCGCATACTTCAAGGGCTTGCGCTCGGAGGCGAGTACGGAGGCGCGGCTGTGTACGTCGCCGAGCATGTGCCGGACGAGAAGCGAGGGTTCTACACGAGCTTTATACAGATAACCGCGACGCTGGGCCTTTTCATCTCGCTTGCGGTCATACTCATTTTACAAAACGCGATGAGCCGAGAAGCATTCAGCCAGTGGGGCTGGCGAATTCCCTTCTTGATCTCGCTGTTTCTGGTAGGCGTATCGCTCTACATACGGCTGCGGATGAAAGAGTCGCCCATCTTTCAGCAGATCAAAGGCGCGGGCATGACTTCGGCCAAGCCGCTGAAAGAGGCTTTCACTCAAAGGGAGAACCTCAAGCGCGTGCTGGTGTCGCTGTTCGGCGCGACCGCGGGCCAGGGGGTAGTCTGGTACACGGGCCAGTTCTACGCCCTCTTTTATTTGCAAACGATTCTCAACGTGAACGGGACTTCGGCGACCTACATAATCGCGATCGCGCTATTGATCGGTATGCCCTTCTTCGTACTTTCGGGCTGGCTCTCTGACCGCATCGGGCGAAAGAAGATAATGATGTTAGGCTGTCTGCTGGCCGCCCTCTCATACATCCCGATTTATAAAGCTATGCAGGCGGCCGCCGGCTCAAACGTCGTAACCGTGTCGTCGAAGTCGAACCCTGTGACGGGCGCGATCTCGCTATCGACGCCGCAGACGATTGTCGACGGCGAGTTGCAGCCTGCCGGCGAAGTCCTGTCCTACACCGATTTCGGGAGCTTCATCGCGAACCCCATAGCCTGGAAGTTGATTCTGCTCGTCTTCATCCAGGTAATATTCGTGACGATGGTTTACGGCCCGATCGCGGCCTATCTAGTAGAAGCGTTCCCGGCGAAGATACGCTACACGGCCCTTTCGCTCCCCTACCACATAGGCAACGGAATATTCGGCGGGCTGCTGCCGGTCATAGGGTTGTCGGTCGTTGCGCAAACCGGGAATATCTACGCCGGGCTTTACTACCCGATAGCTGTCGCCGGCATTACATTCATAGTCGGGTCGCTGCTGTTGAAAGAGACGCGGCACGTGACGATCTGGAACGAGCTTGAGACGGATAGACCGGAACAGGCTTCGGATGACGCCAGGCCTTAACCAACCGCGACCCTCGGCGGAGAAGGCAGCTACCAGACATCCATCGAGTAGAGGTCTTCGTAAGTTTCGCGGCGGCGAATGACCGTGACCTCGCCCGACTCTCGCACCATGACGGCCGCAGGTCGCGGACGCCCGTTATACTGCGACGACTGGTCGAGCGCGTACGCGCCCGTGTTCAATAACGCGAGCACCTCGCCGACCTCCGCGCCAGCGGGAAGCAGTCGATAGTTCGGCAGCCGCGTGCCGCGCTCTATGTCAAAGTAAACGTCGCCGGAATCGCAAAGCGGCCCCGCCACTTTGTATGGCTCCGAGTGCGCCTCGGTCGCGCGCGAGGCCGAGACGAGGTGGTAGTACCATTTATAAGTGCTTATCGAAAGCATCAACGAATAACCCGCGTCCGTTAGCAGCCAGATGTCTCCTGTCTCGGGCCTGGCCTTGATGTTGCACACGCGAGTCAACAAAAGCCCCGTGTCGCCGATTATGCGGCGTCCGGGCTCAAGCACTATCGTCAGCTCTTCGAGCATAGGGGCAGTCTCAGCCGACACGGCTTCAGAGAGCGCGGCCTTCAACACCGCAGTCGGGTCGAGCTCTGCCGACAGCATCTCGCGTTCTCGCTTGCCGATCTCCGAGACCATAGGGGTCTGCGGCAGGTAATCGACGGGCAATCCGCCGCCGAGATTGATGTGGCTCAAGCGGTGGCCCGTCTTCTTATAAAGGTCGACCAAAAAAAGCCACATCTCAGCAAAGGCGCGGGCGAAGGGTTGAAGATCGGGCGTTTGCGAGCCTACGTGTATGTGAACTCCCGCAAGGTTGATGGCGTCAGCAGCGGCGAGAGAGCGCGCGAACGACTCTTCGATCTGCGAAGGCGACAGCCCGAACTTTGACGACAGCAACCCGGTTTGCAGCCCTATGTGCGAGCGAGTGACTATCTCGGGCACGATACGTATGCTCACGTTCGCGCGGCGTGTCGCGGCGCGCGCGACACGCGCGACCTGATCCAGCTCGTAAAGCGAATCGATGTTGATCGCAAATATCCCGTACTCTATCGCGGCTCGTATCTCCTCGTCGGTCTTAGCCACGCCGTTGAAGACTATCTGGTCGGGTCGAAACCCGATCTTTATGGCCTTGTGCAGCTCGCCGCCCGAGTTCACTTCGATGTCGCCGCCCGCGCGCATCACGGTCTGGAGCACGGCCATGTTTGAATTGGCTTTCGATGCGTAGCAGAGCTTCACTCGCGGGTGGACCGCTTCGACCGCGCTGCGAAGACGGCGCGTGTTGTCTGCAATGCGCTTTTCGGAAAAGACGTAGAGCGGCGAGCCGTATCGCTCGACCATCTCAGTCGCGTCTATGCCATCAATTGTGAGCCGCCCGTCTCGCGCTTCGAGATAACCGGGCGCCTGCCACGAAAGCTCATTCTCTTGTTCTATCATCGCTCGCCCTCTGTTTTGATTTTGAAGTTGAATTGTAAGCACCCTTCGGCAAAAAAGAAAAGCCACAGAGACACAGAGATCACAGAGAGAATAATTATTCTCTCTGTGATCTCTGTGTCTCTGTGGCAAACTCCGTAGCCGGTCGAGGTTAGAAGTTGAATCTCGCGCCGAACTGCAACTGGCGCGCGGGCGCCGCCGAAGTGAATGCGAGCGGCCGCGTCGGCGCTAGTCCTTCGATGCCTTCGAGGTTGAACGGCCCCGTCGGCGGAATTGTGGTGCCCACCTCGTTGTTGATGCCTATGAAATTGGTGCGGTTGAAAACGTTGAACGCCTCGAACGTGAATTCCAGGTAACGGTTTTCCGACGCGAAGAAGCGCCGCGCCAACCTCAAATCGACATTATAAAAAGGCTCGCCCTTGCCGGTGTTGCGCCCCGCTGTTCCGGGCCTATCGCTTGAGCTGCGGAAATCGCCGTTCGCATCGATGCCGCCCAGCAGCAGGTTGAAGGGCCTGCCGCTGCCCGCGATGACGATGGGCGAAAGCAACCAGCCGCCAAAGATGTGATCCGTTATTGAATCTCCCTCGAACGGGCTCTGGAAGACGCCGCTGAAGACGAAGCGGTGGCGCTGGTCGAAAGACGAAAGCGCGCGGTCCAACCGCACGTTCAGCGGGTTCTGCGCCGCAAAATCGCTGTTGAAGTCCGTCACCTCATCGATCGTCTTCGAGAAGGTGTAGTTGGTGTTGATGCTGAACCGGCTTGAGAAGCGCTTCACCAATTGGATCGTCCCGGCGTGATAGAAGCTGTTGGCGCTCGATTCGTAAACGTTGTCTTGAGCGCGCAACGGGTTGAGGAAATCGCTCGTCAATCCGAGCACAGGGTTCGGGAAGCGGTTGAAAGTCGGCTGGCCTGTGATGGGGCTGAGCGGCCCCGTCTGTTTGAACGGGTTGATGTCGCGCGCGCGCGTCAGGTGCGCCCCACGGCTGAACAGGTAGCTGACTTCCGTGCTGAAGCCTGCGCCCAGGTCGCGCTGTATGCCGAGGCTCGCCTGCTGCGTGTAAGGGTTTTCGTAATTGGCTTCACGTCGGAATCGCACTTCGAGCGGGCGGCCCGGCCCCGGGAAGATTCCGAACTGCGCGAGGTCAGCCGCTGTGATCGTGCGACCGCCGATGACGCCCTGCGCGCGAAGAGTTCTGAAGATGGTGAACGATGTCGGCACGCCGATCGCAGTTTGCAAAGCGGGGTTGGCCGTCGAAAGAACGATGTTTATGTCGCTCGGGTCCGTAGTCCCCGCCAGCTCGTTGATCACGTTGACCACTTGCGCATCGACCTGGCCTGTGAATATGCCGTAGCCCGCGCGTATGACAGTCTTGCCGTCATTCCACGGGTCCCACGAAAAACCTACGCGCGGCTGGAAATTGTCCTTGTCCGATTCGCCGAAGAATTCCCAGTCTTCGAGGAAGTAACGCAGCCCGAGATTCAGCGTGAAGTTCGGGCGCACCTTCCAGGTGTCCTGGCCGTAAACCGAGTACCGGCGCGTCCAGGCGTTGAAGCCCGATTCGCCGAACCCTTGTTGATAGATCTGCGCGAGGCCGAGATTAAAAGCCTGCACGGAGTTTATCGTCACGGCGGCCAGGTCCGCGCGGCCTTGCGCTGTAAGAAACCCGACCACGGCGGGCTGCGAAGCGGCAGGGACCAGGAACGGTATGAGCGGGAGAGAGCCGAAATTGAAACGCCCGCCGAAGAACGTCTGAGAGTTGTTCGAGTTGTCTATGAACTGCGCCTGCCCTCCGATTTTCAAGCTGTGCGTGCCGCGCACGAGCGACATGTTATCGGCTATCTCGTAGCGACGCTCGATGGCTTCCGACGGCAGGAAGATGTCGCGCCCGAAGTTGCCGAAGCCCGCAAGGTTGATCTCGGGTCCTACGAGGTCGTTCGGGATGACGTCGTTATCGACATAGCTGTACTGCGCCTTCAGCTCGTTGATCGTAACGGGCGAGAAGAAGTGCGTCTCGGAAAAGAGCGCGCCGCCCGTGAAGGCTTCGATCAACCGCCCGCGCGAGACGGCCGTGAGCGCGCCCGCTGCGTTGTTCTCAAAAAATGAGTCGGCGAGGTTCAGACGAAAGTACGCGCTATCGCTCTGGCTGAACGTGTGATCGATGCGCGCCGAGAAGATCGTCGAATTCTCCTCGAACGGGAACTGCCCGCTCGCCTCATCAAACAGCGCGATCGTGCCGGGGAAGTTCACGGCTGTAGTTACGAGGTTGGGGCGGAGTGCGGCGGCGAGGCCCGCGAGCGCGGGGCTGCCGGAGCCGGACAGCAGTCCTAAAAACTGTTCCTGCGCCGCGGTGGTCGTGAATATATTCGGATCGTTGAGCAGATTCACGAACGTCGTGCGGTCTTCCTGCAATCGCTCGAAGGCCGCAAAGAAAAAGGTGTTGTCGCGCGAGATCGGCCCGCCCAGGCTGCCGCCGAACTGCTGCCGGTCGAAAGGCGACTGGCCCGCAGGGTTGAAGTCAAAGGCGTTGCGGGCGTCGAATTTCTCGTCGCGGAAGTAACCGAATATCGAGCCATGAAGGTCGTTCGACCCGGTCTTTGAGACTATGTTGACTATACCGCCAGAGGCCCCGCCGAACTCCGCGTTGTAAGAGTTGCGGTTGACCTGGAACTCCTGCACGCCCTCCTGGCTTACGACCGTGCGGGCGGCGCCCGAGTTCGTATCGGCGCTCGCGCCGTCGACCATGATGGAGTTGCCGCGACCGTTGTTGCCGCCGAACGACAGGCCCGATTGCGGCGTCTGCGCTACGCGGAAATCCGACGAGTCGTTTATGTTGTCGGCATCGGTCACGCCCGGCGTCAGCAGCGCAAAGTCGAGATAGTTCCGCCGGTTGATCGGCAGGTTATCGATCAGCACTTCGCTGATGACGGAGGATTGCTGCGTCCGCTCGGGCTCTATCGCAGCCTCGTTGCCCGCGACGACGTTGACCTCAGCCGTAACGCCGCCTACAGCAAGCTGCACGGGGATATTGGCCGCTTGGCCCACGTCCAGCTTGATGTCAGTCAAAGTCTTTGGCGCGAACCCCGAAGCTTCGACTTTCAAGTTATAGACACTCGGCAACAGGGCAAGAATGACGTAATTGCCGTCTTCATCCGAAGTCACAGTGCGAGTGGTGCCCTTAGTCACATCCGTAATGGTGACCGAAGCGCCCGCGACCGCTGCGCCGGATTCATCCGTGATCTGGCCACGCAGTTCTGCGGTCGAAGCCGATGCTTGCGGATAGATAAGCTCCACACGCACCATCAACACACACAGGATTAGCATCACCAACTTTTTCATTTTTTTCATGGCTAGGACTCTCCTGAATATTGCATCCACGCGTTGGGCACGCGTAAAGAAGGTTATGAATTTAAGGTTAAATCGTCAAGCAGTTTGGGATGAAGGGCGATTAATCTTATGCGATTCACGCTCGAAGGCGGACAGCAAACGACATCGACGGTTTCACCGGAAACGAGATCAAGGTTATTGATATCACAGACCCCGGCAATCCGACGATCAGGCTGAGGTGAGAAAAAGTTTCCGCCCGCAGCTACAGCACAGATGTCTCTTTCAGCAGACGGCCTTCGGCAAATCTTTCGGCGCCGAGCGACGCGGCGTCAACCGTGCGCGGCTCGCCGTGAAGAATTATTTCCGAGACTATGCGCCCGGTCGCGGGCGAGTGCATGACGCCGTGCCCGCTGAAGCCATTGGCGAAGTACAGCCCATCAACTGAGGGAGCGCGACCTATGATGGCGTGGTGATCGGGCGTGACTTCGTACAGCCCCGCCCAGCAGCGGCGCGGGTTGACTTCCGCCTCGGCAAAAACCGGGACGCGCTCGACCGCGCGCGTAAGAATCTTCTCAACAAAGTCGTAATCAAAATTCGTCTTGAATCCGAAAGTCTCTTCCTTGTCGGGCCAGGCGAGTAAGAAGCTTTCGCCTTCGCGTCTGAAGTGAAAGCCGTTCGACATATCGATAATCATCGGCAGCCGCGCGGGCAGTTTACTGAACGGCTCGGTCTTGACTATCTGTCGGCGCAAAGGCTCGACGGGAAGCTCCAGGCCCGCCATTCGCGCGACCGGCGCGGCCCACGGGCCTGCGGCGTTCACGACCGCGCGGGTCGAGACGCGGCCTTTCGACGTTTCGACTCCCGAGACGCGCCCCCGTTCGACCGATATTCCCGTCACTTCGGTTTCGAGCCACACGCGCACGCCGCATTCGCGCGCGCGCACCATAAAACCGCGCATGACGCTGTAAGGATCGACGAAGCCGTCGGTCTGACAGAAGGTCCCTCCGACGATGTCTTTAGTCAGCGCGAAAGGGACCATATGCCTGACATCATCCGCCGTAAGCAGATCGACGTTGTTAAGCCCGAGCCTCATCTGCGTCTCGTGATTCGCCCTCAGGCAATCGAGCTGCGCCTGGTTTGTAGCCAGGAAGAGATACCCATGAGGCTTATACCCGGCGGTGTGACCCGTTACCTCTTCGAACCTTGCGAAGAAGGCTATGGAGTAGAGAGACATCTGAATATTGACGGGCGTGGCGAACTGTGCGCGGACGCCGCCCGCGCTCTTCGCAGTCGCCCCCATTCCCTGTTGCTCTTCCCGCTCGATGATGAGAACGTCCGCGCAGCCCGCCTCCGCCAGGTGATAAGCGATGCTCGAACCGACGACGCCGCCGCCTATGATTACAACTTCTGCCGTCTCGTCCATAGTGGTCAGGGATTATTCTTTGCTCTTTAACAATGATGATTTCTGGCCTGGCCTCTGTCGCCTTTCACAATCTACACCGACCGCTGCGTACTGTCTACTGACGACATGCTTTGACCCCTGGCCCCTGATCCCCGAGCCCTGCTTTTTGACGCGATCAGTTTTTTATATTATTCTGATGTAAAGGAGTCTCTTGGCTATGCAAAGAAAAGTGCTGCCGCTTGTAGGTCTATTGGTGATAGCGGCAGCAGCTATGGCCGGTGGCTACTATGAAACCCGCCTGTCGCCTCGCCCGGTGGCGAGCGATTCCGGAGTGCCTGAAAACTTACGTGAGGATTTTGAGGAAGCCCTTAATACGATTCAGGACAGCTACGCCGGTCAAGCGGACCTGGAGACTCTGGGCAAGTATTCGATACAGGGCATGCTTCACCAACTGGACCCGCATTCCGCGTTCTTCACGAAGACCGAATTCGATTCGTTGCAGACAGAGCAGAAGAGCCGCATCTACGGCATTGGCGTAACGATTGTAAAGCGGTACGACCGCGTCTACATCATCACGGCCATCCCCGGCACGCCCGCTCACCGCGCGGGCCTCAGATACGGCGACGCGATAGTTGCGATTGACGGGCAGAACGTCGAGGAATGGTCGAACGACCAGATCATGCACCGCGTGCGCGGCGAGAAGGGCGAGGAGGTGGAATTGACGGTCGAGCGCGCGGGCGCGCCGGCCCCGATCACTGTCCGCATACGCCGCGACGAAGTGAAGCTCCCTTCCGTCCGCAACGTCTTTATGACAAACCCGGCGGGGACGGGTTACATAGCGCTCACGGGCGGCTTTTCGAGCAAGACCAACGAAGAGTTGACGGCGGCAATTCTCAGGCTCAAGCAAGAGGGCATGCGCCAGCTCATCCTCGACCTGCGCGGCAACCCGGGCGGGCTGTTAGATCAAGCCATCGAGGTGACGAAAAAATTCTTAGCGCCCGGCGAGAAGATCCTTGAAGTGCGCGGGCGCGACGGGCGTTTTCAAGAGCGCGTGTACGAAGTGCCGCAGGACAACGCGCCTGAGACGATGCCGATGGTGATTTTGATTAATCGCGGGACGGCGTCGGCTTCAGAGGTCGTAGCCGGGGCGCTACAAGATCACGACCGCGCGCTGCTCGTAGGCGAGAACAGTTTTGGCAAGGGGCTGGTCCAGAGCGTGAACCGCGTGTGGGGAGGCTCGGGGCTGACGCTGACGATCGCGCGGTACTACACGCCCACGGGCCGTTCGATTCAACGCGATTATTCGAAGGTCAGTTTTTACGACTACTACCTGAACCGGAACGAGGACGAGCAAGGGATAACGGGCGCGCCGCGCGGCGACGGGCTGCGCACGGACCTGGGGCGAATGGTCTACAGCGGTGGAGGCATCACGCCGGACATAGAGGTTAAATCGCCCGAAAACAATCCTACGCGCGGAAAGCTCTTTTACGGCATTTTCAATTTCACGCGGCAGCTTGTGGCGGGCCAGGTCGGCGGGCTTCGCCAGTACCGCGTCAGCGAAACGCAGCACAAGACGAAACTCTCCGACGAAGAGTCGGCTCGCTACCCCATAACCGAAGAGGTGCTGACGGCCTTTCGCCAGCACATAGCCTCGATGCCGCAATTCAACGTAACCGACGAGCAGTTCAACGCTAATCTTAGTTACATCATCAGCCAGATGCGCCGCGAGATCATGACGGCTGCTTACGGCCCCGAAGCGGGCGAGCAGGTCTATCTGGCCGACGACATTCAATTGCGCAAAGCAATCGAGTCGCTCGACGAGGCGCGCATGATGGCCGACAACGCACGCCGCGTGCGGGCCGACCGCCAATAATAAATCTCCAATAATAAATCTCGAATAATAAGCCTCACAGAAATAAGTCTCCTAAGCTCCCTCCCCCGACCCGTAGCCAAAAGAGCATATGTTTTAGCGTCTATTCGTTTAGCGTCCACTCGGATGTACGGTTTTAAGATGGGCGCTATCGATGGAGACGCGAATCTCAGCGCA
The DNA here is from genome assembly GCA_036277095.1 of Blastocatellia bacterium. Taxonomy (GTDB): domain Bacteria; phylum Acidobacteriota; class Blastocatellia; order UBA7656; family UBA7656; genus DASUNP01. Next base: position 148,915 of record DASUNP010000058.1, read on the forward strand.
AATCGGCGTCGGGCCGATTGGCTTGAGGGTTGCTAGATTCGTTGAAGGGTATGAAAAACGGCGAGAGAGTGTCTTTCTTCCAATCACCCGCGTTGCGGCTGGCCGCATGGGTCTGCCTGATCGCGTTCGTGATGGGCTCGATGGCCGTCGAAGCAACTGCTCAAAAAAGCAAGCGTTCAAAAAAGACAGCCGCCTCAAAGCGCGCTAAGGGCAAAGTCAAAAGAGTCTCGGCGGAAGTCCGAGAAGCCGAGCAACTGTTACACGATCTAGGATACTGGGCTGGTCCGATCGATGGGCGAATGGATGAACAGTCGCGCCACGCGCTCATCGCCTTTCAGAAAGTGGAAGGGCGCGAGCGGACCGGGCGGTTTACCCGCGATGAGCTTGAGGCGTTGCGGGCGGCTCGCCGCCCCGTGCCGCGTGATAAGAGTTACGCTCACGTCGAGATAGACCTCGACCGCCAGGTGCTGTTCGTCGTGGGCGACGGCGGAGAAGTCTCAAAGGTACTGCCCGTGTCGACGGGCAACGGCGAAGAGTTCACTAATGAGGGGTGGACGCGGCGCGCGATCACGCCTACGGGCAGGTTCAAGGTCCACAATAAAATAAAGGGGTGGCGAAAGAGCCCGCTCGGGATGATTTATTACCCCGTCTATTTCTTAAGCGGCATAGCAATTCACGGCTACTCGTCGGTCCCCGTGAAGGCGGCGAGTCACGGCTGCGTTCGCATCCCGCTGGCAGCCGCAAAAGAGTTTTTCGACGAGATACCTGAGGGGATGTTTGTCATAGTCCATAACGGGCAGCCCGCAGCGCGACAGGAAGCCCGCGCCCCGCAACGGTAAGAAGTGTTGAGTGAAAGAAAACGGCAGTTCGTCTATCAGGTTTTTACTCAGGACTCTCCGAGTATCTTCGATCTCCGAGGCACTCGCTTAAGGCCGAACGCCTCGATGGCATATTTTTGAATGTGCGCCATCGCCTCGTCTACAGAATCGGTCACAAGCAACAGATCAAGGTCCGCAACGTCTATCGTCCCCGCCGCCGCCATGCGGTTGAGAAACTCTATCAGAGGCGCGTAATAATCTTTCCCCATCAAGACTACGGGGAAGCTCTCGATCTTTTTTGTCTGGATCAAGGTCACGGCTTCAAACAGCTCGTCCATAGTCCCGACGCCGCCCGGCAGGACCACGAACGCGTAAGAGTATTTGATGAGCATGGACTTGCGGATGAAGAAGTAGCGGAACTCCACCCAGCGGTCGAGGTAAGGGTTTGGCTTCTGCTCTTTCGGGAGGATTATGTTGCACCCAATCGAAGGGCCGCCCGCTTCTCTTGCTCCTCGATTGGCCGCCTCCATTATTCCGGGGCCGCCGCCCGTCATGACCGTGAAGCCTATATGGCTGAGGCGGGCGCCGACTTCGCGCGCGACCGCGTAGTAAGGGTGATCCTCTTTGAAGCGGGCCGAGCCGAAGACTGTGACGCAGGGGCCTACAAAGTGGAAGACGCGAAACCCTTTGAGGAACTCTCTCATTATGCGCGTCAGTGTCCAGAACTCCCACTTGCGCGGTTGCGGCCCTTCAAGAAAGACGCGCTCTTCTTCGCTCTTTTGCGCCTGCTCGATCTCTGCCGGGCTGGTGGGATTGGCTTCGCTCGTCATAACCGAATCATACAAGAAAAACTCGCGCGGGCGAATCCACCGCCTTAGCATTATGATGGACAGATTTACAGTCCGATTATTTGAGCAGGAAGCCTGTAAGATTGTGGGGGAGGACAAGCGCAAGACGGCTAGTATATATTTATTGCCCGTCCGCTTTCCTGGCCAAGCGACTGGCCACATACATGTTGCCGGGGTTCCGCCCAATCTAGCTATTTCAAAAGTAACGCTTGATTAGTCAGTGTGTCCAAACAAGGAAAACATCCCACGCCCACCTGCCTAACTGTGCGCCATCCGAGTCGTATACCTTCGCCCGATACCTGAATTGGTTACCGAACGCGTCGTGCTTCCTATTCTCTTTATAATCCAGGTCTATTGCTACTACGCTCAGCGACAGTAGCGGGTGAAGCTCAGATGGCTCTGAGATACCGTTGTGGTTTGCGTCCACCCATAGACGTAGTGAAGCGAAGATGGCGTCATGATCATTTATCACCCCATCGCTGTTACCGCCGTTTGCCTCTTTATCGAACTCTACAAGGGCAAGAAAACCGTTGCGCTCGGCTGACGGCTCCTGTGGTGTGAAGTTGCCGAATAACTCCTGGCTGCTATCAATCGACCCATTGCCGTTACGGTCGAGGGCAAGCCAGGCATCGTCGGCCCCTTCACTTGTCCAGCCTAACTGTTCATTCTGCCCATCGGTCCGCATCAGCGGGGCCGCGAGCGGCAGTGATTATTTCATACGAAACTCACTTCGCGGCCTCCGCTGCATGCGTTTGTTGGGCGGCGCATTGGTATCACAAAGATTTATCATTTTTCTTTTTCCAGTATGAGCCTGTTCAGACTTCTGTCAACGCTTTGCACCTTAGATGCCTTATCTTTAAGTTCAAAGTACATCTTCTTATATCCGTCTGTTTTATTACGATCAGAAGTTGCAACAACTTTAGTGATCTCTCTAATATGAGCAATCACTTCCCAAGCAATAGCACCTTTTTCCTCTGTCACAAAATACCTTTTGAGATGTCTGTAAACTGACGAATCATAGACAACGAAAACTTCGACCCCCATACTAACTTGTTCTTCAATAACATCGGCTTCCTCATCGCTAATCTCCGCATCAACCTCCTTGTCCCAATAAAAAATTCTTTCCATAGCACCTGCCCCTTCCTTTATAAATTTGGTAATTGCTTGGTTAATAATCTGATTCTCTTTCCAGAAATACTCACGAGAAGGAAGGCTAGTAGCTAAGAACCTGCTTTCAGGAAAAGCTTGCAACGTTCGTCTATAGAAATGACGAAAGAGATCTACATCATCCCCCTCCAAAATAATCTCTTGTCGTTTAGCAGCCGTATGTACTTTATCTATCCAATCAGATATAAATTCAAGGAAGACTTTATTTAATTGTGGATTTAACTGCTCCTTCAGATGAGCAAATTGTTCTAATTGTATATCGGTTAGAATTTCTCCGATTTTCTCAAGTTGTTTTTTGTTCTCGTCAAGAACTCCATCAAGTTTACTTGAAATAAGCTCCCGGACTTTCTGAAGTTGATCTGTCGAGCTTTTTGCAAGAATTGCTGATTGGATGAAGGAAGTTACTCCGAAGGCTGCAACACCGATGCCACATCCTTTGAGAATTTCGCCAGTCAGACCAAGTGGGGCCTGATTAATCCATCCTACAAGAAATAAAATTATACCTATTAGCGATATAATCAGTGACCCCATTAAAATAGGTGAGCTTTTTATAGATGCGAAGAATGAAACCTTATAATTTTCAGAGTCGTTAAGCTTATCTGCCGCTAGCTTGTTTTCTGATATCATAATTATCTTTATCCTTCTGAATTTTATTTATCATGTCAGAGAAGTTTACGCTCATCAATGTGAGAGGCAAGACGCCCAACTCCATTTATGTCGAAAGAGACACCGACCTCTTCTGGCGTTAGACTGAAGCCATTACCGAGTATATCCAACAGGACCGGGGAAACATCCCTCACACACTGGCAAACGGAAGGCGCAGGATCAAAAATAGTCCCATCAGGACAACCTGCGGCAGGCGGGCCGCTACAACCACCGCCGCCGCCGCCAATGATCGTCGGCGGGTTGACTGATTCCACCTTAGCCTCGTCGCAACCGTTGGGTCGTTCAGGCCCCGGCATTATTTCGTTCGGCTCACACGGAGGCGATAGTCTGCATTGATTCCCATTTGTAAGCTGAATGTCTGCCAGGGTGAATCCGGGACCAATCAGACGCTCCGATAGTCACCTGACACGGTCCTGACATGGCGCGTGTAATCTGTCTTCCGGTTTTTGCGGCCCAATCACTTGCGGCGGCATCCATTCGATTCTTGAAATCTGTCGGATTACTAAGCACACTTAAACTCTGTTCGTCGAAACAGTAGGTTATATTTCCAGTCAACTTGGCCGGATGGTTGCCAGAAACACAGCCGTTATGCGTACCACAGTTTGTTTAGGCTTTAACGTAAGGCACTGAGATCGACAACGACAGAATTGTTATCCAGAATAACAACACCAAGTAATCAAGCAAACGTAGTATCGCTTCTAGTCTACGCATAAGACCCCCCTCATCGGCAGGCCAACCCGCCCATGCTTAGAGACGAGTGTTTTCTTACCGGAGTGTCAGCAATTGATTGATGAACTCTTGTAAGTCAGTGCCGTTATAATTCAGTCGTAACTTGTTTTCATCATGAGAAGCCAGCGAATAAACGCGAGCGTTATCTTTCACTCGGAACACCGATGACATGCCGCCTTCGAGCACGTAACGGTCGGAATTGGAGTTCAGTGCAAGGAAGAATATGTAGTCATTGCCTATCTTGAGCGCCTCAATGCCCTTTACCTTCACGGTCGCCTTGTGCCCGTTTGAATAGACTGTGCCGCCGTAATTCACAAATCTTAAGGGGAACTCGACGCGCGAATCACTCTTCAGCACTTGCTGAACATCTACTGAGTAAATGGTTTCTATATCGTGACCCGACTTAGTAAATTCCGACTCAGCCTTAATGATTCTTCCGAGGACGATTACCTTTGAGCTGCGAGCCAGTGAAGAGAGGTCATTGAACTCAGCTATCTCCGGGAACGATTCGAATTCAACATCACGCTCCCGGGCTATTTCGCGCAAGCTCTTTTGTGGTACACCAGATAAAACATCAACATCTTTCGATTGCCTGTGTTGGCTTTGAGCCCCACCCAAGAACCAACCTGCTGATACAAACGCGATACCTAGCAGAGTTACAATGGTTAGGAGCCGTGAAATCTTTTTGATCATAATTCCCCCATAGACGAGATGGCTGTCGTTCAATTATTCAGATATGGATTTGCAGGTGAGGACTGGAGCTGGTATTCGCTTATACTCCATCTCGGATTCTCCTGTCAACAAGTAACAAATATTACGTCAGCACGCCCACATTCAAAACAGACGCGGGCTCTCCTTCAGTTTCCGGGCAACGGTTTAACATAGTTTCCGCCTTCCGACGAGCCGGCGCGGCAAAGAAACCTGACAGGTATTTAACGCTCGCCCGGCTGCTCTATTAGATCAGGGCTGACAGAGAAGCGCCCGCGAGGCCGACGCCCACTGCCCCCTCGCGAGGCTGCTACGAATACCCTGGCTCACACAGCCGCGAGGAAGGAAGCTTTATGCTTGCGTGCGACCCTCGCCGGCTTTTGGTGAGCCAGGGTTTATGATTACCCTCAGCGATCACGAAAACCTGCGATAATTGACACCTCAACATGCCTATTGTACGATAGAAAACGCTTAGGGCTCCGTGTGCTTATAGAGGGAGTTGAGAAGATGAAGCAATGCCCCACTTGTAAAAGAGAGATGAAGGAGCATCTGCTTTTCTGCCCGTTCGACGGACAGGCTCTCGTCAGCACGCCCGCCCAGGACCACTTTGTCGGTTCAACGCTCGACGAGAAGTACCGAATAGAAGAGAAGATCGGCGAAGGGGGGATGGGCAAAGTCTACCGCGCGGTCCACATCCACATGGATAACACCGTCGCAATCAAGATACTTCACCCGCATCTTGCCAGCGACACTACTGCGCTCGAACGCTTCCGCCGCGAGGCACGCGCCGCCGCTCACATACGCCACCCGAACGCCGTCGTCGTTACGGATTTCGGCGTGGCGAAAGACAGCGGGATCGCTTACCTGGTGATGGAGTTCCTCGAAGGCGTTGAGCTGCGCGCAAAGATCAAGGAGCAGAAACAGCTCGATTACGAAGAGAGCTTTCACATCGTCCAGCAGACATGCGCGGCCTTGCAGGCCGCCCATGCGAAAGGGATTATCCACCGCGACCTCAAGCCTGACAATATATGGCTGCTCAGCTCCGAAGAAGGCATGGCGCGCGTCAAGGTCTTAGATTTCGGCATCGCGAAGCTTAAGAGCAGCGCCGACACGGGCACGCTGACGCAGCAAGGCATGATCGTGGGGACGCCCTTTTACATGTCGCCCGAACAGTGCAAGGGCGAAGAGCTCGACGCGCGGAGCGACATCTACAGCCTGGGAGTCATCCTCTACGAGATGTTGACAGGCCAGGTGCCTTTTCAGGCGGCGACGCCGGTCGGCGTGGTCTTAAAACATGCCAACGAGCCGCCGCGCCCGCCCCGCGAGCTGCGCGAAGGCATACCGGTCACGGTCCAGGATGTTATTCTTCGAGCCTTGAAGAAGCTGCCCGAAGAGCGGCAGGAGTCTGCTGTGCAGCTCGCGCAGGAATTTGAGATCGCGCTTTACCAGGGCGGCATAGAGCTAAAGCAGCTCGGGACCCGAACACCTCAATCCTCTTTCGCGCTGACCAGCCCTTCATTGCCGCCCCCGACTGAGAGTTACGGGAAGGACACGGAGTACGCCAGATCGTTTGAAGGCGGGACGCTTGAAAGATCGGTCCCCCCGGAGGCGAGAGCGAGGCAGGTCGTTTCGCAACAGGTCTCTTCCCCGCCCAGTCTCTTCCAGAACTCGATGGGCCCTCCTTCGATGGCAAGCCAGATGCGCTCTGTGCTGACAGGCTCGCACGCGATCGGAGCGGGGCAAAACCGAAAGATACTCTTTGCAGTTGCAGGCGCGGCGTTGCTGATAGTTTTGATAGCGGGCATCATATGGCTGACCTCTAGCGGCGACGAGGCCGTGACGGATGAGCCAACCGTTACGACGACCACCCCCGATGCTCCGCCGAAAGGCCCCGCTGTCGCGCCGGAAGGGATGGTGATGGTGCCGGCGGGCAAATTTACGATGGGCTTTGACGGCAGCGACGAGCCATCGGAAAAACCCGAGCACGTCGAGACGATGAACGCCTTCTTCATAGACAAGACGGAGGTGACGGTCGGGGATTATTACAGGTTTATAAAAGCCAAGAACCATCGCCCGCCCGATAGCTGGTCGCAAAGCTGGAAGAACGGGACTTTTCGCGCAGGCGAAGAGCGATTGCCCGTGGCGGGCGTGAGTTGGTTTGACGCTAAGGAGTATGCCGAATGGGCTGGCAAGCGGCTGCCCACGGAAAAAGAGTGGGAGTACGCCGCGCGCGGGACTGACAAGCGCCTCTACCCGTGGGGAAACGACTTTGACGCCGCGCGCGCTAACGTCGCCGACTCGCAAAAGAGCGGCTTCGTGGCGGTAGGCGGCTACCCTGGCGGCAAGAGCCCGTTCGGCGCGTTAGACATGGCAGGCAACGTCGCCGAATGGACTGACTCGGACTCTTTTCGCTACCCCGGCAGCCAGACTACGCCCAAGCCCGGCAAGATAGTTCGCGGGGGGAGTTTCCGCGCGAGCAAGATTTATGCTATGACTACTACTCGGACTGCTGTTTTAGGAGATCGCACTTTGCCCGATGTCGGTTTCCGCTGCGCAAAGAGTGCGCCTTCGCCGTAACCCCGATTCGGATTAAGATGGCCGTCAAACAATAGTTTGCCCCCGATAAACCTGAAAGATTATGTATAGAATTTTATTATCGCTGATTCTTATTTCGCTGTTGGCTCCCTCGCACGCTCTCGCACAACGCGCTTACCCTGAGGTCGAGAAGCCGAAAGCGAAACCGAAAGTAAAGACGAAGCCCACACGACCTCGCGGACCGCAGGTGGCGGCCAACAGCGCCAACGGAGTGCTCTTTGTTTTGACCGACCCGCCCGTGGCCAACGTGGTCATCAAGTCGCGCGGCAGCGCCGTTCGCCAGGGGCGCAGCGAGGATGGGCAGTTTCGCGCAGAGCTCCCTCCCGGCCCGTACGATGTCGAGGTCACGTCTGAAAACTACCGGACGTTTACGGCGAAGACTCTGGTCAAGCAAGCGGGCACAGAGCCCGTTGACGCGGAGCTTGTGCCGACGACAGGCTCTGTGCTCATAGGGCTCGGGTCTGTCGATACGGACGTGACAGTCTTTCTCGACGGTCGCAAGCTCACACGCCCCGCGAGGAAGTCCGAAAACCAGATAGAGTTTGAGGGGATTCCTGCCGGCACGCATAAGCTTCGAATAACGCACCCGACGATTGCCGACTGGGAGAGAGATGTTGAGGTAGAAGGCGGCGCGACGACACCTGTCACACCGAAGTTCGTGACCGCCGTTGTCAACCTGACCGTAAAAAGCGAGCCGGGGTCGAGCATCTATGTCGATAACGATTTTCAAGGGCGCGTGGCCGAATCGGGCGAGCTGAAGATCATGAACCAGATTCGCCCGGGCGAGCATACTATACGCGCCGAAAAAGATCTCTTCGAGTCCGCGCGGCTCGTCAAGAAGTTCGAAGTGGGCGATGCGACCGTCGAGCTGAAGCTCAGGCGAGTAGTCTTTTCCGAAGAGTTCGCAGACACATTCCTCGGGGGAATGATGAGCTGGGACGCTCCGAAAGATTGGGCGGCTCAGCCGGGCAAGATGACTGTGCGCGGGGCTGCGGCAGGGGTCGGGCTTGTGAAAGACAAGCTCTACGCGAACTTTCGCATGGAGTTCGACACGAAGTTCCTAAACGGCAAAGGCGCCGTCTGGATAGTGCGCGCGCGCGACCGCCAGAACTACTATATGTTTCAGTTGATGGGGCCGACGGCCGCCGGTCGAAATACTTTTCACAGCTTTATCTGTCAAAACGGCCAGCTCAGATTGCTCCGCCCGCCGGAGTTCCTTGCCCTGGATCTGAGCCGCCCGGATGATTCTTTCCACATAATCGTGGAGGCGAGAGGCGATCAAATAAAACATTCTATCGAAATATCGAGCGCGCCTGCGTCGGGCGGCCCGCGCCCACTGAGCGTTATTACGGACGGCGCCATCCCGCAGGGAACGGTCGGTTTCGGCACAAAGGACAAAGAAGAGTTTGTAGTCTTCTATGTAAATGTCACGCCTCTGAAATAAGGGGCGCCTCGTGCGCCTCTGATCGAAAACCTCACAGCAGGAGATGCCGGGCGGACCGGTTGCCGGGTGTCCGGCTCATGTGATTTCCCTTTTTCACGCTCGACCAGAGCGATTACGTCTTAAATGCATTAGCAAGGCTTCACGCTTCAAGGATAGCTTACGGCCAGCCCGACACAGCATCGGGCGGCCCAATTCAAGGAGAAGATATCAATGAAATTTCGGGTAAAGCTGATCTGCTTCTTAATCGCTATTAGTGTGACCTCGATAGGCGCCTTCAAATCTCTCGCGCAGACGACCACGAGCGGCGCGCTGGAAGGGCGAGTCTCCGAAGAGGGCACGAACCAGGGCATCCCGGGCGCGACCGTAACGATTCGCAACCAGGAGACAGGGTTGACCCGCACGACCGCCACAGACGGGACCGGCAGGTATTTCATAGGAACTCTTCCCCCGGGCTTTTACCGTATATCAGCCATCGCCCCGGGGTTCGCTGAGGGACCGAACTCATCAGAAGCCAACTTTCCTATCAACATCACAGAGACCAAGCGTGTGCAGCCGCCGCCCATCTCGCTCAGACGTATCGGCGCGGCCAACGCGACGCCCGTAGGGCCGACCCCCACGCCAACGCCACCGACTACGCCCGTAACGCCTGGGACTCAACCGACGCAGGCGCAGGCGCAGCCACAGACTTCGACCTCGATGCCCGAATCCTCGTCGGCATTCGAGCAGCTCGTCAACCTGATAAATGCGTCGAGGGGCGGCAGCGTCAACCGGCGACAGATCATAACTCTCCCGCTCCCGGGCGTGCGCACCTTTGACGACTTCGCATTCCTGTTTGCGGGCGTCGCCCCGCCGCCGCACCCCATAGGCAATTCAGTAGGCCCGGGCTTAGGCCCAGGCGTGGGGACCACGGGCCAGTTTTCCGTCAACGGTCTGCGCTCGCGGTCGAACAACTTCACCATAGACGGATCGGACAACAACGACGAAGAGATCGGTGTCCGCCGCCAAGGGTTCACCTCACTCGTGCCTCAGCCGATAGAGAGCGTGCAGGAGTTTCAGATCATCACGCTGCTTGCCGAGCCGCAGTTCGGGCGCAACTCGGGCGCGCAGGTGAACGCTGTCTCGCGCTCGGGCGGCATAGATTTTCACGGCACCATCTACGGCTTTCTGACGGACAAGCGGCTGCGGGCCAGGGACGCATTCGATTTGACGGGCGGCCCCGCCACTTTTCCACTGGCTCGCCAGGTCGACGGGACGCCGGTCCTTTTTGGGTTTGAGGGCGACTTGCTCGCGCCTGTGAACCCTTCGGACGACGAGAATCCTTTCACGCGCGCTCAGTATGGGTTCGTGTTGGGCGGGCCTTTAGGTTCGCCGAGAACAAACTTTTTCATCTCGTTCGAGCACCAGGATATAAACGCGAGCCGCGAATCGCATTTCGCGGTGCCGACGGTCGAAGAGCGAGGGCTGTTCGACTTCGGCGCCGTAGGGCTACGCACGATAGAGACTAATAGTCGCCCGGTCCTGCCGGCCTCTCCGATCGGGGCCGCGTTTTTCAGCCTCTTCCCTTTCCCGAATAACCCAGGAGGCCCGTACGGGCGTAACACCTACTCGGAGGTTCTTCCGGCGGACGCGGACGGGACGATCTTCTCTATCAGGCTAGACCACCCGAACATACTGGCATTCGGCGCGGACCACAGCCTGACGGGAAGGTATAACTTCACGGACGACGACACGATCCTGCCCGTGACGGGCGAAGCGATCTTCTCGTCGTTGCGCGCGCTTGTGCGGACGCAGAACCTCTCGGTGATCTTCAGCAGCACCTTCTCGCCGAAGGTCGTCAACCAGGCGAGGTTCTCTTTCGGCAGGACGACGCTCGGCTTTGAGGAGGTCCGCAACTCTCAGCTCTTGCCGTCGAGGACGCTGCCCGGCGAGCCTTTCTTGCTGAACGCCCCGTTCGTGATCAACGCGACGCTGCCGACCTTCAATAATCAAGGGCAACTGCAAGCAGGCACCCCGCTGTTCGCCGCGCTTCCCGGTTTTCAATCCGAGGACATCACGGGACCGCTCGGCCAGTTGAAAGTATCGGGGTTCAGCCCAGTGGGCGTCGACGTCTTCAACTTCCCGCAGGGCAGGACCAACAACACGTTCCAGTACGCCGACACGCTCTTTTACAATCTGACGAATCACAGGTTCACGTTCGGCTTCGACATCAGGCGCAACCAGCTCAACAGTTTTCTTGAGCGTAACTTCAGGCCGCTTGCGGTCTTTTCAGCGGCGCGCGACTTATCGCCGGGCGAGCTGGCGACCGGCGGGCGCGGCATACCTTTCTTTTTCGGCTCGGACTTCGTATCGGCGGGCGCCCCGACTGGATTCTTCCAGACGCAAGCGCTGGTCAGAGATTCGACGATAGGCATCAGGTACTGGCAGAACAATTTCTTCGTCTCTGACCAGATCCGCGTGAGCCCCACCTTCACGCTGACTTTGGGTCTGAGGTACGAGATCAACACAGTGCCCAGAGAGGTCAACAACAGGATAGAGAACACCTTCGATTCCGACGAGGTCCAGCGGTTCGTGGCGTTAGAGCGGCGGTTCGGCGCGTCGGGCCTGGAACAGTTTCTCGCGGGGCGCACGGAGATATTCAGGCGGGATGACAACAACTTCGGCCCGCACATCTCGTTCGCATGGGACCCGTACGGTGATGGCCGCACGTCTGTTCGCGGGGGCTACGGAATCTACTACGACCAGATACCTGGGGCCGTGATAAGCCAATCGAGAAACGTCTTCCCGAGTTTCTTGACTTTGAACCTCGCGGGGCTGGGCGGGGACTTCCTGCCCGAAGGCCCGCTCTCGGATCTCTTCACTTTCCCGTTCGTTAACCCGGCTAATCTTGCTCAGAGCGGAACGCTGAATGAGTTTGCTTTCGGCAGCCCGTCGGAAACTGCCAGGCTCTTCGCGCAGGCTTCTAACTTCTCGGCAGGCCCTGCCTTCGTGCTGCCTGCCGCAGACCTCGTGACGCCTTACGCACAGCACTGGGGGCTGACCGTCGAGCGCCAGCTCGGGCGAGACTTCCTGGCTTCGGCCGGTTACGTGGGCACGAAGGGCGTGCATCTGTTGAGGTTCGCGACGCCGAACCTCGGGCCTAACGCCATACCGCGCGTAGATGCGATCTTACCTATAAGCTTTGGCGGGCTGCTGTTTCCGGGCTTCCAGGGAGAGAATGTAAGGCCGGGGTTCAACAACGCTTTCGGCGGGCGGCCATTCCCGCTGCTCGGCTCATTCACCTCAATCGAGTCGGATGCGAACTCGATCTATCACGGGTTGCAGCTACAACTGATAAAGAAGCTGTCGGGCGGGGTGCAACTGACGGGCGCTTACACCTGGTCGCACGCCATAGACGAGGTCTCTGATCTGTTCGACACGGCGGGCGCCAACGCGCTCCCGCAAAACAGCTTCGACCGCGAGGCCGAGCGCGCGAGCGCAAGCTTCGATGTGCGCCACCGGTTCGTCTACAGCGCGCTGTGGGATCTGCCGTTTTGGAGAAACAACAGCCTCTTAGGCGGCTGGCAGATCGCAAGCATCGGCACGTTTATGACGGGGCAGCCTTACTCGGTCCTGTTCTGCTGCGATCTGAATCTCGACGGCAACCTCACGGACCGCGTGAGCGATCCTAACCTCACGGACGCGGGCACGAGCGGCAGAAATAATTTCCGTGCGCCGGGAGTGGCTACGGTCGACCTGACGGTCAATAAAATCTTCAGGTTCACGGAGTATCAGAACCTGGAATTCAGGTCAGAGGTTTTCAACCTCTTCAACCGGACGCATTTCGGCGTGCCCGTGCGCCAGCTCTTCTTCGGCGGCGTGGGCCTCAGCCCGCTCACGCGAGAGACGTTCGTAGACACTCGCGTGCCTGCGCGCTTGATCCAGTTCGCTTTGAAGTACAACTTCTAACCTTTGACTGCATGTAGAGTCGGCGGAGATTGGTCTAACTCTCCGCCGACTCTTTCCAATCCGGCGCTCCGCGAAGCAATCTATAAATAAACCTGTACCCTTGCAGGCTTGAAGAATGTGGTAATTGACACTGCTATGGGCCTAATGTAGGATATAGCCGCTTTAGTCCTCGCCTGGTTGTCAGGAGTGGGAAACTTATGAAGCAATGCCCCGTCTGTGACAAAGAGATGAAGAACCATCTGCTTTACTGTCCCTTCGATGGACAGCTCCTCATCACAAAAACAGAGCAGGATGAATTCGTAGGCAGATTAATCGAAGAGAAGTATCGAATAGAGGAAAAGATTGGTGAAGGGGGGATGGGCAAAGTCTACAGGGCCACGCACATCCACATAGGCCACACCGTCGCCATAAAAATTCTGCACTCTCAGCTTGCTACCGATCAGACAGCCATTGAGCGTTTTCGGCGCGAAGCCATGGCAGCCGCGCAGATACAACACCCGAACGCGGTCGCGGTCACAGACTTCGGGGTGATGAAAGATACAGGCATGGCTTACCTCGTCATGGAGTTCCTCACAGGTATCGAGCTGAGGCAGAGAATAAAGGAAAAGAAGCAACTCGATTACGAGGAAACCTTTCTTATAGTCCATCAGACATGCTCAGCATTGCAGGCGGCTCACGTTAAGGGGATTATTCATCGCGACCTTAAACCGGATAACATATGGATGCTGAAATCCGAAGATGAAATTCCCCGGATAAAGGTGCTCGATTTCGGCATCGCAAAGCTCAAGACAGATACAGAGATGAACCAGCTTACGCAACAGGGGATGATAGTGGGGACGCCCTACTATATGTCGCCGGAGCAATGTCGCAGCGAAGAGTTAGACGCGCGCTCAGATATTTACAGCCTGGGAATTATTCTCTACGAGATGCTGACCGGCCAGGTCCCTTTTATAGCTACAACTCCTGTGGGCGTTGTGCTGAAGCATGCGAATGAAGCCCCAAAGCCATTGCGCGAGTTGCGCAGCAGCATACCCGAATCGCTCGAGGCAGTAGTCTTGCGCGCCCTGCAAAAGGAGAGAAAGGATCGCCAGGAATCGGCGACACAACTGGCGCAGGAATTTGAGACTGCGCTGTATGAGGCGGGCATAGAGCTTAAGGTGCTTGGGACCAACACGCCTCAAGCCATCTTTCCGGGTGCAATTCCCTACCCGACCTTCAGAACGCACTCTCTTTCGCCCGAACGAAGTCGAGCTAACCAATCGGCTGAGACGGCTAAAGCGCCATCGCCCGCTCTTGAGGGTTCGGGCGCAACTGCTGCGGGAGAGGCCAAGAAGAAATCGACGACGAGGAAGTTATTCCAGGATACTGCGCTTGGGGTTCCGCTGGCCGACCAGCTTCGGTTTAACTTGTCGAAGGTTGGGGTGTACGACACGGCGGGGCGACCAAAGAAAGCTTTCCTCGCTATTGGCGCGCTACTGATTGTAACTTTGATCGCAGGTATTATCTGGTTGACCCAAGACCCCGAGACAGTGGAGCAAGAACAGGCTGTAGCCGTTCCCCCGACTAAACAACCTGACCCGCCCGTGCCTGAAGGAATGCTACTGATCCGAGGCGGCATCTTTACGATGGGTACTGACGACCCCAGCGCCGACGCGGATGCGAGACCGGCGCATGAAGTGAGAGTTACAGATTTTTACATTGACGAGACGGAGGTGACCAACCAGCAGTACCAGAAGTTTGTCAAAGAGACGGGCCGCGCCGCGCCGCCTCATTGGATAAACGGCGAGTTCCCCTCGGGCGAAGCGAACCTGCCTGTATGGAGCGTATCATGGGAGGAGGCGAAGGCGTTCGCGGCTTGGGCGAAAAAGCGCTTGCCAACCGAATCCGAATGGGAGTATGCTGCGCGCGGCTCGGACAATCTCATGTACCCCTGGGGGCCTGACTGGTCCCAAAGATATTCGAATTCCAAAGAGGATGGGCGGGATAAGCCGGTTGCGGTCCGCAGCTACCCCGGCGGTAAGAGCTGGTGTGGTGTCTACGACATGGCTGGAAACGTCTCCGAGTGGGTCGAGGACGAGTACAGGCCGTACAGGTTTTCGGTAGCACCGCCCGACCCTGGCAACCGGGTCTACAGAGGCGGGGCTTACAACTTCGCCAAAGAAGAGCTCGTCAGTTGGGCTCGGTTTTGGGGAAAGCCTGATTTCAAAGCGAAAGACATTGGTTTCCGCTGCGCTCAGGATATTGCCAGATAGCCTTTTCGTATGAACCAACTCGGTCTGAAGATACTTGTCAAAGAAACAGGGCGATAATTAAGATGAGAGAAGTTACACGCATCGTCTTCACACGCTCAACGGTCGTCCTCTTTATATTGACTCTGTTTGCCGCTGCATCTTTTCCGCAGAAACGGCCCAAGAGCGTTGACGAAGGTGTGGTTAAGGAAACGAAGCGCACCTCTACTTTTAAGCGCCCGCCCAAATTATCGACGCGGGCGACAAAGGCCGCAAACAGCGTGCTCATAATTCGCACGGAGCCTGCCAATGCCGAGGTCAAGATAGACGGCCAGCCCGTCAGGGGTACGGCCGGCGAGTTTAAAAAAGAACTCCCCGCCGGAAGACAGTATACGGTAACGGTCTCGGCCGGGCCCAATTACGCGACACGAGAGGAGCAAGTTAAACTTGTCGCGGGCAGCCCGGCGATAGTCGACGTAGACCTCACGTCAAAGTACGGGCGGGTAAAGTTCGGGCCTGTTATTGAAGGCGCTGAAGTCCTTATCGACGACAGGCCGCTGCCGCCCGACAAGTACAAGATCGACACCGCGAGCGGCCGCGTCTTAATCGACAACATCCCGCCGGGCGAGCGTACGATCACCTATGACCATCCCGATTACGTGGTAGTCGAGAAGCGCCTTAAAGTATCCGCAGGAAGCGAATACGAATGGGCGTTCAAGCCCGAGCGAGCGACGGTCGAGCTGACGATCAGGACGCTGCCCGGAACTGCCGTCTACATCGACAGCGAGCCGCGCGGCGAGACTCCCGCCGACGGCGTGCTGAAACTCAGCGACGTGCGCGTGGGCGAGCATGAAATCAAGCTGGCTAAGGACGGTTATGAAGAGTTTAAGCAGCGGCGTAAATTCGAATACGGCAAGCCCGTCGAGATAAGGTCTGAGCTGTCGCCTCGGGCCACCTCGGCGGAGTTCAATGAAGATTTCGCTATTAATCTGAGCAAGTGGACGATAGGGGCAGCGGGGTGGGCCGTCAAGGGGGGTCGCCTTGAGATATCGAACACGCCGAGAATCGGGTTCGTGACCGGCTATAATTACCGCGATTTCATCATGCAGTTTCATCTGAAGCTGACGAACGCGGGGGGCGCGGCGTGGGCGCTTCGCGTTAAGGATTCAAATAACTATTACCTTTTTTACCTTTCAGGCCCGGACGGGCTTTTCCCCGGGCGGTTCAACACTTACATCGTGCGGGATAACAAGTTCGACCCGCAAAGGCCCATCTATTCTTTCCCAGTTCTTGAGACGCTCAGAGCGGGGGGACAATACACTATAGAGATCAGCGTGCTGAGGGATAAGATCGAGCACAAGATCACCCCTTCGTCGACGGGCGTGGCAGTACAGTTAAGCGTATTTACGGACCCCAGTAATCTCTTTCCCGTTGGCAGCATCGGCTTTCGCACGATAGCAAACGAGTCATTCTCGATTGACGATATCATAGTGCAACCTCGCTGATTCGTTCTGCCAGAGAGTCTGCGGCCGCTTCTGAGGCTTTCGGTCTGGGTCTTTGACCAAGTCGTCAAAAGAATATTTGCATTGCCGTAGGGATAGATCTGCTGCCCGCGAGTTGATGGCAGCTTTTCGCCGTGACGCGGCCTCAGCTTCGGGCTTAAACAATTTTCTTATGTTCTTGCCGTAATCCAGCTTTGTTTCGCGTCATTATGTAGTAGGAATGAAGTATTAGCTAATGGGTAACTGCATGATCGTTGGGATCGTGCCGGGTTAAGTCTGCTCACTCTCAATCAAACTTGCCTCAGGTAAGGCGCAAGAATGGAGGACCTCATGCTCAATCACTTGCCCGTATCGCTCAGACGAACCGTCATACTAATAACTATCTCCGTATTTCTCTCGGCGCTCATCCCGGCGTCGGTTGCAGTAGCGCAGACTACAGGCACGCTTATTGGTCAGGTCTTCAATGAGCAAGGCCAGCCGATGGCGGGAGTCAGAGTAACGATAATCAACGAAGAGAGCGGCAACCTATACGCGACAGTGACCGACGGCAGCGGCATATACCGCAGGCCCCTTCTGCCTCCGGGCATTTACCGGATCACCGCCACTCTCGCGAATTACAGCGAAGGCAACACCACGGCGCGGGTCCCGCTTAACTCCACGACCGAAATCCAGCCGCCTCTAATCACGCTCCGGGCTCTTGGGACTGTGCAGCCGGTCGGGCCGACGCCGGGACCGACGCCGGGCCCGACGCCAGGCCCCGCGCCGGGTCCTGGCGCGACGGGCCAGGCCACACCGGCGCCTGAATCTGGCTCGCTAATCAACAGGACCGACGCGGCGCGCGGCGGTAACTTCACTGAACAGCAGGTCGAGTCGCTCCCGCTAGGCGGCGGGGCTACCATGCGCTCATTCGATGAGCTTGCTCTGTTAGTTCCAGGAGTTTTGCCCCCGCCCTATACGCCCGGCGTCCGAGGTCCTGGAGTTGGGTTTGGCATCGGCACGGCGGGCCAGTTTGCAGTCAACGGGCTGCGCGCCCGGTCGAATAATTTCACTATCGACGGATCGGACAACAACGACCCTGATGTAGGCGTCCGCCGCCAGGGGTTCGTCGCCCTCGTCCCGCAATCGGTAGAATCGATCCAGGAGTTCCAGATATCGACGCTGCTGTGGGACGCCGAGCTAGGCCGCAACTTCGGCTCGCAGGTCAACGCGGTGTCGAAAGGCGGGACGGCTTTGCTTCATGGGCAGGCATACGGATTCTTTACGCACAATAGTCTGAACGCGCGCAACGCATTTGATTTTCTAGGCGGCGCTTCAGAAGGCGAAGACCCATTCACACGTTTGCAGGCGGGCGCAGTTATCGGAGGCCCGATCGGGAAGGCCAAGAAGACGCAGTGGTTCGCCAGCTACGAGTACCTGAATATTAATTCAACAGTCGAGCAGCACTTCGCCGTCCCCGCTGCGGCAAACCGACGGTTCCTGGACGCCTCTGTCCTCAATATTGCAACGCTCACGTTTAATCAAGGTTTCGAATCTATATTCTTGCGGACTTTTAGCGGGGCAAGTCCCGCAGGTGAGAACATCTTTTCGATATACCCTCCGCCAAACAATCCGGGGGGGCCATTTGGCATGAGCACTCATACTGCCAACCTCCCCGCTGATGGCGATGGATCGATTGCCTCGTTCAGGCTGACACATCAGCTTACACAAAACAATACCCTTAATGGGCGTTACAACTTTACAGACGACAACCGCATATTGCCGAATGTTAATCGAGCAATCCGATCATCAATCATCGCCGATTCACGCACACAAAACCTGTCGCTGATACTCGATAGCGCACTCTCCTTGAATCTATTTAACCAGGCGCGCTTCTCGTATGGCCGCACACGGCTCGATTTCCCGCCATATTCGAGAAGTTTTAATCCCTGTATCTCATCCCCAGGTCCGTTCGGCAATAGCGTCCCAGATGATCCGCTTCTTTTTTGCAATGAGTTTTTATCGAGCGTTGCAATTCTTGATCCCGCCACAGGCGAGCCCCTTCCAGATGGAAACGGCAGCTTACTGACAAACACGGGGCCGTTGGGGCAGGTTACAATCGAGCCTTTCAGTCCGGTTGGAGTAGATGTTTCTACATTCCCAACAAGGCGGGCGAATAACACGTTTCAATTCGCCGACACCATGTCATGGACATACCGGACGCACTCGATTAAGTTTGGCGCGGATGTCCGTCGCTACCAGCTTAACAGTCTTCAGGACCGCAACTACCGTCCCGGCCTGGTCTTTACCAATGGCGTTTTCGTCGATCTGGGTCTTTCAGATACAGGGGAGATTCTAATTGACGACACGCTGTTTATAGATACGGACCAGGGCACTAGCTTCGCCGCTTTGGGCATACCATCCTCACTGTTTCAAACCATTACTCTCGGTACGGCGAACTCATTCATTGGCCTGCGATTCACCGAGTACAATTTCTTCTTCAATGATAATGTGCGCGTTACGCCAAAGTTAACGCTTGATTTTGGGCTGCGCTACGAGTACAACTCTGTCCCCCATGAGATCAACAACCGCATTGAGGATGCGTTGGCGCTTAATAACCTTCCACCTTCTTCGACCCCCGACCCCGCCCTACAAGTCTTTGTAGATGTCTTCGATGCAGGAGTCGCCGCTTACAAGCAGGTTCTTGGTGGTCGCACGGGCATATACGAACCGGATCGAAACAATCTAGCGCCGCATATAGGATTCGCCTGGGCGCCGGACCTCAAGACATCAATCCGCGCTGGATATGGCATATATTATGACGCCATCCTTGGTGCTGTGGTTAGCCAGTCGCGTAACGTCTTTCCAAACGAGATCCCTGTCACACTTGACCCTTCGTTCTTACCTTCCCCTCTCTTTCTTAACAACACATCATTCCTGTTCTTTGGCGGTGATCTAAACAACCCATTGATTCGGCGGGGAACGCTGAACGAATTTGGCTTGCAGCCTGACCTCTTAGCAGCGGGTATTGGGGCTTTATTCGCACTGGGATCAAACGGCATTAGCGGCTTATCATTTACCCTACCTGAGAAAGACCTTCGCTCTCCTTATGCACAACATTGGCACCTGACGCTTGAGCGCGAAGTTTTGCCGGATTACCTTGTATCTGCTGCTTATGTCGGAACCAAAGGGACGAAGTTAACGCGCTTGACTACGCCGAATTTTGGGCCGAACAGCATTCCTACGGCGGTTCTGTTTGGCGCGTTTCGCAATCAACCCATACTGGTAGATCCATTTGTTTCTGAGGGGCTTTTCGGGATTAAGTCATCCGGCATTCCCATTAGCCGCCCTAACACAGACCTGGGGGCTTACCGTATATTCGAGAATTCGGCAAACTCGATTTATCACTCTTTGCAGCTTGAAGCGCGCAAGCGCTTCAGCCGGGGCTATAGCTTCACAGCAGCTTATACGTGGTCGCACGCCATTGATGATGTCTCGGATGTCTTTCCCATATCCGGCGCGCCCATCTTGCCGCAAGACTCGAACAACCTGCGACTCGAACGTGCTGACGCGAATTTTGACGTCCGTCATCGCTTTGTAGGTTCGCTGGTTTGGGAGTTGCCTTTTTACAGAGGAGTGACCGGGGGCGCAGCGGACATACTCGGAGGATGGCAAATCACCGCGATATTCCAGGCCCATACGGGACAGCCTTTCACATTGAATCTGCCGTTTGACGCAAACCTTGACGGCAACCTCACTGATCGCCCTTCGACCACGGACGGGCTAATATTCTTCGACGGGCATGGGTCGCAGCGCGTCGCTCTGCCTTCGGACAAAACCTTTCTTGATTTTCTTAATACTGTCGGGGGTATTAACTTTAATCAAGAAACTGGTTTAATAGAACCCTTCCTCATTCCAGGCACAGGCTTCGTAGGTCGTAACACGCTGCGCGGCGACGGATTCATCAACCTCGACATGGCTTTGGGCAAGAAATTCCGTTTCTCAGAGAACCATAACCTCGAATTCCGCGCGGAGGTCTTCAATGTTCTCAATCGCACGAACTACGGCCTCCCGATACGCACGATCGGCGCGCCGGGGTTCGGCTCGTCAATCGATACTGTAAACCCGGCGCGTATCATTCAACTCGCGCTTAAGTATAGCTTCTGATCAGCAGCGGGGCTGGCCGTTTTCTTACCAGATAGCCAGCCCCGACATAGCACTCTTAACCGAGCATCTCTCACTCGCTAACTCGGGAACTCTTGTACTAAGAGAATAGCCATTCGGTTTTGACTCTCTGCCCCACTCGGCAGCAACACAAAGGAGAGAATTGAGATGAATCCTCAGACCCGCATCAAGACCTTATCAAACAATTTTATGCGCTCCTTCTCACTCAGGCTCCACCTCACAGCCGCCATTGCGGTGCTGCTGTCGGGGCTGGCAGTAGCGGAGACGTTCTCTGTGCTGGCGACTAGCTCATCGACGCGCAAAGGCTCTCAAAAAGAAACTCCTCTTCTTGCAAGAATGGGAGACGAGGTGACTGCGCGCGCCGTCGGCGGCGTCACCCCATACATAAGTCTCGTCGAGGGTCGCGATCTCATCACTGCCCAGAGCGGCAGCACGCACTTGCGTGAATTGTCTGCGCACGGCGAAAGCCGGCCGGTAGCGCTCTGCACGGCTGATTTCGACGAGGACGGCGTGGCAGACGTTGTGAGCGGCCATGCTCTGACAGGTGGCGGCCTCCTCACACTGCTTCGCGGCAATATAGACTCTATCTACCCTCACTCCCAAGAAGCATTGCGCCGGAAAGAGACCGGCGAGTTTTCAGATGCGCCATTCATCTCGCCGGCAAACCTGTTCGAGCTTTCCGAGCCACCCGACTTCATGGGCGCAGGGGACTTTGATGCTGATGGACACCAGGACGTAGCCGTAGGGTCGCGGGGGAGCCGTACGCTCTCGTTCCTGCTCGGGGATGGGAGAGGCGGCTTTGGCGAGCCGAGACGGCTTGAATTGTCGGGCGGCGTGACGGCCCTCATCACGGGCGAGATAAATCGCCGCGACGGGCTGGATGATCTGGTCGTGTGCGTCAGCTCTCAAGCCGCGCACGCGGCGCTCGTTTACGAAGGGCCTGAAGGTGCTTTGCTGGCTGTGCCCGAAGAGTTCTCGCTGCCTGCACCGGTCACCTCCTTAGCGATGGGACAACTCGACGATGACTACCCGATTGATCTGGCAATGGCGACGGGGCGCAACCTCGTAGTCGTATACGGAAGAGACCGGAAGCTTTCGCTCGACGAGCGCAGCCGCAGCGAGGTGCAATCGGCTGCGGTCAGCAAGAACGGTCTGCCGTTCGAGATCGCGTCAATAGCCATAGGAGATTTCGTTGGCGATTACAGGGCTGATCTGGTGGCGCTCACGAGCGACGGCGCGCTGAACCTTTTAGAGAGGGCCGGCGCGGGCCGTAAGAAGGCAAAGGGTAAGGCGGCTGAAACGTGGGAGGCCGTGTTGCTCGCCGAGGGCGATTGGTCACCGTCGGCCAGGATTGTCTCCGCGCGCGTTTCGACCGTGCCTGCTGACAACGTACTGATCGCCGATACGGCCAACGAGCGGCTGCACGTCTTCGCGAAGTTCGAGCGCCACGATAAGGCAGGGCTTGAGAGCACTTCAATACCCTCCAGCGAGATTTCAGCCGCGTTCGACGTGAGCGGGGGGCCTGCGGCGATCCTACCGATGCAGTTGAACTCAGACGCGCTGGCCGACCTCGTGCTGCTGCGGCCGGGGCATGCGAACATAACCGTCATGGCGACTCGGACTCAGGCGACAGCAAGCGTTACGAGCAATAGCAATGCCGGGCCGGGGTCGTTCAGAGAAGCAATCGAGAACGCCAATCGCACGCCGGGCCTGGACACCATAAACTTCAATATCCAGGGGGGCGGCACACAGGTCATAAGCCTCATCAACCAGCTCCCGCAGATCACTGAGGCCATCGTCATAGACGGGACCACGCAGCCCGGCGGTCGTGTCGTTATAGATGGGACCGGCGCGGGCTTCGGCGCGGAAGGCGTGATCGTCAGAGGCGGCAACAGCAGGATACGCGGGCTGGTCTTTAATAATTTCACAAGCTCCAGCATTGGACAGGGGGGCGATGGGATAGTGCTATTGATCAATGGCGGCAATGTAGTCGAAGGCAACATCGTCGGCCTTAACGCCGCCGGGACCGCATCGCGTGGCAATAGTTTCGGCGTCTACATTGTCAACTCTAGCAACAATCTGGTCGGAGGAACCACGCCCGAGGCTCGCAATATCATCTCCGGTAACAGGGGCTGGGGCGTCATACTGTGGGAGAAGTCGGAATTCCTCTCAGCCGGCCACACCACTGGCAACACGGTCAGGGGCAATTACATAGGGACGGACATAACGGGCGCAATTGCCATAGGCAATGGCTCGCTTAATATTCGCATCGGGCTGGAGCTGACAGGGAGCATTTTCGCCAACAACATCATAGGCGGGACGACCGCCGGGGCGAGGAACGTCATCTCCGGCAGCGGTAGAGAGGTTGCCGGGAGCGCGGTTTATGTCAGAGGAAAGAGCGTGACAGGGACTTTGATTCAAGGCAACTACATCGGGACGAACGCTGCCGGCAATGCGGCGCTGGCGAATAACGGCAACGGCATCCAGTTGAATCTTGCCGAGGCGACCACGATAGGTGGGACGGTTGCCGGAGCCGGCAACGTCGTTGCGGCCAGCACGTTCCCTGGAATAGCTTTGGGGAGCTTCCCAGAGGGAGTAGAAAACGTGACGCCGACTTCAAACAACCTCATCCAGGGAAACTTCGTCGGCACGAACGCCGCAGGCAACGCGGCGCTGGGCAATAACACAGGTATTATAATCGGCGGGTTTATTGGCAACTTTTACGCTCTCGCCTTTGATAATACCATAGGAGGAACAGTCGCTGGAGCGCGCAATGTTATTTCGGGCAATAAAGGCAATGGGCTGATGTTTATCAACAACGGCTCACGCAAGAGCGTAGCGTTAGGCAACTATATCGGCACGAACGCCGCAGGCAATGGGGTGCTGGGCAACGAAGGCAGCGGCGTTGTCGTCACCCAGGCGCTAGAGACCACCATCGGCGGCCCATCTCCGGAGGCGCGAAACGTCATCTCCGGCAACGGCGTTCATGGTATTGCCGTAGGCATTTTCGACAGCGGGCTAATTGGCGGGACAGGCGTTCGCATAGAGAACAACTCTATTGGCTCGAATCTCGACGGCAGCCTCGACCTCGGCAACCAGTTGGATGGTATCTTCCTCGACGCCAAGTCCGTAGACAATGTTATTGAGAACAACCTGATCGCTTTTAACAAGCGTAATGGAGTTTTCATCCCCAACAACAATGATCCGGGCAGGCAGATCAGCATATTGGGTAATCTTATATTTGCCAACCAGCAGTTGGGCATAGACCTCGGCGTGCTTGGGGTGACGCCCAACGACCCGCTCGACCGCGACGGGGGCGCCAACGAGCAACAGAACTTCCCGACGCTTGGCGAGATTACAGGGATTACAACTCAGCCGCCAGATTCCCTGGAGGCCATCACTATTAACGCAGTTACCTTAAACGTCCCTGTGTCTCTCAACAGCACGCCCAATACCACATACAGGCTCGATTTTTACGTCGCCAGGACGTGCAATACGATAGGATTCACCACCCCGCCGGAGCGCATAGGGACCAGGCAGATGAGCACAAACGGCAGCGGCGATGCGAGCGCAACTTTTACATTCACGCTCGACAGAATCACTGCCGGCTTCATCAAGGTGACGGCTACAGACCCACGCGGCAACACCTCCGAGATGTCAGACGGATGCAGGGCGATCACCGTCAGCGGCGGTGGCGGCACTTGCTCGATCAACTGCCCGCCAAACATAACCGTGGCGGCTACATCTGCAAGCGGAGCCGTGGTCAATTATCAGGAACCCACCCTGTCGGGCACCTGCACGAACGTGACGATAGAGACATCGACGCGGTCGGGCTCGACGTTCCCCATAGGCACGACCACGGTTACAGCCACCGGCAGAGACGCTTCGGGCGTCAGGGCGACATGCAGTTTTACAGTGACCGTGACGCCGCTGAATGGGCCAAGAATTGAGAGGCTCGAAAAACAGGGTAAGAAGTTGTTAGTCTTCGGCAGCGGTTTCAGCCCCGGCGCCGTGATAGTCGTCAACAACCTATCCCAGAAGACTTCTAATGACCCGTTCAACCCGACAACGAGTCTCGTTGGCAAGAAGGCTGGCAAGAAGATCAGGGTCGGCGACGTCGTGCGCGTGCGTAACGCCGATGGGACGCTGACACCGCCATTCACCTACCCGAACAATGGTGGCTGAATGTGAGACGATGATTCCGCCTGTGTTGTTGAGATAAGCCACAGCCTGCGACCGTCTGTGTTCCGACGTCGGCAGGCTGTGGCTTAATATCTAATGGCGCTGCCGGTCCGGTTGATTCTCGCGGATTGGCTATTCTTACTTTGTACAGTCATCTCTTTCGCACGGGGACAGACTCTTCATATTGACATAGCAAAAGGTTCGTCATAGGATATGCACCGCCCGAGACTCCGTTCGCCCAATCAGGAGTTACTGAGATGAAACGATGCCCCACCTGCGAAAACGAGTACAAAGACCAGCTCCTCTACTGCCCTTTCGACGGCGGGCACCTGATTGTCAAAGAAGAGAAAGACACGCTGATCGGAACCGTGCTCGATAACAAATACCGCATAGACGAGAAGATCGGCCAGGGCGGCATGGGGAAAGTCTACCGTGCAACTCACGTGCACATGGACACAGTGGTCGCGGTCAAGGTGCTACACACGGAGCTTGCGGCGGACCACATCGCGCTCGAACGTTTCCGGCGCGAGGCCCGCGCCGCTGCCCAGATCCGTCATCCCAACGCGGTCGCCGTCACCGACTTCGGCGTCACGCTCGACAACAGCATCGCATACCTGGTGATGGAGTTTCTTGAAGGCACGGATCTCAGAGAGAACATCAAGAAGATTAAGCGGCTCGACTACGAAGACACTGTATTGATCGTCCGGCAGATATGCTCGGCCTTAGACGCCGCGCATGCGAAGGGCATTATCCACCGCGATCTGAAGCCGGATAACATCTGGCTGGTCCACAGCGGCGAAGGCATAGAGCAGGTCAAGGTTTTAGATTTTGGAATCGCAAAGCTCAAGACGACTACCGATATGATGAAGCTCACGCAGCAAGGCATCATCGTCGGCACCCCGCATTACATGTCTCCGGAGCAATGCCGCGGCGAGGAGCTTGACGCGAGGTCCGATATCTACAGCCTGGGCGTCATCCTGTATGAGATGCTGACGGGCGAGGTCCCTTTCCAGGCGCCCACTCCCGTGGCCGTTGTGATAAAGCACGCGAGCGAAAGACCGCACCCGCTCCACTACCTGCGCGCGGAGATTCCCTGGCAGGTCGAGGAGGTCGTTTTGCGAGCGCTCGAAAAGCGGCGAGAGGACCGGCAATCGTCCGCTTTCGAGCTGGCCCGCGAACTTGAAAACGCGCTTCGCGACGCAGGCGTTGAGGTTACCGCATCTCACACGAATATTCTCCATTCTCCTCTCGGGGCGAACACCTACGCGCGAGCCTCCGAGCCTGTTCAGACGCCACCGCCTCGTCCCATCGAGCCTCGGCCCACCGAGCCGTTCGGCGACGACCGGAGCGCCATCTCCGGGGCGCAGCTTCAACACAATAATGCTGAGACCATAATCACGCCTAACCTCAACGGGTCCGCTCCCGCGAGCGGGCGCGCGTCGGGCGCGGCCCTTGAAAAAGAGAGCGCGCCCCCGAAAACCGATCCTTCGTTTTCGCCCGAGCGGTCTACCTCGCCTGAGCGATCTATCTCGCCCGAGCGGTCGCTTTCGCCCGACCGATCTAATCCGCCGAGTCGATCCTATTCACCGCTGCAATCGATTTCGCCCGAGCGCTGGGCCATTGTCGATAGCGCAGCCGCCACTGAGCCGTCGGAATCAGGCAACAGTTTTACAGAGCTAATCCGAGAGCACAAAAAACAGGTGATGATCGTCGGTCTGGTCGCTGGAGTGCTGTTAGTTGCGATCGTCTTTTATAAACTCTTCACGGGCGAGAGCCAACCGCGACCTGAGAGCAACGCCCCGGCGGTCCCCGCTCCTCCCGGGATGGTCTTTGTGCGCGGCGACAAATTCCTGATGGGCACAGATGACACGAAGGGGAACCAGTACTCTCAGCCTACGCATTACACGACTGTCGCGGACTTTTTCATAGACAAGAACGAAGTTACGAATGAAGAGTATTACGGCTTCGTCAAGGCGACAGGTCACGCGGCGCCGCCGCACTGGAGAAACGGGCAGCCGAAGCCCGGGACGGCGAAGCTGCCGGTAGTAAACGTCTCGTGGAGAGATGCTAAAGCTTACGCCGAGTGGGCGCGCAAGCGGCTGCCCACGGAAGATGAGTGGGAATACGCTGCGCGCGGGCGAAGCGGCCCCTGGGAGAGGAACTGGTCGACAATGCTGTCGAACTTGAAAGAGAGCGGCCACGGCGAGCCGGTGGCCGTAGGCTCTTATCAGGGCGGCGTAAGCTGGTGTGATGCCGCCGACATGGTAGGGAACGTCTTTGAGTGGGTGGCGACGGACTTAACCCCCTACCCGAAATCTAATCTCAAGCATGACCCGAGGTTCAAGATTTACCGTGGGGGCGCTTTCGACACTTCTACGGATGAGCTCTTGACGACCAACAGGTATTACGATACGCCCGACAAGCGCTTGCCCAACCTCGGGTTCCGCTGCGCCAAGGATGTGGCTAAGTAAAAGGATGTGGCTAAGTAATTCGAGAAGGCAGATTTCGAGTTTTCATCAAAATTGGCTTTACGTATAATAACAACTTAGCAAAAAGCCAGTGAGCACCATTAACAAGGAGCATTACTAATTATGAGCATCTGTCCCAAGTGTGGGGCTAACAACAAACCGACTCAAGAGGTATGCCGCCTTTGCGCGACGCCTCTCGAAAGACAAGGCCAGCAAGAAAGCCCGCACCGCATCGATTCGCTCGCGGCGACGGTCGTAGCGCAAAACCCGGATTTCCAGCAATCGGACCAGGGCGGAAGTGAGATCTCCTGCCCGACCTGTCAGACGATGAATGAAAGAAGCTGGGCCTTCTGTCAGCATTGCGGCAGCAAGCTCCGCCTGGACTCCCCCCAGCAGACACCCAATCCGCCTGAGAGGCTTCAGCAAGCTCCTGAGACCGTAGTAATCCCGTCTATACAGGATACGTTCGTGGCCCCGAACCCGTCCGCGCCCATGGCCGCGCCGCCCGTCGAGCCGCAGACCGTGGTCCCGCCGCAGCCGCAGAGGCCACAGAGCCCGCCGCCCTCGTTTGACGTGAGGCAAGCGCCCGCGCCGCCTCCACCGGTTGCCGCAGAGCCGCAGCCGCCTCCGCAAGCGCCGCGTCTTAACCAGCCGCCGCCGGCTGAACAGCCGCATTCGTTTCAGAATGCTGCAAACATTGCCGCCAGTATTCCGGGCGCCGCGCCTTGTTCGCAATGCGGGCATCCGAACGCGCCGGGGAGCGCCTTCTGCGGCGGTTGCGGGGCGCCCATTCACGTGGCAAGGACGATCGTTATGTCTTCGGTCGCGGCGGCGCCCAAAGCGAGGCTGCATCTCATCATGGAAGGCGGCCAGCAGGGCGAGGTTTACGACCTGAAAGACGACACCGCCATAGGCCGCACGATGGGCGATATATCTTTCCCCCACGACGGGTTCATGTCGAGCAAGCACGCCCGCATAGTGAGGCGCGGCGACAGTTTTATACTCGCAGATGAAGGGAGTCGTAACGGGACATTTATAAAGATAAAGAACGAAGTCGAGCTGAAGCCGGGCGACATGATCTTGATCGGCAAGCAGCTTTTTCGATTTGAAGTTTAGCGATTTTCATGGTTGAAATGAGAGGAGAGGTGCGTGGTTACATCCGTGAGGCCGCCGATGAGTAACGTACAAGTCTCAGTTTTTGCGCGAACCGATATAGGCATGCAGCGCAGCGGCAACGAAGATGCTTTCATGGTCGCAGACCTGACGACGGGCAACGTTGGGCTGGGGCCGGATATGAGCACGCACCCGGTCGGGGCGCGCGGGAGCCTGATGGTTGTCTCAGACGGCATGGGCGGCGCGGTGGCGGGCGAGATCGCAAGCGAGATGGCCGTCACATCCATACGAGAGTCGCTCATGGAGATCCCAACGGACTTGAACGTCTCGGAGCGGTTGAAGATGGCGACAGAGATCGCCAACGAGAAGATTTGGGAGCACGCGCAGCAGAACCCTGAGCTCTCAGGGATGGGCGCTACCGTGACGGCAGTGCTCGTACAAGGGACGACCGCCTACATAGGTCAGGTCGGGGATTCGCGCGCCTACCTGGTGAGGGGCGATCAGATCAAGCAGCTCACTAAAGATCAATCGCTAGCGCAGATGCTGATAGATTCAGGCGCCATCACGCCCGAGCAGGTCTCTTCGGTCCCGCAAAACGTCATCATGCAGGCGCTCGGGACGCAGCCGACGGTCAAGGTGGCGCTTACGGCCGTCGAGCTTTTCCGGAACGATTGTCTGCTGATTTGCAGCGACGGGCTTTCTAACAAGATTCAAGCGATCGAGATGCGTGAGATGGCTCAGTCGTCTACGGAGCTCACGGCCACCTGCCGCAGGCTCGTAGAGATGGCCAACGAGCGCGGCGGCGAAGATAACATCACCGTCATCATCGCCAGGTTCGACGGCGAGGCGCTGCAAACGGGGACCGACAGCTCTTCGATCACTGGGAGCTTCAAGGCCATTAATCAAGAATACTACGGCGACCGCGGGCAGGCGGCCGCAAACCCGAACGATCATCGCCCGAACATAACGACGCAGCTCGCATCTCCTCTCCCGCCCACGCCTCCGGACAAAGAGGCGACGACGCTCGTGATGGCCGCGCTTCCTTCATCCGTGAACTTTGAAGACGAGCACGCCTCCTCAAGCGCGGAAGAGGTATCGATAAGCGATCAAACTCCGCTTGAGCACGCGCCCTTAACTGAGCCGCAGACGGCGCAGTCTGCCGTAGCGGATTCATCTGCGGCGGAGTCGGCTGCGGCGCAAGCGCCCGTCACGGCGCATCTTGGCGCTCCCGAAGCTGCGCCCGTCGCGCGCAGGCGTAAGAGCTACGCGGGTGTATTAATCCTGGGTCTGGTGTCGGTGATTCTGATACTGGCGGCGGGCTATTTTTATTACGAGTACTACTGGAAGCCGCAGCACCAGCAGAAGCCTGCCGCCGAGCAACAGCAAGAAGGCGCGGCAGACGAGCAGCAGATGACGCCCGAGGGGACGCCCCCGCAGGACCAGAAGACCGATGAGACAAGGCCGCCCGCCCAGGATCAGCCGCAGAGCCAGCCGAACGCGAATAGCAATTAATAAGATTCCAGGGGCCATTCAAAGAAAGATTCATCCACATAGAACTTGAAGGATCACAAAGAAAAAGAAGGAATCTATTCGTGTTTCTTCGTGCACTTTCTGGACGATCCTTTTTTTGTCTTAATGTTAAGCGCGCGGCCCGCTTGCCATCAGGTGCGCCCTAATTTATATTCGTCCCACCAGAGAGCTTCTCAGAAAAATCGACCATTGAGGATAGATGGACAAAAAACCTGAAACCGGCGAGTCATTCCCCACAAAGGAGCACGAGCGATTACAACAGAAGGGCGAAGGCATACCGCCCTGGCGGCGCTGGGGTCCGTATGTCAGCGAGCGCGCCTGGGGGACGGTCCGCGAAGACTATTCCGCAGATGGCGAGGCCTGGGACTTCTTCACGCACGATCAGGCGCGCAGTCGCACCTACCGATGGGGCGAAGATGGGATGGCCGCGATCTGCGACCGCTACCAGTTGATGGTCTTCGCACTGGCGCTCTGGAATAAACGTGACCCGATTTTGAAAGAGCGGCTTTTCGGCGTCATCCCTACGGAAGGCAACCACGGCGAGGACGTAAAAGAGTATTACTTTTATCTCGACTCGACGCCCACGCACAGCTACATGAAGTATCTTTATAAATATCCGCAATCAGAATTCCCTTACCGCAGGCTGATTGAAGAGAATCAGCAGCGCGGGGGGCGCGGGTTCGAGTACGAGCTATTGGACACAGGGGTGTTTGATGAAAACAAGTATTTCGATGTCTTCGTCGAATACGCGAAGAACACACACAACGACATATGCATCCGAATCGAAGCCTTCAACAGGGGTCCCGACCCGGCGCCGCTTCACATAATTCCGCACCTCTGGTTTCGCAACATCTGGTCGTGGAGCGATTCTCCGGGCCTGGAGCCTGAGATACGTGTCGGCCCTGCGGGCGATGGGTATACGAGTATTGTTGCCGACGACTCGATGACGGAGATGCTCAGGGGTCTGGCAATCAGGTACCGCCTGGGGCCTCGCTACCTTTACGCAGAGGCCGGCGGGCGGCCACTTTTTACGTACAACGAGACGAACATGGCGCGGTTCGGCTGGGGCGCCAATCGCAGGCCTTACGTCAAAGACGCGTTTCACCGGACGATAATAAACGGCGAGCCTGCTGTGAATCCTGATATGGTCGGGACGAAAGCCTGTTTCGATTTTGAGGGCGTAATAGCTCCGGGCGAGTCGCGAGTAATCAAGCTGCGGCTGTCGCCCGACAGTTTGAGCGCGCCGCTTGAAGACGTAGATAAGATCATAGCCGATCGCAAGCGCGAGGCCGACGAGTTCTACGCTACGGTTCATCCTCCGAAGGCATCGGAAGACGAGCGCCGCGTCCAGCGGCAGGCATTCGCGGGGCTGTTGTGGACAAAGCAGAATTATATTTTCGACGTAGACGACTGGCTTGAAGGCGACAAAGCAGACGCTCCTCCGCCCGCGTCGAGGGCAGCGGGGCGAAACCGTCACTGGCGCCATTTGAACTCTATGCGCGTGCTCTCGATGCCCGACAAATGGGAATACCCGTGGTTTGCCGCCTGGGACCTGGCCTTTCACTGTGTGGCGCTGACATTGATCGACGCCGAGTTTGCGAAAGAGCAGTTATGGCTGATGCTGTTCGAGCAGTTCCAGCACCCGAATGGGCAGATACCGGCTTACGAGTGGGAGTTTTCAGATTTGAACCCGCCGGTGCACGCGTGGGCGTGCTGGCGCGTATACAACATGGACCGCATACGAAACGGGAAGGCCGACCGCGACTGGCTTGAGAAATGCTTTCACAAGCTGTTGATCAACTTCGCGTGGTGGATAAACAAAGTCGACGGCGAAGGCAACAACATATTCGAGGGGGGCTTTCTTGGGCTGGACAACATCACCGTCATAGACCGCAGCGAGCGATTGCCCGGCGGCGTGGTGCTTGAGCAATCCGACGCGACGGGGTGGATGGGGATGTTCTGCCAGAACCTGATGCGCATTGCCCTGGAGCTTGCGAAAAAAAACCGCGTTTACGAGAACCTGGCGACAAAGTTTTTCGAGCATTACATCTATGTAGGCGCCGCAATGAAACACAGGGGCGGGCGCGATTACTCGTTATGGGACGAGAAAGACGGGTTCTTTTATGACGTGCTCCGCTACCCCAACGGCGAGTTCCACAAGTTTCGCGTGCGTTCGCTGGTAGGCATCATCCCGCTTTACGCGATCGAACGGCTGGAGCTTGAGTGGATAGAGCCTTTTGAAGTATTCCGCTCGAACCTCGAATGGTTTGTGCGCAACCGCCAGGACATAGTTCAGCGCTGCTGCCACCTGGTCGAGCACGACGGCATAAAGGTCTACGTTCTCGCGATAGTCGACGAAGAGCAGATGCGAGGAGTGCTTAGGAGGTTATTCGACCCTGACGAGTTCCTGTCTGATTATGGAATCCGCAGCCTGTCGAAATTTCACGAAGAGCACCCGTATGTTTTCGGGAGCAACGAAGTGCGCTACGAGCCTGCCGAAACAAACAGCAAGTTAAAAGGTGGGAACTCAAACTGGCGAGGCCCTATATGGTTTCCGACGTCATTTCTAGTGATTGAGTCATTGAGGAAACTGGGTAAGGCGTATGGGCCGAAATTCAGCGTGGCGTTGCCCGACGGGTCAGGCCGCGAGGTGACGCTCGCGGAGATGGGCGAAGAGATAGCCAATCGCTTGATCGGAATATTTGTAAAGGATGGTGAAGGCAAGCGGGCGGTTTACGGCGGGGCGAAGAAGTTTCAAGACGACCCGCACTGGCGCGATCACATACTCTTTTACGAGTATTTTCATGGCGACAACGGCGCGGGCGTAGGGGCTTCGCACCAGACAGGATGGACGGCGCTTGTGGCTTCGCTGATAGACGAGTGGCGACGATAAAGAGATTGCAGTTATTTGTCGAGTGGGCTTTTGATCGCTCTCGGCCCGCGGTTCAGGACATGTGTATAGATCATCGTAGTGCTTACGTCCTTATGGCCGAGCAACTCCTGCACTGTGCGAATGTCGTAGCCGTCTTCGAGCAAGTGTGTAGCGAAACTGTGGCGCAGCGTATGGCAACTGGCGGCTTTAGAGATTCCGGCCTTACGAATAGCGGCGGTTATTGCCTTTTGGATCGCAGCTTCCGACACGTGGTGGCGGCGGAGAACGACCGACCGCGGGTCAACGGATCTCTTGGTTGACGGGAAGACGTATTGCCAGGCCCATTCCCTTTCGGCCTTTGAGTATTTTCTTTGAAGAGCATAAGGCAAGTAGACCTGTCCGAACCCGTCTTTAAGGTCCAGTTCGTGTAGCGCTTTTACTTTAGAGAGATGTCTGTGGAGCGGATCTTTAAGAGAGAGCGGAAGCATTGTAACCCTGTCTTTGTTGCCCTTTCCGTTGCGTATAGTTATTTGATTGTAGCGGAAATCAATATCTTTGACGCGGAGCCTTAAAACTTCCATCAATCTCAGCCCGGCCCCATAAAGAAGGCTTGCGATGATCCACTTCCCGCCGTCGAGATGAAGCAGTATCGCGGAGACTTCTTCTCTTGTGAGCACGACGGGCAGCTTTGACGGTTTTTTAGCGCGCGTGACGTTATCGAGCCAGTCGAGGGGTTGATTGAGCACGTGGCGATACAAGAATAGAATTGCGCTCGCGGCCTGGTTTTGAGTAGAAGGGGAGACGTTCCGAGTGACTGCTAGGTGCGAGAGAAACTGAGCGACTTCCAATTCGCCCATATGGGCTGGATGGCGTTTGCCATGAAAAAGAATATACTCTTTGATCCAGCGAAGGTAAGACTCTTCGGTTCTAATGCTGTAATGGCGTAGGCGAATGAGGTTGCGCATCTGTTCAAGCAATTTAGACATGAGAAATCCTTAGAGGTAAGAATAATCCTTCACTGGGGTAAGGAAGTAATTAGCTGTCAACAAAAGCAGCTTAAGCGTGCAGATTATGCATACTAATAGACGTAAAAGTAAACGAATTATATTCAAGAGCAAAATCCGTTAGACCTACTTTCGTGAAACACAGCGCTCTGGTATCGTCTTGATAATGAGGAGCGGTAAGTTCGCCACAGCTATTAATTGTATAGACGGGAGAGTTCAGATCCCTGTGTTGGATTGGATCAAACTACACCTTAACGTGGATTACGTGGATTTGATTACTGAACCCGGCCCTGACCAAGCCTTGGCGCTGTCAACAGACATAAGGGCCAGAATCTTCGAGAAGGTGTGCTTGTCACTGAAAGTACATGATCCGATAGCCATCGCTATAGCTGCCCACTGGGACTGTATAGCGAATCCAGTATCAATGCAGGAACATCTGGATCAAATCAGGGAAGGTGTAAGGATAATTGAGTCCTGGAGGTTGAGGAGGCGCGCGGTCGGATTATGGGTGAATGAGTGGGGATATGTTGATCTGATCAGTGACACAGAAGAGGGCCGCGAAGTGATAAGTTACTTTGGCCATAAGGATGTTTAATATGGTCTGAATGCACCCTTACGCGAGAACGTAGGTCTAACAAGCGCATCCAACGGAGGCCGCGAAGCAAGTCTCGCATCAATCCATCAATGCGGCTCGCGGCCCCGCTGATGCGAGACGATAGTGAGACGATTTGATAGAGAGTCATTCGGGTAATGGGTAGTTTAATTTAGAATTAGCGTGAATAATTAGAGGAGAATAAGCTGATAATATATACTGTATATTCAAATCTAATCGTATAATAGGCCTACAACTAAGTCTAAAGGGAATGAGGCGGTGTCCTAATTTGAATTAATAGTCACGTAACAAGCGATACGACTGACTTTCTGGTCATATGATATTTTCGTGAGGGACAGGACCGGTGGAGGCCCTTTTCAGAGCCTCCACTCTTTCAAATGCCGCTCCACGGATTCTGAATAGGATAAATCACGAGGATGAGCGGGGTGGGTCTTCCCCGTTCAGTCCTCAGTCGTCCCCTATTCGTATCGCAACGCGATCATAGGATCTACCCTTGTTGCCCTGCGGGCCGGGATGAAGCTTGCCACCACGGCGACCAGAGTCAGCAGCACAGAGATTGCGACAAATGTGACGAGGTCGGTCGCGCTCACGCCGTAGAGCAATGCGGCCATCAATCGAGTCAGAAGGACCGATGCGAGGATTCCCATTCCTACGCCTCCGGCGGCAAGCGCGACACCTTGCTTGACGACCATCTTGACTATGTCCCTCCGCCGCGCTCCCAACGCCATACGAATGCCGATCTCGTGCGTGCGCTGGGTCACCGAGTACGCGATGACGCCGTAGATGCCGACCGCCGCCAGAACCAATGCGACTCCCGCGAGTATGGCAAACAGCAGCATATTCAACCGGCGTTGCGCCATCATATCGCCCAACAGCGCGTCCATAGGCTTGACGCTGAAGACCGGCAGGTCTCCGTCAATCGAGCGAACCGCCTCGCGCACCGCGCCCGTCAGGCTCGCGGGATCTGATGTGGACCTGACCATCAACATCATTCCTCTGGCAGGGGCCTGCCCGTGAGGCAGAAAAGTCTCCGGGCGCACCTCCGCGTCGAAGCCTGTCCGGCGGACGTCGCCTACTACGCCGACGATCGTCATCCACGGCGGCTCGCCATCCCCGCCGGGAGTGCCGTACATGAACCGCCTGCCTATGGGGTCTTCGCCCTGCCAGAACCGCTTCGCCATCGTCTCGTTGATGATGACGACATTGGGCGTGTCGCTGCCATCTTGCGATGTGAACTCACGCCCGCCGACCAGCGGGATTCCCGCCGATTTGAAGAAGCCCGGCGTGACGATATCGACGGGCACTTCGACCTGCTCGTTAGGCGCAAACGGCGCGCGGCCTTCGATCGTGAAGTTTGTAGAGTTCGGCGTCTTGCTCAAAAAGAGCGTCGATATCGCGCTGGCCGATTCGACTCCCGGCATAGCTTCGACGCGCTCCAGAAGTTGTTGATAAAAATTTGTGGCGGACACATCCTCGCGGTACTTCGAGCCCGAAAGTTGCAATCTAACCGTCAACAGCCTGTCGGGGTTAAAGCCCATCTTCACATCCTGGAGGTTCAGGAAGCTCTTTATCATCAGCCCCGCGCAAATCAATAGCACGAGCGCGGTCGCTACCTCAAAGACGACGAGCCCGCTGCGAATTCGCTTGCCCTGGAGCCCGCCCGACGAGCCGCGACCCCCCTCTTTGAGCGATTCGGTCAGGTCGGGCCTCGAAGCCTGCAAGGCAGGAACAAGCCCGAAGATCAACCCCGTCAGCAAAGATACTCCTAGCGTGAACCCGAGCACGCGGCGGTCTATCGTGATCTGGTCGAGTCGCGGTAGATCCGACGGGCTTATGGCGAGCAGCAGGTTGAGCCCCCAGTAGGCGATCAGCAACCCGATCCCGCCGCCGATAAGCGCGAGAAGCAGGCTCTCCGTGAGCAGCTGGCGTATGATCCGAGCGCGTCCTGCCCCGAGCGCGGTACGGATGGCAATCTCTCTCGACCGCGCGGCGGCCCGCGAAAGCAGGAGGTTCGCGACGTTTGCACAGGCGATCAACAGCACGAAGGCGACCGCTCCCAGCAGGGCAAGCAAGGCAGGGCGGACCGACCCCACCACCTGATCGTGATACGGCACGGGGTTGACGCCGTACCCTTCCTGACCCGGGTTCTGATTCAGGATCCACCTGTTGACCGTCTCGAGATTGGCCTTCGCCTGCCCGAATGTGACGCCCGGTTTGATCCTGCCGATGGCCTGATACGAGATGGAATTTCGAGCAGCCATCTGTTGCTGGGTCAGAGCGATTGGCACCCACATCTCCGAGTCTTTCGCCGGAAAAGCGAAGCCCTGCGGCATCACGCCGATCACGGTTCGAGGGTTGCCGTTTAGCATGATCGTCTGCTCCAGGATATTCGGGTCGCCGCCGAAGCGCCGCTGCCATAATCCGTGGCCAATTATGACTACCTGATCTTTTCCCGGCTGCTCTTCTTCGGATGAGAAGTTCCGTCCGAGCGCCGGGGCTACTCCGAGCAGAGGCAGGAGGCTGCCGGTCATCCACGCGCCTTGAACACGCTCCGGCTCGCCCGACCCTGTGATGTTGAAGCTTCGATTGTTGAAGGCCGCTATCGATTCGAGCACCTCGTTGTGATCGCGGTAATCTGTGTAGTTGGGAAATGAGTGCCAGTCTTCGGCTATGTTGATCCGGCTGTTGTCCATCCAGATCATCACGAGCCTCTCGGGGTCGGCATAAGGGAGCGGGCGCAGTAAGACGGCGTTTACTACGCTAAAGATGGCCGAATTTGCCCCGATCCCTACAGCCAGCGCCAGCACTACCACAAATGTGAAAGCGGGCTTTTGCAGAAGCATCCGCACGCCGTAACGAAGGTCTTGCACAAGATTCTCCATAAAATCTCCTCTGCCGATTTTCGATAAATCACAACTCGGCCATTTACCATCGTTTTGGGTCTGAGTTCTACTAGGAGAATCTTATGCCATACGATAATTCGGAATCTTTATTTCTCATCCGGTCGACTAAAAGGCTAATCGGCAGGATGGAGGAGGTTTACCGGGTTCGAGAGCGGCGCGCCGCCCGGCTCAAAATCGAGATATGTTCGCTTTTGGGAAACCGTCTTCCCAAAAGCGAGGCACTCCCGGTGAGAGCGCAAAGCTGCCTGGCGGCTTCAGGTCAGGCGGAAAACTCAATACGATCTAAAACCATTAAGCGTCGCCGTCGGCCCGGCGCGGCGAGCCACACTTCGCCCATGCCGCCCTTGCCGATAGGGGAGCGAATCTCATAGCGGCCTAGACGTGTCTGCGGTAGGACGGGCATCGGTCAGAGTCCGAGGGATAATTAACTCAATTGGAAATACAATCTTCTCTGATAAAGCGAGAGGTTGAAAGGGTGTGACGCCTCCTGAGGACAACTGAACGGTTACAATCGAAGGCCCTTTCCTAGACATATCCATCGCAAATCCCTCCCCGCCGCAAGCCGCTTTGACGCCTTCCTGCAATTAAGCGCGCCGCGCGAATGAGTTGATGTTGCGCGTTAATGCAGCCGCCCTCTGCTGAATCGGTGGTTTATCTGTGGGCATCTGGCCGCTTGAATAGGTATCCGATTAGACATACAATCAACCATCATTAAGCAGGTCTTTGTTACACGGATCTATTTACGGGCAGCTTACAAGCAGGAGAAGTATATGAGAAATCTCATCTTTGGTCTTTTACTATGCCTTTCTACCGCGCCGCTACTTGCGCCCAGGTCTCTTCAAGCCAGCAGCTCCGCGCAGAAGATTGTCACAGCCGCACAAGTTAATGGCACCTGGCGCTACAAATCTAACACCCTCAAAGTCTGGGCATTGGGCCAACAAAAACTAAGAGTCGAGTTCCTGGGAACTTACGAGTATAAGACGGGAGGCGAATTGATGGCTAACACAGGATCAGGTAGCGGCATAGCACGGATCGAAGGCGACACGGCTATTTTCAGACCTGAGGATGCGGATGAAGAGTGTAAGATCACAATGAGATTCACTGAGGGTAAGCTAATAGTAGAGCAGGAAGGCGGATGCGGGTTTGGGCACAATGTAATAGCATCAGGCACATACCGGAAGGTAAGTGGTAGCAAACCGAAGTTCGGGCTGGACTAATGTTTTAGACGACGAAGTGGCAGCCGTAACCCGCCGTCTAACAAGCGCATCCTGCGCAGGCCGCGAAGCGAGTCTCACA
Organism: Blastocatellia bacterium; assembly: GCA_036277095.1. Classification (GTDB taxonomy): domain Bacteria; phylum Acidobacteriota; class Blastocatellia; order UBA7656; family UBA7656; genus DASUNP01. The sequence continues at coordinate 187,707 of DASUNP010000058.1, forward strand.
TAATACATCAGTGCCATTCGCGGCCCCGCTGATGCGGTCCGTTAGGCCGTACCACTTCGGAGGCTTCATGATGAGATCAATCGCTTTGGCACTAACCCTCCTGCTCCCTGATCGACTCCCCAGCCTCATAGTCCTTGTCGGCTTCTGGGTTCCCCCTGCGGTGGCCGGCTGGGTGGCGGCAGGATTCCTTCAGCGAAGCACCAAGCGCTACCGCGCCACAGTGACCTTCGCAGTCCTGGCGACCTTCGTGCTGGGCTACGCTGCGGCGTGGTTCCTCTTCAACCTCGGCCGCATGCCGCCGTACATACCCGGAGCCTCGACCGATCCAACGTTCGCGCCGCCGAAGGCCGTCACGGGTCTCGCCGTAGTCACAGGCGCGCTGGTGTTGCCCGGCAGCGCGCTCGCTTGCGCTCTGGCGTTTCGCCTCCGCAGGCGGATGCCCAGACGCACGCCTACTTCGCCTGGGTCAGCCTAACCAGTCTTTGACCGGAGCCGCCGAAGTGCGGTTGGTCTTCTTCGGCCAATAGCGAAGCATCGTGGTCAGGCCGAAAGCGCCATGGCTGGAATGTTCTAATGGGGATAGGTATCCTTCAGGTCGTGGCTTTTTCATTCTTATTGTTACTTGCGTGTCTATCATAATACCTATGGGTCTAACAATCGCGTGCGACGGAGCCGCGCGAACGAGTCTCGTTTTTATCATCAGCGCCGCTCGCGGCCCCGCTGATGCGGACCGTTATGCCTCTCGCCAGCGGTCTACATCATTGGTTGAAGGCAGATAATACAGAAAAGCTATGGTGGCTGGATTAAATGCAAATCGAATGATCGGGAAAATCGTGCATAGCCTTTTCATCAAATTACGTCTAATAAGATAGGTAATAAAAGAATGCCGAAAAGACTAATACTCTGGCTCATTACTGTGTCGTATTTGAATTGCGCTTAGTTCTGAAGGCCTTCTAGAAAGTATGGGGTAGAATATGTCCGTGTCTTGACTCATCTTAACTTGTAGCGAAATACGCAAGAAAATTTGTTTGGCCTGAGTCATGTGGCTCTGATTGGGGAGATGTGGCTGATAGGAGCAAGAGCAAAGGAGTGGCTGGCATGAAAAACATTAGTAAGTATGCTGCCCATCACATCTTAATAAAAAAATATCTAACCAGGCTTTTACTGATTGTTTTTAGCCTAATGTTCATGATTCTGAGCAGTAGAGACACATCGGTAAAGGCGGGCGAGGGCCTGATCCATACCAGCGGGCCAGCTAAAGGCGCTATCGACCTTACAATCAACTTTCGCTTTCCCCCTACAACCCGCCAAATTGAGGCATTAGAGCGCGCGATTCTGGATGCCAACTTGCTGATTTGCGATGCGACTGATGGGCAAATGCGCTTTGGAAAGATTCGTATAACAGAAGGTATAGTCAATGAAGACCTGGCTGACATCTGGATTATTCCTGATATATGTAGATCAAGCTCATCGGTCTTCAAGGATGGGAACGGCCTGAGAAAAGAGGAGAGCGAGGATGTCAACATTAACCGCTTTGCCCTTTGCTTCAGCAAGCTAGATGGTGGAACTATAGACGGTGAAACGATAGCTCACGAACTCGCGCACTTTGCCTTTGGCCTCGGCGATGAATATATCGTGACGGCAACATGTGGTGAAGGACTATGCTTAGAAGACGGTGACATAGACGGACAGAACAACTCGCTCATGCAATTGAATAATAGGGCAGACAGGCGACTCGGCATGACTGAATTTTGTGTCGCTGCAAACCATGACCGGCTGAAAGGCAATACCCTGATCTGCGATCTCAGAGAGGACATGCCGAGCACAACGCCTGACTTTAATACTATGACCATGCGTTTCGAGACAGCTCATCAGACGCTTATTCATCCAGGGCTTTCTTGTTGGGAAACGCTTAATGTTAACTTCCCCACGTTGATAACGCTCCCGACCGGGCTTCCGGTTGCAGACCCACCCACTGACTGTGGAAGTCCGCCCGACATTGATAGAGATGTGGCAGGCTCCGATCAGGTGATGTTGATTATAGACAGGTCCGGGAGCATGCAAGCTCCCGTTATGTTGGGTGCGACAGATACGCGACTGGATTTCGCCAAAGCCGCCGCACGGGCCTATACTTTTCTACGCGATTGTACAGAACCACTTGGGCTAATTTCGTTCGACGATACTCCAAGTCTAGACCACCCGATCTCAGAGTTGACAAGTAGTAATAAGGATGACCTGGTGCTTAAGATAGCCGCCCTTGCCCCGAGAGGGTTCACAGGCATCGGCACGGCCTTGAGATTATCAGAGTCAGAATTCCTCCGGGTATCCGAAATGGGGAAAACTCAAACGATATTCCTTCTTTCGGACGGCGCGAATAATCGTGGGGAAGATCCGCAAGCGGTTGCCGACAGTCTCAAGGCGATGGGAGTGCGGATATTTACTATTTCTGTGGGCAGCGCTGCTGATAAAGAACTCCTCTCTAGGATAAGCAGATCAACGGCAGCCACGACGTTTGATTCTGTTACCGGCCAGGACCTGCCGCCCATATATGCACAGCTTGCTATGAGTGCCTGCGGCGGCAGGCCATCAGGGGGCGGAGTAATCGTAACGCCTATCACTCTATCGCAAGTAAGCGGAGCCCCAAGCTTGGCAAGCAAAACGAAAAAAGGGCCGGTCTTGACAATCCAGGCCGATTTGCCGCTGTCGCAAGAATTCACTATTGAAGTTGAGGAAGGCGCTGACCGATTAAATGTTCTTCTGTCTGCTGCGAATCTTAGCGTGAGTACCTGGGCAGCGGGTTTTCGCTTGCGCGGCCCTAACGGCGAGCGCATCACCGATAATAGCGCGAATATAGTGAAGGACCCTTTCTTCCAGATTGCGCGGGTAGACGCGCCGACTCCGGGCACGTGGAAACTGGATATTTTTTCGCGAAGCGGTTTACCTCAATCGACTTATGTTTTTGCTTATATTGAAAACGCGGAGCCAGATTTATTTGTCGCGGCGAAGCCTCGTATTGCCGTATCTAATCAAGAAGTCTTAATCTCAGCTTTAGCAACGTACACTACCACTCTTGAAGGCCCAATCGCTTATACCGGCACGGTCAAGCGACCGGACAGTTCAGTAGTCCCCATTGATTTTGTTCATAACGCGTTGAATCAGAACGAAGAAGCCGTTTTCGAGGCATTCGCAGGACGTGGGGTTTATGAGGTGACAGTCAAATGCATTGTTCCTGAAGGAGCTTTGCCCAGAGCAGGCGAGCCTATTTTTACAGGACCGGAACGCCCAAATATAGATGTTAAACCCTTCACCCGCTTTGCCACCACTTCCTTCTTCCTTGATTCCTCTGACCTTCCACCCTGCATGGATACAGATGGAATTCCTCTACAGATAGAAGGACAAGGTGACCAGGATAGGGATGGTCTCCCTAATGATTGCGATGATGATGCAGATAATGACGACATACCCGATTCGGTCGAAGGGACAGGAGATAGAGACGGAGATGGTGTGCCGGATTTCCTGGATAATTCTACTGTTTTGACTGTGCCAACGCTTTCTACTTGGGGAGCAATTATTATGACCTTACTGCTGATAATGATAGGAGTGATTTTTATAGTCCGGCTTGAACCAATGGCAATGGAAGCAAATGGTATTAGTGGGGTTCAATTGTATGAAAGACTTAACCGGCCATTATTCATGCCGAAGGTTTTCGGCAAAGTTCTGATAGTGGTAATTGGCCTCGCGCTAGTTGGGATCACGGTTATAAATTGGCTAGCTAGTCCGATCAGCGGGCTTGATGTGGCCGCAATGCTGCTATGTGCGTTTATATTCACATATATTGTTCATCTTTTAATCTTACTCTCCAAGTGCTCCGACAATAAATGAGAGAAAATGGGAATCGCCAGGCCTAACAATGTGTTCGACCGGAGGCCGCAAAGCAAATTTCTCATTGTTCTACGAGTGCGGCTCGCGGTCCTGCTGATGCGGGCCGTTGATGCTTCTGCTAGAGAGAAGGTATCGTAATATGCAATCAGAATCTCTATTAATATTCTTCAAGAACCTTTCCAGTACTGAGTATATCAACGAAGCTAGTTTCTTGAGCACCGCCATCCCACAGTTCGTTTATCTATTGGGATACGATAGTTCTCATTTATTCTTTGAAAGAGAAATCTTAATCGGTAGCGGAACTCGCTTTAGAGTAGATGCTGTTATAGCCAACAGCCGCGCAAGCAGACCATGGTTGATTATAGAAACCGAAATTACTCGCCATTACATTAGGCGTCCAATGGCAGATTGGATATATTGGCTAGGAACGTATCATCTTGCAATTCGCTCTGAATATGCGGTGTTCCTCTCCCCGGTTGCTTTAGCAATTATTCAAGGTGATTCTCTGAAATCGGTTCAAGTTAAGCAATATCGATTAGAGAGCATATCTTTGCAAGAGACTGAGGAAATCTGTAGTCTCTTAGCTCCACCTAAGCAATTCCCTACTGAGCGTATTGCCGAAAATGCCACCAGAGCCGGTCAATTTATTGACTCAGATACGTTCAAGCTTGATTTAGCACGTTACTCACGCCTGCTAGAATATGTATTCAGCGCGGAAACAAATGATGAAAAAAAGGAGTCGCTTGAGGAACTTGCAAAGATGTTAATGGAGGCAATCCCATTTTTATCCTGCAAGTATGCGAACCTACGTACAGCAAGCAGCGAAATTGATCTTGTCATTCAATTTAATGGTTCAAAAGGGCTAACATTCTTTGATGAACTTGGACGATACTGTTTAATAGAGTGTAAAAACTGGAAGGTTTCAGTTGGTGCTGCACAGGTTCGCGATTTTATCGGTAAGCTTCAAAAATCGCGAATAAAGTTGGGAGTAATATTCGCTAAGAATGGAATCTCAGGGGAACACGGCGGGGCAGATGCTGTCAGAGAAATTCATGCAGCATTTGACACGCACGGTTTATACATATTGATAGTCGCAGAAGAAGAGTTGAGGGCTATTGAAATAGGAGCGAATTTTTATGAAATACTTGATAGCAAAATAGATCATCTCCGATTTGATTTTTAGTGTATGCCGCATCTAACAACGGCATGCAGCGGAGTGCGCACTTCAACTTAGTCCATCTTAATATCCTACCGGCCGTGAGCCGATGAGCCGCCTTCCTGCAATCCAGTACCTCTAGCCAAAGTCATTTGACCTTACGACTGTGCAGGCAATTTAAGGATGATTTCGACGCGGGCGTGCCGCGCGAGCAATCAGAGGCGGCGATTGTTGAGCAGTCCTATGCGAATCACCCCCGGCTCAATTACATATACGAAAACTTGCCACAGATAAAACCGGAATATTGGCAATTGCAGCTTTAAGAAAACAGCATTTCTGCCACCAATCAAAGTCTAAACATGTAACCAGCAGAGCAAGTATCGAGAAATGGAATGTGTGGGTATTCCGTTATGGATTATCTGTACTATAGCAATTTGCGAATGAGTGAATACTGTAGGGGCAACCCTTGTGGTTGCCCGGATCGCCCAAAGGGCGATGACATCATTGGCCTGCGGCCAATCCGGGCAGGGACAAGCCCTGCCCCTACAGATACATTCAATCGCAATCCGCTATAATAGACATAGAATAAGCTCGCTTTCCGTCCGTCTAATTGAGAGTTAGACACCTTGCGAAATACCCCTAAAGTAACCATGTCGCACTCAAAATGAATATTTTCTTGCTAAGTTTCCGTCTATTAAAGGTATAGATCATCAATTTTAACCAACAGAAGGAGCAGCCATGCTAACCAAATCAATAATAATCTTTCCGTACGGTGGATACATGCGAGATGATAGACGATCCAAAATGTTCTGGGAAATCCTAGGTATATGTCAGCAACTACAAACAGATCCTGTAATAGTTTTGAATAGGGATACTGAGAGACGCCAACAAGCTAGTACCTTTCTTGCAGATCATAGGTTTCCTCAACTGGAGGTTGTGAGGGTTTGGTCGGTAGATACCTGTCAAATGTGGTTGCACGGATGGGGATACGTTATGGACAAATACAAGGATAAGGTTTCGCGTATCGTTCTACTTCCCGGTGATGTTGAAATAGTTGAGAAACTGGATGTGTTTCGCGCAATTCTAAGCTCCTTCATTGATGCTGCTAGACCAGAAATCATTATAGGTGATTTCACTACGCCAGATAGGTATAGTTCAAAGGAGTTGGTAGATACATATGGCACATACTCGCTTTTGGCAAACTGGTTTCCAGAGGTTTCACGGGCTGTTAAAGCTTTACCTCTGTCTAAGCCCAGATCCGAGTTCTTGAATATCGAGGTTTCTGTCCTCGACCAATTCCTAGATAAAAGGAAGTTTGCTTATGAGCAGACACTCAACATGCTTATCCGCTCCTGGGATTATGAGAACAAGCGATGGAGACATGGTATTCGGCCATTCCCCCTTGGGACATTACAAGATGACAAATCATTTCGGCAGTATAGAGACTGTCTCGATCAAATAGAGCGAACTGAGCGACTCTTGAAGCTTCTATGGCGAGAGCTAAACGAGCCTCCCTCTACAGGCGTGTTTGAACAAGATGAGTTGAGATATAAAGAATTCAGCCAAGAATATGAAGATATTGCTCGCAGGTCTACGGATATTCGCGAGAGTGCGAGGCTTACTATTCGAGCGCTGCTCGGAGCATAGCTTTATGGGGGTCCGTGTACTCCGGTGTCTAACAAGTGCATACAGCGGAGGCCGCGAAACATATTTCGTATCAATCCTTCAATGTCGCTCGCGGCCCCGCTGATGCGGACCGTTAGACGTTGCATATACAGTTCGGTTGATTACAATAAGGACCTATGACGACAAACTCAAATACTAAAACAGGAATTGATACAATATCAGATGAGTATGTTCGCCTCTACTATCAACATCAATATGAGAGGGTGTCGCGGCTTGAGGATCAAAGATTAGCGATTACCAATATTGTAATGGCCTTAAGTACAGGAGCTTTGGCATTTGGGTTCTCTGACTTAAGCAAGGTAACAGTAGTCAACGGTATTGGCCTTCCAGCTATGATTGCAGTCTCTAATCTTTTTGCTATCGGTTATCTTCTCCGCACCCGTGAGTTCATCAGGACACATAAGAAGCGCGCAAGGCGAGTCCTTGAAATTCACGCTCCAGATTTGTTCGAACTTAACAAATCTCTAACTTGGAGTGAAGAGCCATTTTATAAGAACCGAACATTCATACAAGTATCACTACATATATTATTAATGCTTACGGCCCTATTGCCTCTATTAGCTTATTTGAAAGCAGTGTAAACTGGCTCGCCTAAACAGCAACGTCTAACAACGGGATTGACCGGAGCGCGCGGAGCGGTTTTCGCATCGTTTCATTCAGTGCGGCTCGCGCGCCCGGTCATCCCAATCGTTATACGCGCAGATTTCCGTGAAACTGACATACTCTACCCGACTGTTACAATCAGTGCTTTGGGCCGCTTCTATCAACCTAGCCCGTTACCTTGCCGCCGCGCCAAACCGCGCTCGCCCTAGGCTGAGATGTTCGACGCGCCTGACCCACTCGCTTCGCTCCTGCGAGCACGGCGGTGGCTGAGCCACGGCGCGGCTCGTGCCGTTTCACCTCTGCTTCCAATTCCATCTTTATGCATCTAGGATTAGCGCGTCTAACTACTGGGTTAACCGGAGCGCGTAAGCAAAGCTCGTATGTTTCCTTCATTGCCGCTCGCGCCCGGTCATCCGAATCGTTAGACCCATTTGGGAAAAAGAAGGCTATGTGCTTGATAAGGCAAGACCAGAAAAAGCTGTACGGCAAGCGGTCCTTCACCCTGCCGCTGCGCAAGCCGCGTTCGCCTTAGGCTGAGATGCTGGTAGGGTGAGCCCCACTCGCTACGCTCGTGCCAACGCGGCGCTGCTAGCACGCGCGGCTGCACGGCTTGCCGCTGAGACTTACATTCCAGTACAGTCGTATTTCACGCAGGGTTGGCGGCGGGGTCTAACAACGGCATTAACCGGAGCGCGTAAGCATTGTTCCTATAAATCATCACCCACGCTCGCGCCCGGTTATCCCAACCGTTAGACCATCTTACCCGCAGACTCTATATAGCTATTGGTGTATAATGCCAAAGTGATAGATTCTTGGATAAGCGGAGCTAGGTATATGAGTACAGATATAGGTTCCCTGATTGTAAGCTCTCCCGAGATCCGACATGGCAGACCTTGTATCGCTGGCACTGGAATTACGGTTCATCGCATTGCTATTTGGTACAAATTAGGCCACAGCCCGGAGGAGATCGCACGTCGCTATGGCCATTTAACTGAGGCGCAGGTTCATGCCGCACTGGCTTATTACCACGCAAACCGCAATGAGGTCGAAGCTGAAATTGCTTCTGATGAGACAGAGGCTGAACGCACTGAACAGGAGTATTTAAAAGAAGAACAGACCGCCTGATGAGGATCCGACTCTACTTCGATGAAGATGCAATGGATGGTGACTTGGTACACACTTTACGAATCCGTGGTATCGATGTGACCTCGGCACTTGAGCAAGGGTTGATAAGGCGGTCAGATACAGATCATCTTGAATTTGCTATTTCACAGGGACGCGTTCTGTATTCATTCAACATCGGCGACTTTCAGCAGCTTCATTCCGAGTATGTGACAAGAGGCAAACACCACTCAGGGATCGTTCTGTGCCAGCAGCAGAGGTATAGCTTGGGTGAGCAGATGCGCCGCCTATTAAATATTGCGGGCCGTGTTTCTGCTGAAGAAATGAGAGACAGTCTTATATTTCTGAGCGCATGGTAAACATATGACGAACGTGTGCGCTACCCCGAAGATGATCTAACAAACGCATTCAGCGGAGCGCGGGGAGCAAATGTCATGGGCTTCTATCAGCGCCGCTCCCGCGCCCGCTGATGCGAATCGTTAGACCCGCTAAAAGGACCAGATCCTCTTCTTGACGGCACTACACAATGTAACTACAATCAATTGATGAGATTTGAGTGGGATGAAGCTAAACGTGAATCAAACATTCTTAAACACGGGATTGATTTCATTGATATCG
>DASUNP010000059.1:0-21759 GCA_036277095.1 Blastocatellia bacterium
TTGCGCTCGGTCAAGTCGCGAGTGACTTTGCCGAACCCGCGCAGGCTGCCGTCTTTGTCCCTCAGCGCCGTGATGATGACGTTGGCCCAGAACCTCGTACCGTCCTTGCGTATGCGCCATCCCTCGTCCTCGAACCGCCCCGTTTCTGTGGCGACTTTCAGCTCGTAGCCGGGCTTGTCCCACTTGAGATCTTCTTCGGGGTAAAAGGTCGAAAAGTGTTTTCCTATGATCTCATCGGCCTTGTAGCCCTTGATATTCTCTGCACCGAGATTCCAGGTCAAGATGTGTCCTTCCGGATCAAGGATAAAGATGGCGTAATCCTTCACCGACTCGACCAGCAAGCGGAACGGGTCGCCGCTTTGGCGGACCGTCTCTTGAGAAGGCCTTTGGGCATCGGTTTCTTTCCGGCGCGATCTACTTGTTCTTAGCTCGGATGAGCGATCCGATTTTGGCATATTGCGACCCTGGTATCAAAAAAGCAGCGCACGTACCTCGCAGAAATTGATCATTGCCGTGCGTCCACATCCGTCCAGGACAATGAATAAGTTAATATTAACAGATTTTGCGCGCCGATACATCTAATCTCTCCTGTATTCAGAGATTCTCGGGGCTATGACGTAACGGACCGGTTGAAAGATGTTAGAGCGCAGACGCTATTGACCTGCGTGCGGCATGGCGAAACGACCCCCGAGGAAACACGGTGGTATCAAAGCTTCAGGCCCGAAACGGAGTTGGTTGAGTTTGAAAGTAGCGCCCAGGTGAAGCCATGTAGCGTTATGACGGCGATGAGACTCTTTATGCGTAGCCAAGCTTGGGCGGCTCAAGATCGAAAATAAACTCACAACAGTCAGCCCCTCTCGCGACACAAGTCGGATGAGTAGACTTGACCTTTGATACCCCTGATAATTCCAGCGTCTTGCTCCAGAAGCCTGTAAGGCTTTCGCAAATTGCTCGCGTGGGCGTTGCGCCCGGCTCATATCTATAACGCACAAGGTAACGAGAATCGCTGATTATATCGGTTTCCAGTTTACGCGCTTCCTGGAAGAAAAAGTCTCCGATCCATGAGAACTTCTTCAACTGTTTGGCCGGGTCTTTAACCAGGAATGAGCGGTAAACGCCGGTGAACACGTATTCAGCCATGAAGCGTCCAATCTCGACCGACAGATTCGGGTCCGCGGTCGTTGCCATTGGCTGCGTGAGCCTGCGCAGCGCATGCAACGTTTCATACTTATACCAGGTGGAAGGAAGGAACGGGGATGAAAGTAGAAACCTGTCTTCTGCGTTGAGCCTTTTGAGTGAATCGCTTATCGCTTGATCGCCATAGCGATTCTTTAAGAAAACCATCCACGAATTAAGCAGCACTCCTTTTATTTCCGCCATCACATGCCTCACGGTCACAAACATGGAATCGGGGCGTTGATCAATTAGGGGAACGCTTCCAAGGGCTTTATTTAAAGCGGGGCTGTGCGAGACTATACAGAACTCCCGTATAGCACATCAAGAGTAATTATCGTGAAGCTATTCTGATAGAATGGCGTCACCATGCAGAATAATCGCAGGCAATTCCTGATCGATGCCGCAAGTTTTCTTTTTACTTACGGCGCATTAAATTCCATTGGCTTCGGCCAGGAGAAAAAAGGGACGCGGCTTATCCTGCTCGGCACGAAGGGCGGTCCGAGTGTAGGCGAAAACCGTAAGAACCCCTCAACGTTACTCTTGATAAACGGCACGCCGTATGTCGTTGACTGCGGGTACGGAGTCTCGCGGCAGCTCATTTCGGCAGGCGTGCAGCTCAACAGGGTGCGCTATATCTTCATCACTCACCATCACTCCGACCACAACCTGGAATATGGGGGGCTCGTCTATAACGCCTGGATCACAGGCTTGCCCAGCCGCATCGACGCTTACGGCCCGCCGGGGCTTGAGGGAATGACGCGGACTTTTCTCAAATACATCGACTTCGACATACGGACTCGGATCGCGGACGAGGGCAGGCCCGACCTGCGCAATCTGATTTTCGCTCACGAGTTCGACAGGCCGGGAGTCGTGTTACAAAACGACGATGTGAAGGTAAGCGCGTGCCTGGTCCCTCATCCGCCGATCAAGCAGGCCTATGCCTACCGGTTCGACGCGAAGGATCGTTCGGTGGTCATATCCGGCGATACAGCCTACTCGCCCGAACTTGCCGTCTTCACCAAAGGCGCCGACGTGCTCGTGCACGAAGTGCTCTATCTGCCTGGTGTCGAGGCCCTGATTAAGAGCGTGCCGAACGCCGCACGGTTGCGAGAGCACCTGTTGGCGAGCCATACAATCCCGGAAGACGTAGGCAAGGTCGCGGCTCAGGCAGGGGTCAAGACGCTGGTGCTCTCTCATTTTGTCCCCGGCAGCGATCCATCGATCACTGACGAGCAATGGGCGGAAGGAGCGCGCAAGCACTTCGGCGGTCGAATCATAGTAGGCAAGGATTTGATGGAGATATGACATACTCTGTACAGATAACTAAGACAGAGTATTTCTGAGGAGGAAGTCGAATGAGCGAAGTGATTGTGATAGAGCACCTGACGCTCGATGGCGTGATGCAAGCGCCGGGTCGACCGGACGAGGACCCTCGCGGCGGCTTCAAACATGGCGGATGGGCTGTGCCCAACAACGATGAGGTCATGGGCAGGGCGATGGGAGAGGGCATGGCCCAGGGCGGGCCGCTGCTGTTCGGGCGACGGACCTACGAGGACTTCTACAGCTTCTGGCCCAAACAGAAGGAGAACCCGTTCACAGAGGTGCTCAACGACACACAGAAGTACGTCGCCTCCACGACGATGACTGACCCGCTCCCCTGGAGCAACTCCACCCTCCTGAAAGGCGACATCGCCCAGGCCGTCGCCAGGCTCAAGGAGCAACCGGGCGCGGACATTGGTGTGCTCGGTAGCGGAGAGCTGGTCCAGTCCTTGATGCGGCACAATCTCGTCGACAAGTACGTGCTGATGATCCACCCGCTCGTTTTAGGAACGGGGCGGCGGCTATTCCCGGACGGCAGTCCGTTCGCAGCGCTCCGGCTCATTAACAGCGTGACAACGACCAAAGGCGTTCTGATAGCGACCTACGAGCCGACGCCAAGCGGCGCCGCCTAAAAATGGTGTCAGCCCGAGCCGACTAAGCTCGTCTTATGCCGCTCCGTCAATATCGAACGCCGCGCCGCGCGGCGATGTGGGCGGTCAGGTTTTGCTTAGATGGGTCGGGAATGTTTGATCAGCCGTTTAGATGGAATATAACAAACCATACATACCTCGGGAGTCTGGTTAATGGTGAAAAGGCCGAAGTCTACGATGGATTCTTCGACCAGATGCTGCTTTGCTGCTCGCGCGTGTTGGCATTTGCAGGTGATTCCGATCTCACGTTTGTCGGGAGGTCGCCCGAAAACCTATTTGATCACCTCAGCGGACTGCTCTTTAAGACCACCTGGTTTGAAAGGCTAGGGCTGCTTCAATTCTCGATGGGCTACTGCAAGGAAAGGGAGATTAGCGAAAAATACCCGAATGCCCTTGACGGCCTGCGTGCTTATCTAGACCGGCTAAACCTGCGCCCTTCGGCGCTGGCTGTGCGGCCAAGGCCGGTAGCGTTCATCGATCTGGTTGCGTCAGGCGATACTTTCAACAGCTTGACTATGATCCTGTATAAATGGGCGAGAGAGATTCAATTCGATTGGAATGCTGTGAGGAGAAAAATACGCCTGATCGGGATCACCGAAAAGACTAAGGCGAGCCCGAGAGCCTGGAGGTGGCAACAGCATGCGAGTTGGGCAAATCTTCTCGACAGCGGGTCTATAAAGAATGTTTCGATCCCTGCCGACCTGTGGCGATACCTGGGGAATTATCAACCCAAAGTCACGAGGTCATATACACCGGCCCGTTGGGGAAGCCCGGATGCCGCTAAACCCGATTATAGCGAGGAACAGCTAAAAGCATTGAGACTGGCCTATGAGCTTTTTGAGTACGGACAGAGTAAAGAGCGCCGAGAAGAACTCGCGTCAATAATGGTTGAGGAACCGGCAATGAGGCAAAGCTGGTTTAGAGCATTGGTAAAAGAGGTGCGAGCTTAGGGTAATGCTTTGATGAAACCGCGATGTGTGTCGATTGCGACAGGAAAACTTACTTAGCGCTTCGCTGAATATGTGCCTGTTAGGCAGTGCAGTGTCGGTTCTGATATACTGAAAGCTCGCTGCCACATTAAGCGAGGATCATATGCGCAATAGGTTTTTAAAGAGAGGTTTGATCGTCTTCTTTGCGATCGCGCTTTCTTTGTCGCTTTACCCTTTGGATAATACGGTTGCTTATGACGATAAGAGAATCAAAGAAGCTCGCAAAGCATTGCCGGAAGGCTCCCGCGTCTATATCTATGAGCCGGGAAATAGACCGGCATTAATTGACGCGGACCTGGATAGCAACGGTGTTAAAGATGTGGTGGTTATACATACCAGTCGCCCTCCTACAGACGGAGACCCCTTCCCCGCCCTAACTCTGAGCGTCCTGGTTCGTGAAAATGATGCTCTTAGCCAGCGCGCATCTGTGCGGCTGAAAACCGGGGTACTTTCAGTGATGATGTTTGACGGAGATGTAACTAAGCTTGCACTCTGCGACCTCACGGGCGATGAGCGTTTAGAGATTCTGGTATTGACTTCGGAGATGGGCGAACCCGGCCTTACGCTTCGTTGCTTCAACTTTGACGGCCAGTCGCTCAACGAGATAGCTGCTGTCAGTGGGCAGATTTTTCGGATTCGCAGCGGGGAGCGTGACAGGCAGGCCGTCATCACAAACATAACGGTTGATGTGCGCGAAATGAAAGCATATGAGACCAGGTACAGATGGAACGGGGAGAGATTTGAGCAAACAGAAAAGGTTCCCGCAGAGGGGATAATAGTGCAGCCGCCTAAACGGACGCCTTAAGTTAGATTACGCGCCTGCCGATACGGATCGTTGTAAGGCAAGACAGTTTTTCTTGAGCAATGAAAACCAAACATATTAACACCAACGGTGTCGAACTCTTTTCCGAGTCCTTTGGCGATCATTCAGACCCAACCATACTCCTAATCATGGGCGCGATGGCTTCGGCAGTGTGGTGGCCCGAAGAGTTCTGCCGCCGGCTCGCCGACCGAAGCCGACACGTGATCCGGTATGATCACAGAGACACCGGGCGGTCTGTCAGCTACGCGCCCGGCCAGATAGAGTATTCCGTCGAGGACCTGGCGGACGACGCGGTCAACATCCTCGACGCATACGGGATCGACCGCGCACATCTAGTTGGGATGTCACTAGGTGGGTTCCTATCCCAGCTCGTCGCGCTAAAGTATCCGGACCGCGTACTGACCCTCACGTTGATCTCGTCGGAACGCCTAGGCCCGGAGGACCCCGCCATGCCCCCTATGGACCCCAAGGTCCCGGCTTACCACGCTCAAGGCAGTGCGGTTGACTGGTCCGACCGCGAATCTGTGGTCGAATACTCGGTCGGGGCTTGGCGATTATTATCCGGCAGTGCACACCCCTTTGACGAAGAGGCTATCCGCACTCTAGCCGCCCAGGATTTTGACCGAACGAACAACCTGCTTACGGCAATGAATCACGCTCTGCTATCAGGAGGCGAGCGCTGGTTTGGTCGGCTCGATGAAGTGCGCGTCCCGGCGCTTGTCATCCACGGCACGGAGGACCCTGTGCTGCCGTACGCACACGCGCTGGCGCTGACGGAGGCACTTCCCGATGCGAAGCTGCTTACGCTGAAGGGCACGGGACACGAGCTTCATCGAAATGATTGGGGCACGATTATAGACGCGGTTGAACGTCATACTGCCCGCTGAAGGTCCGCGACTCGGCTTTCTAAGCGCATTCCTAATCGCCGTATTATTAATTCCACCTGAAACCTATAGTACGCATCCCCAGGTCGTTTGCCATATCGAGTTACGGGAATCGTTTCGCAGTTATTCCCCCGCGCTCGCATTCCCTCGTTCAACGAGCTGCTCGATTGCCTTTGACAATTGTTCCGTCTTGAAACCGAATGGGCCTGCTTCGCTCTTGTAAGCGATTCGCCCGCCGCCATCAACTACGTAAAGCCTATCGGGCCAGGCAGTGTAGGCTATCTCTGTAGTGTTCTCTATCGTGTCTACTATCGCCGGAAATTCGATTCCCAGGTTTGTCGAGCATGTGCCGGCCAGACTTATTCGCTCGTCGTAATGTTGCGGCTCTTCATAAACCACATGCTCTTTCTCATTTATCTCCAGTTGCCAAGCATCACTCGCATGCGCCTCCTGAATATAAACCAGATAAAACTCTACCTGCTCCTTGTACTGTTGATATAGTCGGTTCAGGGCGGGAACCTCCCGGCGAAAAGGCGGTCAGGTATAACTCCCGAACACCAACACAACCGGCTTTTTACCTTTGAAATCCGAGAGCTGCACTCGCGATCTCTTGTCGTATGTCTCCAGAGAGAAATCCGGCGCCGCGTCGCCTACATTCAGATTACCTGCCCTGGCCGATAACCACATAGTCTTAAAAGGAAAGATCAAGAAAACAACGCCGGGTGTCTTAGACATTACACTGCTGAAAACAGCCGGCCTCTGGCACATAGCAATGTAGAATCCGACGAACAATACCGAATAGGTTAGCAGTAGTATTAAGGAGATTTTCAACAATTTTCGCATACGATCTTCCAGGTTGAGTTATTCATCAGCCGGAGCATAATATCAAAGACGTTAGCGGATTCAAATAATGAATACTACTGAAGAAAACAAGGCGCCGTTAAGAATTCGATTGAGGCACGACTTTAAGCCGGGCGACATAGGCCGCCTCGTCTATTTACACGGGACATTATACGCAGAAGAATTTGGATGGGATCACACCTTTGAGGCCTATGTGGCCGGGCCTCTTGCCGAGTTCGCCAAATCCCACAACAACCGCGAGCGGATTTGGATAGTCGAAACTGACCAACAAGTTTTCGGCTCGATCGCCATCGTTGAGGCGTCTGCGCAAGAGGCTCAACTGCGCTGGCTGTTGTTGCATCCTGAGCTTCGCGGCCAGGGCGTGGGCAGAATGCTGGGCGAGGAAGCGATCAACTTTTGCAGGGCTAGCGGGTACAGAGCTATTTTTCTCTGGACTGTAAGCGAGTTGAAAGCGGCAGCAAGCCTATACAGATCATTAGGATTTCAATTGACAGAGGAAAACACGCATAGAATGTGGGGGGCGACAATAACAGAGCAAAGGTACGAGCTTAGGTTCTGATGCCGTCTAACAAGCCGTTCGACCGGAGCGCGGGTAGCGGAGCTCGAATGATTCCACCGATAGTTGGCAAAAAAGATAATTAATGAACCCCTTTTTAGGTATGGAAATAATCTTTCGATTCATGGCATATTATTAAGGCGTTTACCGAAGATGCTTAAATCCTAAGCGGCTTTCAATCAAACCAGGAGTCCGAGATGTATAAGAAAATGGCCCTCATCCTTGCGTTGTGTTCATCAGTCTTTTGTTCTTTAGGCAACGCGCAAAACTGCGCGCCGCCCGCTATAGTTGCCAATGCCAAGTCGTCAAATCTCTTTTCGCCTGAGCAAGAGATGATTTTCGGCGAGTTGTCAATTCAAAGGATGGCGGGCGAGATACGTTTTATTCGCGACGAAAACCTGGCGGCCTATCTCAACGAGATAGGCGGCAGACTCACGAAACATCTGCCGCCGACGGGCTTAAAATTCCAGTTTCACCTCGTCGACATACCTGAGCCGAATGCCTTCAACATTCCCGGCGGTCACGTCATGCTTACGCGAAAACTCGTCGCGTTCGCGGTCAACGAAGACGAGCTGGCGGGCGTGATCGCGCACGAGCTCGGGCACGCCGTAGTGAGGCATGGGGCCACGGACATCTCGGAAGCGTTCAGGAAGGTTCTAAACGTCACGGCGCTCGGCGATCGCAAAGACATAGCCGAAAAATACAACCTGTTGATCGAGCGGGCCAGGACTAAACGGGTTTCAAGAGGGAAAGGGCACGAAAACGAACAACAGCTCGAAGCCGACAAAATCGGCCTGTTCGCTATGGTCGCGGCAGGCTACGACCCGTCGGCTTTCTTCTCGTTTTTCGACCGCTTGACCGAAAGCGAAGGCAAGACGGGAAGCTGGTTTTCGGAGTTATTCGGCAGCACACGGCCTGCGGAAAAACGGTTGCGCGAGGTGTTGCGCGCCACCGAACAACTACCGCCTTCGTGCCGCGACGGGCGGACCGCGAAGGCCACGGAGAGTTTTTTGAAATGGCAGGCGGATATCGTCTCCTTCCGCGAAGCTTTTCGGAAGGAGGAGTTGCCCGGCCTGATCTGGAAAAAAGAGCTCAAGCCGAAACTCAGAAGCGACATCTCGCATTTGACCTTCAGCCAAGACGGAAAACTGCTTCTGGCGCAGGACGATTTCGCCATCACCATCATCGAGCGCGACCCTTTGCGAGTGCTCTTTCAGATCCCCGTCGAATACGCCCACGAAGCTGCCTTCACACAGGATGGTAAGTTCGTCGTTTTCACGACCGAAACCTTGCGTTACGAAAAATGGAGCGTCGCAGATAGAAAGCCTGTCGAAGTGCGCGAGCTGGTTCTGAGGGGCGACTGTTGGGAGCATAAGCTTTCGCCCGATGGGAATTATCTGGCGTGCGTCGATACTTCGACCAGCGTTAACATTCTTGACACCAGGACGGGCAAAAAGGTGTGGGAGAAGAAAGAGTTCTACACGCTGAATATTTTTGAATACTACTCGTGGCTAGGGTCATCCAGGGGGCGCGACGATCAGGTGAATTTTTTCCGCATAGAGTTTTCGCCCGATTCGCGCTTTGTGATGTTCAGCCGGTCTAACCTCTTCCGGTTGCGCATCCGCATGGACGCGCTGACCGCCATCAGCTCGAGAAACACCGCTTTGGCGCTGGACTTGACCTCGCTCAAGCCGACGGAAATCGGCGGCGACCTGAAGAAGCTCGCGGCGCGTTCATACATTTTTCTGGATTCGGAGAGAGTCCTCGGAATGCCGACGCCGAGGATGGAGGAGGCCGGTATTTTTTCGTTCCCCAGCGGGAAACGGTTACAGAAATTCCCCATTTCCGCCCACGAGATAAAGCGCACGGCAAACCCGGATTACGTCGTCATCAAACCCCTGGCTAATGCGAAGATGGGCGTCTTCGATCTGAAGAAAGGCACTCTTGCATCGGGGTACAACAAGGAGGACGCAACTATCTGGAACAACCTGATGGCTTACGAATCGGTCAACGGGAAAATACTGTTGCGGGAAGTGCGGCACAACGAGGCCGAGAAAAAGTTTGACAGCAAAGATGTCGGCACAATCGAGATTCCCGTCAGCTCGATCAAGAACCTCGACGCCGCCGATGTGTCGAACGAATTCAATTGGCTGTTGTTGTCGTCAAGGACCCGGGGCGGGTTATGGAATCTTGAGACGGGCGACCGCAAGCTATACGTGCGCGGATTCAAAAGCGGCGCCGTTGGCAACGACGGCGTGGGCGTCGGGGAGTTTCCAAAGCTCGATGACGTGCAGCATAGCCTGGTCTTGATGAATCCGCACGATAATTCGTTCTCTATCCTTCGCGAGCTTCCGGAAAAAGGCGCGCGGCAATACGGGCGCTTCGCTCTGCTGCGCCGCAGTTTGAAGGCGGAAAAAGAGAGTAAGACTACAGAGGCTTCCGCCGATGAAGAGTCGGATGACGTTGACTTGAGCCGCGAGGTGCGGATGGAACTGAAAGATATACTACAGGACAAGGTCATCTGGTCGCGCGATTTTCCCAAGGAAGCGCCGCGATATTCATTCGACAATCTCAGCGGCAGGTTGATCCTTTATTGGCGTCTCGGCGGCGACGCGGGCAAGGCTAAGCTAAAGGAGACCTCCGAACTGCAAGCCAAAGCCGCCGCCCTCGGCAACAAGGCGGATGATTACCTGGTGGAAATCGTCGACGCTCCCACGCAGAAGACATTAGGAATGATGTTGCTGGAAACCGGCCAGGGCTCGTTCGACATTTGGAGGGGGCTGTCGGAGAGGGACTGGCTTGCGCTGCACGATTCGAGGGGGCGCGTGCTGGTCTATTCGATCAAAGAGGGCGTGACGCGGCACCGCTTTTTCGGCGACTCCGCGGCCATGAGCCCGAAGAATAATCAGATCGCGGTTGAGAATTTTCCGGGCGAGATCACGCTATACAGCCTCGACACGGGCGACCCGCAGGCTAGTTTCGTAATCAACGGCAGCGCGGCTTTCTTCAGGTTTAATCTCGAAGGCGATAAACTATTCGTCCTCAGCGACACTCAATCAGCCTATGCCTTCGATCTGAAGAAACTGACTGGCCGTTAGACGTGCGGAATGGGAAGGCGCTATACTGTTGCCCGGCTCATGACCCGGCTCGAAATGGACAGGCTGATCTCAATAACAACGCCCGATCAAATACCGCCGGCCTACAGGGACACGCCTATAGGCTCGCTCATCAAGTACCATAACCTTCAGGGTCCTCTCGATTCTTACCAGCAGGCCCAAATCCTGGTCGGGATGTGCATGGATAATCGTAAGAGCCTGCGCATCCCCGACAACTTCGCATACATCATTCGCACGGGTGGCGCCAACCTCCGCTATAGCGAGTTCAAAGTATCTTACGCGGTTGCGATAGGCGGGGTGAAATGCATCTCATTGATAGGGCATAACAATTGTGGGATGGTGAACCTCGTCGCGAAGCGAGACGCTTTCATCAAAGGGTTAATCGAGAATGCAGGATGGGACAGGGAATGGGCGGAGCAGCACTTTATGCATTTTGCCCCGATGTTTGAGATAGGCAACGAGATCGATTTTGTATCGAGTGAAGCGAAGCGACTGCGGCTGAGGTATCCAAAGATACTCATAGCCCCTATGCTCTACAGGCTTGAGGACAATCTTTTATACCTGATAAAAGAAGGCTAGCAATTTTTTGAAGGTTCGCCCAAGCTGAAAGATCGGTCGTTATTATCAACCCCAAGTTTACATGCTCCACTGCATCTGCATGCAGTGGAGCATGTGCGTCTGCGGCGAACTTTCGAGCCGCGCTAAAGCGACAACAGGTACTGCACTAAGTCATTCTTCTCCTGTTCGGTCAGAGCCAATCCTCGGAGGCTGTTGTAGTGATTGACGACGGCGAGCAATGTCGCAAAGCGGCCGTCATGGTAGAAGCCTCCCTTCTGGTGCGTCCAGAGCCCCTTCAATGGAGATGTCCGGTAGCGTTCATCGGGTGAGCGATTTGCCTGAAAGTCATCTACTCCAACCTCAGCGGGCGTGTGCATGTTCCACCCGGGCTCTGTGAACAGCGGCGGCACGTGGCAAACTGCACACTGCGCCTTACCATTGAAGATCATTTGCCCGCGAGATGCCGCGTCGGCGTTAAAGCTCCCTGCCGGAGGCGTCGGCGCGGGTATTGCGAGTTGATAAAAGTGAAGAGCGGCTAGCTTAGGAGTAATCAGATCGGGTGTGTTGCGCACATTGCCGAATCCATTTGCTGCGGCGATAGGAAACTTAGCCGCGTCGTTGAGTCGAGGATCAAAAAAGGTTCCCTTTCCCTGCATCTCAAGATTGGCGACAAATGCGTTCCAGTGACTGACAGACCCCCAGCCCGTCCATGTGTGCAGGTTAACTCCGGCAAGGCCGAAGGCCGGCGGAATCAAGGTGGCCCCTGACATGCCTGTGTTGGGGTTTACGGCTTTGCCATCAAGGATCAATTCAGCATCGAATTTACCTGGTCCCCAACTGCGAACTACCTGCCGCACGGTATCCTGAGAAACTCCCAGAAGGGTGGCAAAAGGGCTCACATCGGGTGCGAAGGCTATGATCTCGCCGACATTGAGGTCGCGGTTAGCCCACCCATCCAGCCTATCGCCAATCCCCGGAAGAAGCGAGTTATCTACTTGAGAGTGACACAACGCGCAGGTAATTCCAACCGAGGTCAACGAGTCGCCCTGGAAGAAACCCTTAACGCCCACGACCGCGTCAAGTCTTAGCAGAGCAACTGTAACAGCAGGGTCATCGAGATTGACCCTTCCTCTTTCCAGGTCTCTTTGAAGCGGTCTGGGTAGCGCGTCAAGGTCTACTTTCAAGCCGAGAGATAACGCAAGGTTGGGGCTCAAGCCGGGGCCGACCCCTCCTAACCCTGCACCCTTGATCGCGTTGTGCAGTCCGAGCCTCCCGCCCCAGAACGCCTCGTCGCCGAACGTATCGAAGCGAAAGGTCTCCCTGCCATCCTCAACCATCATCTCTGCGTTAACGGTGATCTGGTCGTCGAAGCTTTTTATTTTTTGCTTCTTAACCTGCGCCAGAGCTGTTGATTGCTCTTGGGCTCGGCCCCCATCAAAGGAGGGGAATAGTAATGCGACGCCTGCCAGCAGGATCGCTACCAAAGAGACAGTCTTCTTGGTGCGCATTCCACGGCTCTTGCCATCGCTTGCGTTTTTATGATCGCTGGTTGCCTGCTGGTCTTCGTCTCGCGTGGATGCGTTGAATTGCTCGACGTTATTACCCATAACCCTTTATGCTCCTCAAAATTTGTTGCGCGGCCACAGAAACGAGTCTTAACCTTATCTTCGCATCAGGAAGGGTCGCGGCACCCTGTCAGGTGGGCTCAGATCGATGGTTCGCAACCTTATCCTTAACAGTTGCGTCCACAAGGTAGATGCCTTCCGGCATTTTGGTTGCGGCACTAATCAGTTAGTATTAACTGGTAAGTCCTTGGACTTAGCCGCTACAGTATTAGCATATATGCTAATAGCCAATTTGTAAAGGGGATTTTATGGGAGAGTCGAATAATTACGAGGGGCTGCGCTTTGCCTGCGACTGTGTGTCGGCGAAGGGTGCTTATAGTGACCCTTGGGCCGGCGTCGCTAAGAACAAGTTGCTCCCCAATGGGACGAAGGAAGACATTTTGAACTCAGTATATAAGCAGCCCAAGACGGTGGCACAGATTGCTAAGGAGCTTGACCTCTCTCAGCCGACGATTCACAGGCACATCAATGAGATGATGGCGAGCGAGCTTTTGCGTGAATCTGAAGAGTGGGAGAGGAAGTATCCCACCGAGCGCTATTATGAGCCGAACTTTCCTGTCGTGAAGGCTGAGGAGCGCGCCGAGTTTGAAGCGATTTGCCGGCAGATGGCTGAGGCTGTGGTTGAATTGTTTGAGAAGCGACGTAAGCAACTGGAAGGCGCCTTTGATAAGACCGATCTGGCAGAGCAGGGATGGGCGTTTGCCGATATCACTCAATACCTCTACGCCAGCATGCAGCGCGCCGCCAGAGAGATGCTCGAACAGCGCGGCGCGCTCCCGCAACGTGAGAAACATAACAATGGTGCGGAGTGGATTTTTTGGGCGGAGGAGGCCGGCTCAAAAGAATAGTACGGGTTAGGATGCGAAGACATTTCAATGACCCTTGCAATGAGGCCAGTATTTGAAGTACTAAATTCATCATGAATACCTATCTTTCCACGCCTCCAAGGGCGAGAGCCATATTGCTCTCAACGGCGCTGACCGTTAGCTTATCGGCGATAGGACTGTCTCAAGACAGACCCTCTTATTTGCCCGACCCGAGACTAACACCCGGCGACACTATCGCCGTAACTAAGGATGATCTGTGTCGAGAGGGACAAACAGCCATTCGCGATAAAGTATCTATCAAGGTGAAGAGCCAGGTATTCGATCTGTATGGCATAAGAGCGGATACGCCGGGTTCGTATAACGTCGATCACTTAGTGCCGGCAAGCCTGGGCGGGTCGAATAAGATAGAGAATCTATGGCCGCAGCCGCTTTCAGGAGAGTGGGGTTACTTACAAAAGAACAGGCTCGAAAGGCGATTGCGCAAGATGGTGTGCGCCGGAGAGGTGGAGTTGAAGGAGGCGCAAGAAGCAATGGCCAGGGATTGGGTGAGCGCGTATAAGAAGTATGTCGGCCAGGAGAGATAGGCAAGACCGCTACCGCAGGGCAAGCTTTTGGAACTTTAATAACGCGAGAATGAAATTCCTAGTGGGGCGAAGCTCCATTTGGTCAACACTGGGGAAGGATGGCTTTCGGATCGCCGGGATCATTTCGCACCAATTCTTCAGACCTTACGCGCTGACGATGGACTTTACAAACATGAAACTCTACCTTAAGAGAAAAGCGGCCTAACGCGCGGCCCCGCTGATTGAAGGATTAGGCGCAGTTATAATGCAATGAGCTTTGAATGTCCCGCCAGGTGTGATAAAAACAGATACAATTATATTAAGCGCGGAGGAGCTTATGAAGACGTTTATTCCTCTACTGTCTCTGTTTCTTTTCTCACAATCTATTGTGCTAGCCCAGATCAGTGACAAACAACGTGCCGGCTTATTAGGCCCCGTTAAATCAGTCCGCGAAGAAACCGCAAAGCTAATAAACAAAGATGGGCAAGTTACAGAAGGGCCTCGCGTCCTTATGCAATCCCTCACATTTGATGAGCAGGGGAGCATTATTGAGAGTCTTGCCAACAAGCCAGATGGCTCGCGAAGGGGCAAGCTCTCCTGGAGCTTAACTTATGACAGTGAGGGTAAAGAGATCGAAAAGATTTACTACAATGCCGAGGGCAAGCCTACGAGCAAAGGGGTATCCATTTACGATAGCAGCGGAAGAATCGTTCAATTAACACACTATAATCCTAATGGAGCTGTCAATCATCATCAGGAGTATATTTACGATGATGCAGGCAGGAAGATTCGGGAGCACCATCGCAACCCGGATGGCTCGGTACGCTCGACAGTCGTTTTCATTTATGGCGACAACCAACAACCGGTAGAAGTGCTTTACTACAGGCCTGACGGAAAGATCTCGCAGAGAAGCGTAGTGGGTTATGACGAGCGCGGAAACAAAACGGATTGGGTTGCATACGATGAAAAAGGCGAGGTCGGAATCAAGCACACTTACAAGCATGACATCAATGGGAACCTGATAGAGCTTATCAATTACGGTAACGGGAAGGGCCCGGTAATAAAAGGCACCTACTCATATGAATTCGACACTGTCGGAAACTGGATAGAGAGGAAAACGGTGCGTGAAACGACCAGAAATAAAAGCGCAGAGATAGAAACAGAAGTAACATACCGGACGATAACTTACTATTAAGGCATGCTTGTCGCACGCGCCGCAGGCGCATAACGACAGCTGAAAAACACGAAACCTGCTTGCGCGGCTTCGGCGCATGTTTTTGTTAGACGGTTGTCTGAGGATACTCTACCTTTTCACAATCTCGACTCGACGGTTCTTCGCGCGGCCATCTTCGGTCCTGTTGTCGGCGATGGGACGCTCCTGTCCGTAGCCAACCGGGTCTAAGCGGTTGGGACTGATGCCGGCGGCTACGATGGCTGCGACGACTTCTTTCGCGCGGGCTTCAGACAGCGTCTTGTTCGCCGCCGGTGTGCCTGTGTTATCAGTATGACCTTCCACGCCGATGCGCAGGCCGGGCCGTTTCTTGAGCAGCAATACTATCTCATCAATGGCCGGACGCGATTCCGCCAGAATATCCGACTTGCCGGTGGCGAAGTGAATATCGAGCGCGATGAATCCATCCTTGTCAATGGCGGCG
This sequence comes from Blastocatellia bacterium, assembly GCA_036277095.1. GTDB lineage: Bacteria > Acidobacteriota > Blastocatellia > UBA7656 > UBA7656 > DASUNP01. The sequence goes on from DASUNP010000059.1 coordinate 15,604, forward strand.
GCCATCGCGTCCGCCGTAATGACCTGCTGCATGGGTTTACGCTCAACGATGTGCAGAAAATAATAACGGCCAGCATAATTGGTAGACGCCTGCACCTCGGCCCACACTTCGACGCCGTTGCGCGTAACCTTAACAACGCTGACGTTCTCATCGGAGTAGATGATTTGGCCCCCCACAGACTTGATGGCGTCCTCGTAGTTGCGTCGGATTGCAAGCCCGCCCGGGTGCTGTTTGGTATCCTTCAGGTAATAATGAATACGTGTGTACGCGCCCTCGATCGTTTGTTGCGGGCGCGTCCTGAATTTGTACGAGCTAAAGCCCTGCTGCTCGTAATTTGAGATCGAATAGCCGGGCATGCGATTGGGAAAGAGCGGATGATCCGAACTACCCTTTACGTCTTGCTGTGCGTGAAGTGAAATCGAAGCAACAGCCATAACGACTGCGGCTAGGCTAAAGTAAGCTGCAATTTTCATGGGCGGATTTTAGAACAAAGCTTGTGCGACCGCAATCTATCGTTTGTTAGACGGCCTGTTTTTGGCCGCGTTCTCTTATCAGTAAACGCAATACCGGAGAGGTTGTCATCGTAGTCGCCAACGCCATTAATACCATCATGGCGAAGAGGGTCGGCGAGATGACTCGCAGATCCAGCCCGATATTGAGGACGATCAACTCCATCAGCCCGCGCGTGTTCATGAGCGTCCCGAGAGCTGCCGCTTCGCGCCATCTTAACCCGGTCAGGCGGGCTGCCACGAGCGAGCCGCCAAACTTCCCGATTGTGGCGACAAAGATAATCAAACAGCAAATTAACCATTGATCTAAACCTGACACCAGATTAACCTGCGTCCGCATCCCTGTCAGGGCGAAGAAGGCAGGCAGAAACAGGACCGTGATCACCGGTTCGAATTGCTTGATGAAAGACCGTGCCACAGCGCTGTCATGGGGGATCACGGCCCCCAGCAGAAAAGCGCCGAAGGCGGCGTGAATGCCAATCGCGTCAGTAGCCAGCGCCGAGACGAGCAACGCGACAATTAGAATTGTAGTCGCTCCCCTCACTTGCGATTCTGTTTCCCATCTTCGACTGGCCCGCTTGAGCACGGGCCGGATGGCGAAGAACATAAGAGTTATGTAACCGAGCGCACCGGCGATGACCCATAGGCTCTGGCTAACCTGAGACTTGGCGAACCCGCTAACGAATGCCAACAGGCACCAGGCCGTCACGTCATCGATGGCGGCGCAGCCCAGGGCAATGACTCCGAGTTCGGTATGGACTAAACGGAGGTCGGTTAGAATTCGCGCCAGGACAGGAAACGCAGTAATCGATATTGCCACGCCCATGAAAAGGGCAAAGCTCGTGAAAGGCACGTCGCTGCTGGAGAGTCGCGTGTATAAGGGCAACGACAACAACGCGCCGAGCAGGAATGGAACTAATATGCTCGTATGCGAAGTCGCAACAGTAGTGTGTAAGCGATTCATCAGATGCTTTGCATTCAGTTCCAGCCCAACGACGAACATGTATAAGATGATGCCCAGTTGGGCGACTACGCCAAGGATGGGGGCTACATTTGGCGGGAGGATGAATGCGGACACCTCGGCGCCTAACAATGAAGGCCCCAGCAGAATACCTGCGACGACCTCGCCAATAACCGGGGGCTGGCCCACATAGGCAAATGCTTTACCCAGGACTCGACCGACAATAATGACTACCGCAAGGGCCAGCAGCACCGACAGCAGAACATCGGGCTGTTGATTAGTTGGGTGAGGAATAGCCTGGGAGGTGTCAGGCTGTGGCGCGGCGAGCGTATTACCGTATCTGCGTATGAGCAGGAAGGCTCCGATTGTGCCCACCACCATCAGGCCATAACCGATCGTAGTCCAGTATGGGAACCGCTCGCGTCGGTGGCTCATTGCGTTTTAGATTGCCACATTGAGATTATTCTTAGCAAGATTTCAGCCCCGATCGATTACTCATGAAAGCTGAGAGCCCAGGTGATCCAGGTGCGCCCTGCCCCACAAGCGTATATCCTCAACTAAAGGCATCAAGGATCGCCCGTAGTCGGTCAGCGAATACTCGACGGGCGCCGGGATCGCACCCTTCGGCTGCCGCTGCACGATTCCGTCACCGACCAACTCGCGGAGTTGCTCGGTGAGTACCTTCTGCGAGATGCCTGGCATGAGCTGCCGGAGCGCCGCAAAGTGCCTGGGTGATTCTGCCAGCCAGTAGACAATAATCAATTTCCATTTACCACCGATTGCCGCCAGCGCGGCAGTCAACGGACACCCGCCTACTGGATTGGGGCGCCGGAGGCGAGTACGGTTACCTGAAGGTGCCTTCTTGATCGAGCTCATAGGTCAGATTATATTCCTTCTCGACAAGGTTACACATCAGATTATTGCATGCCGCCAGAGGAGGTTGATAATGACGGGAATCCGATGTTGTCGAATCGAACAGGGACGCGGACGGGGATTCATCCGGTTGCGAATTTTTCTTCTGATAGCCAGTATGGTTGTCATCTTGCAGCCCTTTCCCGGGCTCGCACAGACCCCAAAGGAACGGGATGGGCAACACGATTTTGATTTCGAGATTGGCGCCTGGAAGACCCGGTTAAAGCGTCTTCTCAATCCCCTGACCGGCTCCACTACCTGGGTCGAATATGAGGGGACTACCGTCGTCCGAAAGGTTTGGAACGGCCGCGCCAATCTGGCGGAGCTGGCGGTTGAAGGCCCATCAGGTCGCATCGAAGGCTTGAGCCTGCGTCTATACAATCCCCTGTCCCGCCAGTGGAGCCTCAATTTTGCTAACATCAACGGCGGCGTTATGACCCCACCCACGATCGGTGAGTTTAAGAATGGCCGGGGCGAGTTCTACAGCCAGGAAACCTATAACGGCAGGGCCATCTTTGTAAGATTTGTTATATCAGATATAACTCCAAATTCTTGCCGGTTTGAACAAGCATTCTCTGATGATGGCGGCAAGACATGGGAAGTAAACTGGATCGCGATAGACACACGTGTGAAAGGCGGGTCTGACAAAGGCCGCTGATTTCCAGTGAGGGGGTTAACCATGATAGTAGAAGTTCGAAGTTACCGGATCAAGCCAGGACGTCGCGAGGAGTTCATCCAGTTGTTCCAAACGCGAGCCGTGCCCGCGCTGCGCTCGCATGGGATGAAAATACTCGGCCCTCTGCTCGATCTAGAGAACCCAAACAAATTCGTCTGGCTGCGCAGCTTTCCTTCGCTGGCCGAACGCGACAGAATGAAGGACGCGTTTTACGAAGGCGAGTTTTGGAAGAATGAGCTGGAGGCGATAGCAATGCCGATGCTTGAGAGTTATGATGTCATACTCTGCGAGACGGCGCCCGGCTATGTGTGTGATGGGCCTCTAGCCGAATCTGAATGAGTTCGCCGCCGCAAAATCTCTATTCGTAGAAAGCAGGTCGAAGAATGTTCAAGTCACAACGCATAGCGAGCCTCTTAACGGTGATGGCCGTACTCCTTCCGGCGTTTGCTCAAGCAAACAGGGCCGGCACAAAAGTCGAAACTATCTTCGTCACGCCGCAACAGGGGAGATTTGTTCCGGCAGAGCGGGCGACCACAGACCCTGCCACGGGATTGCCGACGCGCATCGTTCATAAAGAGAGCGGGATTATCCTGGTGCTGATACCGGCCGGCGAGTTCCAGATGGGATCGCCTGCTGACGAAGCGGACCGCCACGGCAATGAACGTCAGCACAGGCGGATTATCAGCAAGCCCTTCTATCTTGGCGAGACAGAAGTCACAGTCGAGCAGTTTCGCCGTTTCGCGCGGGCCACAAGGTATCAAACTGATGCCGAGCGCGGTGTAGAAGAAGGCGGACACAACAAAGGCGCGTTCGCCGCGCTGCCGGACGGCGACCGGGAATGGACGCCATCAGCTAGCTGGCTGAACCCATTCCCAAATCTTAAAGAGTATTGCGTTAGCGATAACCATCCGGTGGTCCACGTAAGTTGGAATGACGCCAGGCGTTTTGTTGAACACTTCGGGCTACGACTACCGACAGAGGCTCAGTGGGAATACGCGGCCCGCGCCGGGAGTCGAACACCTTTCTTCTGGGGCGACTCCGAGAGCGGTGGTAAAGGTTACGGAAACGTCCAAGACGAAGGAGGCAGGAAACGCTTTACCAGATGGAACACATCCTTCCCCTTCGATGATGGTGTTGTCATGCTTTCCGCCGTGGGTAAATACCGCCCCAACGCCTGGAAGATTCACGATATGGTTGGCAATGTTTCGGAGTGGTGTCAGGATGCCTTCGCCAAAGAATACCCGGGCGACGGAACCGATGAGCGCGCGATAGAGGGAGACGGTAAAGCGCCTCGCGTTATTCGTGGCAGCTCGTGGCTTGATGGGCCGGACTTTAGTCGCTCGGCCAAACGGATTGGCTTTCTCCCGCAAGGGCGGCGAGATTTCGTCGGGTTCCGCGTTGCTACGACGATCGAGAGCGTGAAATGATCTGATTACGATGCTGACTCATGGCTCGGTCGATTTACGCGCGATCTCCCGGTCGTCATAGTACATATACTTTGCGGAAAGCAGCTCCTCTGTTTCCGCGCTCGGCAACGCTTTGCCATCCCCTTCGGTCTTTCCGAGCTGCTCAAAGAGCGGCGGCGGGATTTCAGCGAATTCAGACAAAGGCTCATAAATGGAGTCAACGCCCTCCATAAAAACGTTGCCGATCAGGAGGTTGATAATGCCGACCCGCTGCTCGGGGTACTTCTTAAGAAACTGCGAAAAGCTGAACCCTTCGCAGTAGAACGCATGCACCAGCTTGCGCATAGATTCGATTCCATTATCCAGCATGGGCTGAAACTGACCGAGCTGCTTTGCGGAGAAATCGTTGGTATTGAAAGCCGCATGAATGGCATCGGCGGCCAGCTCCGCCATCTTCAGCGCCAGCAGCACGCCAGAAGAATAGATCGGATCGAGAAAGCCGTACGCATCGCCGATCAGAATGAATCCGTTCCCCGCGTTCTCTTTCGATCGGTATGAATAATCGATAATCGAATAGATCTTATCTACGCGCGTTGCGCCCGCGACGCGGCGGCGGCAAGGCTCACACTTTTCAATCTCCTCCTGGTATATCTTTGCAAGGTCTTTGCCGCGACCTTTATGGAGGTAATCGGGGTCCGCGACTATGCCGACGCTCGTGATATCGTTTTCGAGCGGGATATACCAGAACCAGCCGTTGCTGCCTAATTCTGTTCGCAGCACGAGCGTCGAGCCTCCGTTGAGATCCGGCTCGCGGTGCGCTCCTTTGAAGTAGGAATAGAGCACAGCCTTCCTAAGCTTTTGATCGCGAACGCGCCAGCCGAACTTGTTAGAGAGCACGGCGCTTTGCCCTGTCGCGTCGACGACGACTTTCGCGTAAAACTTCTGAAGCGAGCCGTCCTGCATCTGCACCTCTACGCCGACGGCGTAGTCGTTCTCGAAGAGGACCTGTTTGACCAAAGTTCTCTGATAGACATCCGCGCCCTGTTCCTCGGCGTGGTCGATCAGCATCTTATCGAAGACGGCGCGGGTCACCTGCCAGGTGACGGCGCTTTCGTGATGGTTGGCCTCGAAGAAATAGAAAGGGCGAGACTCTTTCCCCTCCGAGTTGGCGAACTGAACACCATACTTGACGACGAACGGGCTCTGCTTCAGTTTCTCAAGAAAACCCATGCGCTGGAACGTCCAATAAGTGTCGGTCATCAGCGATTCGCCGATATGGTGGCGCGGGAATTCCTCTTTTTCGAAGAGCACGACCTTTCGGCCCTCGCGGGCGAGGATGCTTGCGACGCTGCTGCCCGCAGGGCCGCCCCCCATGATAATCACGTCATAACGATTCGAGCTTGTTTCCATATTCAGTCTATACGTATCGTACAAATCCCAGTTCTGTTTACCTGAGTTTTTACGAAATTATCCTTCTTTTGCTCAGCAACCGACCATTTATAAGGTAGCAGACGCCAGGCGTATCATCAACCGTTGCGGCAATGGTGTGTTAGGATCCGTTGCCGCTCGGGTCATGCAAACTGATTCTGATTGCCCGAGATAATTGAATGACCTTCACTCGGACCCGAGATTTCAAGACCTGCTCGTGCGAGTCGGCCTCGTGCCTTGATCGGCTGAATGCTTATAGCCGAT
>DASUNP010000060.1:0-79643 GCA_036277095.1 Blastocatellia bacterium
GGAGGGCTGCGGCGCGAGCTACGAGGTGATAGTCGTAGACAACAACTCGACCGACTCGACGAGGGAGGTCGTGGAGTCTTTGATAAACAAGGGGCACTCGAACCTCCATTACGTCTTCGAGCCCAAGCAGGGCGTATCGTACGCGCGCAACTCGGGGATTCAACGAGCCCGCGCTCCTATCATCGCGTTTGCCGACGACGACGTAGTAGTTGCGCGGGATTGGATAGAGGTTATCAAGCGCGAGTTTGATGCTTACCCGAACGTAGCTTGTCTCGGAGGCAAAGTGCTGCCCGAGTGGAAGGGCGAGCCGCCCGCCTGGCTTACTCGCGATCACTGGTCGCCGCTTGCTTTGCAGGACTACGGCGATGAGCCATTTTATGTGAATGCGGAAAACCCGCTCTGCCTGGTCAGCGCTAATCTCGCTTTTCGCCGCGAAGTTTTCTCTTGTATCGGGCCATTCGCTCCCGAGTTGCAGCGAGTGAAAGATGGCATAGGCTCGATGGAAGACCTTGAGTTGTTGATTCGCTACTGGAGGGCAGGGGGCGAGAGCCTTTATCTGCCTTCACTCGTCGTGACTACCGAGGTCCCTGTCGCTCGAACGACCAGGAAGTATCACCGGAGGTGGCATCGAGGGCATGGCCGCTTCTACGCGCTCATGCGCTCGGCCTATTTTGAGCGGTCATCGAAGAGGGCGCTGTTCGGCGTCCCGGCTCACCTCTACCGCCAGTCAATCATAGACGCGGCCAATTGGGCCGGACATTCAATGCTGGGCAGGCGCGACCGGGCTTTCTTTTACGAGACTCGATTGTGCTTCTTTAAAGGGTTTTTCAAGACGCGCAAGAAAGATTATCTATCGACTCGTAAACACGGGACTGTGCGCGAAGTGGCAGAGTTCGTTTATTCAATGTGGTAAGCATGGTCAGCCCAAAGATAATTGATTCGCCGTTCCGAACAATCCCGCCCGGGGGCGTCGATTTTCACCCGCACTCGTTCGCGGATTCTCATGGGAGACTCTTTCGCTGGAATGGCGAGTTGTACAGAGGGATACGCGAAGATCGGGCGGCTTTCTTTTCACGGCTGTTTCGGGATGGCGTGATTCAAAGATTGATCGATCGAGGGCTGTTGATCGAGACGGAGCCGACTGCTCTTAAGCTCGACGGCTACGAGTTGATCGTGCGCCACAAAAATGTTCGGTTCCCTTCGTACCCGAACGAATGGTGCGCCGGGATGCTGAAAGACGCTTCTGTACACATGCTTGATCTCCAGATCGAACTTACCCGGCGAAATCTCTCGTTGAAGGACGCGCACCCGTGGAACATTCTGTTCGATGGCTGTAAGCCCGTCTTCGTCGATTTGACATCGATCGTGTCGTTGGGGGAGAGCTCGACCTGGCCTGCATACGACGAGTTCTGTCGCTTCTGTTATTACCCGCTGATTCTCATGTGTCACGGGCGCGAGCGCGTCGCGAGGTCTTTGATCGTTGAATACGAGGGAGTGTTGAGGTCGGACCTCTCTATGTTGCCGCGCCGCTTCGCTCTATCGCCTTTCGCTTTCCGCAAAGTGATCGATCGCATCTTTAAATCGGTGCGGCCGTCCAAAAAAACTGATGCGCAGAGTTCAATATTACATTTCCTCGACCGGCTCAAACGAGATGTAGAGCGAATAAACGTTCCCCAAAGCCCGAAAGATTTGTCACAAACGTCTGCCGCGCAGCAGGTTTTACAGAGGATTCTCAAGCGTTTGCGACCCGTATCGGTGCTCGACATTGATGGCCCCGGAGGGCGGCACGCAATGGAAGCCGCGCGTCTCGGTAGCAGCGTCGTATACTTTGGCACAGATCCTGCGCTCATTAGCGAGCTTTACCGGTCCGCGCAAAGCGAAGGATTGACCATGCTGCCTCTGGTCATGGATTTCATCAAGCCTACGCCGTCAATCGGTTACTCAAGCCATTACACAGTCGCCGCGAACGAGCGTATCAAGTGCGACATGGTCCTGGCATTTTCGATCATTGAGCATCTTGTGTTCGACAGGTACTTGAGTTTCGATCTGATAGCGGAAGGCATATCTTCATTCTCGAAGCGATGGGCGGTTGTTGAATTCACTCCGCCAGAACATCTTTCGGAGAGCAGAAGGGCAACCGATAATTTTCAGCGGTACACGATGGGGAATTTAGTTAATGCGATTCGCAAGTATTTCTCCGGCGTGGAAGTGATAAACCTCTACGGCGGGTCACGCGCTTTTCTGCTTTGCTCAAAAGACTAAGATGACAAGCAAACCTGGAGTCTCGGTAATCACACACTTCCTGAACTCTAAAGAGTTCTTTAGAGAAGCGCTCGATAGCGTCATAGCCCAAAACTATCGAGGGTGGGAACTCCTGCTCGTCGATGACGGTTCGACTGACGGCAGCACGGACATTGCTTTGAGCTATGAGCGGGAACACGCCGGGAGGGTGCGTTATCTGCATCACCCCGGCAGGGAGAACCGGGGCATGAGCGCGTCACGCAACCTCGGCGTCGAGCAGGCCAGGGGCGAATACATTGCTTTCCTTGATGCGGACGATGTGTGGATGCCGGAAAAGCTAGACCGGCAGATCGCTATACTGGATTCGTGGCCTGATGCGGCGATGGTTTATGGAGCTACTCTGTATTGGTACAGTTGGACCGGAAAGGATGAAGACCTTGATCGAGACCTGCTGATAGAGCCGAAGGTCGAGCTTGACGCGCCGATAAAGCCGCCCGCGCTACTTATACGCTATTTAGAAGAGAGCGCTCCCATCCCGTGTCCTTCGGACATATTGGTGCGGCGGGATGCGGTCAAAGCAGTAGGCGGGTTCGAAGAATCATTCCGGCGCATCTTCACCGATCAAGTCTTTTACGCAAAGCTCTGCCTGAAAGCGCCGGTCGTCGCGAGCAACCAATGCTGGTTCAAGTACAGGAGGCACACCGATTCTTCCGTGTCGGTTGTGAAGAAAAGAGGCGAGCTGCGAGCGGCCCGAATGACATACCTGAACTGGCTCGAAGATCATCTCAGCCGGCAGCGTGTCGGAAATGGCGACGTATGGCGCGCGCTCAGGGGCGCAAAAAGGAGATGTCAGTATCCGAGGCTGTCTCGTCTGCCGAATGATGCGCGTTACCGCGTGTCAATCTTTAAAGAGCATTTGAGGTCCGCAGCGCGTGTGATGCTGCCCGCTACGCTTCATCAACGGCTGCGCGCGAGCCGGGGAAGGGCTAAGTAGCTATGTCGGAATTGCGCCTTGTAACAGTAGTAATCCCTTGCTACAACCAGGCCCGATACCTGGGCGAGGCCATCAACAGTGTGAACGATCAAGCCTACTCTAACCTTGAGGTGATAGTAGTAGATGACGGCTCGACTGACGAGACGGCAGAGGTGGCAGGCAGATATTCACAGGTCAAATGCATAAGGCAGGAAAATCAAGGGCTAGCGGCGGCGCGTAACCGAGGGGTAGAGGCGAGCCGAGGGGAGTACGTGGTGTTTCTGGACGCAGACGACAGGCTAGTGAGGGGAGCGATAGAGGTGGGAGCCGACTCGCTAGACTCTCACCCCGATTGCGCCTTCGTTTATGGAAACGTCAGGCTCATCGATGCAGATGGTTCGCTGCTTTTGAATCCTCCGGGCGTAAATATCGAAAGAGATCATTACCTTGAGTTGCTGCGCCACAATCACATCTGGTCCCCCGGCGCGGTGATGTATCGCCGCAGCGTCTTTGATGCGGTCGGCCATTTCGACCCACGTGTAAATGCTTCGGCTGACTATGACCTCAACCTGCGAATTGCCATGCGTCATCCGATCTTTTGTCACGGCGAAGTGGTGCTCGAATACCGCAAGCACGACTCGAACATGACCGGCAACGTTACGGAGATGCTTAAGACGGCGATGAGCGTCAGGCGATCACACGGCAAGCGTGTGAAGCTTAGCAGAATGCAGAAAGCGGCCTTGGAAAGCAGCATACATGCTGTGCAGAAAGATTATGGCGAAAAGCTTATCAGAGCGACACGCGCGCACGTGGAGGCTCGCCAGTGGAAGGGAGCGCTGCCCGGGATGCTTGCGCTGCTCAGGCACTACCCGGAAGGGCTTGTGCGGCTAATCTGGCGAAGGCTGTTTCGTTCCGCGAGCAGACAATCATTCGGGAGCAATTATCGGAAATGAATCCTGAGCCGCTGGTTTCAATAATAATGACCTTCTTGAATGCGGAGAGATTCATTCAAGAGGCGATAGAGAGCGTGCTGGAGCAGAGCTACGCCAACTGGGAACTGCTCTTGATCGATGACGGGTCTACTGACTCAAGCGGCGAGGTGGCGCGGCAATACGCCGTCATGTACGCCGGGAAGATGCGATACCTCAGTCACGCGGGCGGCGCAAATCTCGGCATGAGCGCTTCGCGCAACCTGGGAATAAACAGCGCGCGAGGAGAGCTAATAGCTTTCTTAGACGCCGATGACGTTTGGCTCCCCGAAAAGCTTGAGCGGCAGGTTGAGATATTGAGATCGCAGCCCGCGGCGGCGATGGTCTGTGGGAGGACCCAGTACTGGTATAGCTGGAGCGGCAAACAAGAAGACCTGTCGAGAGACTTCGTTCCTGAACTCGGAGTGCCGCTTGACAGGCTCGTCGACCCTCCCGCGCTCTTTCCCGCCCTTATGCGAAACCAGGTCGTCACAAGCACCGGCGGTCTTGTGCGGCGCGAAGCGATCGAAACCGTGGGCGGGTACGAGGAGAGATTTCGCGGCTTGTATGAGGACCAGGCTTTTTACGCCAAAGTTTGCCTCAAGGCACCCGTCTTCATCAGCGACGGGTGCTGGTATAAGTACCGCAAGCACCCGGATTCATGCTGCGCCGTGGCCGAAAGCCTTGGCCGCCATCACGCCGAGCGACTGCTTTTGTTGAACTGGCTCGAATCCTACCTGAGCGAGAACGCGATAAAAGATAAGGGCGTATGGCAAAGCCTCAGGCGGGCGCAATGGACGTGCCGGTTCCCGAAGCTGTCTCGGACACCGGGTCACATTCGATACCGCACAAGGATGACAAAAGAGAGAATGAAATCGATCGCCAGGCGGATAGTTCCCGCACCCATTTACGGATTGATCAAAGCCCGGAGGCGCAAGCGCGACTCGCCGCCTCAGACGGGCGCAATCAGGTTCGGCGATTTGAGGCGGCTAGCGCCTTTCAGCCGTGTATTCGGGTATGACAGGGGCACGCCCGTCGACCGCTACTACATCGAGGGTTTCCTCGCCCACAACCACCGCGATATTCGTGGACGAGTTTTGGAAGTGGGCGACGATACCTATACGCGCAGGTACGGCGGCGAACGCGTCGATAAAATCGATGTGCTACATGTTACGGAAGGGAGCCCGCAGGCAACGATCATAGCCGACCTGACGAAGGCCGATCATATACCTTCTGAAAGTTTCGACTGCATAATCTTTACGCAGACGCTTCACCTCATCTACGACGTGCGCGCCGCCATCAAAACGCTTCACAGAATTCTAAAGCCGGGCGGAGTCTTGCTCGCCACTTTTCCCGGCATCACTCAGATAGATCGTTACGAGTGGGGCAAATCCTGGTACTGGGCATTCACAACACTGGCGGCGCGGCGATTGTTCGGCGAAGCATTTTCAGAGCGCTCCCTCGCGGTCGAGACAAACGGGAATGTGCTTGCGGCAACAGCCTTTCTCTATGGCATCGCGCTTGAGGAGTTGCGCAAAGAGGAGCTCGATTTTAATGACCCCGATTATGAAGTTACAATCACGGTCAGGGCAGTAAAGGGGGCCGAATGATTCCCGCCTCGTTCGGTCATCTGCGCCGTCTTGCCGCCAGGGCGAGAAAGCGATTCTCAAGCAGGGCGTTAATACTGCTCTATCACCGCGTGGCCGAATCGTCCTCTGACCCCTGGTCGCTTGCCGTCAAGCCCGCGCACTTCGCCGAACATCTGGAAGTGATTAAGAGACGCGCGCGAGTGCTATCGGTAAAAGAGCTGGTGGCCGCAATCGCAGACAACAAGCTGCCCCGCCGCGCGGTCGTCATTACTTTTGATGACGGGTACGCCGACAACTTTCTTAACGCCAGGCCGCTTCTAGAGAAAAACGATTGTCCCGCTACGGTCTTTGTGACGACAGGTTTCGCAGGCTCCGACCGGGAGTTCTGGTGGGACGAACTGGATAGATTATTCCTTCAACCCGGCGCATTGCCGCAGAGCCTTCACCTCACGATCGAAAGAAAGGATTACCGGTGGGATTTAGGCGAAGCGGCTCGCTACGGCGAGGCGGCTTTTCATGTTAATGAACGGTGGCGGGCCTGGGATAAAGATGATCCGTGCTCTCGACATCTGCTGTATCGCTCGCTTTGGGAGCTGATGCACCCTTTGCCGGAGGGCGAGCGGCAGAGAGTCAGGGACGATCTCGTCTCCTGGGCCGGGGCCGACAAATCGCCTCGCGCGACACATCGCGCGCTCTCATCGGATGAGCTGCGTGAGCTGGCCGAAGGGGGACTTATCGAAATCGGCTGTCATACAATCACGCACCCGAAGCTCGCCGCGCTCGCTTTGAACTCCCAACGCGACGAAATCAATGGAAGCAAGTCAAGGTTAGAAGAGTTACTGAATTATAGGATCAAGAGTTTCGCCTATCCATACGGGCGGCCATGTGATTACACGGCGGAGACTGTGGCCCTGGTCAAAGAGGCGGGATTTGATTCCGCTTGTTCTACGACGAACGGTCTGGTCGATCGGCGCTCGAACCTCTTCGAGCTGCCCCGCTTTCAAGCGCCGGACGTCGACGGCGAGGCGCTCGACAGACTGCTCGGAGAGTGGTTCGACACCTGGTGATGTCGCGATGCGGATACTGGTACTGACAAATTTCTACCCGCCTTATTACGTAGGTGGTTATGAACTCGGCTGCCGCGATGTGGTCGAAGGGCTGCGCGCTCGCGGCCATGAAGTCAGGGTGTTGACTTCGACTTACAAAGTGAATAAGCCGAGCCGCAGTCATGGAGTTTACCGCTGGCTTCAAACAGATTTTGCAAGCAACGGGGACCGCGCAAGCTTTTTCAGGCTGCTCAGGAAAGAGCTTACCAACAGGTGGGCGTTCAAGCACGCTTGCCGCTCGTTCAGGCCGGATGTCATTTATGCCTGGAACATAACTCACATTTCGGTTTCAAACCTGTTGATGGCGCAGCAGATGGGCCTGCCGGTCTGTTACTTCGTGTCTGACCACTGGCTGTCACAATGGGAGAATGATCTGTGGATTCAAAATACGCGCCGCAACCCGCGCCGCCTTCATAGAAAGCTCGCCTGGCGTATGGTCAGTTCATTGCTGAGCGCCTCGGGCCTATGCCCTAAAGGCTCTCTGGATTTGAGGCGCACACAGTTCGTCAGCCGCTTTCTCAAGCAATCGGCCCTCGAAGCCGGTAAGCTCGCCGCGAGCTCGGAGGTCATTCATTGGGGGATCGATGTCGATCGCTTCTCGGCGAACGGGGCGTCTCGTGATGCTTCAAAGCTGCTATACGTAGGCCAGGTTACTGCGCACAAAGGTGTGCGGACGGCGGTTGAAGCGCTCAAGCTGGTTCGGGAAAGATACGGCTGTGATAAAGCTACGCTGACCGTTGTGGGAGGGCCGGATTACGACAACGAGATTGAGCTGCTCGCTCGCTCGCTTGGGCTGGAGCGCAGTGTGCGCTTTACCGGACTGATCCCCCGCGAGCGGCTCCCGGAGATCTACAAAGGACACGGCACCCTCATATTCCCTTCGATATGGGACGAGCCGTTTAGCATCACTCTGCTCGAAGCGATGTCATCGGGGCTGGCCGTCGTGAGCACTACTACCGGCGGCAGCGCCGAGTTGCTCGCTGATGGGGTGAACGCGCTGACCTTCCCTAAGCGGGACGCCGATGCCTGCGCGAGGCAGGTGAAGCGGCTTATTGACGATCCTCAACTGTTCGACAGAATACGGCAGAACGGCGGGCGAGCGATTCAAACCAGCTTCCGGCTCGACCGCATGATCGACGAGATTGAAGACTCGCTCGAAAGGGCCTGTGTTTATGAAGGTGGGCATTTATAACGAGCCTTCGGGCGGCGGCATAGGTGGCGCCGAATCGACCGTGGCAATACTTGCGGATGCCTTGAGCGCCGCCGACCAGGTCGAGATTGTTCACCACAGGAGCGCGCTCCGTTTAGAAGACCTCAGAGAGGTATCGGGCGCGCGTCTGGACGGAGTCGGTTTGCGATACATCGCGCCCGAGCCTTACGACTTCGGCCTATCTCATCTTCCCTGGCGGCGTTACCGTGATGCGCGCGCCTGGCGCGCTTCGTTGAGCGAGCCCTATGATCTGTTCATCAACGTCACACACGGCATACCTCCTTTCTGCCATGCGCGGCGGGGCGCTCTCATAGTCCTGTTCCCCATCGGCCAACAGCCCGCAGACGAACCTGGGAATTCGCGCGCGTTGTCAGTAAGCGCGCTGCTTAAGAAACGGACCAGGCTGCTTTATCACGACTGGGAGTGGCAGAGGCGATTAGGTTCGTATCAGATAAAAGCTACGATTTCAGAGTTCTCTCAAGCGTGGACTAAACGGCGGTGGGGCGCCGATTGTAAGATTCTATACCCGCCCGTCGACACTCATTTTGATCACTCCCCGAAAGCGGACCTGATCTTAAGCGCCGGCAGGTTTACGACCGAAGGCCATTCCAAGAAGCAGTCGGAAATGATCGATGCGTTTCGACAGATGAAAGACGCGGGTCTGAAAGGGTGGGAATTTATTTGCGCAGGCAGCCTCGGAGAGTCGGCTCAGGATAACTCCTATTTCAGGAGCGTGGAGCGCAAGGCCGGGCAGTGCGGGGCGGAAGCGCTCTCAAACCTCGGACGAGATTGTTTGAAGAAGTTTTTTGAGCGGGCGAAGATTTTCTGGCATGCGGCCGGGTACGCAGAGAGCGATCAGCGGCCCGAAATGTTCGAGCATTTCGGCATTGTTACGGTGGAAGCTATGGCCGCAGGGTGCGTGCCTGTAGTCATCAACAAAGGCGGGCAGTCGGAAATCGTCCGTCACGGGGTCAGCGGTTTCCTCTGGGATACGTTTGACGAACTCAAAGAATACACTTTGCTGCTGGCTCGCGATGATAAGCTGCGCGAGGAGATGGCTAAACAGGCGCGGCTGCGGGCGCAGCTCTTCAGCCGCGAGGTCTTTGTTAAGGATTTCCTCGACCTTCTGTCCAGGTGAAGGAGATTTTTTTGAATCCCCTCGCCAGTTAAGAGTATTTGAAAAGAAGGATACCCGTTTATCAATGGATTTTATGATTCCATCATATATCGTCGAACCCGGGGAAATGCTTGAAGAACTAACAAAGAATCGTTATGGCAGAGAGACCTGCTTGTTAAAACGAAAGCCCCTGCAATGAAAGATTCCTTCCTGTCCAGTCCAATCGTAGCGAGCGGAACCTCGCCTGCTCTCGCAAAACAATCGCCGTGTGAAGATCAGCCCGAGCTACAGGCAAACCTTACCGAGCGATTCAATATTCTGAAGTTCCTGGGGACTACGGGGAATTCCTTCTGTTTTGCGGCGCTCGATCTGGCGACTGACAGGCCGGTAAGGCTGAAAGTGCTCTCGGATGATGCGGCGGTCGAGCGGGTGCAAAAGGAGTTGTTCTACCTCGAAGCAGCGGCTGCGGCAAAACTGTCACATCAGAATATAACCCGGACGACGGTGGCGGAAGAACTGGGCGGCATACACTTTTGCACTATTGATCAGAGCCCCAGCGCAGAATCGCTACGCGACCTGCTCGACATGCGGTCGTGGCTGGAAGTAGATGTCGCTGTCTCTATCGCCCTGCAGGTCGCCGATGCCCTCGATTACGCGCACCGGATGGGAGTGCTGCATCTCGATCTTAATCCGACGAAGATAGTGATTGAGGGCGACGGCAGGGTGCTGGTCACGGACTTCGGCATTAGCGGCGATCAGGAATTAGCCTGGGCACAGGCTGAGCGGTCCAGCCGTCACCGCCCGCAGTACGCAAGCCCTGAGCAGATTCAGGGGTCGTACGCGGATAACCGCAGCGACCTCTATTCACTTGGCATCATTCTGTTTGAAATGCTGACGGACCGCGTGCCTTTCGATTCGTCAGATGCCGAGGTGGTGAGGAGAAAGCATCTCACACAAGCCGCACACCCGCCGCAGCTATTTCGCCAGGGGATCTCTAATTATCTTTCCGCGCTCGTCGTGACGTTGCTCGAAAAGAACCCGGACTGGCGTTTCAGCACCGCCGCACAACTACAGACGGCGCTCAGTAAAGTCGCCCCTACGGGTTTAGCCGATGAGGATGACGGAGCTTTCCCCCTTCCGGAACCTCTTTCCGTTGAAGAAGAGAGCCAAAGCGCAGAATTAGATTCAGCAGGCCCGCAGACTAATCCCGATGCGGGGGCTTACAACATCTCAATCCCACCAGAAGAGTATGCCGAGATTACTGACAATACTATTACTCACCGTGAGTTTTTTGAGCCTCCTACTATCACTAAGATCGATCCCCCGCCGCGTATCTCAACCCAACCGAAGGCGCGGGTCGAGCCCCCGTCACGGGGCTTTATTGAAAGAGAGCATGCTGAACCGTTCTCGCTTTATGTCTCGACCAACAGATCGCAAAGCAAAAGACAGGCGCTGGCATTTCTGGCGATAATGCTCGTAATCCTGCTATTGATCTCGCTCTTAGGACGCAACTACTTCCCGGGATTTTTTCTGACAGCAAACACCGGGGAGCAGAATAATCTGCCCGACACGGTTGCCGGGTCACAGGTTACAAATCCAGAGCTTACGAACTCAGAGCCCGCTTCGCCCGGACCGGCAGAACAAACAACGCCGCCTGAAACGCAGAACCAGGTGACTCAATCCGGCCTGAGCGCGGGCGCTGGCTTGCCTCCTGCTCAAGAGAAAGCCACGCCCTCTAGAAGGAGATATGTCAGGCGTCCGGCTGCCGCAAAGGTCAGGCAATCGGCTCGGCGCAAGTTCCGGGTCAAACGAAAAGCTCGCAAGCCGGTCTATTTGAGACGCACCAGAGCGTGGACGCAGATGTTTGACGTGGGTGACTGGTTCAAATCGAAAGAGTTATAAGACAGACCGCCAATAGTAGAGAAGGAGAGCTAGATGTACACAAGATTTTACGGGCTGAAAGAGATACCATTTGGCCTGACGCCGAACCCCAAATACATTTTCAAGACCGACAGCTATCTCGAAGTGATTGCGAACCTCAAGTACTGCATCAGCCATTATAAAGGGCTTGTGACCGTAACGGGCGAGGTCGGCACGGGCAAGACGACGACTTTGCGCTCGATGATACAGCAGCTCGGCCACGAAGTGCTGGCCGTTTACATACTGAACCCATTTCTCACAGTGCCCGAATTCTATGAGCAGCTCACTACCAGCCTCAGACTGGGGCTGTCGCCCCGCGCATCCAAACCAGAGATTCTCAATACGCTCGCCTGTTTCTTGAGCCAGCGTCACATGAAGGGGTTGAGAACGGTGCTCATCGCGGACGAAGCGCACGGGTTATCGCCGACGGTCCTTGAAGAGATTAGACTGCTTGCGAACCTGGAGACGAACACGGAGAAGCTCTTCCAAATCGTGTTGTGCGGGCAGCCGGAGCTTCGGGAGACGCTCAACCAGCCGGGGCTCAGACAGCTCAAACAGAGAATATCGCTCCGGTGCTCGATCAAGCCGCTGAGCTCGGATGAGGTGACTAAGTACATACGTTTTCGTCTAAGAACGGCAGGCGCGGAGCGGATGGATATTTTCGACCAATCGGCCCTGGGATTAATCGCCCGCGTATCGCTCGGGATACCGCGCGTCGTCAATAATATCTGTGATAACGCCCTGCTGCAGGGGTACGCAGTCAATTCCGAAGTAATCTCCCGCGACATAATCGAAGACGTTATTGACGTGCTCGACATCTCAACGAATGACATGACTACCAGCGACGACCTTGAATTCAACCAGTGGTCAAGCCCCAAGCATTTTACGGCCATAGAGGGATCGCGTAGCTGATCATCCGATCTGCAGATGTGACACGGTTGACACTTGTTTGGGTAAGTTATGCACGAATAAATCTTTAGCCGATAAAGATTCAGCGCCACAGGTACCTACTCAGGTTATAAGGCTGCAATTAGGCGGGCTGAAAAAATCAATTATCACGAGGAGTTATAAAACATAATCGTGTGGTTGCTAAGAAAAAAAAGATTGCTTTTTCAGGAGCGGAGAGCCGTTTGCATAGTCTTGTAAAGGTCGAGTGGATGGATTCTACAGCCAAAAGAAAGAGCTCCTCTGATGTTACGGCATTGAAAAAAATAACTCACGGCTGCCGAGGTTGATGTACCCAATCTTTTCTTTCGAGGTCTACAGGTGGGAACTAATTTTATAGGTTGGATCGAAGCGCTTAAAAATAATGATGTCGAAGCCTTATGGGCGAAGTTATTTAACCTCATTTCCAAGCATTCTTCAGTGAGGATGCTCTACCCGCCGAACGAATTCTCCACCGAAATGGTCAGGGATGAATATTGCGACCTGACGCAGGACCTGTTTCTGAGGCTGTTCGAAAAACAGCGATGGCAGTATTACCTCGATAACGACTACAGCGACGAAAGAATCCAACAGGAGTTATATCGTATCGAAGTGCCTAATATGATCACGGTCCTACAACGTGATCGGCATCCTGAATCCTACCGGATAGCGCGTCGCATCAGCGATCTGATCAAGACGCGGGCTGAGTTTCAGCACTTCTCCACCTCAAGTTCTTCAGCGTCTACGGGGCAGCATAATTGTAATAAGATGGTTTTGAGGCTATACGGCCTGAGCATCTGGCCTGCGGACAAGCCCACGAAGCCGGAATCCGACATGTCGGAGTTAATTAAGGGCGTAACCTTTCGGATCCGTGACATCAGGCGAACCGGCCGCGGAGCCGGCTCGCAGGTCGTCATCTCAAATGAAGACCTCGTTGATTTGATAGTAGACGTGTTTACGACCATAGACACTCCGCTTTCAGTAAGGAAGATGAGGGCGCTGGTAATGTCGAAGCTCCCGATAGAGGATTCACGGATGGTGTCGATCAGCGCGCCGTCGCCTGCCTCGACAAACCAGGATACAGACCTGCCATACCTGGACGTGGCGGATAAAAGGCCCACGCCTTTGGAGACCCTCTTGCAGAAGGAGAAATGGCTTCAGATAGAGGAGCTGGCAGACGACGCGTTAAGGACCCTCAAAGAACAGGTCAGAAACAAGCCTAATCGTTATAACAAGCTTCTAAGGGTTGTGTGGCATTGTTATTTTGACCCCGCCTCTTTGTCGCAAACGAGATTGGCCAGAAAGATGGGGATCTCCGACTCTCTGGTGAGCCATTACCGGGGCATCTTTGATTCCTTTATACGGAACCTGGAACTGAGCATAGATGAGTTCATACTGCTCAACAGCGCTCTTTCCCGGCGCCTGGCGGCAATAATCTCTGAATGGAACTCCAGCGAAGCAGAGCATGCGCAGCCGGCTCGGAGTGCAAAATCAAGCCTGAGCGCCGCCCCCTTATATTCCCCTGCGAAACCGCTGAGCAGGGCCGCCTCCAGAGGGGCGTGACTGCTCCCGGGCAACTGGGCTCGATTCAATAGTTGATTCACGAAATTCAGACGCAAGCTCGGTTGAAAGTATCGCCGCCGCATCGGACGGCTCTTCGCTGAAGACTGGCCGAGCCGTATCAAACATAAAGGCCACGGCCGTATTGAGGCCGCTTTCTACCCGCACTACCCGGGCTGAATACTTGATCCGCTTTCCGGTCCCGAAAGGAATGGTTATATAGATTTCCAGTCTCATCCCCTCCGGGGGAGGCTCTTTACAAAAGCCGAAAGAGCCGCGCGCGCTAATGTTACATAGAGTACCTTCACTTTCGAAAGCCTCGCCTGCGGCGGAGACACCTGTGATGAGAAACGGCCAGTCTACCAGGTATCTATTCCACCTCCTTCGATCCTCGCAAGGATCCGCAGGCTTTATCATTGAGTTGTTCAGTGTGTAGGTCCCTTCCTTTCAGATACTCTTTACTGGCTCACTTATTCAATAATCTTTTGCCGTTTCAACTCCCTGCTTCCCGGTTTCTTATATTGACAACAGATGACCCCTGCGTTATAAGTGAGATCCCCCACCTCACAAACATGTAGTCTGAATCGATTAGGCATCGAGAGATGGATAACCGATATATATCTTCTCAAATCGATTTAAGCTCTGAGCAAGAAGCAGCAATCAAAATGCTCACGTCCGGCTGCAGCATTAGATACACTGCTCTTGTGCTTGGACTGAAAGAGGCGGCAATCTCGGGTTGGATCGCCCGCGACACGGCATTTAAGTCGAAGCTAAAAGAGACAGAGACAGAATCCTCTAATCCTGCCGACGAATTGGAAGAGGCTGAGAAGCTGACCGATCACGTGGGGGAGTAATTCTTACACGCCTTACCTGATAATCACGCATAATCATACATTTTATAAGTATCGGCTCTCGATTCCTGGCTCAAATCTACTGATTCAGGCCGGGAACGGCTTTTGCTTTATCTAATTTTGTTACTGGTTTTTCTTAGATTTCTTACCGCCTCCCCATTGTGGCTGCTTCCGTCTGAGGGGAGAAGTATGAATAACAAAAGCGTATCGATCCTAATAGTCGACGATCATGAAACCACGCGCAGGGCTTTAGCTTTACTGATCTCCTCCTGTTTGGCCTCAATAGATAATTGCTGTACGGTGGCGACGGCTGAGGAAGCATTACTGCAGCTCGAATCGAACTCCTTCGATCTGGCCCTGGTCGATATCAGGCTGCCGGGGGCTTCGGGATTGGACCTGAGCTCTTCAATAAGACGCGATCATCCTAATACAGTTGTAATCCTCGTGTCGGGAGTGACTGACCGGTCAGACCTGAAGGGTCAGCTAGAGCACGGCTGGTTTGACTGCGTAGACAAGTCTGCCAGCGTTCAGGAACTGAAAGATTCCATACAGCGCGCGTTAGATTATCAGGAGAAATTGGCGGCGTATTGATGATGTCGGGAATTATCGCAGGTAGATTGAATCCCGAACGAGGCGCGACTACCTCGATTCTTAACTCCTCATGCCTTGCTGGTGATACGTCGCAACGATGCGCTACAAGAGGTGAAGCGCATCGTTGCGACGCGAGAGTGCCGGGGGCACGAGGTTAATTCTCTTAACGAATCGGCCTCGGCGCGATTGCCCTTAAAGTTATTTCACTGCCGCTCATCAATTCCAGATCATTACGACCCTGGACATAAACCGAGCCTGCGCCCGCGCCTCCGCCGAGCACTGCGCCTATCGCCGCGCCTTTACCGCCGCCTGCGATGGCCCCTATGATCGCGCCGACCGCCGCGCCTATCGCGCCGCGCGTGACGGTCCGCTCGGTCTGGCTGTCCTCGCGAACTCTTCCTTCTGTATCCAGGCTTACGGTTTCGCCGTTCACTGTGCGTACGGTTTCAATGACGCCGTCAAACCTGTAGGTCTGGCCGTTGGGCATTCTAATCTGATTCAGGTTGAGCGACATCTCCGTCCGCCCGGTGATGCGGCCACCCCTGTCTACGTTGCCGACGGTGCCTTCGATCGTCGCTCCCTCGAATTGCGAGGGCGACAAGACTGTAAGCGTGTAACGGTCACCGGCGCGCGTGCGGTCAGTATGCAGGCTTGTGTCGAGCCTTGTGACCAGAGCAGTTCCGTCCGGGACGATAAAGCCGTCCGTCACCTGACCTGTGGCGGGATAATTAGGCGCACCCGTGTGGACATCATCCCATTGCGCAATGTCAGAAACACGGTCGTAGACGCTCTGAACCACTATGGGCTGCGAAAGCCGCTCCGCATACAGCTTGCGCGTCACGCGAAGGCGATTGCCGTTGTTGAGAGGATCGAACGTCACAGAGAAATCTGTCGCGCGGTCGCCCGTAGATTCAATCGTAAATTGACCTCGATTCAGCGTTGCGCGCACGCGCGAAGTGCGATTGCTGTTTGGTAACTGTTCGACGTGTTCACGCCCGTCGGCTTCGAACGTAGCCCGTGGGGCGCGCGAAGAAGCAATCGTTATAGTCCGCCCCTGCCTTTCGAGGGAGATCGTTTCGGGAGCTTCGATGCGAGCCAGCAGCGCGTTGTAGGCTCGCTGACGTACATCGTTTGGCAAGTTGCTCACCGCCCGCTCGACCGCAAGCCGCGCGTCATCGGTTTGCGAGGCGTTCAGCCTGAACGTGCCGGTCCAGCGGTCGTTGACTCCAACACTATTCTGCGGAAAGTTGTTCCGCGGAGCATCGCTCCAATTCCATGCGACGTTATAATAGCCAGCGAGCGAGTTGAGGTCGTCCCTGAGCAGACTCCATTCACGCTCGGCAGCAGAATCCAGGTTGCTTCTCTGCATGAACCTGTCTATGCGGGCGGCGCGGTCAAGCACCGTTTGCACGTCCGAGGTTGTCGACTCGCGATTGTTGAAGCGGTCGCGCAACTGGTTGGTCGCCTGCTCGAAATCGCTCACGAGCTGATTGAGGTTGTCTTCCCTGCGAGTGTTGTCGAGCCGGCTATTTTCAAGCGCGCTACCCAGGCTCATTCTAAAGCTGTCTGCGCGCGTTTCGATGCGCCTGATCAGTTGCTGCACGGTCCTGTCGTCGGTGCGGTAGGGGCGCTGAGTCTGTGCCCCTGTTGCCGCCGTCATGCCCGCAAGCATCATCACAAGCGTCAGTGAAAGAATCTGTCTTATTTTGTTCATCCCTTTACCCTCCGTTCGTCATTGTATTTTTACGAGACAATATGAATCGTTTGGAGCGGACGCTGGCCGTACATAAGCAGTCTAACGCTCATTAAATAGTCTAAGCAGGCAAGCCCGATGCCACACTAGAGAGATTGGAGGTCAATAGCATTGCCGACATAGTTATGCTACACTGCGGGACTCAGTCCCGCTGAGTCACCCGAACAACTCTATGAAGCCCCGGCAGATACCTTACCCGCTGTTGTTGCTAATCGTTGCCGCCGCATACTTCGGCGCCGCCGAGGTCGGCCTATCACAAGCCTTTCTGCACACCAACGTCTCGCCCGTGTGGCCGCCGACCGGCGTTGCAATAGCCGCTGTCTGGCTGCTGGGTCATAGGATTTCGCCCGCGATTCTGCTAGGCGCATTCCTGGCGAATCTGGCAACAGCGGTGCCGCTTGCGACTGCCGGTGGTATCGCTGTGGGCAATACAGTCGAGGCAGTCCTGGCTGTTTTCTTGCTTCACCGATTTGTCGGACTCCGCAGCCCTTTTTATCGCGCCCAGGACGCTGTGATCTTCGTGATCATCGCCGGCGCGTTCAGCACTGCTGTGAGCGCCACGATTGGCAATATAAGCCTATGCTTGGGCGGGGCCGCAGCCTGGGATGACTTTGCTCAACTTTGGCTGACCTGGTGGTTCGGAGACGGTGTCGGCGCGATTGTTGTAGCGCCGCTGCTGTTAACCTGGGTTGAAGAATCCCGCGAGCGCTGGCCGCTGCGCCGGGCAGCCGAAGCGGCGCTGCTCGTCGTGTCGCTATCGGTCGGCGCCTTTATAGTGCTGGGAGGAGTTTCGACCTCAAGGGTAGTAAGTTATTTCTTATGGAGCTTGATCTACGCCTTGCTCTTATGGGCGGCTTTCAGGTTCGGGCCGCGCGGCGTGGCAACGACGATAGCCCTGTTCTCCGGCATCGCCGTCTGGGCCACGAGACGTGGGTTCGGGCCTTTTGTGGGAGACAGCCCCAACGAGTCGCTGCTGCTCTTACAGATTTGTGTGGCTGCGTTTGCAATCACGTTCTTACTGTTGGCCGCCATCGTCGTCGAGCGCAAGCGCGCAGAAGAGACTGCGCGCGCTAAGGAATCCGAACTCGAAAAGATTATTAATAGCACGCCCTTCATGCTTACACGTTGCAGCCGCGACCTCCAGTATCGTTTTGTCAGCCGCGCCTACGCAGAGATGATCGGCCGCACGCCCGAAGAAGTCGAAGGCAAGCCCATAGTTGAGATCCTGGGCGAAGAAGGCATGAAGACGGTTTCGCCCTACATCGAACAGGTGCTCCGAGGCCACAGGGTCGAGTACGAAACCGAAGTCCATTTCAGCGGGGTCGGAGCGCCTTACCTGCATGTCGTTTATACGCCCGACCGGGACGTGGAAGGGAATGTAACGGGCTGGTTCGCCTCGATCATTGACATCACTGATCGCAAGTCTGCCGAGGACAGATTCCGTGTCGCGGTCGAGGCTGCGCCCAACTCTGTGGTGATGATCGGTGAAGAAGGGCGAATCATTCTCGTCAACTCTCAAACCGAGCGGCTGTTCGGTTACGCCAGGCAGGAGTTGATAGGTCAGCCGATTGAGGTGCTCGTGCCTGAGCGCTTTCGCCGCCAACACCCGGACTACCGCGCAGGCTTCGCCAGTATGCCTCAAGCAAGGCCGATGGGCGCTGGAAGAGATCTCTTCGGTCTGCGAAAAGATGGCAGCGAGGTCCCGATCGAGATCGGGCTTAACCCGATTGAGGTGAAGGGGAGGACCCTGGTCCTGAGTTCAATCGTCGACATCACGGAGCGCAAGCGGGGCGAGCAGGAGCGCGAGCTTTTACTGGCGCGTGAGCAGGCCGCACGCGCCCAGGCCGAAGCGGCCAGTCGAATGAAGGACGAGTTTCTCGCGACCGTCTCGCACGAGCTTCGCACACCGCTCAACGCAATCCTCGGGTGGTTACACATAATGCTGGGCGGCAGGGCTGATAAGGCGGCGGCACATCGCGGGTTAGAAACTATCGAGCGCAACGCGCGGGCGCAGGCGCAGCTCATCGAAGATTTGCTCGATGTGTCGCGCATCACGTCCGGCAAACTGCGTCTTGAAGCAAAATCGACCGAGCTTATATCGGTCATTAAAGCGGCAATAGACTCTGTTCAACACGCAGCCGACGCCAAAGAGATTCAACTGCAAATGATCCTGGACCCTGGCGCCAGCCTCATTCGGGGAGATGCGGCTCGGCTGCAGCAGGTCGTCTGGAATCTCTTATCGAACGCGGTCAAATTCACTTCTAAAGGCGGGCTGGTACAGGTCAGGCTCGATCGCGCTGACTCGATGGCGCAGATAACTGTCGTCGACACGGGCGAGGGCATCAGCCCAGAGTTCCTGCCTTATGTTTTTGACCGGTTCCAACAAGCCGATGGGACCACCACCAGAAGACACGGCGGGCTCGGGCTGGGCCTTGCAATCGCGCGCCACATTGTAAAGATACACGGCGGGACGATCGAAGCGCAGAGCGCGGGCTTGGGCGAAGGAGCCAACTTCACTGTGAGACTCCCGCTCGCGACCGCGCGAACGTCAGGGCCTTTGCCGACCGCTGATCGAGTGGGCGTGGCAGAGGAAGAAACCCCGGACGATTCAGGCTCTGCTATCCTTTATGGCTTACGGGTATTGGCCGTCGATGATGAACCCGATACGAGAGTGATGCTGAAGGCAATGCTTGAGCAATACGGCGCGGATGTATTGGCAGCTTCATCTGCCGGAGAAGCATTCGAGGCGTTGCCTGGGTTTGAGCCGGATGTGCTGGTGTGCGACATAGGAATGCCGGAGGAAGATGGCTACAGCCTGATTAGAAAAGTCAGGGCATTGGAACCGAAGCATGGCGGTGATACTCCCGCAATCGCGTTGACGGGGTACGTCAGAATCGAGCAGCGTACGCGCGCACTCGAAGCAGGATATCAGATATTCGTCCCCAAGCCTGTGGAAGCCAATGAACTGGTATCGATGATTGCGAGCCTTGTCGGTAGAGCTGAAAGAGGCGGAGTTAAAATGTAGCGGCCCGGGCGAATTATCTTTTTGCAACAGGATAATGTAGCGGGCTATAATTCATTCAATTGTAATCCTGACATCTGAATACAGAATAGTGCCAGGATATGGTGATTGTTGGTTTGCCCGGCTTCAACGAGAGGCTGCCGTGAGAGTTCGTGTCGGACGAGCAAGGTGTAAGGGAGTCGTAGTAAATGATATTACCAAAATGCTATCCTGTCTTTGTTCTCATCGTCTTCGCGCTTTTTTCTGATTCTTTAGCCCTGGCTCAGGGCGAGCCTGCTCAGGAGCCAAAAGAGTTCCTTGAGATTCAGCGGACCGGCGCGTCTTATTACAATCGAGGCGAATATGAGAAAGCGATAGTTGCTTATAAGCGGGCCATTGAGATTAATCCGGATTCTACGGAAGTCTACTATCATCTCGGGATGGCCTACAGCAGCCTGGGCAAGTATAAAGAGGCCGTCGAAGCTTACACTCGCGCAATACGGATCAGACCGGATTATGCGGCCGCTTATTACAATCTTGGTCACGCGTACAGTAACCTGGACCGGCACGATAAAGCGATCAAGGCGTTCCGGCAATCGATACGGTATGAGCCGGACAATGTGGAAGCCTATGTCGCCCTGGCGAATGCGTATTTTGATTCGGGTAAGGAGGAGAGGGCGGTTGAAACATTCGAGGCGGCGATCAGTCGCAGGCCGGACGACCCATATGCATATTACCGCCTCGGCCTCGTCTATTTCCCTACAGGGCTTCACGCTAGAGCCGCCGAGGCATTTACTCAGGTAATAACACGCGACCCGCGCTACGCCGACGCCTATTTCCACCGCGCCTATTCTTACCTGTTCTTAGGCCGAGGAGAGTCGGCGGCACGTGACGCAGCTACCTACGTTTCGCTGAAGGGCTGGCGCGCAGAACGCTCTTTAGAGATGGCGATAGTTTCGCATTTCGGCCATCTGCAAGCGCGCCGGGAGGCTGCCGCGCGCGCGGTCCTCGAAGAGGCCGCCCGTCAGGGCGACCCTAAGGCCTGGCCCTACCCTGCGATCGAGTACCTGCTGGGCAAGATCACTGCTCGGCTCCTTTATAAGCTGGCTTCCGATGATCCCAAGAAGGCCGAAGCAAGGGCGTACATCGGCCTGAGCCTTTCGCATCAGGGGGATCATAAGGCCGCGCGCGAACACTTTCAGTGGGTCAAAAGTCACAGCGACTCGCAGCCGATAGCTTTTCATCTGGTCACATCAGAAATTGAGCGGATCAAAACAATATCCGCAGTCTCATTCAAGAAATGAGCAGGTCGTGTTTAAGAATGCAATAGAATAAGATTCACCGCACAGACGCAGAGAGAACATAATTCTGCTCTGCGTGAACTCCGTGTTCTCTGCGTCTCTGCGGTGAGATGGCTCTCAGATCACACACTCAATCGAAACAACTCTAGTCTTTGAAACTCAAAGTGATCGTGCCTACGACTCTCGCACGGTTGCGGTCGACTCTTTCCGGAACCCATTTCCAGCGGCGCGCTGCGGCCAGGGCTGCGTCTCGCAGTTGTTCCGGACCCGAGATGGGACGGGCAGAGATAACGCTGCCCTCTTCATCGATTGTCACTTCAACCGTGACGACTCCCTTTACTTTAGACGCCTCTTTCGGGTAAAGCGGCCTGGGCCGGATGATGGCCGTGTTTTGCAGCACATCTCCTGACTTTCGGATGATCTTCGGGGCGGGCGGATCGGCGGGCTGCTGCGGCGCCGGGGCGGGCTCGCGAACTTGCACGTTGTCCTGAACAAGCTCTTTGGGCTTGGCAGGCGAATCGGTCTTAGGCGAAAAAACAGTATCTACGTTTGAAATGACTGGCGGGGCCATTTCCGCCCTCTTAGGCGGAGATAATTCTTCCGCTTCGACCTCGTTAACAGGTTTAGCCTTATCGGCAATGACGCGGTCGGATTTTTCAACCTCTGTTAATGTATCTTGCATCACCAAGTTCGCCAGCGCCGAATCGGGCGGCAACTTTTCTTCGGAAGGTAACTCTTCCGGTGCGCCTGTTGTCGCCGGTTCTACTTCCGGCGCCCTCTCCGCATTCGAGGCCGAAGGCTCGTCATTGCTCTGTAGGTTCGAGACGGTGCCCGACACCGCAGCGTCGGACCCACCTTGAAACCGGCCGGCGCGGATCGTCCAGAAAAGCCCCCCTGCGAGAAGCACTAATATCAGCAGCCAAGCCAACCGCCTGTATCCAACTCTGACCGGTTGTTCCAAGGCGAATAACGGTCGGGTCGCAATAGATTCGCCCGTCTCGCGCTCGTGCATAGTTTGTAACGGTATTTCAATGACATCACGATCCGTCCGTGTGCTATCACCAAATCTAATGTCCGGCTCCTGGAATTCATCGGCGTAACTGACATCTGTAAAAACCGGCTCAGAGTGTTGGTCTGAATCTTTAAACTGCTCATTAACCGCCTCATAGTTCTGCTGCGCCACTTCTGAAGTCACGAGCGCGACGGGCGGAACCGGCTCCTCAAAGGTAGGAGCCGGTTCGAGCGTCGAAACAGTCTCTTCCGCCTCTTCATCCGGCTCGTGGTGTATCAGCCCCGAAGCTATGCACCGGTTGAGGGCGGATTTGAAAGCGCTGACGTAAAAAGGGCGTCCGTCAGCTCTCTTACTGAGCAAATCGAGCACGGTCTGCGACAGGTCCCTTGATAATTCCTGGCGGAATGCTTCGGGCGGCGCAGGAGTCCGGGCCAAATGCTTGGACCTGAGCTCGGCTTCGTCTTCGGATTCGAAAGGCGTCCGGTCGGTGAGCATCTCAAAAAGAATCAGGCCGAGTAGATAAAGGTCTGTGCGCTGGTCCACTTCTCCCGAGAGTATCTGTTCGGGGGTGATGTAGCGCGCGGCGCAATGGCGAGAACGCTCCTGTCGCGCCCACAGCAAGTCTTTCGCGCGGTCGATTCCGAAACCTGTCACGTACGCGGCGCCCGATTCATCGAGTAAGACTTTGCCGGGATCCAGGGTCAGGTGCAAAATGCCGCGGCTGTGAGCATGCTGTAAAGCGTCGGCGATCTGCTGGCTGACCTGCACCGCTTCCTCTACATCTAACCACCCTTTCCGCTCCAGATGATCGCGCAACGTTATAACGCCCGGTCTCTGTTCGGAAATAGAGAAGTGAACGCCGTTGATCTCTTCCGCCTCGGTCGACTTCGGGATGTTCTTATGCGAAAGCCTGGCCGCCGCGCCGGCTTCGAGGCGAAATAATTCGACCTGTCTATTATCGCCCGCGAGCGTCATGCGCAGAACTTTGAGCAGGATACATCCTGTCGAGTCCGTGTCGCCGAGGTCGCGCGCCGAGTAGACGAAATGCGTGTCGTTCTCGGTAAGCCTGTCTATTATGTCGAACCTCTTGCCGAGGGCCGCCCTTATCCACTCGTCTGTTTCAGGCGTTGCCAACTGCGGCGAAGGCGCCGCCACTGAGGGAGAATTCGTATGGGTTAATGGCTTGCTCATGAGATACTACTCCAGGCTCTTTTAGCAAACGCGTGAGGGAACGTTTGATTTTAATCTTAAGCAGCCCGCTTATTGACAGGTTATAGCTGGCGTTTATCCGGCACCCTTATCGCTCGTTTGTCCTCGTCAATTCTCACACAACTGTCATTTGAATGCAATAACCTTGTCCTGTCGCAATGAGCCTATTATTCGCCACTGTACGCCCCCGTGCAGACCACCTGTGAATGTACGATGGCCGATAGTAAATTGCAGAGGTGAGAACCGTTGGTATTTTTGACCCTATTGCCCTCTCTTATGAAAGGTCGGATTGTCTATGGTGGCTGATTTAGATAGTCCCAAAAAAAATATTGGTCAGCGGTTAAGCTCTGCTATAATACTTAATCAAACTGGCTACCGTCGGGACTGAAATTAACACTATCTTCTACATATTACTTAATAGAGGGGGATAGGTAAGGTGTGTAATGACAATCCCGCACGAGGTATCTCAGAAGCAGCTAAATAAAGTTGGCGTCAAAATCATTAAATCAGAATCGTTAACGCTCAGGTGCGTCAGGTGTACGCAGACATGGGTAGTAAAGCAGAAAGGCCTCCGCCTGCCGAAAGGCTACTGGAAGTGTCCGAATAGTTGCAATGGGGAGAGGCAGCAACGGCAATCATAGGATTCGTTATGCCAGGGCAGTTAATCGATTCTGCCCGGACCTAAGACAACAGCGCTGTAAGCAACCGCCACTTTCGCGCTCCTGTTCGCATACGAATGCTTCTGATCGCCGCGAAACACTACGACATCGCCCGCTGAAAGCTCGTATCTCTCGCCCGAGACTACAAGCTCCACCTGGCCGGACTCACAGGCAAGATATTCCCGCGTCCCCATGCGGTGAGGCACCCCCGTCATCTGTGACGAGGGCGGCAATTCCATGCGGTCGAGCTCAAGGCCCTGCAGATGATCCGGTAAAAGTTTTCTGATCACAACTCCCCCGCGCCGCTGTTTGGCAATCGCATCAGCCGGGTAGAACCTGGCCACGGCCTTCGGCGGGCTGATTAACTCCTCGACGGGGACCTGAAGTGCGGCTGCGACCTTGGTGAGCACCGCAATGGTCGGGTTGGCAGTGCCCGACTCCAGATTCGACCACGTAGGTCTGGGCACGCCCGACATCCGCGCGAGCTGTTCCTGACTCAGGTTACGGCTTTGCCTGAGCTGCCTTACGTTCTGAGCGATGTGGCTTGCTATCGCATCCTTCATTCCATCTTATTAGCATTCCGATAATTCATTGTCAATCACGATGATATATCATCGCGCGATACGTATGATATTGGTGTAAGAACATGGAGGTGATTATGCTTAACTTCAAAGACAAATCGATCCTCATCACAGGCGGGAGCCGTGGTTTGGGGCGCGCGCTGGCGCTTACTCTCTCTTCAAGAGGCGCGAAAGTGGTCCTCGTCGCTCGGGAAGAGTCAAAACTCGACGAGGCCGTCGCAGAGATTAAAAGCCATGGCGGCAAGGCGTTCGGGATCGTGGCCGACGTCGGCGATAAAGAGAGCATTTACCCGATAGCGGGTCAGGCGGCGGCCCTGGCCGGGCCTGTCGACATCCTGATCAACAACGCGAGCACGCTCGGGCCAGTCCCCTTGAGGCTGATTGCCGATACCGATTGCGAAGATTTTGAACGGGCTCTTCAGGTGAACACCGTCGGCCCCTTTCGTCTCATCAAAGCTGTCATCGGCTCTATGGTCCTGAGACAAGAAGGGCTGGTCGTCAACATCTCTTCCGACGCGGCAGTTGAAGCCTACCCGTCCTGGGGCGTCTACAGCGCTTCGAAAGCCGCCCTCGACCACCTGACTCGCATTGCGGCGCTGGAGATGGCAGACACCGGCGTTCGTCTTTTCAGCGTCGATCCGGGAGAGATGGACACACAGATGCACGCCGACGCGATGCCCGACGCCGACCTCAACGGTTTGCTCTCGCCCGGCGTGGTCGCAGAAAGAATTGCTTTAATGATCGAAAACTCCGACCTGATTGAAAGCGGGGCGAGACTTGTCGCCTCGGACTGGAAGGTGCTTTATGAGAGCCGCCGCATCTCCTCGCGCGGATAAAAGAGAAGTAAGACTGCTCGTCGTCGGTGATGGCGAGATTCGCGACAGCTCGATTGAGCTTCTGCCGGACAACTTGAAGCCGGGGGACCTGCTGGTGGTCAATGACGCTGCGACGCTGCCGGCTTCGCTTCACGGCCGGGATGCGTTTGATAACCAGTTAGAAGTCCGTCTGAGCGCCCAGTTGGGCGAGAGCGTCTGGCAAGCTGTCGTATTCGGTGCGGGCGACTGGCGCACCCTGACCGAGGACAGGCCGTCTCCGCCCCTATTCAAGCCGGGCGAGGAAGTCATCTTCTCAAGAGACTTCAGGGCAAGAGTGCTCAGAGAAAACGAGCTGTCAGCAAGGTTGCTCGATCTGGAATTCAACCTCTCGGGCGCAGAACTCTGGCGCAGTATTTATCGGCATGGCAAGCCGGTTCAATACTCTTATATGAATGATGATCTCAAGCTCTGGTCGGTCCAGAATGTTTACAGCGGCCGCCCCTGGGCGGTCGAGATGGCGAGCGCCGGACACGCTCTGGACTGGCAACTACTGCTGAAGCTCATGAAAAAAGGGGTTCGAGTTGTCTCGCTCACACACGGCGCGGGGCTGTCGTCGACGGGCGATGCGGACATTGACCGCGCCCTGCCGCTGGCTGAAAGATTCGAGATCCCACAGGCTACGATGGAGGCAGTCAGGGCGGCCAGGAGCCGCGGAGGTCGCGTCATTGCAGTCGGCACGTCGGTTGTTCGCGCGCTGGAAAGCGCAGGTTTAGGTCTGAGCGGAGTGACAGACTTGAAGATAGGTCCCGGCCATAGACTTCAGCTAGTGGATGGCATTCTGACCGGCACTCATGAAGTTTCGGAAAGTCACTATCAACTGCTCGGGGCCTTCCTGCCTGAGTCCGTCTTATCGAGAATCAGTCATCATCTGGAAGAGCAAGGCTATCTCACCCACGAGTTTGGCGATTCGTGTCTGATCATCGCCGGCGGCGAAGAGTCTATCTAGTCATTGAGCCGGAAGATCAATCCACATCGGCGCAATAGCAATCATCAGAACATGAGGATTATAATCGTCGTATCGGCTGATAGCACCGAAGGAGAATCCTATGTTCTGTCCACAATGCGGCATAAACCAGAGCGAAGATTTGAAATTCTGCAAGTCTTGTGGCGCAAATCTGCATGCGGTCCGGCAGGCGGTCACTACCCGCGAGACGGGCGAAAAAATTGAGTGGAGCAAATCCTGGGGCGAATTAAAGAGACGTCAAATGGAGCTGGAAATGTACCTGAGCCCCGAAGAGAAAAGGTATAAAGAGATCAAGGCCGGCGTGATAACGAGCTGCGTTGGCATCGCCGGGATGATCTTTCTTTACATCCTGATGCAGGGCATCATCCTGGGCGGTGATATCCCCCCTACAGCGGCAGAGATTCTCAGTCGCGTATGGGTTGCTGGGGTGATCCCTTTTTTCGTAGGAATAGGAATATTGATCAACGGTCTGGTAGTGAGTAAGAAACTCGTCGAACTCGCCAATCGTGGACCCCAACAAAAAGAGACGGCAAGGATTCTTAAATCTGCCGGAAAGAATAAAGAGAACGCCACGCTTTCTTCGGCTGACTGGCATGAATCTGATTCCCCTCAACCCAGTGTGACCGAGAATACTACCCGCCAGTTAAGGGACTCCAGTTAAAAGATGACCCTGTCAGAGTTCCCGCCTCAGCAGATAAGATGGCTTTGCGAAGAACGTTCGCCGGTCGTATAGAGATTCTGGGACCGGGAAGAGAGGAAGTCAAAGATGCGAAAACTGAAATACCATGTGGCCATCACCATCGACGGGTTCATTGCTCACGAGGATCACACCATCGACGGATTCATCGGGGAGGGCGAGCATGTGACAGACTATTTGGAGTCTCTCAGGAATGATTATGACGCGGTCTTGATGGGGCGCAGGACCTACGAGTTCGGATTTCAGTTCGGGGTGACTAACCCGTACCCCTGGATGAAGCAATATGTTCTGTCACGGACTATGGAAAGAAGCCCTGACCCGAATGTCGAGCTAGTCTCACATAACATAATTGATTTGGTGAGAGGACTGAAAGAGGGAACGGGCAAAGACATATACCTGTGCGGAGGGGCGGATTTGGCCGGGAGACTGATTGCCGAGGATTTGGTTGACGAGATCATTCTGAAGCTGAGCCCGGTAGCCTTTGGTTCGGGCATACCGCTCTTTTCAGGAGCCGTCAAGCAGATCGATTTGGAACTGATCGGCAGCAAGGTTTATGAGAGCGGGGTCGTTTTGCTCAGTTACCGCGTGAAGAGTTAAAGCGTCGTTGTGATAGACTTCGCCCGTTATGCGCGAGCCGGAAATCGAAATCATTCTCACGTCTCTCGATCAAGCCTTCGACCATAAGTCCTGGCACGGTACAAATCTCAAAGGCTCGATCAAAGGAATAAATCCGACAGAGGCTGTCTGGCGGCCAGCCCCGAAAAGGCACAACATTTGGGAGATCGTCGTTCACGCAGCATACTGGAAGTATATCGTTCGCAGGCGACTTCTATCTGAAGCGCGGGGGTCATTCCCGCTTAAAGGATCAAACTGGTTTGAGCGACGATCAATCGGTACAGACATGCAGGCAGCTTGGAAATCTGATGTAACGTTATTAACTGAGACTCACCGCAGCTTGCGCGAAGCGATCGAAGGGTTGAGCGCCAGCGAGCTTCGGCACACGCCGGCAGGAAGTAAGGTCAGCAACCTCGATTTAATCATAGGTATAGCGTCGCATGATCTATACCACGCGGGGCAGATACAGTTGTTGAAGCGGTTATACAAAAGCGAATCGCCGTAGCTATTATACGTCTAATAAATTGTTAGGCGTTCGGTAATCTACTGTTTAAGTTAGCAAGAAGGTGATTTATGACAAAACCTACAACTGAAGATAGAATTAAGGTTGCCTTAGATCATGGACTCACCAAGGAGTATTTTATAGATTTTTTGAAGTCACTTCTTGAGAACGCCCGTTATGCAGACGAGAAGTTTCAGAGGTCGATATTCCTTCTCTTACTCTCTATGTTGGCTTTCGAATTTTTATTGAGAGCATCTATTCCAGAGGCTAGTATCGGGCCTTTCAAACTAACAGACCTCTCACCGTTGCAAAAGTTCACTCCAGTTGTAGTTGCATATTTTTATTACTCGACCTCATCTTTAGGTGTCATGCGGCGATACTTAGTGATATCAATTGAATCCATAATTAAAATCTTTTATCAGCCTGCTTGGGATAATTATTTTAGCTACCTGCAGTTACCCCCCTCTTCGTTTGTTGTCGAAGAACTTATCGATCAATATTCAAAAGGTCTGTTTTCTAAAGTTCGAAGGTTTATGCAGGCTATCATTGCTTTTACTGTGCTTATAATGCCTCTAGCATTTGAAGTATATGCATATTATCAATGCTTTTATAGGTTCGGGATTAAAGACTTTTTCACTTGGGCGTCATTGGCGGCAAGCATCCCAATGCTAGTTGGAGCCGTGGGCATTGTCTACCATTTTTTACAGGAAATGGAATAGTAGCTAGCCCATTGAAGAACGCCTAACAAGCGCATGCAGCGGAGGCCGCGAAGCAAGTTTCGCATTAATCTATTAGCACCGCTCGCGGCCCCGCTGATACGAATCGTTAGGCGGCTTGTGAAGAAGCAGTCGAGTCAAGTTAAAATACCTCCTCGGAGGGATAAGCAAATTGAATGTCGATCTTGAAAAACTAAATACCGCTGTCGAATTCCTGGTCAATCGAAAGGCTTTCTTGGTGGCAATTGAGCAATTGAGTGTGGAAATCAATCATTCCCAAGAACCTTTCGTATGGTCCGTTATCGACCTGAACTCCATAGATCGTCAACTGCCTGAAAGCATCCGGTCCTGTTGGGTCTTCGTTCTAAAGAAGGATGTCCCGTCTGGGTGTCATTATCATCCTAATAGTATTCAGCATATGGTTACACTCAAAGGACAAGGGATGTCGAAAGTAGCAGGGGAATACAAGAGAATGGTCCAGTTTGGATCTTCAAACGATTCACTGGCAGATATATGGTATGTGATAGGTAAAGGCGTACCTCATGAATTCTTTCCAGAAAAGGAGAATATGGTAGTTGTATCATTTCACACCTGCGAGGCAAGCGAGCTAGAAGAGGTTTCTTGCGAGACAGGTGAAAAACGGGTATATGAGAGAGCAATCTGAACTACTATTGATCTGAGCCTAGGCCCAGGTCGCCGCCTAACAAGCGCATTCAGCGGAGCGGCGATAGCGAGTTTCGTATGATTTCATCAGTATCCTCATCGCCACCCGGTAATGTGGATCGTTAGGCGGCTGAAAATTCTGTTGAACCCCAGTTCAAAAAGAAAGGTTGATTATGAATCACTCACAAGACCAGATAGATTTCGAGTCGTATGTGGCCAAGAACATTGCCCCCGGCGTAGCAGACTCTCCAGGGATTCCTGTCATTCTGCTTACGTGTATGGATTATCGCTACCCCTTCAGAATCCTCAACGCGATGGATTCTCAGGGATTACGCGGGAAATACGACCAACTGATTCTGGCCGGTGCGGCATTGGGAGTCATGCACGAGGAGGCATGGCGGACAACTTTTTGGGATCAGTTAGAGTTTGCAATAGAACATCATGGGGTAAAGCAACTAATCATAGTCGAACATCGCGATTGTGGTGCTTACAGGGAGTTCTTAGGGATTACCTCAGATGATCCCGATAAGGAAAAGCAAGCCCATATTGAGCAATGTTGGGAAGCAATCAGACTCACTCGTGAAAAGTTTCCGAAATTGGAACAATTCAGATGTCTGTTATTGCCAATCGAAACTATAGAAGAGTTGCCGCCGGAGCCGGTGTAGAGGTAGGCACCGGGCAGGCATACTACTGGTCCAAGCTCGCTCGGGCATTAAGCGAGCGATAGGTGAGGGGTGTGTGCTCCAGGCACCGTCTAACAACTGCATCAACCGGAGCGCGGCGGGCGAAGTTCTTACGGTTCCATCAGTGC
Organism: Blastocatellia bacterium; assembly: GCA_036277095.1. Taxonomy (GTDB): domain Bacteria; phylum Acidobacteriota; class Blastocatellia; order UBA7656; family UBA7656; genus DASUNP01. Next base: position 30,410 of record DASUNP010000060.1, read on the forward strand.
TTCGTGCCGCGCCCACTGATGAGGGGCGTTAGGCGCTATGCTTATGGAACTCGCATTTGGCTCGTCCGTTTAATAACAACTGAGCGTATATAATGTCGTTCTGGAGGCACAATAATGAAGAAATTGCTCAGTTCTTTCTGGATAATTCTGCTTTGCGCTACGTTAAGCAATGCTCAACAAGATTTGCAGATTTCCTTGAAAAACAATACTGAAAAGGAACGCCAAAAGAAGAGCCAGTTAGAGAGGCTGCTTAAACAGTATGACCTTTCAAAATGGATTCTTACCAAGAGCATACTCATAGATGAGCATACACGCATACCGCATAGCCATCCTGTCTTAACCTTGAATACTGATCAACTAGACGATGATCTAGGCACACTCTCCACATTTATTCACGAACAGATCCATTGGTTTGAAGAGGCAAACCCAAAGCAGAGGGACAAAGCTATTGAAGAACTGAAGAAGATGTACCCTGATGCCCCCGGCGGTCCTCCGGAGGGAGCAAGAGATAAGTATTCAACCTATTTGCATCTGATAGTCTGCTATTTTGAGTATGAAGGGATGAAGCAGTTGGTTGGAGATGAAAGGGCAAAGCAGGTCATAGAAGGGCTGTCGAGACATCACTACAGGTGGATATATCGGACAGTGCTTAGTGACGGATCAAAGCTCAAAGCAGTCTTTGATAAGCAAGGGCTAAAGATATAAATCGTGCGCTTTCGGGAGCCGCGCCTAACTAGCGCAGCCGGCGGAGCGCGCGCTTCTCATTGTATATAGCGATCAGTCCCTGCCGGCGGTCTGGTAAGTCTTAAAAAAACCTGTTCGAGAGTTTCGCGCTGGGGCGATAATTCCATAACGCGGATGCCCTGCTCAACCAGCAGGCGATTCACATCCGGGATTCGATCGTCCGCCATCTTTACGTAGAGAGATTGCGTGCCGTTACGGCTCACCACAAGCGTCGGGTCTGCCGATAACATGCGATACGCCTCTTCCAGCCGGTCGACCGTCAGCTTAACGGTCTTCTCCTTGTCAATAAGGTCTTCGATCGTGCCCTGGTAAAGCAACCGCCCGTGGTCAATGATCGCGACACGGTCGCAAGTCTGCTCGACCTCGTTCAGCAGATGGCTCGACAGCAACACCGTCAGATTAAGCTCATCACGCAGACGCCGGATCAACGCCCGCACCTCGTGTATCCCCTGCGGGTCGAGGCCGTCCGTAGGCTCGTCCAGAATGATCACCTCGGGCGCGGGCAGAAGCGCCTGGGCGATGCCGAGCCGTTGCTTCATGCCGTGGGAATAAACCCGCACTTTATCCTGCGCCCTCGCGCGCAGCCCGACAATGTCCAGCACCTGATCAATCCGCTTTTGATCGGCCCCTCCCGACATGGCCGCAAGCAATCGCAGGTTTTGCAGGCCCGAGTAGCTCTCGTAAAAAGCGGGTGTTTCGACAATCGCCCCTGTTCGCGCCAGCGCCCGCAGCGGCTGTTTCGCCATGTCATGGCCGAGCAGGTGCACGCGCCCGGAAGTGGGCCGCACCAGGCCGAGCGCCATGCGGATCGTAGTCGATTTACCCGCGCCATTCTGACCTAGAAAACCAAAGATGTTGCCCCGCTCAACACGCATGGAAAGGTCATCGACGGCCACACGCTTGCCGAAACGCTTTGTCAGATCTTCAGTCTCAAGCACCGCGTCGCTCATATTACAAACCCCGCTACAGCGCGACCTCAACCAGCAACGGCAAGTGGTCCATTCTGCCGACGGCCGCGGGTTTGATCACTTCGGCCCGGCGCAGCAACGCGACCTCCGGCAATCCAAATAGATAATCTATGCGGCGGTCGTTCTTCGTCGTCGCGCCGGCGTCACGCCCCAGGTCGCGAAAGTGTTTCAACAGATAAGCGTAGGCCTCGCTATCATGTTTCAGGTTGTCGGTATATAGATTCGATTGGTTCCTGGCATTCAACTCGAAGTTGAAATCGCCCGCAATAAAGACTATCCGGTCGTCGGCCCGAGAGCGCGCCCAATCTACGACATCGCCGACGAAGGCGCGGCGGCGGGCGGCGTTGAACGCGTCCGCGTGCGCACTTATCATCACCACTTCGAGAGCATCATTCCCGGAAGGGAACGTTGCGCCGAGCGCATACCCTTCGCCGCCCGGTATATCCTCGAACCTCGCGCTACGGTTCTTGACGATCACAGCCTCGACGCGGTCGGACCTGCCAAAGCTACAGACCGCGCCGCGATACCTCTGCTTCAAGTGGCCGAGCAGCATGTCGAGCTGATCCTGGCCTGTTAATTCCTGGAGCGCCAGAGCGTCGGGGTCGTATTTCAATATAAGTTCGGCAACCGCTTTCAAGTCTTCATCGTGAGCCCGCGAGTCTCCCTCGAGACTGGCGCGACCGATGTTCCAGGTCATCAAACGGAGCCGCACCCCGTCGGAAGGCTGCACGCCCAGCAGCGACCGGTCGCGGGCAGGGTCGATGCGCAACGCCGCGCCGGCCATGACGAGAAAAAGTGCTCCCAGTAGAATCTTCGCCCACATGTCAGGTTGTGATGTCCTTCCGGTCAAAGATTGTGACCGCGACAAGCAGCGTCCCGAAGATGTATGCGCCGCAGATGCTCCCGTAGTGTAAGAAGCTGCGCCAGGGGATTACGGGCTTGAAAACGTCTCGCCAGAAATCCATGTCGGTAGTGAAAAAATAGGGCCTCAGGTCCTCGAAGAATTCTATCCGCCCGATGATGTAGAGCATGATATAGATGGCCAGCGTCGTCACGACCGCCATAGAGGAACTCTCGAATAGGACCGAAAACAACATAGCGAGGGCCGCCACTACGAGCAGCGCCCAGGTGCCGGAGAAGCTGGCGTAGAGGAAGCGCCACAAAGCATCCCCCCGCTCGATCCTGCCCGGTTCGTCGACGAGGTTTAGCGGGCCGGGGAATAACTCCAGGTCATCCCAGCCGAAGTAATACCCGACCAGCAGGTTTAGCGCGATAAAGAACGCCATCAATAGATAGATGTGGACGGCTACAATCAAGAACTTGGATAGAAAAATAGTGACCCGCGAAACGGGTCGCACGCATATCATGCGCAGAGTGCCCGCGCGGGCTTCACCGGCGATGCTCGCGCCCGCCGTCATCGCTACGAAGACCGGAATGAGGAGGCTGAAAGAAAAAATCACCGAGTAGAGGGCGAAGGTCAAACCGTTAAAGTAGCTCCTTGACTCGTAAGTGTATTTGAACTGCGCGACGGCCTGGCCCCCTCCCGCCTTGCGTTGTGAATACGAATAGTATCCCCACAACATCAGGGTGACGAACCCCACAAGCGCAAGCAATGAGAGATAGAAACCCTTCGAGCGGATCAGCTTGCTGAACTCGATCCTGAGTTGTGTGAGCATTATCTTCCTTGCCTTTTACACTATCTGCGGCAGCCCTGTTGCAATCATTATGATTATATCAGCGGCTATAAACTCTTGCGCCATTTCTCGCGGGGCTGTGCCTTAGATTCTCCTAATAATAATTTGGATGCCTTAACTAATCTAGTGATGAGGAGTCCCTGAGGGGCAAAAGATATTAGCCGGTGGTGGAATCGCGGGTCTAAGTTTAATACAACGATTTGCAGAAATGTTTAATAGAACGATCTGCAGAAATCGCCGCGTAGCGTCAGATCGGTCTCAGTCTTCTCGGTCTCAGTTTTCATCGCCGCGTAGCGGCGTGCTGATTTTAGCCGTGTGCTTCAGCGCACGGAACAAGAAGGCGTAAGCCACCGCGTCGCGTCAGCGACGCTTGAGCTTCGGGCTGAATTCATGCGTCGCTGACGCGACGCGGCGCTCTTGGCTGCCGGTTTTCCCGGCGTTGAAACGCCGGGCTAAGATCACCCGCCGCTACGCGGCGATTACCGGAGCCGGTGGTTGCGCCACCGGCTAATACCTCTTGCGCCTCCAGCGCAACTAGCCAACTTCGTTAATTAACCAGCTCGAAGTCGATCCACTGCGTGGCCGTTCGGTGCTTCCCTTTAACCATCTTGTCCGTGACAACCATCTGCAGGACGTACTCGCCTGGAGGAAGCTCTGCGCCGAGCTTCAAACGCCCCCGCGCCGCCATGCGCTTGAGATCGCTCTGCTGGCTGGGGTCGAACGGATTGGCCTGTCCGGTGAAGACAGGTTTGCCATCCCTGTAAAGGGTCAGTTGTGTTTCAATCTGCGGCCGGCGCGTTTCGCGGTCCAGCTTTGCGTTATAGATGAAGAACCCATAATCCATCAACATCCCTGCGCGAAATGTGCGCACGGCCGGGCCGGCTTGCGGGTCTTGTTCAGAGCCCGTCTCCCCCTGACCGCCGGTTGCGGGCTGAGAAAGGCTGCTCCCACTCGCATCCGACTTTTTGGGATCAGCCATTTTGTGGCCCGCCACGACGATCCCTGACAGCGTAAGCCGCCCTTTATTGAAATCCGGCACTTCTATAAACTGGTTGGCCGACCCTACTCGCCCGCTCCGCGCGTCCCGCATGGCCACGCGCAGCTGGTATGCCCCGACCTTCTTAACCGGCAGCACGGCGTTATAAACAAACCCGCTCTCCCGGAGCTTTTCGAAATCCTCCGCGCGCACACCTATCGTGTAAGTGTAGTTATTTTGATCTACTGGCCGCCCGTTCTCACCGAATGTTATTGCGGCAAGATCGATTACAGCTTTGCGCGTGCCATCAGGCTCTTCGGTGAAAGTAAGGTCGCGGGCGTCTATGTGGAGGAGCGAGCGCACAAACGCGCCTCTGTCCGCGTCCTGCCCGTAGAACGATGTCAGCTTCAGACGCATGTCGCCCGAAGCGAAAGGTGAGGTGAGGGCGGCAATCAACTGCCGGCCCGGGGCTGCATCATCCGAACGCTGCCGTTCATCATCGGCGACCCCAAAAAAGCCGGCGCGCGAGCGCACGTGCAGGCCGGGCCGCTTTACCTTGACCAGAATCTTGTGGAATTCTCTACGCCCCTGGACAGACTTGAAGGTTGATTCCTCGGGGACATAGCCGATCAAGTAATAGCCCCTCTGATCGTCAAGCACGCGGCTGATGCCACGGCTGATGTCATTCGAGTTGCGGATGAACAATCCGCCGGTCTGTTGAGCGAGGTAATTCAGGCCGCCCTGGGAGTGGAAGAAATCTCGTGCGCGCATCGTCTCCAAACTGGAGATCATCATGGGGTTCGCTCAGGTGGAGCAGACGTGATCGGCGGCGGTCAACCCCAAGTATTGCAGCCCTCGCGGGTCAATCGTGTAAACGACTACTGACGCGCGGTTCGCCAGATCAACAAGGCGGCGGACAGAATCCAGCACGCGGCTGCTTGCGTCGTGGTTGTGAATCGTGATGCCGTCGGAGAACAGGATGATTGACTTGCGCCCCGGCAATTCATCAAGGCCACGAACGATGAAGTTTAACGCCCCCAGCGTGCCGACCGAAAAAATATCTTCCCGGATCTGGTCGAGTTCGGGCGTGCGCGGCGTGTCTGTGTCGATCAGGGCGAAGGCTCCAATCTGGCCGCTCCCCGCCGGATTCCATCGGACGCGCTCGATGGCCGCGTACAACTGGCGCTTATCGTTAGTAAACTGCTGGAGCGCCCCCATGCCCGCGCCGGTTCGGATGATCGCAACGAGGTCGCCCGGCTCCATCTGCTCGGCGACGAACTTCTTCAACGCGCTCCTCACGTGGTAAGCGCTCTGAAAAGAGAGCGTGAGGTCATCGACGACGAGCGCTATGGTGCGGCGCACGTCGGCTGGTTTTAGGCGAGTCGGCGGCAGCGGCGGCGCATTTATATGCGGCGCATTTACATTTGGCGGTTGAGCCTCAGCAGCAACAGCGACGCGCGTTTCAGACTTAGGCTCCGCCAATTCGTACGAGAAGGCGCTGATGCGTTGCGGCCGTCCGTCTTCGTAGATCTCGAAATCTTCGGGCTTCAGATCAGTCACCTGTCGGCCCTTATGGTCGGTGACTGTGACGTCGACCTGTACCAAAGTTACCGAGATGCGAACTACGTCCTCTTTTTGAGGCGCTTTCTGTACAGGAGTTTTCTGCTGGCTAGAAGCTGTTGTGAAGAAGGCGATGACAAACGATAATGCGAGGATTAATCTCTTGCTCATCTTAAAACTCCGGTTGGACGGATTTCAGGGCGCAGGGCGCGTGACGCGGTTATGGGAATTTACCTTGACAACTTGAGCGTCACAAAGCCATTTCCTGAGAAATGATAACACCCCTGACCAAAAACTTATTCCACTTTGCATGAAAGGTCAATATCCAAATTTCTTGAAGATAATTGAACAGAGTTTGTCTCCTGTGTTATACCTCGCCACGGGCAATTCCAGTTTATATGCTATTTCACCAAAGGCATAATATGTTTACTCAGCGTTGTTCTGATGGGAGATTCACGCCATGCGAAGATCGATCGATCGTAGAGGGTTTCTAAAACAGTCGCTTCAGGTAGCAGGCGGCCTGGCCTTCGTCAACTCTGAAAGCCAACGGGTGCGCCCGACAAAGCAGAAGCAGCTATTTCAGATTTCACTTGCTCAGTGGTCACTCCACCGCGCGCTGTTTGCAAAGCAACTCGACAACCTTGACTTCGCCAGGGTCGCCAAGAACGATTACGGCATTGACGCGATAGAGTACGTAAATCAATTCTTCAAAGATAAAGCCAAAGATAGAGAATACCTGGCCGAAATGAAGAAGCGAGCGCGCGACCTCGGCGTCAAGATTCGGTTAATCATGATCGACGGGGAAGGCGCGCTGGGTGACGCTGACCAGGCGAAGCGTATCGAAGCTGTTGAGAACCATTACAAATGGGTTGAGGCGGCAAAGTACCTGGGCTGTTTTTGCATACGAGTTAATGCCCGAAGCTCCGGAAGCTACGACGAACAACTGGAACGGGCGGCAGATGGGCTGCGCAGACTGACGGAGTTTGGTCAAACCCATAAGATAAGCGTCATCGTGGAGAATCACGGGGGGTTGTCGTCGAACGGGGCGTGGCTCTCAGCGGTAATCAAGAAGGTCGCCCACCCGGGGTGTGGGACATTACCCGACTTCGGGAATTTCAACCTCGGCAACGGGCAAGAATACGATCGCTATAAAGGGGTGAGTGAATTGATGCCGTTTGCCAAGGCCGTCAGCGCAAAGACGCATGACTTCGACGAGCAGGGGAACGAGACGCGCACCGATTACAAGCGCATGATGAAGATCGTGATTGACGCGGGCTACCATAGCTACGTGGGCATCGAGTACGAAGGGAGAAACCTGAGCGAATCGGAAGGCATACGAGCAAGCAAGCGGCTGCTGGAGCGTGTGCGCGGCGAGCTGTCTTGAATCTTTGTGAATGCGCTCCAGGTCGTTTTACTGTTCATCCACGAATCGAGAGGGCGCTCCATTACCTCCGAGGTAAAACAAAGACCTCAATCTCGCGCGGGGAGAAGTCGCCGGCGACCATGTTCCATTCCTGCTCCATCCAGCGGAACGCAGATGACCTCGAAGTGAGAACCTCCTACGGACGCCGGCCAATGTCAACGCGAATTCAGGCAACGGCTCATTGTCTGATAAAAAAGGACTCCTGTTGAGTCACGTGCCTGCCCGTAATCATATCTCTGGATTCGATCACCGCAGCATATTTGCCTGCTGGAAGCCCGGCAAGGCTTATGTATTTCGCAAATGTCAGATGCGGCACCGGCTCGCTCAGGCTCTCCGTAAGCACGTAATCTATCGGCTTGATCGCCGCCTTACCCTCTTTCATTAACCTCACAGTAACCTTCACTATCGGCTTACCGGTCTCTGGACTCGCAGCCACATTATATAGTTTGAAGAAGATTATTAGATTATCCTTGACGCGAAACTCTCTGCTTGGTAATGGACGAATTTGTACTCCTTCATGGCTCAACACGTCGCCCATCCCGGTCATAGCAACTGATACGGACGTTCTTTGTGCTTGCTCTACGTGACGGCTCAGCACCAGGCCGGAAGTCGAAAACGCGGTGTCCGCGGCGGGCAAAAAGAGCTTCTCTTTTCTTGCCGCCATCTTTCCCGTCAGCCTGTCTCTTATTATCAATTCAACGTCGTAGGCGCCTGGAGCCAGGTCTATATCCTGTCGGTAAAAAATATTGTTGGTTAGAATTGATTGGTACTGCTCGGCAGTCAGTACTATCTTGAAACTGCCGCCTAGCCGAGTAAGTACCTTAGCAGGTGTTTCTCTGATTACGCCGAGAAATTCAAGCTGCAACAGTTGTTTATTATCCTTTTGCTCGAACTTCACCGAGCTAGGCGGCACCTCAATTGATAGTGGCACTTTATAGCGGCCTTCTTCTGTTCTAAAGGGACTCAACTCCAAGAAAAAAGGAAATGCAGGTCTTGCCTCTGCTGTCACAAAATTCGCCAGCAATTTCTTATCTTCCGCTGTAAGGGGCACTATCTCGTCACTTGCAGTAGCATGGTAGCCTGGGCGCGATGTTACGCGGGCGTCGGGTCTGCGGACTTCTACTTTCACTTTGCGGAAGCCCCCGTCAAAGTTTTGATCCGAGCTATAATAAGCCAATGTATAGCGGGACCGGATTTCCTGGTCTATCCGACTCAGCCCTTTTGCAAGGTCATTACTCCCCTTGATGAACTCTCCGCCGGTATCAACTGAGATTCGATACAATGTGTCATGTTCACGGTTTATCCCTTCGTGCCGCGCATTATCAAACACGTTTTCCCCGCCTACCGTTCTGATCCGGTCTTCAGCGCTGCCTGATGCCGCAATACCCCCAAACGGAGAGGCAGGCACAAGGGCTCCAGACTGAGGAGCACTCGCCGTCAGCCCAGCCGAGTCTATTATGTAGATCGCGACGTTCGCACGATTGGCTATATCGATAGTGCCTTGCACCTGCCAATCGAGAGTCGCGGATGTAACAACTCCTTGCGAGAATAGCACTAGAGTCTTTTTCCCTGGTATCGCGCGCTGGGCATCGCAGATTGCCGCAAGCGCAGCAAGAACGGGTCGCGCTGTTTGAAGGCTCAGTTGCCCCCGAAGCAAGGTAAATCTCTCGAGCGCCAGCCTGGTCATCAAAGCTTTGAGTTGCGCTTGAGGATCCGGGTTCCCCGCAACGCCGCTTAACTCGTTCTGCAGTCGCCCTATGTTTTCCGCAATATCGCTGCGCTCCAGGTTCTTAGACGAGGTGGTCGTAGCATAAGCCTTCTCTACGGCTGAAATGAGCTTTGACTTGTCATGCGTGAATGGCTGTAGTAGCTGTAATCCGCTCGACACTGCAAAGATCGCAACCGTGTCCGTGTCACTGATCTGCTCCTGGATATACTTGATTAACCCTTTTCGCACATGCGCCATATCTGCCAGGCCTGTCGTAGTCCCGTCCACCACCAGAGAAATAATGTTCATTGGCAGGCCGCCGGACGTAATCGGGGTGGCTTGCGTACCGGACTCCGGCTTAACTGCTTGCTTGCCTCTCGCAAGAGGCGGCTCAAAAAACTCTACCCTCTGCCGCACTCCGTTTTCATATACTGTAAAATCCTCAGCCTCCAGGTTCGTAATATTCCTCCCTTTCTTGTCCTTCACCATTATGTCTATAGTAACCAGATGGGCTTTCAGGGTTACTGCTTCATCCTGTCCCTTTGGAGTTTCTTTGCTCTCCTGTGATTGCGCTTTAACCGCACAGAGGAATATGGAGAGGATCATAAACAAGCACCAAGATGATCGTGCTTTGTTCATATTAAGAAAGAATCTACGTCCTAACATTCTTCACCCCCTCACGACGGGAGCATTCACTATCATTTCAGCTAAAGATGCTCCGAAAACAGCTCATCGAAACTGCGGATAGTTGGATGGTTTGACCCGGGCGGCTGTGGGCGGTTTCCTGGTCGCAAGCACAACCGCGTTTGCATATTCGCAGAACATGCTGCATTGAGTTCCTCGGTTACGTCCGAGATAAACAGGATTTCTGATGCTGCAAGTCCGAAGGCATTTGAAATGCGCCTATAACTCTCTGCATCCCCTTTCGCCCCTATTCTAGTATCAAAGTATCCACTGATGAGCTTCGTCAGATCGCCCGCCTCTGTATTGGCGAAAAGCAGTTTTTGCGCCAATACACTACCTGAAGAGAAGATGCGTATTTCCTTTTTTTGCTTGTGCCATCGCTCAAATGCCGCTGGGACATCTCCGAAAACCTGGCTCCGCAATTCGCCGCTTCGATAGCCGTATTGCCAAACCCCACCTTGAATCGTTTTCAATGGTGTTGACTTCCGATCTCGGTCCATCAACCAGTGAATGTAAGCAACGATAGACCCCAGTTCTTCTTCCTTCGACTGGTTTCGGAGTGGAGGAGGATTGCAGCCCTGTTGCTCGTCTGCCGCATGTTCTTCGCGCAGCGAGGCTACGGCAGCGCGGATTTCCTCATCCGATAGGTGCTCGCCCAGAAAAGCCTCCATATGCGCGTGCGCATATGGAAATAGAATCTTGTAGACGTAATCTATAGGTGTGGTGGTGCCTTCTACATCTAACAGTATGCCGGTAATAGTCATCTATAAAAGCGGTGATTTCACAGCCGAATAGAAAAGCAGTTTATGCTCAACTGCTCGGCTGCACGGGAAAGTATGAAGCGCCCATACAGACAGGTTGATAATTGCGGTCGACTCGGCTCTCAGTATATTGCGGAGCCCACCCTGCCGGGTCCTGGAACAAACGTATGGCGCGAACCTCACGATCAGAGCAGAGATTGAACCAGTGCCATGTTCCTCGAGGCACGCGGATCAAATCTCCTGGCTCCACCTCAATCGCTACCACATCCCCCTGGTGGGGGCGAATATGAAACAGCCCCCGACCGTGAATGATGAAACGCACTTCGTCCTCATCGTGCCAGTGTTCGCGATTGAACTTGGCCAACATCTCGTCAAGCCTGGGCGTCCGCGGGCTGACATCTATTACATCCGAGGTGACGTAACCGCCGCGCGCCTTGAGTTTGTCAATTTCAGCCGCGTATGCAGCCAATATCTCCTCTTGTGTCGCGTTTGCTGGAACAGAGTGCGAAGGCTCCCATCGCTCGTAATCAATCCCGATACTGGAGAGATAGTCAGTAATCGCTTCGGGATCTCGTAGAGTTCTTTTTTCGTCGGGAATAGTGACGATAGCCATAATGTTTCCTCACTTTGCGTCACAACCGAGCCATTCGCCCCAAAACCTCTAACAGGAATTCGAGTATTTCAACGTGGCGTTTGGCTTCGGCCAAATCGCGACCCCAGGTATATAGACCGTGTCGCCGCAACAGGAGCCCATGTGAGTCGGGATGGTCGTTCAGCCTCTGTTCGACTGAATGGGCGAGCGCTTCCATATCCTGGGAGTTTTCAATGATCGGCAGCCACTCGCGATGCTCATGCGTGTGAACGCCTTCCAGACCTTTGAGCATCTCAAAACTTTCTATCTGCACACCGCCATCGCGGGCATAAGCGTCAGAGATTATATTGCTCCAAACTGAATGCGTGTGCAACACCGCTCCTGCCCCGCGCACGCGCACAATCATGATATGCAGTAGAGATTCGGCTGAAGGACGCCCCACTCCTTCAACCACTTTACCATCGGCATTGATTTGTAGAATCTGGTCAGACGTGAGAAGGCTCTTATCGACTGAGCTTGAGGTAATGGCCAGCCGCAAAGGATTCATGCTCACTACCGAGCTAAAATTCCCGCTTGTTCCCAATGCCCAGCCGCGAGCGTAAAAACCTCGCCCGATCTCAGAAAGTGATTCGGCAAGCTCTTTGAACCTTCCGGGCCGGTTGCTTTCTTCCGAGTAGCTTTCCATCTCTGGGACAATAATATATGAGAACTCGGGAGTCACGAAAGCAAGACCGTTCTAGAATCAGCATTCCTCTACAGTTTACTCAAAAGCCGAAGTCTGAGCTGAACTTATACAGAATGCGGGAAAAGCTGGCGATTACCTCCGAGGTAATTGTTTGCTGATGGCAAGTGTGGAATTATGCGGGCGTGGCGAACGGTCAGGTAAACGAGAAAGCCTGACGCTCAACAGACAAGGAGGTGCAAGGTTACTATGGAGCTATATCGTACTTCGACTTTTCTTCGCAGGGTGCTGTTTGCCGATGCGGCGACGTGCGCCGCCGCCGGGTTGCTGATGCTGCTCGGCGCAGGCTTGCTTGAGCAGGATTTCGGATTGCCCCGAGAGCTTTCGCGCTACGCCGGCATAGGGCTGCTGCCGTTTGCAGCATTCCTGGTCTATCTTGCGACGCGGGCAAATCTCTCGCAGACGGCGTTGTGGGCAGTCATTGTCTTAAACGTGCTCTGGACGGTCGATAGCATTCTGCTATTGGTGAGCGGGTGGATTGAGCCGACAGGATTTGGCTATGCCTTTGTCATCCTTCAGGCTATAGGCGTGGCTACGTTTGCAGGTTTAGAGTACTTCGGATTACGGAAGTCAGCGATGGCAGTGGCTTGATTTTTCGATCAGGGCTTTTGAGCATTACGTAACCACGCGACCGATGAGGGAGATTAAGAATCTGTCTCATCGGTCGCCTGTGTAATCACTCTGCGCGCCGACAGGAAGTCAGGTAAGCATTCTTCGGTAAGCCCTGGTCAGGGCTGCTAACAACTTCTCAACAATCCACGCAGCGCTCACTTCCCGCCAGCAGATCACAATGATGTATACTGCTCGCTCAGGTTCTTTGAGGTGAATAGAAATGCGTAGAGACGACTTCAGCAATGTAGAGATCAAGGTTAGCAAGGTCGGCGGCAATGTTTACATGCTGAAGGGCGCGGGCGGCAATATCGGCTTCTCCGCGGGCCGCGACGGCATCGTCCTGGTAGACGATCAGTTCGCCCCGCTCGCCGACAAGATCAAAGCCGCGCTCAAAGCTATAACCGATAAACCCCTGCGCTTCATCATCAACACTCATTACCATTTCGATCACGTCGACGGGAATGCCGATTTTCAGAAAGACGCTCCCGTCATTGCGCATCATAATGTGCGCAAGCGTTTGGAAAGCGGGGGCACGCCCGGCAATCTCGGCTCTGTAAAACAGGTGTTGAAGCCGGCGGCCAGGGAAGCGCTGCCTATACTCACCTTCAGCCAGGACGTGACGATTCACTTGAACGGAGAGGACATTCGCGTTTTGCATTACCCCGGCGGACACACTGACGGCGACAGCCTGATCTTCTTCCCCGAATCTAATGTCGTGCACATGGGAGACGATTTCGTGACCTATGGTTTCCCTTTCATCGACCTGGCGGGGGGCGGTAGCGTTGCGGGGATGATCGAGGCGGCGGAATATGTTATCGCCAACCTGCCCGCTGATGTGAAGGTGATTCCAGGGCACGGGATTGTCTCAAACCTGGGAGACGTTCGCAACTTCGTGACCATGATAAAAGAGACAAGGGCCGTGGTGGACGACGCGGTCAAAGCGGGTAAGGGGCTCGATCAGATGAAGCGGGAGAAGATCCTCGAAGCGTGGGAGCAGTGGTCGGGAGATTTTATATCCACGGACGCATTTATCGAAACGCTCTTTAACGATCTGATGGGCAAGAAGGGCGGGGAATTTATCCGGCACAACTGAAAACGATCAGACTCCCAGTAAATACCGAGCCGAGGGTGCTAATTGCTCTGCGATGTCGGGCAGAGTGTCTACGGGGCGAATCAACTCCCGCCCGGCGAACTGGCATTGCAGCACCCGGCGCGGTTGATCCGCTTTGTTTCGCGTCCCGCTGTGCCACAGATGCCCGTTAAATATCAGCAGCGAACCGGCGTTGCCGATTACGAGCTTCTCGTCAGGGTGACGGCTCTCGGGTTGCTGCGAACTCTTCGGCAGCGGTCTAAGAAAATTGTGGCTCCCGGGAATCAGCCGCGTCGCGCCGTTCTCCCTTGTGAAATCGTCCAGCAGCCACAGCGCGGTGACAACGCTATATGGTTCTGAAGGGGCTCGCGGATACCAGTCCGTGTGTAATCCTTGTTGCCCGTACCCCGGCAACGGGTTGCGCCCGCTCAGTTGAAATACTCTGAACGGACGACCCAATATGTGGTAGACGGCCGCGAGTAGTTTCGGATGCGTGTAGGCGATTTGGAAGGAAGTGCCTTTCCAAGCAAGGTCGGTTACGTGCTGCGTGCCGCTCTGCCTGCTGTCGGCCGTGTGTCGGCCTTCGCTCGACGCGCTCTCAAATGCAGCCCGTAGCCACGACAGCCGATCTGAATCCAAGACATCCGGCAGCAATATGTAGCCGTGTCGATCAAGCGAGTCCCTCTCTGTTTGAACGAGCGTTGAATCGTTGACACCGCACTGCCAGAGCGCGTCTTCAATAGTATTGATTGCCGCCGTCCTTGTCATTTTTAGATGGCCTCTCAACTCATAAGTATAAAAAACCTTTGCCTCTGCCGCCAGATAAGAGATCGCGAAAAACCGGCACGCAACGTACTGAATATTACTGCGAGGCGAGAACGAAGGCGGTTCCAAACAGGCTCGAACGCCGGGCGCGAAAACCCCACGGGGGTTGCCATTGTTTCTGCCAGGGTGATCGGGGCCGGAGATGAATTCACGGCCTACAGTTAGAGAAGAAAACCGGATTCGCTATGAAACGCCGATGAACATGTGCAGGCACATGCGCAACGATTCCTTGCAAATCTATAAAGGTTTTGTCTATACTTGTCCTTCGACGTTGACAGCAGTTTAAAACATACGGGTTATCATTTAAGTTTTAGCGCGGAGTCGTAGTTCAGTTGGTTAGAACGCCGGCCTGTCACGTCGGAGGTCGCGGGTTCGAGTCCCGTCGGCTCCGCCAACATTAATAGCAGCAATAACTAAGCGTCGTCGGCATGACTGCCGACACGCTTTTTTTGTCTGTGTGCCAGTAATTGTACCAGTAGAATTCCCTCAGAACCGAAGATAAGGGCTTTCAACTCCATTTAGTTTTGTCGGTAAATTTCGTTTCGTGTTGGGTTGTGTCACTTGATGATGAGCTTCTAATCATGGTCTAGTTTAGAATGCCGACGTGGAAGGCAAGAGGTCAAGCATTCACTCGGCTCGCGGATGTTTCTCCAGGACTTTCTTATTTCCTATCTGGAGTTGAGTAAAATGTCGTAGAGTTCGCCTGAGTTGCTATGAGTTGGTGCGCAAGAATTGAGACATCGCAATCTGCGATCTGTTTCTACAGTCCTAACGGTCTGAGGCGAACTCATCCGGTGGATAAGGATTACTCTTATGGATACTAATTGGCAATCATTCGTAAACTTAGTATCCGCAAAGATAGCTGCCCGATAAGGATTAATACTTCGCCATTCACAGTAATGAAAAATACCTTCGCGTTGGTAATGAACGACTTACAAGTCTAATTCCCATATTGGTTCAGATATATCTTATGGATGGTCCATTGTTTGCTCTGCCAGCATCCGGACATTGCCATCTTTGGTGATCGTCTCAGGATTGCTAAAACTAGATGATCTTCGCTCCGGCACGGTTCACCAACTCAACGTTGCCTCAACGAAGTGCAAGAATATCTATTAACGATTTCAGGCTCCTACATAATTTATGTAGGGTGTCCTTGACCGCGTTTTTCGAGAAGTCGTATCACATCTCTCTCAATTCTCGCTGAAGTCTTCTCGATTATCTTAACACCATTAGTTGGCAGAGGGATTCGCAGGTTACTGCGTAATCTCTCAACTGTGCTTCGAGTGTATCTCGGGCTATGTGATAACGGCTGGGATTAGCGTGTTTCAGGCATTCAGGTTATGTGTGCCCAATAGTTATGTCTGCCATTAAACAAGCTCGAATTATGTGAAAATGGCATACAAGAGTTGAAATATCATGCTCATAGTTTCAACTTCTTACTGGTCAGAAGCTCAGCCAGGCATCACGCCCGCACAACATTGTTTAACACAGATCATGCTTGACCAAGCTCTTCATATATCCGCGCCCAGATTTGGCTCAAGAGCTTGATCCATTGCGTCAACTGAATATTACAGAGATCCCAACCCCTTACGGCCCGTTAATGGCTGCACAAAGGAGGCCCTCATCATGAATAACAGAAGACAGGTGCTTGTCAGACATTTAATAGCTTACCTTTTGATAATAACTCTTCTGCCTTCATCGTCGCTTGCAGGTTTAAAACCGCAGGCACAGCAGCTTGGCGGCCTCCTCCAGTTTCTGCATGAAGCTGAAAAGATGGCTATGAAACGGATCCTGGAAGGGTTGTTCAAAGAAGAAAAGAAAACTTATCCCACTAAGCCTTCCGACAGAAAGCCGATTGATGAGAACTGGTCTAGCCAGCCTGCTAACGTAACTTCTATTGCGCAGCCGACACATAGACCGCAGTCTGGCGACAGCAGCTTCTTCAACGGGCCGATAGTCTTCACGACCATGATGGAGAATGCAACGAAGCCTGCGTGTGGTTGCAATGGAGAGCCTACATATAATCAGGGCATTAGCCTGGTCGCGCAAGAACGAACAAAGTGCGAGAGCGTCGGGTCATTTCCAGGCATAGAGCAGGACACAGGCCACGCAACTGTATTTCTCCACAACGGTGAATTCTTTCTTTACGAAATTGATC
Source organism: Blastocatellia bacterium (assembly GCA_036277095.1). Taxonomy (GTDB): domain Bacteria; phylum Acidobacteriota; class Blastocatellia; order UBA7656; family UBA7656; genus DASUNP01. The sequence goes on from DASUNP010000060.1 coordinate 46,947, forward strand.
TAGAAATAAAAGGGAGAGGCTTCAATTGGAAGTTCGAGCGGAAATATCGCAGCGGAATCAATTTCGAGGGACCGCTGGGCCACAACTGGGAGTTCAACTACAACCGACGGTTGTTCGTCGAAGAGGGCGGCCATATCCTGCGCATGGATGGATACGGTCGTGCCGACCGCTATAACCTTAAGGGCTCGACTTTTGAATCCCCTGTCGGCTTCTACACTCAGTTGAGGCGCAACTCTGACGGGACTTTCATCGAGAGGGACAAGAACGGGACAAGGGTCTTTTACTCCGCGCGTGACGATCAGGGAATCTGTCGCATGACCGAGCTTCGTGACCGCAACGGAAATCGGATGCTGTTCAAATACAATGGAGCAAAACAACTCGTTGAAGTAATCGAAACGCTAGGGCGTTCTATCCGTTATCGCTACAATGACAGGGGCCACCTGATAGAGGTTGAGGATTTCTCTGGCCGCAAGATCAAATTCCAATACGATGATGAAAGAAACACGGCCCGAATCGGGCCGGGCGATTTGATAGCGGTATCATCGCCTGATGTCACCGGCACGCCTAACGGCAACAACTTCCCGGAAGGGAAGACTACGCAATACCGATATAGCTCCAGGTTTCCTGTCGAGAAGCTCAACCATAATATGATTGAGATCATCGCTCCCAACGAAGTTGCTTCATCAGGGCAGCCGCGCGTAAGAGTCGAGTATGACAATGACAAGGATTCTCCAAATGTAGATCGTGTGCTGCGTCAGTTGATAGGAGGGATCAACGCGAGCGGAGTTGCGGCGGGTGGGACCATTTCTTATGAATATCGATCGCTGGGCGCTGCGCCAGCCGGAGACTTTACTGCGCCCGTCTTTCAAACGAGAGTGACGGACCGCAACGGCAACCTTACAGAGTATCAATTCAATCAGCTCGCCAACATCGTGCGGGTGAGAGAATTCACCAATAGAAATATCCGGCAGGGCGATCCTGATTTCTTCGAGACTCGCTACGAGTACAACAAAGATGGTGAGATGACGCGCATGATCTTGCCCGAAGGTAATTCTGTAGAAAGCGTCTACGACGAGCCCAACCCTTCGCGCTTCCTACAGGGCAATCTCCTGAGCCAGACCAGAAGGCCAGATGCCAGGCGCGGTGGAGACCAGGCTTTCATACGGACCTCAAGCACTTACGAGCCGATATACAGCCAGTTGCGCGCGCAAACTGATCCGCGCGGCAACGACCCTACCTACGCGCCGCAAAACGGCGGGCAGAACTCGCCCGGTCGCTACACCACGCTTTTTATTTTTGACTACCAGGAAGGAAATAACATTGCTGCGCTCGCTCAACAGTCTGGGCTTGAGGAAACGGAGGTTAGAAGGCTGCTTGCGGACAACAATATTCCTATTGATCTTGGCGATGTGAACGGCGATATGCGGACCGATCAGGTCGCGGGCAATGTGGTTAAGGTGATGCGCCCGACGGTGAACCTCCTGCCTGATTCGAACTTGGCGAGGCTTGGGGGCAGCACTGAACAAAAGATCTTCGAGCTCTATCGGTACAACCAGTTCGGACAGATGACGAAGCGCGTTGATGCCGAGGGAAACGTAGACACGTTCGAATACCACCCTGAGAACGATCCTGATGGCGATGGCCTTGATATAACGCCCGGTGTTGGCGACGATCCGTTCGGTTATCTCAAGCAACAGATTATAGACGCTGAAAGTAACTCGATGCGCAATACAGGGACAAATTCTGAACCGGCAGCCATCAAGCACAAGTTCTTATATGACCGTGTAGGCAATGTCGTCAAAGAGGTAGATGGTCGCGGCATCGCCACCGCATATTCAGTCAATCAACTCAATCAGGTAGTGGAGATTCGCCGCGCGGCAGACGTTTCCGAGGCGCGCGCAAATATGGAAGAGCCGAACTGGAGTAGCTGCGCTGACGCGACACTGATCGAATGCCGAGTGGGAATGAAGGAGTTTAATTACCGCATCAGCATCTTCTACGATCACAATGATAACGTCGTCAAGCGCGCGGTCGAAAATAGAGACTCGAATAACGTAAGCCTTGCGGGGCAATTCATAGATCATAGCTTTGTTTACGACATTCTCGACCACCTGGTGGAAGAGCGGAGGGAAGTGAGCGAGACTCCGCCGGAATTCATCGTCACAAAGTATCGCTATGACAGCAACGAGAATCGCGTGCTTGAGATAAGCCCTGTGGCGAACCTGCCCGCGGGCAACGTCGAGCGCCAGCCGAGCAATGTCGTCAGCTTTGTCTTTGACGAGCGCGATCTGGTCTTCACATCAACTCGCGGCGGGCTGACCGCTCAATTCCGCGCGCTGCTTGCTCACAGCGGAAGTGCCGAAGCCGGACCTATACCGAACAGCCGCGACATTTCAACTTCTGAGCGCGACTACGACGGCAACCGCAATGTGAGCAGGGTGGTTGACTGCGCCGACAACAGTCGCGATGGTCGCCCTGAAGTCACGCTGACCCTTTTCGACGGATTCGACCGCGCGCAGAGCGTCATTGACGCGGTGGGCAATCAGAGCTTCACAAGGTACGACCCGGCCTCGAACGTCATAAGCGAGGCGCGATTCGGCCCAGTCGGCGGCAGAAGCCCGGAAAATAACCTGGCGGCCACGCTGCGCCAGCCGCTCAGACAACAGGATATAGGCCAGCCGCTACTCAGCCAGGCTGAGTTTAAATTTGACGAGCTAAGCCGAATGTTCGAGCGCGACGACTTGCTCTTTGATTACCGAAATCAAGGCGTCAGATACATCCGCCCGCCGATACTCAGAGACGGACCTCTAGGTCAATCAAACGACGGCGTTGTCGTGACCCGATCCGAGCATGACCGCAACGGCCGGCGGACAATTCTGATCGAAGACGACCTCGACACTTTCCAGACGATTTACGATGGCGCGGACCGCGCAATAGTCGAGCTTGACCCCGAAGGCAACAAGGTATTCAGAGAGTACGACGACGATAACAACGTCGTGAAAGTGATCGAGATTGAGCTCACGCAGCGCAAGGACATAGAAGCGGAGCGAGTTCCCGGCCTTAAGGAGACCTTCACGACGATCATTGTCTACGACTGGCTCAATCGGCGGATTCGCACGACGGACAACCTGGGCCAGACAACTCGATATGAATATGACAGCCGGGATAACCTGATTCGCACGAGCGATGCTCAACACTCCAATAACGACTCCCAGTTGATCGCCGACCCGCTCGGCTTATTTCCAATGACAGGCCAATCGGGAGATAAAATCAACCGTCCCGGAAATACGATGGATTACTTCTTTGACGGACAGAATCGAAAGATCGCCGAAGTGCATCAACTGCGGGTTGACGGCCAGGGTATTAACTCGATTGATACGAGCAATCCGGCTAACCTTGACGGGCTGATTGTGATTGACCAGGACTGGGACGCCAATAGCCGGCTTGTAGCTAAGGCCGATGATGGAAGCTCCGCCGGCGATCAAAACACTTCTGTTGGTTTCATCGAGCCAGTGAGCCCGAAAGGCAACGTAACGCGATACGTCTACGACGACCTGAACCGGCGCAAGCAAGAAATCTTCGACGACGGCACGATCAAAGATTACAGCTACGACTGCGACGATAATCTCGTCCGCGTGATTGACCAGAACGGGACGATCATTACCAGGAGATTCGACGCCATCAATAGGCTTGTGGAGGTAAACGTTAATCGAGCCAATTCGCGCACCGCGCATAGGGCAGGCGGCTTCAAAGATCGCAACTTGAGATGGAATATTACCGGCACCACTTTGCAGAGGTTCGAATATGATGGGCTGTCGCGCCTGACCCTGTCATTCGACAACAACGATCCTGGTGACCTACTTGATGACCAGCCGGTAAAGAATGCCTACGATTCTCTGAGCCGTTTGCTCGAAGAGATACAGTGCGAGTTCCCTGTCGCCAGCCGCTGGGCTGGCGACAACAACCGCGTCGGGCTGGTCTACCCTAACGGGCGCGCAATTGACATAACGTTCGACAACCTCGACCGCATTGACACCATCAACGATGCGAGCCAGTCCACATCGGCGCAGCAGGGACCGATTGCAGATTATGACTTCATAGGCCCTGACCGTGTGCTTGAGCGGACTTATGCCAACGGCGTAAGGCTCACGCGTCTTAACGCCAATCGCACAGAGGCGTCGGGCTTTGATCGCCTCAAGCGCTTAGTGTCGCACCAGCATGTCAATAGGCAAGCCTCACTGATAGCCGGTTTCACTTACACCTACAACCGGGCGAACAACAAGCTATCTGAAACAGAGAGCCAGGGAATGAGCCTTGTGCGCGCTGAAAGTTACGAATTCGACTCGGCGTATCGCCTCACGAAGTTTGCCAGGCAAAACGAAGTCGAGGACACCTGGCGGCTTGACGGCGTGGGCAACTGGGCCAGACGCCGCAACCGGATAAACGAAGCCAACAACATGAACGAATACACTCTATTCGGGCGATCAACGGGGACGACATCTGGGACAGGACCTGGAGCGACAGCAGGGCCGCCTCCGGTCACTGTTCCTTCGCAACCCGGGAGTGCCCAGTTCCATGACGACAACGGCAATCTGCTGGATGACGGCACGAACCTATACGAGTACGATTTTGCCAACCGGCTGCGCAAGGTCACTCGCAAATCGGACAGGGCAGTTGTCGCAGTTTATTTATACTACGCTGACAATCGAAGATTTCAGGCAACTGTGACAAACAGCAGGAGCGCGACCGCCGACCTCAACGGCCGCGTGCGATATTTCTATGACGGTTGGCGCGTGATCGAAGAGGGCCATGTCGGCTCGATTCAGCAACGCATAGGCCCGACACAGCAATACGTTTATGGAATGTGGATAGACGAGCCTCTGACGCTCGACATAGACGCCACCAATGATGGCCGGATCGAGCCTAGCGATAATACAGGCGACGGCGATAGTGACCGCTTCGATCAGGTCAATCAAGACAAGCGATTCTTCTACAGCGATGACGGCAAGCGTTACATATCGGCTTTGACAGACCATAGAGGTGCGGTCGTTGAACGATACAAGTATGAGGCTTATGGTTTGCCCACGATCACAGATGGATTGGGAACGCAGCGCAATCACAGCGTCGTCAACAACCTCTATCTTTTCAACGGACGCCGCTTCGATCCTGAAAGCCGTCTTTACTATTACAGAATGCGCTATCTAAATACAGAGCAGGGTCGATTCATCCAGCGCGACCCAATCGGTATTTGGGGGGATGGAATTAACTATGGGAATGGTTATTCTTATGTGAATAACAATCCGATAAACCTTTTCGACCCCAGTGGTTTACAAGGATGCGTAGGCAGCGATCCCAGCGATCCATTTGGCTTTGGGAGGGCTGGAGAAGAGGGGACTAAGGCTTATGGAACACGCCCTGAAGCCCCGAAAACAGATGAAACTGTAGACGGTGGGATGTGTTTGCCGCCGCCTCCACCGTGCGACCCGGAGACGCAATCATGCAATGAACCTGATTGTGACCCCTCTACGACAACCTGTCCTGAGCAAGTTAGAACGGAAGCTATGAGGATTATGGGTAATTGGAGATTCTTAGGATTGATTAGTCCGCGAATCCGCAAAGACTTGATAGAATCGAATGCAGGGCTATTGCTTCCGATACTTCCGAATGCTCGAGTGCCTATTATGGTGAATATCCTGATTTACAGTCCAACACAATCTCTGGCCAAGTTGTCAGCAGATATAACAGGTTCTTTTGGACGACCAACTTGGCCAGGTGGTGAGTTGGGGAATATTACATTAGGACGTTCTTTTGGGCACGTAGGAGTTCAATATGGAAAAAACCCAAGTTGCAAGACAGTGTCAAAGAAGGTGTGCGAGATTTGCGGCACGGGCATGGACGGATGGATAGAGTGTTGCTATTACAAATTGGACATCGAATGTACGGACTGGCCGAAATGGTAAGCTACTTCAACGAAAAGATAGGGCTGCTAATAATCTGTTAGCTGATTATCAAAGCGCTCTAACCGATGAGTGTGGCCGCCTTACCGAGACTGTTTAAGGTTGATGTTGATTGATAATCTCAATTTGCATGGCCTATGATCTTCTCTCGCCCTAGTACTGTGTTAGTAGATGTGCTACTAAATAGTGCTGGCACAGGGCATCTTGAGTTATCTGGTGTCGCTCTGTGTCGCACTAAATTATTAAAAGTATATGTAAGTTGTTGAAAGGCGGAGCCGAGACTTAGGGACTGTCACGTCGGAGGTCGCGGGTTCGAGTCCCGTCGGCTCCGCCAGTAGGCGCTGATGAATCAGCAGGTGAGGACCACTCTTCGGAGTGGTCTTCGTCGTTTTCGGTTAGCGTATACAGTTTTGTACTCAAACTGACTGAGCGCCGGAACCTCTACTTTTGAAATGTAAACTTGACGGGGAAGATTACGAACACGCCTAAAGTACCTTATTCGCGGTTAATACTGTAATGAGCTTCTCGTCGTCTGTCTCTATCTTAAGCTCGAAGCCTATAACGAGCCCTTTTTCATTCTTTATGAATACTATATGAGTTTCGCCCGTATCGTCGTCGATAAACTCGCCGACTGTTTTCGCTAAGAGCTTATTTTTTTCTTCTCTATTCGATGACTTGATCCATAAATCGCTATTCTCAAGAATTATCTCAAAATAATTACCGCCAGCTATAGTGTATCTGCCCGCATATTCTCTCAACCTTCGTGGGTCAATGCTTATAGGCTTTGGTAAGGCCATCCTATCACCTAAATACATTCTCGCTATTTTTCTCGCAATCGTTTGTGGCCAAATGTGAGAACCATTCGCAAGAACGATAACTGTAAAATGCTCGTTATCGTAACGCCTCATATGAGCTCTATAACCTAAACTTCTACCGTGATGGCCTACATACCTTAACCCATGATCAATCCCTGTCTCCCAACCGAATCCATATTTTACCGTGTCGCCATTATTCAGTTTGGCGGGTGCAAGTGCCTGTTTTAAACTCGTTTGTTTTACCAGCTTTTCTGTATACAAAGCCTGATCCCACCTGAACAAATCGTCCAATGTGGAAATTATTCCTATATGGCCATAACTGGCGCGTGTTGGGCTATGCCCGACTGTGGCTGCTTCATCGATGTAACTTAAAGCTAGATTTTGTATCTCGCGTTTTGTTCCATCAAAGACAATAGAGTTATCCATCCCGAGGGGCCGGAAGATATTCTCTTTTATAAATAGAGGGAAAGACATGCCTGATACGATCTCTACGATCAAGGCTAACGTAATGTATCCCGAATTGCTGTAGATGAACCTCTCGCCGGGTGCGGACAGAGCACTCTTCGTCTCAGACAGGAAAGCTACTATATCCTTAGGTCGCTTAGGAGTATCTTCCCCCAGCAGAGACGTAAGTGAGTCACGCATACCGGAAGTGTGGCTCAATAGGTGTCGCACAGTTATTCTTGCCCCGCGAGAATCAATGTCCGGGAAGAACCTCTGAATGGAATCGTCGTAGCTCAGTTGCCCTCGCTCTGCAAGCATCATTATTGCCATTGCCGTAAACTGCTTTGTTAATGAAGCAATTTCGAAGGCGGTATTTACACGGATTGGAATTCCTTCTTTAACATTGGCCAGGCCGTGTCCTTTTTTATAAACAACCTTGCCGTCCTGAATAACTATTACGCCAACCCCCGGCCCTTTACCGCTTACGATTGTGGCTAAGAAGGCATCGATCTGATTGGATTTGGCGGCGCTCTCATCTCTTATAAAGACCGTAGAATTAAAGCCCCACGGTAGCGAATCATCGGTTGGGGTGGCCCTGATTCCAGGACCGAAAAAAAAGAGTGTTGCTAAAACTATTGTACTTATCTTTCTCACATCGGAAACCATTTCGGGCACTTCCCTTTATCGAATCAGTCCGAGAGCGTTATCGACGCCACCCGACTGAAACCGCATAATTCCATGCGTAATCAGCCTTGTCACCGGCGTACTGTATATGAACATAATACTCGCCCGCTTGGAATATTAATTCGCGCCCGCCTAAATCCCTCCACCAGTCTTTTATCTCTTTTTCGCCATCAAAATGCCACCCGAGTCGAGGAAGTGTTTCTGTGTAATACTGCTTTAACTCATTAAAACCTGCCTCAGTCTTGTATGTCTTAATTACGCCGGCTAATCGCTCTTTAGACGACCACGACGCATGGACTTCTTGCGCCCCGGGATAGACGGGGATATTGGTAAATAGATGCTCAACTTCCTTTAACTTGGTATCGTCTTTGTTAGGTGAGTTCTGTTTGGTGATGTGTTCAGCCGCAAGCACTCCTACAATCATAAGCGTGGCGACAATAAGCCTGACCTTGATGCTTTTTGTTTTTAACAGCGGCATGCTCTCAGCATATTATAGTACAACTCTTATCTGATCCTGAACTTTTGGAAGCGATTCAGAGACGCTCCAACTTGCTCACTGCTGCCTCGCCAGACGTTTGACAGTCGTTCAAGAAGAGATTTGCTATAGCTTGTACCATACGCCAGCTTGCTGCCGCTCACGGAGCCTCTGCGGGCGGGTAGGCTGGTTGCTTATCCACTCGGTTATTTAAGAAGATCACGGTAATCGCCCCAGCCCCAGCCTATTCCTCCGCCGATCCCGAGTCCTATCAATAGCGCCAGCTTGGTACTATCACCATTCGCCGCCATAACCCCCCCGCCTAGACCCTTCCCGACCTTGGGAAAGAGAAAAACATCTACACTCACGGACCAACCGCTCAAGAAATTGGTTATTTCATCCTGGCTCGGCTCATTCATTTGCAATAGCCAGCCGGCGAATACTGAGGCTTCAACGCCTGTGGCGAGGCCTAAGCTAACAATCCTATCATCCCAACCTCCGCCCCTGGGAATTGCTACGCTGAGCTGGACCGGGTTAGCGATATTTGCGATGAAGAAATCAGGCCCTCTGAGTTTCTTCAACAGATTAATGACGTAAGAGAGCCCAAGTCTGAAACGCTCAAAATTGATATTTCTCGGCGGCGTCGCTTGCGCGGAAGCAAGTAGGACAGGTTGTCCGTACCCTGTTGCAAATGCGCCCCCCAACGCTCCCCACAGTGTAAGCCCTCCAACGGATAGTCCTACGTTTTCATTACTGTTCAGAATATCCGCTAACTTCCCAAAGTTCCCGGCTGCCAGAGCCCTCTTCGCAGCGACAGCGTCGAGAGTATTATGTAATCTCCAATTCCATAGGCGTTCTGCTGCCGCGCTCTCACTGCCTGACCTTCCAAATCCCCATGACCATATATCGGGATAACCTCCTCCTCCGCCCGGACACGTTCTATACTGTGCAGCGCAGGTCGTGTATAGCCCTGTCGGATCTGTAAACGCTATCGGATCGTTCCAGACGTATGAATATCGGTTCAAACTTTGCGGATTATTGATAGACCCCCGTATTGGGTCGGGACGCATGAACCTTCCAGTTAAGTTCGAATACTGACGGTTGATTGCATAATCACTGCCAATCTCCGTGTCCCGCTCATAGCCCGTGAAGCGGTGCTTCTCTACCACTCCTGTCGCGCTCACGTCTACCCCGAACGGATAATGATCCTGCGTGCCTACTACATCACCCGCACTGTTTGTCGTCAGCCTCGTCGAAAGCATGTCGGCAAGATGGTAACGCAGCCCACCACCCGCGGTCGGACTTGTCCTGTACTCAGCTATGACCTGGCTGCCTTCCCACACGTAATACGTCGTTACGCCCGATGCTAATTTCTTCACCCTCCTATTTGTTGAGTCATAGGTGTAGACAACATTGCTTCCATCTGCCTTCACCAGCCTGTTCTCGCCATCATACCGGTAGCGATTAATTACTCCGTTGTCGCTGGTAAGATTCCCGGCGGCATCGTATTCGTAGGCCGTAAGTCCGACCAGGGCAATACGGTTATTTGTCACACCCGCCGGCGCCCCCTGCATCTGCTGCATGGAGACGGTCTGCGATTGCGCCCCGCTCATCGCAGTGCGGTTGCCCCATCGGTCATAGGTGTAATTGATCTGCGAGCCGGGCCACCACCCGGAAGCAATCGTCAACCTCCCAACATTGTCATAACCGTAAACCTCATTACGCACAGCCCCGTTGATGGTTCCCGTGATGTCGAGCAACTGGCCGCTGTTGCCTGGCGTTGTGCCGAATCCGCTCCGGCCCTGAAGTCCTTCGTAATTGTAAGTAAGGTTCATCAGCCCGTTTGCAGGCCCGCCAACTTTTGTAGCCGTTCGCGAAGCCAGTTGCAGGCGATTGTTGTAACCAAAGCTCTCTACGATGACATCGCCGATGGTCTGCGTATTAATCAGCCCCGTGGGATTGTACCCGACGTTGCTGAGGTAAGTGGTCAACACCGAGCCTGATGTGTCCACCCTGTCAATTCCAATCATACGGCCTCGCTGGTCGTGGTTCATCCTCACTCGCTTGCCTGACGGGTAGACTACGGCGGTAAAGTGGCCTGCCTGGTTGTACTCGTATCCGACTGGGTAAGAGTTGGAGTCGATCAATCGAGTCCTGCTTAAAACCCTGCTCAAGCCGTCGTAGACATAGTCTTCGCGCCCCGCGCCGTCAGTGATGAAGCTGACTAATCCATTACCCGCGACCTGGCCTGTAAGGTTGTTGTAGTTTATATTGACCGTCGCTGTAGCCTCGACAGGAGGGGGCACCGGCCCTCCGCTCGGCCCCGTGTAGGATACCTGGTCAAGGCGGTTAAGCCCGTCATATCTGTAGTGCGTCTCAACGCCCCGCGCGTCAGTCCGTTTTAATATTGCGTTGAAGCTCGTATAAGTGTAGGTCGTCATGCCTGCTTCGGGCGTCGTTTCCTTCTTCATCCTGGACATCGAGTCATACTCGTAAGTCCTTGTCTGGTTGTTTTGATTTACTCCTATCAGATTGTCTAGCAGGTCATAGGTGTAATTTGTAGACCACTCAAGATTGCCGTTTGTTGGATTCTGCTCAGTCACCGTGACCATTCTGCCAAGCCCGTCTACTAAGTTCTTTCGCTTGCGTCCGACCTGATCGATTATAGTAGTCTCGGCCCCGCTGTATTCTGTTTGCACGGTGTTGCCGCTGCCGCCCGGCAGAGTTACAAGCTTGACCCTGCCCATCGAGTCATAATCATAGACAGTCGGGTTGGGCAGGCCCGATGTATCCCCGTTAGGACTGGTCGTGCTGTAAGGATTAGTAGTCTTGCGCAATCTGCCGAGATCGTCGTAGATACTCTTAACGGCATCAAAGCTTGACGGGCTTGGGCCCGCGCCCGTGCCTGCGCGCAGCACACGGCCCGCACCGTCTATCCACTTGTTCGTAATAATGACCTTTTGGGTTGCGCCCTCCATGTAGGTCACTCTTTGCTGAATTATCAGCCCTTCCTGATTGCCATAATTGGGGTCAGGCGGGTAGAGCGTCTCGATTTTAGGATTGGGATTAGAGTCACTGGCAAGCTTTGGCAGGGTTGTCGTCATCAGGCGCATGGCTGCATCAGGCGCGTAGCTAGTGAGACGATTCTGGGGGTCCGTCACAGATTTGAGAAAGCCCGTATTGAAATCGTAATCGTAGGTTGTCGTCAGCGTCGGCCCGGTCGCGGGCCCATCGGCTACCGACAGCGCCTTGGAGAAGTACCTGCCGGCGATCTCCGGGCTGAAAGTATACTGCCTCAGTGAGCAGCAGCCGATTTCCGCTTTTACCTCGTTCCCGAATATGTCGTAGCGATGGCGGAAAGTGATGTCGGGCGGATTTGTTAGAGACGCTGCGGACCACATCTTCACTGTAGTGATGTTGCCCCGCGCCGATCGGTCGACGGTGTTCGTGGCATAACCCGGGGGAGCCGGGCAAGCCGGCGGCGCACAGTTATTCGTGAAGCCATACTTTTGAAGGCTCCAGTTCGGGTCCGAGTTCTCGTCGTAAGCGTAGTCAGTGCGAGATAGTAACTCGTCATCCGCCGGGTCCCCGTTCAGTTTCAGGTCATACACCCTGACCGATTCGACAAGCCGCAATAGGCCCTTGTCCGTGTAGGATGTGCCGCCGGAAAAATAGATGTAGTCAGTGCGACGCCGCCTCTTAAAACTGCCGTTGTCGCGAAAGCCATATTCGACCTGCGACGTGAGTCTTCCGAATGTGCCGTAGGAAAGCTCAACGCGCGTCTGATTGGCTGAGATATTATCGGGTATCGTGTCGACTTGTGTGCGCTGCAACCCGCCTATGCCGGAAGAGTTGCTATACGTGTAATCCTGTTGAAATAAGGTAGAGCCGGTCGTTGGATTAATGACCTTCTGTGTTTTAACCACGCCATACTGGGACGATGCGCTATCATTATTAGAAACCATTACAGTTTGGGCTTGGTTCTGCCGAGTGACGGTATTCGTCATCGTCTTGGCTACAGTATCCGTCGTACGGGTATAGTCAAACGTCGTAGGCAAGGTAGTGAGATTGCCCTGGTCATCCGTCTTGCCTTGCCACCAATCCTTACGTTGAGTGAACCCGGGCGATTCTTGGAAGGGCGCCGAAGTCTCAAAGACATATTCTGTGTGGGAGACAGGGGTTCCATCCAGGGTCTCGGTCATCGCCGCGTTCGACGATGCTTTTTTGAACATCCCATACCCTGAGTAATCGCTGAAAATGTAGCCGCGATGGGTGTCGGGAAAATAAACTTTTCTGAGAACTTCCAACGATTGCCCGTTCGCCGGTGCTTTTACGACCTCAAGGGACCCGAAGTTATACGACATCGTAACAGTGCCATAGTAAAACTTCACCAGGGTTCGGCTCGGCCCGTCGTTATAACCGGGCACGCGTATCTCCGCCAGATTGCCATCCGCGTAGTAATGGAATGTGATTAATCGATTCAGCGTGTCTCGGATGTGCTTGATTGCTTGGCGAGGCGCCCTTTTACATCCGCTTGTGCCGCAGGTGCAAGATTGTCCGCCTATCCTTGGGGTGTCTTCACAATCCAGGACGTAGGTTATAACGAATGAATTGCCGTTAACATCTTCGATGGTCTGAGGCATAAGCTTCGAACCATTCTCGGTGTATTTGACAACTGTCCCGCCCGGGTAAGTTAGCTTCTTAACATTAGGGCTGCTTAAATCAAACTCTATGTGCTGCCCGTCTTGGCTGCGGAATATTTGGCTCCCCTCACTGATTTTAATAAGTGGTATGCGTGTGCCGTCTGGCTGGATCAACAAGTGATTTCCGATCGAGTCGAAGTTGAGAATGATTCGACCGTAATTAAGTCGAAAGCCCGGAGCAGGCCAGCCTTGATCGTAATCGAAGACCATCTTGTTATCATTCTTAGTCCACATCCGCGAGTTATAGGACAGCTCCAGATTTACGCCCAGCCCCCGACCTGAAAGGCTGTATATAGGTATGGCGAAGTTAAAGTTGTGGCTGCCCAGGTTGTTATCCGTGCTGGCGACATTTGACTGAAGCACCAGGTTCGGCGCAAAGCGGGGGTGGCCTGTGGCATTACCCGCGCTGCCGCCCTGCGATATGCCGGGCGGGTCCTCGTCTTCGATAACCGAGGGGGTAATGCTCCCATGCTGTGCGGAAGGACTATCGATCTTTAAGCTGCTAGCAGCCTTATCGCCAGGCTCCCCAGGCGACTGTTCAGGATTCTCGCAGTCTTGAGCGTGTTCAGCATCCCAGGCAGTGGTTGTCAGGAAAGGCTTCTGCCCTTCGCGCACCTGCACCAACACCTTCTCCCTCCTATTGCCCACCGAAGCAGTGATGAAACACTGGCCACTCTTCACGGCTGTAACAATGCCATTTGATGCAACGTCAGCCACAGTCACGTCACTGGTTTCCCAGGTGTAAATAACCCCATGTACAGGCTCACCATGCTCATCAAGTGGCAAGGGCGAAAGAGCGTATTCCTCACCGACGTAGAGTAACAAGCGTCTGGGGCACAACTGCACGCGAGTCACCCGCGCCGCCCGCTGCGACGACTCTTCGACCGCCTGTGGCTTAACAGGAGTTAGGTTCTCTTTGCTTAGCGACAGTTTTATATCTCTTAATGATTGATACGCTGATTTGAGCCTCTGCCCTGCCTGCCTGCCTGCGACCTCGGCCCGAACCGGGGAGAGGGGAATTATCATCATTGCGATGACCAGCACTGTTACGACACCTCTTAGCTCTCGCCTTGTTCTGCCAGTTCCTCGGCTTAAGGGCCTCATATTTATTCTCCTTTATCTAAATCCTTCACCTCACCTGCCATCGCTTGGCAGTGATCTGTCTGTCAAGCTCGGGCTTCAACTACGCGCGCTCCTCACCTGGCGCATTAATTTGCCGTCTGCTTGATTGCAAAGAGTTGTCCCCCGATCGTTATGCTGCCCGTGCGAGTCGAGCCGGTTGCATTCACGCCCACTCCGTAGGCTACGCTCCCGTTGTTGAGGCCGCAGCCCCCTGATGAAACACTTATCCAGCTATCGTTGGATACAGCTCTCCAGCTACATCCCGCCGTGGCCGTCACACTCACCGAGCCCGTCCCTCCGCCCTGCCCCAGGGTCGCGTTTACTGGAGAGATTGAGTACTGGCAGTTAGAGACCGCCCCCGACTGGAAGATATTCACCGTGATGTCGGAGACAATAATGGCGCCCTGCCGCCCTGCGGCTGAGGGATTGTCCCTTACCAGGTAGTTGATAGTTCCGTTACCACTCCCGTTGGCAGACGAGGTTATTTCTATCCATGTGACATTGCTGATGGCGGCCCAACTACAGTTGGAGGCTGCCGTGACGTTAATGCTTGCTTCGGCGCCGACCGAGGTGAATGAGTTGCAGGAAGGAGAAATGGAGTGGCACGATTCGGTGGCGATGAGCCTGGGGCCAGCGTAAATGTATTCTTTGGATAAAGGGGGAGGCTGGGACTGAATGGGAGCGGGAGCCGAAGATGCCAGATGAATGAGGAGGGAAAAGGCCAAGGGCAAGGCAAGGACGAGAGCGATAATCGTAGGGGGCCTGTGAGAGGGGCGAGCCGGCGAGCGTCGCTTCGAGTAATAGAGATTCTTAGCAGGCATAGGCAAGTCCTTTCGAGTAGCAAGCCTCAACGGGCAGGCCGCATCGGCAAAGGCCTAAGATCGGCAACGGGATATTAAAATTGATCGCACGGATAGATCAGAATTGAAGATGAGGCGCAGCAGGAATTGGACCGAATGAGAGGTCATCGGTTGATCCTAAAGAGCCATCACCAAATATCTGAGTCTGCATGGAAATAGACAGGCGAGCAGAAAAGTTTTGCGCGTTTGATGAAAATTATTCTGACTCTCCCTCACGCCGTGTGCGCCACATTGACAATCCCTTTTTCCATACCCTATTCTCCTTTTCCGAATTAAACCCTCAGCAGTCGCTTATGATCACCGTTGATGAAGCTATCAGCATAGTGCTTGAGCGTGTCGACGCGCTCGGGGTCGAAACGGTCGCGCTCGATGACGCATCGGGCAGGATACTTGCCGAGCCCGTGGTGTCGGACATCGCGCTGCCGCCTTTTGACCGTGCGCGCATGGACGGTTACGCTGTGCGGGCAAGCGATGTCGCCCGCGCGCCCGCTCGCTTGCGCGTCATCGGGGAGATTGCCGCCGGGGCCGAATTCGACGGGGAGATCGGTGCGGGCGAGGCCATAAAAATCTTTACCGGCGCGCCCATCCCTCGCGGCGCCGACGCGGTTCAAAAAGTCGAAGTCACAAAAAGCGACGGCCAATTTGTCATCATCGATGAAGCGGTCAGGCCCGGCCAGTTTGTCACACCGAAAGCTTCCGAAGTCGCAGCCGGTGAAACCGTCGTCGAGCCGGGCCGCGAGATAGGGCCAGCGGAGATGGCCGTGCTCGCTTCGTTCGGCTATCCAAATGTTCGAGTCGGCGCGCGGCCTCGCGTCGCCGTGATCTCTACGGGGAGCGAGTTGGTAGACGTTTCCGAAAAACCTGCGGGCGCTCAGATAAGAAACTCGAACAGCTACACGATCGCTTCCTACGCGCGGCGCGCGGGCGCCACGGTAGACCTGCTCGGCACAATCGAAGACACGCCCGAAGCCACTCGCCGCGCGCTCGTCGAGGCGAGTCAATCAAGAGATATAGTCATTACATCGGGCGGCGTTTCGATGGGCGATTACGACCTCGTGAAAGCCGCGCTCGCACAGATCGGCGCCGAAATCTTTTTCGACAAAGTGATAATTCGCCCCGGCAAGCCCATAGTCTTCGCCCGCCGCGCAAACACTTACTTTTTCGGGCTGCCCGGAAACCCTGTGTCAACGTCCGTGACCTTTAACGTCTTCGTCCGGCCCGCCATCAGAAAGTTGCAAGGCGACCTCTCGCCACTGCTCACTGTGGCCCGCGCGCGGCTCGCCCGCTCGATAAAAGATTCATCGAGCCGCCGAAGCTATTTGCCCGGAAATTTCTTCATCAAAGACGGGCTCGCGGTGGTCGAAGCTTTGAGGTGGGGCGGCTCTTCGGACCTCGTAGCATTCATGAAGGCGAACGCTTTGATCGTCGTCGCAGAGCAGGTGCACGAGATCGCTGAGGGCGAGATGGTTGAGACCTTGATTCTGTAATGGATTATTCTGCCGGGCTGGTGTTTAATAGTGCCTTCACTATGGCCCTTACACATGTAGACGAAGAAGGTCGCGCGCGAATGGTCGATGTCGGCGGCAAGCCCGTCACTTCGAGGACTGCCGTCGCGAGCGGGTTCGTGCGCATGGAGGCCGCCACGATTGAGGCGATTCGCACGCACAGCACGCCGAAAGGCGACCCGCTTGAGGTGGCCCGTATAGCAGGCATCATGGCGGCCAAGCGGACAGCGGAACTGATACCGCTTTGCCACACCCTGCCGCTCAATCACGCGGGCGTAGAGTTGGAGCTTCAAGACGACGGCATACTAATACGCGCGACCGCCTCGACCGACAGCAAGACCGGAGTCGAGATGGAAGCGCTTGCCGCAGTCTCCATCGCCGCGCTCACGCTTTACGACATGTGCAAGGCCATCGATAAAGCAATGACCATAACCGACATCAAGCTCGAATCGAAAACCGGCGGCACAAAGGACAGGGGTCAGGGATCAGGGGCCGGGGATCAGGAAATTTGAGATTTCAAATCCTGTTTTCCCTGACCCCTGTCCCCCGACCCCCGACCCCCGATTATGAGGCGAAACAACAACCCTCACATCAAGCCTCTGGAACAGGCTATGGCGGCCCGTTTCGGGTGGCAGACCAACGCGTCCTGGCGCGACACTTTGATCGAGGCGATTGAGGCAAAAGCCGACAAGCTCGGGCTTGACGAGCTCTCTTATTGCCAACAGGCTATTCGCTCGCCCGGCGAGCTTGAAGTGCTGGCCGGATTGCTTTGCAACAGCGAGACTCGCTTTTTTCGAGAGGGCGAGCAGTTCAAAGCGTTGATGACGCGGGTGCTGCCCGAACTGATAAGCGCGCGCGGGAGGGAGCGAAAGCTGGCCCTGTGGAGCGCCGCCTGCTCGACGGGCGAAGAGGCTTATTCGCTGGCGATCGCGCTGTGCGAGACTCTCCCCGAAGGCGAAAGCTGGAAGACCAGCCTGCTTGCGACGGACCTGCGCGGGCAGGCGATCATCTCTGCGAGCCAGGGCCGCTATCCGTCCTCCTCCATACGCATGGTAGACGCGCACCTGCGCAACGGTTATTTCGTCAAGGCCGACATGCACGGGCGCGAGCGCGCCTACACGGTCATCCCCTCCGTGCGACAGATGATCGCCTTCCGACGGGCCAACATCTACGACGGGGGGTTCTGGAAGAACCTCGACCGGCAATTCGATCTGATATTATGTAACAACCTGTTGCTCTATTTTCACGCGCTCGCCGTGCGCCAGACCGTCGACCGTTTCGCGAAAGTTCTAAAGCGCGACGGCCTATTGATGGTCATGAAGAACGAAGGCGGCTATATCGATCACGCGCAGTTGAGGCACGACCCGTCGTTGCCGGGCGCGTTCTTCAGAAAAATCTGAGCGTATGAACATAGTCCGCCGACCGGACGTATAATATATCGCCTATGGAGAACCACATGGAAAGTCAAGCCGAAGTCAAAGCCTCGTTCAAGCTTCTGATAATCGCTTCGATCGTGACGGTCGTGTTGTGGTTCATTCCATTCGCCGACGTGATAACCTACCCGTTTAGGATATTCGGGACCTTCATACACGAGACGGGCCACGCGCTCGCGTCGTTGGCCACCTTCGGGGGGGTCAATCGTTTCGAGATCAACTGGAACGGCAGCGGGCTCACGGAGTCGAGCGGCTGGGGGTTCTTCATTTCGAGCGCGGGCTACCTGAGCACAACGATCTACGGCGCGGCATTGCTGCTGTTGCTTCGCCGCCAGCGCAACGCGCGCGCAGTAGCTTTAGGAACGGGGATATTGCTGCTCGCGATAACCGTGCTGTTCGGCAGCAACCTGCTTGCGTGGCTCGCGGGGCTTTTGTTCGGGGCCGGTTGCATCTGGCTTGGGATAAAAGGCAGGCCGAAGTTCGTTCATTTCTTCATGAGCTTTCTGGGCGTGCAGACGATGCTCAATGCGTTTTACGATCTCTACACTCTCACCTACTTGTCGACATTCGCGCCGGCCCATCCTACGGACGCGGGCAATATGGCAAGGATAACCGGCATACCGGCCACGTTCTGGGCGGTGACCTGGTCGCTGATCTCGTTTGCCATTCTCGCTGCGACTCTGGTCGTCTACTACCGCAGCCTCAAGCACAGGGCGGCGCTCGCCATTCAGCCCGCGCCTACGCTGATTGACGACCATTCGCTGTTCGCCCTCGACCGCGAAGTCTGATCCTACCCGCCTGGGTAATTAATCTGTTATAAAACTCTTGTTTCGCAGGCAGCTGGAATTTACAATCTGGTTGTCGCTTTGTTAAAATTAATCCGCAGCTCAGGTCCCCATGAAGGTAACGGGCCGAAACGACCAGCAAGGTTAAGGGATTTAATCTGATTGATGCTTAAGACCATTTTTTTCGCCGCGATAATAGCGTGTCTAGCTCCTTCTGCGATAAGCGCTCAAACCGAACCGGGGGGAGGCGCGCGCACGCAAGACGTGGATAAGATACTTGCGGGCGCCGAAGATTACATGCGCAAAGGGGAAGCCTGCTTCAACGCCGGCGATATGGAATGCGCGCGCCGCGAGTTTGACCGGGCGATAGATTATTTCCTTGAGCTTGGCCTGGATCTCAGAAGCAACGACCAACTGCACAAAGGCTGGCGCGCGATCATTGAAAAGATCAATCGTTACCAGCTCGACGCCGTGAGCGAAGCTAAGGCCGGAAGCTGGAAGAGCCAGGAGTTTACTGGCCGTCCTGCCCCGGAGCAGACAGAGATTGCCGCTAACGAAGTTAATACGTTTGACGGACCGCTCACGCCCGCAGAGTTCCAGCGCCAGTTCGCCGAGCTTCGCAGGGTTTTCAAAGAGAAGTATGACCGTGACATCGTCCTGACGGGCGCGGACCACGGCGAGCACCGCAGGCTCTATGGCCGGGGCAGCGCCTACGATATTCGCGCGCGCGACCTTAACCGCGAACAGGTCAATTTTCTTATCATGACGGGCACCAAGCTCGGCCTGCGCATAAAGGATTTCTCAACCTGGGAGAAAGTTTCCGCGCATAACGCGCGCACTTACAGCCTGGGCCGCCCGCTCGACACGCTGGCTACGGGGCTGCACCTGCATATAGACCGCATGGCCCCGACGAAAAACCGGCAGATGGCCTCAAAGCCAGTCATAAGCTCGAAGGAAAGAAATCGCACCGGGTCGAAATAATCGATGGCGTGGAACGGAGAAGAGCGTAGAACAGGTCGGGACCGCCGTTTGGTTGAGCGCCGCCGGACAACCGGTTATAACACTCACGTACTTATAATCATCGAAGGCATCACCTGGATCGATGCCGACGGCGCGAACCGCCGCCACTTTATCCGCCGCCGCGAAGACCGCGAGAAGATCGCCCGCAAGATAACCCAAATCCTACATCCTTAGGCTTTCGCATAGTGAGTTCTCCTGTTGTGTAGTTTACCGGAGAACCCTCATTCCAACCTATCAGTCCTGTGCCTAAGCGGCGTTCGATTTTGGCAGCGCAGGAACGGTGAAATCATTCGGGTTTGGGTCGAAATTAGGATCCGGCTCGCCAAAGTTAGGGTTTTTAGGCACAACCGGCTCTTTTGAATCCGGCAGCGTTTCCTGCCGGATTTGATCATGAAACGGCTTCAGCGTGGACGCAAATTCCGCAATAAACTTTCGAAACTTATTATATTTGTTGACGAGATTAACCTCGATGTTCTCAACCTCCGCCAAGCTTTGAAGAAATGCGTCATCGACATCCGTTAGACCTTCTGCCTTAATATGTGTTTTGATCTTGCTAATCACGTCTGTCATCTCTGAGTCGTGCTCGGCTTGCCCGCGAATGAAATCGGTCGCTGCATTTAAATCCGCACTGCATACCGTCTTATACCCGGGGAGACCACCCGTATTATCGATCGTAATCAGATCAAAGCCATTAATGAGAGACTCAAGGCCACTCGTGCCAAAAGACCTTTGGTAATAAGAGTTGCTTTCTAACTGATAGAGTTTTAACAATAATCTGTTGTAAGTGATTATATCCAGCTTTGCACTTTTCAATAACGACTTAAAGGCTTTCCTAAGAGTCGCCAGGCTCTTATCGGAAAGCTTCTGTATATTTCTCATGTCCTTGAGAGCCTTTTCGAGCTTGTCGTGCGTCTCAGCGGCGTCGATTGCCCCGATGATCTCAGTCACCACAATCAAGATAATAGCGGCTGGCCCCAAGACGGACGCGCCTGCTTCAGTGGCGGCTTCGACGCTGACTTCAGCGGCAGCTTCTCCGGCTCCGACCGCCGCCTGGCTAGCTTCCGTTGCGGCTTCAGCGCCACTGGTAACGCTCTCAGAAGTTTCGGCCATCTCGCCGCTTTCGCCCCCGTCTCCTTCGTTCAAATCTCCCGCATTAACCTCAAGCTCCTTGGCCATATCGCCAAGGTCGGCAGCGTCTGTATCCCCCCTGGTCAGAAGATCGATATTACCGGATCGTAAAAGGCCCGACCGAAACCTGATGCTGTCTAGCTCTGGTTGAATCTCGGCTTCGAAGGCTTTCCCACCATTGCTGAAGGAACTCTTGTAGGAGCCACTTTCCTGGACAATATTGCCAATCCGATTGCCGAGCGCTTTCAAACCGTTGTAAGCCATCTTTACACTGACGGCGTCCAAAGCCAGTGATTCAATCTTTTCGGCAATCGATTCAGTGAGTCTTGGCATGTTTGTGTCAGGAAGATTTTCCAGATCTTCCTTCGCATAAGCCAGGTGATATTGCATCACCATCACAGCCATCAGGTATGAATCAAATGTCCCAATCTCTTCGGCCAATGATCGGTAGGTATCGACCATGTCATTATGGAGGGCGTTGGTTTTCTCAAGCGTCAGTTGCTCCTTGTTCAGTTCTCGCGCCATATCGGCGTTATCCGGATATAGAAGATCACCAATTAATGCCATTTTTGCCTCTTTTTCTCATTCCTATAGCCTGTATCTTTTAACTATCCAGCCGTCGGAAAATCGCTAATATCGATGTCAGGCGGATCGTAATCGGACGAGTTGATACTTGTGAATTCATCATGCGCTGGCGGCGTTTCAGACAGATAGGGTGTGATATTGTCCGGTTCAGCCGGTAAGTCTAGAAGTATAGCCGGCGTCAATAACTGCGCGGTGAAGAAGTTGCGGACAAAGACCTCAATATTGGCTTCCGACTCGAAGGCGGCACGAATATCGTCGACGGTGTTGAGTTTGTTGGCGATATACTTGATCTGTTGATCTGAGGCAGTTTTGATCTTCTTCTGACTCACCAAATTCATGATAAAGCGGCAGACTGTAAAAGCATTGCCTTTCACGTTAGTGATCTGGGCGATTGCCTTCTCCATAGCCTGAGCGACCCCATTCAAGTCGTCCGGCGTATCGGCGGCGAAGTTGGGCAATGATTCCAGCCCCGTCGTCCGCCTATAAACATCGAGAACATTATTCGCGATTGTGAGAATATAAGTCTTAAGGTCTGTTAAATCACGTTCGATTCCCTGTAACCTTGCGATGTACGATCTGATCTTATCTATATCGTTTCTTGCCTTAGCTAGCTGAGAATTCAGCGTCAAGGAATCATATGACATGTTCACAATACCCTCGATCATTTTGACGCCTTCCACGCCTGGGATTAAAGCTGTTGGGATCCCGGCGATGGTTCCCGGTATAGGCAAGTTCAACAACGGTTGAATTATGTTTCCGTTTGCAAGTTTGCCTATATCCTCTGTGTCGAGAGAGTTGTCATTAATGATCTGTTGATAGTTGACAGCGATTCCGTGTACATAATCCGAGGTTTGCTGAAGCAACGCCGAGGTGAGTCTTCCGCAATCGTCCAGAGGAACGGTCCATGCGGTTATATCTCCATTGATCTGAGAATAAGTTGCCAAGAGGTTCTTTTCTTCCCCATGTGCATGGATCAACTCCTCCCTCAAAGCCGGCCCCATAGGCCCGTTGGCAAAGGTATCACTGGTGCCTTGCACTGCCACTCCAATGCCATGCTTTATCTTGCTGAAAATCGACATTGTCTTTTCTCCTTGTTTACTGAATTCTGCTGTGTAATCGCCATGAGGCGGGCTCGGCGGCCCACCTCATGGCGATTGGAATTGTCTTATTGAGAAGATGCCGCGCTTAACCCTTTTCCAATACCCGGAACTGTGAAGTCAGCAGGCTTGGGGTCAAAACTAGGATCCGGGGTTGCGGTCGGCACGGTCTTGGGCGCGACAGCTATAGGCGCGTTTACAGTCGTTTCTTGGTTGATCTGCTCATGGTAGGGCAGAAGCGTAGAGAAAGTCGTGGCGATTAACACACGAAATTGATTATAGAGAATAACCTGCGCCAGATCGATGCTGTCAGCATCGGCTAAAAGACTGAGAAAAGGATCATCATCGGCGAGGGTCGTCAGGCCGTTCTTTCGCATATGCGTCTTGATCTGTTTGATCACATCGGTCATCGCCGAATCATGGATAGCGTGCTCACGAATGAAGTTAGTAGCATCATCTATGTTTTGCTCTGCTGCTACCTCATAACCCTCAACACCTCCGGGGCTATCGGCAGTAATTTGATCCATGCCCTTTATATATGCATCAATGCCTGTTGTACTGAAAGGACCACGGTCAAACATGGGTGAATGCTCGAGGGCAGCGAGCTGTGGCAAAAGCTTGTTATAGGCGTCAATGTCAGTCTCCCCGGCGTTCAAAAGATTCGTAAAAACTGACTTGAGATCCTTAATACTCTCATCTGCCTGCTTCTGGATGCCATCCATGTCCTTTTCTGCTTTTATCAGCTTATCTCTGTCTTGTCCGCGCTGAATAGTGGAAAGAATCTCCATTACCACGCTTACAGCAAGAAGAACCGGTCCCAATGCGGCCCAAGCTATACTGGCCCCTGATGCACCCTCAGCGACCTCCGTGGTTGTTTTTGCTACCGCGCTAACTTGTTCTGCGACTTGGCTAGTTTCTACCATCTCTTCCGACATCTCGGCTCCTTCGGAACTGGATCTCGCTATTGCTTGACTGACAGAAGTAGCCTCTCCATCAAGTTCTGAGGATAATTCTTTCAACTCAGTACCGTTTTTGGTTGTGGTCAGAAGGTCTACATTGCCGGATTTGAGTATAGACGTTCGCATGCTGAGCGTTTCAACCTCTCCGCCCAACTCTTTGCTGAGTGCTTCCTCTCCCTGTGGACCCGTCTTTTTAACGATACCGGACTCCTTAACAGGGTTTGAAACCTTATTCTTTATCGCCTTAATTCCGTCAATCGCCATTTTTATCGATAATAGTTCCAACGCAAGCTCCTCAAGTGTATCTGCAGTTGAAGATGATAGCTTTGGCAGATCGAGATCTGGCAGATTTTCTAGATCTTCTTCTGTATACGCTATGTGATATTGCATCACCATTATGGCCATCAGGTAGGCATCAAATGTTTTGATTGACTCTCCGAGATGACGATAGCTGTTAACAAGATCATTTTGCAACGCATAAGTTTTTCGCAGATTATCTTCTTTCTCGTTGAGTTCTGCTGCCCTCTTTTCGTTGCCCGGATAGATAAGATCTCCCAATATACCCATGATTTCGCCTCCTTTGGCTTTTGCCTGCGCTGTTGTTTATTCATTAACTAGTTAGGTCCAGCACAGGATAGATCTGCCTAAGAAGTTATTGGATGGCTTCCGGATGATGCCACGGCGCGCTAGAAAGTTCTGGATGTTCCTACGCAACAGTAGGCTTTCTAGTTTGTAGGTAGCCAGAATTAAATCACGTCAGGACAGCGGCTAGGTTCTATTTAATTCTGCGGGCTTAACAAACTCAGAAAGGTAGAATGATAAGCAATCGAACACTACTTTGAGGAATCTGCCTGGTAAGCTGTTGATGCTTAATTTAACTGCGTAGCCCCATAAAGCGTCGTCATCATATCCCGTTTCAAATATTATTACAACTCATTTCTTTTTTTTTTGTAAACTATATTCCATAGCGGACGTTTGCGTGGGTAGACCTATACAGACACCCTCCAAGCCAATCAATTCTGCTATCATCTTCACGCAACTTGCGCGCGCGCGGTGTCGTATCTTAGGCGCGAGGCACTTTACGATCTCTTTCCACACCGGAGGACGCCATGAAATCGTTGGTATCGAGAATACTCTTATTCGTATTGATTCTCCCCCTGTCCGCATTCGGGCAAGCGAACGCTCAGGCCCGTATCGCCAGGGTTGAAAACGGGCTGCTGCCGGCGGTCATCATCAAAGGAGAGGTCGGCTGGGCGATCAAAGACCGGATGAAGCATTACAAGGTTCCGGGCGTGAGCGTCGCCGTCATCAACGATTTCAAGATTGATTGGGCGAAGGCTTACGGCGTCAAAGACGTTGAGACGAACGAGCCGGTCACGGATACGACGCTTTTTCAAGCCGGCTCCATCAGCAAGCCCGTCGCCGCGATGGTCGCCTTGAAGAAGGTCGAGGAAGGGAAGATAGCGCTCGACGAAGACATCAACAACCGCCTGACTTCGTGGAAGCTCCCCGACAACGAGCTCACCGCTAAAAAGAAGGTCACGCTCGCAAACCTCCTGAGCCACACGGCGGGGCTCACGGTCCACGGATTCCCCGGCTATAAGCCCGACGCGAAATTGCCTACGTTGCAGCAGGTCCTGGACGGAGCCCCGCCCGCAAACACCGCCCCTGTCCGCGTGAACATGGAGCCCGGCACTAGGTTTCGCTATTCGGGCGGCGGCACGACCATCGCTCAGCTCGCCATCATGGACATCGAGAAGAAACCCTTTCCAAAGATTGCGAAAGAGACCGTTCTTGACCGGCTTAAGATGACAAACAGCACTTACAGCCAGCCCCTGCCGGATGACACAAGGAAAAAAGCTGCCTCGGGGCATAAAGGCGACGGGAGCGTCGTAAAAGGGAAGATACACGTCTACCCTGAGATGGCTGCGGCGGGGCTGTGGACCACGCCGACGGACCTGGCTAAGTTCGCCATAGAAGTTCAACTCTCTTTGATGGGCAAATCCAACAAGGTGCTTTCGAAAGATTCGGCGATGCGCATGGTCACGCCTTACGTGTCGGACAACGTAGGCATGGGTTTCTTTGTCGAGAAGAAAGGCAACGCGCTCTACTTCGGGCACGGCGGCGCGGACGAAGGCTTTCGCGCGCAGTTGCTCGTGCACAAGGAGAAGGGATACGGCGCGGTCGTGATGGTGAATTCCGATAACGGACAGATCATGGGTGAGGTTATGCGAGCCATAGCCCGCGAGTACCAGTGGGAAGAGTACCTGCCCGAGCCGCGCGAGACGGCCCGCGTAGAGACGAAGATACTTGAGCAGTACACGGGGCGGTACCGAGTCAATCCTGACAGAGTGCTGACCGTCACAATGGAAAACGGAAAGCTGTGGGCGGAGCCGACCGCGTCGCCTAAGTTCGAGCTGGTCCCCGTATCGGAAACCGGCTTTCTAAGAAAAGACGCGCCAATCGAATATGATTTCGTGAAGAACGCCGAAGGGAGCGTTGACCGATTGAAGATACGTGTGGAAAACAACACGTCGGAAGCGCCACGGATCTCTAAAGATGTGTTGATCCCTTACGAGAGCTTGATGGCCGGGCGCGTTGACGAAGCGATAGAATCGTACCGCAAGATCAAGCGAGAAACCCCGCTCAACGCTGCGGTCGCAGAAGATAGGATTAACCAGCTCGGTTACACTCTGATGGGTGAGAAGAAATACACAGAGGCAATCGCCGTCTTCAGCCTGAACGTCGAGATGTACCCTAAATCCGCCAATACCTATGACAGCCTCGCCGAGGCTTACATGAAGAGCGGGAACAAGGAGCTTGCGATAAAGAACTATAAAAAATCTTTAGAGCTAGACCCCGCGAATCAGAACGCCGTCGAGATGCTCAAGACGCTTGAGCGGTAAACAGGCTCGCGCGCTAACCTTTTATAATCAATATTTAGATATTTGACGAAGATTTTCGTTGACTTGACGAAGGTTTTCGTTATAATGAAGCGCGTCAGAAACATTTAAGGAGAAAGACGAGTGGGCAAAGAGGTGCCACGACCTACGAACGCGGAGCTTGCGATATTGCGCGTGCTTTGGCAGCGCGGGCCGAGCACTGTTCGCCAGGTGCATAAGGCGTTAGACCGCGACCGGCAGAGTGAGACCAGTTACACGACTGCCTTGAAGCTGCTTCAGATCATGACCGAAAAGGGATTGGTCGAGAAAGACGAAACCGAGCGGCCACAGATTTATAAAGCGCGACTCACGCAAGAGCAGACGCAACAGCAGTTGGTTAAAGACCTGCTCGACCGCGCGTTCGGCGGGTCGGCCCGCCAGCTCGTCATGCAGGCCCTTGCAGCAAAGGAAGCTTCTGATGAAGAGCTGGCCGAGGTCGAGCAGTTGCTAGACAGGCTCGAAGGAGGCAACAAATGAGCGTGCTCGAATCCATGCTTGCGCACCCGGCGGTTCAAGCTCTCGGCTGGTCGCTGATCCATTTCGTGTGGCAGGGCGCATTAGTCGCAGTGTTGCTGGCGGGCGCGAATCTTTCATTGCGCAATCGTTCTGCCAACGCCCGCTACATTGCCGCTTGCGCCGCGCTCGCGATGATGTTGACGCTGATGGCGGGCAATCTTTTCTACTTCACGGCGGCGTCGCCGTCTGAATCCTTCGCGCAGACAGTTGCTTCCGCGCCTGCCGATCCGGGCGAGCTTCAAAGTTCACCTGCGTTCGTCAGCGATCATAAAGAGTCCGCGCCGACGTTTGAGCCGAAACTTTTTTTTGAGACTAAGACGCAAAGAGCGATAAAACAACTATTGCCGTGGGTGGTCGCGATCTGGCTGATAGGGGTGCTGGCGCTTTCGACCAGGCTGGCTGGCGGCTTCGTTCAAACTAGAAGGCTGAGGCGCAGAGAGACTCGACAGGTTTCCGACTGGAGGCAACAAACGCTTGCCGATCTGGCGCGACGGCTGCGAGTTTCAAAGCCTGTCGTGATGCTTGAATCGTCTCTCGTTCGGGTTCCTATGGCCATAGGGTGGCTGCGGCCTGTAATCCTGTTTCCCGCCAGCGCGCTCGCTGGACTTACGCCCGAACAGTTGGAAGCGATCCTCGCGCACGAGCTGGCGCACATCCGCAGACACGATTACCTCATCAACCTGTTGCAGACAGTGATTGAAACATTGCTCTTCTACCACCCGGCAGTCTGGTGGGTCTCGCGTCAAATTCGCAACGAAAGAGAGAACTGTTGTGACGACCTGGCTGTGGCCGCGTGCGGCGACGCGCTCGTGTACGCGCGCGCGCTGACGAAGGTTGAGCGCCTTCGCAAGGCGCGGCTCGATCTGGCCGTGACCGCGAATGGAGGATTACTGATGAACAGAATAAGCCGTCTTGTAGGAGCAGAGTCGCCGCGCTCGCACCATTCAGCGGGGCTAATGACATGCTTGATCGCAATCTTAACCCTTATCGCCATCGTCGCGGGAACGCGGGTCTCGCCGTTCCCCAACTCGAAAGCCCTAGGCAACCGCGAAGAGATAAATCTTCGGCAACTCGAAGCGGCGATCCGGCCCTCGCTCTCCGCGCCGGGTGAAAGATCAAACAAGACGCAGCCCGGCGCTCGTCAGGTCGGCGACCCGAAAGACGCGGACAAAGCCGAAGCAGCCGTCAATCAAACATTTCAACCCGCGACGATTGACCAGAACGATCTGCCGGAAAGTATTCGCGAAACAGTCAAGGCATTATCCTCTTCCGACCCGCAAGAGCGCGGCGTGGCCGCCTGCTCATTGGCAATGACGGGCGACGCGGCGGCAATACCGTTCTTGATTCAAGCTCTGGGCGATGAGGCTGCTATCAGTCAAGTAAATTGCCGGTGGAACGGAACGTGGAGCCCGGCTATGAGGAGCTTCAAAAAGCCGTCGCCCGGCGAGCAGGCCGCGATTGCCCTGGCCTCGTTCGGCCAAGTGGCTGTCGAGCCGTTGACATCGGCTTTGAGTCACGCGAACCCCGCAGTCAGGAGAAACGCGGCCTGGGCCATCGGCGAAATCCGCGGCGGACCCGGCACAGATCGCCGCGATGCGTTCGAGCCGCTGATGACCGCGCTCGCCGATGAAGACGCGTGGGTTCGCCGCGCGGCCGCCTTCGCGTTCGGCGAGATGAGGGAACACCGCGCCGCGCGAGCATTGATCGCGGCGCTCGCGGACCCCGATTATCAGGTCAGGGACATGGCCGTCTATGCACTGGGCGAGATGAAAGAATCCCGCGCAGTCGAGCAACTTGCGGTGACGCTTTTGAAGGACGATAACTCAAGCGTGCGAGCGCGCACTGCGTGGGCGCTCGGAGAGATAAAAGACCCTCAAGCGGTTGAAGCTCTGATGGCCGCGCTGAATGACGAGGACGGGCGAGTGCGTAGCCAGGCGAAGTGGGCGCTCTCGGAGATTCAAGACTAGCGCAAATGACTTTCCAGGTTTCAACGCAAAGCTCGCAAAATGTCGCTAAATCCGCTAAGAGGGTTGCGAGCTTTGCGTAAAGAATGAGGCGGTTCGGTTATGAATCTATATCAGAGGATTATTCTGCTCGCGCTCGCGATGGTTTCGATGACGGCCGTCGCCGGCGCGCAACAGAAACGCGCGGGCGATCTGACGATCAAGCCTTACGTCTTCAAGCCGCAGGGCAGGGAAAAAGTCGACGCGGAATTAGGCGTGTTGACTGTGCCCGAAAACCGCAGCGATCCCAACAGCAATCTGATCGAGGTTGCCTTCGTCCGGTTCAAGAGCACGTCTAAGAATCCGGGGCCGCCGATTGTCTATCTTGCCGGCGGGCCGGGAGGCTCCGGCATAGGCGCGGCGCGCGGCTCGCGCTTCCCGCTGTTTATGGCGATGCGCGAGATCGGCGACGTGATCGCGTTTGACCAGCGCGGCATCGGCATGTCAAAACCAAATCTCGGATGCATTCAGACGCTCGATTTTCCTTTAGACGTGCCGGCCACTCGCGAAGAGTTCATGCGCGTATTCAAAGAGCGGGCGCGCGATTGCGCCGAGTACTGGCGGGATTTTCAGAGGGTCGATCTGCGAGGTTACAACACGAACGAGAGCGCCGACGATCTGGAATCGCTCAGAAAGGCTTTGGGCGCGAGCAAGATCAGCCTGTGGGGCATAAGCTACGGCACACACCTGGGGCTGACGGCCATAAGGCGACACGGAAAGAATATTCACCGGGCTATACTTGCAGGCATCGAAGGCCCCGATCACACGTTGAAACTGCCGAGCAATATTCAGAAGCATCTCGAAGACATCGACCGCGTCGTGAAAGCCGACCCCGAATTGAATAAAGAGATACCCGATTTCCTCGGCTTGATGAAGACGGTCCTCGACCGTCTTGAGCGCGAGCCCGTCACGGTAGAGGTCACGGACCCCAGGAGCAAGCAGAAAGTAAAGGTCATCGTCACGAAATTCCTCTTGCAGGCTCTCACGGCGGGGAACATAGGGACTACGATCACGAGAGATTTTCCATTCGCCTACTACGCGGCGTCGAAGGGCGATTATTCGGTGGTCGCGCAGTGGTGGCTGCGCGAATCCAGAGGGGAGATAGGCTCCGCGATGTCGCTCATGATGGACTGCGCTTCGGGTGCGTCAGCCGAGCGAATAAAGCGGATCGAGCGCGAAGCGAAAGAGTCTTTGCTAGGAAACATCGCCAACCAGGTCTTCCCCGATGTTTGCGAAGTGTTGGGCGGCATCGATCTTGGGCCTGACTTTCGCGCGCCGGTAAAATCCGACGTGCCCGTGCTCTTTATCAGCGGCACGCTCGACGCGCGCACTCCCGTGAGCAACGCGGAAGAGTATCGCGTGGGGTTTCAAAACAGCCATCATCTGATTATCGACGGCGCGGTGCACAGCGACCCGCTCTTCTTATCTTCGCCGAAGATCAAAGACGTGATGCTCGAATTCATGAAGGGTCAACAGCTTTCGACGACAAACATAACGCTCGCGCCTTTCAAATTCAGGCGGCTCGATTTTAAGGGCGGGAATTAGACCGGCTCAATCTTGGAGTATCTGGCCGCGAAACAGCGGCTGGCCCGCGAGCGATGTGTAGAAGCTGTAGATTGATATGCCTAAGAGAACTGCCACAACGAAGATCGTTTCTCCGGCAAACCATTTTGAAAGATCGGACGTGAGCGCGCGTTGAGCGCTCAGGAAGAAGAAGAATTCAAATGCGACCACCGAGAGCAGCCCGAAACGGACGACTGTGATAACAGCAATAGTTGCGATCATAACCGGGCTTATCCATGCGATCCACGGATCTCCTGAGTAAAATGCCAGGCCGTCGACGACGAATATCATTAGCCACAGCGCGCTTGCAGCCAGCCATTGCCTTCTGAACAGAACGTAAAAAAGCAAGCTTAAGAATAGGAAGCCCATGCCGACAAAAATGGAGCGGGGAAGGATAGTTGAAACAAACGCAATCGACGATGTCAGTCCTTGAGCATCGGGCGCAAAGCTGAGGCCTGTAAAAGAAGGCAGTCCGAGCAACCGTGGCAGAAAGATACTCAATTGAATTGCCAGCGTGTGACCCAATCCCAGAAGGCCGCCTACCAGAATATCTCGTCCGACCATAGGGTCGCGCCAGCCTCCGGAAAGCAGCCTGCTCCACGAAATCATCAACCTGGGCCACCGGCGGCGAACGTAAGGCTCAAGCGCGACGTAGGCGACCCACAACAGAGCGACTACCACGAGCGACCATGAGGCTGCTTCGTAAATCACACTCAGCTCTCCGCCGAGCGTAGGCACATGATCGGCGGAAAGGAGCGAGCCAAGCATCGCGCAGCAGAAGGCGACCAGCACGATCTTTAATGCACCTTTGCGGTCGCCTCGCCCCAGCTTCAGGTTGCGACGCGCCAGCAAGACGGCTCCGATCAATCCGGCGATGAATATGATGGTGATGAGAATGCCCGCGACATTGCGCCCCGCAAGCCCTGCGGCTTCCTCTTGCCTGAGCGGTTTATCCCAGGGATAAACGATCTGAAAGTAAACAGGCTTGCCGCGATTGACAGCCGCTTCGATGCGAACGGGGATGTCCGGATTGTCGGCGCACGCTCCCTCCCAGGCTGCCCGCGCGTCGTAGCTTACGGGCGCGGTCCAGGTCGAATTGCTGCTTGTGAAATCGGCTATGTCAAGTCCCGCTTCAGAAAAAAGGACTGTCCAATCGAACGGAGCAGTCGGTTGTTGGCTTTCATCAACCTGCGGAGGAACGGCGTTGAATTCGATCAGACGCCCGCGCGTGTCTAATGTCAGGTTCACCATGTTCGAGACAAGCATCGGCGGGTCTGTGAACCATACTCTCTCTCCGTTATACGGTTCCAGATAGCGCGGACTTTGGCGATAGCGGAAAGAGATAACCGGAGGTTGACCCGTAGCCAGCATTTCTACATTGCTCTGTAATGCATCCTTCATTTTAGAATCTTCGCGATAAGCGTCATCAAACCTGAACCAATAAGCCGTATCGACGGGCGGTTCCGTATAACCAAATCTATTTATTATGCTGACGGCGCGCTCGGCGAGAACTTCGGGAGGCTTATCTAAGGGCATACGATTCTGTATAGCTGTTTTGCCGGCAGCCAGCACGAAGAAGGCTAGCTGTATTATGATCCCGGCCAGGCAGGCAACAGCCGCCACGGGCCGCAGCGCGCCTTCCTTTGGCGCTGCGGCAACCATCTCTGGTGAGGGTGTTTCGCCCGCAGCAATCGCAGCCGCAAGCGGGTCGCCTCCCGGAAGCGCTGCCGCCACCTGCGTCACCGAGGATGGACGAGCTTGCGGCGCGCGTTCCAGACATCTCAGTATGACCCTTTCGACCAGCGGGTCTACTTCCTTGACATAGTCTGAAATGCTCGGCGGCGTTGTCGTCTCTCGCTGTTTGATCAAATCTTCGAGCGTCGCCGCGTCAAAGGCTTTCTTGCCGGTGAAGATTTCATACAGCACGAGGCCGAGGCTGTAGATGTCGCTCTTTGCTGTGACTTCACGCCCGGCCAGTTGCTCGGGAGCCATATAAGCAGGCGTGCCGGCTCGCACTTCGTGGCCCTGAAAATCGCCCGCGAGCCCTGCAAGCCCGAAGTCTGTGATGCGAGCCTTGCCGCGCCCATCAATCATTACATTG
>DASUNP010000061.1:0-3094 GCA_036277095.1 Blastocatellia bacterium
AGCCGCTCACAGTCATCAACCCTCTTCCCCATTGTGGTAAACCAGCGTTTTGCCTCCTGTTTTAGATCACCTTCAAACATAGCGATATCTCCATGGACAGACCTGAGATATCGCTCAAACCGCGTGTAATTGTTCTGGGACTGCTCTTCGAGGGTCGCCAGCTGTGTCTCCTGTCTTGCAAAAAAATGGCCTGCTTCACGCAAAATTACCTGCTCTCGTACATCCACTGTGCTTCTGCTTGTGGCAAGTCTGTTGGCGAACCGCTCGTCATTATGGCGGAAGTCTGCCTCAATGCCCTGCATCCGCTGGAGGACATCACGGAAACAACGCATGAGGGTTTGTTGGCTATCAGCAAGGTGTTTTTTGGATTGAATCAGCGACTTAGCGTAACTACTGACGAAGTTCTCGCTGTAAAATGGGGCATCGATTTAAGCCGGGACACCCTGCCCCCTCAATGACTTACCGCGATGGCTTGACGGCGCTTCCTGGGCATGGGCAACTCGTCAATCTGTGACAACACGCTCTCAAACAGATCGGGAAACGACCGCCTGAAAAACCGCGATGCCGGTGTTGTTCCATCTGCAGCTCGACCATCGAAGTTATGCAGCGCCGTCCACACCGCATAGCGACGCGCAGGTAAGCCGCGATGATTATGCTGCATCTGTGAGAGGTAGCCGTTGCGTCCCTCGACCGCCGATGACGCTCGCTGGAAGGCTTTGGCATGATCAGCCGCCCACGCTTTCCAATTCGCCAGCAGCTCCGGTTGAAGCTGACGGGTGCACGAATGACGCTCAAACGCTTCTTCAAGAGCCTTGATCACGAGCGCGATCTGAGCCTTTTGCACGCGATGGCGCGTGCGGCGAAGCTGTTCTTGCCAGTACATCAGAGGCAGCAACACCTCTTCAGCCCACTGACTCCATCTCGGCGTCATCGCTAGTGGCGCCAAATCTTGGCGCACCGTCCGCCACCACAAATCGATCAGGGCGGAGATGCCGCCAAATTGCTTTTGCACTTTGCGCAAGGTCTCTTTTTTCACCGGCAGCCCGTGGCTCTCAAGAAACGTTTCAATGGCCTTGAGTTCGCCTTGCAACTGCTCCTCAACGTCCTTCGAACTCTGGCGCATCGAGTCCGAAAACCGCCAGGGATGCACGCTGCACGACAGATTGGACAAATGTTGCCGCCAGGCGCCGCTGGCTTCCTGCCAGGGATGCACCGAGGCGGCGCAGGCCGCTACCCGAGCCTCACCCTCGGTGATTTGAGTCGAGTCTGCCTGGGTGTTCTTCTGCAATTTCTCCAGGCGCTGCTTGGCTTGTTCGAGCTCCCGTTTGGCTTGCCGCAGTCGACTGAAGATGCTCAGCGAATAGGCCTTGGCCAGGTCATGGCCCAAATGAAACAAATCCGGAATGCTCAGACAGCCAAACCCCGTGCGGGCGAGCTTCACCAGTGCCTTGGCGCGGTCACTCACCAGGTACGACACCTCCACGCCAAACGTCTTAAGGCGCGCGTTGGCGCGCTCGAACCAGGTGTCATAGCTGCGATCCGCAGCGATCTCTTCCATCAACAAATAACCTGTGGTCAAATCCATAAACACTAGCATCATACGTTGTAGAAAGGTCTCGTCTACGGCCCCAATGACGGGTCGTACCTCGCCATGGGCGATGCCTTCTTGCTCCCACGCTGCGGTCGTTTCCAAGATGAGGCGCTCAAACGTGTGCATGACGCTGCGCAAAGCGCTGGGGGAACACCCAACATGCCCATCGAGGCGAAGACGGCTGAAAAATGCGCTGAGCGTCTCGGCTCCTACTCCGCGTTTGAGGCCGAAGACAAACAGCGTGGCCACGACCAGACGGATGAGCCAGGTGCGGCCGGCCTCTGTTTCCCAAAACGATGACTCTGGATAGCGGTCTCGGCGATCCATGGCCTGAAGATGGCGATGCACGCTACTTTTCGATAGCCCGGTTCGCTCCGCCAAGCTCCGAATGCTCTGTTTGCCGTGTTCACGAATCGAGTTGAAAATGACAACGCTCTTGGCCCACAATCCCATGGTGTCGGTCCGTGCTCTGAAGGGTGGCTGAAATCGTGCTTGAAATCAGCTCTTCAGAGTATGCGATCGACGGCAATTTGTCCCGGTTTGTGTGGATGCCCAGATTATCGGTGACAACATGCCACCGGGTCGCCTGGGGCTCACAGGCCACCGTCTGCTTCATATGAGCGACAAAGTCTGCTTCGTTACGCGTGGCTCCCATCGAAGGGGCGACCACCTTACCCTGAGCGACATCGAAATTGGCGATTAACGTCACCGTGCCATGACGCTGGTATTCGAATTCGCGGCGCTCGACTCGCCCTGGTCCCATGGCGATGGTGGGATGTTTGCGCTCCAGGGCTTGGATGCCCGTCATCTCATCGGTCGACACCACCCGCTCACCGGCCTCTCGCAGCGTCTTGGCTTCCAGGTAGAGCGCGGTGATATCAGCCATTTTCTCATCCGCCGCCTCATCCGGTTCAGAGTTGAGCCAATAGCGGCTTCGATGCGGCTTGAGATCGACCTGATTTTAAAAAACGACCGACATGGCGCTCGGAAATGGTCTCGACAATGCCTCGCTTGATGGCTTCATCCGCGATCTCGCGAGGCGTCCAATGACTGATCGGTCGCCCCGCGGTCTCAGGGGGCTCACAGGCAATGGCCATGATCTGACACCATTGCTCGGCGCTAAAGGTGGCGGGGGTACCGGGGCGTGGAGCGTCTTGCAAGCGCTCAAGCACGGCGCATTCGGGCCGCTCCAGCCAGTGTCGCCGCCAGCGTCTGACCGTCAAGCGGCTGGTGTGTAGGGCGTTGGCAACCTCACGGGTATGGTGGCCATCGGCGAGTTGTAGAATGATTTGGGCCCGGAAACTGATATGTTGAGGCGTCTTATGGGCACGGGTGAGTCTGACTAACTCTTGACGTTCATCTAGCGAAAGGGGGACCTCAGGTGGTTTTGGGCCAGGCATCTCGGACTCCTGATAAGAGAATAGAATGACCTCTCATTCTAGCCTAGACTCACCCATCGAGAAAGGGTAACTTACTTTCGCCAGGCTGTACTAGATTCTTATC
>DASUNP010000062.1:0-31743 GCA_036277095.1 Blastocatellia bacterium
AGACTTGCCGGCAGCGACCTCCGCCAGTACCTGGAGCTTGAACTGACTGGTGAACTTGCGGCGGTGTTTCAGAGTCATTGGTTAGCCTCCATCTACGCTATGGAAGCTTAACTTTTTGTCTCATTCAAGGGTGCAGTCCAAATCATATGCCTATTGGCATGATCATTACAAGTGCCAACTTGCATAACACTGGTGATCAGCAAGCGGCATTAGAAGGATGGATACGAGATTTGCTTCGCGGCCCGCGCTCTGCTGAATGCGCTTGTTAGGCGTCATCTAGGGGTTCATCTCGGGGATTAGTATTCACCGTGTAAACCGCAGGCTGACCGTCACGATTAATTCGCTCGACTAAGCCCTTATGAAATAAACGAGAGATAATCGGCCTGACTTGATTATAGTCTTTGCCGATATGCAAGGCTAATTCACGAACCGTCAGCCCATTTTTTTCATTGGATAACCTTTCTAGAACAATATCGCTAATTCTCCTTAAGTATGCAGGGTTCTGCTCATCAGGTAATGACTGTACAGAGTCTCGACTGCCTACTCTGTTTAATAGCGTTTCTATTACCTCCAAACGGTTCAAGATATATTTCTCAGTATCTCCTTTGGCTACTACCTCCCTCATTACTTTTCCTTCTGCAACTCTATATATGGGATTATCCGGCTCTGCAGTCTTTAATGCTTCATGAACAGTTTCTTCTAGCAAAGGAATCAGTTCCTGGACACCAGCCATATCATTAAAGAAGAAGATTGTTCGCTCATCAGAAATATCAAAAGGTAATCTTGTACCGTGCTCCGCTAGAGTGATGATAGGCAGCCTAACTGCATGACGAACGGCTAATTCATACATTACATTAGGATTGAGACCTGTAAGATTCGCAATTACTAAGTCATCGTATAGAAGATGCTCAATGATCTGTTTAGTAATTGAGCCGGGTGCCGCTATTTTGTGAGCGACAAAAACGTCAAAGCCTATTGATTGTAATGTAGGCAGAAGGACTGAATCTATAAGCCCATCAGCCGCCCTCCTGACTGGTGATTCGCTATCTCCAACTGGAGTAATGACAAAGCATCTTTTCCGTTCTGACGATAGTTGATCCTTATTTGCCATTCATTCTACCTCATTCAACTGAATTGCCTGACGCCTAACGGTTCGCATCAGCGGGGCCGCGAGCGGCACTGATGTTTGATGCGAGACTCGTTTCGCGGCCTCCGCTGTATGCGTTTGTTAGACGGCTTTATTGTCAAGCTCCTTCTTTCTTTTAGTTTGGTCTAACATAAAACAGTTTTACCTGTTTTACGATTGTCGCTTCCGGGTCTCGCCCTTCATACTTTTGTATGTCGAGATAGTCTCCATCCTTGAGCAAACCCATAACCGCGATTCCTACGTCTTTAACGATTGCTGAGAATACATCCTCTGTTGCCTCTCCTACCTCCAACACTAATACCAGGTGCGGCTTCTCCCCTTCCGCCATATACATGACTTGACCAAGATAGGCTGCCTTGATCT
Organism: Blastocatellia bacterium; assembly: GCA_036277095.1. GTDB lineage: Bacteria > Acidobacteriota > Blastocatellia > UBA7656 > UBA7656 > DASUNP01. Next base: position 1,511 of record DASUNP010000062.1, read on the forward strand.
CCTTGCTCTTGCTTAAACAAGCTCTCAATGCTGCTTCTAGTCCTTTGGGTATTTTGGCTGGCGCACCAACTAAAACCTCCGTTCCGGCTGGCACTTTTTGCTCTCTAGGGGTTGCTCCGCGAACTGTATTTTGTAGCGCTTTTATTTCATCGCTCACAAAGTCCTTGAAATAATCAGTGCCAAGATTGAGAGCTATGTGAAAGCTGCTGTCGATCGCCTCTAATAAAGCATGTGCTGATATACGAATGAAGCCAATAGGACGATTAGCCCATGCCTCCAAGCGTTCCAGAGTGTCGAAGATGGGTAGGAGTGTCTTCCCTTCGTGAGTGAGTAATACAGGTGTGAATTTCTCATCATCTCCGGCACGTCGTTTTGTATTTGGCTTTTTCGGTGTGTCATGGGTTGGTATGTAAATGTCGGTTTTCAGGAAAAGGTTGTAAAACTCGTTAGCTTTAGATTTATCTTGTCGAGCGGCTTGCAGAGCTTTATCAAGTGGGGTCATTTGCCCACTAGATTGTGCCAATCCTAATCCGATGAACAGCACCATAGCAAGCGTCGTGGTTGTGAGATATTTCATAATATCTTTTCCTCCCTTGCGCGTAATCATAACTTGAACAATTATCTGGCCGTCTAACAACGAGATAGACCTACTAAATGATGGCTGATTCTATGTTTAATGGATTACATATTCAAGCGGCCAGACGCCCTCGGATAAACCGCCGATTCAGCAGGGCGCGGCTGCCATAAAGACGCGCAACATTATCTCGCTTCGCGGCTCCGGTGTAGTTATATCCCACCATTCTCTATGGCTTTTTACTTTGCTCTAAATTGTATTTCATCAAACTAGTAAACAACTCCTGGGCTGCTAGATTCAATGCATACAGCGCGGGGCTTTTCCTGTTGTCCAGTTGATCTATACTTTCTTCCCTCACATGTGTACCGCCAGCCGTCAATAGCGCAAACCTTATTCGCCCTTGCTTGGGTAGCTGCCGATCTTTCTCTAAGGGAAACGTGTTCACCAGAGGTTGGGCCGCATTAACCATTTTCTTTGCTGCCATAGTAATCTCGTTAGGAAAGCTCTCTACGCTACCAATAGGTCCGCCACCCCCTGCGAGGACCCACAGGCGTGGCATCCCGTCCGCAAATCCGGCCACAACAACTACCGTATTCCCCATACCCACCTCAACGATAACTCCAAGCACTTCATTGGCTATTCGCTCATCTGGTTTTTCTCCAAGCTGGCGAAGCATGCTCCAGGCCAACAGATGTATGGCCGTTTCCTTAACAGGCAGCGTGAAAATCTGGCGTATGCTGTTGCGCGCGCCAACGAGATCACCAGCCTGCTGTTTTGCGTAGGCAAGTGCCATCCAGTAATCAAGCTCTTGCTTCAGTTTTTCGTCCGTGTTTGATTCTAGCGCTTTCTCAGCTTGTTTAGGATTTCCCTTTTGGATAAGTAATACCGCTTCGGCAATTTGCCCATAGTTTTCGTTGAAAGAATCTAACTCCTTTAGCTCCGGGTTCTCACGTAGCGACTCGGTTCGTAACCTGAACGTTTCTGGAATCTTATTAACCCATACATCCAGCTTGGTGTCGAAATACAGAAGCTCTTTTAGTTCGAATATCGCGGGGTCAATCTTCAGTTCATCAGATGCCTTTTGAGGGGCTTTTTGACTCGAAGGCTTATTCTGCGACGGATTATTCTTGGTTGATTGGCAGATGACGGGCGAACAGGTTACAAGCAGTATTAGTAGGATACCAGCTCGTTGAATCAGCAAACGTTTGCTCATCGAATTCCTTTCGTTTCTTAGTGAACAATGGTTTCAAAGAGGACCTACACGGCTATCGTTTGGCAAATGCGTCAAAGATAATCTTCAATAATCAAATGACGTAATTCGCCAATAAAATCATGCGGAGCGGCACGAAACACTGATGGAACCATACGAAACTCGCTTCGCGCGCTCCACTGAATGTGCTAGTTAAGCGGCGCTGCCTAGCTTATCAACGTATTGATAGCTACTTATCATGGCGACCGCAATATCAGCGGCTATATCCGGGCATAAAGAGATGTAATGCTTCATCATCTCCCAAGTATCTGCCTCCGAGCATTCGTTTCTACCTATCCTAAGGGCCGCACTCTTTAATACTACTCTGTGCATGATTTCGTTAATCCACTTCATTCTTTCTACCTTTTGCGAATCGTCGAGCTCTTCGTCTGACCAGATAGCACGGATGCTAATGGTTAGACTATGCGCTAGAAGTTCATAGAAGCGGATGAGACTCTCTTGAGATAAGCTGCCAACTTGCCGAACATAATCAAGCTCAATTCTTCCTGAGTTAGATTCCATAAGTTCAAGTTAGCCGCTTAATAATCAAATAGACCGACTACATAATGGCTGATTTTATGTCTAATCGGATACCTATTCAAGCGGCCACACGCCCATAGATAAACCGCCGATTCAGCAGGGCGCGGCTGCTACAAAGACGCGCAACATTAATTCGCTTCGTGGCCTCCGTTGAATGCGCCTGTTAGACGTGCTCAGTCGTAACTCGCGCGGGGGTGAGGCCACCGCTCTAGCTGCGCTGTCGGCCTTCTGCTGCCCGATTCCCCCCACCTCTCTAGCTGCACATCTAACAGTATATTAGACGCCGTTTGGGTATTTAACCTGGCATTCGAGACGGTTATATCCTAATGTAACTTTGATTCCAACAGAGATTTTGTGTATGCTTGGCCTGTGTGTGGACGCCTTCCAATCATTCTATTAAAGAAGGTGGTATATGAAACGCATAGCACTGTCCCTACTGGCTCCCCTGTTGTTTATAGCCTTCTCTGTTTTGCCTCCCGCGACGCCATGCGAAAGAGAATGCAAGGCCACGTTCAAACAATGCGTTAAAGAGACTGGCGACGTCCCGCTATGCGAGGCGGGATATGCGTTCTGTCTTGAGTGTTGTACGGGCGGCTGTTAAACGGCCAGCTTCGTAGCTTAGTAAATCGGCGCGGGACTGGTGGGCGCAATTCACCGGCCAACCAAGGATGCGTGTGTTTACCGGCAGCAACTTTTGCAAGGACACTATCCACGCGCTCCGCTGTATGCGCTTGTTAGACCGATTCGGGCTAGCTCAGTTTCCCACTTTCCTATAGCCTGAGGGTACTTCCAATGACCTGCCTGAACTCGAACCATCAAGCATTTTTACTTTATAAATATCACGGCCATCAACAACCATCTTTAGCGGAATACCATACAGCATTATTATCTCTACCATCCCAGGATTCCCCTGCACTTTCTTCCAGTAGCCTTCTGGTAGAGCAGCCCTTATTCTTTCTCCAGCCGCGCGCAACTTCATCGGCACTAACTCACTAGACACCCATATCTCGGCTTCGGGCTTGCCTCCGTTTATCTTTATGATCTTGCGTGCTCTTAGCCCAGATATTGTGTCAGCCTCTTCGGTCAGCCTAAACTCAACATTTGGCCCAGTGGTCGTACTCTCTTGAGATTTGGCGATTTCATCGACCTTTCGGCTAGCCATAGCATGTAACTCGTCATAGCTTTGAACTCTATAAGATTTATCCTTGTGATTGATCTCAAAAAACGCTTCGGTAGTGAAAAGGAAAGACATGAGATTATCGCTGGATTCAAACAGGAGGTTCTGATCATTCAGATGTATAGAGGCTATTTTCGATCTGCCATCATTAGCTACAAGCTCAATCACTTTCGATTGCTGCGATAAAGCAGTCGCAGGCCAGCAAAATGCAAGAGCGATTGACAAGAACCGGAGTGCAACAATATTGACTATCATAGTGTCTCCTCTCTCGACTCAACTTATCACACGCTTGATAAATCGGTCTAACGGACTGCATCAGCGGGGCCGCGAACGGCATTGATAGATTGATGAGAGACTCGCTTCGCGGCCTCCGCTGTATTCATTTGTCAGGCGGTGTCTTAGGAGCAAACGAGGAAGTGGCTATTATGAACTTATCTTTACTTTGCTCTTGAGGGTGTGGATTTTACCATCCGGCAAGTCGAAATCTATAGATCAAGCCTCATACGATTCAATCATTCCGCCAGCTGTTTATTGCCGATGAAGGCGCGGCAGAGCTTTACGAAGGAGGCGAGCGCGGGCGAAAGGTAGTCACTTTTGAGATAAGCCACGCCAAACTCCCATCGCAGGTTGAGCTCGCTCACAGCTATGGAGCGAAGCCGCCCGCGCGCGACGTCCGTGCGCACAGCCCCCTGCGGCAGTATTGTGACGCCAAAGCCCAGCTCGACCATCTTGATTATTGCCTCCGTGCGCTGAAGCTCCATGACTATCTGGGGCTTGAGGCCGCTCTTCTCGAAAAACAGGTCGATCAACCGCCGTGTGTTCCCGCCTTTCTCGCCCAGTATGAGCGGCTCGGCCGTAAGCTCTTCTGCCGTTATGGCCCGCGCGCGCGCGAACCTGTGGCCGGGGTTGATGACCCCGACCAGGCGGTCGCTCCTCAGCGTTTCGGTCGTAACGTCAGTCGCTTCTACGGGGAGCGACACGAGCCCCGCGTCTATCTCGTCGGAAAGTATCTGTTCTATGATCCACTCGCTGGTGCCGCCGACGACCGACAGATCGACGAGCGCGTGCTTCCGTTTTATCTCGCTCAGGATTTCGGGCAGCGGGTGGACGGTGATGGCCGTCGAGGCTACGCCGACGCGAAGCCGGCCGCGCCCCTGCCCGCCCATCAATGTCAGACTCGCCTTCGCTTCGTCGTGCGCGCGCAATATCGTCTCCGAATGCGCGAGCAGCGCGCGCCCGGTTTCTGTCAGGTGAAGCTTCTTGTTTACGCGCAGGAACAGAGGCGTGCCGAGCTCCTCTTCGAGCTGGCGTATGTGAACGCTGACGGCGGCCTGAGTCAGGTGCACGCGCTGGGCCGCGCTCGTGAAAGAGCCGGCGTCGGCCACGGCTTTGAAGGTCCTCAGTAGTCTAAGCTCCATAGCATCCCAGGGTTCGGGCGATCTGAGATTTCAAACTTCAAATTTGAGATTGCAAATCCCGACCCCTACAAATCGTTATCGAAACCATAAAAACAATTCGTTGTACAACGGTCCGAATTGAAGTTATAACATTTATCAAGGCTCCTATATAAGGTTGGAGTATGAACTCGGAGAGAGACAATTCACCGGCCTCATTGAGCGAGAATCAGGCTCGCGCTACTGGAAGTTTGTTATGTCAGAATCATTAATAGAGCGCTCGCCGCGAGAGCGATCATCAAAAGCCCCTCACTCAAGCGCCATTTCAAGACTCCCTTACAGTGCTGCCATGCCGACAGGCGAACGGTATTTTCTCGGAATAGACGGAGGAGGGACAAAGACTCACGCCGTCATCACCGATGCTTTCTGCCGCGTGATCGGCGAAGGCGCGAGCGGCGCGTCGAATCCTCTGCGCGCGGGTCTTCACGAAGCGATCTCGCACATCGAATGCGCAGTCCAAGAGGCCGCCCGTAGCGCGGGCATAAGGCTCGACCAGTTAACCGCCAGCTGCGCGGCGATCGCGGGAGTCAATCACCCCATCCATTACCACACGATGAAAGATGCGCTCGATCACGAGCTAGCCGTCGAAGACCTTTATCTGGTCACGGACGCGAGGGCTGCGCTTGAAGGCGCGCTCGACGGCCGTCCCGGCGTGATAATAATCGCAGGCACAGGCTCTATTGCAATGGGCGTGAACGCCGCGGGCGAACAGACCAGGGCAGGCGGTTGGGGCCCGACCTTCAGCGACGAAGGCTCCGGCTATGACATAGCGCGACGCGCGTTGCGCGCCATAGTCTCGTCGTTTGAGGGGCGCGAGCGCCCTACCATCTTGAGCGAGCGAGTCTGCCGAAGGCTCGGCATAGCCTCAACAGCCGATTTGCCGGGGGTCATCTACAACAGCGATTCCGAGGCGGTCGAGATAGCATCGCTCGCAGAGGTCGTGGCCGAGGCCGCGAGCGAAGGCGACCAGGTGGCTTCAGACATCCTCAAGGAAGCGGGCCGCGAGCTGGCCGCGCTGGCTGCGTCTGTCATCGAGCGTTTGGGGATGCGCCAAGAGGAGTTTCGCATTGCTTGTGTCGGAAGCGTTTTCAAAAGTGGAGAAGTTGTCTTGTCATCGTTTCGCGACGCAGTCCGCGCCGTCGCTCCTGGAGCCGAGATCGGGCCGCCGCTGTTCCCGCCCGCAATCGGCGCAGTCAAGCTGGCCCAGGAAAGATGCCGTATGACGGATGCCGGATGTTAGTATTATCTCTCGGAGTAGCAGTTCGCCTGTGTCCGACATGTAATATCGAACATCTGATATGCAACTTCGCTCTCTCGATCTTATAATAATAGTCGCTTATCTGGCCGGCGTTCTTCTAGTCGGGTGGTACTTCAGCCGCAAACAGAAAAATATCCGCGATTACTTCCTCTCAGACCATGAAGTCCCCTGGTGGGCCATAGCCGCCTCGATTGTCGCAACGGAAACCTCCATCGTCACATTCATAAGCGTCCCGGCCTTCGCTTACGCCGCAGGCGGCGGCGTGGGCGGCAACTTCACATTCTTACAGCTTGTCGTAGGCTACATGATAGGCCGGATAATAATAGTCCTGCTCTTCATTCCCTCATACTTTCGGGGCGAGCTGTTCACGGTCTACCAGATACTCGACCAAAGGTTCGGGGGGCGCGTCAAGCGCGTCGCCGCTTCGCTCTTTATAGTGACGCGGTCGTTCGCCGACGGGGTCCGCATCTACGCGACGGCGCTCCCGCTGGCCTTGCTCACGGGGTGGGCCGACTGGAAGTCGATACTGCTGATCGGCGCAATCATGATCGTCTTCACTTACCTGGGCGGCATCATGGCCGTCATCTGGATAGAGGTCATACAGCTTGCGATCTACAACCTGGGCGCGATAGTCGCGGCAGTGATACTGCTCAACCTGATACAGGGCGGCTGGGGCGAAGTCATAGCAGTGGGCCGCGAGTTCAACAAATTTCAGGTGCTGGATTTCACAGCCGACATCGCTCGCAGTTACACTTTCTGGGCGGGCGTGATCGGCGGCGCGTTTCTGACTACGGCGACGCACGGGACGGACCAGTACATGGTGCAGCGCTACCTGTGCGGCAAGAACGCGCGGCAGGCCGCGAAGGCGTTGCTCGCAAGCGGCGCCGTCGTCTTCGCGCAGTTCGTGATGTTCTTGCTGATCGGAGTCATGCTATTTGTCTTTTACCGACAACAGCCCGTCCTGCCGGAAGGCATAACCCCGGACCGCGTCTTCTCTTACTTCATAGTCAACGAGCTTCCCACGGGAGTCGTAGGGCTTGTGATCGCCGCGATGCTGGCGGCGGCCATGTCTTCTTCGCTCAACGCGCTCGCTTCGACTACGCTGACAGATTTTTACCAGCCGCTGATCGCGAGAGAGAGATCCGAGTCTCATTACATGAAAGTGTCGCGAATACTGACGGCCTTCTGGGGCGCGGTGCAGATAGTCGCGGCCATCTACATGATCGGCAAGGAGAAGCGCATAGTCGATATGGTGCTCGAAATCGCCTCGTTTACCAACGGGCCGATACTGGGCCTCTTCTTCCTCGGCACTCTGACCCGCAGGGTCGGGCAGAAGGGCGCGCTCGTCGGCGTCGTCTCCGGGATAGCGGTCATCACCTTGATCGCGGGCACAAATCTGATTCGAGACCAGATGCGCGAGCCGCGCATAGTGTCGTGGCAGTGGTACGTGTTGATAGGATCGATGGTAACGTTTGTAGTTGGCTACGGGGTGAGCCTCGCGCTTGAGCGCAGGGCGGTAGCCGCATCTGAAATTTGAGATTTCAAATTTGAAGTATCATATGAGAAAGCCTTATCGAAAATCCGAGCTGTCGTCTGTCTTAATCATAATGCTGCTCGCTTCGTCGCTTTGGGCGCAAACCGTAGCTCGTTCGTCTTCGCGGCTCGCTGTTGCCGCGCCCGAGTCGGTCGGCATGTCCGCGAGCCGCCTCGCACAGATCGACGCGGCGGTGCTTAAAGCAATTGAGGCCAAACAGACGCCGGGCGCGGTCGTTCTGGTCGCGCGCAGGGGCCGCGTAGTTTACCGAAAAGCTTTCGGCGACCGGGCGGTTCAACCCGCGCGCGAGGCGATGACGCCGGATACCGTCTTTGATCTCGCTTCGCTCACGAAAATAGTCGCGACCGCCACTTCGATATTGATTCTGGTGGAGCGCGGGCAACTGAGCCTGGCCGATCCGGTCACGCTCTACATCCCAGAGTTCGGACGGTTCGGCAAAGAGCGAGTGACCGTAGAGCAACTGCTCACGCACCGTGCGGGCTTTGTCCCCGATAACGAATTGGCCGATTACGTCGGCAAGAGTGTGAAGCCGCTTGAACAGATTTACGAATTGCGGCCCGCTTATGACCCTGGCACACGGTTCGTTTACTCGGACGTGGGTTACATAGTCGCGGCAGAGATCGTCCGCCGCGTGTCGGGCAAGACGCTTGACCAGTTTGCAAAAGAGAATATCTTTGCGCCGCTCGGAATGCGAGAGACAAGTTTTCTGCCAGCCGCCGCGTCGCGCATTGCGCCGACGGAATTGCGCGAAGGGCGGTGGATGCGCGGCGAAGTCCACGACCCGCGCGCTTACGAGATGGGCGGAGTCGCCGGGCACGCGGGTCTGTTTTCCACGGCGGATGACGTGGCTGTCTATTGCCAGATGATTCTCAACAAAGGCGAGTACGCGGGCACGCGCATACTCGCGCCCTACACCGTCGAGCGGATGGTGAGCGCGCATTCGCTCCCCACTTCGCAGATGCGCGGCATAGGCTGGGACGTGAACACAACCTTCTCGTCGAATCGCGGCGACCTTTTCCCCGTGGGCACGTTCGGCCACACGGGCTTTACGGGCACGAGCATCTGGATCGATCCGCAGAGCGAGACTTTTGTCGTGGTGATGACGAATCGCGTTCACCCCACGGGGCGCGGCGACGTAACCAGGCTGCGCTCTTTCATCGCGTCAATCGTCGCAGGCTCGATCACCGCGCCGCCTTACGCGCCCGTCTTCGATTACCTCGCCGCGCCCCCGGCTTTCATAGAGTCTCCGCGCGCCGCCGTAACGCGCAGCGTGCCGTCGGGGACGCTCCACCCCGTCATGAACGGAATAGATGTGCTGGCGCGCGACAACTTCAAACAGCTCGAAGGGCGTCGCGTCGCGCTAATCACTAACCACACGGGGCGCGACCGCGCGGGCCGCTCGACGATAGACGTTCTGGCCGGGGCGAAGAATTTCAAGCTCGTCTCTCTCATCGCGCCCGAGCACGGACTGAGGGGCGCCGTAGACGAGCTGATAAACGAGACGGGGCGCGACGAAAAGACAGGGCTTACAGTCCACAGCATCTACGCTAAAAACATAAGGCGGCCCACGCCGGAGATGCTCGCAGACATTGACACTCTCGTCTTCGATATTCAAGACGTCGGGACGCGCTTTTACACTTACATCACGACCTGCGTATGGGCGATGGAAGAGGCGGCGAAGAAACGGATCAAGTTCGTCGTGCTCGACCGCCCCAACCCGATAAACGGTTACGACATCGAAGGGCCTGTCGCCGAGACTGAGTTCACCAGTAATCCCGGTTCCGCTTTTACGGCTGCGCATGCCATTCCCGTCCGCTACGGCATGACGATAGGCGAGTTCGCCACGCTTTATAACGCCGAGCGCAAGGTCGGCGCGGACCTGATGGTCATCAAGATGGAGGGCTGGCGCAGGGCCGACTACTTCGACGCGACGGCGCTCGCCTGGATCAACCCTTCGCCCAACATGCGGAGCCTCACACAGGCCGTGCTCTACCCCGGCATAGGGCTGCTCGAAACTACGAACCTGTCTGTCGGGCGAGGGACGGACACGCCGTTTGAAGTGGTAGGCGCTCCCTGGATCGACAACGAGCGGCTGGCCGAGTCGTTGAACCGCGCTGGACTCGCGGGCGCAAGGTTCGTCCCCGTGCGCTTCACCCCGAAGTCATCGAAGTTTGCCAACGAAGAGTGCCGGGGCGTAAACATCATCGTCACGGATCGTGGTTCGTTCCGCCCTGTAGCCGTGGGCGTGGAAATCGCGTATCATCTGAACAGACTACATCCAGGCGCATGGAAAGTTGAAGATTACATTCGTCTGCTCGCCAACCGCGCGACGCTTGCGGCGCTAAAGGAAGGCAGGACCCCTTCCGAAATAGTTACCGCGTGGCAGCAGGGGCTGGCGGAATTCGCTCGCATCAGGAAGAAGTACCTCCTCTATTGATCGGAGGGGGAGGCAAAAAGAATAAGGCCGTGAATGAGCAGCGTGAGTGATGTTTTCTTTACCGGCATAAGTGGTGCTCATTCGTGGCTATCAATCACTCGAATCGAGGAGGAGACTCAAAATGAGGAAGACACAAAGACCTCTCGCTTTATTGGCGGCGCTGCTCCTTTTGGTCTGTTGCGTAAGCGCGGTCGCGCAAGAGACGACCGCGACGATCAACGGGCAGGTGACAGACACGTCAGGCGCGGTCGTTTCGGGAGCTGAAATCACGCTCACCAACATCAGGACCGGGGAGACGCGCTCAGCCAAGTCAAGCGACGATGGTTACTATTCGCTCACTTTCATACCCCCCGGCATCTACGATTTTTCGGTCAAGGTGCAGGGCTTTAAGGAGTACATCAATAAGAGCATCGAGCTTTTCGTCAATGATAAGAAGACGCTCAACATTGCGCTCGAACCGGGCGCGGTAAGCGAAACTGTGACGGTGACCTCCGATGCGCCGATCATCCAGAGCACGCCGACGGTCGGCGACGTGGTCGAGAATCGCAAGATAGTAGAGATCCCGCTGAACAACCGCAACTTCTTGCAGCTTGTGACGCTGGTTCCGGGCGTCACTTCTGACGACACGGCTGAATCCGGCGTGGGGTTGACGAGCACGACGAACATCGTGATCGCGGGCAGTCGCCGCAACTCGACCAACTACCTTGTCGATGGCGTCTCTAACGTCGACGTGGGTTCGAACATCACGCTTCTTTCGACTCCCACGGTAGATTCGATACAGGAGTTCAGGGTTATCACTTCGGTCCCGAACGCTGAGTTCGGTCGCGCCTCGGGTGGGGTGGTAAACATCATTACAGCGGGCGGCGGTCGCGATTTTCACGGCAGCGCGTATGAGTTCTTGCGCAACGATAAGCTGAACGCCAACAGCTTCCTCAACAACACGGCGGGCCGCTTTTGCGACGACGGTTTGGCAGCGCCCATCGGCAGAGAGTGCGGTGAATTGCGGGCGCCGCGCTCGACCCTGCGCTACAACAACTTCGGCTATACATTCAGCGGGCCGGTGTGGATTCCGAAAGCCTACCCGCGAGGGGGCGACAAGACCTTCTTCTTCTGGTCGCAGGAGTGGCGGCGCATCATACGCCAGCCGGCTGAGAACATCATCACCGTGCCGAGCCTCCGCGAGCGGAGGGGAGATTTCTCGCAAAGCAGCGTCCAGATAATCGACCCGCTCACAGGGCAGCAATTCCCCGGAAACGTGATTCCGGAAAATCGCCTCGACCCCACGGCGCTGACCATTTTGAACCTCTATCCTGAGCCGACTATCGCGGCTACGAGCGCGGGCCTGGACCCGAACCGTGTCCTGGCCGTAGCGCCCGTTATCAACAACACGCGCCAGGAAACCCTGCGCATAGACCACAATTTCAATTCCAATCACCGGCTCATGGGCCGCTATACGCACGACCTCAGCCTGACGCGCGAGCAGGGCGGGTTGTTCTTTGGCGTGACGGTGCCGGGCATTGCTACGACCAACACAGATGTTCCGGGCACGATACTGGCAGTCAGCCTGACCAGCTCGTTCGGCACAAATGTAGTCAACGAGGTCTCGTTCAACATGTCTGGTAACGACATAACGACGGAGCTCATAGGGCAGTGGACCAGGGCAAACGTCAGCATTCCCAACAACGAATTGTTTCCTCAGAATATCTCTGACCTGCCTCCGACCGTGGTTATAACAGGCTTTCCGACTCTGGGCGCGGGCCAGCTTTTTGACATCAGCTACCGCAACTTCAACCCGAAGAATAATCTGACCTGGGTCAAGGGCGCGCACACTATGAAGTTCGGGGCAGACATAAGCTGGGAGCGCAAGGATGAGAATGCCGCAAACGAAACGCAGGGGCGGTTTACGTTCTCGGGATTGCAGACGCGCCGGACAGGGGTGCAGAGCGGCATCGCGCTTGCGGACTTCTTGCTCGGTCGCGCGAGCACCTATGGAGAGGCCGAACGCGATGTGACTAATCACTTGAGATTCGGGCGCAGTGAATTCTATGCCCAGGACACCTGGAAAGCGCGTCCGAACCTTCAGCTCGATTACGGCCTTCGCTATCAGTTGTTCCGCCTGCCCACAGACACGGACGACGTTTTTACGGCCTTCTTGCCGGAGCTTTTCAACCCGGCATCTGCGCCGCAGTGCGCCAATGCGAGCTGCACTGCGCTGGTCCGCGACACAGGCGATCTGCTAAACGGAATCATCGTAGCGGGCGTCAATTCTCCGTTCGGGCGGCGCGTGCAGCAACTCGATAAGAACAACTTTGCGCCGCGCTTCGGGTTTGCCTGGAGTCCGGCGGCAAACAGCGGCTTTATGGGGGCGCTCACGGGCGGGCCTGAAAGGACTGTGATACGAGGCGGCTACGGCATCTACTATGACCAGGTGCTGATCGGCATACTCGAGCAGAACACGTTCGTCAACCCGCCGTTCAACAACACGGCTTCGCTGACGGGCACAGTTGCCTCCCCAATCACTTACGCAAATCCCGCAGCGGGCGCGCCGCCAGGCACGCTAGCGCCGCGCGCTTTGATAACCACGACGGACCCGTTTATCACCCCCGTGACTCAACAGTGGAACCTGACCATTCAAAGGCAGATCGGCCAGTCGACCGCCTTTGAGATCGGCTATCTCGGATCGGGCGGGAATCACCAGACTCGGCCCGTGGACATAAACGCGCCGACGCCGCAAGAGATTCTTAACGCCTCCAGAGGCGTGGTGGGCTGCGACCCGGCGCTTAACGCTAACAACAACCCGATCAACTGCATCAACCTAGCGCGGCCATTCAGGGGCTACACCACGATCACCGACCGCCAGACTACGGGCACTTTCCGCTACCATGCGTTAATAAGCGCGCTGAAATTGCAGCGGACGCGCGGGCTGTCGGCGCAGTTCTCTTACACGTGGTCAAAAAACATGACCGACTCGACCAACGACCGCGACGCGATCGATCTCCCGCAGATTCGCACAGACTTCTCGCTTGAGCGAGCCGTGGCGAGGTTTGATCGCACGCATGTGTTCAAGGCGAGTTACGTCTACGAGGTTCCTTATCCGACAGCAGGATTCATGGCGACGTCCGTCCTGCGCCACGTCCTCGGCGGGTGGGAGGTCGCTGGCATAACCACGGCGATGACAGGATTGCCTTTGAATCGAGTCGTCCAAACTAACACTACGCTTGCACGCGGCACACGCCCCGATCAAATCAGCGATCCGTTCTCGAACGTTCCTCAAGGCGAAACCCGTGTGCCATATTACATCAACCCGCTCGCGTTCCTGCCGACGGGTGTCGGCGAGATCGGCACATCAGGCCGCGCGCCGTTCCGGTTCGAAAACGTCTACGAGACGGACCTGAACCTTGCAAAGAACTGGCGCTGGTCAGAGCGTTTCCGCGTGCAGTTCCGCGCGGAATTCTATAACGTCTTCAACAAGACGACGGTCAACGACATCTTCCAGACCGTGCCGAACCTGTTGCCTAATAACGTGGCCTTCACCAGCCTGGAGGAGTTCTTGAAGACTGGCTCTCAGTTCGGGCAGGTCTTCAGCACACGTCGCCCGCGCGAGATTCAATTCGGGCTGAAGTTCAGCTTCTAGGGTGGATGGTAAATGTGCTTAATCTGTAGGGGCAGGGCTTGTCCCTGCCCGGATCGCGCGTCAGCGCGATGACGTAATTGGCCTTCGGCCAATCCGGGCAGCCACAAGGGCTGCCCCTACAGGTTTTTGCAATTGCAACTTCCTATAGGCAGCGCGGTCAAGGCCGCTACGGTTTCTTAGGCTTTGTCCCGCTCACTTTCTCTTCAAGCTTCTTGCGCGCTTCGTCGCTTATGCGTTGGGCGGCGGCGAACTCTTTTTGCGCATCCTCTCGCCTTCCGACACTCATATAAGCGCGGCCGAGCAGCGCGCGCGTGTCCGGCCAGTCGGGGTCTAGCTTAACTGCTCGCTCAAGCACTGAGACGGCGCGGGCGGCCTCTCCCTTTTTCAGCAGCGCCTGGCCTAACGATTCAAGCGCGGGTCTGAAATCCGGCGCAGCGAGGATGACCTTTTCGAGCATCACAAGCGCGTCCTGGGTTCGCCCCTGGTTCAGATAAATTCTTCCCAGGTGATATCGGGCAAGCATGAACTCGGGATTTATCTCAAGCTCGCGCTCAAACTCGCGAGCCGCCTCTTCCGTCTCGCCTTTCTTAGCCAGGCTGTAGCCGAGCGCGTAGTGAGCCTCCTTGAGTTTAGGGTCAAGCTCGATGGCGCGGCGGAACTCAAGTATGGCGCGCTCGGGCTCGCCGGAATTATCGAGCGCCTCGCCAAACAGCAGGTGCGCCTTTGCCTCGGCGGGCGCGAGGCGGACTAACTCTTCGATCCGCGCCGCCGCTTTGTCGTAGAGCTTCAACCGCAAGTACGCCTGACCGAGCGCCAGTAGCAGTGCGCCGTCCCGGTTGTTCTCAAGATAAAGCGCTTCAAGATGGCGCGCGGCTTCATTAAACTTTTCCAGCGCGATAAAAGAGAGCGCGAGAAGCTTTCGCGCTTGCGAGCTTTGCGGCTCTGCCTGAAGCGTGCGGCTCAGAGCCTCCGTTGCCTGATCGTATCGGCCCAGTCGAAAAAGCGTCACGCCGAGGTTGAGCGTAGCAGCGGCAAGGTTCGGATTCAGCTCAACTGCGCGCTTGAACGCTGCTATGGCCTCTTCCGACCTGCCCTGCCGGTTGTAGACGACGCCGAGATTCACCATTACTTCGGCCCAGCGCGGCGAAATCTCAAGCGCCCGTTTGTACCCTTGCTCGGCCGCTTGATAATCGCCGCGCGCTTCGGCCTGCTGAGCCTCTGCCGCAACCCGCGCGGCTTCGCTTTGCGCGTGCGCGCTGGGAATTAAGAATTGAGAATTGAGAATTGAGAATGAAGATATTAATAGACAGAAGCTGACGGCTAAAAGCCTTGCAACTTTGCCTCTTCGAATCTCCATTCTTAATTCTCGATTCTCAATCCTCAATTCTTCATCTCCTTGACGATAATCTCGCGGTCGACCTCTTTGACCTCGACCACCTCTTTAGCGCCGCTCGGCCAGCGGATTTCCAGTTTGTCGACTCGCGTGGCCGCGCCCAATCCGAAATGCAAGCGGAGGTCGGATTGCGAGAGGTAGCTCGCCCCGCTTATCACGTCCTGCCGCTGCCGACGGCCTCCGGCCGAGAGAAAGACCGCCGCGCCTATCGCGTCGCGCGGGCTGCGCGGGCCGCCTACGAGCTTGACCTTGAGCCAGTGATTCTTGTTTGCGGCTTCGTTTCTGAGCACCGTCGGCGCGGAATCTGTGTTGTTTAAAACTACATCGACGCGCCCATCATTATCTATGTCCCCGAACGCAGCGCCGCGCGCCGGGACGACTACGGCCAGGCCGCTCGCGGTCGCGGGCGGCACAAGCTCGAACCGCGCGCCGTTCGTGTTCTTAAACAGCAGCGGGCGCTGGGCGTACGTGGTCCCCCAGTCGAACTTGTCGACCTGGGGGTAGACGTGGCCGTTGGCGACAAAGATGTCTTGCAGCCCATCGTTGTCATAATCTATGAATCCCGTTCCCCACCCCAGGAACGGGATGGTCGTTTCGCCGTGCCCCGCCTGGAACGTCACGTCCGTGAAGGTCGCGCCGCCATCGTTGTGATAAAGCGTGTTCGAGTCGTCCGAGAAATTTGTCACGTAAAGATCGACTCGCCCATCGTTATCATAGTCTCCGACGCCAAGCCCCATGCAAGCCTGCTCCCTGCCGTTTTCATTGAGCGCGAATCCCGAGACGTAGCTCACGTCCTCGAACGTCCCGTCGCCTTTATTCGTGTAGAGGTAGTTAGGCGTAGAGTCGTTAGCGACTAAAAGGTCGACCTTGCCGTCGTCGTCCACATCGCACCACGCGGCCGCAAAGCCGTAATATCCGCGGCGGTCCGCGACGCCCGCTTTATCGCTCACCTCGGTAAACGACTTCCCGTCGTTATGAAAAAGATAATCGCGCGCGCCTTTGAGCCCGCGCGGGCCGCACATCACTGGCTGCCCCCGAAACTGGCAGTAGTTTATGCCGCCCGATTTGGCCTCGGGGTCGGGCAAGTCCTTGAGGTCGAAAGCGACGTAACCCGCGACAAAAAGGTCCAGTCTGCCATCGCCATCGTAATCCCCCCAACTGGCTCCCGCCGACCAGGTGTCGATTGCTACGCCCATTCGCTCTGCAACGTCTGTGAAGGTGCCGTTGCCGTTGTTGCGATAGAGGCGGTTCTTGCCGTAGTTCGTGACGTAAAGGTCTTCCCACCCGTCGTTGTCGAAATCGCCCACCGCCGCGCCGAATCCCCATCGCTCGTTGGCGACGCCCGCTTTGACGGTCACGTCCGCGAAGGTGCCGTCGCGGTTGTTGCGAAACAGCGCACAGCGCGGCGCCTTCTCTTTTCCCCTGAGCGCGTCAAACGTAGAGCCGTTGACTAAATAGATGTCGAGCCATCCGTCATTGTCATAATCAAACAGCGCGACGCCTCCCGATGCGGTTTCGGGAATGTACCGCTTCTCTAAACCGCCCGAGCGGTGACGAAACTTGGCGAGCCCCGCGCGCGCCGTGACATCTCGGTAGACTACCGGAGCGCCGTCTACGAAACCGCCCGCCGTTATTGGACGAGCGAGCGCGTCTTTCACAGGCTTGAACACACCCGCCGTCGAGGTCCCGCTTTGCGGTTGCTCTTTCTTTTCCTGACCCGCGCCCGTTGAGGCGGCGCTCAGCGCCGTCGCGAGCGAAAAGAGTGTGATAATGGCGACACTCGCAATGCGATTGAGATTAGGTTTCGTGAGCATAGATTCAACTCTGATCGAAGGCGACCAAACAATCATAACTTTATAAGCTCCGAGCAACAACCAGCGCGCTATTGCTTTTTTCGGCGAGCGTTCTGTTTTCAAACCGCAGTGAATTATTTTCAAATAATGCTTTGATACATCGCGCGATCTTTTTTTAGCTTCGATGCGCGCTCAGGGTCGGAAGCTCTTTGGATTCAAGGCACATAGATTGCTGCCTCAAAAAATCTCAAATGCCTGGTTCAGGCAATTCCTATGTGGGCGAGCAAGCGATAGAGGCGATCTTATGCGGCTATGGGGAAGCCATTCGCGCTTACAAACAATATTATGGGACGAGCAACCGGATAGGGCAAAGAACAAGGGGAGTTCCGTAGTCCCTACCTCCCATTTTAAGGAGGACATATGAGAATGATAGGATTAGGGTGTGCGTTGGGAATTGTGCTGACCGCGATTAGCGTTAGCGCGCAGAGCATATCGGCCGAGTTTTGCATACAGAGCGATGACGGTCACGCTTTTATCGTCCTCAACAGAAACACGGGTGATTACAAATTCACTCGCTGCACCGATGGCGTAGCCTTCAGCGGGACAGGGCAGTTGAGTTCCGACGGCTGCTTTATCTTCCTTAATGACACTCGTGAGAATTACAAGGTGGAGGCCACAGTTAACATGTGCGTGCAAGCGGCCAAGGTAGCCGTTGACGTGCCTGCGCCCACACCAATCAGCGGGACGCAGGTCCCGCAGATGAAAGTAGGCTTCCAGGACAGCAACATCATCAACAACCCTTGTAGCTGCGAGGGAGCGCAAGCGCCTCCGGGCGACGATGGCGATCCTGAATTCATAGGGCCTCCGGCTGAGGACCCGCTGGCCAATCCCGCGCCCAAGGGCGACGTGACTCCGCCGACCGAGTTAACAGTGCAGAGCGATTCCGGACACGCCTTTATCTTCTTCAACAGAAACACGGGCGACTACAAGTTCATTCGCTGTGCCGATGGCGTAGCCTTCAGCGGGACGGGACAGGTGAGAATCGATGGCTGTTTCATCTTCCTCGAGGATAGCCGAGACACCTATAGGGTGATAGTCACGGTCAACATCTGCGCGCAGGCGGCCAAGGTCTTTGTTGAAGCCCCGCAGCCGACAAACACCTCGACCGGCGTTGCGATCCCGGCGATGAGTGAGAGCTTCAGCGACAGCAGTCTTAGCGACAGCACTGCCAGTTGTCCTGCCGCTAATGCGAAGGCCGGAGCGAAAAACCGAAGGAGAGGATAATCGCCGTGACAAATAAGTGCTGAGTCCTGAGTCCTGAGTCCTGAGTAAAAACCTGTATCGGCCCACTGTCCCTTTCTTTCACTCAGCACTCAGCACTCAGGACTACTTTCTTGACCCTCGCCCCGCGCTCACCTAGAATTTTAACGCCCCGATTCGATAGTACCTTTGCTTAAGGATGATTCTTGCTCAAGCTCCGCACGCCACTTTATGAGCTTCACCTTCACGAGATACCCCGGCTCGCTATAAAGACTGCGCAGAAGATTGCCGTGGGAGTCGCTGCGGTAAGCAATGTCGCGAACCCGCTTCAGGTGACAGTCGAAGACTTGCTCCATTACCTGCCCATGCGCTACGAAGACCGCTCGAACCTTGCGCGCGTGCGCGATCTCGAACACGGGGTCTATGCGACTATCGAAGCCGAGGTGCGCGTGGCAGGGACTTATGCCGTGAAGGGCGGGCGGCTGCGGATATTCGAGTTTTCGGCCGTAGACGAGACGGGGCAGATACGCGCTTACTGGTGGAACCAGCCTTACCTGCAAAACTCGTTTCCGCGAGGCCGACGCGTCTTGCTTTACGGCCAGTGGAAGCGCGGGCGCAGAGGTTTCTTCGAGGTAGAAAACCCCGATTACGAATTCATCACCGACGACGAAGATTCGGCGGACCCCGTTCATATGGGCCGCCGCGTGCCCGTCTACCGAAAGCTCGGCGAGGTGCGCACAAAACAGCTCCGCTCCGTCATGCATCACGTAGTCGGGCGGCTCGATTTTTCAGAGTTCGAAGAGGTCATCCCCGAAGAGCTGCGCTCGCGCAACGAATTGATCTCGCGCGCGGAGGCGTTTCGCCAGATCCACTTCCCTGCCGATGATGCGAGTCTTGAGCTTTACAATCGCTTCCAGTCTCCGGCTCACCGCCGGTTGATCTTCGAAGAGTTCTTCTGGCTGGGGCTAGCGATGGGGCTACGCCGTCAGGGGCGCGAGGCGTCGCCTAAAGGGACGGTGATCGAAGTCAACGACCGCGTGCGCCAGGCGGTGCGCGCGATATTGCCGTTCAAGCCTACGGGGGCGCAAAAGCGCGTGCTGCGCGAAGTGGTCGAAGACATGACGAGCCAGCGGCCTATGAACCGGCTGCTCCAGGGCGATGTCGGGAGCGGCAAGACCATTGTCGCCGTTCAGGCCGCTATAGTCGCCATAGAAAACGGCTATCAATCTGCAATCATGGTGCCCACGGAGATACTGGCGGAGCAGCACGCGAGAAACATCAAGCGCATGCTCGCCCAAACAGAGTACCGCGTAGAGCTTTTGACCGGATCGCTCGCCTCAGCCAGAAAGCGCGAGCTTCACGCCGCGATCGAAGCGGGCGAAGTCGATCTCGTGGTCGGCACGCACGCGCTGATCCAGGAAGGCGTCAACTTTCACAAGCTCGGTTTTGTAGTCATAGACGAGCAGCACCGCTTCGGGGTGATGCAGCGCGCGGAGCTTATCAATCGCGGTTACAACCCCGACGTGCTGGTGATGACTGCCACGCCCATCCCTCGCTCGCTCGCGATGACGGTCTACGGCGACCTCGATCTATCGATCATCGACGAGATGCCGCCCGGCAGAAAGCCCGTGATAACGAAGGTGCGCGGCGAAGAGGCCCGCAACAAGATATATCATTTCCTCGACACAATCATTCGCCAGGGCAGCCAGGTCTATATCGTCTACCCGCTCGTCGAAGAGTCGGAAAAGCTCGACCTTCTGAACGCCACTCAGATGGCCGAACACCTCCAGACGGCCGTCTTCCCGAAGTTCCGCGTGGGGCTGATACACGGCCGTATAAAACAGGAAGAGAAGGACGCCGTGATGGGAGAGTTTCGCAACGGCGCGATTCACATACTCGTGGCGACTACCGTGATAGAGGTCGGCGTAGACGTGCCCAACGCGAGCGTGATGATAATCGAGCACGCCGAGAGGTTCGGCCTTTCGCAGCTCCACCAGCTTCGCGGGAGGGTCGGGCGCGGGGACGAGCAAGCCTTCTGCATTCTGCTCGCGGGGCATAAGCGAACCGCCGAGGCGCGCGAGCGTTTGTCGATTATGGAAGAGACGAGCGATGGGTTTAAGGTTGCCGAGCGCGACCTTGAGATTCGAGGGCCGGGCGAGGTGATGGGCACGCGGCAATCAGGGATACCCGCTTTTCGCGTCGGCAACATAGTCCGCGACTACGCCTTGCTCGAAGCGGCCAAGCGCGAGGCCGATTATCTGTTGACCTCGCGCCGCAACACGCGCGAAACGGCGCGGCTGATCGAGATAGTCCGCAGCCAGCCGAAGTTCGGCCTGGCCGGGGTTGGCTAGCATCATAAGACTGCGGGAGATGACAATGTGGTGGACGTCGTTAGTTGTTAGCCTGCTTGCTGCGCTGTTTCTGGTCAGCTCGGGCGTTGCTTCAGATCAACCGATCAATACCGAAAGCTGGGTTGAGGACTTCGCGCAGTTGAAGCAAGAGATGGCCGCTCATTACGCGAATCTCCAGTGGGCCATCGAAAGCCGGGGTCTGGATCTCAAGCAACTTTCAGAGCGCACAGAGTCTCGACTGCGCGCGACCCGCAGCGACAATGACGCGCGACAGGTCATCGAATCATTTCTAAATGCCCGATTGTGTGCGCTTCCGCCCGGACGGGTCGAACGAGGTCGCGGGAATTACCCCGGATAGATTGATCGCGTGGCGGGCGAATGACACCCGCTACCAGCGCGCGAAGCGCGTCTTAGAAGCGCTCTCCGACCTTCTAAAATAAAAAAGCCGGTGAGGCTCTACTCACCGGTCTTTTTCTGAACACCCACCTTTTGATGAATGTTATGCAGCGATACGGTTATGGTCGGAGCCGCCGCGCATGGCCTGGACCGCGTCGAGCGCTGCCGCCGCTAGTGTGGCCTCGGCCTCGTCGCGGAAGAACGCGAGCTTGCCCGTCTCTTGATTCAGCTCAACGACCAGCACGTCGCCCAGGCGCACCTGCCCGGTCGCCGATAGGCTCGCGAGCGGGTTGACCAGGAAGCGTTCCACGGCTCGCTTCAAGTGGCGCGCGCCATACCGTAATTCTATGCCCTCGGTGAGGAGGAATTCCTTTGCTTCTTCCGTGAGGTGGAAAGTGAAGCGCTCGCCCGCGCCCTCGTCAATGCGGCGCTGTACGGCCGCAAGCTCAAGGTCGAGTATCCGGCGCAGTTGTTCGTGCTTGAGGCTGCGGAAGACGACCACCTTATCAATGCGGTTCATGAATTCGGGCGAAAACCGCTTGCGCGCAGATTCGAGCGCCGTGCGATAAATCTTTTGATCGAGATCGCTTTCGCCCAGGCGGTCGCTCTGAGCCGGGGCAAATCCGATCGAGCCCGTGATAAGCTCGCTCATCTCCTTCGACCCAAGGTTCGAAGTCATAAAGATCATGGTCTGCGAAAAATCGACCTTGCGGTTGTCGCCCAGAGTGAGCGTCGCTTTGTCGAGTATTCCGAGCAGCAACTGCCATAGCGAATCGGAAGCCTTCTCGATCTCGTCAAACAACACGAGCGTAAACGGGTCACGCTCGGTACGGTGCTTTTCGAGATTCTCTTGCGTAAGCATTGGCGAGGTTTCGCGATGACCGAGATAGCCGGGCGGTGAGCCTACGAGTTTCGCAATCTCGTGCGAGTGCTGGAACTCTGCGCAATCAATTTTGATCACCGCGTTGCGGTCGCCGAACAGAATCTCGGCCGCGGCCTCGACGACGTGGGTCTTGCCCGCGCCCGTCGGTCCGAGGAAGAGCATTGTGCCCAGCGGGCGCGTGGAGTTGGTCATCCCCGCCTGAAAAACTTGATAAAGTGAAGCAATGCTGCGCACGGCCCTGTCTTGGCCCACCACGCGCGAGCAAAGGCTTGATTCAAACTCCTCGGCCAGTCGGCTTTTAACCTCTGGATTGAGCGTCACCATCTTTCTCTGCTGCCCGTTGCTAATCATCTCAACACCTTCTTTCAGCACCTCTACCGCCAACACGCGCGACCTAATTGAACTCATGCTGTCTTCCCCCCCGATTGGGTTCCGACAGCGTCCCTTTCAGCAACTTTGATGCCTGCTTTGACGCATATGTTTGCCATCTTATGAATGCCGCGCCCAACTCTACTTGCATCAAGGCTTACTGACAGGCCGGTTTTTACCCGAGCATTATATGTCTTCAACAATCGTTTTTCAGCCTGCCGCAATCTCGGCAGGCTGACACAATCTCGGCAGTCTGCCGTTGACAAATTGTGTCACCTCAATAGGTAACAGACCTTACTGAGGTGCGTGTTAAAAACCAGCTCCATTCAAATAACAGGCTCGTCACTTAAGCTATACGATCTTTATGCGCAAAATATCGCGAAAGAAGAGCGGTTTATTCCCCGCACTGGCTACCTTACGGCTTTTCGATGGGCTATGATGGGCGCGGCAAGCAAGCTATTTAGTGGCTCACACAGGAGGATGGGGATGAAGCTGGAAGGCAAAGTCTCGGTTATAACGGGCGGGGGCCGAGGGATAGGGCGGGCGATAGCTTTGCGCTTCGCGGGCGAAGGGGCCGCAATCATAAACGCCGGGCCTACGCGCGAGAGCGAAGAGGCCGTTGCTGAAGAGGTGCGCAACAGCGGGGGCCGCGCGCTCGCCATAGTCACAGACGTTTCAGATGACGCGAGCGTCGAGCGCCTGGTTCAGGCGGCGATCGACGAGTTTGGCCGCATAGATATTCTCGTCAATAACGCAGGGATCGCAGGCCCGACCGCCCCCATCATAAGAGTCAGCCGCGAGGATTGGGATCGCACCCTGGCCGTGAACCTCACGGGGGCGTTTCTCTGCGCCAAATACGCGCTGCCGCATCTGGCAGCGCACGGCGGCTCTATAATTAATATTACGTCGGTCGCCGGGCTGCACGCTTACGCCCTGCGGTCGCCCTACTGCGCGTCGAAGTGGGCGATGATAGGGCTTACGCGGACGATGGCCGAAGAGGCGGGCCAGTACAATATAAACGTCAACGCCATCGCGCCCGGCCCCGTGCGCGGGCCTCGCATCACGGCCGTGATAAGCAATCGCGCCGCCGAGATGGGCCGTTCCTTTGAAGAGATCGAGCGGGATTACGTAGAGCCTACCGCGCTCAAACGCATGGTCGAAGAGGATGACATAGCCGCTATGGCGCTGTTTCTGGTGAGCGACGAAGGCCGCAACATCACGGGCGAGACGATAGAAATTTCTGCCGGCTATAGGTTGTGATTTCTAAGTGCTGAGTGCTGAGTGAGAAACCAGAGAGGTTGTCCTTATGTTTTTTACTCAGCACTCAGCACTACTGATTTGAGGCGAGTAATTCTGTCGCGGCCTCAGTCGGCTGAGGCTGAGATACCAGGCGCAGCTCTTTAGAGACATATTGCGCGTCTTCGCGATTGCGCGAATCCTTCTTTTTGCGAGCTGAGGCCGCAGCCGTATGCAGCAGTTCGTCGATGCTCGCGCCGTCTGCGGGATAAGAGGCGACGCCAAAGCTCAACCCCACGCGGGCCTGCTGGCCCGATCTCGCCTCTAAGGTGAAGCGGTCGAAAACGTCCTGCGCCTGCTCGCCCAGCAATGCGGCCTCGTCGGCCCCCTTGCCGCTGAGCAGGCAGATGAATTCGCCTCCCGCGATCCGGCTTAACATGCCCTGGTCTTCGACCGCGCGACGCAGTTGCTCGGCGGCTTCGACCAGCACTCTGTCTCCAGCCTGGTAGCCGTACGTGTCATTGATCGCGCGCATCCCCGTCAGGTTGAATGAGAGGACGGTCAACAGCCCGCCCTGCTCTTTCGACTTTGCCATCTCTTGATCTAAACGGGCATAGAGCGCGCGGCCGTTGGCCAGCCCTGTCAGCACGTCCGTCTGGGCGTTAGCTTTCGTCTGCTCATAAAGGATGGCGTGCTGCAACGCCGTCGAAGCCAGACGCGCGACGGATTCGAGCAAGTGCAAATGGTTGCTGCTGTAAGCTTCAATCTCGCTCGCGTAAACGGCGAGCGCGCCTATAGTCTCCGCGCCCGCAGTCTCTGCGCCGCGCGTCAGAGGGAAGACCGCAGCCGTACGGTAGCCCGCGTCGTTCGAGCCCAGGAAGTTGTTAAGGTCGAGCATAGGATCGGTATTGTTCATCGGCCGCCCGTTGATGACGACCCAGCCCGCGATGCCGCGCCCCGCTGCCAGGCTGCGCCCGCGAATCTGCTCGGCGTTCTTTCCGAAGACGTACGACGCGACGGCGCTGTCGTCATCAACCTGGCGCAGATAGACTACGCAGGTGGTGAACGGGATCATCCGCTCGATGCGATTCACGGTTAACGTCACAACGTCGCGCACGTCTATGCTCGTCGAGAAGGTCTGCGCCATCTCGTAAAGCGCGGCCACTTCGGAGTGAGCCGCGCTGATCTGCTTGAGGTAATCTGGCCTCTCGGGCTCAGCCTGCGCCAGCCCCGCCGCCGGGGCGGCATTTAAAGCGCTCTCGGACAACCCGGCCTGCGTAGTCGGCGAAAGCGCAGGCGTTTGGCTCGAACGGTGGGCCGCGATCTCCTTCTCATAGACGGGGAGGTTCGTCAGAAAGGCTTCGACTACCTGCGGGTCGAATTGAGTGCCGGCGTTTCTTTTTAGTAATTCACATGCCTCTTCGCGCGAAAGCCCCTTGTGATACTGGCGGTCCTCGCGCACCGCGTCAAAGACGTCGACTACCGTTAGTATGCGCGCGGTTTTGGGAATCTGCTCGCCCTTCAGCCCGTCCGGGTAACCGCGCCCGTCCCAGCGCTCGTGGTGATGGCGCACTATGGGGACCACCGGGTAAGGGAAATTCACGCGCTCCATGATTTGCGCGCCCACGACCGTGTGCATCTTCATCTTCTCGAACTCGGCGGCCGTGAGCTTGCCGGGCTTGTTCAGGATGTAATCGGGCACGGCGATCTTGCCCACATCGTGCAACAGCGCGCCCGCCTTGAGCGCTTCTATCTCAGGCTCACTCAGCCCGAAATGGCGAGCCAGCCCGCACGCGTAAACCTGCACGCGGTAGACGTGATCATGCGTGATCTCGTCTTTGGCATCGATGGCCGTGGCGAGCGCTTCGACAGTAGCCAGGTGAAGGCGGCTGATGTTTTCGGCAGCCTTCGCGCGTTCGTCCGCCTGCTTGAAGTAGAAATGGCATGTCGCGATTATGACGGCCACCAGCGGCCCGGCCGCCAACAGCGAGCTTATCCCGTAATGCTCGATCGCCAGGTAGATCAGCCCAGCCGCCGAGGCGCTCGCGATAAATGTCAGAATCGTCCAGCAATAGTTCGACCACCACAGCGCGATGAGCGGCGTTCCTCTTTTGAGCGAATGAAGGCCCGTTACGAGCAGTGAGTTTAAAAGAAAGTAGACGGCAGAAAACAGCAGCAGCGCCACCAGCAGCGTGGCGCTGTTAAAGACCTCGAATTGGCGAAGCAGACCGACCAGCTCTTGAAACATGCTGGCCGATACGAAACTCGCTATTGACATCAACGCCGGAGCGCCGATCCAGCTCGTCCAACGGCGCGACTTTCTGAGCGTCGTGGCGAAAGCGTCGGTGACGGCGACAAGCGTTGCCGCCGGCGCGCCCAGAAAGAGCGCCGCCAGGAAGATGAAGATGTCGCTTGCCGTAATGACCGACTGCGTGCCGGGGATGCGTATCGGATGCAACCCGGCCAGATACACGACCGCAACGAGCAAGGCCACTTCGAGCAGCCCGTCTTGGTCAAGCTCCGCCAATCCGGCCACCGCATAACCGAGCGCGACCGCGCCTGCCAGTGTTGTGGTCCACCAGTAGGCGCTCGCGCTACGATTGTAATCCTTCATATCGATCAGTCGCATTCGGCTCACTTCCAAAGTGCTGAGTGCTGAGTGCTGAGTGCTGAGTGATAAAACAGAAACAGTCTGCTTATGTTTTCACTCAGGACTCAGCACTCAGCACTCAGCACTGTAATTACGGCTCGCCCAGGCCGACGCTTTCCGCCAGAATTATTCCTTCGTCGAGAGAGGCCCCTTCGGCCAGTATTATTCCCTCAGCCAGAATAATGCCTTCGGCGAGAACTATTCCCTCGGCCAGTATTATTCCTTCCGCAAGAACAATGCCCTCGGCCAGTATTATTCCTTCCGCAAGGATGATCCCTTCATCAAGAACGATTCCCTGCCCCAACGAAAGCCCGTTGCTGATGGCAAGCCCGCCGATAAAGACCCCGTATGACCCGACCAGCAGGTCTGCGCAAATGATGCCCGGCGAGATCAAGCGAGCATTCGCGATCGGCAAATCATTGACCGTCACTTTGTCTCGCATCCAGACGAGCTTGGAGTCGTAAATCCGTTGGTAATACTTGAACAAATCCGCGCCCGCTAAAATGTGCGAGCCGCCCGCGAAGATGTAACCGCCCCAATTAAAAGTCCTGCCTCCGACGGTCGAAACCGGCGCGGGCATCTGCTGCCCGCTGCGCAGTATGCGGTCGCCGTCCCTCATGCCGCCCGTGGCGATGAGCGAAGAGATGTCTGTGCGTAACACTCCCGCTAACCGTGTCGCGCCCTCGATATTCATCAAGCCTGCCCCTTGCTGGCAGATGTTCGACGTGGGCAGTTGCTCGGCAGTGTACTGGAGGATGGCCTTTACCAGAGGCGGAGTGAGGCCGGGGTTTTTCTGCAACAGCAGCGCGACGGCGCCCGCTACTGTGGGAGCTGCGATAGAGCTTCCGCTCAATTGCATGAATGCCTGCGTCCCATTGCCGCTGTTGTGCAGGTGCGGGTAGTTATCTGGAAGCCACGAGTTGTCTGACTCTGCGGCGACGATCCTGTTGCCGGGCGCAACCAGGTCGGGCTTGAGCAGGTTGTCGTGACGCTTGACGTTCGCCGAGTCGAGCGAGTAGCCGCGCGTAGGCCCGCGCGAGCTGAAGTAGGTTATAGACTCGTCATTGCGCGCATCCGACTGGTGCGTGTTAACCGCGCCAACCGTGATGACTGTAGGGTCGTTGCCGGGTGAGCAGATGCTGCCGTACTGCTCAAGCCCGTCGACCGTAGAGCCGTAGTTGCCCGCCGCCGCAACGACCGTTATCCCTGCGGCCGTCGCGCGCCGGACTGCGCGGCACAACGGGTCCGTGAGGTAGGATTCGCTCGACGCAGCGCCGAGGCTCAGGTTCATCACTTTGATGTTGCGAGTGACGCGGTTGGCGATGACCCAATCTATCCCCGCGATCACGTCGCTGGTTTGCCCGACTCCGCGCCCGTTGAGCACTCGAACGTCTATCAGACTTGCGTTGGGAGCTATGCCGTTGAAACCGCGTGACGAGTTGTTGCCGACCGAGCGGCCTGCCGCCGTGCCGGCGACGTGAGTGCCGTGCCCGTAGGTGTCTTTATTAGCCAGGCCCAGCAGGTCTAGGACGTTAGAAACGATGCCGAGCCGGAGCAGGTATTGAAGCAGATTTGTGTTGCTCGATATAGTATCGGTCCTTGCGGTGACGCGCGAAAGGTTGAGCAGGTTGCCGAGGTTGCCGAACTCGCTGTGCGACGCCATTATCCCCGAATCAAGAATGGCGATGCCGACCCCTGTTCCGTCAAGTCCGCTGTATTTCTGGATCAGGGCGTTGTAGGTCCGCACGCGGTCCGCGCCGGTCGCTACTTCAAGGTGACTCGCGCTCTGCTGCGCCAGGTGGTCAGCCGACATCCGCTCGACATCCGCCCGCGCGGCAATGGTCAGCACTTTGTTCTTCGGCATCTCGGCCAGCAATCCGTTGATGGAGCTGAACTGACGCACGACCGATCCGCCCTGCAAAGTTATCGCGGTAATCAGGCCGATCTGGACAGGCCCGGTAGTCTGAACCAGGACTCGGACGGTCTGACGGTCAGGGTTGGACCATACCGCGTTGATGTTGTTATTGAGCACTTGTTGCAGGGCCGGCGACAGCTTGTTTATCGCGGCGGGCTGTTGTGCTTGCGCCTGGTTGTGCGGGAGCACCGCGACGAGCAGAGCCAGCGTAAGCACGACCGGCAAGAGGCGGCGCGCTCCGCGCCCTATCAATGAGTTTTTAAGGTACATTCTCTTCATGCGCTTCTGTACTATCCCCTGGGAGCCAACTTAATCTCTCGAACCTGATGGCAAGCCCGGTGCCAGATTCAGTAACCACAACCACTCAATCCCCGGAGCCTGTTGCAAAAATGGACATTTGCCTCCTGTTGCCTGCATTGATTCTTCGCAGATTGTTTTGTAATCGTAATTATTTCGGGTGATCAAATAGTCAAAATGACCGATTCATGAGCAGTCAGGGTGATTGAAGCCTCGCCCCTTTCTAAGTCATCAGATTTGGTATAGAGTTTACCCCGACCATCATGGGCGCATCGGAAAAGCTGGACCTCAAAGAGAATATTTCGTCAAAAGAGAATAAGCAGCGATACGTCAACCGATTGTTTGAGACTATCGCGAGCCGCTACGATTTTTTCACAGTCTTCATGTCCTACGGGATGGATCGCGGTTGGAAACGGAAGCTGGTCGATATGGCAGACTTCAAGGGTGGCGAGGCGGCGCTCGATTTAGCCTGCGGGACCGGCGACATCACGTTCGAGATTGCGCGCCGCTTGAAACATGGCCGCGCCGTCGGGCTAGATATAACGCGCAGCATGTTAGAGATCGCAGAGCGGAAGCGGCGCGAGTCGCACACGGCGAACGTAGACTTTCACCGGGCGGACATAATGCACATTCCGTTCGGGGACAACTCGTTCGATTGCGTGACGGGCGGCTACGCGCTGCGTAACGTGCCAGATGTCGGGGGCGCGCTTTCGGAGATAAAGCGCGTGTTGAAGCCCGGCGGAAGATTCCTCTCCCTCGATTTCGGCCACCCTTCGAACAGGCTTTATCGATGGCTTTATCTTAATTACCTGATCGTAGTCGGCTCGACTGTAGGGCTCATCATGCACGGCGACATGGACACGTACCGCTACATACCTGAATCGCTCAAGCTGTATCCGGGCCAGCGCGGCGTGCAAGAGATGATGCGGGGCGCGGGGTTTGTCGATACGGGCTTTCGAGAATTCGGCGGCGGGATAATGGCGATCAATTACGGCGCGAAGCCTTAAACGAATGAAAGCTTCCCTGTTCATAACCTGTCTGGTCGATCAGTTCTTCCCCGATGTGGGCGTGAGCATGGCGAGTCTGCTCCGCAGGCTCGGCGTAGAGCTAGACTTTCCTTCGGCTCAAACCTGTTGCGGCCAGCCCGCATTCAACAGCGGCTTTCGGCGCGAGGCGCGAGACCTGGCCGCACGCTTTATCAGTATCTTTGAAGAAAGCGAGCACGTCGTCGCCCCTTCAGGCTCGTGCGCGAGCATGGTGAGAGTCTTTTACCCGGACCTCTTCAAAGACGATCCCGCGATGTTGGAAAAAGCAGAAGGACTTTCTTCTCGCACTTTTGAATTCACGGAATTCCTTGTCAATGTGCTCGGCGTAGAAGATGTGGGCGCGCGCTACTCGGGGAAAGTTGCGTTGCATCAATCATGCCATCTATTGCGCGAGCTGAATGTAAGGACAGAGCCGCTCCGGTTGCTCAAGGCCGTAAGAGGCATTGAGCTGGTAGAGATGGAACGCGCAGAGATGTGCTGCGGGTTCGGCGGGCTCTTTTCGATAAAGTACCCGCACATTTCAGGCGGCATACTTCAAGAGAAGCTCGACTGCATTCGCCAAAGCCGTGCAGAAACAATCGTGGCGAGCGACATGGGTTGCTTGATGCAGATAGCGGGCGGGTTGAGCCGCCAGTCGCTTCCCATCAAGACAATGCACATCGCCGAGCTTCTGGCAAAAGTATAGGGGTCAGGGGTCAGGGGTCGGGGGTCAGGGAAAGAGGTTATTTGAGATTCAATTTGAAATCTCAAATTCTTTTTTCTCCGG
>DASUNP010000063.1:0-149660 GCA_036277095.1 Blastocatellia bacterium
CGAGTGTGGGACATAACACAGGGGAGCCAGGACGTTGTCGTGGCGGTCGTGGACACGGGCGCGGACCTTTCGCACCCTGACCTATCGGCCAACGCGTGGGTGAACCCGGGCGAGGTAGCTGGCAACGGAGTCGACGACGACCGCAACGGGTTTGTTGATGATATAAACGGTTGGAACTTCCGGGAAAATAACAATCGTCTTGTTAAGAACTCAGCAGAAGATTTTCACGGCACGCACGTGGCGGGGATCATAGGTGCTTCGGGCAACAATGGCGCCGGAATCTCCGGCGTTGCGTGGCACGTAAAACTGATGTCGCTCAAGTTCATAGGCAGGGAAAATGGCAGCACCGCTGACGCCGCCAAAGCCATCAATTACGTGATCGACCAGAAGCGAAGGGGCGTTAACGTCAGGGTGATAAACGCTAGCTGGGGCGGTTCGGGTGGGAGCACATCGCTACAAGCCGCAATAACGGCAGCCGGGCAAGCGGGAATCCTCTTCGTAGCCGCAGCAGGGAACGGCGGGGAGGATCATGTCGGCGATAACATAGACGACCTGCCTGACTATCCTGCTTCGTGGACTTCAAACAGCAACTCGATGATCTCGGTCGCCGCGCTCGATAGCGACGACAGGCTAGCTTCATTCTCCAATTACGGGAGGAGCAATGTGAGCGTCGGCGCTCCCGGCGTGAGCGTTCTTAGCACGCTGGCAGGCGGAGGATATGGCTTCGCGTCTGGTACATCTATGGCCGCGCCGCATGTGGCCGGCATAGCCGCGTTGATATGGTCGCGCGAGCCTTCGCTCACGCCCGCGCAGGTCAGGCAGCGGATCATCTCGACGGGCGACCCGATCCATTCGCTCGCGTCGAAGGCAGTCAATCCTGTTCGCTCGAATGCCTTCAACGCGATCTCAAGGACTACACCACCGGCAGGGAGCGTCGGCGTTGGGCACGTCAAGGCCACTAAGAAAGTCCTGACCGTCGACGGGCTCGGCTTCGTGAACAACTCATCGATAGTCGAAGTCAACGGCATGGCTCTTATGAATACGAATTACGAAAGCGCGTATGAGCTTTCAAACGGGACTTCGACGCGCCTCACCGTAAAGATGAAGAAACCGCAGATGAACGCGACAGTGCCTCGCGGCGTTGCAGTAACGATCACCGTGTGGGACCAGACCACGGGCGTTAGGTCGCCGGGATACGTCTTCGTAAGAAGATAATTCACATGTGAAAGCCTCGAAAGTGCCTGAGCCAGCAACTCGGGTTACGAGCACGTCTAGAAAGAGGCCCCGGAAGGGCGATTGAGTAACATATCTCTATCGCCGTTCCGGGGTTTCTATTTGGATGTAGACATGGGTTAAACCTTGTTGTAAGATGCCGTCAGCTTGATCGCCTTTTTATACAGAATTCTGCTCTCCCAGCAACTCGTAAGTGGTTTGAAATATGGCTAGATGATGCGGCTACGCTTCGCATCGATTCAAACGGTACAGATACCAGCTTGAGGACTCATTGATGAATGAAGGCAAGACCGCAAGATCGACGGACCCGCTGATCGATCTGCTCAAATCCTCGCTAACGGCTGATGGCGCGCAGTCTTTCGGCCACCTGGTGCTTTACACCTCCTTCGGCGTCGTGCGAGGGCGCATCGGTCTTACTTTCGCTCAGGCATTAATTGGCCAGGAGAATGGCGTAAAGTCCGAAACCGGCCCGGCCCAGGAAGTGATCGAGCTTAACGACGCCTCTGTAGAGCATTACTCGAATCACCTGCCTACGGCCAGTTTCGATCGGCTCTATGTGCGGCTTTCCAACGTGCACGGGTTTGCAATGGTAAACTCATAGACTGCCTTGGACCGCAGCCCGCCGGTCAGCTCAGAGACTCGCTCTTTAGCCGTTCTTCTAAACGAGTGGAGGACGCTTAAGATGACAAGCGCAAAGGCAAGAGAGAATCTCAACCCCTTCGACATCGCGAAAGAACAGTTCACAATCGCCGCCGACCTCATCGACCTCGACCAGAGCCTTCGAGCCGTGCTCATGACTCCCAAGCGCCAGTTGATAGTCTCGATCCCCGTTAAGATGGACAACGGATCGCTCTCGGTCTTTGAAGGCTACCGCGTGCAGCACAACATTGCGCGCGGCCCGGCGAAAGGCGGCATTCGCTACCACCCAGACGTTTCGCTCGACGAAGTCCGCGCGCTCGCTTCGTGGATGACCTGGAAGTGCGCGACGGTCGGCATACCTTACGGCGGCGGCAAGGGTGGAATAAGGGTGGACCCGCACAAGCTTTCCTTGGGCGAGCTTGAACGGCTGACACGACGCTACGCAACGGAGATCGCTCCGATCATTGGCCCGAACGTGGACATACCCGCGCCCGACGTTTACACGAACGAACAGACCATGGCCTGGATTATGGATACGATCTCGATGATGACAGGCGGCTCCGTGCTGTCTATCGTGACGGGCAAGCCCGTCTCGCTGGGCGGGTCGCGAGGGCGCGCGGAAGCGACGGCGCGCGGCTGCCAGTTCGTCATTCGCGAAGCCTGCAAGCTGCTTGGCATCCCGCTGGAAGGCGCCCGCGTCGCCGTGCAGGGATTTGGAAACGCAGGCTCGATTGCCGCGCGGCTCTTAGCCGAAGACGGGGCGAGGATAATAGCGATGAGCGACAGCCGGGGCGGCGCGGTCAACCCTAACGGGCTCGATCCGGTCGCGGCGCTCCGCTACAAGGAAGAGAATGGCTCGCTGGCGGGGTTTGCCGGGGCCGACTCGATCACCAATGAAGAGCTCTTGAAGCTCGATTGCGAGATACTGGTCCCGGCGGCGCTCGAAAATCAGATTACGCTCGACAACGCGGCGGAGATAAAGGCTCGCATCATCGCCGAAGCCGCCAACGGCCCGGTCACTCCCGCCGCCGACCGCATTCTGTTCGAGAAAGGGGTCTTTAACATACCCGACATCCTCGCGAACGCGGGCGGCGTGACCGTCTCTTATTTTGAATGGGTGCAGGACCAGTACGGCTTCTTCTGGCAGGACGACGAGGTGGACCGTTACCTGGAGAAGATAATGGTCAAGGCGTTCCACGAAGTCCACCAGAAGGCGACTCAGTACAATGTCCACATGAGGACTGCCGCTTACTGCCTCGCGATAAACCGTGTGGCAGAGGCTACGAACGTGCGAGGAATATTCCCATAAGACTTTTAAGCTGCTGCGCACAGAATCATTTTTGTTGTGCTACACTGAGCTGACGCTTATCAGCTCCCCGTCAAAAGGAGATGCCATGCTCAAGAAGGTCACGACGATTGCTGTAACCCTCCTGGTCGCCTTAACGCTGACAGGTCAAAGAGAGGCTTTCGCAAGCTCAAAGGCCGAACGCCAGGCGCGCGCCACCGAAAAAGTGAAGTCAGGAATACTCAAGCTCGGCGTAGGAGAGCAGGCGCGCGTCACCGTCAAGATGAATAATAAGACGAAGGTCGCCGGATACATCAGCGAGATT
Source organism: Blastocatellia bacterium (assembly GCA_036277095.1). Taxonomy (GTDB): domain Bacteria; phylum Acidobacteriota; class Blastocatellia; order UBA7656; family UBA7656; genus DASUNP01. Next base: position 3,483 of record DASUNP010000063.1, read on the forward strand.
CAGAACGATCATTTCGTAGTGAAGGACGCGAACTCTTCCTCGACAACGACAATCGCTTACGCGAGCGTCGCCCAGGTGAAGGGGAACAACCTCTCGACCGGCGCAAAGATAGCTATTTGGGTCGGGGTCGCAGTCGCAGTCGCCATAATCCTCTATTCAGTTCGTGGGGCCTTTTGCGACGGGCAGTGTTGAACGTATGAAGCATGACCGACTACCTCAGCCATAAAACCGATCTCAACGACCCGGCGTTCGCGTCAGCCTTCGATGAACTCTCCTTCTGGTCGTCCAGGTTCGGGGCATTGCTCATCGATAATATGGAGCTTGGCAGAGACTTGACGCTGCTCGACCTGGGATGCGGCAACGGCTTTCCCTCATTCGAGCTTGCCAACAGGTTGGGCGCTTCGTGCCACGTCGCGGCGATCGATATTTGGCGCGAAGGGCTGAACCGCGCGAGATCGAAACAGAGGTTCCACAAACTTGCCAACCTTAGCATAATCGAAGCCGATGGCGCTCACATGCCATTTCCGGATTCGACTTTTGATGTGATCGTCTCAAACGTCGGATTGAACAACTTCGCCGACCCTCGAAGTGTCCTGGCAGAGTGCCGTCGAGTCTTGCGCGGCGGCGGCAGCCTCTATCTGACGACGAACATTAAAGGCCATTTCGCGCAGTTTTATGACGTATTCCGCCGAGTCTTAGTGGAGACCGGTCAGCCTGACCAGATCGATAGATTGAATGCCAACGAATTGCACAGAGGCACGAAAGAATCTATAAGCGATTTGCTGACCGGCGCAGGGTTTGACATCAAGAGAATTATTGAAAAGAGTTTTGACATGCGCTTTGCGGACGGCAGCGCGATGTTGAATCACTTTTTAGTAAAGCTCGGTTTCCTGGACGGGTGGCGCGACGTTGTCGGCCCTGACGATGAGAGAGCAGTCTTTGAAAGAGTGGAAGAGATGTTGAACGAAGAGGCCGCAAAGACCGGCGAGGTCCAGATGACTGTGCCGATGCTGTTTATCGAAGCGAAAAAGCCGGACGGCCTCTAGAGCTATTTAACCTTCATAACAACGAGCGTGAGATCGTCTTGCTGCGGCATGTCGCGGCAAAACTCACGCACGGCTTCAACGATGTTCGAGGTCAGCTCGTGGGCCGAAAGCTCTGCGCCCGCCGCGATGATCTGACGAAGCCGCGCCTCCCCAAACTCTTCTTCCTCCGGGTTGAGCGCTTCCGTCACGCCGTCTGTGTATGCGACTAGCAGATCATCTTCGTACATCGTTATTGTCTCCTGCTCGTAATCCGACGTGTCAAACGCTCCGATGATCGGCCCGCCCGTACGAAGCAGGCTGATGCTCGGCTCTTCCGTTTTAGCCTTGATCTCTGACTTCAAGCTCTTCACATCGCCCGCAGCCATTGCGTGGCTCGCTCCTCGCGCGCGAGTTGCCGCCGCTGCCCTTACGAGGATAGGCGGGTTGTGCCCGGCGTTGACATACGTCAGCATTTGCGCCTCTTCGTCATACTGTGCATAAAAGAAAGTTGCGTACGCGCTCGCGTCAGTAGAGATGTGAAGCAATCGGTTCATCGAAGAGACCAGCCCCGTCAGGTTCCCGTCGACAGAAGGCGCCTGGCTGCGGAGCGATGCCTGCACGGTCGACATCAAGAGCGCAGCCGAGATGCCTTTGCCCGCGACATCGGCCACGGCAATGCCTACCCTGCCGGGACCGAGGAGGATGAAATCGTAATAATCGCCGCCCACCCCGCGCGCCGGGTGGCAGAGGCCGGATAATTCCACGCGGCCAACATCGGGAGGGCTCTGGGGGAACAGGCGCTGTTGAACTGAAGTGGCGATCTCAAGCTCGTGGCGGAGCCGCTCCTCTTCGCTGATCTGCTGGACGAGCTGCGCGTTTTGAATCGCAAACGCCATCTGCCAGGCAAGCGCCATCAACAGGTTCTTGTCTTCGCGCGAGTAAGGTAGATCGCCTAATCTCGGCCCGAGCGAGATTACCCCCAGCAACTGGTCTTTGGTCGCGACGGGCAACAGCAGGGCGGACCGCACCCGCCGCAGTGTCTTTAGCTCTCTTGTGCGCGCGTCCACACTTGCCCGAATGCGCGAGCCGGGGTTCCCGCTAGATTGCTTGTCGTCGTCGGAACTGACTATCAGCGGTTGAAAAGAATGGTTCATCCGCTCGACCACGAACCCCGCGCCTGGGATTATCAGGCTTCGGTCCACGTCCGACGTAAAGGTCGTGTCATCCATCGCCCGCGAAGAGATCGAGCAAGGATAATCGCCCGTCTGATTGTCACGCAAAAAGATGGTTACGGTTTCGATGTGAAGCGCGTCTTGAATCTTAGCCACCGAGCGGGCCAGCAACTGGTCGACCGTAGGGACCGTGCGAATCTCCTGCCCCAGCTCTGACAGGACTTGTTGAGCGTCGTAAGCCTCGCGGAAGAACTTCCGGTCGATGATCGGCAGAACGCGGTGATTTACAATCGTGAGCAGCCCTATCGCGATGGCAGTCGCGAGCATCGTGGCCGCGATGTCCGCGCGCGGGCCAAGGCTATCGATGAAAGCCATGCGCTTGCCCGTCAGCAAGAAGCTCAAAAGCGCGAAGACGATTAATGCCTGGATGATGATGAAGCCGCGCGAAACGAGGAGATACCGCACGCCCCGCCTCAGAATTAGCCGGATCGGAATCACCTGGTGGCGAACTATCGCGTAGGCGAACGACAGCGGGAAGAGCGGGAATGCGAGAAATGCAATTATTCCTAACCATTGCCCAAGCCTCGTATCTGAATCACCAAATAGAATGGCCAGCCCTATCAGGATACACATCGGCAAAAAACCGGCTATGCTGCCCGCAACGACAACGCGCATCTTGCGGCGCGACTTGCGGCTCGCCTGGCGGTAGTTAGTCATCAGTGAGAAGAGCCCACCGGCTACGTAGAAGACCAGAAGGGCGATGCCTATCAGGTAGATGAGCGAAAATCTCCCTACAAAACTTAGATAGCTGTTTTCGCTGCCATAAGCCGCAAGCAGATTCAAGGTCGCGAAGTAAGGAAAGATGATAATTAAATGGGGCGCGTAAAGATAAAACGTCAGTCGCGGGAATCGCCTTAAGAGCGGCGACGGCTCGGGGAAAATCAGGAAGAAGTGGAAGAAGACAGGCCAGAGGAACAACGACGCGATCTGGACTATCAGCATCACTCCCACCAGGTACGACGCAACGCCAACGAACGACGGATTAATTGCCCTGAGCGCGCCGACGAACATTCCAAACATCAGCGCAAGCAGTAGCGCTTGCTTGTCGTGCGGCTTGAGCAGAAAGACTACGAAGCCCGTGATGATGAAGATAGCGGGTATCAACAGGTAAGCCGCTACCATCATTATCCAGGTCGAGGTTAGTATCGAGGCTGTTTCGAGCGAAAAGGACCGGGTCTGCCCGTTGCGACGTATCTCGATCTGATAAGGCTCGCCGGGAAGTGTGTTCTGAAAGACTCTTATAACGTCAGAGTAGTCTTTAACAGGCTCCCTGTTGAGCGAGATTATTTCATCTCCGAACTGGAGCGTTGACTCCAGGTTCGGCGCGACCTGTACGATGAACAAACGGGAGCCTATCTGGGTCGGTCCCCAGCCCGGCTCGCTCTTGAGGCCCAGGATCGCGAGCCCGCGATACATGTTCACGCCTGTGCTTATAAAAAGGAGCGCGAAAAATATAGCCCCAAGGATCAGCCTCAAACGCTTTTTCATCAGATCCTGTGTCACGTCGTATATCATATCAAAAAAAGCTGCTCGACAAATCGTCCCTCTCCAACCTCAAACCATCAACTGTAACGCTACAATCTATTACGCAGATCGAAAAAGTGCGGTTGCGGATCAGCCTTCGATTAATGTAAAAAAGTGAAGTTCGAAACTATTCGTGCGGAGGCGACCTTGATCGATAAAATCCAACAAGCGCTTAGCGAGGCAGACCTTGACGGCTGGTTATTTTATAGCTTTCGTGGGAGCGATCCAATTGCGGCAAACATCCTTGGGCTGGCGACCGAAGGCCACATGGCGACACGGCGCTGGTTCTACCTGATCCCGCAAGCAGGCGAGCCGACGAAGATCGTCCACTCGATCGAGCGCGATGTCATCGACGCGCTCCCGGGCCAAAAACTTGTCTACCTGCCCTGGCAACAACTCCACGAGCGGCTCAGGACCTCGCTGGCCGCGCTGACTGCGTCGCGCGCTCCTCGCGTTGCGATGCAGTATTCGCCCGACGCGGCCATTCCATATCTTTCAAGAGTCGACGCGGGTACGATTGAGCTGCTTCGCTCATTCGGGATTGAGATCGTCTCTTCAGCCGACCTCGTGCAGCGGTTCGAGTCCGCCTGGGGCGACGAGCAACTTGCTATGCACGACGAAGCGGCGCGCGGGCTTTATAAGATCGTCCACGAAGCCTTCGCGGAGATTGGCCGCCGCATGAAGGCGGGAACCCCGACCACAGAATACGACATCCAGCAGTTCATAATGGGCAGGTTTGGCGACCACGGGATGATTACACGCGACCCGCCTATTTGCGCCGTCAACGCCAATAGCGCGATGCCTCACTACGAGCCTACGCGCGAGAAGCACTCACAGATAAACAAGGACGATTTTGTGTTGATAGACCTTTGGGCAAAGATGGATCGCCCGAACTCTGTTTACGCGGACATAACGTGGACCTCTTTTGTGGGTGAGAGCGTGCCGGAGGAGGTCAACAAGGTCTTCACAGTCGTCCGAGACGCGCGAGACGCCGCGACCGATTATGTGAAAGAAGCGTTCACGTCGGGCAAGACGATTTACGGCTGGCAGGTCGATGACGTGTGCCGCTCGGTGATCGAGTCAGCCGGGTACGGCCAATACTTCATTCACCGTACCGGGCACAACATACATACGGAGGTCCACGGCAACGGGGCGAATATCGATAACCTTGAAACAAAGGATCAGCGGGTGTTGATCCCGCGCACCTGTTTTTCAATCGAGCCGGGAATCTACCTTGAAGGCCAATTCGGAGTTCGCAGCGAGATCGACGTGTACGTCGACGAAGGCGAAGCGAGAGTAACGGGCGGCGACCCTCAGCGCGAAGTCGTTGCGATTATGTCGCTATAAAAGAATGTTCATCGCACAGACGCAGAGAGAACATAATTCTGCTCTGCGCCCGCTCTGTGTTCTCTGCGTCTCTGCGGTGAGATGGATTCGGAACAGCAAGCTCCTAATCTTGCTCAATAGGCTCAACCACCACCGCTGTGCCGTAAGCTAGCACTTCGGTTATCCCGCTGAATAACTCTGTAGCGTCATACCTCATGCCGATTATTGCGTTCGCGCCGATCTCGCTGGCGTGCTGCACCATGATCTCGAACGCTTCGGCCCGCGCCATCTCGCACAATCTGGTAAACGCCGTTATGTTGCCCCCCTTCAACGAGTGAAGCGTACCGCCGAGAGTGGCGAAGAAAGAGCGCGACCGCACTGTTATCCCGCGAACGACTCCGAGCGTGCGGACGATGCGGTAGTAGTCAAGCGTAAAGGCCGTCGTCACCATGTGCTGAGGCAACGTGTAACGCTGCGACACATCGTAGGGCGCGCTTGTTGTAACTCGCTGTTTGACTTGCTCCAGGTCATCAAGTTTGTCTCGCATCTTTTTATTCAACCTTTCGTAGCCGGTAGGAAGAAAGATAAATCCACCGCACTCATTCCGCAATCAAAACTGCAAAGTTGCTACGCTTCAACCGAGCAGTTACAATCCTCTGTATATGATAGAGCGAAGACGAACCGTGCCGGTCAATGTGGGCGGAGTCCTGGTCGGCGGCAACAACCCAATCGTCGTGCAATCGATGACTAACACAGATACCGTCGACGTAGAGGCTACGGCGCTACAGGTCGAGCAGCTTGCCCGCGCGGGCTCGGAGCTTGTTCGCATCACAGTCAACACGCGCCAGGCGGCGGCGGCGGTCCCGCACATCACAGAAAGGCTCGGCGAACGCGGAATCACGGTTCCTATCATCGGTGATTTTCATTATAACGGTCACATCTTGCTAAAGCAGTACCCCGAGGCGGCGCGCGCGCTTGCCAAGTACCGCATCAATCCCGGAAACGTCGGGCCGGGCCAGCACCATGACAAAAACTTCCAGGCGATGATCGATGTAGCGCTTGAAAATGACAAGCCGGTCCGCATAGGGGTCAACTGGGGCTCGCTAGACCAGGGGTTGCTCACCCGGTTGATGGACGAAAACGCCGCGCGGCCGGACCCTAAAGACGCGCGCGAGGTGATGCACGAAGCCATCGTGTTGAGCGCGATCGAATCGGCGGAGCTGGCTGAGAGCTGCGGGCTCGACCATGACAAGATTATCTTGAGCGCAAAGGTCTCCGAGGTGCAGGACCTGATATCGATCTACCGTGTTCTGTCTGCGCGGTGCGACTACCCGCTTCACCTCGGACTGACCGAAGCCGGAATGGGGAGCAAAGGCATAGTCGCATCTACGGCGGCGCTGGGTGTGCTGTTGCAGGAAGGCATAGGCGACACGATCCGTGTTTCGTTGACACCGAGGCCGGGCGGGGACCGCACTGATGAAGTTATAGTCGCGCAGCAGATACTTCAAACTATGGGCTTGCGCAGCTTCTCTCCTATGGTGACGGCCTGCCCCGGTTGCGGGAGAACGACCAGCACCCTTTTTCAAGAGATGGCCGAAGATATTCAGAATTATATTCGCGAGCAGATGCCCGCGTGGCGCGAGCGTTACAGGGGTGTTGAGGAATTGAAAGTCGCCGTTATGGGTTGTGTGGTCAACGGGCCAGGCGAATCGAAGCAGGCGAACCTCGGAATATCACTCCCTGGCACGGGCGAAGACCCGCGCGCCCCCGTCTACGTTGATGGCCGGATGTTTAAGACGCTTCAAGGGCTGACAATAGTCCCTGATTTTATCCGCATACTCGACGAGTATATCGAATCACACTACGCGAGCCGGTAGCCCTCAGTCTTTTTTACCTTCGGGCTTGTTCGCACTCCGAATCCGGCCGATCGTGAAGTTGATTACGTTCCTGCCGAAAATCGGCAGCCTGTCGCTCTTGGCCAACGCCTCAAGCGCGGGAATCGCCCGCGCATCGCCGATCGATCCGAGCGCCTGAATCGCCGTGAACTGGATTTGCAAAGACGGGTCATTGAGCGCGGCGACCAGCAACTCGAACGCTTTTTCATTCCCCTTGCCAACCTGCGACAACAACTCAATCGATGCCGCGCGCACGGCTGGCGGATTACCCGCAGCAGTGTATTTCAGCCCGACATCGATTGCGCGCCGATCCTTAAGCAAGGCCAGCCCCGCGATTGCCCCCGAGCGCACGATGCCTTGCCACGACTCCTGTTTGACAGTGTTAGTAAGAGCATCATAAGCGCGACCGGAGCCGGTATGACCGAGTCCTTTTGCAGCCTCGGCAATTGTAAAGTAGCTCGGGTCATTCTTGATGGTGTTGATAAAGAGGTCCGCGTGTCTCTCATCTTTGAACGCGCTCAACCCCTTGATCGCTTCTCGACGAATGCGAGAGTCGTTGTCCTTGACTGCCATCAGCAACCCCTCGCGCGAGGTCTGTATGCCGAAGGCCGCCAGGGCTTTCGTCGCCTCTACGCGCACGCCCCAGAACCGGTCGCGAGCGGCTGACTCGGAGAGAGCGCGTGCGGCAACCTCAGTCCGGCGCGCTTTCAACTCAACGGCCGCGAGCATGCGCCCCATAACGTCTTTGTCGTTAATCAACTGGTATGCGAGGTCTTCGTCGCTGCGGTCGAATTTTACGCGTTTTATGATGTGATTCCCGCGATCAAAATTGATTATCAGCGGCCTGGAATCGAGCGTGAATGCATACTCCTTTTCAGCTTTGTCTATCCAAACGCGGTTTATCTTTTCGCCCGAAGCGGTAGTGACCGCGATGTCGACGGGCATGAGGAAAAACTCTGGCGCAGGGTACCAGGGCCGTTTCTCGTCCGGTCTTTGAGTCTGCTTGACCGTGAGCTTGAGCGTCTTAGCCGCCTCGTCATAACTCGATGTGATGTCGAATTCCGGGTGGCCCATCTTGTAAATCCACTGGTCGAAAAACCACTGGAGGTTCTGGCCCGTCGCCTCTTCAATCGCCACTACAAGATTCTGTGTCTCGACCGTCTGATATTGATGCTTCTTGACGTAGTGCTTTATCGCTTTCCAGAACATCTGGTCGCCCAGGACGAAGCGGAGCATGTTCAATACGGCCCCGCCGCGATGGTACGCGTATGCGTCAAAGACCGAATCCGGGTCCGGGTATCGCCTCGTGGAGATTGGGCGTCTTATGCCGCTCGACCACGACTGAAAATATGTCTCCTGGTCCTGGTAGATGTCATACAGATAATCGTCGCGCCCCTGGTCGTGCTCGGTCCAGATGGCTTCCATCAGCGTCGCGAAAGATTCGTTCAGCCATAGCTCGCCCCAGTCGCGGCAAGTGAGCGAGTTGCCGAACCAGGAATGGGCCAGCTCGTGCGAGACTATGTCGTCTGGCGACACGTCGAGAAGCGCGCGCTTGTCGTAGACGGCGGTGTCGGTCATCGTTGTCGCAGTAATGTTTTCCATCGCGCCGCCGAAATCGCGCACCATCGTCTGCACATATTTCGAGTAAGGATATTCAATCCCCGTCTTTTCGGAGAACAACGCCATCATCTGGGCCAGCTTGCCGAATGACGCGCGGCCCTCTTCGACCTGGTCGCGGTAGACATAGGAGATGACCGGCACATTCTTATAACTGTCTTTCACCTCGGCGTATTCTCCTACGATTATCGAGACGAGATAGCTAGAGAAGGGCTGGTCCATCTTCCAGTGCCAGGTCTTTCTCTTTTTTGCGGCGTCCGCCTTGACGCTCAAGAGCGACCCATTTGAGATGACCATGAATTTATCTTCCACGCTCGCGATCAACTCGGTCGTCGCCTTGTCGTTGGGGTAGTCATAGCAGGGAAACCAGTGATGATTCTCTTCCGTCTCTCCCTGCGACCATATCTGGTAAGGCCGCGTCGGGTCGGTTTCGGTGGGCGTGATAAAGGTCAATCCCTTTCTGGGCGTAGCAGAGTAGTCGATCTTTACGGCAATGTCGCTCCCCGCTTCGTAGGCTCTGTCGAGCGCGATAAAGATGTTCTCGCCGTCATCGTAGCGATACTTGAGCGGCCTGCCGTCGCCCAGCTTGACCGAGTTAATAGTCATCGCAGCCGCGTCAAGCTCCACCTCTTTGAAATCGCTCTTGAAAGGCCGCAGGTTGATCGTAGTCTCGCCCGCGACAGACTTCTTACTCCAATCGAAACTCACTTCGATGCGGTAATGTTGCACGTCGTAATCGTGACTGCGCGGCCACTGGTATGGCGGCGCAGCGGGCGCAGGCGCGGGCACGGGCGCTTGCGCTATGACCGGAAGAGTCGAAAGCGCGATGGCGACGGCCAGCACCATCGCCCGCGCAGGTTTGTACCAGGGAGAGCGAGTAATACTCATGACCTTTGCAATCTCGGATCTTAAATCTGAGATCCGAGATCTCTACTCCTATTTCTTCATCTCATCGTAGACGGTGCCTACGTTTGCAGCGAACCGCTGGGCGTATCCGTTGTAGGCAGAATACTGCTCAAGCTTCACTTCTTTCACAGCCTGCTCGCGCGTCATGCCCGCGTCGACGGCTTTTTTGACCGCCCCGCGCAGGTCTATAAAGTATTGCTTGAATGCCTTGAGGTCCGCAACCGTAGTGATCTCGCCGTGTCCCGGGATGTACTGCGCCGCAGGGTCCACGCGCGCGATCACAGCGTCAAGGGTCTCTATCCACTCGACCGTCGAGGCCCCGTGCGCGCCGTCGATGAAGGGGATAACCTTGTTGAAAAACAGATCGCCCATGTGGACTACTTTGTCCTGCGGGAAGTATATGATCGAATCGCCGTCCGTGTGCCCGCGCTTGACGTGGAAGACCTGCACCTCTTTGCCGCCAAGGTAGATTCTCAGCTCGCGGTCGAACGTCAAGTTGGGCGCGGGGATCTCGGAAACTTTAATCGCCTTTGAGCTTTCAAGAGTCTTCTTCGCAGAGTCGAGCTGGTCTCGCAGTGGCGAGAGGTCTTTCGACTGGGGGTCTTCCTTTTCGAGCTTCGCGATTTGCGCTGTGAGATTGTCCACTCTTCTAGTCAAGCTTGTGACGGCCTCTTGCGGCGCGGCGAGCATGTGCTTGCGGACGTTGTTGTGCGCAACGATGGTAGTCATCTTGATGAAGAAGACGTTGCCGCCCGTGTGATCGCCGTGATGATGCGTGTTTATCAAGAAGCGGATCGGTTGCGAGCTGACTGACTTGATCTGCTCGTGTATGCCAGGGGCAAGGTCTGCGAACTGGTCGTCGACGACTACCACGCCTTCGCTCGTGACCGCGATGCCTATGTTGCCGCCCCGCCCGAAAAGGGCGTAGACATCATTGGTCAGCTTCTTCAGGGTGAATGGTCCTTTGTCTTGATGCTTGTCCCCGTCGTGCGCCTGAATCGAGCCGCAGATCACGAGCAGGCCGAGAGCCGCTGTAAGGACGACGAATCTTTTCATCTTCTCCTCCTCTTAATGGCGCAACCAGGCGGAGCCGCGATCATTACCCCGGCTCCGCCTGGTTGTCTTCAATCTCTTCTGAAAAAGTCTTGGATCAGGGCTTCTTCTCAGCAGGCTTCTCTGCGCCATGGTCGTGCGGGGCAAGGTAAGGAACCTTGACCTCGGCCCACGCTCGGAGCTTCCCGTAACGCGCTTCGTAGGTGAAGCCGTCCGTCCCGTTTTCGGGGCGCAGGTCGAAGCTCAAAAAGTTCACTCCCGTGCCGTCCATCGCCGTCTGAAGCGGGATCATTATATCTTTGCCCCCGCTCGCCAGCACGAGCTTGTAATTGTCGTTTGCATCGAAATTGAAGCCCATGCTGTATGAGCCCTTCGGGACCTGAACGCCGCCGATTACCACGTCGAATTCCGAGTCGAACTTGCCGACGTTTTTCCAGAGGCGGTTAAACGCGGTCAGCGCGCGCTCGTTTTTTCTGTTGTTGAAGGCTTGCTCGTTGAAGTGGAGCGATTTGAAGCTCAGCGTGAGCTTGCCAGCCCCCTCGATCGTCATCGTGTGGGAAAAATCTTTTGCGGTCGTTCGCGGGTCGTGAGCGAACACAGAGACGCACGCGGCCAGAACGAAGGCCAGCGACAGAAAGAGTCTTTTCTTCATCTTAAATCTCCTCCGGCTAGGGTTGAATGAAAGTTTGCGCGGACGATTATATCTTCTCGCACCCCCTGTGACAACGCGCGGGAGATGGTGTTGACTTGAATCGAACCAGTAACCTACTATTGAGCGTGGCGCCGGACAGCCACCGTCGCGCTCTCCTCGTAAAGTTGTTTGGCATGAATGTGAGGGTATAGTTATGGGAAATCTTGGGTGGACAGAAATCCTTGTCATTCTTGTGATCGCACTAATAATTTTCGGCCCTCGGAAGCTGCCTGAACTCGGCAAGAGCCTCGGCCAGAGCCTGGCTCAATTCCGCCGGGCCTCCGACGATTTCAAGCGGACCTGGGAGGAAGAGGTCGAGGTCGAGAAGCGCCGTCTCGAAGCGCCCCCGCCTATGCCGGCGGAGTTGACGGGCGAGAGCTTCCCGACCGTCTCACAGGCAGATCCTTACTGGCCCGGCAGCACCGAGCAAGAATCTTCTCCCGCCGCAGATGAAGCGACGGCGGCGGTACAGGAGAGCGAAACCGGGTTGAAGGATACGAAGCGCGACTGGATGTAAAAAGGCGGCCCTTCGTCCTGGGATCAGTAGCCTGAGCCGTCTCCCCTACCGACATGACGACCTACACCAAGCCCGAAGAGGAGTTAGAGGAAAAAGAAGAAGAGTCCAGCATGTCTTTTCTGGACCACCTGGACGAACTGCGCTCGCGATTGATCCGGAGCGCCGCATTCGTGCTGGTCGCCTTCATAATCTGCTTTTATTTCTCTGATGCGATTTACAACTTCCTCGAAATCCCCGTCCGCGCCGCGATGCTGAAGTCAGAGCAAGCAGCCGGTTTCGGCATCAAGTCCGATGTCAATTCGATCTGGGATTTGCCCGACGGGGCAGAGGTCGATTTCGCATTGCCCACGGACGCGCGAGTGGGCGGGGCGCTCATCCAGACTGGCGGCACGATCCGGGTTAAGGTTCGTGTGAATGAAAACGGGTCTAGAGACTTGATCACGACAAAGCCTCTAATTATAAACACGGCCACAGTGCTGCCCGAAGGCACGGTCATACCGATGGAGCTTTACTCGACTACGAGCGGCTCGCTTAACCCTGACAACAAACTGAACGTGGGGACGGTCCAGGGGGCTTTTAATCTTTACATCAAAGTCTCGTTTTACGCAGCGATATTCTTCGCCGTCCCCTTTTTGCTGACGCAGGTTTGGGGCTTTGTCGCACCCGGCCTCTACCCGCACGAAAAGAAGTACGCCGCGCCGTTCATCATAATGACTTCGTTGTTCTTTTTGATCGGCTGCGCCTTCGCTTATTACATCGCGTTCCCGCGGGCCGCCGACTTCCTGCTCGGCGTTGCGGCAGAGGGAGAGCTGCGCCCGCTCGTTATGGCCGATGATTATTTCGATCTGATAATTCTGATAATGCTCGGCCTGGGGCTTATCTTCGAGATACCTACGGTCACTTACTTTCTATCGCGCCTTGGGATAATCACGCCGCAAATGCTCATAAGGTTCTGGAAGTTCGCGCTGATAATCATCTTCATAGTGGCTGCAATACTCTCGCCGACGACAGACATTCCGAACCTTCTTGTCTTTGCGGCGCCGATGATGATCCTCTATTCCCTGAGCATAGGAATCGCCTGGGTTTTTTATCGTAAGCGTCACAAGGAAGAAGATGTTGGAGAATAGGGCGCAAGCCTGCCTCTGCAAGCCATTCTAAGATTGACCGATTAGCGAATTAATTTGCCACAGAGGCACAGAGACACAGAGTTTTATTATTATTCTTTTCTCTGTGTCTCCGTGTCTCTGTGGCTAATCTGAGCCAATTTGCGCTGCTGTAGTACTTGACCGCAGCCGCGCGCACCACGTAAACTTACTGTTCAGAGTAATCAACGCTCACTCAAGGAATGGACCTCCAGGCATATGCGAAAGGAGTAGGAGCTATGAAGGGTGAAGTCAGCCTCTTCAGGAGATCGATTGCTGTATTTCTGGGCCTCGTAATTGCCATCGGGACTACGACCGTCGCCGTCGCGCAAGAAAAGGGCAAGGCCAAAAACCCGAACGAGAAGAAGCAGCGCGCAGAGTTGAAAAGCGTCTACAAGAATTGGATCGAGCAGGATGTCGGTTACATCATTACGGACGAAGAGCGAAAGGCTTTCAAGTCGCTCAAGACCGACGAGGAGCGCGATCAGTTCATAGAGCAGTTCTGGCTGCGCCGCGACCCGGACCCGGACACGATCGAGAACGAATACAAAGAGCAGTACTACGAGCGTATACAGTACGCGAACGAAAAATTCGCGTCCGGCATACCTGGCTGGAAGACCGACCGCGGGCGAATCTACGTGATGTTCGGCAAGCCCGACGAGATAGAGTCTCACCCGGCGGGCGGCCCTTACGAGCGCCCTTCTTATCACGGCGGCGGGAACACCTCAACCTATCCTTTTGAAATCTGGTGGTACCGCTATATCGAAGGAATCGGGTCCGATATAGAGATAGAGTTCGTCGACCCGTCGGGTTCGGGCGAGTACCGCATAGCCCGCAGCCCCGATGAAAAAGACGCCCTGCTTTACGTCCCGAACGCCGGGTTGACGCTTGCCGAAAGCCTCGGCCTCGGCAGCAAAGCCGACCGCGTGGGCGTGGGCGGCTACTATAGCGGCGGAAGGAGCCTGTTCGGCGCGAGGGCCAAAGACGGGCAGTTTGAGAGGTTGAGCCTGCTCGCTGATTTGCAGAGGCCGCCAGCGATAAAATTCCCCGACCTGCAGGTCAAAGCGGACCTTCCCGAGATCGCCTCTGACATACTGCCGTTCAGCGTGCGAACAGACTTCATGCGCATCAGCGGCGAATCGGTTGTAACCTCTTTCACGATGCAGTTCGATCACGCGGACCTGTCGTTCAAGAACACGGGCGGCATTTACAACGGCTCGGTAAACATCTACGCGCGGCTCACGGGACTGTCGGGGCGTCGCGCGGGGACTTTTGAAGACGTGGTCCAGACGGCCCGCTACACCGAGCAGCAGTTAGGCGCGGGACAGACTCAGCGATCCATCTATCAGAAAAACGTCGTCCTGCCGCCCGGTCGTTACAAGATCGACGTTGTAGCGCGCGACGTTACCAGCGGCAAGACGGGCATCCTCCATCACTCGTTCGAGGTTCCCCGCTATCAGGAGAAGCAGCTTGCGACGAGCACGCTGATCCTGGCCGCTTCGATTGAGCCGCTCGACAACCGGACTATCCCGTCGGGCATGTTCATCATGGGCCGCTACAAAGTGAAACCGTTCGTGTCGGGCATCTACAAACCGGGCCAGAACCTGGCGCTCTTCCTGCAAGTCTATGACGCTGACATGGACCAGGCCACTCTGCAGCCCGCGCTCAAGGTCGAGTACATAATCTCGAAGGACGGCCAGCAGGTCATGTATGTTCTCGAAGACGGCAAGAGCCAGGCCGGAATCATCGACCTCAAGGGGCAGCAACTGACCGTAGCGCGCGGCATTCCGTTAAAGGATAAGCTAGCCGAGCCGGGCACATACACGGTGACAGTAAGGATCACAGACCTCGTTTCGCAGAAGGTGGTCACGCCGCAGGCTCAGTACACTGTGGTCAACCGCTAGGCCGGCGACGTTTTTTGAAATCTGAGGATGGGCTTGCTCCGGCAAGCCCATTTTTTTCGGTTTAACTTTTCGTTTTCCATTCCTCTTGTTATCATCACTCACTCGGGACTCAGGTTGTTTGCTAAAGGTGATAAATGAGCTTTTGGAGTAATCCTTTTACTGAAGACCTGGCCGTAGACCTTGGAACGGTTCATACATTCATTTATGGTCGCGGGCGAGGAATGGTCGTCAGCGAGCCTTCGCTGGTGGCTATAGACCGCGTCACGAATGAAGTCATGGCCGTAGGCACCGAAGCGCTTGAGATGCTTGGCCGCTCGCCCGAGGATGTCGAGGTCGCCTACCCGATGCGCGAAGGCGTAGTGGCAGACTCGGAGCTCGCGCAGAAGATGCTTGGCAAGTTCTTGAGAAAAGCTCGCGGCGGGCGCGCAAGGCTTTCGCGCAGGATCATCATGAGCGTCCCGTCAGACATCACTTCGGTAGAGCGATTCGCCATCCGCGAGGTATTGAAGGGGATCGGCGTGAGCCGCGTTTACCTGGTCGAAGAAGGGCTCGCGGCGGCGATAGGCGCGAAGCTCGACGTCGCAGACATGAAGGCATCGATGATCGTAGACATCGGCGGCGGCAATACCTCGATAGTAGTCGTTGCAAATGCGGGCATCGTGGAGTCAGAGACGCTGCGAATAGGCGGCCTTGACATGGACCATGCGATCACGGACCACATAAAACATAATCACAGGGTCCTGGTCGGCGAGCGTACAGCCGAGCGTTTGAAGCAGGTTCTCGGCTCGGCAATCGAGCCTCCCGAACATCACAAGAGCGTCGTCAAGGGGCAGAACATCAGCGAAGGCGGCCCCGAAGTCGTTGAAGTATCCACACAGGAAGTCTACCAGGCGATCGACCCGGTTATCAGGCAGGTAGTCGAAGCGGTGCGCGGGGTGCTTGAGCGCATACCGCCAGAGGTAGCAAGCGACGTGCACGACAGCGGGCTCCTGCTTACGGGAGGGATAGCTCATCTGGCAGGCATGGATGCGCGTTTAAGCTCTGCTACGCGGTTGCAGGTGAGCATAGCCGAAAGCCCGAGGCAGTCGGTGGCAAGAGGGTTGATAGCGCTTTACGACCAGCCGCTGCTGCTAAGACGCGTTGCCCGCAACATCGAATTGAGTTAATCACGCTGCCTTAATTCGGCGGCTTCGTGCTCGTCTCCGCCTTAATCGTAATCGGAAGGCTGACGATATTTGCTAGCAAGCGGTAAGCGCCAGTGTTCATAGCGATTGCCTGCGTTCGCAAATCGAGAGTCGAGTAAACAAACATCCCTTCGCCGTGACTCGCCACCAACAACGCGCCCCTGTGAGGGTCTTCTCCGGGGTCGCCGGTTTCAAGCAATGCCGAGTAATCGGCCGTCCACGCGCCGGGCACGTAAATCGCCCTGTCCAATATCCAGCCTTCGAAATCCTTTTCGGTTATCTTGTTCGGCTTGTTCAACAGCGCGTGCTCAGGCTCAAGTATCTTGACCGGGTAGTTCTCCAGCGTCACACGTTCTTTTGAAAGCTTGATGGGGAAGGGGGCGAATTGTCCGAGAAGAAGGTTCCAATCATCGGGTCGCTGGTAAAGCACGATAAGCGTCCCGCCGCGCTTTACGTAATCGAGTAGACAGGCGCTTGCATTCATCAAGTCGGGCCTGGCCAGGTAGGCGAGGTTATCGATTACGATTGCATTGAATCGTGCAAGGTCTGCGCAGCCCGGCGGCAATGCGGAAGCACTCGCCTCAACAACCCCGTGCGTCGCGGCTCTTACATCGCTAACCTGTAGCTCAGTCTTTTCTACCCCTAGCTGCTTGAGAGCGAATGACAGCCACGAATCAAAGCCGCTTATGTAACCTACCTTGATCGCGTCGGCCACTTCGAAATCGGCAGATTTCACAAGCAGCTTGGTCGAGGCTACGGCGCTGGGCGGGGCAGGCTTTTCGCGCCTGACCTCCATCAAGATTTCGGGTGAAAGCGGCGGCTTTAGAATCGGCAAGCTGAGCTTGACCTTTAGATTGATCTCTTGATCTTCTTTAGCAAAGCTGACTGAGTGAGGCTTGTAATCATCTGCATTCAGCGCGAGAGGCACCACCCAAAACTCGCCTCTGAACGGGCCGGTTGTTCGATTTCGCAGGCGGACCGTAAACTCAAAGTCGCGAGGCTTTGACCAATCTTTTACAAGCGCGAATGGGATGGTGTCCATCTCAATGGGCGGCGCAATATCGAACGGGACGAGCGCCGGGAGCGGTATCGTCGTCTGGTCAATGTCTACCTCTGCATAAGCGACCAGACGAGCGCCAAATGGCTCAAGGTTTCGCGCTCCCGAGGGAAGCGAAGAGATCGCGTAGAAGTTCTCTCTGTTGGCATGATCGGAATGCGGGCGAGTGAGCGCCGCGTCTTCCGGCACTTGAAACTGCAACTCTGCGCTCGTAACCGTCCGGGCCAGGGCGACGGTCACCTCGGTAGCCTTATAAGACGGCTTCTTGTCTGACACGGGAAGCGATTCGGGTGCGTGAAAGACTATGGGCAGTTGGCGGCTGCCCCCGTTGCGAAGCGAGAGCTTTAGCGTTAACGCTTGACCGCGTACTAGGACTCTGTCGGACAGCGTAGCCTCTAAACTCAGATCGAGCGCGTACGCTATGGCGCGCTCCAGGGCTTGCGTGTAACGAAGCATCCTGAAAAACTGTGAGCCGTACCGGTTGCGTATGTCTTGCGCTGTTCCCTCGCCTCGCTTCTCAAGCAGTTTCTCTCTCAGCGCCTCGATCAGCTTCTCCTTCATTCCTACGGCTTCGAGCAAAGAGGCGTCGCCTACGCGTGGCGGGGCAATCGAGCGGGCCAGGATTTCGGGCAGAGTGATCCCGTCGAGCAGGGAACCCCCCGGGCTGAACTTGTCGTCAGGGGCCGACCGGCTCAACTTGTAGAAAGCCTTTCCTTCCTCAAATCTTTCGGGCCAGCCCTGCGAATCCCTGTATCGCCCGAGGGCCGCCAGACCGATCTGCTCGTATGTCAATCCGCGGTCGGCGTCATGCTCGGCGATGTTGACGGTCACTTGCTGTGACTCTTCCGTGACGGGCTGGAAAACGCGACTGACGCGCCAGGGTTCTATATCGGGTTCGGCGAAGCGGCTTACGTCGGCTGCCGCATCAAACGCTTCGATGACCAGCCGCGCCACAGCCTGTTGTTGCCCGTCTCTGCTCCTGGAATCCGAAGTATTGATTATTACGTCAGGGCGTAGCAATCTTATGGCTTTAACAAGCCTGCCGAGCGCGGCGTCGTGGCCCCATTTGCTCAACGCCTCTTCCGGTGTCTTGGTGTAACCGGAGTCGGGCAGGTTGAGAATGTAGAGATCGGAGTCGACCAGGTTGGCAGCCGCGAGCGCGCGCCGAGTGTTTATGATGCCCGTCTCTTCTTGAAACCGGCGCGCGGCGCCTTTCTCTCCGGTTTCATCTCTGGTCGCGAGCGTGATTATGGTCCTTGCGCCGAGTCGCTTTCGGTAATAAGCAATCGTACTGTAATCGATATCTGCGGCGGAAGCGGCGACGGCCATAACTGTGAACGGGTTGCCAAGGTCTCTCAATGCTTGATTGAGAGCTAAGATGCCCCTTTCAGAAACCGGCGCGCTCGAATCGCTTCGCGCGGGCAGCGATGCGCTCTTTGCGAAAAACCCCGCCATTAACAGAAGCAGAAAAACAGCCCTCAGCTTCAACGTCATACAATATAGTCCTCTGAATGCTTCCAGTGAGGCTAAGGCTATGTTAGCATTCTATCCAACCCCTTGTGAAACATATCAGCCCCTGGTCATCTATTCTGACTATTCGATCGATACGGAGTTTGTTGGTGAAGACGAAAACTAGAACAGCGCCCGCAGTTGCCGAAAACAAATCACAAAAAGAGAGAGAGAGAAAAATCCGCCTGTCGATAGCCCTGCTGTGTGTAGCCTTGTCGGGGCTGGCTGTCGTGCCCTTCTTTTTCATGGGCCAAACGCCCGATGGCAGCAGCAGCATGGAATTGCGCATGCCTGCCACGCACGACATGCACTTGCATTACGAGCAGATGCGTTCATTTTATACTGGCCTATCGGCAGGCTCTATCTACCCGCGATGGGAAGAGGATACGAACCGTGGGTTCGGGGCCCCGACTATGAGCTATTACCCGCCGGGGGTCTATTATGTCACGTCGCTTTTCTATGCCATTTCTGGAGACTGGATACGCGCGCTCCTTAACGCACACCTGTTGATGATGCTCGCATCTGCGGCGGCAATTTACGTCTACGCGCGACAGTTCATGTCGCGGTTTGCGGCCGTGACCGCAATGGCCGCCTACATCTTTTTTCCGTATCACCTTCTCGATCAATACCAGCGCGGAGCTATAGCAGAATTGCTCGGTTTCGTATGGATGCCATTAATGCTGCTGTTTGGCGAAAGGTTGTTCAGGCAAGTCAACCCGGTTGTGATCCAGGGGCAAGACAGGGGCGGGCAGGCAGATGCCAACGAGATGACGGGGCGATCTCAAACCGCTCAATTGCTTTGGAGCCTTGCGGGGCTGGCCGCGAGCTATGGCGCGTTCGTCTGGTCGCACCCGCCGACGGCTTATCAATTCACGCTCGCCTTTGGCATCTTTCTGATAGCCCTCGCGTGGCTGAGGCGCGACGTGAAGGGACTCCTTTACGCGGGCGCTGCCATAGCGCTTGGCCTTGCAATCTCAGCCGCGTATCTTTACCCCGCCGCCGTTGAGCAGGATTTGATACGCCACGAATACATCTCGGAGACGTGGCCCTACCATAACACTTACGTCTTTGTGCATGACCTGTACTACATAGATTCTCACCATCCTTTTTTTCGCTTAATCGACTCTTTATGGATTTTCGGAACGGTTCTGATAGCAATCTGCGCCATCGTTTTCCTTGCGGTTAAGACATACGCCCGATCGCTGAAGCCTCAGCTTCGTGAGCGCGTGCTCTTATGGGTAATACTCGGCGCGTTTGCGACTTTCATGATGACAAAGCTCTCGTACCCGATCGGACGTTTCATCCCTAAGATCGACATAGGCGTCTTCACGTGGAGAATGCTCTCGATCACGACGCTAGTTCTATCGCTGCTGGCGGGGGCTTGCGTTCAGGCTGCGATCGAATCGGCAAAGAATCGACAGCGAGGCAGGCGGCTGGTCTTCAGCTCGCTGGCCGCTGTGATTGCCATTGGCGGGATCATCTTCGGCATAAGCATAGTGGCCGCCCCCGTCTTTCGCGCGCCGGTCTTTGTTCCCTCGCTTGAGCACGTGAATTTCGCTACGATACCGCGCGCCGCGAATGAAGACATGTTCGCGCTGCCCGTGGTCGATGCGGCGGAGCTAGAACAGGGGAAGGGCGAAATCTTTATCGAGCGCTGGGACCCGCACCACCGCGCTTTGCGCGCGGAGCTGAGAGAGCCTGACAGGCTTTTGCTTCGGACATTTGACTTCCCGGGTTGGAAAGTATCCGTCGATGGTCAGGCGGTTCAGGTAGCTCACGGACGCGCGACTCGGATCAGGTTAAACGATAAGACAAACGGCATCACAGTCGATGGGCGTATGCGCGCCGTAGGCATGAACGAAGACTTTGAAGCGCTGGTCCGCGCCAACGGCGCAGACCGCCCGACTATCATGGCGAACGGCAAACCCGTAGAGACGCTAGGGGATGAGATATTGGGCGACATGCTCCTTGAACTGCCCGCCGGCACTCACCATATCAAACTTGATTTCACTGACACGTCTGCGAGGCGGATGGCAAACATCATCACCATCATCTCAACTTGCCTGGTCTGTGTGATGATGATCGCCGCCTTCCTTTTGAATCGACCCGGTCACAAAGGTTAGATGTGTTACTAACCTGAATGGGTGATCGAGCGTAAAAATTTGATAAAGCTGTCATTTATACTTGACAGCAGGGCTAGCCTATTTGACAATGCGAAAACGAGAGTACCACCGGCCCAAACGGAGGACTATATGCCACGAAACTTCGCGGACCTTGATGTGCTTGAGAGCCTTCGAGAGTCTGGGGATTATGAAAAGCTTGCCGCGTTGCTCACGGATGAGTGGCAGGCGATGGAGGAGTTTGACGAGAACGCTATCAGGTTCCGTTTGCTCGCATCGGAGCTTGCGGGGCGTGCGGGAAGGCTCGACGAGATGGAACTGGCCTTAGCGCCTTATATCGAAGAGTGCGACCGGGTCCCTTTCAAATTAGCCTCCCGCGTGTTGCTGGGATCAGCCGTTTATCATTACCGCCGCAGCGAGCCGAACCGCGCGTTGCAACTGGCGACGCAGGCGCGGCTCATAGCCACTGTGCGCGAAGATGAGTTCACGGCGGCCGAGGCGGTGCAGTTGGAAGGACAGGCGCTCTGGTCGTTAGAGAGGTGGGAGGAGGCCGAGAGCAAGCTCGACGAGGCAATCTCTGTTTACGCGAGCCAGTTGCGGTCATACAGGCTCGGGCTGGCGTACCTCTGTCTTGGCGGCGTGCTCAACCGCATAGGGAAGGTCGAAGAGGCGCGCGTCGCGCTTGAGCGCGGAATAAAGATCCTTTTGAAATGCAACGACGAATACAACCTGGCGGTGGCTCGCGTGAATGTCGCCCACGCGCTGAATGCAATCGGAGAGCATGACACAGCGTTGAAGTACCTGCTTTTTGCTCACGAGAAGTTCGAGCAAATAGGGCACCAGCACTACTCATACCTCACGTTGAACAACATCGCGGCGACTCTGATCTATCTGAAGCAGTATGACAGGGCCGAGGGTTTTGTGGGCCGCGCGCTGGAGATGGGCGCGAAAGTTCGCAGCACACAGATTGCCTCCACTTACGAGATCAAAGCGAGGGTCCATCTTGCACGGCGCGAGTGGCCGCAGGCAAAGCGCGCCCTACAGTCTTCGCTGGAGATAGCCGATCAGGCGAACAGCCAGTTGCAGAAGGCCGAAGCTAAACGGACGCTAGGTCGGCTATACCTGGCTCAGGATGACCACGAAGAGGCTGCGGACGCGCTCTGGCAAGCGCTCGATTTTGCACAGGATTTGAGGGCATCTCTGCTTGAGATCGAGACGAAGGCGCTGCTGGCCCAGGCGATATGCATTACAAACCCCGTCGAAGCCTGCGGGCTTCTTTCCGACGTTGACTCTGCGCTCGGGGACCGTCCCTTGCCAGAGCTGAAGCGTGACGCTCAGGCGGCGCGAAGACGCATCACGTCGCTCGACCAAGAACATTACTTCGTGCTGAGTGACGCGAAAGTGCCTCTGCTGGCTGAGGCGAAGATCGCTTTGCTGAAGTGGCTCTGGGCGCGCGCGCTTTACAAAGCGAAAGGGAATGCGCGCGAGGCTGCGATGATCCTGGGCGTGACCCCGACATACATCCGTAAGCTTACGAAGGTGATCCCGCGCGACTTGCTGCGGCCCGGAAGAAAAAGGCCAAAAAAGACGGAGAACGAAATTTAATCAAATTTGCTGTCACTGGTCTGGGCGCGAGACCCAGAGTGGATCGGTCAACTCAAGCAGTTTCTGTTTTATCTTCTCATAATTAATCTGGAACGCGCGCCGCTGGTCATCCGTCAGCTGGCGCGTGCCTTTTGCCACGGCCGCCGATTCGATCACCCCTTCGATCTTTAACGCTTGCTTGAAACAGGCAACCGACTTCTTAACCTCCTTGCCGCCCTCTGAAAAACGGCAGGCCGCGCTGAACTCTTCGAAGATCGATTTGTAAATAGCCATCAACCGCTCATCACCCGAAAAACAGGCGCGCCATGCACGCTGCCACTCTCGCGGCAGGGCGTTGGCGGGGCCTGAGACTACGCCTATGGGCAATTCGTTGTGGAGCAGGTAACGGTTCCAGTACTCGCGGATGCGCCCAAGCAGCCCGTCATCCATGCGGAAGACTTGAAACATCAACATCGCGTTCCCGACGTAAATCCCGAATTCGCCTTTGTCTTTGTAATGTAAAGCGCCTTTCGTGTAGTTGCCCAGCACGCGGCGGGGCGCAGAGACTTTTACCCCAAAGATGAACGGCAGACGGCTCAGACGCTTAACGTCGCGCGTGCGGATGTGAGGTATGCGCGGGTCCGCTGCGATGTCGGCGTTGTCGTATAAAAAGAGGGGGAGCCATGCCCGTTTGTGGTCGAAAAGGTCGTTCACTTCGCGCTGGAAAAAAGCGATGATGTCGCCCATGTCCTTTATCGAAAGCGGCGCTATGACTGCGGCGTCTGCTCCCGCGTCTATTGCAACGTCAAGGTTGGCAAGCGTCTCTTCCCGCGTCGAGCCCGTCACACCTACCCAGGCTTCGATTGGCTGTGCGGCGGGCCTGCCAAGGCGCTCGTTTATGAGACGATCATTTATGCGGCGGACCTCGTCGGCTTCGATCCATATCAACTGCTGTCGCTCGCTGTTGGCCAGGCGATTCCACTCGCCGTTCGTGCCCACGCCGAAGATTATGTCGGCTCCAAAGCCATCCTGCGCGGCGAAACGGAAGACCCTGCGTTGTTGCTCTTCAATTATGCGTCCCGAAGAGTCAAGGACAGTGATAACGGGAATGCTCAGCCCGCGCCTTGGCAAGTACCGCGAGCTGACAAGTTTATGTCGGTCTGCGACGCCCGCTTGATCTATGTCAGCGTACTGAGGAATGGGGTCCATAGGGGTTTATGAAAAACCTCAAATCCGGTCAAGGACGGCCACGGTCCTCTCGTTGTGGACCTCGCCCGTGTTCAGTGTCGTCTTAGGCTCAAGCAATAAGACGTGCGCTTCCTCTTCCGCAACCGGCAGATGCTCGACGCCTCTCGGGATGATTACGAACTCGCCCTCCTCCAGCCATATTTCGCGGTCGCGCAGCTTTATCAGAAGAGTTCCCTTGATGACTAAGAAAAGCTCATCCTCCGCCTCGTGATGATGCCACACGAACTCACCCTTCAGCTTGACCAGCTTTACGTATGACTCGTTTATCTCGCCGACGATCTTAGGGCTCCAGCGATCGGCGAAGAGGTCGAACTTCTCCTCAAGCCTCACCTTCTTAATGTCACTGTGTTCCATATTTGATGGGTTCCAATCTACAGACTTATGTAACGAGCCTAGGCGCGAGCGTGGCGGCTGTCAAGAGTGCGTAAGACCGAGGCAACGGCGCGTTGCTCGCCCGCAGGCGGTTGTGTATATTGTGAAGGCGGGCAGAACGGTTAAACGGTTTCTCACTGCGCGCCACCTTGAGTTACCCGGAAAAATCAAACTCTATTTCTAAGGAGCGAGCCATGGAACAACCTGCGAGGACTAATCAAGACCTGATTCAGGCCATCGAGGCGATGGGCAACAAGCTGCGGATAGATTCGATAGTCGCGACTGCCGAAGCGGGGTCAGGTCATCCTTCAACCTGCATGTCCGCCGCCGACCTGGTCGCCGCAATCTTTTTCTACGCGATGCGATACGATGTAAAGAACCCAAAGAATCCTGTGAATGACCGGATCGTTTTCTCAAAAGGCCATGCCGCTCCGCTGCTTTACGCTGCCTGGGCAGAGGCGGGCGCGTTCCCCGTCGAGCAGCTAAAGACTCTGCGCCAGCTTACGAGCGAACTGGAAGGCCACCCGACGCCACGACTCGAATGGGTAGAGGTCGCGACGGGCTCGCTCGGCCAGGGGCTTTCGTGCGGAGTCGGAATGGCGATGAGCACGAAGTTCCTCGACAAGATTGATAACCGTGTATTCGTGCTCATGGGTGACGGCGAGGTGGCGGAAGGATCGATCTGGGAAGCCGCTGAAATAGGCTCCTACTACAAGCTTGATAATGTGATTGGTCTGGTTGACGTAAACGGGCTGGGGCAGAGCCAGCGAACTATGTACGGCCACGACACCGAAGTCTATCGCAAAAGGTTCGACTCTTTCGGCTGGCACGCGATCGCGATCGACGGCCACGACATGCCGCAGATCATCGCCGCGCTCGACGAGGCGATGGCCGTTAAAGGGAAGCCTTCGGTCATTATCGCCGGCACGAAGAAAGGGAAGGGAGTCTCATTCATTGAAGACAAGGAAGGATGGCACGGCAAGGCGCTCAAGAAAGGCGAAGAGGCCGATCGGGCTATTGCCGAGCTTGAGCCGAAAGCCCGTGGGGCCGAGAGCCTGAAAGTCAAACCTCCCGAAGGGAGATCGATCGGTAATGCTGCGGCAAGCAGCAGCCAGAGCAGAACACCCGGAGAGATTCCTTACACTACGGGGCAGGAAGTTGCTACGCGCGAGGCGTACGGAGACGCCCTCGCTCGCCTCGGGGCAGTGAACTCGCAAGTAGTCGCCCTTGACGGTGATACGAAGAATTCGACTTACTCAGAGAAATTCATGAAGGCCCATCCCGATCGTTTCTTTGAGTGCTTCATAGCCGAGCAAAACATGGTCGGCGCTGCCGTAGGGCTTGCTGCGATGGGTAAGATTCCTTTCGCTTCAACGTTCGCATGTTTTCTCACGCGCGCTTACGACCAGATACGCATGGCTTCAATATCGCAATCAAACCTGAAACTCTGCGGGTCGCACGCAGGCGTTTCGATAGGCGAAGACGGGCCTTCACAGATGGCGCTCGAAGATTTCGCGATGATGCGCGCCATCGAAGGCTCTTCGGTCCTCTATCCTTCGGACGCCGTGTCGACCGAGCAGGCGGTGAGGCTAGCGGCGGAAGCCGAAGGCATAATGTACATCAGGACCACAAGGCCGAAGACTCCTGTCATATACAATACAGAAACGGAGTTCGCGCTGGGCCGCGCTCAGGTCGTGCGCAAGAGCGCAGAAGATAAGATCACAATCGTAGCCGGTGGCGTCACACTTTTTGAAGCACTCGCAGCCTCGGACCAGTTGATGGCTGAAGGCGTTAATGTCCGCGTGATCGATATTTTTTCGGTGAAGCCAATCGACGAGGAGACGCTCAGGGCTTCGGCTCAAGAGACGAACAATCTTATTCTCACGGTCGAGGACCACTCCGCGTGGGGCGGGATCGGCGACGCCGTGGCTGCGGCTGTTTCGCCGATTGGTGTAAAGGCCCATTCGCTCGGGGTGCGCGAGCTCCCGCGCTCAGGAAAACCGGAAGAGCTGCTGGCGGCCTACGGAATAGACCGGAGCGCAATCGTCAAGAGAGTCAAAGAGCTGGTCGGGAATCTGTGAAGAAAAATGGCCGCCTTGACAACCCCGGAATCCATCCGGTAAGGTCGTCTGTTGCTCATCAGCTCAAGTTTGCATCATGGTGATTGGCTTTTGTTTGATTCATAACAGGAGGTCTTGTGATGGCAGTTAAGGTTGGTATAAACGGCTTTGGCCGAATCGGGCGCAATATTTTTCGCGCCGCTCTTGATCGGAGCGACATTGACTTTGTTGCGGTCAACGACATAACCGACACGAAGACTCTGGCCCACCTGCTCAAGTATGACTCCGTGCTCGGCAACCTCGAAGCCGACATATCGGCTTCTGAAACCAGCATTACAGTTGGTGACGATGAGTTCAGAGTCTTTTCCGAGCGCGACCCGGCCAAGATAGACTGGGCGTCTGTAGGGGCAGAGATAGTCGTCGAGTCTACGGGGCTGTTTACGAAACGCGACGACGCGGCAAAGCACCTGCGCGACGGCGTCAAGAAGGTCATAATCTCGGCCCCTGCTAAAAACGAGGATATAACGATTGTCCTGGGCGTAAACGATGAGGCTTACAACCCTCAGGAACATCACGTAATTTCAAACGCTTCGTGTACGACCAACTGCCTCGCCCCCGTAGCCAAGGTGCTGCACGATAATTACAAGATCAAGAAGGGGCTGATGACCACTGTCCACTCGTACACCAACGACCAGCAACTTCTCGACTTGCCGCACAAAGACCTGCGCAGGGCGCGAGCGGCGGCGATTTCTATCATCCCCACCTCCACGGGCGCGGCCAAAGCGATAGGGCTGGTGCTGCCCGAACTGAAGGGCAAGCTCGACGGTTTCGCGCTTAGAGTCCCGACGCCTAACGTCTCTGTCGTCGACCTGGTGGTCGAAGTCGAAAAAGCGACTACGAAGGAACAAGTTAACGAGGCGATGAAACTGGCGGCCAGCGAGCAATTGAACGGCATACTTCAGTACTCCGAAGAGCCGCTCGTGTCAGTAGATTTTCGCAAGAATCCTTATTCATCAATACTCGACGCGGAATACACCAACGTGATCGAAGGCACTATGATCAAGGTGCTGTCGTGGTACGACAATGAGTGGGGTTACTCTTCGCGAGTCATCGACCTCATCGACTATCTGGTGAAGCGAGGACTCTAACGTCAGAGCTGAGTGCTGAGTGAAATCGGTACTCAGCACTCAGGACTTTGCATGGCAAAGCTTTCGATCAAAGACCTTGAATTAGACGGGAAGCGCTTGTTCATGCGTGTCGATTTCAACGTGCCTCTTGATGACGAAGGGATCGTCACGGATGACACAAGGATCAGGGCGGCGCTGCCGACGATTGAATACGCAATCGATCAGGGAGCGCGGATAGTCCTGGCCTCACACCTTGGCCGACCCAAAGGCAAGCCGGACCCGAAATACTCGCTCGCTCCTGCCGCCGCGAAGCTCTCCGAATTGCTCGGGAAAGAAGTCAGGCTCGCTCCTGACTCTATCGGCGAACAAGCGCGCGCAGTCGTCGACTCGCTTGAGCCGGGCGATGTCGCGATGCTTGAAAACCTACGCTTCCACCCAGGGGAAGAGAAGAACGATCCTGATTTTGCCCGCCAGCTCGCCGATTTGTCCGACCTTTACGTGAACGACGCGTTCGGCACGGCCCATCGCGCTCACGCGTCTACGGAAGGCATCACACACTTTGTAGAGAAGGCGGCGGCCGGGATCCTGATGGAAAAAGAGCTGCGCTATCTGGGTGAGGCGCTCGAAAATCCCGAGCGCCCGTTTGTGGTGATCCTGGGCGGGGCAAAAGTCTCTGACAAGATCAAGGTGATCGAAAACCTTTTGAAAAAGGCGGACCACATTCTGATAGGCGGGGCCATGGCCTACACGTTCTTGAAGGCGCAGGGATTGGAGACGGGGCGCTCGCTCGTTGAAGACGATAATCTGGAGCTTGCGCGCGAGTTGATTGAGCGCGCGCACCACGGAGGCGTCGATCTGCTCTTGCCGACAGACAACGTAGTTGTCGATAAAGAAGCATGGGACAAAGATCCAGAATCGGCACAGATTCGGAGCTGTGGGGTCGAAGAGATCAAGCCGGACGAAGCGGGGCTGGATATTGGGCCGAGGACTATAAGGAATTTTTCAAACGTGCTTGCGATCGCGATGACGGTTGTATGGAACGGGCCTATGGGCATGTTCGAGCACGAGCCCTTTGATCGCGGGACGCGCGCGATCGCCGAGGCCATCGCGGAATCGTCGGCGACAACGATCGTCGGTGGGGGGGACTCTGTCGCCGCGATAACCGAAGCGGGATTTGCGGATCAAATCACACACGTCTCGACCGGCGGAGGGGCCTCGCTAGAATTCCTCGCCGGGGAAGAATTGCCCGGCATCGTAGCCCTGACGGATGAGTAAGTGCTGAGTGCTGAGAAATAGTTCTTCACTCAGCACTAGAGAAGAACTCGGAGAAGATGATGAAGTATTTGTTACTGTTAATAATGCTCCTGGCGGTTGTAATGTTTGCCGCGTGCGAGCGACCAACTTCTGAGCAGCAGAACCAGGGGATGCAGCCCGTCAACCGCAACACGGGCACTCTGCCCGAAACGCCGCCGTCGCCGGAAGCTCCTCCGGCTGGCGGTGAGACGCCTCCGAGTGTGCCACCGGCTGAGACCAGCCCGGTCCAGCCCACAACTTTGACGACGCCAGCCTTCTGGAACTCGACCACAGGAGATATCTCCGACCTGCCTAGTTTTCCGGGTGGCGCGAGGATGAGTGTGCAATACGGCCCGATCAACGGCATGGATACTGCCTTTATTGTTCTCTCGACCAATCAGCCGTTAGACACGATAGCGGCCTTTTATGAAAATGCGATAAAGCGCAATGGCTGGTCGGTAGTGAACAAGCTTACAGACCCCGAAGTGTATAAGGTTACACTTAAGAAGGATGCTTCTAACGAAGCCATTGTTCAGGTCGAGAAAGACCCGCAGACAGGCTATCGCAGGATCGTGCTGACGCGGCTTCAAAAACCGAAGCAGCCTGCTGCCCAACCGGCGGAGCAGCCCAAGCCGCCTAACCCGTAGGCGTCCGGTGGAAAAGTTATGCGAAAACCGCTCATAGCCGGAAACTGGAAGATGTACAAGACCATTCCGGAAGCCGTCGAATTTATCCAGGCATTCAAGCCTATGGTCGTCTCTGCGACGCACGCAGAGGTTGTGCTTGCACCTCCCTTTACCGCGATCAAAGCGGTCGCTGACCGCGCCGAAGGGTCGAACATCAGTGTGGCCGCGCAGGACATTGCGAAAGAGGCCGAGCCCGGCGCCTTCACCGGGGAAGTGTCAGCCGCAATGGTCAAAGATGCAGGCGCGCGCTACTCGATCATAGGGCACTCCGAGCGGCGACAGTATTATGGTGAGACTGACGACTCTGTAAATCAAAAGGTCCGTAACGCGTTCGGCGCGGGGCTGCTGCCGATCGTCTGTGTCGGCGAACGCATTGAGGAGCGCGATTCGGGGAGGGCTGAAGAGGTCGTGGGCACACAATTACGCGGCGGATTGCGTAACTTGACAGTGGCGGAAGCGTCACATATCATAATTGCTTATGAGCCAGTCTGGGCAATAGGCACCGGACGAACCGCAACGCCTGAGACCGCCGAGCAGATGCACTCCTTCATACGCTCACGCATACAGGAGATGTTTGGTGGAACGGTTGCGGAAGGAGTGAGAGTTCTTTACGGCGGCAGCGTGAAGCCAGATAACATCGCCGCGTTGATGAACGAGGCGGATATTGACGGAGCGCTCGTAGGCGGCGCCAGTCTTGAAGCCGAATCGTTCGCGAGAATTGTCAATTATAGAGAAGACAGGTAGGAGCCGGCTGTGATTGGATACTTATTAATGGCGTTATACATCATTGCGTGCTTGGTATTGATACTGTTTGTGCTTTTGCAGCCCGGCAAATCGGATGCGGCGCAAGTATTCGGCGGCGGCGCAAACTCTTCGGCCTTCGGGCCGCGCGGCACGCAAACGGTGATGGCGAAGATCACGATCGGCGCCGCGATTGCGTTCTTTTTGATCGCTTTCATCTTTGCGGAGATTCCGGGTATCTCGGAAGACAAATCGGTCGGCGGCGGGATCGGTCCCGCGACAGAGACGGCGCCGGTCGCTCCCGTGACGACGCCTACCGCTCCGACGCCTGAACAGACGCCGCCTGCGACCGAAGCCCCGGCCGGCACGACGCCTGCGCCGACCGAGTCGAAGCCCGCAGCGCAGCCTGCCGCTCCGGCTCAGAAGAAGGATGCGGCTAAGCCTGCCGAGAAGAAACCGCAAACCAAACAGCCTTAACCTGTAAGAGGCTATGAAGTACAGGTATTTGACAGATCAGCCTTCCGAATGTGCCGAAGTGGTGGAACTGGTAGACACGTACGTTTGAGGGGCGTATGGGGCAACCCGTGGGGGTTCGAGTCCCCCCTTCGGCACCACATCTCATTTAATAATCGACTGTCTTACTTCAAATACTTTGACCCGCGGATAGAAGAACGTAGACGTGTCTCCTGGTGGGAGCCTGAAATCGCAAGGTAATATCCGTTACCTCAAAAATACTTACCGATCTACCAGCGCTCCCACCCCTACTCGTAACAAAGACGCAATACGGTTTTGGAAACTAAGCCAGTTTGCCGCGCTGACCTGGCGAAGACTTATGCTCCTACCGTTAGTTAGAAGGGAGCTTGCACGGCCTCAACTCACACCGCACCTTGCACTCTTCTTCTTGAGGACAACACATCTGTTTGCACTGGCCGTCGTTTGGATCGATGAACGGTTCACCACAAACCAGTTCGCAAAACCTGCTGGCTTGAGCATTAGGCGTTGTTTGAACGCCCGCAAAGACCAGACTCATTGTAATCATCAACAACACTAATAGGCGTTTCAATACATTGCTTCGCCTCGTTAGAGGACTTGAGAAACGCTTGCTGTCTGATTCTCGCTCGTTTTGTCTCTTATTGTACATCGTTAGACCCTCCCCTTGTTCGTTCTTGCGTCCACAGTGATTCCTTGTGCAACTCGTGTGCCATTTTTGGAAGATCATTCACAGAGAGAATGCGCAGGCAGGATTATTTTAAGGTATTTTAGGCTACAATCATTGTTGATTCATTGGGCGAAGCAGGTGCTGGCGAGTCCAAGCCTTTTATGTTGGACGTTATTTAGTTGAGCCGGCGCTAGTGAGGGCCTTGATTACATCCGCGCGACCTTCATCCTCTGCGTAATCAAGCGCGGTCTTGCCTTTGCTATCTCTCAGATTCAAATCGGCCCCAGCACCCAGCAGTGTTTTAACAAAATTGGCAAAGCCTTTTCTTGACGCAATCATCAAGGCAGTCTCACCCGCGTTGTTTGCCGCATTCACGTCGGCCCTCGCCTCAAGCAACAGCCGCGCAAGCTCTGTGCGCCCTTGCACGGCTGTGTCATGCAGCGGCGTATCGCCGTCACCGTCTTTTGCGTTAACGTCGGCGCCGCCCTCGATCAGCGCCTTCACTACGTCGGCGTAACCCTGGCCCGATGCGGACATTATAGGAGTGCGTGCGTTGTTCGCCACTTCGTTCGGGTCCGCGCCATCGGCGAGCATTCTCTTTACATCCTTGTACCTGCCCCTAGATGCGGCTATCGATAAAGTGTCTTGCTTGGGCGGCGCGGCGAACATCATCGCGTAGACCAGTATCCCCATCATAATGAACGGCGCAGCAATCCATATCAGGATTTTTCTAGTTAGCTGGCCGCGCTGCTTTGAAACTCGATCCTGTTCCAGCTCACTGTAAGCCGCCTCTTCGAGCGTTTCGCCCAGGGCCTGGCGAGATTTGAAGTAAAGCAGGACGAGCGGGAGCGCGCTGTAGGCGTATAGGGGCACGATGAAGATCCAGCCTAGTATTAGGAATACCGGGTAGGCTTCTCTGACCGATCCGCTACCGCTTATGGTGCCTCCAAAGATCAGAGACATCGTCGAAGCAAAGGCGGGGAGAAACAGTATCGCGCAAATGACAAACGAGATGCTGCGAACCGTCGCCCACCGGGCCAGATGGCGCAGCCGGTCCGCGAGTTTCTTAGACCGCGAGAGCGCCGCAATTGGAGTTTTCTTCTCCATCATAACGGCCGCAGGCGCGAGAGCGTGATTGACGAAAGACTTCAAGCCCGGCAGTATGAGCGCCGCCAGCTTAAGCAGCGCAATTAAATCCGCCAGCAAGCTCGTGATTACAAGCGACGGCAATCGCTTTGCGAGTTTAAACAGAATGGACCGCGTACGCAGCGTGCCGCGCCGGATTAATCGCAGGTCTTGGATGGCTTGCGTGCAGGCGGCGATCGTCAACCTGTTAGCCACCTGTATGAAAAGAAATACCGCTATCCAGAAACCGACATCCGCCAGCCGGGAAGGCAGGCTCTTAGTCCTTGCGAAAACCCCAGCGAGCATCACCGATGCGATGGCGAAGGGCAAATAAATGATCCCAGACATGAACAGGAAGCCGGGTATGTGATTGTAATAATATAACCTCGCCTCCTGTAGTATTTGAGAGTCGCTTTCGGCAGCCGCGCGCAGAGCTTTGGCGAAGACGCCTGCGCTCGGAGGGCGCTCGGCAGGCTCCTTAGCCAGCGCCGACATCACCAGCTCTGAGACCGAGCTTGGAATGTCGCTCCGCTTCTTTGAAAGTGCAGCAGCGGGCTCAGCCGTGTGCTTAGAAATCAACTCGTTGAGGTCGCCCGTAAACGGCGGTGCCCCCGCAAACATCTGGTAGATAATAATGCCCAGGCTATAGATGTCGGACCTAACGTCGAGGGTGCCGCCAAGACATTGTTCCGGCGACATGTAAAGCGGCGTGCCCATTACTGCGCCGACGCGCGTGAGATTCGCAGCCGAAGTCGCGCTTAAATCACTGTTGCCTGCCGTCGATGGGTGGGAAGGCTGTATCTGAGTGTCGGCTTCAGGGTCGGTCGCGCCTTGGGATGGCTGCTGATCGAAGACCTGCGTCTGCTCTTCCTCAGTCACGCCCGGATACTGTATTCGAGTCGCGGCCTCAACGTCCGTCACCTCCTGGTGTTGAGGATTAGTCGCGGCGACTGCGCGCACTGTGTCTGACCTCTTTGAAAAATTGGTCGCCCCTTCAACAGAATGAGGTCTAGTGCTTTCCGCGCCTGCCGGGGGCGTGGCGTCGTGAAGCTTTGCCAGCCCGAAGTCCAGAACCTTGACGTTATATCCGCCGCGCTGGTCCGGCTGTAGCCAGATATTATCCGGCTTTAAGTCTCTGTGTATGATGCCCTGCTCGTGCGCCATATTTACGGCCAGACAAATCTGCTCGACGATGTCTATGACGACGCCGAGCGGTAGGCGGCCACGCTCTTTCAACAATTCCCCGAGCGAGCCGCCGTCGAGGTACTCCATCACAAGGTAAGCAAGGTTCATCGAGCCCGAGCTTGTGAAGCCGAAGTCTGTAACATTGACGACGTTTGGGTGGCGGAGGCGGCCCGCTGCTTCGGCCTCGCGGCGGAATCGCTCTACGAACTCCTCGCTCTCCATCAACTGAGGCGCGATCACCTTGAGCGCGACGGGCCTTTTAGTCCCGAGGTGCGTAGCCAGGTAGACGGCCCCCATGCCGCCCTGCCCGAGCAGCTTGTCCAGGTGGTATTTACCGTCTAATGTTCGACCAGGCAAATCTGTCAGTCGAGCCATCTTCATCTCCGAGTCGTAGCAGTATACCAGACCACTCCAAATTTGAGTCAGGCCCCAGCCCGTGTCGGATAAGGCTTTAGGTTGACAGGTGACCGATTGGCCGCTACCATACTAAATTTGAAAGTAAGTGATTACTTGCTTACCTTAAGAGCGGAGCGACAAATGTCAAGAAATCTGATTCACCAAAAAACGGGCGACGGCTTAGTTGGCCCACTTGAATCCGGGCGCATGACGGGCGGGGCGCGAAAGCAGCAACTGATCGAAGTCGCGATACGCCTCTTCTCGCAGAAGGGCTTTCGCGGCACTACGACCAAAGAGATCGCGCTTGCCGCGCGGGTCAACGAGGCCATCATCTTTCGCCATTTCCCGACGAAAGAGGACCTCTACGCCGCGACGCTCGACTACAAGGCCAGTCAGGTCCGCGTAGAAGAGGGTTTGCGGGAGTTCAGAAAACACGCCGCCAACAATGATGATGAAGCCCTGTTCCGCGCGCTCGCCCGTCGTATCATCGAGCACCATAGCCGTGATAAGGATTTTTTGAGGTTAATGCTCTACTCTGCGCTTGAGGGGCACGAGCTTGCGAAGCGCTTTCTGGAAAAACAGGTGAAGCCGATAAACGAATTCTTCTATAGCTACATCGCGAGGCGGCAGCGCGAGGGGGCTTTCCGTCGTGGAAGCCCGAAGACGTTCATGCACGCATTCATCGGCATGGTCACGAACCACATGCTGACGACGAGATTATTCGATTTTGAATCGGCAAGGGTCTCAGATAAAGAGGTTGAAAAGACCTTCCCGCTCATATTCCTGGAAGGCCTGCGACTGCCGGCCTCTGAAACCGAGCGAAGATAAAGATCGTTGTGAATAGTAGAGGTACACCGCGTATGCGAATAACGCTTCCCGCTAGAAACATAACCTTGATTGCATTTGCTCTGCTCGCTTTTGTCGTCGTTATGCCGCTCGCCTTTTGCGGGCGCTCCGCCTCGGACGCAAACAAGACCGCTTCGACCGAGAATGCGGGGACAAGTACGGAATCGCGCGCCGTCGAAGTGACGACTACCACCGCGACCGCGCAAGAGGTCGCGGCCTACATTCAGGCGACGGGCAGCTTTGCTGCTGACGAGTCGTCGGACGTAGCGCCCGAGGTTTCGGGCCAGGTCATCTCGACCCCCGTCGACGTGGGCGCGTTCGTCAAACAGGGCGCGGTAATCGCTCAACTTGAGGACCGCGACGCGCGACTCAGGCTCCAGCAGGCGCTTGCGGCTGAGCAGCAGGCGCAGTCGGCTGTGCGCCAGGCCCAGGAGCGTCTCGGCCTCAACTCGGGCGACCGTTTCGACGTTAATAACATTCCTGAAGTCCGCGCTGCCTTAAGGCAGTTCGAGGCGGCAGACGCACAGGCGAAGCTGGCCGAGGCTAACGCCAACCGGTATGCAAGCCTTGTCAAGACCGGCGATGTCTCTCAAATGACCTACGATCAGGCGCGCGCGCAGGCCGATTCGGCAAGGGCGCAGGCGAATGCCGCGCGGCAGAATTATGAGCTTGCGATGAACGTTGCGCGGCAGAGCAATGTCGGGATAGCAACGGCTCAGGCGCAGCTTGAGGCCGCGCGCTCACAGGTGGGGCTCGCCCGCAAGGCTCTGAGCGACACGACAATTACCGCGCCTTTCAGCGGCCACGTGAGCGACCGTCCCGTCGCGGCGGGCGAATATGTCACGCCCGCATCAAAGATCGCCACCATCCTCAAGACCAATCCCATCAAGCTCCGCCTGCAGGTGCCGGAGCTTGACGCCGCGCGCATACGAGTTGGCATGGGGGCTGAAGTAACGGTCGACGCATACCCCGACGAGGGCTTCACGGGCAAGGTGACGGCCATCAACCCTGCGGTTGAACTCACTTCGCGCGCAGTGGTCGTAGAGGTAGAAATCGAAAACCGTAACAACAAGGTTCGGCCCGGCATGTTTGCGACTGCGCGCATACACCAGTCAGGGGGTGGACAGGGCACTTTCGTCTCGCGCAATGCCGTGATGGAAGACCCGAACACGAACTCCTTCCGCGCCTTTGTGATCGAAGGCGAGACGGCCCGGCTCAGGGTGGTTCAGGTAGGCGAGCAGGACGCAAACTCTGTGCGCATAGTCTCCGGCGTTTCGCCGGGAGAGATTGTGGCGACGAGCAATCTGGAACAACTTTACGATGGCGCAACTGTTGTCCGACGTTAGAGGCAGCGAGCGATGAAGCGGAGAGGTTATCGAGCTGCCTTTCGGAGATGATTTATGCAGAAGCTAGCTGAGATATGTGTACGCCGCCCGGTCTTTGCGACGATGCTGATCCTGGCAATGACCGTGATAGGCGCGTTTTCTTTCTTCAGCCTCGGGGTCGACCGTTTCCCAAAGATCGACCTCCCTGTGATCTCTGTCATCACGGCCAACCCCGGCGCTTCGCCTCAAGAGGTTGAAACGGAGATTACGGATCGGATCGAAGGGACTGTCAACACTGTGTCGGGCATCGACGAGCTTCGCTCGACATCAGTTGAAGGGCTCTCGCAGGTCTTCATCACGTTCCAGCTCGAAAAGGATGCCGACGTGGCCGCGCAAGAAGTCCGCGACAAAGTGGACCTCGTGCTGAGAGACTTGCCCGAGACAGCGGAGCCGCCCATCGTGCAGAAGCTCGACCCTGACTCTGCGCCGATAGTCCTTTATGCCATCAGCGCGCCTCGCTCGACGATAGAGGTCCGCGACATCGTAAAGCGGGAAGTCAAAGAGAGGCTTGAGTCTATCAACGGCGTCGGCGAAGTGATCCTCTACGGCGGCCGCGAGCGCGAGATACACGTCGGCATCAACCCGGACCGCCTGCGGGCCTACAACCTGTCGGTAGTCGATGTTGCAAACGCCCTTCGAAATCAGAACATGGAGATGCCGGGCGGGCGCGTTGAAGAGGGCGCGCGCGAGCTTACTGTCCGCACTCTTGGAAGGATAATTGAGCCCGAGCAGTTCAGCGAAATAGCGATAAAGACCATGCAGGGCTACCCCGTCAAGATTCGTGACATTGGGACGGTTGAGGATTCCGGAGTAGAGCCGCGAACGGCCGCCGCGCTCAACGGCACGACGGCAGTGGTCGTCGCCGTGCGCAAGCAGTCGGGGACAAACACTGCGGCCATTGCAAGCGAGGTCAAGAGCCGCATGGCTGAAATTCAGCCGCTGCTGCCAAAGGATTTCACGGTCAGGCTGACCAGGGATCAGTCCGAGTTCATAAACGCCTCGCTTCATGCCATTCAAGAGCACCTCATCGTCGGGAGCCTGCTCGCGGCGCTCGTGGTCTTCATATTCCTGATGAACCTGCGCTCGACCATCATCGCGGCGATTGCAATCCCCACGTCGATCATCACAGCGTTCGCGCTGATGGCGGCGCTCGACTACACGCTCAACGGGATGACCATGCTCGCGCTGACGCTGATGGTCGGCATAGTGATAGACGACGCGATCGTTGTTCTTGAGAACATATATCG
The DNA here is from genome assembly GCA_036277095.1 of Blastocatellia bacterium. GTDB lineage: Bacteria > Acidobacteriota > Blastocatellia > UBA7656 > UBA7656 > DASUNP01. The sequence goes on from DASUNP010000063.1 coordinate 40,639, forward strand.
TTACGTCGAAGAGAAAGGCATGCCGCCTTTCGAGGCCGCAATCACCGGCACGCGCGAGATTGGGCTCGCCGTCATGGCGACGACCTTGAGCCTGCTCGCGGTCTTTGTCCCGGTCGGTTTTATGGGCGGGATCATGGGCCGCTTCATGTCCTCGTTCGGGTTGACGGCCGCCGCCGCAATCGCGGTCAGCATGATCGTTTCATTCACGCTGACGCCGATGCTCGCGGCCCGCTGGATCAAAGTGAAGGAACGCGCGCCTGATGAGAATGGGCCGGGCGAACCGCACCAGTCCACGTCAAAAGAGTCGCGCTGGTACAGGCCCGTCGATCGAACTTACACGTGGATGCTCAAGTGGGCGCTCGCGCACCGCAAGACGATGGTCGCCACCTGTTTTGTGGCCGTCGTATCGATTGTCCCGTTGTTCATGTTGGCCGGAGTCAACTTCCTGCCCGAAGAGGACGAGTCACAATTTGAGATCACACTGCGCGCGCCCGAAGGCACGAGCCTCGCCGCCACGCATTCGGTGATGGAGCGAATCGCGCGCGATGTGCGCGAGCAGTTGACTGGGATCGAAACCACTTTGACGGTGGCCGGGTTCGGCGCTCAACAGGTGGTCAACAACGGGACTATATTCGTTCGGCTCGTCCCCGCCGATGAGCGCGATGTGTCGCAACAGGATTTGATGGTGGCCGCGCGCAAGATCGTCACCGGTTACCCGAAAGAGCTGACGACATCGGTCCAGCCTGTGGCCGCGTTTTCGGGCGGCGGCTTTCGCAACGCGGGCGTCCAGATGGTCATTGCCGGGCCGGACATCAAAAAGCTCGACGAGTACTCCGCGAGCATGGTCGAGCAGATGAAGAAGAACCCGAACATCGTGGACGCCGACCGCACACTGCTGCCGGGCAAGCCGGAGCTTCGCGTTTCGATAGACCGCCAGCGCGCGGCTGACCTCGGCGTGCGTGTGGCCGACATCTCTCAGACGCTCAACATAATGATGGCGGGCCAGGAGGTCACAACATTCAACGAGGGCACAGAGCAGTACGACGTAGTCTTGCGCGCTCAAGGTGAGTTCAGGCGAAGCCCTGAAAGCCTGCGACGCATGACCGTCCCTTCGTCGTTCGGGTGGACCGTTGGGCTTGAGACTCTTGTGAAGGTTGAAGAGGGGACTGGACCCGCGACCATCGACCGGCTCAACCGCCAACGACAGGTGACGGTGCTCGCCAACGTTCCTCGCGGAGCATCGCAGTCGGCAGCCGTCGAGTCTGTAAAACAGTATGCCGCCGCGGCGAAGATGGAGCCGGGGTATGCGATAGTGCCGACGGGGCAGTCGAAAGAGCTTGGCAAGGCGGGCTATTATTTCGGGCTCGCGTTTCTGCTCTCTTTCATCTTCATGTACATGGTGTTGGCCGCGCAGTTCGAGTCGTTCATCCACCCTGTCACGATACTGCTCACGCTGCCGCTCGCAATCCCGTTCGCGCTTTTGTCGACTGCGATGGCGGGGCAGCAGTTAAACATATTCTCGATGCTCGGCATCTTGCTGTTGTTCGGCGTCGTGAAGAAGAACGCCATCTTGCAGATAGACCATACCAACAAACTGCGCTCCGAAGGCTTGCCGCGGTATGATGCGATCATACAGGCTAACCGAGATCGATTGCGCCCGATTCTGATGACGACGATCGCGCTCGTTGCCGGGATGATCCCACTCGTAGTCGGGAGCGGCCCCGGCGCAGCGACCAACCGCTCGATCGGGCTGCTGGTCGTAGGCGGTCAATCGCTCTGCTTACTTTTGACGCTGCTCGCGGTGCCGGTCTTCTATTCGATATTCGAAGACGTAGGCGAGATGCGCGCATGGCGATACGTGGCCGAGCGTCTCCAGGCTATGAAGTCCGGACTGCGCCGGAGGTTTACGCGCGAAGGTGCGCGGGCGTACAAAGGCTCATCCGAGGCGGAAGCCAAATATACGAAGGGCGCATATCCTCTCAGCACTAAGAAGGAGAAGTACCTAGATGAAACCGGCGATTAATCTACTTGCGGTTGCAATCATAATCGGCATGTCGATTTCACCAGTCGCGGTTGCCCAGACCGGGCAGCAACAGACTAAGCCCGCACAGCCGGCTGATAAGCCTGCTCAGCTTCTGCAAGAGCCGCCGCAGGTCGCGCCAAACTTCCAGGCACCGCTGCGCCCGCTGCCGTCTGCCGAGAGGGTCGGGGTTGAAAGTCAGGCGGCGCTCTCGTTAGAAGAAGCTATCCGCCTGGCGCTGGCTAACAACAACGACATCGATACGTCGCGGATCGATACACAGATAGCCGCGTTCGATTTGAAGGCGGCGCGCGGCATTTATGACCCGCGCCTTACGACGGACCTTGCTTACGAGCGGGCCAATTCGCCCGTCGCGTCACTATTCGGCGGCGGACCTGAGGGCAGGCTGTCTCAGAATGGTGTCACAGGCACAGGACAGTTGAACGGCTTCTCGCCGTTGCTGGGCGGCTCATACAGCCTGACTTTTGACTCGGCGCGGCTTAATTCAAACAACCAGTTCGCCACGCTCAATCCGCAATTTCCGACCAGGCTGAACCTCTCGTTTACGCAGCCGCTCGTTCGCGGTTTGACGATCGACGAGAATCGCAGACGCATCGAAGTCGCAAAAAGAAACCTCTCGCTCACGGACGCGCAGTTCAGGCAGCGCGTGATGGATGTCGTCTCGCGCGTCGAGGAAGGCTATTGGGACCTCGTCTTCGCGATCAGGAATTTGCAGGTGCAGATCGAGGCGGTCAAGCAGGCGCGGACGCAAGTGGAAAGCAACTCCAGGCTGGTCCAACAGGGCGTGCTCGCGCCGATCGATGTCGTGGCCGCAGAGACTCAGGTTGCGACCTTCGAGCAGAACGTCTACAACGCGCAGGAAGCAGTCACTCGCGCCGAGAACACTCTGAAGACGCTGCTGCTTCCGAACCGTACTGCTTCGCTGTGGGGTCAAGCGTTGCTTCCGACGACGGACGTCAATCTTGCTCCGCCTCGTGTTGAGCTTAATCAAGCGGTTTCGGCTGCGCTCGCAAATCGGCCTGAGATTGAGCAGGTCGAGGCGACTTCGGAAATCAACAAGATCAACACGAAGTTCTTCCGCAACCAGACACGACCGCAGATAGATTTAATCGCGGACTATTCCGCTGTCGGGCTTGCGGGGACCGAGGTGCCGCGCACGCCAAACCCGCTTACGGCAGGCAACATCTTGCTCCAAGATCGCGTAAACCTGCTGTCCGAGCTGGCCGGGCTGCCCGTGCTTCCTCCGACCGCACCCATAGGGTCGCTGCCTGAGAATCTGATCGGCGGGTTCAATCAATCGCTTTCAAATCTATTCGGCTTTAGATACACCACAGCGCGCGTAGGCATCAGGTTCAGTCTGCCCATCGGCAATCGCACGGCTGAAGCGAACCTTGGCCGGTCGCTTGCCGAAGGCCGCCGCATCGAAAACCAGCGCGACCAGTTGCAGCAGAGCATCGAAGCCGACGTTCGCAACCTTCTACAGGCAGTGCGATCTGCCGAAGCGCGTTTGAATGCAGCAGCCTCCGCGCGCTCGACGACCGAGCAGCAGTACGACAGCGAGCAGCGGAGATTACAAGCAGGGCTTTCGACAGTCTTTCTGGTGCTCGAACGCCAAACTGATTTGATCGCCGCGCGCGGGCGCGAGCTTCAGGCTCAGACCGATCTGAACCGCGCCATCGCGAACTTCAGGCGCGCGACGGGTGAGACGCTTCAAGTTCATAACATCTCTATCAACCAGGGAGAGCGGTCACCTAAAGCCGCGCCGAGCACGGCAGGGACGGCTATGTCCAAGTAATGACTTCATCATGCGGATAGCGGCCTTCACATTGATAGTAGCCTTACTCGTTAGCGCTACATCGGCCTGTCGCAAGACAGATGAAGGCACCACCCGAAACAATCTGGTTGTAATCAATGCTCCGGTGGCCGGACAGGTCCGCCGCGTTCTGGTCCGCGAGGGCGCGCAGGTCAGCGAAGGGACGGCGATCATCGAGATCGCCGTCGGAACGTCCACCTCCGGGGCTCAGAGTTCACAGGCCGATCAGCGAAGGCAATCACGCGCGGCAGTCGAAACGAGTGTGAAGGAGATCGCAGAGGCGGAAGCCGATGTGCAACGCACGCTGGTCGATGTGCAGCGCGCCGAGCAGAGCCTTGCTTCAGGCTTCGGGTCGCAAGCCGAGGTAGACGCAGCTCGCGCAAGATTTCTGCTGGCGCAACAGCAGCTTGACGCCCTCCGCGAAAAAGCTCAAACGGCGCGAGACAATCTCACTTTTCAAAGGGGGCGAGGCTCATCCAATTCCGAAGCTCCGCGCGAGGAGATCGTCTCGGTTCGGGTCACAGCATCCGGCACGGTCCGCGCGATCAGCGCTCGTGTAGGTCAACAGGTCGCACAGGGCCAGCCGCTCGCAACGCTGTCAACCGAGAAGTGATATGATAATCATTTATGGTTATCGATAAACGACAGCGCAGACCGAAAGTTGTTATCATCGGCGGGGGCTTTGGCGGGCTGTACGCCGCAAAGGCGTTGGCCGGAAAACCTGTCGACGTCACGCTCGTTGACCGCAAGAATCATCACACGTTTCAGCCTTTGCTTTATCAGGTCGCGACCGCCGTGCTATCTCCGGGCGAGATAGCCTCGCCGCTCCGCCGCATCCTGTACCGCGCTAAAAACGTGGAAGTCATCCTGGGCGAGGCCGTAGGCATCGACACCGGCGCGCGGCGCGTGAGGCTAAACGATGACGCAGAGTTAGAATACGATTATCTGATCGTAGCCGCAGGGGCGCGGCACGCATACTTCGGCCACGACGATTGGGAAGCGAACGCGCCTGGTCTAAAGACGATTGAAGACTCTGTAGAGATTCGCCGACGAATACTGCTTGCCTTTGAGGTCGCCGAGCGCCAGGCATATTTCACGGGCAAACATGATCCTTTGATCTTTGCAGTGATCGGCGGAGGCCCCACGGGTGTCGAGCTTGCCGGTGCGATTGCCGACATCGCGCGCAGGGCGATGGCAAGTGACTTCAAGGCTATCGACACGACAAAAGCGCGAGTGATCCTGTTTGAGGGCCTGCCGCGCATCCTGGTCATGTTTCCTGAAGAGCTTTCGCAGAAGGCGCGGGAACAGTTGGAAGAGCTGGGCGTAGAGGTTCGCACAGACAGCATGGTGACGGCAATCGAGCCGGGTAGGATCAAGGTAGGCGACGACTGGATCGACACGAGCGTAACTCTGTGGGCGACGGGCGTTGCCGCTTCTCCGCTCGGTAAACTCCTCGGCGCGGAGGTCGATAAAGCTGGCCGCGTTTTGATCGCCCCTGATCTGAGTCTTCCCGGGCACCCTGAAATCTTCGTCATCGGCGATATGGCATCGCTCACGGATGTAGCGGGCAAGCCTGTACCCGGCCTCGGGGCCGCGGCGATGCAGCAGGGCAGGGCAGCGGCCGCGAATATTTTGCGCGACCTCAACGGCGAGAAGCGCGCCGGGTTCAGGTATAAAGATAAAGGCACCATGGCGACCATTGGCCGACACAAAGCCGTAGCGCTTATCGGCAGCTTGAAGTTGTCAGGACTTCTGGCCTGGTTGATGTGGGCGTTCGTTCACATCTTTTTGCTTATAGGTTTTCGCAACCGCTTGATGGTGATGCGCGAATGGGCCTGGGCCTACTTCACGCGAGAGCGCAGCGCTCGGCTTATCACAGGCTACACGGACGTAGAAGGCAACAAGCCAGGCATGGTTGAAGCCGAGGCAGCGAAGGTCTCGAAATCCGAAGTGAAAGGCTAACCGTGCGCATACTCCTGGTTGAAGATGAGCCATCAGCGGCCCTTATATTGGCCAAAGGACTGCGCGAGCATACATTCGCAGTTGATGTCGCGCCCGACGGAGAGACGGCTCTGGAACAGGAGTATCTCAACGAGTATGATCTGATCATCCTTGACGTAATGCTCCCTCGCAAAGATGGGATTGAGGTCTGCCGCCAATTGCGCTCAACCGGCTCTACTATCCCTATTCTGATGCTGACGGCGCGCGACGCGGTCGAGAATCGGATTGAGGGGCTTGACGCGGGGGCTGATGATTATCTCGTTAAGCCGTTCGATTTTCATGAGCTGCTCGCGCGAGTGCGCGCGCTGTTGCGCAGAAGCCCTTCGTTGCGCCCGGACACGATCAAGATCGCGGACCTGACCATCGACACGCGCGCGCAGCAGGTTCGCCGGGCGGGCGCGACCGTAGAGTTGACCGCAAAGGAGTACGCGTTGTTGGAATACCTTGCCCGCCGCGCCGGCGAGGTAGTCACTCGCTCAGACATTGCCGAGCATGTCTGGGACGAAAACTTCGATCCTTTCTCAAACCTCATAGAGGTTTACATCCAGCGACTGCGACGCAAGATCGACGATGAGCACAAGGTTAAAATGATTCGCACACGGAGAGGCGCAGGGTACCTCCTGGCAACCGGCGATGAAGATTAGAATTCTCGATTCTGTCCGAATACGACTGACTGTGTGGTACGTGAGCATGCTCGCTCTCGTGCTCATTGCTTTCAGTGTAGTCATCTACACTCTGCTTTCGCGCTCTCTGTATGAGCGTGTGGATGAAGGCTTGCGCTCGGTCATAGGCGTCGCCACTGTGTCGATCATGCACGACACAGAAGAGGGCCAGACGAGCGAAGGCGCTTCGCGAAGCACCGTCGCGGAGCTTTACAACCCTCAGCAAACCCTTGCCCTTTTCGACGAGTCCGGGCGACTGCTCGCTAAGAATGACCCCGATGATGAGTTTCAACCGGCCTTGCCCTCGCTCAGCTCGATACCCGAGGAGCAGGCCCTTCTGTACACGGAGTCCGAAAAAGACGGTGATGATCATCACCGCGTAGCCGTGCAGCAGGTTTCGATTCCCCCCGCCAACACGCCCTACATAATCTTTGTCAGCCAGCCGCTTGAGTATGTGGAAGAAGAGCTGGAATCACTGAGGAGCATCCTCTACTACGTCGGCCCTGTTGCGCTCGCGATGGCGGGGCTTGGCGGCTGGTTCCTGGCGCGCAAGAGCCTTGCCCCCGTAGTCGAGATGTCCGAGCGAGCCAGGTGGATGGGCGCGGCGAACCTCGACCAGAAGCTCCCGGTCGCAAACCCGCGCGACGAGCTGGGGCAACTGGCCGTAACTTTTAACGAGCTGCTGGGCCGTCTGAAGGCAGCCTTCTCTCAGCAGCGTAAATTCATGGCCGACGCTTCGCATGAGCTACGCACGCCGCTCTCTGTCATTCACACTACGGCGGGCGTCACGCTGGACAGGCCCCAACGCGATGAGGCCGAATATAGAGAAGCGATCAAAATGATCGAGGAGCAGTCGCAGCGATTGATTCGGATAGTAGAAGATATGTTCTTGCTGGCGCGTGCAGACTCGGGTCACTATCCGCTTCACAAGAGCAAGTTCTATCTCGACGAGCTTGTCGAAGAGACGGGGCGCGCGGCGAGCATGTTGGCTTCCAGCAAGGAAGTCGCAATCGAGGTGGTCAACTCTTCAGAATCGCCTGTTTACAGCGACGAGGATTTACTAAGGCGGATGATCCTGAACCTGCTCGCTAACGCGATAAAATACACGCCAAGGCAAGGCTCCGTGCGGCTCAGCCTCACGCGCAGGCAACAGGACTACATGATCGAAGTGTCAGACACAGGCACAGGCATTCCCGCAGAAGCGCAATCGCAAATCTTCGGCAGGTTCTACCGCGTAGACAAGGCCAGGTCTCGCGCGGAAAGCGCTGACGGCAGCGGCGCGGGGCTCGGCTTGGCGATTGCGCTCTGGATTGCCGAAGCACACGGAGGCAGTCTGCGGCTTACGCGCTCCGACAGTGGCGGCAGCACTTTTGTCGCCTCCATTCCTATCGCTGACAGCAAATAATCCCCTGATCTCACCCGTTTATCTTCTGTTCATCTGCTTCTTGCTAAACTAGTTGAATGACAGAATGGGAATGGAGGAGCCTATGAGTTACAGGATGAGAGCGTTCGTTTCGGTAGCGGGGATACTGTTGATAATCATCGGTGCGGCCATTGTCGGCCTGCTCCTCTTCTCATCGGGGCCCAATTCTTCCGCGACCACAGGGGAAGCGGCTGTCCGAACGGCAGAAACTTTTTCCGGCGGCACGTTTGAGGCTTCAGGGGTTGCATACGTGCGGGGGATGGATGCGGTCCTCTTCGTCGATGACGGAAAGCCCGGCGAGGTCCATTGGATGCAGTTGGACAGAGACGGCAGGCAAGCGGGGGCGATCAAAGCTTTGAAGCTTGGTGTTCTCATCGAAGACCTCGAAGGCATCACTTCGGATGGCTCTCACTTCTATGTTGTCAACTCACAGTCGAAGCCGAAAAGCGCGGGGCAAATCGGCCTCGCCCGGTTTAAGCTCAACGGCGAGACTCAAAGCATCGGAGACGTGCAGACTCTAAGCGAGCTGAAGCGATTCCTGGTTGAGAATGTCGCCGATCTGCGCGAGGTTGGGTCGAAGAAAGCTAAGGACGACGGCATCAATATCGAAGGGCTTAGCTGGGACCCCGCTCAGGGGCGGCTCCTGATCGGCCTCCGCTCCCCTGTCGTCGGAGGCAACGCGCTGGTCGTGCCTTTGAAACTACGCGACCCTCGCGGCCCGTTTTCATTCGAAAACATGGAGACTCAGGGGCTGGCAGCCATCCGGCTGCCGCTCGGAGGCATGGGCATTCGCAGCATCGAATATGATGAGCGCCAAAAGGTTTTTCACATAATCGCGGGAGCGACCGAAAGCCAGGACAAAACTGATTTCAAGCTCTGGGAGTGGGGCGGCGAGTCGAATAAATCATCGTTGCGCGAAGTGACTACGTTCGATCGCAACCTGAAACCCGAAGGGGTGACTCCAGCTTCGGTTGGCGACAGCAGCTTTAAGTTTGTCGTCTTTGATTCGAGCCGGTATCTAAAAATGCAGTAGCTCGAAACAGCGGCTATTTCTGGAGTGATCGAGATCATTGCCTGATCGGTATCGGGCGCACCGCACCGCCATAATTCTCATCATCCGTTCCGGCAAAAAGCTCGACCACTCCTTTTTTCATCTCACGAACGGCAAGGCTCTCGACCTTTAACCCATCAAGCGTCGCAAGCCTTTGAGGTCTGCTTAAGAAGACGGGCCTGGCGCCGCTCTTACGATCATTCTGGAAGCGGCCCGCGCGCCAGATCACGCTAGTAAACGGGCCGTTATCATCTTCGGTGTCGAAAGCCGATGCGATGTAGATTCGCCCCAGGCTATCTACTTCTATCGCGCTCACGGGCCGCTTATTTGCCCCTGTAAAACCGGGGGGGCTAAAGTAGGTTTTTTGAAACGACCCGACTCTGAGCGGTTGCAGTTCGAGGTCGCCCCAATAAAAATCCGTGCGGGATAGTCCGTCACCACGCTCGGCATAAACAAAAATGAGCCGGTCCCCGGTCTTCCACACGGCGCTGCCTTCGATATTCGTCACGGTCGAAGGCAATTCTGTGAATGAGAGAAAGACAAGTTTTCCATCTCTGAGCTCGGTCAGAAAGACGCGGCGGAACTGCTGGCGATCATCTCTCTCTTCACCGCTCTCTGTAAGCAGAAACGAGTTCGTCCCCGGGATTCGCGCGATGCTCTCCAGGTCGCTCGACGGTCCTTGCGGCGAAGGCCAATCAAGGGCGAGCGGCATCAATGCAATGCCGTCGAGCGACCTGGGCAGCTGAATCAGGCTGGCGCGCACACGGTCTTTCTCGTCCGGGTACTTGGCATCGTGGAGGGCAAGAAAAGTATCACCCTCGACCCAGGCGAGGCCGCTGAAATCGGGTACCGGAGCAGGCGACTGCGCGGGACGCAAGCCGCCGTTTGTGTCCGAGCCACTCGATGCCACACTAAGAACTACCAATAAGGACATCGTTAAAATAGACCTGCGGTAAAGAAGCATTTGCTCAAGCCAGTTGCTTTTTAATGGGCAGCTCGCGAATCCTCTTACCCGTAGCCGCAAAGACCGCATTGCAGATAGCAGGCGCGACGGGTGGAACGCCCGGCTCGCCTACGCCCGCAGGAGCGGCGTCGCTGTTGACGATGTAGACGTTCGTAACCATCGGGGATTGATTCATGCGGGCCACGCGGTAGCCGTCGAAGTTCCCTTGTTGAACCCGCCCGCCTGTCGCCGTCATCTCGCTCATCAGAGCGATGCTCGCGCCGAAAACGACTGCGCCTTCAAACTGCGCCTTCACACGTTCGGGGTTGATGATGCGCCCCGCGTCTAAGGCAATATCGACCCTCGGTATCCTGACTTCGCCTTTGCTGTCCACTTCGACCTCGACGACCGTCGCGACGTAAGTCAGAAAGCTCCTGTGCGCGGCAATCCCGAGCGCGCGCCCGGCCCCCGGCTTCTTGTTAGCCCAGCCCGATTTTTGAGCTACAAGCTCAATGACATTTCTGAGTCGGGCAGTGTCGAACGGGAACTTGGGATTCGGGCGGCCCCCTTGCTTCAACCCCTCTTTGCTGAAATCGATGATGCGTGGCTGGCCAATCAGCTCAAGCAAGTACTCGATACGGTCGCGGCCCGCCGCCGCAGCCAGTTCGTCTGTGAAAGACTGGACTCCGAACGCGTGGTAGATATTGGCGACCGAGCGCAGCCACCCGATGCGAAAATGGGCCTTCGCCGGGCCGTTCTCGATCCGGAGATTGGGAATCGGGTACGGCATATCGGTCCATCCCATGCTGAGCTGGAATCCGCCGTACTGTTCTTCGGGGTTGTTCTGCGAAGCGATCGGCGGAAAGACGCTGCTCTGAAGCCACGCCGTCGGGCGGCCTTTATCATCTACGGCGGCTTTCATGTAAAGCCCCGCAGGCGAATGAAAATAATCGAATCGCAGATCGTCTTCACGGCTCCAGACGATCTTCACGGGCTTGCCGACTTGCTTTGACAGCAGAGCCGCTTCGGCGACGTAGTCCGGCTTTGACTTTCGCCCGAACCCGCCGCCTAGCAGCGTGACGTGGCAGGTGACATCATCTTTAGTGATGCCGAGCGCCGCCGCGACAGTGGCCTGCACAGCCTGCGGATTCTGCGTGTTCGCATAGGTCACGACCTTGCCGTCCTTGAACTCTGCGACAGCGGCGGGCGGCTCCATCGGGGCGTGCGCGAGCATAGGCGTGTAGTAAGAGGCTTCGATGATCTTCGCGCCTTTCGCGAATTCCGTCTCGACGTTGCCTATCTCGCGCACGACGCGGCCGGGCTTGCGCGCCGTTTCGATCAGGCTCGTTTTGTAAGCCTCGGATTCATACGAAGCGTTTTCACTCGCATTCCATTTCAGGTTGAGCTTCCGTCGCCCTTCGAGCGCAGCCCATGTGTTGTCCGCGATCACAGCCGCGCCGCCGAGCGCCTTGAATCCGTATGGCGGCTTCGCTCCGGCGAGGGCTATGACCTGGCGCACGCCTTTGACTTGCTTGGCTGCTGCGTCATCGATGTTTTCAAGCGTGTTTCCCAGCACGGGCGGGCGCGCGATAGCGGCGTACACCATGCCGGGCATGACAGCATCTATTCCAAATGTTGCTTTGCCCGTCACAAGGTCCGTCAAATCAACGATAGGCACGTCCTTGCCGATGTAGCGGAACTCGGCGGGTGTCTTGAATCGCACGGCGTTCTGTTGCGGCGCGGTGGCCGAGGAGGTCAGCGGCACGAGGTCGCCGTAAGCGATCTTACGGTTGGTTTTAGTGTGAACTACAAAATGCTTTTGGCCGTGACACTCTTCGGGCGAGACGCCCCATTTCCCGGCTGCGGCATGTTCGAGCATCGTGCGCGCAGCCGCGCCCGCGTTTCGCATCGCGTCGTAAAAATCGCGCACCGAGCATGACCCGTCCGTATTTTGCGAGCCGTACTTCACGTCACCTTTCGCCTGGACTACGCGGACGCGACTCCAATCGGCTTCCAACTCGTCGGCCACAATCATGGGCAGGCAAGTGCGCGCGCCTGTGCCCATCTCAGAGCGATGCGCGACGATAATCACGCTGCCGTCGGCTTCGATCCCGAGGTAGACGCTGGGCTCCCACATCCTCGCGTCAGCCGTGGTTGCAGCGTTCTGGCCGAAGACTGACCCGGCCTGCACAAGCGGCGCGGCGATGACAAACGCACCGGCGGAGAAGACCTGGCCGAGAAACGACCGGCGCGAAACGTTTACGACTTCGGTCATTTCTTCACCCCCGCAGCCAGCTTGATGGCCTGCCGTATCCGCTGGTACGTCCCGCACCGGCAGATATTACCTTTCATCGACTCGTCAATATCCTGGTCGGTCGGCTTCGGCCTGCTCTTTAAGAGCACGGCCGCTTGCATTATCTGGCCGCTCTGGCAATACCCGCACTGAGGCACGTTGCAAGCCTTCCACGCCGCCTGAAGCGGGTGCTCGCCTTTTACGGCAAGCCCTTCGATGGTAGTTATCTTCTTCCCGGCCACGTCGCTCATGGGCGTGCTGCAACTGCGCGCGGCCTCGCCGTTGACGTGAACTGTGCAAGCGCCGCACAGCCCTAAGCCGCAGCCGAACTTTGTTCCTGTAAGCTGCAAATCGTCGCGCAGGAACCAGAGCAGCGGCATTTCCGGGTCGCCTTCAAACCGCCTGGCTTTACCGTTGACCGTCAGTTGAATCATCACTCTCTCCTTCGTCTGCTTCTTATTTCTTCTTAGTTTTCTTTGCGGGCTTATAGTCTACGAGCCAGTCGGTGTCTACTTCATCAGCGTTGCGGCGCTCCTTCTCTTTAATCAGCCAGTTGCCGCGAGCGTTGTTAGGCGAGCCGCCTTCGGCGTTAACGTGACAGAACTTGCAATCCTTTGCTCCGAACTTGCGCGCCTTCGCGACGAACGGCGGAAAGGCCAGTGCGGGTGTCATCATTGCGGTGATAATGCAGATTACGAAAACCAGTGCCAGTGTCATCTTGATCGTCTTCACTCATCTTCTCCTAAAGGGTATCCTGGGCGCGTGCGCGCCAGGAGTATACTACTAGCTGACCGCGAGCGCCGACAACTCGACTCCAGCTCATGCGTTTGCATAGATCACGTTTTCCCATCATACTTCCGACAAAAAGGGTTGGATAAGCTTCGCGTCAGCCCTGGCGGAGGCATTCATATGACATTTGGTTTGGGAAATCCCTTCAGCTTTGCGGGAACGATTGAACGCGGGCCTTACGCCTTGTGGGGCCTTATCCTGTTCGGGGTCAAGTACAACATTGACCGTTGGGTCGCGGTCGTACATTTCCACAGGCAGTGGGGTCTTCTCAGCTACCTTAACCCGAGCGATAACTACGGCGTCGATAATATCCCGCGCGAACAATTGATGTTCTACGTTACGCTACTCGCAATCGCACTGCCGTTCATCTGGGTCGGCGTAGCGATGACGCTCAGGCGATTGAGGTCGGCCGATTTGCCTTTGTGGCTGGTCGTGTTCTTCTTTGTGCCCGTGGTGAACATCTTTCTTTTTATCCTGCTTAGCCTGATGCCGTCTCGCGTTGATGAAACTTATCGGCGGCTCCCGTCTCGCATGGGGGTCCAGGACCTTCTCGATTGGATAATCCCCGACCACCCCGTCGGCAGCGCAGCGGTCGGGCTGTTAGTGACGACTCCCCTGGCCGTCGGCGTGACATTGCTGAGCGTCAACAGTTTTGACAACTACGCCTGGGGCTTGTTCGTCGGCTTGCCTTTCTGCGTAGGATTTACTTCAGTCTTGATTTACGGCTATCACAGGCCGCGCCCCCTTGGAACCTGCCTCGCGGTAGCGGTATTAGCGATCATCCTCGTCGGGCTTGCGCTGCTTGCCGTCGCGGTAGAAGGGATAATCTGTCTGATGATGGCCGCGCCGCTGGCCGCCGTGGTTTCAATGCTCGGCGGCGTGATCGGCTATCTGATTCAACGCGGTCCGCGCAGGTCGCTTAAGACCCCGGCTGTCTACTCGCTGTTGCTGTTCGCCCTCCCGACCTTTGTGAGCGTAGAGAGCCTCAATCAAACAGAGCCGCGATTGCTTGAGGCAAAGTCTACGGTTGTAATCAACGCGCCGCCGGAGCGGGTCTGGCCAAAGGTGGTAGCGTTTTCTGAGCTCCCGCCGCCCACAGAGTTACTGTTCAAAACGGGTGTCGCCTATCCAATTCGGGCCGAGATCAAAGGCAAGGGCCCGGGGGCCGTCCGCCATTGCGTATTTTCGACGGGGGCATTCGTCGAGCCGATCGAAGTCTGGGATGAGCCTCGCTTGCTGAAGTTCTCCGTGACGGGTCAGCCCCCTGCGATGCACGAGCTTTCCCCGTACGGCGGAATCCATCCGACGCACCTTGACAGCTACATGTCGTCAGAGGCCGGGCAGTTTTTGCTCGTGCGACTGCCGGATGGTACGACGAGGCTTGAGGGGACTACCTGGTATAGGAACCGCTTCTGGCCCGAGTGGTACTGGCAAGCCTGGTCGGATTACATTATTCACCGCATTCATTTGAGAGTTCTTAACCACATCAAGCGCCTCTCGGAGTCGAACGTTGTCCAATAACTTGTAGGGGCAAGGCTTGTCCCTGCCCGGATCGCGCGTTAGCGCGATGACGAAATACGAAACAAGCGAAGTCCGCGATAAGGAACAAACATCATTCGCCTGCGGCCAATCCGGGCAGGGACAAGCCCTGCCCCTACAGGTTATTCCTTACCGCCAATGTTAATCTGAGCAACCAAATTCAAAGCCTGTCATCTAAGCCGATCGATGAACAGCAAATATCGCATTGCAACTTCGACGGCGGCGGTGACAGCGCTCCTTTTTACTTTCGGCCTTACATACCCGGAGTGGTCTTCTGAGACTCCCTTGCAGGATGCCCAGGTCGAAGCCAGCACGCTTGAGCAGGATCAACCGGAGGCTAACGAGCCTCCCGCCCCTAAGCCTGTCCGGTACGTGTCGTTCAAGGTTGCAGGGAAACAGTCGGTTTCAGAATTGAAGTCGCGGTTCGGTGAGGAAGGCTTTCTGACCATCTTAAAGATCAACCGTGTAGACCCGGCCAACCTGCGAAAAGGGATTGATCTGATGGTCCCTGCCGAAGAGGGTGACTTGTTGGAGTTCTCTCCATTCCCGCATCGCATCGAGGCCGTGAGGGAGATTCCAAAGCTGATTCTCGTATCGCGAAGAGTTCAGGCGTTCGCCGCTTACGAAGAGGGAGAGCTTGTTTGGTGGGGGCCTACCAGCACGGGCAAGAAATCTACGCAGACGCCCGCCGGTCTTTTCCATGCGAATTGGAAAGCCAAGGTGACGCGGAGCACGGTAAATAGCAATTGGGTCCTCCCGTGGGTCTTCAACCTGGACAACTTCGACGGCATAGCCTTTCACCAGTACGAACTGCCGGGCTATCCTGCCAGCCACGGCTGCGTGAGGCTGTTAGAGAGCGACGCGAAATGGGTTTACGGCTGGTCAGACCAGTGGATACTGTCTACGCCTGAGAAGATTTTGCTTGCTAACGGGACGCCGGTCATCATCTTTGACAATTACGCATACGGCCAGGCTCCGCCGTGGAAGCAGCTTTCCGTAGACGCCAATGCCGCGTCAGTCTCCATTGGCGAGGTAGAAAAGCTGCTCGACAAGCATTTGACTGTGATCAAAGCTCGCGCGCACGAGCGAGAGACTGTAAAGGCGACGATCGTTCAGGCGAGCGCAAAATAGTGCTGAGTCTCACTCGGGACTGAGTATGTTATGATTGCTGCATGACTAACGAAGCAAAGTCGGAAACGAAGATCGCAAGAGTGCGCTTTGCAGGTGCCGGGCAATTCGTCGGAGAGTCCGATAGCGGCCACGCCGTCGTCACACAGTTCGGCGGAACAAAGATCACAGCTCCAAGCCCAATGGAGCTGCTGCTCATATCACTGGGCGGGTGCACGGGGGCCGATGTAGTTGGCATCCTCGAAAAGAAACGGCAGCAAGTCACCGGGTACGAGATTGAAGTCCGAGGCCGGCGGCGCGCAGAGTACCCGCGCATCTATACCCACATTGAGGTGATCCATCGAGTCCGAGGGCGCGACATAGACCCGAAGGCCGTCGCCCACGCGGTTGAACTCTCCGAGACAAAGTATTGCAGCGTTTCGGCTATGCTGAAGCCCGCTGCCGAGATCACTTCACGCTATGAAATCATAGACGAAGATCAGTAAGAGATAGCCCTCCGAACACCCTCGCAGAGCCTGTCAGCCCAAAGATTTAAGGCGGCTAAAAAGCATCTTGAATTGCCCTGTTTGGGTGTTATAATCCCGTGCGCGACAATTAGGTTGTCTGAACTTACTCGCTAACCCAGCGACCACAGCCAATTACTTTGTAAGATGAGTGACATCCCCTCTAGCCCCTCCAGGTTCGATTTAACCGCATTCGTGAGGCAAGGCGCGGACGGCGTCGAGTATCGGGGGCAAACGAACATGGGCCGGTCCGTTTACAGACAGCTCGGCAACATCGAAAAACACATGGAGACACAACAGGCTGCTGGGCTAGACTCTATAGAAGATTTCGTCGAGCTGAATCGCAAGTACGATGCGCTTCTGAACACGTTCGCTCCCGAAAGTCTTCAGGCCAGGTGATTGATATGATGGTTTGTAAGAGGTGCGGCTTAACGACAAACGAGACGCATGAGTATTTAAGCAACAACTACTGTAGCAACTGCGGTGCGCTTTTAGACCCTCCTACGGAGGATGATAAAAACCTGCCCTGTAGGCACTGCGGAGAGTTGACGCGCCCCGGGCAGTTGTTCGGCGAAACTGAGATCACAATTGTTATGGCCGAAACGAATGAAGAGAGGTTCGTTCGCGCATTTGCGTGTATAAAGTGTGGTGATGTTCAACTCAGAGTAGATTACGAAACAGATATAGTGGAAGATGAGTAGATTCTGCGCCGGTAATCCGAGCGCCGTCATTCCGGCGGCTGAGATTCTGGCGCTTTTGACCCCCGGAGCAATCTATGATCGTCTGCAACCAGTGTGGCGCCTTCGTTGAAGACCGAATGAACTTCTGCACTGAATGCGGGGCCAAGCTCGATATCGCCCCACAACCTAAAGCGCCGACATCTCCAATCGCTTCGCCGCCTCAATCTCCTCCAGGCGGGGAGACGCCCAACTGGACATCTCCTCTCGCACAGTCTCAAGCGCCCGAACAACCAGGGCCGCAAGTTTATGATACGGCGCCGCTCTCTAGCCGTGCAAAAGAAGCGCCTGTCAATTATGGCCCGTCGCGCAGAGAATCGAACAAGCGCAATTTTCTTATCATAGCTTCACTCGTCGTGTTACTCCTGGGAGTGGCGGGCGCATTGGCGCTGGCCCTGAGAAAGTCGTCAAACGATCCGCCGATCGTCCAGGCAATCGATGTGGATAAGACAACGATACTGCCGGGCGAAGAGGTGAACATCGCGGCGCAAGCGAGCGACCCCAACAGCGATCAGCTTAACTATGAATGGTCCGCATCGGTCGGCAGCATAGTCGGATCAGGCCCCTCCGTGGTCTTGAACACATGGGGCATAGAGCCGGGGGCAGAGGCGACCAACATAATCATCACTCTCACCGTGAAAGACCCCGCCGGCGAGTTAGCATCAGGCAAGCGGGCCATCACGCTGCTGCCTGAGCCGCTCGCGACTACCGAGGATGAAAACCCTGCGGATTCTTCGACGGCGCCCATGCTGCTGAAGATCATTGCGGATAAGCGGGCTGTCCAGCGCGGAGAAACAGTGACGCTCAAGGCCGAAGTAGAGAATCGAGAAGCCGCAGATCTTTCTTTCGAATGGAAAACGTCTGCCGGTTCAATTCAATCGAATGGAAACACTGCTACACTTCAGACCTCCGGGATTCAGTTGAGCGGAACGTCTCAGCAAGTCTTCGTCACAGTGATGGCGAGGGACGCGAGCGGCGCGGTTAAATCTCTCAACCAGACGATCAACGTCCTTGAGAACGCGCCTCGAAACTGGCCGCCTACAATTGTGCTTCGAGCAAGCAGATCGCGAGTGCAGCAGGGCGAAGAGGTAGTGATCTTCGCGGACGCTGCGGACCGCGACGGAGATCGTCTCAGCTATTCCTGGAGCAGCTCTGCGGGGCAATTGACCGGTAGCGGGAACAGGTACACGCTCAAGACATCTTCAGTAAATCCAGGTCCGGTCGAAGTGCGCGCGGCCGTGGCCGACGGGCGCGGGGAGACTTCGGGCGCAAGGCTGATCATAACCGTGACGGAACGGCCGAATAACTCGCCCACCATTGCTCAGATCGAGATATTACCGGACAGGGTCGCGGTAGGAGAACGCGCCTCCGTGAGGGCTTCGGCGTCTGACCCCGACGGCGATGCGCTTAGATACGAGTGGACTACGTCAGCCGGTTCAATCAGGGGCAACGGGCCAAGTGTGGTCTTAGACACTTCATCCGTCAGGCTCGATTCGCAAATGGTCCGAGTGGTCGTGAGCTTGACGGTGAGGGACGAACGCGGCGGCGTCGCGACCGGGAGCCGCAATTTAACTGTGACGCGCGCGATAATGACGCCCCAGAGGCCCGGCCCCGTGTCCATCTCTGTGCAACAGGATGGTAAGGACCTTCTAGTTACTCTCTCAAACAACCCCGGCACCGCAGGCTCGCAGAGCGGATCCGTCCAGGTCGAGGTCGGAGAGTTCGGCAGCGTGCGACGGGCTTCGGGCTTCCTGCCCGGATTTGCCTGCCGGGTCTCTTTCAACGCGAAAGATAATGTTGACGAAATATCTTTTATAGAGACTCCAAACCCGGCCAACCGCTTTTCGAGAGTACGGGTCAGGGTGCGACCTGACAAATCCAAAAAGCCCGTCAGGTTCACTATCAATTGGCGTGCGCTTTGATCGAAAGCGAAATAGGCATAGACTCTTTCTGCACGGCCAATAATGGGTGAGCGTAAAAGAGGAGGATGCTATGAGACTCTTTAAATCACTATGCGTGACTGCAATGATCGCGAGCCTGATTGTTATGATGCCTCGGCAGTCTGATGCCGTCACGGTCGAGGGCGAGATTCGAGTCCCCGGCGACATGATTTTCACGCTTGAGCTTCTATCGCCAATCAGCACGGACCGCAACAAGAAGGGAGATGAGTTTACCTGCCGCGTGCTTGCGCCGCGCGAATACGCGAACGCCATCATCACCGGCCACATCTCCAAGCTGAGGTCCGGCGGCAAAGCGAATAAGAAATCGGAGCTTGCGCTTGAGTTTGACACGATCACAATGGGCCAGCGGTCGGGAAAGTTCGACGCGCAAGTAACGGAAGTATTCGAGGTCGTGGCCGGGGACAAGGGGCGGGCCGATGAAGAGGGCAATGTAAAAGGTAAATCTGTTCGCAAGCGCGCCGTAAAGATCGGCGTAGCGGGGGCTGTCGCCGGAGCAATTATCGGCGGTCTGCTTGGGGGAGGGAAGGGCGCGGCGGCCGGAGCGGCGATCGGCGCGGGCGCGGGCGTTGCCTCAACTCTCGCCGTCGATGCCCCGAATCTTGAGTTCAACGAAGGCACGCAGCTCAACGTCAAGACGACGGGCCGCTCGCGGTGAGAATGCGCGTCAGTGAAAAGGAGATGAGATCATGATCTGCCCCTCTTGCGGAACCGACAACACGCCGGATCGAAAATACTGTGGACTATGCGGGCAATTTCTAGCCCAGAGCAGCGAGGCAGCCGCCACGCCTCCCGCACAACCTGCTCCTGCCCAGCCGCTTCGTAGCACGACTCGCGATCTGAACCCTTCGAAGGCTGACCGGCCTCCGAAGCAACTCGGTCCTACGGCGAAGCTGCCGCCGAGATCAATCTCAAGCGGGGCCGCCGCGCAGCCCGCCCCCATCGCGCAGCAAGATGCTTCGGTTCCGCCTGAGCAAAGCCTCTTCGCGGACGCCTTCCGCTACGCGCTCTCGTGGAGGCCGTTGTCGCTTTTGACCATAGGCTTCTTCTGTTCGATCATGGTCCTCTTCTTTTCAACGATCATAAACAGCGTGATTATTAAGATCATGCTGAGCGGCGGCGGCAGCAGCCTGGAGACGGTCGAAGTCGTGGGAGTGATACTGATGGTGCTGACGCTGCTGGTCTGCTATGTCATAGAGATTATCTTTTTGTCAGCGACCACGAAAATCTGTTACGAGCGACTGACAAGCGGGCGTGCCTTGAGGCGCGCGGAGGCGATGAAATTCGCGGTCAGTAACGCAGCGACAGTCATCATAGCGCCGTTCCTTTTCGTGCTCGCAACGTTGGTGGTCCTCTTTGTCGAGTACCTGATTTTCCTGCTGGGGAGCACGGAAGCGATAGGGCCGGTAGTTACCGGGATATTCTTCCCGCCGTTCGTCATCATAAACGCGCTCATGTTCTTTGTAATAAACTACGCGATCTGGATGGCGCTCATAACCGTGTCGAGCGGGACAAGAAGCATCGGCGAGACGATGAGCAAGAGCATGAATTTGGTGAAGCGGTCGCTCAGAACACACGTGCCGGAGCTGTTTTCGCTGACGCTTGTGCAAATCCTGGTCGCCCTTTTTGCAGTCGTGATCGTGGCAACCGGCTTTGTCCTTACAATGACAGTGGCGGGGTGGGGCGGCGCTGAGGTGCCTGTCAATTCGATCATCGCCGGTCGCATCGCGCGCGCAATCGAAAGGGTTGTAATTGGAAGCCCGACAGAGGCGTCAATACTCGGACCGCTGCTCGGTTTGCTCACGCTTGGGGGCGGGCTGGCGTTGATCTTTGGGATGTTTCTGGCATTCCCCCGAGTCTTCTTTGCCAACGGCTGCATACGCCTCTACCAGCGCCTTGTAAATGAGGCGGGCGCGCCGAGTTGATAAGCGTTAGCTTATGAACTATTCGATCGGGCGACCCTTCGGGCGTTGATTCGACGCCAATATCTTTTTCCTCATGCGGATCGAGTCGGGCGTCACCTCGACAAGCTCATCCTCGCGAATGAACTCAAGCGCCTGCTCAAGCGACAGCTCGCGAAAGGGAACCAGCCGCATGGCTTCGTCCGCCGTCGACGCGCGCATATTTGTAAGCTTCTTCTCTTTGACCACGTTCACATCAAGATCAACGTCGCGCGCATTCTCGCCTATTATCATCCCCTCATAGACCTGCGTGCCCGGCCTTACGAAAAGCTCGCCGCGCTCTTGCAAATTATAAAGCGCGTAGGTCGTCGCCTGGCCCGCCCGGTCTGCCACCAGCGCTCCCGTGATCCTTTGCGAAATCGAGCCCTGCCACTCGTCCCACCTTAGAAAGATCGTGTTCAACAAACCTGTTCCTTTCGTGTCGGTCAAAAACTCGCTGCGAAACCCGATCAGCCCGCGCGACGGGACTTCGAACTCCATCCTGACGCGGCCCGTCCCGTGGTTTATCATCTTCGTCATTCGCCCGCGCCGGCGGCCAAGAGCTTCCGTGATGACGCCGATAAAAGTTTCAGGGCTATCGATGACACAAAGCTCAATCGGCTCAAGCCTACGGCCGTCTTCGTTCCGCGTGATCACTTCGGGCTTCGATACTTGCAACTCGTACCCTTCGCGCCGCATCATCTCGATTATGATCGCAAGCTGTAGCTCGCCTCTTCCCGACACCTTGAAGCTGTCCATCGCATCGGTAGGCTCAATTCTGATGGCGACGTTTGCGAGCGCCTCTTTGTCGAGCCGCTCTCTGATCTTGCGCGAGGTAACGAACTTCCCCTCGCGCCCCGCGAACGGCGAAGTGCTGACGGAAAAGATCATCGATATGGTCGGCTCGTCGACTACGATTCGCGGCAGAGGTTGTGGATCATCCGCCGACGAGACGGTCTCGCCGATGTAGATGTCTTCGATGCCCGCCAGAGCGACGATCTCTCCGGCCTCTGCGCGCTCGATCGGCTGTTGCTTCATCCCCTCGAATGCATAAAGCTTCGTCACCTTTGTCTTCTCGATTCGACCATCAAGCTTGCAGATGGATATCTGGTTGCCGACTTCGACCCCGCCCGAAAATATTCTGCCGATCGCAAGCCGGCCCACATAGTCGTTGTAGTCGAGATTGGCTACCAGCAATTGCAAAACGACCTCCGAATTTGCCGAGGGGGGCGGGATCGTCCGAAGAATCTCGTCAAACAAAGGGCGCAAATCCTGGCTGTCATCCTTAAGCTCGCGGCGTGCTACTCCGTCGCGCGCGATTGTGTAAATCACAGGGAAATCTGCTTGCTCTTCGGTAGCGTCCAGATCGATGAAGAGGTCGAATACTTCGCTGACCACCTCTTCGGCGCGCGCGTCCTGGCGGTCTATCTTGTTGATGACCACGATAGCCGGCAACTGCTGGGCGAGCGCTTTTGACAACACATAGCGGGTCTGCGGCAAAGGGCCTTCGCTCGCGTCAACCAGAAGCATCACCCCGTCGACCATCTTTAAGACCCGCTCGACTTCGCCCCCGAAATCTGAGTGGCCCGGCGTGTCGACGATGTTAATCTTCACCTCTCCGTAATGGACGGAAGCGTTCTTTGCCATGATCGTAATGCCGCGCTCGCGCTCCAGGTCCATGCTGTCCATCATTCTCTCGACCGTCGCTTCGTTGGCGCGAAAAAGTCCAGACTGTTTCAACATAGCGTCGACCAGAGTTGTCTTCCCGTGGTCGACGTGAGCGATGATGGCAATGTTACGAATATCTCCCCTTGTATTCACATGTCCTCCCGGCTCTCTGCGGATCAAACAAATAATGATAACAGACCGACTTTCACCTGTCAGTCACGATAGCGCTGAGTGCTGAGTCCTGAGTGAAAGAAAAGGCCAGTTCGCCTATCAGGTTTTTACTCAGGACTCAGCACTCAGCACTCTTTTTTCACCGAGTGCTGGTATAATAAGGTTGCTCGCCGCTCAGCGACTTAGGACTTCGCCCAAGGCTATGGAGAGTGAATTAATAAAACGGGAAGGCTCCCTGTTTTACGCGCAGGCTTACCGCCGCATGGTCGCGATTGCCTCGGTCATCTACCTGATCGTAGGGAGCACAGTTGCGTTATTCGGCGCAGACCGGCTTGAGAACCGCCTGGCCGGTGTGGCGCTTTTCGGCGTCGTCATTGCGCAGATAGCGACGGTCTGGCTGGTTTATGCCATCGTGCTGTGGGTCTTCAAGCGAGAGGCGAGCCAGACTGTTGAGATCACAGTCGAGGGCATCCGCGAGACTCGCAACGGCAGAGAGTTTGTGTTCCTCCCCTGGTCCGGGGTTAAACAGATTGAGATCGCCGCGACGATAGTCGCCGGCGCGAGTCTTCGCGTTAAAGGGAATTTTTCTGAGATAAGCATCTCGAACGTCGATCTCGTAATCACACGGCGGCAGCGAATAACCGAGATGCACCGCGCGCTGGGCGAAACCGCCAGAATGCGGAGGCTATTGGAAAAGTTGAAAACCGCAGCTCCACACGCCGCCGTCGAGATGAATCGGCTGGCCCGTCGCCGTCTGAAAAATCAGCCCTGGGCCGAAGGGAACGCCTCAACCTGATCCGAGCATCAAGCTCGTCAAGCTCGGACCTGCAGTGCTATACTTTGCTTCACCCCTCCGATGGGAAAAAGAAATCTGTGCAAGCTATATGAGAGAGAAATACGAAGCGGTTATCGGTCTTGAGATTCACGCCCAGCTTAAGACAGATTCGAAGATTTTTTGCGGCTGCTCGACGCGATTTGGCGACGAGCCTAACTCAAACACGTGTGCTGTCTGCCTCGGGCTGCCCGGCGCGCTGCCTGTTTTGAATCGCAAGGCCGTCGAGATGGCTACGCGGGCGGCGCTCTCGCTGAACCTGCGAGTGAACCTTGAGTCAATCTTCTCGCGCAAAAACTACTTCTACCCTGACCTCCCGAAAGGCTATCAAATATCGCAGTACGACCGCCCGTTCTCAGAACACGGCTGGGTGGAGATTCCTACAGCCGAACGCAACCAATCGGGCCACGCGGTCGAATGGCGCATGAAGCGTTTTCGAATCACGCGCCTTCACATCGAAGAAGACGCCGGCAAATCGCTCCACGAAGGGATGCCGGAATCCGCGACAAAGTCTTACGTCGACTTGAATCGCAGCGGGGTGCCGCTTGCCGAGATAGTCTCCGAGCCGGATTTTCGCTCTTCGTGGGAAGCATACGATTATGTCCAATACCTGCGCCGTACGCTCCAGTACATAGGTGTGTGTGATGGGAACATGGAGGAAGGTAATCTTCGTTGCGACGCGAATGTCTCGGTGCGGCTGCGCGGGGCCGAAGCGTTCGGCACAAAAGTGGAGCTAAAGAACTTGAACTCTTTTCGATTCCTCCAGCGCGCGATTGAATTTGAGATTGACCGCCAGATCGCGGTTCTTGAGGCGGGGAACCGGGTCGTGCAAGAGACTCGGCTTTGGAGCGAAAAAGATTCAAAGACCTTTTCGATGCGTTCGAAAGAAGAGGCGCACGACTATCGTTATTTCCCTGAGCCAGACCTTCCGCCACTCGTAGTCACGCAAGCCGCGATAGAGATTACCAGCCGGGAGATGCCCGAATTGCCGGAAGCGCGCCGCCGCCGCTTTATCGAGCAGTACGAAATATCCTCTGACGATGCGGCGCAGCTTACGGACGCGCGCGCGATGGCGGACTATTTTGAAGAGGCCGCCGAGGCAAGCGGTAACGCGAAGGCGGCCGCAAACTGGATTCTGAACGAGCTGGTTCGAGAGCTGAAAAACTCCGGCGCGGAGATCAGCCGCAGCCCAGTCACCCCCTTGTCGCTTGCAGAGCTGATTAAGATGATCGGAGGGGGGACGATAAGCGGGAAGATGGCAAAAGAGATACTGGTTGAGATGTACGTCTCCGGAAAGTCTGCCGAAGAGATCGCGCGCGAGCTTGGCGGCGCGCAGATCTCCGACGAGGCAGAGATTCGACGACTGGTTGAAATCGCCGTTGCCGATAATCCGAAACAGGTCGACGCCTACCGCGCGGGCAAGACCTCGCTCGTAGGCTTTTTCGTCGGCCAGGTTATGAAAGCCAGCGGCGGCCGCGCGAACCCGCAAGTGATCAATAAAGTTCTAAAGGAAGCGCTTGAAGGCGAGGGGCAAAAGGGTTGATGCGGATAAGAAGATTGCTCTTTACGTTCGTCCTTGCATTGGCTCTCGTCAGTTCGCTTTCGTGCGGTGGCAAAACTGGAGCGACCGACGACGAGGTCATGGTTTTAGAGACATCCTACGGCCGCATAGTCATAGAGTTTCTCTCGCAGGATGCGCCGAGACATGCCGAGCATTATAAGAAGCTGGCGAAGGAAGGCTTCTACGACGGCACGCGGTTTCACCGGCTGGTTAGGGACAAGAAGGGGCCGAAAGCCATTCAAGGCGGCGACCCCAACACGCTCAACAACGATAATTCTACCTGGGGGATGGGTAGACCCGATCTGGAGACGGTCCCGGCGGAGTTTTCAAAGACGCTCACACACCGCCGCAGCGCCGTCTCAGCCGCGCGCAAGATGGATGATGAAAACAGCGCCACGAGCCAGTTCTTTATCTGCGCGGGTGACATGCCTGAGTGGGACGGAGTCTACTCCATATTTGGCCGCGTGATAGATGGGATGAAGATCGTCGACCTGATAGCTCGCGCCCCCGTGTTTCCGAGTTCGGACATGCCGATGGACGCCGTCGTGATTAATAAAGCTTACATAACCAGTCGGAGCGAGGTGAAATGAAGCGAAGTCAAGTTCTTAATTCTTGACAACGAGTTTGAACCGGTGCAATCTTGAATTCGCCCGCAACAATTGCCCCTGATCGAGAGTCTTTATGCAACTAGCCCGCGTCATAGGTACGGTCGTCGCTACGGTGAAGAATGATCTGCTTGAAGGCCGAAAGCTCCTGGTCATCCAGCCGCTCGACGCCCGGTATGAACATTCGGGCAAGCCTATGGTAGCAATTGATTCGGTCGGGGCAGGTTACGGTGAGGTGGTCTTCTGGTGTCGCGGGAAAGAAGCCTCTTTCCCCTTCATGCCTTCCGAAGTCCCGACAGACTGCACGATTGTTGGCATTGTCGATTCAGTATTCCTGGATCAAAGAGTCTAAAGCGATGATACTTGCGCGAGTTGTCGGCAACGTCGTGGCGACGCAAAAAAACGAGCGATACGAGGGCGGTCGAATCCTGGTCGTCCAGCCGATCAATCCTGATGGGACTTCCGCAGGCGAAGAGTTGCTGGCCCTGGATTCTGTCGACGCGGGCGTCGGAGACACCGTCGTCATAGTTCGCGAAGGCTGGTCCGCGTCAACCGCCTCGACCGGCAGCCCCGGTGCGGCGATAGATTCTGCGATTGTCGGCGTAGTCGATACTATAGAGTACGACAAGTAGATTGTAAGGTTGATTATGGAGCAAGCGGACCGGGAACTTTTACGCCAGACGCTGATGTCGATTGTGAAAAGAATCGATACCGGAGACTCGACTGCGGAGCCGCCTGTCGTCCTGGTCGTGCTCGGCTCGACAAGTGAAGGAGCCGTAGTCGCGACAGAGAAGCCGGATTGCGGAAATCAAATCTCTCATGCGTCGAGCGGGCGCCATCCTGGACTTGAGAGGTTTCCATTAGCCGAGCCTCGTGCGGCTGATGTCCCTAAGTACTGTTTTATGGAGCCGGACCGGGTCTGCGTCAACTCGGGAGCCTGCGAGATGCTCGGTAATTAATCGAACACTCCAGGCTGCTCCGCGCATCAGGTTTATCAAGGGTAGCTATGGACAATACACCCAGCCTCGTTTACACATCTCAGGATGGGGAAAGGCAGGTTTACAATCTCGACGGCCCGACGTTTCGAGTCGGCCGCCTCGAAGAGAACGACCTCACGCTGGACAATCCCTACATCTCCCGCGTTCATGCCGAGATCGCTTTCGACGGCGCGACTCACACGATTCGCGACTTCCAGAGCACTTCCGGAACATTCGTCAACGACAACCAGGTGACCGAAAAGCTGTTGAAGGACGGCGACCGCATCAGGTTTGGCAGAGGCCACGGCGTAGAGTTCGTCTTCCACTCGGATTTGCCTTCGGCGGTCGTCGAGCTCAAAGAGAATGAGGTTGAAGATACTTTTCACCCGGTGCGCGTATTTCCTCCGGAGGACTCGAGGTTCATAAACACAGCCAGGCTGCCCCCTTCGGGAGATCTGCCGAAGGCGACTATAGACCACTTGCGGGCGCTGTATGATTTCACGAGCGACATATTGACCGCGCAGTCGCCCCAGGAGTTGAGCGAAAAGCTCGCGGACTTCATTCATCGCACGCTAAAAAGCGAGCGTTGCGCGGTGCTGTTTCACGACGACGAGAGAGATACGCTCGAAGTGAGTGCGGCCTGCCCTTCGAAAGACGAGATCGCGCCGAGCACTAGCATAACGCGCCTTGCTTATGACGAGAACGTCGCAGTATACAGCATAGACGCCCGCTCGGATGATCGCTTTGCGTCAGGCGATTCGATCCAGCTCCAATCGATCCGCTCCGTCATCTGCGCGCCCATCGGGTCGAAGACCCGTATGTGGGGAGTCTGCTATGTTGACAACCTGACTTCGGACCACCCCTTCGATGAAGAGGAGCTCGATTTTCTGACAGCCGTTGCGCGCCAATCAGGTCTGGCGATGGAAAACCTCTACCTTTTGGAAGAACAGAGGCGATCTCTCGAAAGCTTTATCCGCACTCTCGCGGCATCGCTGGATGCGCGCGATGACAATACTGCGGGGCACTCGGCGCGTGTGGGCGCGTACTCTGCCGGGATAGCTCGCACGATGCGCCTGAGCCCTGAAGAGATTAGGATGATCTATTACGCGGGATTGCTGCACGATTACGGAAAGATAGGAATTCGCGACGACGTGCTTCTAAAACCCGCAGAGCTGACGCCGGAAGAGTACGAACACGTAAAGGAACACCCGCTTCATACGTTCCGGCTGCTCTCAAAGATAAGATTGCCTGAAGACTTGAGCGACATACCTATGGTCGCCGCCGCGCATCACGAGAGGTGGGATGGTTCAGGTTACCCGCACGGCCTCCGTGGCGAAGAGATACCGCTGGGAAGCCGCATAGTCGCTGTGGCCGATGCATATGACGCTTTGACCGAAGAGCGCGTTTATAACCGGCCTTGCTCGCCTGATAAAGCGCTTGGCGAGATCACACAGCGGTCAGGGTTGTACTTTGACCCGGATGTTGTGGCCGCATTCACCGAGTACTTCAATTCGGAGATTGCACCGCGCCATCGCCGCACAGCCCGCAATCACAGTGCCGAGTGAATTCCGTAGCGCCTGATTTCTATTGTTGATTTCTTCGGACCAGTAGAGCAATTATTCTCGCCACCCCGTTTAACAGTGACAGCCCAAGCCTGTCTTCCCTACGAAAGGCCGCCTTCTTAACATCGCCTTCTGCTTTATAAATGATCGTCAGTATGTAATCGTGCTTCTTCGTGTCTGCGGGCTTCCGGTCGGGAGCGTCTGACCCGAGCGGGCGGATAAGATACCACCACCATGCGGCCCGCTTTCGCTTGCCTTCAATGAAGGTGCTTGCGTCTTCGACCTGTGCGTCAAGAATCTCGTGAGCCGCAATCTTCACGTTGCGGCTCCCGGGAATAATCTCTGTGATCTCGACCCCCGCCGGCCCTACAGCGAGCTTAACCGGCGCAGGATCATCAAGCCTGTCAATGCCTCCGAGATATTCGATCTCTATTCGCGTTATCTCGAAATCGCCTCCGAGCGACGCCCCTGTGACCGGCAGGCCGCACCAGATGCACCGGGGTGCATCCGCGCCGTTCGCCCGATTACAATGTTCGCAATAAACTGGAACCATACAGGTTGACTCGAAACTCGCCCGCAGCGTAGGCTTTCTCTCAGCTGGAACCGAACATTGAGAGATTATAGTGGGCCGCTCTGACAGACTTCAATACTTGATATTGTGCATAGGCCTCTTGGTAGCGTCGGTCTTGCTCATTCGTTTTGCTATAGATTTCAGCAACGAAATGGCCCCGCTGTTCGCCGCGCCTTTCTGGGTGCTCGTACTGGCCGCTCTATCGATAGCTTCGATAAACCTGTTTCTAAACAAGACCGGGAAGAGAACTGATGAGCCGGCCCGCAGGGGTCGAGCGGTGCTTCTGATTGCGATTCCACTCGGGTTCTTAGCCTCAACGCTCGACTGCATGGGTTTGACACTGCTGGGCTGTACTTCTTATTGCACATTCGTGAAGCTAGCCTGGCTCCCACTACTGACCCTTGTCTGTGCGGCATACTTGATCAGGCGTAATGTGTGGCTCGGTACGGTGATAGCATTGATGTCCTTTGTGCCTCTAGTGCCGCACTGTGTTTGCTACAACCCCGGCAACGGGTGGTGGATAGATCGCCTGGGCGCAAGCCCCGTCTGTTACTCTTGGGGATTCGTCGTAAGCATGATCTCAATCGGCGCGCTTCGGCCCGGCGCTCTATTCTGGCCGTCGATAGGTGTCGTTTATGCGATCATAACCGGAGCGATCGGCTTCTTCATCACTCATCATTACTTGCATTTCCCGTGGTGAATAAAGAATGGGAATGAGTGGTATTCCAGTTCGTTTCCAATGTTCGACATTTTCTCTAAACTGGTCATAAGTGATGCGCATTCTGCCCAGCTTAGTATCAGAGATGTACTTGTTGTTCTTCTCCAGGTTTTCATCCCCCCACATTGGTTGTAAGTTTTCAAGCGACCAGCAGAGTCTCACTTCGTATTCATCTACACCTTCCGGCCCTTCGACGTTGAACCAGGACTTTGGCGTGATATGGTCCATATGCCACTGCGTTCCATAGTTCTCCCATGACATTCCGGGCTGGAAAAGCGATTCAAGATGTTGGCGAAGCTCCTCAACCGTGTATCCTAAAATGTTGAATGCCGATCGCCGATTCTTCTTGATGGCTCTTCGAATAGCCCTGCTGATATAGTTTTGCAAGCGATAATTCAAATCTTCATGAAGACGCCTGTTTTGATAACCTCGCCAGTAATCTCGATTTTTCTGACGCCACTGTCTGTTATACTCGCGCCTCTCTTCGCGATGGGTTTGTCTATAATGTTCGTGAAACTGTTTTAAATGGTCAGAGTTCTTTGCTCGCCAAATCTTCATTAGCTTCTGCTGACAGGTTTTGCAATATGACTGTAAGCCATTGGGGTTAGCCTTATGTTTGTAGAAGGCATCTGCCGACTTCTCGATGCCGCACTTAGCGCATCGCTTCTGTCTTTTCATTTAGTTTCTCTCTCGGGTATGTGTTACAACTGGGGATATGGTCTTAGAGAGTTAGTTAGCTCAGAGGTGGTATACCGCTAACGGGACTCGAACCCGTAGTCTCAGCCTTGAGAGGGCTGCGTGTTAACCACTTACACCATAGCGGCATTACTCGCGTTACAACCAGCAGCGATGCGATTGTCAAAAACTCGATCGAACTTTCAACTAGCCTGCTGGACTTTTTAGTATACACAGACTAATCTATTACTGCAATAAGCACGCAGTAGGCGTGGACCCTTTCATCAATCATCTTTTTATGCGTGAACCGCGATATAAAAATCCGTATCCTCGTTGCCGTTTTACCGGCTGAGTGGTATCTATATCTGTTTCGTATTAGCTGTAAGGTGTAGCTTGTCGACGTAGTTTGCTTGATGTTTCGCATAACGCTAAAACATTAATGTGAGCTTCCAAGCTTTGAGCACAAAAAAAAACAGCTCATTCCATCGAGACAATTGGCGCGCTGCTGACGCTTCCGCCTGCGCGCACTGCTCTCTGCCACGACATCATAGATCCGAAAAGAGAGACGAGCAGCCTGATCTACTGTTGCGCGCCGAGGGACGTGTAATAGAGTTGAGGGGCTAATGGGCCAGATTTTTCATCGCAGCACTAATTTCTTAGCAAGGGTGACTATTTTCGGCGCAGTATTCTTTATCGCCGCCCTTCTGTGGCTTATCGGGGGTTACAACCGCTCTACCTACAACACTCAGGCAAATGTCCCGCGCGAGCAGCCTGTCCAATTCAGCCACAAGCATCACGTCGGCGACGAAGGCATAGATTGCCGCTACTGCCACACCTCGGTCGAGAACGCGGCCTTTGCCGGGATACCGCCGACCAAGACATGCATGAACTGTCATTCGCAAATCTTCGCGAACAGCCCTTACCTGGAGCCCGTGCGCGAGAGCTGGCGGACCGACAAGCCGATAAAATGGACCCGCGTGCATGACTTACCCGACTTTGTCTATTTCAACCACAGCATACACGTCAAGAAGGGGGTCGGGTGCGCTACCTGTCATGGCCGCGTAGACCAGATGCCTTTGACCTACCAGGCGGAGTCGCTGCAAATGGAGTGGTGCCTTCAGTGTCACCGCAACCCTGCGCAATTCGTCAGACCGCGCGAGAAGGTTTTTGACATGGAGTGGCAACACCCGTCCAACCAGGCCGAGGAAGGGGCCAGACTCGTCCAGGAGTACAAGATCAGGGCGCCCAATGTTTTGACAAGTTGTAATACCTGTCACAGGTAAATAGTTTTGAAGCCGCAGCCTGGGAGTGAATGAGGAGAGAGACGAATAATGTCTAGCCTGGTGCAACTGACAAGCTCGATAAAGAAGGAAGAAGAATCGAGCGAGAACAGAATTGATTCGCCTGCGGCCATAATAGCTGCTCATTCTCATTCGTCGGGTGATCTCTCCCCCTCCGACCTCGATTCGATTCGCGATAAGCTCAGCCAGTCGCAGGGCAAACAGTATTGGCGCAGCCTCGAAGAGCTGGCGAATACGAGCGCGTTCCAGGAACTGCTCCACCGCGAATTCCCATCCCAGGCGTCTGAGTGGAATGACCCCGCCGGGCGGAGAAGATTCTTGAAGCTGATGGGTGCTTCCCTGGCGCTCGCTGGGTTGACGGCCTGCACGCGCCAGCCCACGGAAACCATAGCGCCTTACGTCAGACAGCCCGAGCAGATGGTCCCCGGGCAGCCGCTCTATTACGCAACGGCGATGGAACTGGGCGGGTCGGCGACAGGTCTGCTCGTCGAGAGCCACGAAGGGCGCCCCACCAAGGTTGAAGGCAACCCCGGCCACCCGGCCAGTCTCGGCGCAACCGATCTTTTCGCGCAAGCTTCTGTGCTCTCGCTTTATGACCCGGACCGCTCTCAAACGCTGACTCGGATAGGTGAGATAACTGCCTGGTCTGCATTCCTGGGCGCGATTCGCCCTATCATAGCCGCACAGACGGGCCTGCAAGGCGCGGGCTTAAGAATACTGACCGAGACTGTCACATCTCCTACACTCGCCGACCAATTGCGAAAACTTCTCGCAGCCTTCCCGCGAGCCAAATGGCACCAGTACGACGCCGCAGGGCGAGTTAACGCGAGCGAAGGCGCGCGTCTCGCCTTCGGCCAGTACGTCAACACTATCTACCAGTTTGATAAGGCCGATGTCGTGCTTTCGCTCGACGCGGACTTTCTATCTTGCGGGCCCGGCCACTTACGTTATTCGCGCGATTTTATTTCACGCAGGCGGTTGCAAGACGGCAAGACCGAGATGAACAGGCTCTATGTCGTCGAAAGCGAAATGACCAACACTGGGGCGAAGGCCGACAACCGGCTGGCGTTACGCCCGAGCGAGATCGAGGTCTTCGCTCGCGCAGTCGCAGCGCCGCTCGGCGTTCAGATGGGATCTAACGCTCAACTTCTCAATGACCGAATCGCCAAATGGTCTGACGCCATAGTCCGCGATTTAAAACAGCACGCCGGACGCAGCATTGTAATCGCCGGTGACTACCAGCCTCCGGTTGTTCACGCGCTGGCACACGCGATGAATGGCGCGCTCGGGAATGTCGGGAAGACCGTCATTTATACGGACGCAGTCGAAGCGAGGGCTGAGAATCAAATTCAATCGATCACAGAACTGGCCCAGGATCTCGATTCCGGTCAGATAGACCTTCTTCTCATCCTCGGGGGCAACCCCGTTTACAACGCGCCGGCTGACCTCAACTTTGCCGAGCGCATCAGACAGGCGAAGCTTCGCGTCCATCTGAGCCTCTACAAAGACGAGACATCCGAGCTATGTCAATGGCACATTCCGCAGGCCCATTATCTTGAGTCCTGGGGCGATACTCGCGCTTACGACGGGACGGTATCAGTCATTCAGCCGCTCATCGCCCCGCTGTATCGAGGTAAGACCGCTTACGAAGTTCTCGCCGCATTCTCGGACCAGCCCGAAAGAACGAGCTATGACATAATTCGCGACTACTGGATGGCAAATCGCGGAAGCGGCAATCGCGTGTCGCCAGTTCCGGCTTCGGGGGCAACAGACGCAACGGGACAGCCCCCACGAGCCGGCCAGGTCCCCGCACCGGCTGCTGCGCCCGCCGGGCAGAGCGCCACACCGGGGCCAGCGTCCGCTGATTTCGAGCAGTTCTGGAGAAGGGCGCTGCACGATGGCGTAATTCCAAATACACAGATGCCGCCTAAGACAATTTCCGTCGCCGCGAACTGGGCCGCTCAGGCCCCGTCGACGCAGTCTGGCGTGAGTCAGGACGCGCCACTTGAGATTTGCTTCCGGCCTGACCCGACGATTTACGATGGCCGTTTTGCGAATAACGGCTGGCTACAGGAATTGCCGAAGCCCATCACGAAGCTCACCTGGGACAACGCCGTGATGATAAGCCCGGCTACGGCGGCTAGTCGCGGCCTGGAGTCTAATGTCGGCAGCCTGGGCGGTTTGATAGCCGCCGATCAGGTTGTATTAAGCTTCAAAGACCGGAGCATACTGGCGCCTATCCTGATAATGCCCGGCCACGCCGACGGGTGCGCGACTGTTTACCTCGGATACGGCAGGAGGAGCGCAGGCAGGGTCGGTTCGGATCAGGGCTACAACGCATACGCCATCAGGACAACCGATGCGCAATGGAGCGGCACGGGCCTTCAAATATCCAAGACCGGCGACAAGGTCGATCTGGCGGTGACTCAGCTTCAACACATGATTGACACCGAACAGTTGCGAGACCGTGACCTCGTTCGCTCGGGCAAGATAGATGACTACAAGCATGACCCGACGCTTTATCCCGCGCACGGGCACGGCACTCCCGAAAAACACGAGGGCGACCATACGCCTTCGCTCTATCCCGAGTACGAGTACACGGGCTACAAGTGGGGAATGACTATAGACATCAACGCGTGCGTGGGCTGCAACGCCTGCGTCGTCTCCTGCCAGGCAGAGAACAATATTCCTGTGGTAGGCAAAGAGCAGGTCTCGCGCGGTCGCGAGATGCACTGGCTGAGGGTTGACAGCTATTTCAAAGGCTCTCCTGAAAACCCCGAGACCTATTTTCAGCCGGTCCCATGCATGCACTGCGAGAATGCGCCATGCGAAGTGGTCTGCCCGGTCGCCGCGACCGTCCACAGCTCCGAAGGGCTCAACGACATGGTCTACAACCGATGCGTCGGGACCAGGTATTGCTCGAACAACTGCCCTTATAAAGTCCGCCGCTTCAATTTCCTTCTCTATCAAGATTGGGATACGCCCGGGTTCAAACTGATGCGCAACCCGGACGTGACCGTGCGCAGTCGCGGCGTGATGGAGAAATGCACTTATTGCGTTCAGCGGATCAGCCGCGCGCGGATACAGGCTGAGAAAGAAGACCGCGCAATAAGAGACGGGGAAGTGAAGACCGCTTGCCAGGCCGTGTGCCCTACTGAGGCAATAATCTTTGGCGACATAAACGACTCTGGCAGCCGCGTGGCGAAGCTGAAGGCCGAGCCGCGCAACTACGGGCTGCTGGCCGAGCTGAACACGCGACCGAGGACGACATATCTGGGAGCTGTCCGCAACCCGAATCCCGAACTGGAGTAGCCTTAGCGTTATGGCGGATCAAGAGCAAGATACCGAACATCAGCTCGATTATGAGCATCCGCACGAGACTGTGCGTCCCGACATCTCTATCCCGCCCGTGATAAGGCCGGGGCACACTTTCGCGACCGTAACGGACAAGATCAGCTCAATCGCCTTGACGCGCAGGACGCCGCTGGCCTGGTTTATCGGCGCGGGGATAGCCTTCACGCTGACCTTGCTCCTGTTCTACACGATAGGCTATCTGGTCTTAAAGGGCATAGGCATCTGGGGGAATAACATTCCCGTCGGCTGGGCTTTCGACATCATCAACTTCGTCTGGTGGATAGGCATAGGCCACGCGGGAACATTGATCTCGGCGATATTGCTGTTGCTGCGCCAGACCTGGCGTACATCGATCAACCGCTTCGCCGAAGCGATGACGCTGTTTGCAGTAGCGAGCGCGGCGATCTTCCCAGTCTTCCACACGGGCCGACCCTGGCTCGCCTACTGGCTGTTCCCTTACCCGAACTCGATGGACATCTACCCGCAATTTCGCAGCCCGCTGATCTGGGACGTGTTCGCGGTTTCAACTTATGCAACGGTGTCTGCGTTATTCTGGTTCATAGGCCTGATACCCGATTTTGCGACGTTGCGCGACCGCGCGAAGCGACGCTCGGCCAAGATGATCTACGGTATGCTCGCGATGGGGTGGCGAGGCTCAGCCGTGCACTGGCATCGTTACGAGACGACTTACCTTTTGCTTGCAGGGCTCGCCACGCCGCTGGTCGTCTCTGTTCACACGGTCGTCAGCTTCGATTTCGCCGTGGGCATAGTCCCGGGATGGCACGCGACTATTTTCCCTCCCTACTTCGTCGCGGGCGCGATTTATGCGGGTTTTGCTATGGTGCTGACGCTAGCCATACCGCTCAGAAAATTGTATGGCCTGGAAGACTTCATCACGATGCGCCACCTCAAGAACATGGCAAAGATCATGCTCGCCACGGGGCTGATAGTCGCCTACGGCTACATGATGGAGACCTTCACTGCCTGGTACAGCGGGAATACTTACGAGCAATACATGATCACGAACCGCTTCACGGGCCCTTACGCGGTGATGTACTGGTCGCTGATCGCCTGCAACGTGGTCATACCCCAGATACTCTGGATTAAGCGCGTGCGCAACAACATACTAATGCTATTTCTGGTCTCGCTGGTCGTGAGCGTAGGAATGTGGCTCGAACGGTACATAATCATCGTCGTCAGCCTGCACCGCGATTTTTTGCCTTCGTCCTGGGGCAACTACACCGCGACCGTGTGGGACTGGTCGATGTTCATAGGCACGATAGGGCTCTTCTTCGCGCTGATGTTCCTCTTCATACGGTTCCTGCCGATGATCTCTATATTCGAGATGAGGACTATCCTTCCGCAGGCGGGCGTCAAGGACGTGAAGGAGGCCGCCGATTGATACGAGCGAGGGTTGAGCGATGAAACAGAGGCTCCCTATTTACGGAATTATGGCTGAATTCGTCGACCCCACTTCGGTCGTTGCCGCCGCGCGCAGCGCGTACGAAGAAGGCTATCGGAAGATGGACGCTTACACGCCTTTCCCGATTGAAGAGCTAACCGAAGCCATAGGCTTTCGCCACACACGGCTCCCGCTGATCGTCCTCATAGGCGGCATAATCGGGTGTCTGGGCGGGTACTTCTTGTGCTACTGGGTTTCGGCCATCGCATACCCGCTCAACGTCGGCGGGCGACCTCTGCACAGTTGGCCCGCGTTCATCCCCGTGACTTTTGAAACGACGATTCTGGTTGCGGCGCTTTCGGCAGTATTCGGCATGCTCGCGCTCAACGGGCTGCCTACGCCGTACCACCCGGTCTTCAACGTGCCGCGTTTTGAGCTTGCCAGCCGCAACAGCTTCTTTCTGTGCATAGAGTCGACGGACCCGAAATTCGACATGGAGAAGACGCGAGCATTTCTTGAGAGCCTGAACCCGCGCGAGGTAACAGATGTTGAGTACTAAGAAGACAGGAATCTATGGCGCAGGATGCGACTTCGTCGCGGCGCGGAGTCAGAAGTCAGAAGGTGCGCATCAAGGGCGAAAGCATTTGATGCGGACTTTTGTCTTTTGCTTCTTGACGATACTTTTCCTGTCGGGCTGTCGGCAAGACATGCACGATCAGCCGAAGTACGAGCCTCTTGAGCCTATAAACGACATCGGCTCGATAACCGACGGGCGCGCGTCGCGCCCTGTCGTC
Organism: Blastocatellia bacterium; assembly: GCA_036277095.1. Taxonomy (GTDB): domain Bacteria; phylum Acidobacteriota; class Blastocatellia; order UBA7656; family UBA7656; genus DASUNP01. The sequence goes on from DASUNP010000063.1 coordinate 77,651, forward strand.
GAAGGGACGGTTGCGCGCGGCAGTCTCGACGATGATCCATACATTCTTGCTGCGCGGTCAGACGCCGGCCCTCAGGGCAGCAGCGCGGCAGCGCCTAATATTCAACAACAAGCGCCCTCCTCGCAGGTCGCTGCGAATGTCGGAGGCCAGGGGATGACTCCGGGCGCTCAGGCCGCACAGGGGCAGACGGGGCAGGGGTTTTCTAACACGTTTCCTTTCCCCATCACGGTCGAGGTGATGGATAGGGGCGAGGAGCGTTATAACATCTTCTGCTCGATGTGCCACGACCGCACGGGGAGCGGCTCGGGAATGGTAGTGCGGCGCGGCTATCGCAAGCCGCCGTCGTTCCACGAAGACCGTTTGCGACAGGCCCCCGCTGGCTATTTCTTCGACGTGATAACGAACGGCTTCGGCGCGATGCCGGATTACTCGGCTCAGATCAACCCGCGCGACCGTTGGGCGATCGTCGCCTACATCCGCGCGCTCCAACTGAGCCAGCGGGCTACTCTAGAAGACGTGCCGCCCGACGAGAGGGGAAAGCTCAATCAAGGCGCGACCCAGCAGAGAGGCAATCAAAGATGATGGAAGTGACACCAGTTGCGCCGCCCGAATTCGACCGCCTCGGCAAACGCGCGCTCGTCGTCGGCATCGCGGGCCTGGCGTTGAGCGCAATCTGGGCAATCTTTAACGCACAGCAGTTTTTCCGCTCTTACCTGCTGGCCTATGTCTTCTGGATAGGGATCGTGCTCGGCTGCTTTGCAATCTTGATGGTCCAGCATATGTCGGGCGGCGCGTGGGGGATCGTCATACGGCGCGTGCTCGAAGCCGCGACGAGGACCTTCTTGCCAATGGCCGCGCTCTTTATCCCTGTCGCCGTGGGGGTGAAGTACATCTACATCTGGGCGAACCCCGAAGCCGCAGCCGGCAATGAAGTGCTCGCAGGGTTGTTAAAACACAAAGAGCCTTACCTTAACATCCCGTTCTTTCTCGGCAGGGTCGTCTTCTATTTTGCGGTCTGGATCGGGGTCACATACTTTCTAAACAAATGGTCGCTTGAGCAAGACCACACGCGCGACCGCCGCATAACGAGGAAGTTGCAGGTGTTGAGCGGGCCGGGCCTGGTGCTTTACGGGCTGACGGCGACGTTCGCTTCGATAGATTGGGTGATGTCGCTAGAGCCGGAATGGTTTTCGACGCTCTTCGGCATACTCTTCATGGGCGGGCAGGGCGTGGCCGCGATGGCGTTCATCATCGCCGTGCTCGTTCTGCTCAAAAACCGCAAGCCCTTTTCAGAGATAATCGCGCCTCGTCATTTTCACGACCTCGGAAAACTCCTGCTCGCGTTCATAATGTTGTGGGCGTACTTCAACTTCTCGCAGTTCCTCATCATCTGGTCGGGCAATTTGCCGGAAGAGATCCCCTGGTACATAAGAAGGCTCCAGGGGCCGTTCAAATGGATAGGGCTGATACTGGTGATCTTTCATTTCGTGCTGCCGTTTTTGATGCTGCTATCGCGCAACCTGAAGCGAGACGGCCGTAGGCTCGCCGCGCTCGCCATCGCTGTAATCATTTTCCGGCTCGTTGACATCTACTGGCTGATAGCGCCGGAGTTTCATCACGGCCAGTTTCATCTTCACCTGTTGGACATACTCGCGCCCATCGGCCTTGGCGGCGTATGGCTCTGGCTGTTCTTCCAGCAGTTGAAGAAGAGGCCGCTTTTGCCCGTTGGCGACCCCGAGCTTGAGGGCGCGATTGGGCCGGGTGAAGGGCATCATTGATCGGAAGGTCCGAGTATGGGAAAAAAGAAGCATAACGGCCATGCGGACGAGACGCCGGATGTCTCTTTCATAAGCAACCCGGATGTCCGTCACGAGGTGAGCGATGTCAGGATCAAGCCGATTATCTGGTTCGGCTTCTGGCTCCTGGTTTCTACGGTTGCGATCTACTTATTGATCTTCGGCCTTTTCCGGTTCTTTGAGAGCCGCGCGACAAAATCTGACGCCCCGGCTCCGCCGCTGGCCGAAGAACGCCCGGAGCTGCCGCCCGAGCCTCGTTTGCAGCTCGCTCCCAGCCAGGCGGGCCAGCCGCAGCCGAACTTGAAAGAGCACCCTCTTGAGGAGTTGAAGCGGTTGAAAGAAGAAGAGGAGAGAATGCTGACCACCTACGGCGTCGATGAACGCTCGGGCGCGATCAGAATTCCTATTGATAAAGCCAAGCAACTAGTGCTCGAAAGGAATCTTTTGAGATCTGCTCCACAAAGTCCGACCCAACCCGGCGCGGAAATCAATCGCCCTTCAAATCAAAGCTCTGCCGCCGCTGGCGAACGGAGGCAGCAATGAGGATTACACTCCTGCCTTTCGCCCTTTGCACATTGCTCTTTGCCTTCTCCCTCTCGGTCATGGCTCAGGGAGTCTACCCGCAAAACTCAAGACAGGGCGCGCCGCCCGCCGAAAGCAAGCCTCGCATTTTGAAAGAGGTGGGCATAGATCAACGGTTGGGCGAGCAGTTGCCGCTCGACCTCACGTTCCGCGACGAGAATGGAGACGCTGTTCGCCTCGGCGATTATTTCAAAGACAAGCCGGTGGTGCTATCGCTCGTTTACTACGAATGCCCGATGCTCTGTCACGAAGTCTTGACCGGGCTGACCCGCAGCTTCGAGCAATTATCTTTCTCCGTAGGCCAGGAGTTTGAAGTCGTAACGGTGAGCTTCGACGCCCGCGAGACGCCCGCGATGGCCGTCAAGCAAAAAGATTCATACTTGAACTGGTACGACCGAGCGGGCGCTTCTGAAGGCTGGCATTTTCTGACCGGAGATCAACAGGCGATAGACCGGCTGACCGAGGCAGTCGGGTTCAAGTACGCTTACGACGAAGAGACGAAGCAGTTCGCTCATGCTTCAGGCATAATGGTGCTCACGCGCGGGGGCAAGCTCGCCCGTTATTTCTACGGCGTCGAATATCAACCGAAAGATTTGCGGCTTGGGCTCGTCGAAGCATCTGAAAACAGGATAGGCTCGGCGGTCGATCAGATTCTATTGTACTGCTACCACTATGACCCGACCACGGGCAAGTATGGGCCTGTAGTCATGAACATCATGCGGCTGGCCGGCGTCGCAACGCTGCTGGCGATTGTCGCGATGTTCATCGTTATGCGCAGGAGAAACATAGCGCGCTTGCGCGAGCAGGCGGGAGGAACCATTTAGGTCATGCAGTCTGGAATACCATTGATGCCCGAACAGGCCTCGACCGTTTCAGGCGAGGTCGATGCGCTCTACCTCTTCCTGGTCGCGCTGACCGTCTTCTTCTCGCTGCTGATTGCGGGCACGATACTCTATTTTGCAGTCAAGTACCGCAGGCGCACACCCAACGAGATCCCGAAGCCCGTCGCGGGCGCAATGAAGCTCGAATTGCTCTGGTCGGTCATACCGTTTCTAATATCGATGTTCATCTTCGGCTGGGGGGCCAGCCTCTACTATAAGCTCTATCGCCCGCCTGCCGAGACCCTTGACGTTTACGTGGTCGGCAAGCAGTGGATGTGGAAGTTTCAACACCTCGACGGCCAGCGCGAGATCAACGAGCTTCACGTTCCCGTTGGACGCAAGATCAAGCTGACGATGACAACCGAAGATGTGATACACAGCTTCTTCGTCCCGGCCTTTCGCGTCAAGATGGACGTGGTGCCGGGCCGCTACACGACCGTGTGGTTCGAGGCCACGAAGCCGGGCCGCTACCACCTGTTTTGCGCGGAGTATTGCGGCACGAGCCACTCAGGGATGATCGGCTGGATAGTAGTAATGGACCCTACGGAGTACCAGACGTGGCTTTCGGGCGGTGCGGGCGAAGGCTCGCTCGCCTCTACGGGCCAGAAGGTCTTTCAAGACCTGGCCTGTAATACCTGCCACCGCAGCGACGCGCAAGGGCGTGGGCCGAACCTTGAGGGCCTGTTCGGAAAACAGGTCCAGTTGGCCGATGGGACTACCGTTACTGTGAACGAAGACTACATACGCGAATCGATACGAAACCCCAGGGCAAAAATCCACGCGGGGTTTCAGCCGATAATGCCTGTGTTTCCGGATAACCTCGTAACCGAAGAACAGCTCTTGCAGTTGATCGCTTACATCAGGTCGATAGGCCCTCAGCAACCCGGAGCGACGACGGGCGCAGGCAACGCGAACCGAGGGACTACCAGTGTTTCACCACCCGATGCGGGGCGCGCAAATCCGCTCGCTCCCTCGCAGCCACGCGGAGATCAGAGACCGCCTCAGCAGTAGAAAGACGTTATGGAAACGACAGAGAAAATCTTAGAGCCGCGCGCCGATTACATAAACAACACGTACGGCATAAAGTCCTGGCTGCTCACAAAAGACCACAAGCGCATAGCCCTGCTTTACCTTGGATCGATTACGGTCTTCTTCTTTCTCGGAGGCGCATTCGCGGTCCTGATCCGGCTTGAATTGCTGACGCCCCCGGGCGATTTGATGCAAGCGGAGACCTACAATCGCATGTTCACCATGCACGGCATCATGATGGTTTTCTTCTTCCTGATACCAGCGATACCTGCCGTGCTGGGAAATTTTCTGATCCCGATTATGATCGGCGCGAAGGACCTTGCCTTTCCCCGGCTAAACTTGTTGAGCTGGTACATCTACATGGTGGGCGGGCTGTTCACGTTCATCGCAATAGTCGCGGGCGGCGTCGATACGGGCTGGACCTTCTACACGCCCTACAGCTCGAACTATTCAACCAGCAACGTGATCTGGACGGGGCTGGGCATATTCATAACGGGGTTCTCTTCAATCCTGACGGGGCTGAACTTTATAGTGACCGTCCACACCATGCGCGCGCCGGGATTAACCTGGTTCCGGCTGCCGCTCTTTGTCTGGTCACACTATGCGACGAGCCTGATTATGATACTTGGAACGCCCGTCATCGCCGTGACCGTCTTGATGCTGGCGCTTGAGCGCACGATGAAGGTGGGCATATTCGACCCCGCTCTAGGGGGTGATCCGGTTCTGTTTCAGCATCTCTTCTGGTTCTACTCGCATCCGGCAGTCTATATCATGGTCTTGCCCGCTATGGGCGTGATAAGCGAGCTTGTAGCAAACATGACGCGCAAGAATATCTTCGGCTACAAGTTCGTCGCCTTCGCCAGCCTGGCCATCGCCGTTTTCGGCTTTCTGGTCTGGGGCCATCATTTGTTTACAAGCAGTCAATCTGTATATGCAGGAATGGTATTCTCGTTCTTGAGTTATGCCGTTGCAATTCCTTCCGCCGTGAAAGTCTTTAACTGGACTGCGACGCTCTATCGCGGCTCTATCTCTTACCAGACGCCTCTGCTTTACGCGTTCGGGTTCATCGGGCTCTTTACGATCGGCGGGATGACGGGGCTGTTTTTGGCGGCGCTCGGCCTTGACGTGCATGTGCATGACACGTATTTCGTAGTCGCACATTTTCACTACATAATGGTCGGCGGAACGATAATGGGCTACCTGGGCGGGCTCCATTACTGGTGGCCGAAGATTAGCGGGCGCATGTACCCGGAAGGCTGGGCGAAATTCGGCGCGCTGGTCATCTTCATAGGGTTCAACCTGACGTTCTTCCCGCAATTCCTCGCCGGCTACCTGGGGATGCCCCGCCGCTACCACGCCTACCCCGAAGAGTTTCAAGTCCTGAATGTAATGTCGACTGCGGGCGCTTCGATACTCGGCGTCGGCTACCTCATCCCGATGATCTACCTGGCGTGGTCTATGCGGTATGGCCCGAAAGCGACCCGAAATCCGTGGGGAGCCTTCGGGCTGGAATGGATGACCGCGTCCCCGCCGCCCACTGAGAATTTCGAGGAGACGCCTACGGTGACGTGGGAAGCCTACGAGTTCCGGCCCGTCGAAGAGACAGTAGTCGTCGGCGCGACGGGAGGGCCGGGCGATGAGCCGGATGTCAGCGGCAGGGTTTGAAGTACTGAAGGAGAAGAAAGTTGGCTGATACTCACACAGCACCTCATACAGCCCACACGGCGCTCGCTCATCATTTCGATAACATGGAGCAGCAGCGAGAAGCCGGCACGCTCGGGATGTGGGCATTTCTCGTGACCGAGATCATGTTTTTCGGCGGCCTGTTCCTGGCCTATATCCTCTACCGTTCAAGCTATCCCGCAGAGTTCGCCGCAGCAAGCAAGGGACTTGACGCGCTGCTAGGCGGCATAAACACGGTTGTCCTGATCTGTAGCAGCCTGACAATGGCCCTGGCCGTTTATTACGCGCAGGTGGGCAACCGGAAACTTCTCGTAATCTTCCTGTGGCTGACGGTCCTGCTCGGCATGACGTTTCTCGGCGTCAAGGCGGTCGAGTATAAAGACAAATTCGACCACCATCACGTTCCGGGAGCCAATTTCGTATGGGAAGAAGAGGGACACGCGCCTGCCGACCAGACACATGCTGCCGCCGAAGAGGTGAACACCAGCAAGATACAGATGTTCTACTGGCTCTATTTTGCGATGACCGGCGTACACGCGCTCCACATGATTATCGGCATCGGCGTCATGCTGGTGTTGATATACATGTCGTACAAAGGGAGGTTTTCACCAGAGTACCACTCGCCAGTAGAGCTTTCTGGGCTTTACTGGCATTTCGTCGACATAGTCTGGATCTTCCTATTCCCGCTGCTGTATTTGATAGGCGCGCACGAATGAGTGGAGAAGGGAACCAAGGATGAGCGAGCACATAGTATCAAAGAAAGTTTACTTCGCGATCTTCATCGCGCTGATAATCCTGACAGGCGTCACCTACTGGGTCGCCCTCTTAGACCTCGGCCCGTTCAACGCCATCGTGGCTTTGACGATTGCCGTGTTCAAGGCCATGCTCGTCGTGCTCTACTTCATGCACGTTCGCTACAGCTCGCGCCTGACCTGGGTCTTTGTCGGCGCAGGATTTTTCTGGCTCGCCATCATGGTGGTTCTAACGCTGAGCGATTACTCGACAAGAGATTGGATCAAGTAGCAAGGTGAGATCGATCAACCAGCCGCTCGATCATCATTTGGCCGCCACGGGCCAGAATGAGTTATCGAGCGGCAAAAGCGATAAGATGTATCCGCGCACACGATTATTGCTCACCGAATCGATTTGCGCCTTTATCTCTTCCTCAGACACGTCCCACCCCTGAATTACCGGTATAAGCTTTGTTACAGAGCCGTGCTCGCCGTAGCGGCCTATGTTGGAGGCGACCCACGCCGCCGACCCGCCGTAGATGGGGATGTCCCTGCGGAGCGCCTTGTAAGTGCAAAGCAGCCCGACGCGGTCAAGCCCGCCGAGCGCGCGAACGAGTCCCGGGTAATAGAAGCCTCCGCAAGGGTCAGCACAGTTGATCGAGTTGCAGTAGCGAGTCTGAGCGTCAGGATTAGCTACCGACCCCATACTTACACCTTGCTCGCACTCCGGGCAGATGATCGGCGTGAAATTAATTGACGGTATCTTTGCTTTCAGCGCGTCCAGGAACAGAGATGTGAAAAACACGTCTCTATGTTCGTAAGGCGACGGGGCAATCTTTTCTCCGGGCGAATTGTCCCACGAGCGGCATTGAAGGTTTCCACACCCGCAGCCTGCGGGTGGGTTCTGAACATTGTTCAAGTAGATCGAATCGCCGGGTTCAAGCATAGATGCGATCGAAGCTACCTTAGCCAATTGGTATTCAAAGACAGCCTTGTTGTTGAGCGGAAGCCACGGAAAGACCGCTGCATTCGCGCCTGACCAGCCGGGAAACTGCGCCAGCCAATCTGTGTGCTGAGGAGTATGTAGCCATTCCAAGTGGCTATTGGCCGCCTCCTGATCGCGCCCTACCTCGATCCAGAATCCCGGCTCAAGCCCATGACGGCGCGCTTGAGACTTGAAAGCCACTACGAGAGCTTTGTCCGTCTGCGTCCCGAGCGGCGTGATGACGGCGTCTGCACCTCCTCGGCGGGCGGCCTCAATTCCGAGACGCCCTGTCGTTGAATAGTCGATCAGATGATGTCTGAACGGCGGAGGTTTCGAGCTGCAAGCAAAAATCGGAGCCGCAGCGCCTAGCACCGCACATTCTATGAAGGCCCGGCGGCCCATTCTCTTGTTCGGATTCACGATGATTCGATGATACAAACCTTCCGTGTTCAAAGAAAGCCCCTATCTTAAGAATGCGTTTTGTAGTCGTACGCTCGATGTGAGCCCTTGTAATCAAACGAGACGCCCTCAATAATCTACCGAGTCAATTGTGGAAGGTTTTTGATTCTTCATCTCTGGCACGAAGGTTGTTTATGAAAACGGCGAGTTCGGAATTAGCGAACACTCACAAGCGTCCACAAGCTCGCATGCTCGCTTATTGAATATTATTTACTAAATCGGCATGGCGCAGCGAAACGGTTGTGAGGTAGGAGGGGGCCACTGGCCCCCTCTTTCAATTTAGAGGCGAATCAATTCTGTTACTTTCACCCATTACATGGCAAAAAAGACCAGGATGATTATACTTAATAATGGTGGGCGCTCGTCGGAGGGAAAAATGACGAACGTTACGGAGTACATACCGAAAGAGTTTAACCTTAGCAACCTGAACGGCATATCTGACGAAACGCTTGAGATGCACTTCAAGCTGTACGAGGGTTATGTCAAAGAGACGAACAAGCTGACTGAGAAGATAAGCGAGATACTCAAAGACGGGCAGGTCGATCATGAAGAGATGCCTGCCTATTCAGAGCTGACGCGCCGCCTGGGTTTTGAGTACAACGGCATGGTCTTGCACGAATACTACTTCGGCAACATGACGGCGAGCGGCGCGGGGGACCCTGAAAAGAACTCGTCGTTCTTCAAAGCGGCGGAGGCGAGCTTCGGTCAGTTCGAAATTTGGAAAGCAGATTTCGTAAGCATAGGCCAGATGCGCGGAGTCGGCTGGGCGATCTGTTACGAGGACCCGAAGAACGGGCGTTTATCAAATCACTGGATCACGCTCCACGAGGTAGGCAACGTCGCTGGGTTCAACCCAATTCTCGTGATGGACGTTTGGGAGCACGCGTTCATCCTCGACTACAAGCCTGCCGACCGTCCGAAATACATCGAGGCTTTCTTTTCAAACATAGACTGGAACTCAGTGGAAGAAAGGCTCATGCCGGGCGAAGAGGCAAGGCGCGCGACCGGCGGCAGACCCTAAGCTCGGAGTAGAAGTGCTGAGTGCTGAGTCCTGAGTAAAAGACAATAGAACACTGACTTTTGTTTTTCACTCAGCACTCAGCACTTTTAGTGGTTCCTTGCTCGACTCGGTCGACTTGTGTATCATCGGCTCAGATTCGGGTTGTAAAAGGAGATCGAATGTCGATGCTAAGATCACTTCTTATATTGATACCGGCCTGTCTCGCCCTGGCTACTGTGGCGAGGGCAGAGGGGGCAAAGCAGGTGATTGTTTATGAGGGCATAGTGACGGAAGTGGCCGCGCCTGCTGAAGCGTCGAAAGACCTCTGGGTGACGATGAAAGACCTGACGCGGGCCACGCGTTTTGTGTTGAAACCCCAGGGAATGTGCAAAGACAAGCTCTGTTTTCCCATACCGAAGGCGAGAAAGTCTGAATTTGTAGCCAGACGAGGGAAGACTCAGTGGTTTAACCTGAGCGAGTTTGCTCGGCTGGTGCGCCAGCCCATTGCTTTTGATCAGAATCACTCTGTCTGGTATTTCGGCGCGCGACAAGACCAGCAGAGCGGTTACATCGAAACTCTCGAAGCCCCCGACTTCAAGCTCCCCGATTTAAATGGGAAGCTCCATTCGCTCTCGGACTTTCGCGGCAAGAAGGTCCTGCTGGTGACTTGGGCTTCGTGGTGAGGCTGCAGGTTCGACTTGCCAGGCTGGCAAGCACTATACAGCGAGTTGAAGGGCAAGAACTTTGAGATAATCTCCGTCGCGCAGGATACCGGAGGCGCGAAAGACGCAGGACCCTGGATAAAGAAAGCTCCGCTTGACTACACAGTCTTGATCGACGATCAACACCTCGTCACAAAGATTTTTAACATGGTCAACGTCCCGACGGCGGTCTGGATCGATGAGAAGGGGCGCATAGTACGGCCCAACGAAGTCGCCTACGTCGACAACCGGTATAAGGCGTTGCACGGGATCGACGCCGCGCCTTATCTGGACGCGATACGCGACTGGGTGGCGAACGGCGAGCGCAGCGCGTTCGTTCTAAGTGAGCAAGAGCTGAAAGCGCGATTGTCTCCTGCGACAAATGACCGTGCGCTTGCGGACGCGGAGTTCGGGCTTGCGCAGTACCTTTACGCAAAAGGTCACGGCCAGGACGCGATCCCTCACTTCAAAGAGGCTCAACGGCTCTCGCCCGATAACTGGAACTACAAGCGGCAAGCCTGGGCGCTGTCTGACGCCGAGCGTGATTACGGGACAAACTTCGGCAAAGAGGTCCAGAAGCTTAATGGTAAGCCGTATTACGAGCCACGTAAGCTGCCCGAAGTGAAGAAGAAGGATTGAAACTTTCCTATCGGCGGGTCGAGCCATTGGCTATTGAATCTCGCCTTTTCGAGGCTTTCCAAACATGGTTTGAGCCGGGCTACGACTCTAAACCCGCGCTTGGGATTTCGACACTCTTTGATGTAATCTTTTTGTTTAAGGAGCGCACGGAGCCCGGCTCCATGCAGATGATAACCCTTTTTCGTAAACCAGGCGCGCCCAGGTTAAAGCAGCGCAATAGCCTCAAGTTAAGATATCCGTATGCCCGGAAGAAAAAAACAGAAAGCTTCAATACAATTCGTTCTGAACGGCGAACAGGTGGAGGCTTCATTTGCTCCCCATAAAACGCTGTTAGAAGTTTTGCGCGAGGACTTGAACCTCACAGGAACAAAGCACGGCTGCGAGCTTGGCGAGTGCGGGACCTGCGCTGTGATCGTCGACGGGAGGACTCTCCTCTCCTGCCTCGTGTTGGGGCTTGATATTGAAGGCTGCAACGTAGAGACAATCGAAGGCATGGCCGACGGCGGCGAACTTCATCCTCTTCAGATAACATTCGCCGATCTTGGTGCGGCGCAGTGCGGCTATTGTACGCCAGGCTTTTTGCTCACCGCGAAAGAACTGCTCGATAAGAGCCTTACCCCGACGAGAGAGGAGATCAAAGAAGCCCTCTCGGGGAATCTATGTCGCTGCACGGGCTACATTAAGATTTACGAGGCGGTAGAAGTTGCGGCGGCGCGCATGCGCGGGGAGGATGCCGAGCCTGCGAAAGAGAGCATTTATGGTTACGAATAACGGCAATAATGGGAAGCCCAGGAAGGTCATCGGCAAGCCGTTTCGCAAAGTGGACGCCCGCGCGAAATGCACAGGGCAGACGAAGTTTGCCGACGACATAGTATTGCCCCGAATGCTGTTTTCAAAGATGCTGCGCAGCCCTGTCCCGCACGCGCTGATTAAACATATAGACATCTCAAAAGCCGCGAGCTTGCCCGGCGTTGTAGCAATCATCACGGGAAAAGATCTGCCGATCCCTTACGGCATTCTGCCCGTCAGCCAGGACGAGCACGCATTGTGCATAGAGAAAGTCCGCTTCATCGGCGACCCCGTCGCAGCCGTCGCAGCCCTCGATGAGGACACAGCGTTTGACGCGATGAACCTGATAGAAGTCGAGTATGAACGGCTCAAGCCCATCGCCTCGATTGACGAGGCCCTGTCGATCGCCGAGCCGCGAATACACGAATACGGCGACGGCGGGAACATCCATAAGAAAGTGTCGCTCGAATTTGGCGACATGGAAGAGGGCTTTGCCGAAGCCGACCTCGTGCGCGAGGACACCTTCTTTTACGAAGGTAATACTCACCTTCCTATGGAACAACACGCCGCCGTCGCTCACTTCGACCCGGACGGCAAGCTGACGCTTTGGAGCTCTACTCAAACGCCTCACTATGTTCACCGTGCGTTGGCGAAAGTGCTTGAAATACCTGCGAGTCACATCCGCGTTATCGCTACCCCGAACGGCGGCGGCTTTGGCGGAAAGAGCGACCCTTTCAACCACGAAGTCGCTGTAGCAAAGCTCGCGATGATGACGGGCCGCCCGGTCAAGATCACGCTCACGCGAGAAGAAGTCTTCTATTGCCACCGCGGCCGCCACCCGGTCTTGATGTGGGTGAAGACCGGCGTGACGCGTGACGGCGCGATCACGGCGATGCATTTCCGCTCGTTCCTCGACGGCGGGGCTTATGGGAGTTACGGGGTCGCAAGCACGTTTTACACGGGTGCGCTGCAAACCGTCACCTATGATGTCCCACGCTACAAATTCGAAGGCGTGCGACTCTTCACGAATAAGCCGCCGTGCGGACCCAAGCGGGGCCACGGCACTCCGCAGCCGAGGTTTGCGCTCGAAGTTCAAATAGACAAGATTGCCGAAGAGCTGGGTCTGGACCCGGCCCAGATGCGAAAGCAGCACCTCGCGCCCGCGAATTCGGTGACGGCCAATTACCTGCGCATCGGCAGCATGGGGCTTGGGCCTTGCATAGACAAAGTGGTCGAAGGGTCGAGGTGGCGGGAGAAATACCGTAAGCTTCCTTACGGACGAGGGGTAGGCATTGCCTGCAGCTCTTACCTTTGCGGCGCGGGGCTTCCCATATACTGGAATAACATGCCCCATTCGGGCGTACAGCTTCGGCTGGATCGCCAGGGCGGCGTCTGCATCATGTGCGGCTCGACGGACATCGGCCAGGGCTCCGATTCAATCCTCGCGTACATAGTTGCCGAAGTGCTTGGCATAGACCCATTCGATATTCGCGTCGTTACTGCCGACACGGACCTGACCCCGGTCGACCTGGGGAGCTATTCGAGCCGCGTAACATTGATGACAGGGAACGCGGCGCTGCAAGCCGCCGAACGCGCCCGCGAGCTGTTGACTCTAGCCGTTGCGGAAAAACTCTCCGTCCCTATTGAGAACATTACTTTTGCCGAACGCCGCGCGTTCGATGTTGAAAACCCCGAAGTGGGTGTGTCCTTTGCCGAAGCTGTGCAGCTTGCAGAGGCGAAATACGGAACGATCGGAACTGTGGGCTCATACTCACCTCCGCGCTCGCCCGGCAAGTTCAAGGGCGCGGGCGTAGGCCCTTCGCCTGCGTATAGCTATTCGGCAGCGGTCGCGGAGGTCGATGTGGACCCTCACACAGGGATCGTGACCGTCGAGCGAATATGGATCGGGCACGACATAGGGCAGTCGATCAACCCCACGCTGGTTATGGGACAGGTCGAAGGCAGCGTGTATATGGGATTGGGCGAAGCGCTGATGGAAGAGATGGCTTACCGAGCCAATCGAAACGTAGTTCACAAGTTTCCGTCTATGCTCGAATACAAGAGCCCGACGACACTTGAGATGTGCGACGTCGTCACTTATCTGATCGAAGACCCCGACCCCAACGGGCCGTTCGGGGCAAAAGAAGTGGGCCAGGGGCCGCTACTGCCCGTGCCGCCTGCGATTGCCAACGCGGTCTACGACGCAGTGGGCGTGCGGATTGATGAGGTCCCCATTACTCCTGAAAAAGTGCTCGCCGCGCTGCGGACAAGTGCTCAGGGGCGGCCTGCACGGTTCGGACCTAAATCTGTGCCGGACGTCGTATGGCCTCAGCCTTTGAAAGTCCAGACGCCCGCGCAAGGAGGCGATGGCCGAGAGATGCCGCGCGAAGCGGTCCACGCGAAAGATTAAGAGGAGTTTTCAGTTTTTAGAATCCCGGTACCCTGAAATAGGCTGTTGGAGCCAATTCTGCGGCAGCAAACTCTGAAAACTGAAAACTGAAAACTGAAAACTAATAACTGATTATGATGCGACTTCCCAAATTCACGTACCGCGTTCCAAAGAAAGTATCTGACGCGGTCAAGATGATTGCCGACGCGGGACCCGAAGCGATGTTCGTTGCGGGCGGGACCGACCTTTACCCGAACATGAAGCGGCGCCAACAGACGCCCAGGACTGTTATCTCCGTCACAAGGCTAGGAGAGCTGCATGAAGTTCGCCAGGATGCTGGAGGTGGCCTGGTAATCGGGGCTTCGGTATCGCTTACGGATGTCATTAATCACCCCTTAGTCCGGCGCGAATATATGGTCGTGGCGGACGCGGCGCGGACGATTTCAACCCCGCTTCTTCGGAACATGGGCACGATTGGCGGCAACCTGCTCCTCGATACGAGATGTAATTATTATAACCAGAATTATGAATGGAGACGCGGAATCAACTTTTGTATGAAGAAGGATGGGGACATCTGTTGGGTTGCGCCGAGCAGCCCGAAGTGCTGGGCCGTCAACTCGTCGGACCTCGCGCCCGTCATGGTCGCGCTCGGCGCTAAGCTCTGCCTCGTCTCTTCCGGAGGTGAGCGAATGGTCTCGGCGTCGGACATCTATAACAACGATGGCATCAACTACTTGAACAAACGCCATGATGAACTCCTGACCGAGATACATCTGCCGCCCAGGAACGGCCTCCGCGCCGTGTACAAAAAGTTACGAAGGAGAGGCTCATTCGATTTTCCCGTCCTCGGAGTCGCGGTGGCCCTCGACCTCGACCGAGACCGCACGGTCAAGAATGCAAGGTTGATCCTTGGCGGGATCGCTCCCGCGCCGGTCGAAGTTAAAGAGGCGGAAGCCGCGTTGATTGGCTGGCCGTTGAGCCAAGAACGTATTGATGTCGCGGCGGAAGCCTGCTATCTGAAGGCTCGGCCACTTGATAACACAGATTTTATGATGAACTGGCGAAAACAGATGGCCCGCCCCTACGTATTACGCGCCCTCGAAGACCTGTATCCTGAAGGAAGAGATGACGAAGGCCGTCAGAGCTTTGATGTTTGAGGAGGTTTCTTAAAGTTTTCTCGCGTGTGGAGGCCTCGCGGCCGGTCGTCTAAACTGGTGAGATAGCTTACTAAGTTTAACCCTTATTTTGACTGGCGAAAAGATCGCCGCCTAATATCCTTTCCACTTGACTTAGTGACTCTATAAACATAACATAGCGCACCTGTACCTAATACTCGTTCCTGGCCCTTAGGTGTAGCATTGATGACAGAGAAGAGGCTCGTCGGTAGACGACCGGTTCAGGCCCTGGTAGCCATCAAAGCGAGAGATGCTCAGAATAATTAGGAGGCCCTTAATGACACTTTCCAAGAACTTTGCAGTAAAGGTTTGTGGGTTGCTGCTTGCGATAGCCGGACTGGCGTGTTGGCAGATCGCCAAGACTCCGACCAAGGTACACGCACAATTCGGCGATCAAGCAAGTCACTCGCTTGCCACAAGCCTGCCTGTGGCAAGCAGCGCGGTTAGCGCGGCGCCGGCTGGAACACAGACTTTCTGCAGCGGGAGTGGTATCACCTTTAATAATAACCTGCCTCCTGCTTTGCCTCCTTATACATCAACTCCTTATCCCTCCACAGTCAATGTAAGTGGCATGACGGGGACTGTGACCAAAGTGATAGTCGAGTTACAGAACCTGAGCCATACATTCCCGGATGACATAGACCTGCTGCTGGTCGGGCCGACAGGCGCGAAGACCATCCTGATGTCGGACGTGGGCGGAGGCACTGACGCCATAAACTTGAATATTACTTTGGATGATACAGCGGCGACATTGCTGCCGGACTTGGGGCCGCTAGTGTCGGGCGTGTTCAAGCCTACCAATCCCTCGGCCCTCATCGCCGATGTCTTTCCGTCGCCTGCGCCTGCGGGACCTTACGGTTCGACGTTATCTGTATTCGATGTTTCAAGCCCAAACGGCACGTGGAGCCTATATGCAGTCGACGATACGCTCGGCGATGTCGGCACCCTGGGAAACTGGTGTTTGACGATCACGACCGAAGACACTGCCCCTTGCACTCTTACATGCCCGCCTAATGTCACGCAGGCGAATGATGCAAATCAATGCGGGGCGGCTTCGGTCACGTACCCGGCTCCGACGACGACCGGCGTTTGCGGCACCGTGGAATGCTCGCCGCCTTCCGGCTCGTTCTTCTTTGTGGGGACCACCACTGTAACGTGCACCAGCGCGACGGGTTCACAATGCTCTTTTACCGTCACGGTTAATAATGTCGATTGTCCTAATGGGGATCCGGACACGCTATCCTGCAACCCGACGAGTATCAGCTTACCGAACGGAGGCGGGACATCGCCTTATCCATCAAGCATTGGGGTATCGGGGTTGACAGGCACAATCTCAAAAGTGACCGTAACACTTAACAACATCAACCATACGTTCCCGGATGATATTGACGTGCTGCTGGTCGGGCCGACAGGCGCGAACGCGATTATAATGTCTGACGCCGGCGGCGGCACTGACGCGAACAATGTAACGCTAACATTCGATGACGCGGCTGCGTCATCGCTCTCGGACACGGCTGCGCTCGTATCGGGTACGTTCAAGCCCACGAGCCATGCGCCGGCAGACACCTTCCCGCCCCCGGCGTCTACGCCGTCCGGCGGCTCTGCTTTGTCTGTGTTTAACGGAACGAATCCTAATGGCGTTTGGAATCTCTATGTAGTCGACGACACGACAGGCGATTTCGGCAGCATTTCAGGCGGCTGGTGTTTGACGATAACCAGGGTCAATATTTGTACGATCACCTGTCCGGCCAACGTCACTGTGAGTAACGACCCGAACCAGTGCGGGGCAGTCGTCAACTACCCCGCGGCGGCGACGACAGGCGACTGCGGCACTGTGACCTGCCTGCCGGCTTCGGGCTCGTTCTTCCCGGTGGGCACGACGAGCGTGACCTGTACAACGACGAGCGGGCCATCCTGCTCGTTCACCGTCACGGTCAACGACACTCAAGCTCCGACGGTCACCTGTCCTACTGTGCAGCCAGTTCCGGCGGCTCAAGGGCAATGTTCAGCTCCTGTTACTTACACGGCAACAGCCACGGATAACTGTCCGGGCGTTAGCACCGTCACGTGTACGCCAGCCTCAGGGGCAGAATTCCCCGTCGGCACAACCACTGTGAATTGCAGCGCGACCGACGCAGCCGGTAATCCGGGAAGCTGCATGTTTACAGTGACAGTGGTCGATGAACAGGACCCGATCGTCACCTGCCCCGCGAACATAAGTTTAGCCGCGCCCTCGGGGCAATGTGCGACCAATGCCAATTACACGGCGACGGCGACGGATAACTGTCCTGGCGTGGGCGCAGTTACTTGCGCTCCGTCATCAGGTTCTTCGTTCCCGGTCGGCACAACTACAGTGACGTGCACAGCGACCGACGCGGCGGGCAACGAGGGGAGCTGTTCTTTTACCGTTACCGTGACAGACAACCAGAATCCGGTTGTCACCTGTCCCGCTGACAAGAACCTTACAGCCGGTGCAAACTGTACGGCCAGCACTACATACACAGCGACGGCAACGGATAACTGTCCTGGTGTTGGCGCTCCAACATGCTCACCGCCCTCAGGGTCAAGCTTCCCGTTGGGCACGACAACGGTGACGTGTACCGCGACCGACGCCTCGGGCAACCAGGCTAGCTGCTCGTTTACGGTCACAGTAATCGATACAACTCCGCCGGTCATCACCTGTCCTGCGAATATAAGCATGGACGATAATGCGCTGGGCGCGTGCGGCGCTCTGATCAATCCAGGCACGCCCACTGCGACGGATAATTGCGGAATAGCATCCGTAGTAGGAACGCGCAGCGACAGCGCGGCCTTGAATGCGCTCTACCCTCTTGGCACGACCATCATCACGTGGAAGGCCACTGATACATCGGGCAATTTTACGACTTGCCAGCAGATCATCATCGTAACCAACCCGAGCCCTGTCGTAACTATCACAGGACCGCCGAGCGGGTCTATCTTCGCGGTCAATGGTTCCGTACCCTTTACGGCGACTTTCACAGATAACCTCGGGGACACGCACACTGCTCAGTGGATGTTTGACGCCATCACTGCATCGGCCCCGGTTGTCGAGCCTACGTCCTCAACACCCGGCTCGGCCAACTTGAGTTTCACCTTTACAAATTCCGGCGTCTACCTGGTGTCGCTCAAGATCGTAGATGAGTGCGGTAATATTACAATCGCAAACACTGTCAACGGCGAGCCGGCGATGGTCGTCATCTTCGACCCGGACGGCGAGTTCGTGACCGGCGGCGGTTGGATAACTTCACCTGTGGGCGCGTATCCTGCTAACCCGACCTTCACTGGGAAAGCACATTTCGGGTTCAACGCCAAGTATCACAATGGAGAATCGACCCCAAGGGGAGAAACCCAATTCAAGATTACGGGCCTCAATTTCCACAGCACCAGCTACGAGTGGCTCGTAATCGTAGGCCAGAGATTCCAGTTCAAGGGGTCAGGCAAGGTCAACAATAGCGGCAACTATGGCTTCTTGTTGACGGGAATTGATGGAAGCCCAGACAAGTTCCGAATGAAGATTTGGGACAAGAACAATGGCAACGCCATCGTTTATGACAATCAGATGGGCGACCCCGACTCAGCAAACCCGACAACCGTACTGGGAGGCGGGAACCTGGTCATCCACCATTGAAGCAACGCCAAATGCAATCGCGAGCAAGAAGGGGAGACGGTGAATCCGTCTCCCCTTCTTTTTTAGCTACTCGTTGTATGGATCATTGGTAGCCGGGCGTGCGGGCTTTCGACGCAGGGAACGGACCAGGCGCCTCGACGACGCCTGGAGTGTTCGCGGAACTTTAACGGGGAACAGCTTCGCGACGAGAGTCTTCTTCTTGCTCTGAAGGTGTGACGCGGCTTGAAGCATCCGGCTGCTTTCGCCGATATTCTCCTTTAAGAATTTGCGGCGAGAGACGATTGAAATTATCTCTTCTTCAATTGCTTCCAGGTCGTGCCAATCTCCGATACGATCTTGCAATAGCCGGAGCCACGCCAGCGCGCGGACGGCGTCGCCATAGCCCATCCCAGAGACGAGCTCTAACAGGTATCGAAGACGCTTTGCAGCGATGCGTAGCTGGTGAAGCTCCGCAGGGTTTGTAGTCGGGTGTGACTGGGCCGCAAGCAATTGGAATTCCGATAACCTCTGTTCTATGCGCTCGGCGGCGCGAAGCGCAATCGCCCTTTCGCCTATAATCTCCGGCAGCGGAGCGGCGGTCTGCGCATGCGGTCCTTCTGTTTGCGTCTCTTGCGCAGGGGATTGATCTGCTTCGACTGCGCTTTTCTTGGGCGCCCATAGCTCGGCATCAAGTCCAAGCTTCGAGCATATCTCTGCGAGGTTTACGTGTTTCAAATAGCGCCTGGCTTTAGCGAGCCTGCGAGCCCGCCGTTTCTGTAGTATCGATTTCAGATGCTCGAAAGATTGCCGTCGTTTTGAGCTTCGCGACGCACCCTCTTTTTCAATGACGAGCAAAAACACATCATAATTACGGACAGGCGACAGCACTCGACGCCAGTCACGCAGCTTTTTCTTTAGCTTGCGAATCTTTTTTTGATCTCCCGCTGTCTGCAGCAGGTCCAGCGAAGCTTGCAGCCTGCGGGTTGTGACGCGCATCTTGTGTATGGCTTCGGCGTCGTCACTCTCCATTACCGGAGTCAGGTAAGAGGCTAACAGTGTGACCTGGGAAGTGATTATATCGGTAAGCGGACGGGAGGGCCTGATGTCGCCGGATGCTGGACTTGCTTCCGGCTCTGTTGTCGTTATCACTGATTCCATATTAAGGACTCGAATCTACGTCGCCCGACTTCACCCAAAGATTACTATTTTGACAGCCACGCAGCAATGCTCAAACCCTGGGTCATGCCTTCGGCGTGGGCAAATCTGGCTAATCAAACGGCAAATAAGTCACAGAATCCACGGTTTTTTGAGCTAAATGCGTAATCTACATGACTGGCGCGATTCTTGAATGCGAAAGAAGGCATGGCGAGATCGAAGAAGGCAGCGCGACTGGACGAGCTGGCCGAGCAGATTCGCGTTTGCGTTAAGTGCCCTTTGTACGCCTCGCGCACCAACGCCGTCCCCGGTGATGGAAAATACAGTGCAATGCTGATGATTATTGCTGAAGCGCCGGGGAAGGAAGAAGACCTGACCGGCCTCCCGTTTGTGGGAGCATCCGGGAAATTCCTGAACAAGGTGATGGAAGGAACGGGACTGGATAGAGCGGACTTCTTCATTACGAATACTGTCAAGTGCCGCCCTCCAAAGAATCGGACGCCGAGAAAGATCGAGGTCGATACCTGTACTTCTAATTACCTCTTTGAGCAGATCGAATTGATCGACCCGAGATTGATAATGCTGCTGGGCAGTGTCGCTGCGAAAAAGGTTCTCGGCGTCAAGAGCGTCAATGAAGCGCGCGGCCAGGTATTTGAGCGCGATAATCGGAAATACATCGTAGGTTATCACCCAGCTGTCAGGTTTTATATAGAAGACCTGGCCGAGAAGGTCAAAGAGGATTTCTCCTTACTAAAGCGCGAGATAAAGAGACTTAAACTTGGCCGCGCCAAGTGATGATCCGCAAATACCCCACTTCGCTCTCAGGAATAAAATGGCACGTTTCAGCCTTTTAGTATTCGGAGGCTATAATAGAACTGGAGGTTTTAGATTGGGAAACGTTAATCTGCGCGCTCGTCATTCGGCGTAGAGATAATCGATGGACATTCTTCAACTGAATCTCAATAAGACTGAACCCGACAGCGCTACGGAGGATGAGATTCGCTTTCAACTCGCGCTCGTCGGTGCAATTGCCTGCGCTGCTGCCGGCCTCCTGGCTCGCTTCCTCTTCGATGCGCCGCTCGTGCCCGAGCTAATGGCTCATCTGCTCTTTTCGATCTCGCCAATAATACTCGTAGAGATTGCCGTCGGTTTTCTCGGCTCGTTTGCAAAGCATATGGGCTTTTTAGCCTGTCTTGTCGTTTACGTGGCTCTGTTGATTGCCGCAGCAATGGGCTTCCTGCGATTCGTAGCCCCGCGCGTCAAAACGATAAACAGAAGCTTTTTGCTGCTGGCATTTTCATTCGGGGTGTGTGTCGTCACTGTCGTTTTGATCTTCCCTCTGCTTGGCGGCGGCCTATTCGGCCAATACTTGCAACAGGGAGCGGTTTATACGCTGATCTCGCAATTCATAATTCATGCGGTTTATGGGGCGGTGCTCGTTCTTGTGTCGAGGCTCTACGCAGAACGGCCAGAAGTCGCTGTAGCAAACAATACACGGTTGTCGCGGCGGCGGGTTATGCGCGCAGTAGGTTACTCTGTGCTCGCAATCGGAATATACGACATAGGCAAGACGCTTCTCGGGTCATGGCTCGAAAGAGGCGCAGGCCGCGTGAGGGCGGGGACGGGGGTATTCCCCGAGATCGAAGGGCTCGCCCTCGAAATCACGCCCAATGATGATTTTTATGTGGTGTCAAAAAACCCTTTCGACCCACGAGTGGACCAGAAAAGCTGGCGATTGCAGATAAGCGGACTTGTGGAGCGCCCTTTCTCGCTTTCATTCGACGAGATAAAAGCGCTTCCTCCAGTCGACCAATACTCGACGCTCTGTTGCATAAGCAACGACGTGGGCGGCGACCTTATCGGGAACGCGCTGTGGCGCGGCGTGCGGCTTAAGGACTTGATCGATCAGGCCGGTCTGAAAGCCGAAGCAGTCGATATAGTTCTGCGCGCAAGTGACGGTTATTCTGACTCCATCCCTGTTTCAAGAGCTCTGGCCGACGGAAACATTCTGGTTTATGAAATGAATGGCGAGCCGCTGAGCGTAGCTCACGGCTTTCCTGTGCGGCTGATCGTTCCAGGCATTTATGGGAAAAAGAATGTTAAATGGATTACAGAGATCGAAGCCGTGGGTTATGACTACAAAGGCTTCTGGCAGTCTCGCGGGTGGGATGATCGCGCGGTCTATAAAACTATGTCGAGGATCGATGCACCAGAGGGCACGGTCAGCGGGAGCGCGACCATCGCCGGGATCGCTTTCGCGGGCGACCGAGGAATAAGCAAGGTCGAGGTTTCGCTTGACGGGGGAAACACGTGGGAACAGGCTGAGATCAAGCCCGCGCTCTCAGAGTACTCGTGGGTGCTCTGGCATAAGGAGTGGAACCCTGCGCGCGTCGGGCGCCACTTGATAAAAGTAAGGGCGACGGATAAAACGGGAACGACGCAAGCGGCGGCCTATGCCCCTCCTTATCCGAATGGCTCTTCGGGCTACGACAGCAGAAAAGTCTCTTCTGAATGAATCAGAGATTTACACGGCGACTACGCGACGCCCGCGAACAGTGTTATATTACTACACGCCCTGACAACGGGAATTCACACAAACTATAAGGAGGCCCGCGTCATGAGAAAGTTTATCGTGCGCTTGCTTGCTGTGATAGGCGCGCTGAGCATTCTATTCGTCATCGCCATCTTTGGATTTTTTCTGCTCTCCTGGTCGTCGAAACCGGGTGTTCCGGGGAAGGTCATTCTCGAATTAAATCTCGAAACCGGTCTGATCGAGGCAATCCCGAATGACCCGATCGCTAACATCATGCTGTCGGACGTTACCACTGTGCGAGACATTGTAGATGGGCTTGAGCGGGCCGGAAACGACGAGCGCGTGGCAGGGCTCATTGCCAGGCTCGGCGGGACGACTACGGGGATGGCCCAGTCACAGGAGATCAGGGATGCGATAATTAATTTTCGCAGCAAGAACAAGTTTGCCATAGCATTCGCCGAGACGTTTGGCGAAGTGGGTCCGGGCACCGGCTCTTATTATCTGGCTACTTCTTTCGATCAAATCTATCTCCAGCCGTCGGGCGACATAGGGCTGACGGGCATCATTATGGAGGGCCAGTTTCTTAAAGGGACGCTGGAAAAGCTCGGCGTGCAGCCCCGCATGGACAACCGCTACGAATACAAAGCTGCGATGTACACTTTCACAGAGAAGCAGTTCACTCCCGCTCACCGCGAAGAGATGGAAGCGATAATGAACTCATGGTTCTCGCAGATAACACGCGGCATCGCCGAGGGGCGGCGCATGAACGATCAGCAAGTGCGCGCCCTCGTCGACAAGGGGCCTTTTCTCGGCAAGGAGGCGGTGGACGCGGGGCTGGTTGATAAGCTCGCTTACCGTGATGAAGTCTACGCGGAGGCAAAGAGCAAAGCGGGCGACAGGGCAGAGTTTCTTTACATGAATAAGTATCTTGATCGCGCCGGGCGGCCTCACCAGTCGGGACAGATCATCGCACTAGTTTACGGCGTTGGCGGGGTGACGCGAGGTAAGAGCGGTTACAGCCCTGTGTCGGGCGACATCAATATGGGGTCTGACAGCGTCGCCGCAGCATTGCGCGCAGCGATTGAGGACAAAAACGTCAAGGCTATCATATTTCGCGTAGACAGCCCCGGCGGGTCTTATGTAGCGTCGGATACGATTTGGCGAGAGACGATCAGGGCAAAACAGGCCGGAAAACCCGTGATAGTTTCGATGGGCGACCTTGCGGGTTCGGGCGGATACTTCGTTGCGATGGCCGCCGATAAGATAGTCGCTCAACCCGGAACGATCACGGGATCGATCGGGGTACTGGGCGGCAAGATGCTCACAAACGGCTTTTGGGACAAGGTCGGCGTATCCTGGGATGAAGTCCACGTTGGAGCGAATGCTACAATGTTTACGGGTACTAAAGATTACAGTCCCGCCGAGTGGGCGGAGTTCCAGGGGTGGCTCGACCGCGTCTACGTAGATTTTACAAGCAAGGTTGCAGAAGGTCGCCGCTTGCCTAAAGAGCGCGTGCTTCAGATCGCGAAGGGAAGGATTTACACGGGCGAGGACGCCAAGGCGCTCGGGCTTGTCGACGAGGTTGGCGGGTTCCCCGTGGCTTTGAAACTTGCGAAGGAAGCTGCGAGCATACCTGAATCCGAAGGCGTAAACTTGCGCGTCTTTCCCGCGAAAAAAAGCACATACGAAGCCTTCTTCGGCGAATCGCCTGACAGCAGCGAACGCGAAGCGACGGCGGCTGCACTGGCCGAAACCCTGAGAGCCATACAGCCCGTCGTTCAAAAACTGAAGGCGATAGAAGCGGGTGAGAAGCCTGCGCAACTGCGTATGCCCGCGGTCAAGGCGAAGCATTGATCCTGAATGAAAGCTAAGGAGACGAGTCGTAAGAATAGCTCAGGCCAGCCGGGCCGCGCGGTTTATCCTTTTACCGCAATCGTCGCGCAAGAAGAGATGAAGCTCGCGCTCATCTTGAGCGTCATCGATCCGCTCATCGGCGGTGTCATCATCATGGGCCATCGCGGCACCGGCAAATCGACCGCCGTACGCGCGATGGCCGACCTGCTGCCACCAATCGTTAAAGTCAAGGGATGCTTTTACGGATGCGACCCGGCGAGGCCAAACGAAGCTTGCGAGGATTGCGCGGCACGGCAGGAGCAGGAAGGCCGGTTGCCGTCGGAGCGGGGAGTTGTCCCGGTTGTCGACCTGCCGCTCGGCGCGACCGAAGACCGCGTTTGCGGAACTCTTGATATTGAACGCGCGCTCGTCGAAGGCAGAGTCGTTTTTGAGCCCGGCTTGCTGGCCCGCGCAAACCGTGGCTTCCTCTACATCGATGAAGTGAATCTGCTCGAAGACCATCTGGTCGATCTCTTGCTCGACGCCGCCGCTTCGGGACGAAATGTCGTAGAGCGCGAGAGCATCTCCGTCAGCCACCCCGCGCGATTCGTGCTGATAGGCTCTGGGAATCCCGAAGAGGGAGAGCTGAGGCCGCAGCTTCTCGACCGGTTCGGGCTTCACACGCAGATAGAAACGATAACGGACCTCGACCAGCGCGTTGAGATAGTCGAGCGACGTGAAGCATTCGAGCGCGATCCGAAAGCATTTTTGAATGACGCGAAGCCGGAACAGAATCGCCTGCGCCATCGCCTCTCGCGGGCTAAGAAGGTGCTTGATCGCGTAGAGCTTGATCGAGGGTTGTTGCGCCGCATAGCCGAGCTTTGCCTCGCCTTAGAGATCGACGGTCATCGAGGGGAGTTGACCATTGCTAGGGCCGCGCGCGCGCTGGCTGCGTTTGAGGGTCGCTCGGGTGTAAGGTTTAGCGATGTAAAGCGGGTTGCTGTGATGTCGCTACGGCACCGCTTACGCAGAGACCCGCTCGAAAGAATTGATAGCGGGGCGCTGGTAGAACAGGCGCTCGAAGAGATCGCACCGGCGGTCATATCGCCGCAACGGTTCGCGGCGATTAAATGAGCCAACATTGGTAATGGGCAAAACAGTAGAATTTCCATTCACTGCCATAATCGGATGTGAAGCGGCGAAGCGCGCATTGTTGCTGCTTGCAATCGATCCGGGTCTGAAAGGCGTTTTGATAGGCGCGGGGCCAGGCAGCGCGAAAAGCACGCTTGCTCGCGCCTTCGCCACCGTCTCAAGCGAATCAGATGCGCTGATGACGGTGCCCGCCAACATCACTACAGATAATTTGATTGGCGGGCTTGATGTCGAACGCACTCTGGCCGCCGGTGAGAGAGTTTATTCGCCGGGACTACTTACACGCGCAGATGGCGGTGTGCTCTTTGTCGAAGATATCAACTCACTGGAGGCGGGCGTCGCTGCTTTTATTGCCTCTGCTCTCGGGTTGGGCAGTGTCAAGATCGAGCGAGAGGGTTTTAGCAGTTGCTTTCCATCGCGTTTCCTAATTATAGGCGCGTATGACCCTGCCGATGGATTGCCAAGCTCTGCGCTGATTAATCGCGTCGGGATGATTGTGGAGCCGTCTCGAATGAATTCGGCGGACGAGAGGGCTGAGATCATCTCTCGCTCGATTCAATTCAGGAACGATCCTCAAGGATTTGCCCACGCGCACGCAAAAGCTGAACGAGATTTGAAAGCTAAAGTAGCTCATGCGCGAACTGCGCTCCCAAATGTTGAGATGACCAGGGAGCAGATCAAAACTCTCGCTCGCGCAGCAGTAGCTTTGGGAATTGTAGGAAACCTGGCTGATCTATTTGCCGTCAAGGCGGCTCGCGCGAGCGCAGCACTTATCGGTCGCGACAGGGTTGAAGAGGAAGACCTGCTTCTTGCAATACAGTTGGTACTGATTCCCCGCGCCGTGGAGCTGCCTCAACTTGAGCGGCGTGCTGAATCGATCACACCAGATCAATCAAGCCGGAATAATTCTGATGCTTTGCCAGAAAGCGACGAGCGGGCCGCGTGTAGAATTTCGCCGGTTGAAGATTTGATAATAAAGGCGGTCGACGCGAGCGCGCCTGAAATACTGTTCGAGCGAATGCGCGCGCTAAAGCTCGAAGCGAAACTCGGGAAGCGTGGTGCACTAATGCCAGCCGACAGGGGGCGCGCAGTAACGAGTCAAATCAAGGCGAGCCGTCAGTCAAAGGTGGCGCTGTTTCCGACGCTTTGCGCTGCGGCCCCGTTTCAAGCTATGCGACGCAAGCGTCATGGGCCGATCACAATCAAGAAAAGCGACATCAGGTACAAGCGATTTAAGAGCAGCTCAGGAATCCTATTTATCTTCGCCGTAGACGCAAGCGGCAGCATGGCCGTCAATCGCATGGCCCAGGCGAAGGGCACGCTCGGTCGCGTTTTGCAGAAGGCTTATCTGTATCGCGACAAAGTTGCTCTTATCAGTTTCCGAGGCGATAAGGCCGACCTCTTACTGCCCCCGACCCGCAGCATAGAGCGCGCTAAATCGTTGATCGACAGCCTGCCCGCTGGTGGCGGCACGCCCGTAGCCGCAGCGCTCGTCCGGGCTCTGGAGCTTGCGAAGCATGCCCGCATCCGAAAAATGTCGCAGGTAATGATCGTGTTGCTGACGGACGGCAGGGCCAATGTCCGTTCAAGATTGCCCGGCCACGTTGACCGAATGAATCAGGATGAGATAAACGAAGAGTTGAAGAAGATCGGTCGAACCATGCGAAGCGAAGCCATCGAATCTGTCGTCATCGATACGAAATCTAAGTTCGTCTCATCGGGTGAAGCGCGTAATCTTGCGGAGATGCTCGGCGGCAAGTATCTTTACCTGCCGCGCGCGGGCGCGACCGGCATCCACGAGGCGATAGAGTCTGTCGCTTCAACGCTGCGCGAGAATCATGTAGTTTAGTGACGATGGAGAGATCTATTACAAAAGAAGAACGCGACCGGCGAGTGCTCGATCTTTACGAACAGGTGCTGGAGCTGGAGCAGCGTTTGATCCCCACGCGGCTGCACGTTTTTGGCCGCGCTTCTGATAACCGAGAGCTGACGGACCTGCTCAAAATGGTCGCGTCGTTCGACAGGCCCGAGCTAGGGGTCCGCTCTCTATCAAACTTGATAGCCGAATCGCTTGGCATGGCGGACTACACAACGTTGCTCGCCGAAAGCGCTCGCTCGGATCAAAAGATGGCCGACCGGGAGCGGGTCGAAGCAATCTTACAAGAAGCGATTCAACTTTTTGTGACCACGGGCGACGACACCGGCGCTAGTGCCGCAAGCGGCCTTTTGCACGAGCGAGCCGGCGTCCCGGTCCAAGAGTCACTAAAAGTCTTTTCATTGCTATCAGAGATTCAAGCGCAGCTCCGGAGCAGCCGTGAATTGGAGGGGCTGTTGCGGGCGCTTGGCGGAGAGTATATCGAGCCGGGGCCTGGCGCTGACATAATTCAAAACCCTTCGATACTGCCGACGGGCCGCAACACACATGCCGTCAACCCTTACGTGATCCCTTCGCCCGCCGCTGTTCGTCGAGCGGAGATTCCTGCGCGGGCTATGCTCGATCGTTGCCTCAAGGAGTCTAAACGTTACCCTGAATCCGTGGCGATGGTTTTGTGGGGGATAGACAACATCAAGACCGAAGGCGAAGCCGTGGCTCAAGCGCTCTGGCTGTTGGGAGTCACGCCGCTCAGGGATTCGCTCAACCGCGCGACGGACGTAGAAATAATTCCGCTTGAAAAACTGGGCCGGCCTCGGATCGATATTGTAATGACCGTCTCAGGCATATTTCGCGACCTCTTCGGCTCGACGATGGCGCTGCTTGACCGCGCGGTACGGCGCGTTGCCTCGCTCGACGAGCCTGTCGAGATGAACTTCGTCAGGCTGCATGTGGTAACAGAGGTTGCAGAGACCAGCTGTAGTTTTGATGACGCGGCAGTTCGCGTGTTTTCCAACGCGGCGGGGAATTATGGCGCGAATGTGAACTTCATGGTCGCGGAAAGCCAGTGGGAAGATAGCGCGGAGCTTGGCGATCTGTTCGTAACGAGAAAGTGTTTTGCTTACGGGCGCGATTCCGAAGGGCGCAATTATGACGGCAGGCAGGCCGGGCAGTTGCTAGAGCGCGCGCTGGCGCGCGTCGAGGTGACGTATCAAAACATAGACACCATCGAAGTCGGCATAACCGACGTGGATCATTATTTCGAATACCTGGGCGGCGTCTCGAAGGCGGTAGAGAAGCGCGCGGGAAAGCGGCCCCGAATCTACCTCTCGGACACGCTGACGCCGGGGGCGAAGGTGCGCTCGCTCGAAGAAGTTATAGGGCTTGAGACGCGGACTAAGGTACTAAACCCGAAATGGTATGAAGGCATGCTCGAACATGGTTTTACAGGCGTGGCTGAAATCGAGCACCAGGTGACGAACACTTTCGGCTGGTCTGCGACAGCCGACGCCGTTGACGACTGGGTTTACGACCGCGTAGCGGAAACCTTTGTTTTGGACGAGGAGATGCTAGAGCGGTTGCGCGCTCTCAACCCGCATTCCGCGCGCACGCTCGTCGCGCGATTGCTTGAAGCATCAGGGCGCGGATTTTGGGATGCAGAGCAATCCGTCCTTGATCGCATGCAGGCGGCCTTCGCGGGCATCGAAGATGAGCTTGAAGGCGTGAGGAAGTAGAGTGGTGAAGATAACCGTCTTGTATATCGGCACGAGCCTTCTCTCGCCCCTCAGGAAGGCGGAGGCGGAGATCAATAAGCTGTATTCGCTTGGATTGCGGGTTGCCGCGCATAATTGCGGAGCGCCGCTCACCACGCTTGAATGGGAAGCCGCCGCCAGAGATATCTCAGAGTCCGAAATTGTCTTTGTCATCCATGTCACAGATTCAGACAACGCGAACAGGATAACTTCCGCTCTTGATAGCCTGGGCGAAACACATACCGTCATAGCCTTTAATTGCATGCCCGATCTGATGCGGCGAACGCGGATGGGCCGGCTCGATTTCGGCAGGCTGATGGATTCACGCGAAAGTCGCGAACAACAATCCGAACGGGCGTCTAAGAATCTTTTGAAGCGAGTCGGCTATTGGATGGCCGAACAGGTCAAGAGCCGCAGCGCACGCGATCATTCACGCGCGCATAACGGCAACGGGAAACAGTCGCACGGGGGCGCAGGTGCTTACCTGAAGCTTGTAAACCGATTGCCTTCGATACTGAGATTCGTGCCCGGCACGGGAAGGCTGAAGGATGTAAAGAATTATCTTTATCTATTCTGTTACTTCCTCCAGCCCACGCCAAAAAACGTCCAATCAATGCTATTGTACGCGATCAAGAACTACGGCGAGAAAGAGTTCGCTCGACTAAAGATCGACGCGCCTCAGTCTGTCCCCGTGGCGGGTATTTACCACCCTGACGCGCCTGAATTGTTTCCTACCTTTGACTCTTATAAGAAATGGTATGAGCGCTCACAACGCGGCAGCCTTGATTGCAGGGAAACTATAGGGCTTCTTTTGATGCGTCCCCAGGTGGTAAGCGCATCGCGCGGGCATTACGACGGGTTGATACGCGCGATTGAAAGCGAAGGATTGAGCGTCGTGCCTGCGCTCTCGACTTTCATGGACAACCGCGACGCGTGCCGCGAGTTCTTCATCGACCCGACATCGGCGGAAGAGAAGGGAAGGCCGCTTTCGCGCGTCAGCCAGATTGTTTCGCTGACAGGATTCAGCTTTGTCGGCGGGCCTGCGATGAACGATGCGGAAGCGTCGGTCGAATTCCTTCGAGAGATCGGCGTGCCTTACCGGTCTTTGGTATCGCTCGACGTTCAGACAATTGAGAACTGGGGGCAGAGCAAGACTGGCCTCAACCCGATTCAGACGGCCATGCAGATTGCCATCCCAGAGATCGATGGCGCGAGCGAGCCCTTCATCTTCGGCGGGCTGAGCGAGCAGGGCGACCAGCCTGAGCCGATTGAGGAACGATGTCTGCGAATCGCGCGCCGCATCAAGCGGTGGAATCATCTGAGAGTGGCTCCAAAAGATTCTATCAAACTGGCCTTTTCGGTCTTCTGCTTTCCGCCGAACAAAGGAAATATAGGGACGGCGGCTGACCTTGATGTCTTCGCCAGCTTGATGGAGACTCTCATTCGGCTCAAGGCGGAAGGATATGATGTGACAGTGCCTGAGAGCGCGGAACGACTGCGAGAAATATTACTCAAAGGTAACTCTGAAGAGTTCGGCCAGGTGGCGAATGTCGCTTACCGCATGGGCGTCGCCGAGTATCGCGAGCTCTGCCCGTACGTACGCGAGATAGAGCGGGAGTGGGGACGTGCGCCGGGCCTTCTCAATTCTGATGGTCGCGATATATTCATTCTCGGGGTCGAGCTGGGCAACGTCTTCGTGGGCATCCAGCCGACATTTGGGTATGAAGGAGACCCGATGCGGCTGCTCGCGGCAGAGAGCGCATCGCCACATCACGGTTTCATGGGATTCTATACATACATCGAGAAAATTTTTCGCGCCGACGCAGTCGTGCACGTAGGCACTCACGGGGCGTTAGAGTTCATGCCGGGAAAACAGGCGGGGCTCTCTTCGCGCTGCTGGCCCGACCGTCTGGTCGGAGAGTTGCCGAACATTTACATCTACAGTGTAAACAACCCTTCGGAAGGGACTATAGCGAAGCGCCGCTCATACGCAGAGCTGGTGTCGTACCTGACGCCTCCGATTGAGCAGGCGGGATTATACAAAGAGCTATCATCATTAAAAGAGCTGTTGTCGTCTTACCGCCGTTCGACAAGCGAGACTGAGCGCGAATACCTGTTTGAAGCTATAGAAGAGAAAGCGCGCGAGCTTAATTTAAAGCCTGGCTCATGATTCGGCCTTGTCAGTCAAAGCGTTCCCGCAAACCCTGCAATGAGTCCTACGCTTGGCGTTTAGAGAGCGGCATTGTTTACATTGATAATACATAGCGCGAGCATAGAGGTTCGTTAGAATCGCGCTTACGACGAGTATGCCGCCCAGAACCGCGATTGTAATTAGCACGTCTGTAAATGACTTCACGAAGGAAAGCATAACAATGAATAGACCCTACTAACAGTCTTCAGGTCGCTTGATAGCCGAGAAGTTTTGTGATATTAAATACGCCGCCTGTGATGTAAGGTGCCTGGCCTTTTCCTTAGAGAACCATACGTAGCAGTTCAACATTAATAGCTATTTTCAATTGAATGTAACCTGTAGCGATGACGTGCGGCGCTTACGCACCTCATTCGTAGATTGCATTAACCGGTCCCAAATCTAATCGAGATACAGGAGGTTACGTATGGACAAGAACCCTAAGGAACCAAATGAAGCGAAGTCGTTGCAAGACGACAAGCTACCCAAAGAGCCTTCTATCCACACGATTGAGGCGAACCAAAAGGTAGCGCAAGAGATGAACTGGGCAAAGGAGCAAGACTACGCCGACGCGCGGAAAGGTTTCATTGCCACGCTAACGGCAAGCGGCACTGTGACCAATCAGCCTGTCGATCAAGTTATAATCAGGAATAACAATCCTCCCGCTCCACCCATCCCGATCTGGAACTTGGAAGAGTACCAGTTCTTGATAGGGACGCCACCGCAACAGGCTCCTTACTCGGTCAATCCGAGCCTATGGCGTCAGGCGCAAATCAACATGTACAACGGATTGTTCAAGGTGACGACACGCACCGACAAGCCGAAGAGTATATATCAGGTGCGCGCTTTCGACCTCTCGAACATGACGATAGTCGAAGGGGAGACGGGCATCATCGTCATCGATCCGCTCATCTCGACTGAGACGGCCAAGGCGGCGTTGAACCTTTATTACGACGCCCTTCAGATAGACCGGACCAAAGCTCCGGTAAAAGCGGTCATCTACACTCACAGCCACATCGATCACTACGGCGGAGTGAATGGAGTAGTGACCGATGAACAAGGCCGGAGAAACCCAGTCCCGATCTACGCGCCCGATGGCTTTCTCGATCACGCTGTGAGCGAGAACGTTTACGCCGGCAGTGCGATGGCCCGCCGAGCCATCTATATGTACGGCTCGATACTGCACAAGGGCATTAAGGGGCAGGTCGACAGCGGCCTGGGTAAGACCACCTCGATAGGCCAGAGCGGACTGATCCCGCCCACGATCAATATCACGCAGAACATCGAGCAACACACCATCGACGGCGTGGAGGTCACCTTCATGTTAGCGCCCGATACCGAAGCGCCTGCGGAAATGCTCTTCCATTTCCCGCAGTTCAAGGCGTTGTGCGAGGCCGAAGACATGACGCATAACCTTCACAACCTCTACTCGCTGCGTGGCGCGCAAGTTCGCGACGCGGCCGCCTGGTGGAAGACGATCAACACGGCCATACAGTTGTTCGGCAATAAGACCGATGTTCTTTTCGCGCAGCACCACTGGCCTATGTGGAAAGAGACTTCGGACCTTTTGGTTTACCTCAAGAAGCAGCGCGATCTTTACAAGTACATTCTCGACCAGTCGCTACGTATGCTCAACCACGGCCGGACTATGATCGAGCTTTCAGAGGTACTCGTCCTGCCACAGAGCCTCTCGTCCGAGTGGTACAACCGAGGTTACTACGGCACAGTCAATCACGACTCGAAGGCTGTCTATCAGAGATACTTAGGATGGTACGACGCCAACCCGGCGACGCTTCATTCGCTGCCACCCGTAGCGGCGTCGAGGAAGTACGTCGAGTACATGGGCGGCGCGTCAGAAATTCTGAAAAAGGCACACGTAGCGTATGCCGAAGGCGATTATCGCTGGGTCGTCGAAGTAGTCAACCACGTAATCTTTGCCGCGCCTGACAGCTCAAGTGTAAACCCACCGGACCAGGTTACGGCTGAAGCGAAACTTCTCCAGGCTGATGCGCTGGAGCAACTTGGTTATCAAGCCGAGTCCGGCCCGTGGCGCAACGTTTATCTGATGGGCGCGGACGAGCTTCGACATGGCGTGTCGCCGCTTCTCCGGTCGAAGCCGATCAGCGAAGATGTAGTGAGCGCGATGACGCTAGACCAGTACTTTGATTACATGGGCTTGCGATTCAACGCGCCGAAGGCCGAGCAGCAAAATCTCCAGTCGTCTACTAGCAATTGGATCGTCACGAGCACCTCTGACCCGACCCAGTATTACGCGCTGGAGCAATTAGACTTCACGCTGCCTTACACGCAGTATGCCACGGAGGGCGAACTGCCTGCGGCAGATGTCACGCTGAAGACGGACCGCACCACGCTTAATAAAATCATGAGCAGCGAACACATAAGCGCGGCATTCGAGGCGGCGGTCCACTCGGGCGAGATCACTGTGGTAAGCGGTCATTCGCTGATAGTAACAGAGATATTGAATCTGCTCGACATCTTCCCGGCGAATTTCAATATCGTGACTCCGAGACAGGAGCAGGATTTAATTGCGAACTAGGAGTAGAAGAATAACGATAACGGGGGGAGCGGCGGGACTACGTAGAGAATTTGCTTATCTGAACTACGAATGGTGAGAGTTCATAGCGGTGTGCAATAAGCTGTAGGGGCGGGGCTAGCCCCCGCCCGGCGGCTCACAAACGAACATTACAAAGAGGCGGTAAAAGAACTATGCAATATCAACTTGTCGTTGATGATTAGCTAGAAAATCTAGTCCATAGTGTTCAAGCTATTCTTCCTGATGTGTGGAGACCGGAGGGCGGCGTAACATAAGCTCCAGACTCACCCACTCCTTATATACAAGTAGCGGAGAAACCAACAACGGTTTTTACGGGCCATAACTCAGCATACTTCGTTGAAGCAAACAGATTGAATTATTTGGCTGGAGAATTTAGTCTATCATCTTGGAAGGCGTAGCCCTTCTTTCAAACCAATCCCCAGTTCATCAATCTGCTTCAATAATTCTGTTCAAGAGGACAAGTATGCTCTTTAAGACGCTCAGCGCCGCAGTCTTCGGCATTGACGCCTACGTCGTTGATGTCGAGATAGACCTCACCCCTCGATCAGGCGACGGGATGTCTTCTGTGTTCACTATGGTCGGCTTGCCTGACACTGCCATCCGCGAGAGCCGCGAGCGCATCCGGTCGGCGATAAATAACTGCGGATTCTTCTTCCCGATCCATAAACTGACCGTAAATCTCGCTCCCGCCGATGTGAAGAAAGAAGGCTCAAGCTTTGACCTGCCTATTGCAATCGGAATACTCGGCGCGAACGGAGAGCTTCGCCGCGAAGATATGAATGATACGCTGATTGTCGGAGAGCTATCGCTAGACGGGCGGGTCAGACCAGTGAAGGGCGGGCTCCCCATAGCAGTTGCGGCGAGAGCCAGAGGGGCGAAGCGTGTGTTAGTCCCCGCCGAGAACGCTGAGGAGGCAGCAGTAGTGACAGGGCTGGATGTCTATCCGGTCGAGTCCTTGAGGGCTGTCGTAGAATTGATTAACAGCGAGACGATGGCTGCGCCGTTAAAGATCGATGCGACAACGCTGCTAGAAAACCAAAGCCAATACCCGGTTGATTTCCGCGAGGTGCGAGGGCAACTCCATGCGAAGCGTGCAATCGAAGTGGCGACAAGCGGCTCGCATAATATTTTCACGTTATGGTCAGAACACCTACCGATTCAGTTTCTCTAAAAAGGGGTAAGTCTATGACTGTGGGTGTGTTTTATTGGGGTGTGTAGACTCAGGATTTTACGTCTAGTCTACTGATCTATCTCCTCAAGTCTGTTACTGGGATCAGATCGTCCAGCCCTTCTGCTAGGGCTACGCAATCGCGCAGATTTGCCCTAGGAGCTGCTTTCTTGGTCAAGGAGTATTTCTATCCAGGTTTTGTAAATCTTACTTCGATTTCTTACTTCAGTAATTAAGATCACTTATTTTGAAGTAAGAACAGTTAAGCCACCGGGCGACACTGATCAAAGCTTACAGGAATCGCTTCGCGCTTCTTTGGATGCACTTGTTATGTGCATCGCGTGGGCGAGCAGCAAAGCTAGCCTAGAATGCGCTTTTTTGCCTTTGAGACTGCTCTTGAAAAGAATGCCGGAAAGTCCGGAATTACACGCATTAAATAAGCTCCCATTCCGGTTGGGTCATTCTCTAAAAGCTGCTCAAACTCATGAAGTCTCCCTTGTTCTTCTAAAACTTCAATGACCTCGCCGTTAACAATATTCTCAATTCTCTCCGCATAATCTTTAACTATTTCCTCCAAAACAGCTGGATCAAGATCGTTAAAGGTCCCTCGCTGCTGAAGCTCATATCTGGGCGCATTCCCTTACTCTGCAAGAATGTGCCGGAGAAATTTTTCCATTGTTAATCGCTGGGTTGGATCTTTAGACAGATCTAGCGCCTTCTTTATAATTAAAACTGCCTTATCCTTCTCCCCCCTTTTATGGTGGCATACGGCGCTTTCATAATAGGCTTCGGCAAAGTCCGGTATTATATTTATAGCCTTTTTGTAATCCTCCAATGCGCGTAAACAGTCCCCCCTCCCCCGAAACGCGTTACCGCGATTGAGGTAGGCTTGCGCATTATTGGCATTCAGGCTAATGGCTTTATTGAAATCATTCATTGCTTCATCGAAGTTTTTACTAAGATAATTTGCTATCCCACGATTGTGGTAGGCCTCCGCTGAATCGGGTTTCAGGCTTATGGCCTTATCGAAATTTGCCCTTGCATCACTGTATTGTCGCCGTGATAGATGTATTTTTCCAAGAGTGGAGTATGCGTCAAAGTAACCGGAGTCAAGATCGATTATCCTTTGCATCTCAACCAATGCGCGATCATAATCTCCCCGCTGATAGTAGGCTTGCCCCAAAGCGTATTGCGTGCTTGTGTCATTTGGATTAAGTGCAAGAGCCTTCTCAAAATCCGCAATGGCGGAATCGTATGCGCCCATTTGCATGTACACCTTAGCCCTATTGCTATAAGCTGCAAAGTAACTGGGATCAAGGGTAATTACCTGAGAGAGATCGTTGATGGCTGCATCATAGTGGCCCATAGCTAGGTAGGCCGCCCCTCGAATGTTATACACATCCAGAAGTGCGGGATTGAGCTCTAAGGCTCTATCAAGATCTCCTATCCCCTGATCGGGCTTACCCATCTGCGCGGTTACAATACCGCGACTGTAATAGGCTAAGTCAAACTTGTCATCGATTTGAACAGCCGCATTGAAATCTTCTAGGGCCAGCTTGGAATTTCCCCTTAAAAAGCGTGCAACACCCCGGTTATAAAGCGCATATTTATGCGTCGGAACAATACTTAAAGCGCGACTAAAATCGGCAATCGCCGCATCTGCTGCGGCATCCGAATCTTCTCTTACCCCATGAGCAAGCCCCCTGTAAAAGTACAAAGAATCAATTCCCACAAACTCATTGGTGATGCCGGGCTGGTTGATGGCATCTGTGAGCCTATCAATTGCGCCATCATAATCCCCCAACTCAAACTGAATGAGGCCCGTTGTAAGTAATACCAGCGAACTTACCTCACTGGATAGCTGTGTCTGAACCCTAAAACTCTCAAGCTCTGCGATGGGCGCATTAAGAAAACGCTTTTCGTTGCTAAGTTTTAAGCTTTTTGGTTTCCGTAGCAGCTCAAAATGTGCTATGACTATCGCCCTCTCTTTGCCGGGCGCATACCACCCCCAAAGAACCATGTTAGCCCCGTATTCCTCTCCTCTATTCCGCGCAAAGTCGCTCCCCTGCTCAACGGTAATGTGATCGGGAAGCGATTGGATTCTTACTTCAGGATACCTTTTAGTTACGTCGCGTAGTTGCTCAATTATAATCTCGGTTACCCTATAACTCTGCGACTCTGGCCCTTCGAACTTGGCAACCAAAACGTCATCCCATTCGCGGCGGGGAGGTTGCTATATTTCCAAATACCGAAAGACACCAGGGGAATTAACAAGGTCGTAATGATGCCAATCAGCGCAAGGCGACGACTTTTTCTTGAGAACGTTCGTACCCGGCTAGCATTTCGGTCAACGGGAGATACAGAATGGTATAGGGCCGATTCATGCTTTTTAAGATATATGTACCACAAACAGAAATGGATTACCACAAGAGCGGAAACAACAAGAATGATTGTAACTGGCCCAATATTGCCCCTTATAGCCTGAACCAAACCCAGGAGAGCCAAAAAAACTTCTATTACCAGGGCAATTTTCCCCCAAAGCGTTCTGGTGAAATCAAGAAATGTTTTGTCCGGCCGATTAACCATTTTCTGCTTTGAATCTGTATGCTGATCGGGTATCCCAAATTATAGGAGCTAACCGTTTGTTAGGCAATGTGCCCCGGCACCAATAAAAGGCCGGGAGATGACCAGGCCGCCGGTAAAGATCAAATCCATCTTTGGGTCTGTAACAGCGATCAGTTCATCCAGCCCCCTGCTAGGGCTATGCAATTGCCCAGATTTGGCCCAGGAGCGGCTTTCTTTGTCTGGGGGTATCACGACCAGGGATGGGCCAACTGGCAATTCAACGGAAACCTACCTGATGTAGGTTTGCTTGAAAGTCACTATGAGATGATAGGTACACTGTATGAGAACTTGAATAATGTGGGTGAAATGGACATATCATATTGATGATCGGTCCGCCAGGATCGGGAAAGACGATGCTTGCCAAACGAATCCCGACCATACTGCCTCCGGATTAGCTTTCGACATAAAGATTTAGATTTCAATTGAAATCACCCAAGCGGTAAACTCTCAATGACGGAATTAGTAAGTAGGCTTTAACTAATTTCGTTGACTGACAAAAAGCAGGGTGCTATAGTTCGCTCATCTCTGAGTAGCAAGCCTTACATAACGAAGCTACTGTTTAAACGGTCTTAAACCAAGCCGGGAGGATTTATGTTAAAGCGTAGCTCATTATTTCAAATCTCAAATGCATTTTGCGCCCTCATTCTTGTTTGCACATCGTTCGTACTGATAAGCGCCTGGTCCCGCCCTTCGCAAGAGCAGCATAAGCCAAAAATGGAAGATAAGGGTAAACTCCCTCTTGCTTTATATACAGCACCCGAGCCATCCAATCCGACAGAGCGTGCAATAAGGAATGCGCGCAACAAGCGTTATGACAAACGTAATTACAAACCATTTGATCAATTGCCTATAACCAGGAAAGAGACAGGAAGTATGGGGGGCGATTATTTTTCAGTTACTCCTGTTCTGCCGGCATCTGAAAGTGACGCCATCGTCAAAGGTGAGGTTGTCGATGCCAAAGGATATGTGTCCAATGATAAGACCGGGGCTTATTCGGAGTTCTCTGTTCGTATCATAGATGTGTTGAAAACTGATAACAATTTATCTGGTGATTTAATAGTTGTGGAGCGTGAGGGAGCAACCGTCCAGCTCCCGGATGGCCGAACTATAAGACATGTAATCGGCGATTTGGGAATGCCAAGAATTGGCGGTGAGTACGTTTTCTTCTTGAGGTACTATGCGGATGGGCAGGTTTACAATGTTCTTGATCTTTATGAGTTGCATGATGAGAAGGCGACACGTTTAGACACGCGGGGATTGTATCTCAAATATGGTGAAACTCAAGAATCCAGGTTCCTGAATGAATTACGGGCAGATATTGCGAAAAGAGAGAGAAAGCAATGAAGAAACCAGAGCCTCAAATTCACAGAGTTCTCTCATTTACAATATTCGCCTTATTCCTAGTGATCCCACTATATTCACAAAACGTGTTCTCCCAAATCCCTTGTCCAACAATAGACGCATATTATCCCACAGCCCCGTACTGGTATAGTTGGAGTGCTTCAGTTACAGTTTAGGTTATTATTGACCCTGCGTTTACATCGAGCCAGAAAACTCAAATTCGTAACGCCTTTACCAACTGGAATGCATCTTCCGGGTTCAATGGAAACTGTTCTCATGTGACCTTCAGTGAAACTGGCGGAGAGTACGGATGTGATGTAGTCAAAGAAACACCTTTGTCGAGTGGTGCTGCTGATGCTGAATGTGAGCCAAGCACCAATTATCAATTTCGTGACTATGCCAGAATTAGGGTGAATCCTCTTTACCTCAATGCGCCAGATTACCCATTAACAGGGATAATAGCGCATGAGATAGGGCATTCTTTTGACTTAGGTCATTGCACTAGTATCGGCTGTTCTTGCAGTGCTTCCGTAATGTTTTACTGTACTCCACGGACATCTCTACCACAAGGTCCTACCCTTTGTGATAATGCCAGGATTAAACAGATAAACAATTATTGTCTGATTAGTGGTGGCAACGAAAAATAGATATGTCAACTCGGAAGCGGCTGTGTCCGAGATGATAATTCAGGCACATATACCTCACCTGACTGTGATGGTCAATGTAATGAAAACTCTTGTTCTCCATCATTGGAATGGGAGTGTCGTTCGCGAGGAGGTCAATGGGTCCGGCATAGCCCAGATTATTGCGAGTGTTACACCGACACCCCTGTAGTCCTTGATACGCAGGGCAATGGTTTTAATCTCACTAACGCAAATA
The DNA here is from genome assembly GCA_036277095.1 of Blastocatellia bacterium. Lineage (GTDB taxonomy): Bacteria > Acidobacteriota > Blastocatellia > UBA7656 > UBA7656 > DASUNP01. The sequence continues at coordinate 117,191 of DASUNP010000063.1, forward strand.
GTGGTGTGGATTTCGACATAGAGCCTGGTGGTAGCACTGAGCGTATTGCATGGACTGCTGCCGGATCAGATGATGCTTGGCTAGCTTTAGACCGAAATGGAAATGGTCAGATTGATAATGGGCAAGAGCTTTTTGGGAACTATACTCCGCAACCATCATCATCTCACCCTAATGGATTCATTGCGCTCAATGAGTATGACAGTCCGATCAATGGCGGTAATGATGATGCTAAGATAAGCGGTAGCGATGCGATTTTTTCTTCTCTGCGGCTCTGGCGAGATACGAACCACAACGGCATTTCAGAGCCAGGTGAGCTAAATACGTTGCTTTCATTAGGCGTGGCGTCAATTGACCTCGATTACAAAGAATCAAGACGTCAAGACGGGCATGGGAACCTATTCCGTTACCGCGCGAAAGTCCGTGACGAGAGAGGCACGCACGTCGGGCGATGGGCGTGGGATGTGTTCCTCGTCAGACAGCAGTAAGCTAACAAAAGCAAGAGGTAGAGATTGCCGGCGACACCCTTGCGCGTTGCCAGCGGCCGCAAACAGATTGAATTATTTGGCCGGAGAATTTAGTCTATCATCTTGGAAGGCGTAGCCCTCCTCTCAATCTAATCCCCAGTTCATCAACCTGCTTCAATAATTCTGTTCAAGAGGACAAGTATGCTCTTTAAGACGCTCAGCGCCGCAGTCTTCGGCATTGACGCTTATGTCGTTGATGTCGAGATAGACCTCACCCCTCGCTCAGGTGACGGGATGTCTTCTGTCTTCACTATGGTCGGCTTGCCTGACACTGCCATCCGCGAGAGCCGCGAGCGCATCCGGTCGGCGATAAATAACTGCGGATTCTTCTTCCCGATCCATAAACTGACCGTAAACCTCGCCCCTGCCGATGTGAAGAAAGAAGGCTCAAGCTTTGACCTGCCTATTGCAATCGGAATACTCGGCGCGAACGGAGAGCTTCGCCGCGAAGATATGAATGATACGCTGATTGTCGGAGAGCTATCGCTAGACGGGCGGGTCAGACCTGTGAAGGGCGGGCTCCCCATAGCAGTTGCGGCGAGAGCCAGAGGGGCGAAGCGTGTGTTAGTCCCCGCCGAGAACGCTGAGGAGGCAGCAGTAGTGACAGGGCTGGATGTCTATCCGGTCGAGTCCTTGAGGGCAGTCGTGGAATTGATTAACAGCGAGACAATGCCTGCGCCGTTAAAGATCGATGCGACAACGCTGCTAGAAAACCAAAGCCAATACCCGGTCGATTTCCGCGAGGTGCGCGGGCAACTCCATGCGAAGCGTGCAATCGAAGTGGCGACAAGCGGCTCGCATAATATTCTGATGATCGGTCCGCCAGGATCGGGAAAGACGATGCTTGCCAAACGGATACCTACAATACTGCCGCCGCTTGAGTTCGAAGAGGCTATAGAGTGTACAAAGATTCATTCGGTCGCGGGCCTGACAGAGAAGCGTGGGCTCGTTTCAACGCGACCATTCCGCTCACCGCATCATACGATCTCTGACGCGGGGCTGATCGGAGGTGGGACGATCCCCAGGCCGGGAGAGGTATCGCTTGCGCATAACGGCATGCTTTTCCTCGACGAGTTGCCCGAATTCGAACGTAACGTGCTCGAAGTGCTGAGGCAGCCGCTCGAAGATGGGCGCGTGACTATAAGCCGCGCTGCAATGTCGCTCACATTCCCCTCCAGGTTCATGCTCGCGGCGGCGATGAACCCCTGTCCTTGCGGCCATTTCAACAACCCTTCACGTGAGTGCAGTTGCACTCCGATGCAGATACAGCGATACGTTTCAAAAATATCAGGACCTCTGCTCGACCGCATTGACATCCACATAGACGTTCCGGCTGTGAAATTCAAGGAGCTGGCTAGCGACACGCACGGAGAGTCATCAGATGATATAAGAGAACGGGTAGTTCAGGCGAGGCGCATCCAGCTTGAGCGGTTTGTCGGAGAGAAGATTTTCTCGAACGCTCAGATGACGCCTCGCCTCATACGCAAATTCTGTGTCATTGATTCTGCTTCAAAGGCGCTGCTTGAAAACGTGATAACCCGGCTGGGCCTGTCAGCGCGCGCCTATGACCGCATCCTTAAAGTAAGCCGCACGCTGGCGGACCTTGAGGGCAAAGAAAAGATCGAGTCCGGCCACGTCAGCGAGGCGATTCAGTACCGTACTCTCGACCGCAACTTCTGGGCGTAAGACCTATCGCGTTGCGTCCGGCTGTCGGTAACGAAAGGGCTCTCGACCGTCAATTCGAATTAGCGCCAGCCGCTTGAGCCTTCTCGCCTTTCACGTGCCGGTCGAACCATTCCAGTTGGCGATTGACGAGATCGATCTGGTGATTAGGCTCGGCTATGCCGTGACCTTCGCGCGGGTAACGGACGAAGACCACTTCCACGCCTCGCTTGCGGAGGGCGCGGTAATACTGCTCTGCCTGTGCGATCGGCACGCGGCGGTCCTGCTCGCCGTGCGTAATTATGATCGGCGTCTTCACACGGTCTACGAAAGACATCGGAGAGTACTTCATGTAAGTCTCTCTAGCCGTCCAGGGCATGCCGCCGAATCCGTACTCCATCAATCCCGGTATGTCGCTCTGACCGTGGAAGCTATACCAGTCGCTAATGCCCGCATGCCCGATCGCGGCTTTGAATCGGTCCGTCTGCGTGATGACCCAGAACGTCATGAAGCCGCCGTAGCTGCCGCCCATCACGCCCAGGCGATTCTGGTCTGCGATGCCGAGCCGAATGACCTCATCGACTCCGGCCATGATGTCCTGGTAATCCTTGCCGCCCCAGTCCTTGACGTTCGCCGTAGTGAATTTAATCCCATATCCGGTAGAGCCGCGCGGGTTGGGCATCAAAACCGCATAGCCGTTGTTCGCCAGGATCTGCGCGCGAGAATTGAATCCGTAAGAAAATCGCCCGTAAGGGCCTCCGTGAATCTGGAGGATGGTCGGGTAACGCTTGCCTCGCTCGAAGCCAACGGGCTTAACCAGTATGCCTTCGATCTCAAGCCCGTCCGCGCCCTTCCATTTAATCACTTCAGTGTCGGCTATGTTGTACTCTTTGACGTTCGGGTTCAAGTCTGTAATCTGCTTTGCCTCGCGTCCTGCAACGGTCGCGACATAGATGTTGTCCGGCGCTTTCGCGTCGTTGAAACCGAATGCCAGCATTCGACCGTCGGGCGAAACATCGATTGAAGAGTAAGCTCCAGCTCGCTCGAATACCGGCTGCGGCTCGCCGCCCGCCGTCGGGACTTTTAACAACTGGCCGTAGACGCCGACCGCGCCCGGCACATAGATGAAGCGGGCATCGGGCGACCATTCGACGTTGCCGAAAACAGAGTCTGCGTATGAGCCTGTCAGATTGCGCGGCGTACCGCCTTCGACAGGCACGACCATCAAGTCTGTCTTAGCCGCCCATGAATTCGGATCGTCCGCCGCGACGTAGGCAATCTGTTTTCCGTCGGGCGACCATCGCGGCTGCGAATCAGGCCCTCGATTCGTTGTAAGCTCGCGGGGCTGGCCTCCTTGCGCTGACACTACGAATATGTCCGCGTTGCGGTCTTCTGAGATGTCCGTGAAGCTTGATTCCTGCGAGCCCCCGCGACTGACTACGTAAGCTATCCAACGCCCGTCGGGCGACCACTGCGGGTCCCCCGCCGTAAATGCGCCTTCGGTGATCCGTTTCTTCTCTCTCTTGTCCAGGCTGATGGACCACAGGTGCGCGTAAGTGAAATCAGTGTCGACTACGATTGCGTCAAACTTCTCTTTTTTTCGCTTCTCACGTTCGGCTTTATCCTTCGGCGTATCGCGAACTATGTATGCGATCGTTTTTCCGTCGGGCGACCATCGGAATTGTGAGACCGGAGTTTCTTCGTCGGTGACCTTCTCAGCCTCGCCGCCGCCAATCGAAATCATCCACACTTGATTGCCGCGACCTCCCGCTCCGGGTGCGGCCTGAGCCGCGTCGCGGTTCGCTAGAAAAGCGAGGCGAGTGCCATCGGGCGACCACTGCGGCGAGCTCTCGCCCCGCTCACCATTCGTCAGGCGGATCGGCTGGCCGCCTGAAGTCGAAATCAGATGAATGTGTGAATCTCGCCTGACCTCCTTTTTGTTCCATTCGCTCACGGTAAAGGCAATCCATTTACCGTCGGGCGACCACTGCGGCGCTCCGACATCTTTTATTGAAAGGGCTGCTTCGATAGTCATCTTTTTTCCATTAGCAGCCGAAGCAATAGCGATCATAACGCTCACGAGTAAGACCAGAATCGTAGCCCGTCTCATAATTTTTCTCCTTTCTGAAAAAAAAGCAGGCGCATTCGCCCTCATGAGGTGCGATCCACTGGTTGCTTGATGATTTCGTCGCTCTGCGAATGAGTGCGTTGAAGTTGAATAGTAGCAAAACCGGAACCCGCCCGCTACCGCAGGCAGATCATTCTGTCCACAGCGCGATCTGGAGCGAGAGTATCGGATACCGCTTCCTTAGCTCCTCAACCTGGCGCGCATAATCGCGCTTTTCGATCAGCCCGGCCCGCATAAGCTTTCTCAAGCTTCGGATCTCGTAAAGGTAAAGATCGTTGACAAACTCTTTTGCGAATTCAGGGGGAGTTTGATTTGTAGGATTGATTCCGTGCCGCGCAAGCTCGGCAAGCACCATTTCCCTGTACCTGTATGACATCGTGAGTTTACAGCGCGTCAGCTTATAGGAACTTGCTCAAGCTTCTTAAGACCGTCTTCGAGCGATTGGTTGACTCGCTTGAGCCGTTCGTCCTCAAAGTCGTGGCCTAGAAGAACGATCTCCACCTCGCGAAGCCCCTTGACGACGCCCACGTAAAGCCTGTCGCTCACTTCATCATAGAAGGTCCGCTGCACTATGACTTCGGGGTCCAATCTTCTAATCGCCGCCTCGACCGTTGGAATAGCTTTGCGAAGGTTGCCCATTGTCGCGCCTCCATGAAATAGATAACCGAGCAGGCATTCTACCTTTCGGCCCACTCTCTTTCAATCGATCTATCGAATATTTGCTTGACTAATAATCCAGAAGCGATACAATCGCCCGCCTGGTAGATTGTTCTGCGCCCGTACAGGCTTTGACAGATGTCCTTTATCGTTGACAACCCGATTCGCGACTGGATTGCGCTCAGCTTTGTGGCCGGTATCGGCTCTCGCACTGCCGCAATACTGGTAGACCGCTTCGGCTCGCCCGCCGCCTGCTTTGCCGCCAGCAGGCTTGAACTGGAATCAGCAGGCATAAAGCGCGATACGATTGACGCCCTTAGAAGCGGCGAGCCTCGCGAACGCGCCGACCGGGAGATTAAAGCTCTCTCCGAGATGGGCGCAGAGGTTCTTACGCTCGCAGACGCGCGCTACCCAAAACTGTTGCGCGAAGCCTATGACCCTCCCATCGTGCTTTACACGCTCGGCGATCTCGATCGCGCGCTCGCTCAACCGTCAATCGCCGTGGTAGGCTCGCGACAATGCTCTACTTACGGGCGGAACGTAGCCGAGGCTTTGTCTCGCGAGCTTGCAATGCGCGGCGTTACGATCATCTCAGGGCTTGCTCGCGGAATTGACGCGGCGGCGCATCGCGGGGCTATCGAGAGCCAGGGATTAACTGTAGCCGTCATGGGAACGGGTCTTGAGACTGTCTACCCGAAGGAGAATCGAAAGCTGGCCGAGCAGATAAAAGAACAGGGCGCTCTTGTAACAGAATTCCCGATTGCCACGCCACCGCTGCCTCAGAATTTCCCGTTTCGCAACCGTGTGATTAGCGGGTTGGCCCTCGGCGTGCTAGTCGTCGAAGGGGCAGAGCGAAGCGGCTCGCTCATAACGGCCCGCATGGCTTACGAGCAAGGCCGCGATGTCTTTGCGGTCCCCGGAAACATCACTTCTTCAAAAAGCTTCGGCCCTAATTACTTGATTAAGGACGGAGCGAAGCTTGTGCAGACATGGCGAGACGTTGTCGACGAGCTACCCGTCGAGCATAAGACGGCAATCATATCGGCGGAGCGCGAAGAGAGCCGGGCAGAACAACTGAGTCTTGACGAAGTGGCGCTCACGGATTCCGAACGCAAGGTCCTGGGCATACTCCGCATGGACGAGCCGGTCCACATCGATCAATTAATCTCAGGCGCGGGCCTGGCGTCGGGCGAGCTGATGGGCGCCCTTCTGAACCTGGAGATGCTTGACCGCATCAGGCAACTGCCCGGTAAGAGTTTTGTTCTTAGGCTTTAGCCTGCTTATCAGAAGCCCTGCTTGACACGGCGCGAGAGCGGGGGCTAAAGTCGATTGTTTGGTACGGGACAAAGAAAGCCGCCTGACACGGCTCTCTTTTTATTATTGGGTAATTCATATTATGGCAAAGTCGCTGGTTGTTGTTGAGTCGCCATCCAAAGCTAAAACGATTAACAAGTACCTGGGCGCGGGCTACACTGTGATGGCCTCCGTGGGCCATATCAAGGACCTTCCCAAGAAAGGCATTGGGATCGATTTTGATAACGATTTTGAGCCGAGCTATGAGGTCATTCCCGGCAAGGAAAAGGTAATCAAGCAGCTAAAGGCCGCCGCGAAAGAGGCGGACACGATCTACGTTGCTACGGACCCGGACCGCGAAGGCGAGGCCATAGGCTGGCACATCAAAGAGGAGCTTGAAGGCCGAGGCAAGAACCGCAAACAGGTCCGCCGCGTCCTCTTTAACGAGATCACGAAAAGCGCGATTCAAGAGTCCTTCCGCCACCCGACCGAGATCGACCAGAATCTTGTAGATGCTCAACAGGCCCGGCGCTTGCTCGACCGCATAGTCGGCTATCAGGTCAGCCCATTGCTTTGGGACAAGGTCCGTCGCGGGTTGTCTGCGGGCCGCGTGCAATCTGTAGCCCTGCGACTCGTGGTAGAGCGGGAACGCGACATACAGGCTTTCGTCCCTACGGAGTACTGGACCATCACTGCTAACCTCGGCGCGCACGAGCCGCCCGCCTTCGACGCGCGGCTTTTCAGAATCGAAGAGAAGACCGTAAAGACTACAGACTTCGGTGAAGATGTTAAGAAGTCTGAGGTCCACATCAAGGACGAGAAACAGGCAGGCGATCTTGTCACAGACATAAAGCGCCAGCGTTTCATCGTCTCATCGGTAACGACTAAAGAGAAGAAGCGCAACCCTGTCCCGCCATTCATCACTTCAAAGCTCCAGCAAGAGGCGTCGCGCAAGCTCAGGTTTCCCGTCAAGAAGACAATGCAGCTTGCGCAGCGGCTTTACGAAGGCGTGGAGATCGGTCAGGAAGGGCTTGTAGGACTGATCTCTTACATGCGAACCGACTCGACGAGGGTCGCCGATTCCGCGCTCGTAGAGGTGCGTGACGTTATCGCAAACCAGTTCGGGCCGGATTATCTGCCCGCCAACGCCATTAATTATCGCTCGAAGAAAGACGCGCAGGACGCGCACGAGGCAATCCGCCCGACCTCCGCGCTGCGCACGCCTGACTCAGTCGCGGCATACCTGGGCAAAGACGAGCTTGCTTTGTACAAGCTCATCTGGCAGCGGTTCGTCGCGTCTCAGATGACGCCTGCGGTCTTCGATCAAACTACGATCGACATCAAGGCAGGCGAGTTATACCTGTTTCGCGCTACGGGCTCGGTGATGAAGTTCAATGGTTTTTTGGCGGTCTATGAAGAGGGCAAGGACGAGAAGGACGAAGAGGATGACGAGCAGGCGCGCCGCCTGCCCCGCGTCGAGCAGGGCGAAGAGCTGACTCTGAACAAGCTCTCGCCGGAACAGCATTTCACGGAGCCGCCGCCCAGGTTCACCGAAGCGACGCTCGTGAAGGCGCTCGAAGAGAAGGGGATCGGGCGGCCTTCGACTTACGCCTCGATCATGACCGTCATACAGGACCGTGAATACGTCACGCGCAAAGACGGCCGCTTCCTGCCAACGGACCTGGGGTTCATCGTCAACGATCTGCTCGTAGAGAACTTCGACGATCTCTTCAATGTTCAATACACGGCGCACATGGAGGAAGAGTTAGACGAGATCGAAGAAGGCAAGATGCGTTGGACCGAAGCGCTCGCGGAGTTTTACGGCAAGTTCACGAAGGACCTGGAAGCCGCCAAGCGCCACATGCGCGACGTGAAGCGCCAGGAGATTCTCACGGACGAGAAGTGCGAGAACTGCGGCTCGGTGATGGCAAAGAAATTCGGTCGTTACGGGGAATTCCTCGCCTGCACGAATTACCCCGAGTGCAAGACCACGCGCGATCTGCCGAAGCCGCACGACGAGGCAGGCGAAGAAGTACACGCAGAGGCTGCAGAAGAGATTTGCGAAAACTGTGGGAAGCCTATGGCGATGAAGCGTGGACGTTTCGGCCAGTTCCTCGCCTGCACCGGTTACCCCGAGTGTAAGACCACGCGGAAGATTCAGAAGGGGGGGAAGTTCGCCGCGCCTGACGTAGCTCTTGAAGAGTTGTGCCCGCAATGCGGCAAGCACCTCGTCATCAAGCAAGGCCGTTTCGGCCCGTTCACAGCCTGCTCGAATTACCCGGAGTGCAAATACATCAAACAGGAGACGACGGGAGTCTCATGCCCAGAGTGCGGCGGAGAGATCGTGGTAAAGAAGGGCAAGCGCGGAAAATCTTTTTACGGATGTTCGAACTACCCGACTTGCAAATTCGCGTTATGGGATAAGCCCGTTGCCCGCGACTGTCCCGAATGCGGCGCCCGATTCCTGTTGGAAAAGACGAAGAAAGACGGGACCCGTTACCTTCAATGTCGCAATGAGGAGTGCAAGCACAAAGAGCCGCTGGGCGTTGAAGGCTCGGGTGAAAGCGACGACCTCTCGCGCTTGACTGCGTAAACAAACTCCTTTTTCGCAGCCGTCTTTTTAATATACAAAGTCCTACCGTTATGCTATACAACCGGCTGAGGGTGCAGGCTTGCTCCGCATCAATCAGACACATTTATGGTAAAAAAAAGAGTAACCTTAATCTTTCTAGTTGCGCTTGGCCTCTTCGTCTTATACCTCTGCTTTATAATCTTCCGGCCCTTCATAAAACCGCTTTTCGCCGCCGTCGTTATCGCAGTCGTCTTCTTCCCAGTGCATGCGAGGATGCTTACGGTCGTCCGCAGACCGAGCATCGCCGCATTCTTGTCGACGCTTCTCGTCACGCTCATCATAATCATCCCTGCGATCATGCTAGGCGCAGCAATCTATCAAGAGCTCGAACACCTGGGCCAATACTTGCAGGCCAAGAGCGAAGAGAGCGGCGGCTGGAGCCCCTTCTTAAACCGCTTGCTTGAGACACCTACCTACTGGCTCTCGCGCCTCGGCGTAGACGTTAGCAAGCTGAATCTTGGCGAGCGCATTCGGGGTGCGCTCGGAGAGGTGACCTCCTTTCTGTTTCAGGAGGGACAGGCTATCGTCGGAAACTTCATCAGTTTTATCGTCAATACAGTCATAACGCTATTCACCCTTTTCTTCTTGTTCCGGGAAGGCCGGTCGCTGCGTCGAAGAATCGCGGCCATCCTACCGCTCCACACCGAGCAGATCGATAAGCTCTTCACAGGAATCTATAACACGATAATGGCGACCGTTTACGGCGGGCTTGTAGTTGCCGCCGTGCAAGGTGCTCTCGTGGGGCTTGCGCTGTGGGTCTTTGGTGTCCCTTCGCCTGTCTTGTGGGGAGTCGTCGCGGCCATGTTCTCGCTGATCCCGTTGGTCGGGTCGGCAGCGGTCTGGGTGCCTGCCGCGATCTATCTCCTCATTAACGGTCACTGGGTCCAGGCGATCATTCTTGCTGCCTGGGGAGGCGGCGTGGTCGGCACTATCGACAACGTGCTCAGGCCGATGTTAATGAGCGGCAGGGTTCGCATGCACACGTTGTTGATCTTCTTTTCAGTCTTTGGCGGCGTCCAGGTGTTCGGCTTTATCGGCCTGTTTGCCGGCCCCGTGATCCTCGCCATTACGATGACGGTGCTTAGCCTGCTCAGAGAAGAGAGCCGCTCATGGTTTCTGCCGGATGATCCCGATAGCTCAAATGAATCTACTTCTCCAGCCCCTTCTGATGCCCCCGCCGGGTAAAACGATCGCAAAAAAATAAGGGAATATATCGTCAAACCAATTCAATAAATTCGGCATCGAAGTGGAGGGTTTGACCGAGGACAATACGCTTTACAAGGCAGAATCGCTACTGTACCCTTGTTAAAGGGAACTCAGAGAATCAATCACAGAAAACTCTAACAGCGGCAGGAAAACATGATTTCAATGGATAGGTTAAAGTCATTTACGCAAGGACTGGGAGGCTCGTCTAACTGGCTGCAAGACTTCTTCAGGGACTACACGTTCCTGGCCCTGGTCGCGCTTTCAGTGGTCGCAGGAATAATGTTCGGCGCCACAGTCGCGTACCAGGCCAGCATGACCGAAGAAGCCCAGCAGGTGGCCGCGCTCGCCAACTACCGGCCCAATCTGGTCACGAAAGTCATCGCTAAAGACGGTAAGACCGTGGTTGGAGAGTTCTCGCTTGAGCGGCGCATCCCCGTCAGCTATGAACAGATCCCTGACATGATGAAGAATGCTATCCTCGCCATCGAGGACGATCGGTTCGATCAGCACATAGGCGTCGACCCGATCCGAATAGTCCAGGCCGCAACCAAGAATGTGAGCTCCGGTCGGAAAGCGGAAGGGGCTTCTACCCTGACTCAGCAGCTAGCCCGCGCGCTGTTCCTCACGCCTGAAAAGACTTATACCAGAAAGGTGAAAGAGATTCTCCTGTCGCTCCAGATCGAGCGGTATTACACCAAGCAGCAGATAATGGAGATGTATTGCAATCAGATCTTCCTCGGCGGCGGCGCCTATGGGTTTGAAGCAGCATCTCAGTATTACTTTTCAAGATCGCTTAAAGACCTGAAGCTCGAAGAGTGCGCGCTGCTGGCGGGGCTGCCGCAGGCCCCGAGCTTCTACTCGCCTACGCGCGACGCGAAGGCCGCGCTTGAGCGTCGAAACATCGTGCTGCGCCGCATGGCCGATGAAGGCTATATTACAGAGGAAGAGTATGAGCGCGCCCGGCAAACCAAGATCAATCTGAGCTTGAGCCCGCACACCACGAATAACAATTCCATTTATGGTTATTTTGTCGAAGAAGTCCGGCAGGAGTCGGAAGAAACTTTCGGCACGTGGCAGACGCAGACCGGCGGCATGAATATTTATACGACCATTGATGCGGCGGCGCAGCGCGACGCGATTCGCGCAGTCCGGCGCGGGCTGCATGCTTACGAAGACCGCCACGGCAAGCGCTGGCGCGGCAAGCTGCTCAACGTGCTTGATACGAAGATGGCATATGACCTTTCGCACTACAGCCACGCTGATTGGGTCGGGGATTATTTGCCGGGCGATTATATCTACGGTTTGGTGATGAGCGTGGCAGGCACGAACGCGGAAATACGTTTCGGCGATTACAAGGCGACCGTGACGGAAGCGAATACCAAGTGGGCCGGAGGCGCGCCAGGAAAGCTTCTAAAGCGCGGCGACCTCGCGGTCTTCAGAGTCGCCAAAGTAGACAAAGATAAACGAACCCTTGAAGTAAACCTCGACCAGTTACCCGCAGTAGACGGGGCGTTGGTCTGCATCGAGTCCAAGACGGGCGAGGTCCGCGCGATGGTGGGCGGGTATGATTTTTCTACTCGCAAGTTCAATAACGCGACTCAGGCCGAGCGCCAGACCGGCTCGTGTTTCAAGCCGTTCATCTACGCGGCGGCGATTGAGAACGGCTTTACGCCCGACACTGTTGTCAGCGCAGCCGGGTTCGTAGACCCTGGAACGGGCTGGTCGCCTAAGAACTACGACGGGTCGCTAGGGGGCGGAAGCCTGCCGCTGAGGAGCGCGCTGCAACAATCCCTGAACATAGTCGCTGTGCGGCTGTTATCGGTTGTCGGCGTAGACAAAGGGGCCGAGACTGTAAAACGGTTTGGGCTGTCGAATCCTATGAAGCGGGTTTTACCTTCGGCTCTGGGCGCTACTGAAGAGCCACTGATGGACATGGTGAGCGCGTATTCGTCATTCGGAAACCAGGGCGTCCGCGTGAAACCGCATTTGATCGCTCAAGTGACGGACGCCGATGGGAATGTGCTTCAAGATTGGAAGCCCGAATCTTTCAAAGTCATTTCGCCTTACGTCGCTTCCCAGATGCAGGATATGATGCGCGCCGTCGTGACTGGCGGGACCGCCGGGTCGATCATGGGCAACAAGGAGCTATCAAAGCGCATGATTGCGGGCAAGACCGGGACGGTAAATGATTTCACGGACGCGTGGTTCATCGGCTACACGCCTTCGTACACGACGGGCGTATGGATCGGTTATCCGGGGTTGAAGCGGAGTCTTGGGAACAAAGAGGCGGGGTCGGTCGCGGCGCTGCCGATGTGGATTCAATTCATGGAGAAATTCATGAAGGACAAGCCGAATGACCAGTTCCCGAAATCCCCGCCCCCTGATCGAGAGATACTCGCGCGCCGCGCCGAAGCCGAGCGCGCGATGCGAAAGGCCGCTGCCGAAGAGGCCGAAGCGCAGGCAGCCGACGAGACGTCCGACAAGGCGAAGGACGCGGCCCAAGACTCAGAGAACCCTCAAGAGCCCGGGGCGCGACCCGTGCCAAGGATGACAGAGCCTGAGCGAGGACAGCCGCCACGGACAGGTGGTGAAGACCGCCCGCGATATGATCCGAGCAAGCCGCGACCTCGGCCTGTGGTCCCCAGGAATGATGACGACGATGACAAGGATAAAAAGGATAAGAAGGATAAGAAGAAGCGCAGCAAGAATGGTTGATCCAAAACGTGGATCAGCTTTTGAATATCTAACATGTTATTGATTATTGTGGCGACCGTGATCGTAGTCGCTGTGCTGTGGTGGGTGAGAAGCGAGCGGGCGATCAGTCGCAATGAAAAGCTGTATTTGAAACGTCGCGGCTACGACGCAGGGGAGATTGCCGCCGAAGGGCCGCCCATACACAAAGACGCACGGTTATTCGGCTTGATCGAATCGCTGGGCGATCTGTCGCCTTTCGCCAGGCAGCGCGCTGCCGAGGAGCTGTCGCGCATGTGCGAAGAAGGGCGCGGCGATTCGCGAATGTTGCCCGCACTCGTTGCCGCGCTCAACGACCGCGATGCGTCTGTTCGCGGGGCGGTTGCAGCGGCGCTCGCCAACCTGGGCGATCAGCAGGCGGTCGAAGCGCTCAGGCTCAGGCGCGAAGAAGACGAATCAATTCACGTGAAGGCCGCCCTGGACAGGGCGATACAAAAACTGGTTTCCAAAACGCCGATTGAGGAGAAATCCTAAAGCTTGTTTTCACCACGCACGTAATACCTGAAAGCCATCTTCGCCAGCTTCCAAACTTTCCCCCACTCGATGTTGCCGCCTTCGCCTCGTATCAACTGGTTGAGGATCAACTGGCGAAGGTAGCGGCCTTCGCGCCTGAACATAAACCGCTTCGCGTAGGGCCGGGCGACTTCAAAGAAATTGAAGCCGGGGTCTACGAGCGTGCCTATGCCTTCCAGCGTCATGATCGCGCGGACTATGTAAGTGAAGTTCGCGGGGATGCGGAAAGGGAATTCGTAGATGACGTGCGCGAGGTCGAAGATCAGCTCCTTGAATTTCACGTCGCCGAGCCGCAAGCTCAAGTACCTATCAAACAGCGCTTCGATAACGGGCTTGAATCGCTTCTCCTCGTCCGGCGAGAGCTCTATAAAACCCAGGCGCACCATGTCCTCTACCAGGCCATGTACGTCACGCTCGACGATATGGAAGAAGGCGTTTATCAGCTTCGATTGAAGCTCCATAGACAAGCGCCCGACCATACCGAAGTCGAAAAACGCCAGCCTGCCGTCCTGCATGACGCGGAGGTTTCCGGGATGCGGGTCGGCGTGGAAAAAGCCGTCTTCGAGCAACTGTTTGAGGTATGTCTTCGCCAGGAGGTTCACCACTTCGTGCGGGTTGTGGCCCGCCGCGCGAAGCTCATCCGTCTCGATGACCTTTATGCCGGAGATGAACTCCATCACGATCAGGTGGGTGGTCGAAAACGAGTGGTAGATCTGAGGCACATAGATCTCTCGCCACTCGACGAAGTTCTTGCGAAACATCTCCGCGTTGCGCGCCTCCTGCTGATAATCCATCTCCTCCGCGATGGTCGCGTGGAACTCATCGAGCGTTCCCTGCCAATCTACCCCGCGTATCAAGTTTGGGTAGCGTTCGAGCACGCGCGCGATTCTCCTCAACACGCGGATGTCCAGATCGATCTGTTCGGCAATGTTAGGGCGCTGAACTTTTACCGCGACCACCTGTCCCGTTTGCAGAGTGGCGCGGTAGACCTGGCCCAGGCTCGCCGCCGCTATCGGGTCCGTCTCGAAATCCTTAAAGACATCGGCGATGTCGGCCTTTAGCTCACGGGTTATGATCTCGCGCGCCTGGTCGTTGGGAAAGGGAGGGACCTCGTCTTGCAGCTTTGACAGCTCCTGAATGTACTCTACGGGCAAAAGGTCCGCGCGCGTCGCAAGCGTCTGACCGATTTTGATAAAGGTCGGCCCGAGCGCGAGCAGCCTTGCCCGCAACGCCGCGCCCTCTGTGTGTCTAAGGTCGGACTCGGGCTTTTTTGGCCGCAGCCAGCGTCGGCTGTTGAACAAGACTCTGGCCGCGAAGAGCACGAACGAAAGCCCGATTCTGAGCAGTCGCAGATACCCCACAAAGCCAATTGGCAGCTTTTCTCTGGCCGGCTGGTCTTTTGCAATAGGCGCCGGTTCCGGAAGCGCGAGCGGCTCCGCAGGTCTTACGGCTATTTCGGTGGAGGTTGTCTTCTGCTCAGGCATCAATGGTTAATACGACCCAGGATCGCTCAACGTTGCTACATAAGAATTGTAGCACAGTGGACTTCACCGCAGAGACACAGAGTACACGGGATGGCCGATGATGTGCTTCGCACGCGGCGGATGCGCAGAGAAAACATATTTCTTCTCTGCGCCCCTTTGCGTTCTCTGCGTCTCTGCGGTGAGATTACTACTCTTCTTTACCTGCTAAATAATAAGCGAAGGAATTTCCGCTTGCCGACCTGTATTAAGACCTCCTGGCCGGGGCGGGGGTTGATCTCCTGTTTAACATCCGAGACTCGTTCCCCGTCTACCTTGACGCTCCCTTGCGAGATCAATCTCTGTGCTTCGGATACCGATGGCGCTAGCCCCTCGGCAGCGAGCAGTTTTACCAGCCTGATCGCCTCTACAGGCTTTTCAACCGTCGGTATGTCTGTGGGGACCTGGCGGTCGCGAAACATCTGGTCAAATTCGCGCGCGGCTTCGTCTGACTCTTGCTCGGAATGAAAATCGGCGACGATACGGCGGCCAAGCTCGGCCTTGAGGTCGCGCGGGTGGCGCTCGCCGCGCACTGCTGCAATCTTCAGGGCATCGACCTCCTGCGGCGTCATGTCTGTCAGCAGCTCATAGTAACGCCACATCAAATCATCGCTGATCGACATGACCTTGCCGAACATCTCGCGCGGCGATTCTGTAATCCCGATATAGTTGCCGAGGCTCTTCGACATCTTCTGCACGCCGTCAAGCCCTTCGAGCAGCGGCGTGGTCATAATTAATTGCGGCTCTTTTATCCCGTACTCACGCTGAATCTGGCGGGCCATCAACAGATTGAATTTCTGATCCGTGCCGCCAAGCTCGACATCCGCTTCGAGCGCGACAGAATCATAGCCCTGGACCAGCGAGTACATCAGCTCATGCACGCTGATCGGGATTTGTGACTCGAACCGCTTCTTGAAATCATCTCTCTCAAGCAACTGCGCCACAGTGGCCTTTGCCGAGAGCCGGATGAATGCCTCGCCGCAGAGCTTTGACGCCCACTCGTTATTGAAACGTATCTCTGTCCGGTCAGGATCGAGCAACTTGAATATCTGTGTTTTATATGTCTCGGCATTCTCGTTTATCTGTTCTGGAGTCAGCGGCGGCCTTGTCGCCGAACGGCCCGACGGGTCGCCTATCATGCCTGTGAAATCGCCGATCAGAAAGATTACACGGTGGCCGAGTTGCTGAAAGTGGCGCATCTTTCGAATCAGCACCGTGTGGCCGACGTGTATGTCAGGAGCGGTCGGATCAAACCCCGCTTTCACCCTGAGCGGGACGCCCGTCTGAGTCGAACGCTCAAGCTTGCGCCGTAGCTCTTCTTCGGGGATGCAATCGACCGTCCCCTTCTTCAAGTACGCGATCTGTTCATCTATAGTCATTTCAGTAACCGACAGGCACTCCACCCAGGCGCGGGTCGGATGCACCTAATCTAATTCCCGTCTTCGGCTCAATCATGATGCCTTCAGCGTCGCCCATGTTGCCGGGCTTGTCGGCGAATACATGGCCGCGCCTCTCAAGGGCCGCGCGCGTATCTTTATTCAATCCGAACGGCTCCCATCTTACACTATCAGGCATCCACTGGTGATGAAAACGCGGCGCGTCTATCGCCTGTTGAATGTCCATTTCGTAATCGATGATGTTGACGATTACTTGCAGCACGGTGTTGATGATCGTCGGCCCTCCGGGGCTGCCCACTGCAAAGTAAACCTTTCCGTCTTTCAAGACTATCGTCGGAGTCATCGCCGAAAGCGGCCGCTTTCGGGGGGCGATAGCGTTATTCTCGCTCTGGAGCAACCCGTATGCATTGGGGACCCCTGGCTTGGATGTGAAATCATCCATCTCGTTATTGAGCAATACGCCCGTGCCGCGAGCAGTGACCCCCGCGCCATAGCTGTTATTGAGCGTGTATGTGTTCGACACGACATTTCCTTCGCGGTCGATGACTGTGAAGTGAGTCGTGTCCGCCGATTCATACGCCGCGGGCTTGCCCGCCTTAACGCTGGCGCTCGGCGTAGCCCTTTCAGTGTCTATTGTCTTGGCAAGGTCTGAGGCGTACCTCTTAGAGATCAGCCCTTCAACAGGGACCTTGACGAAATCGGCGTCGCCCAGGAACTCCGCCCGGTCGGCGAAGGCTCGCCTCATCGTTTCGACCAGAACATGAACGGAGTCGGATGAATTATGCGAAAGCTCCTTCAGGTTGAAATGCTCAAGCACATTCAGCATCTCGAGCAGCGCCGTCCCTCCTGACGAGGGCGGCGGCATCGTCAATATCTCATAGCCTCTGTATGTGCCTTTAAGCGGCTTGCGAATCGTGGGCTCGTACTCTTTCAAATCCCTGGCACTGATAAGGCCGCCGTTGGCCTTCATATCCTGCGCGATCAATGAGGCAGTCTTGCCTTCGTAAAACTCGCGCGGGCCTAGTGTCTTGATCCTCGAAAGTGTGGCGGCAAGCTCGGGCTGGACGAACCGCTCGCCTTCGCCATAAAGATTACCGTCGCGCAAAAAGATTCTGCGGCTTTCGGGGAATTTTTCGAGAAGCTCTTTGCTCCCTTCGATGCTTCGCGCCGTATGATGATTCACGACGAAGCCTTCCGAGGCGAGTCTGCGCGCGGGTTCGACCACCTGCGGCCATCTGAGCTTGCCGTGCCTCTTGAGCGCGCGCGCGAGCCCCGCCACTGTTCCAGGCACCCCTACGGCCTTGTAGCCGACCGTCGAAGCATCTTCGATAACGTTGCCCGATTTATCCAGGTACATATCACGCGAAGCGGCGAGGGGCGCTCGCTCGCGGTAGTCGATGATTTCAGTCTCGCCGTTCGCGCGCCTTATCATCATGAATCCGCCGCCGCCAAGGTTTCCCGCCGAGGGCCACGTGACCGCGAGCGCAAGCCCTACGGCAACCGCTGCGTCGATAGCATTCCCGCCGCGCTGCATAATCTCCACGCCGACGCGAGATGCGATCTCACTGGTCGAAGCCACCATCCCGTGCCGCGCCCTGACAGGCTTGCGCGAGGCAGCCTCCTGCGTAATGGGCGTTCCAAGAATGAAGATAACAATCAACAGGATTGATATTCGCTTAATCATGACTATCTCCTCGCGGCTATCTGTAAAACGTGACGTACCAATCGATCAGTGGCTTACCGACAAAGAGCGAGATGATGGCAGCCGGGCCCAGAAAGACTCCGAAAGGAATCTCCATCTTCATATTACCACCTCTGAAGCGTATCAGAAGTATCCCGATAACTGCTCCGAGCAGCGACCCCAGAAAAATAGTCAGCAATGTAAGCTGCCATCCAAGGTATGCGCCTGCCATCAGCATCAACTTCACGTCTCCGAGCCCCATCCCCTCGACATGCCTCAGCCTGTAATATAACTCGCGAACCAGCCACAGAATGCCTGCGCCGACCAACGCGCCGATCACAGCGCCCACCGCCGCCACCGCGTAGTCAGACCAGCCTATCAAGTCCGTCCACCCGAAGGCTTGAAACATATTCCGAGTCGATCCTGGACTCGCATGACCGCCGGGAGGGTCAATGCCAATAATCCAGTAATCGGGCGAGAGGACGCGCAGTATGAACATGATTACAAAACCCGGATAAGTGAGTTTGTTGAGCAAAAGCTTGTGTTGCAGATCGATGAAGATCAGCGGGACCAGGAACGATAAGAAGACGATGTCGCCGAGCAGCGGGAGGTCAAGTTCGAACTCGTTTTTTATAGCGGCCAGGAGGTAAAGAGACGCTACCAGCAGCTCGACCGCCGGGTAGAGCGGCGAGATGCCCACGCGACAGCTCCTGCACTTCCCGCCGAGCACCGCGTAGCTTAAGACTGGAATGTTGTCGTAGGCTTTTATCGAAGCATTGCAGGAAGGGCAGTGAGAGCTCGGGAAGACTACGGACTCGCGCCTCGGCAGCCTGTAGATGACTACGTTGAGGAAGCTGCCGATTATCAGGCCGAGTAGAAAGATCGAGACCCCTACAAAGTACGGGTTAAGTTCCATATTCACATGTCACTTTCCTTTTTTTCTCCTGCAACAAACTGGATTAAATCGGCGCGTCGCGGTATTGTCAAGGTTCGCCATTTAATGAATGCGGCTCTCTGTTTATGAAGATTCTACAGGTATGCTCGGCCAGCGAAATGGGAGGCGGGGAAGTCCATGTCGCAGACCTTTCGCGCGCGCTTGCATCAAACGGCCACGCGGTCTATCTCGCGGTCAGGCCCAACAGTCCTTTGCGCGCGCCGCTGGCGGGATTGATAGCTTCGTGGCACGAGATGCCTCTAAGAAACTCGCTCGATTTGCAGTCCGTCCGCAGCATCGCCGAAGTAATCAAGCAGCATTCGATCGACATCATTCACGCGCACGTCGGTCGTGATTACCTGGTTGCTGCCCTTGCCCGCCGCGCGGCTCCTCGCGCAAAGCTGGTCATCACTCGCCACCATTATTTGCCGCTCAAGCGAAACGCAATCTATCGCTGGCTCTTGCAAGACGCGGCTGCCGTCATAGCAGTATCGGACAGCGTGCGCGAATCTGTGATCGAGCGTTTGGCCCTGCCGGAAGATCGCGTTCACACCATACCGAACTGGATCGACCCCGCGCGCTTTCAATCAATTGACAGGGACGCCGCGAGGGCCATCTTTCGGCTCAAGGCCAGTCTGGTTGTCGCCTGCATAGGCGAGATTACGCCTGCGAAGGGGCAGGAAGAATTCATCCGTGCCGCCGCACGCGTCTCAAGAATGCGGCAGGATGTCGAGTTCATCATCGTAGGCGAAGAGCGCGACGAGGGCGAGCCGTTCACAAGAGAATTGAAACGGCTTGCTGATTCGTCAGGGCTCGCCGACCGGCTGACCTTCATGGGTTACGTACGCCACATGCCTGAGCTTCTTGCGGCGACTGACATTGTCGTAGTGCCGTCGTGGGATGAAGGGTTCTCACTGGTCACGATAGAGGCGATGGCGGCGCGCAGGCCGGTACTGGCTTCAAACGTCGGCGGCATCTCCGGGATCATCAAAGAGAATGTTACTGGAGCGCTGTTCCCGCCCAGGAATGTGAATACGCTTGGCGATAAGCTGGTCTGGCTGCTTTCCGACGGCGCGTTGCGCGACCGCCTGGCGGGTCAAGCGCAGCGCGATGTCTACACCAGGTTCAGCCGCGAGCAGATCATTGAACGCATCGAATCGCTTTATCTGGAGATTCTTCGACGCGAAAAGCCATAGCTCATAGAGATTATCTGGGCGGTCCTTCTTCGGATGAGTTCGATCTCATCTCCCATAGCTTCAGATTTCTTAAGAAGACATAATGGGCGGCGAACCGGGCTATGGCCAGTCCCTGCGCGCCATCGAGGAAGCCTCGCTTGATGACGTAAGAGCGCAAAAACGCTCCGATGGGCGAGATCAACAAAGATAACGTGGTCGCTCGACGCCCTTTTTGAAATAGCTCGCGAGCTGCAAGCGTCGTGTATCGGTCGATTCTCTTGTGATGATCAGATGCATCGCGGACCGTGTAGTGAAGTATATCTCCTCTCAACCGTTCGATAGAACCTTTCACTTCTAGCGATTCGTGGACAAACTCGCCCGCCCAGCCTGCGGACCTTTTATCATAAAGACGAGGCTTATGATCCGGATACCAGCCTGAATGCTTGATCCATCTTCCCATGTAAAAGGCTTGACGCGGCATCTCGAATGCGGCGCACGCCGGGTCCGGGCTTCGCTTGAGATTAAGTAATTCATTTGCGAGCGCATCTGAAACCCGCTCATCGGCGTCGAGACTGAAGATCCAATCAAAGCTCGCCTGCTCGGCGGCAAAGTTCTTTTGAGCGGAATAGCCCGGCCACTCTCTCACAAAGATTCGGTCTGTGAATCGGCGGGCGATCTCGACCGTTCGGTCCTCGCTCTCTGAATCGACGACGATGATCTCGTCCGCCCACGCCAGCGATTCCAGCGCGGCGGCGATATTCGCCTCTTCGTTGAAAGTTATAACGGTCGCGCTGATTCTCATTCGGGGTAAGGAGGGGCAATCCTGGTCAAACCAGACGCTCCTTCATGCGTCGCAGAACTCCGAGCGCATCTTCGGGGGAGATCTCCTCCGTGTCTATGCGCCGCAACTCATCGATCACGGCGTCGTTTGCTACCTCGAATAACGAAGGTTGCGGTTCATTCTTCCCGCTCGGCAAGTGGCGCGCGAATTTTGGCCGCCCTGTGACATCAAGCTCGTTGGCTTCGAGGTTCAATAGTATCTCACGTGCGCGCTCGATGACAGAGCGGGGAAGCCCCGCCAGCCGCGCAACCTCGATACCGTAAGACTTCGACGCGCTGCCTTCGACTACTCTCCTCAAAAAAACGATCGTGCCGTTAGATTCCTTAGCAGCCATCTGATAATTGCGAACGCCCGGAAGCAGCTTCGCAAGCTCTGTCATCTCGTGATAGTGCGTGGCGAAAAGCGTCTTGGCCGCGTGCTGCGGATTGTCATGAAGGTACTCTGTAATCGCCCATGCCAGTGACAGCCCGTCAAACGTAGACGTGCCGCGACCGACTTCGTCCAAGAGCACGAGGCTGCGCGGCGTTGCTGTGTTTAAGATGTTGGCCGTTTCGGTCATCTCGACCATGAAGGTCGATCTGCCGCGCGCAAGGCTGTCCGAGGCCCCGACGCGAGTAAAGATGCGATCTACAATGCTGATACGCGCTTCGTCAGCCGGAACGAAGGAGCCTATTTGAGCGAGTATCGAAATCAACGCAGTTTGCCTCAAGTAGACAGATTTTCCGCCCATGTTCGGGCCGGTAATGATTAGCACACGGTCGGTCGAGTTATTCAGATATACATCATTCGGGATGAACCGCTCGCCTGATGACTCGATGACAGGGTGGCGGCCAGTGCGTATATAGATCTCATCGTCTTCGGTCAGAAGCGGCCGCGCGTAATTGCGCCGCGCAGCTACTTCGGCAAGCGACAGCAGCACGTCGAGCGTAGAGAGCGCCTGCGCCACGGATTGTACGCGGCGGGTTTCAACGGCGACCGCCTGTCTTATGTTTGAGAATAGCTCCTGCTCGATCTCTGCGATCCGCTCGTCCGCACCCAACACCTTCGCTTCATACTCCTTCAGCTCGGGCGTTGTGTAGCGTTCTGCGTTAGTGAGCGTCTGCCGACGCTCGTAATTGTCTGGGACGCTCTTTGCGTTGGCCTTGCTGACTTCGATGAAATAGCCGAAGACGTTATTGAATTTGACCTTGAGCGAGGCTATTCCCGTTCGCGCCCGCTCGCGCGATTCGATGCGCGCGATTACGCTCTTTCCCGATGTCGATAGCTCTCGCATCTCATCCAGGTCAGAGTTGTAGCCAGGCCGAATGTAACCGCCGTCCGTTGTAGTCGCCGGAGGGTCATCGACTATGCTCGCGCCGATCAGATCGCGGAGGTCCGGAAGCTCGTCGAGGCTTTCGGCAAGGATTTCCAGGAGCGACGACGACGCGTCGCCGAGCAGAGTCTTAACCTCCGGCACAGAGTCCACAGAGTTCTTCAAGGCAACAAGGTCGCGCGGAGTTGCGCGGCCCATGCTTATGCGTGCCATCAAGCGTTCGAGGTCCGCAACCTTCTTTAGCTCGGACCGCAACCTGTCGCGGAGCATCAATGCGGTCTTTAACTCTTCGACCGCATCGAGCCTCGACTTCAGCTCGCCGAGCCTCATCGAGGGGCGCAGCAGCCACTGTTTGAGCAGTCGTGATCCCATGCCTGTAACTGTCTCGTCCAGCACTCCCAGCAATGTCCTGGAGCGCGATCCGTCGAGCGCTTCTACAAGCTCAAGGTTGCGGACTGTCGTCGGGTCGAGGATCAGGTAAGAGTTCGGCTCGAAATAAGAGATACCCGAGACGTGAGAGGCGTCAGCCTTTTGAGTCTCGCGGACGTAGTGGAGCGCTGCGCCCGCGGCGGCGATTGAAAGCTCGTGGCCCCCAAGCCCGAACCCGTCGAGCGACGCAACCTCGAAATGTGACAGAAGGAGATCGCGGCCCTGCTCAAAAGAGAAGCTCCATTCATCCAGAGGGTTGAGCGAAGGCTGACCGCCTGAAAGTGTAAGGCCGGCCCCGCCCGAATCGCCTTCCGCGCGCGTGCTGGATTTGAAGAGAGGCTCAAGCGACCTGGGAAAAATAATCTCGCGAGGCGAGAATGAGTCTAGCTGTTCAAGCAAGCGCTCCCAGGCGGTGTCGCCGCCGAACTGCGTGACGATGAACTCGCCCGTCGACAGATCCAGGAAAGCGGCCGCCATGCCCTGGCCCACGCCGAAGACAGACGCGAGGTAGTTGTTTTCACGCGCTTCTAGCAGTTGAGAATCTATGGCCGTGCCTGGCGTTATTACTCTCACGACCTCGCGCCGCACAAGCTTAGTCGCTTTCTTCGGGTCTTCCGTCTGTTCGCAGATGGCAACGCGGTAACCTTTTCGCACAAGTTTTGCGATGTACCCGCTCGCCGCGTGGTAAGGGACGCCGCACATAGGCACAGGCGTCCCGCGCTCGCGGTTGCGCGCCGTGAGAGTGATCTCAAGCTCTCTAGCGCCTATGACGGCGTCGTCAAAAAAAAGCTCGTAAAAATCTCCTAAACGAAAAAAGAGCAGAGTGCCAGGGTGCTGACGCTTGATCTCCTGGTACTGTCTGAGCATTGGTGTGCCTTGTTGCATAACTTTTCAGAGCCTGTAAGAGAATAATAGATTGAGCTATGGTTATTAACAACTATCTGGGGATTTGATCGAATATCCGCGCCGAAAGTTCAGCCAAAGAATATCTCTGCCGTGCGGTAGATGGCTTCGTCAATGGTCTTAGTCTTATCCGCGATCTCCTCCAGAGGGACGCTTGTAATCTCAGTCCCGCGCAGCGCCGTCATTCGTCCAAACTCTTGATTGATGACCAGGTCGACTGCTCTCACCCCCATTCTCGTAGCCAGCACGCGGTCATAGGCGGTCGGGACGCCCCCGCGCTGCACGTACCCGAGCACCGTGACGCGCGTAGAAATTTTCGTGCGGTCTTCTATCTCTCGCGCGACTATCTGGCCTATCCCGCCGAGCCGTTCCTGGTCGTAGATGCGCTGTTTCTCGCCTGGTGTGAGAAAATCATCCTCCGTGTGAGGGCGAGCGTCTTCCGCTACGACGACTATAGAGAACGCGCGACCCATCGCTTTGCGTTGCAATAAGAGATCGCACACGTTCGAGATGCGAAAAGGGATCTCAGGTATAAGAATAATGTCCGCGCCGCCCGCGATGCCCGCAAACGTGGCTATCCACCCTGTGTGCCTGCCCATGACCTCAACAACCATCACGCGGTGCAGGGCTTCGGCGGTCGTGTGCAGGCGGTCAATGGCCTCCGTCGCGACTGAGACTGCTGTATCGAACCCAAAGGTGTAATCGGTTCCGGGCACATCATTATCGATGGTCTTGGGGACGCCCACGATCGGGTAGCCGTGGTCGCGCCACATTCTGAGGGAAGCGGAGAGCGTGCCGTTGCCGCCTACGACAACCAGGCTGGTCAACCCGAATTTGCGCCAGTGCTCGCGAATCTTCTGTAACGATTCATCACTGGTGAGAGGGTTCGAGCGCGATGTGCCGAGGATCGTCCCGCCCTTGTACTGAATGCCCGCGACCGAATACCTCGTCAGCGGCTCGATGTCTCCGTCTATGAGACCCTGCCAGCCCGAATGGATGCCGAGCACAGGTATTTTGTCTATGAGGGCGCGCCGAACTACGGCCCGAATCACGGCATTGAGTCCGGGGCAATCGCCGCCGCCTGTCATAATGCCGATGTAGTTTTCCATTACGATCTTTTCACCAGTTGTTTGCGCCCGTTGCTGTCATGCTCAGAGCTGTCTTAAAGCTACAGGTTGTCTCACCCATGACCAGAATATATAATCGCCAGAGCAGACGCTGTCAAACATGGTATGGGCAACAGAGGCCAATCATCGCATCCAACCATCCTCGCCCTCGACACTTCGTCGAACCGCGCGAGCATGGCTGTCGCGCGCGGGCCGAGCCTGATTGCCAGCCTTCAAGGCGATGCTGACGAGAAACGGTCGGAACGGCTCTGGGCAGAGATCGATTCTCTGCTCGGCGGGGCAGGGGTGACGATAAACGAGGTCGATCTTTTTTCCGTATGCATAGGCCCCGGCGGGTTCACAGGTTTGCGCGTCGGCATAGCAGCCATAAAGGGATTCGCATCGGCAAACAGCAGGCAGATCATAGGAGTGACATCGCTGGAAGCCGCCGCGTTATCCGCCGGCCCGGCCAGGAATGTATTCGCGATTCTGAATGCGACCCGAGGCGAAGTCTATTCACAGTTGTTCAACTTCGATCTGGAGGGAGTTCCCGTTGCCCAGGGGCCGCCAGTTGTTACATCACCGGCGAAGGCCCTGGAATTTGTCGCGGGAATCGATAGCGTGATCTTTGCGGGCGATTGGACCGTTGCGAATTCAGACTTCATAAGAGAGGTCGGGGGCGACAGGTTCAGAGAGGAGGCGGGCTGGTCTGTTAATGCAAGCAATTGCTTGCCGGCAGAGTTCATAGCAGAGATCGCCTACAAAAGGTATATTCGGGGCGAGGGCGAAAACCCTGAACAGATACGCGCCTGCTACGTAAGACCTTCCGAAGCCGAGATTAAGCTTTCAGAAGGGGTGCTCGGTTCTAAGATCAGGCGAGTCGTAATGCAGAAGTGAGTCAATGCTCGATTCTGCAAAAGAGGATAAATGATTGACCGTCAGTAATTGGAAAGAGCAAGAGAGGCAATTCCGGGTCAGGCC
Source organism: Blastocatellia bacterium (assembly GCA_036277095.1). GTDB lineage: Bacteria > Acidobacteriota > Blastocatellia > UBA7656 > UBA7656 > DASUNP01. Next base: position 142,836 of record DASUNP010000063.1, read on the forward strand.
CTACATAATCGAGCGCATGCAGGAGGTTGACCTGATAGAAGTAGTTGCGATCGAGGAGAGCAGCGGGTTGAATCGCTGGGGCTATGACGCGTACCGTCGCGAGCTGTTGAAGAACGAGAACTCAGTGATGTTAGTTGCGCGCAACCTCGGCCCCGGCCCCGGCATCATAGGCTTCTTTGCTGGGTGGACAGTGGAAGACGAGTTACATGTCAATAACATCGCGGCGCACCCTCAGTTCAGAAGGATAGGCGTAGGGCGGAGCCTGTTGACGGCTGGGATTGAAGAAGGGTACTCGCGCGCCGTCTCATTTGTACTGCTTGAGGTGAGGGCATCAAACGAGGCTGCGCAGTCGCTTTACAGGAAAATGGGGTTCACTCTTGTGGGTCGACGCAGGGATTATTACCGCCTCCCGACCGAAGACGCGTTCGTCATGAAGCTTGAGATCGTATAGAAGTACAAGCAAATTGACTGTTTCGGAATGCCTTGTTGCTATGGAGAGAGTTGACAGAGTTGCGAAGGCGCGGCTAGAATTAACTACTTCGAGCGGGAGTAACTCAGCGGTAGAGTGCGACCTTGCCAAGGTCGAAGTCGCGGGTTCAAATCCCGTCTCCCGCTCCACGAAATTAAGGCGAAGGCTAACCCTAACAGACTGGCAAAAGAGTGAATGGGAACGCCTTCGCTTTTCGTTTGACAAGCTTTAGGCGGCGTAGCCAAGTGGTAAGGCAGAGGTCTGCAAAACCTTTATTCATCGGTTCGATTCCGATCGCCGCCTCTTTATTTCTAGTATTTACAGGCTTTCCCGAAAATCTCAAAACCTCACTGTAGCGGAAATTGTAGCGACCCTCTACCATCTTCACCTCCTAATTGACCGCTGTGGCGGCTGATTGCTGTTCAATCTCTGCAATAGCTCTAGCCGTGTTGAACTCTTCAATCCGCTTTGCAGCTTCGGCCTGATGCTGCTCTGTCGAGTGAGCATATCTGAGAACCATCTGGATTCTTGAATGCCCAAGCATCGCTGCCAGCGTTACAAGGTCAGTATTTGCCATTGCCGCTCGTGTAGCCCAGGTGTGGCGCAGATCGTAAAGGCGAAACGGTTTTAATTTGCTCCGCTTCAAAGCTCCATAGTGGGCATTATTGAGCTTTAGAACGGGCTTAAACGGGTCATCAGGGGAAGGGAATAGACATGGCCCTTCAACTTCATTCATGCGCCGTGTGATTACCTCCAGCGCGATTTTATTCAATGGTACTTTTCGCTTTGCCGCTTTAGTCTTGCCGTAAGGATTGAAAAGGTACGAGCCATCAAGATTGATATTCTCTAGCCTAATACGATAAACCTCTTCTGGCCTCATGCCAGTTTCGAGCATGAGAGTTGCGGCATCGCGCAAAGGCTGGATGCTGCACCAGCGTTTGGTGACGCCCAAGCCACGGGTACAGAAGATGAGGAGCCGAGCCGAAGCAAGCAACCAGAGGTGGGCGATGGATCTGACGTACATCTACTGTGGGGCGGATGGCTGGAGCCACTTGGCGGCGGTCATCGATTGTCACGACCGCGAGATCGTGGGCTATGAGTTCGCTCTGCGAGGGCGTGCTAAAGAGGCGGAGCGAGCTTTGGAGCAAGCCTGCTTGAAGCGGTTCGGGACCTTGCGCCCATCAGAGCAAACGCCAGTGATTCGCAGTGACAATGGGCTGGTTTTATCGGCTGAAGCAGGAATACATCACGCCCTACACGCCTGAGCAGAATGGGATGATTGAGCGGTTCTTCCGCAGCTTAAAAGAGGAGTGCGTGTGGCAGCACAACTTTGAGGATTTCGACCAAGCGAGTCAGAAGCTGAGGGAATGGATACGTTGGTACAATGAGGAGAGGCCGCATCAGGCATTAGGGTATCAGAGCCCGGTCGGCTACAGGCAAAAACGACTATTGGTGGCTTGACCAACGGGGAGCACTACATTCTCTTGTATAATCTTATATGACAATTCATCACATAATAGCAGGAATCTTTGTTTACAAATCATATATTCATTGACGCAGCACAATTTCTAGTGCTATATAGCGGGCATGCCAAAGATCCAACTTAAAGTAGTCGGGTTCGAATGTACTCGATGCGGCCACAGATGGGTTCCAAGAAGAGAAAATGAGCCGGTACAATGTCCAAGATGCCACAGCCCATATTGGAACCGGCCTAGAATGAGAGATACAAAGAACACGAGTAAAATGGCCTCTAAATCATAGACAGGGTCCCAAGCAAGAGTTGAAGTGTACTTTAACTGAAAGGATTTTGAGTTGGCTGTTAGGACTTAAATAATGGGCGATGAAGAATAAATCCAACTCCACGCTTATAGCAGGATATATAGCATTCGAACAAACTATTAATCTTAAGAATTGTGATTTGTCAGGGTACTCACATCTTTCCCGCTTCAATGGTAATAAATCCAAAGCTATTCACAGGTGGTTCACGTATAAAGAAGGATTTTCTTCAGAGCTCCTGTCTTGGGCCTCTGGTCAAATCGGATTGGAACTTGATGGCATGAATGCCATTTTGGATCCCTTTTGTGGAGTAGGCACATCGCTGCTCTCGGCACAGATGACATATCGTGGAGATCATCAATTACTCGCAGTTGGAGTTGAGCGTAATCCTTTTATCGCTTTTGTCGCTCGCACGAAACTGAATTGGCCATACTACAAAGCAAATAGAATTAAGCGGCTTATTCCTAAGTTGGTTGGGGCAATTGAAACAAGACCAAGAGCTAAATATGAGCTAGCGGAACTCAGTACGATTCAGAATCAAGAAGTGTTTAATCGTAGAAAGCTCTACGATATGCTTTATGCACGTGATTTGATCCAATCAGAATTAAACAATACGCCAGAACATGATTTTTTTCTCTTAGGATGGTCTTCTATCATTGAGGAAGTAAGTAATTTAAGGAAGGATGGTCGGGCATTACGTTTTGTTGAGAAGGAAACGCGTGCACCAGTGCATAAGCTACTAAAGCAGAAATGGGAGTCTATGCTCGGAGATCTTGTCCAATTGAACTCTAAGGCTTTCGGAGAAATTGGCAATAAGGTCACCCATAAAATTCTCGAAGGTGATGGCAGGCGTTTGGAAGGGATTGATAATATAAGCAAGATGTATAACTTGATAATTTATTCGCCTCCGTACTTGAATAATATTGATTATTCCGAAGTGTACAAGCTAGAACTCTGGTTATGCGGGTTTGTTAAAAAGCAAGTGGATTTCAGAAATCTGCGAATGAGTACCTTACGCTCTCATCCTAGTATCAAGTTTCCTGAAACGGACTTTGTTGATAAGTTGCCATCGACTTGCTGGCCAAAACGCCTACGAGAATCTTTAATTGCAGCCATCCCCCAGGATGAGGATTATAATTGGCGGGTTCGCTTGGTTAGGGCGTATATGGATGATTTATTAGTATCCCTTCAGAGACAGTACCAAGCTATAGAATCAGGAGGATTTGTGATCTGTGTTGTTGGAAATTCTCTTCATGGAGGGAAAGGGAATAATATCCCAATAGCTACAGACTTGCTTATCAGTGCGATGGGCAGAGTGGTAGGATTCAAAGTAGAGCAATTGAGGGTGACGCGCCAATTGAGCCGGCGTGCTAACAATGACCACTTACTTCGTGAAAGTATTATTATTATGCGTAGGCCCTGATTGATTCGGAAGATTATGCAGAAGTCGAATCAAGATCAAACTACAGAGGATCAAATTTTAACCTTTGAATCCTCTGCATATTTGGAACGGCTTATTGGCCGCGAGTTAATTTCAAGTGATTATATCGCCGTCGCAGAATTAGTGAAGAATGCTTATGATGCAGGCGCAACAGAGGTAACCATCGAATTGGAAAATGATAAGCCACAGAAGATGATTATTTCCGACAACGGGGTTGGCATATCACTCGATGAATTTAGAAGATTATGGATGGTTTTAGGCTATAGTGAAAAGACAGAAACAGAGAGCGATACTGATCGTCCTTATCTTGGTGAAAAGGGAATTGGGCGATTTGCTGCTGATAGGATAGCTAAAAAACTGAGAGTTATAACTAAGAAGAAAGAGGAAGATGATGCGCTCTTCGTTGAGTTTAACTGGGAAGAATTTAATCGCGAGAAGAAACTCCAAGACATACCTATTCCATACTTCCGAAAGCCAGACAGCCTCTTAGGTAAAGAGCATAGCGGTACTAGACTTGAACTCGAAGAACTAAGAAAAGAATGGAGTAATAAAGACTGGAATCAACTAAGAAGAGAACTGCAAAGTTTAATTGCACCGTTTGGCGCAGTAAAGGATTTTAAGATCTTTGTAAAGGCCAAAGGTTGGTATTCGGGGGAAATCAAATCTTTATTCGAGACAAAGGAAGGATACAAATATACCTTTTCAATGACCCCTAAAGGCGGCCTTAGATATGAATTCGTTCGCCCTAGGCAAGCGGCTTTGGAGCTCGAAAAAGATGTTAAGGAAACTGGGAAGAGGGGAGGAGTAACATATTTTGGTCCCATTAGAGGCGCTTTTTACTACTTAGATCAGCCAGGATCAATTACTAGAGCGGGGTTTGAACCTGGAGTTGGTATTTATCGTGATGGCTTTAGAGTTGAACCCTATGGTCGCGAAAATGACGATTGGCTTGAAGTAAAGTCCTGGAAAGCCAAGAGGCAAGGGCATGCGCCAGTCAACCCCTCCCGCCTTTTTGGGTTCATAGTGATCTCCCGGTATAAAAACCCTCAACTTAGGGACGTGACAAATAGAGAGGGTCTAATAGACACAAAGGAATTTAGGGAGTTTCGTGAGTTTGTAAAAGATCAATTTCACTATTTTGCTACGATAATAGAACAAGATAGAGAGGAATTGGACGTAAGAAGCGCAGCATACGAAGCGCAACAAGAAGAATCTGACCGTAAGGCTAGAGCAAAAGCTTTTGCGGAAATGTCTGCGCAGCTTGCTCATCAGCTAAGGCAGCCATTAAGCCACATACGAATGAGTTCGGCAAACATTAAAACCCGACTTGCACAAATGGGTATATCTGATGAACAAATCCAAAAGTCTACAGACCGCATAGAGCGCAATATTCAACGTATGGATGAGCAAATCGAAAGCTTATCTAGCTTGGCAAAAGGACTGAAAGACCCAGCAGTGACATTTGACCTGGGTACTTTTGTTGAAGAAACAGTTTATATGCACGAGGAGGACTATAAACAGAGTGGAGTTGAATTGTCAGTGGTAAACTGCGGAGAAGGTCACATGGTAAAATTTGGCAAGGTAGCTCTTAGTTTTGTGTTGGAGAATTTCTTGACGAATGCTTTGAAGGCTGTCTTGAATCGTAAGAACAGTCGGAAACCAAAGGTCTCTGTTGAAATTGAAGAACCTGATGATGGATCATACCGAGTGTGCGTAATAGATAATGGTGACGGTGTTCCCAAAGAACTCGGGGGTAAACTGTTTAAGTCTGCAATCTCTAGTTCAGGTGGCGAAGGCGCAGGTTTATTCTGGTCAAGGATCTGGGCTGAACAGTATGGGGGCAGCATAGGTTTCGAAGAGGTAAAACCTTCAGGAGCATTATTCTACATCCAGCTATAATGCTTTCAGGATAAGAACATGAATGAACAGGTTTTAGTGATAGATGATGAACAAGATGCTGTAGATAGCATAGTTGAGGGGTTGGCGTTGCAGGGAATAAGCAGCCGAGGAGACACAAGCCCCCAAACTGCAATTGAAAGTTTCCAAGCCAGCCCTACGGACGTGGTGATAGTAGATTATGTTTTCCCAGCATCCACGGGCGTTACGGGTGTAGACATAATTGCTCAGCTAAAGGCCATTAAACCTTTTACTAAGTTCATTCTTATTTCTGCTTGGATTGATAAGGACTTGGATGAAAACACTTTAACTGATGAGCTAAGAAATAAATTACAAGGACATCGATATCTCCCCAAACCAATTGACATTGATAAGCTAATAGCCTCGGTTAAAGAAGCTCTAGAAATGACTCAAACAGAATCAAGTGACTGGAAGAGCATAGCGCAACAATATGTAAACCAGGGCGCCGTAAATGCAGAAGAAGTAAGGCAACTTAATGAGAAGATCAAGGAGCATTTAATAAAGGCTATAGACACTAAAGCGGAGGAATAGTGCCAAACTATTATATTGACACCTCAGCTCTAAAATGGCGTTACCTAAATGGTAACCCAACCGCATATGTTAACGGGATCATGGATGATCCAAACAGTGAAGTAATTACATCTGAGTTTACAATGCTGGAATGGTCAAATGCTCTGGCATCAGTGTTGAAGGAGCATATAATTGATTTCTCTACATTCAAAACAAACGAACGCGCATTGATGACTGATATAGCTGGCGATAGATTATTCTTGTCTCCCTTCGCTAGGAGCATAGAGAAAGCTCGATATTTAATAGAATTCATTGGCGCCCTTCATAGGCGATCTTTGCGGACTGGAGACTCAATTCATTTGATCAGCGCAATTGAAATCTCAACTGTTAAGAGGGAAAGATATACTTTTGTTACGTCTGATCAAAGACTGGCAAGTATCATACAAGATTTTGACCTATTCCATGCATATTTAAGCCCTATGTATCTAGCCCGGTAACAGCGATTGATATTGAAAAGATGTAGCGGATAATGTAGCGAGTATGTGCATAGACAGGTTAGTATGTGTTAGTAGGGATGTGTCCGATCTTTTGTGTAAACGGCCTGGTTAAACAATCGGCAGCCTCCCTTCAAAGACTATCGCAAACCGGTTCAAGGCTGCCTTCCAATTCCTTATCGGCATTGTCCACTTCTTCGAGATGTTCGCCAACGCTA
>DASUNP010000064.1:0-132911 GCA_036277095.1 Blastocatellia bacterium
TGGTGCTAGCCGGAACACAAATCCATTGTAGTTCCCAAGGTGAGTATCCCAAGTCTTAAGGTTACGACGCCAATTTCCTGTAAGGGTTCTATTTCGCGAGTAAGGATAGACATATACTCCTTTTGGGTTCTTGCGTTGACCGCCACTTCGTCGGAATGATGGTCGGATTCCGTTGGCGAGTATAGATGCTGTTTTATTCTGTTTGGCCCAGTGTATTACGAGCATAGTTACAGTAAGGCAGTCTAACGGTCCGTATCACCGAGCGCGCGAGCGACTCTCATTTTATCATACGAACTGGAATTCGCGCGCTTCGGTGCACGCGCTTGTTATGCCTAGCGCAGAGAATACGCCGCCGCGACACAACGCACTGGCAGAATGAAAAAGAGAAAGCACTGGAGATAATCAAGCTATTGGGTAGCGAGGCCATCGCAAGAGAAACTGATCGCAGTCAGAGCAAGTCGCTAGCAGATCGAGGCCAGCATTGGTGAGGCGGGGAGATGGCAAACAATCAGAGCATTGGCAATGTCAAGCGGGGCAGGATTGGCGCGGCGGCGTAGGCTAGCTGGCTGTGTCGGCAAGCGATGCATAACAGTGAAATAGACCTACTAAACGATGGCTGATTCTATGTCTAATAGATTACACATTCAAGCGGCTAGACGCCCACAGATAAACCGCCGAGTCTGCAGGGCGCGGCTGCTATAAAGACGCGCAAAATAAATATGCTTCGCGGCCTAGTAGTGTCCTAATCCTGTGTTGCTAAATATATGCGGCACGAAACGGGGCGGGCTACCTGTCCTCGCAAGCAGCTAGCCCGCAAACGTCGAAACGTGAGGTTATTTTATCTCAGTAGGCTGTAGCTTAATGTTAGTTGCCAATCGAGCAATGAAAAGCTGCCTGATTAGCAAACTGTGACCCCGCAACAAACTGCGGGGGTTAAGATTTCTACCAACAGTTTGAGCAGCCACAACAGGCCCACATGACTTCTGTATAGTCGTAAAGTGTCATGATCCCATGACCAGTTCTATGCCCGTCACACCACATATGACTTTGGCCAGCCTCAACTGTGTAGGTATCGTCTGTGTAGTAGTAAGTTACTGTCATGTACTCGGGGCACGGGAATGTAGAAGCAACTCTACTCGACGGAAGTGAAGCACCTGACAGCACCAATGTCAAAACTAATGCTGCCAAAGCGAGCGGTCTCTTTACTCTGTGAAATGGGTTCATGGCTTCTCCTAAATTTGGGACATTTTAGGGACATTTATCACACCCTCACAAAGCGTCGTGCGATGTATATCACAGAAGCCATACGAGTAAAAGTAAAACAAAGAGGCCGTTCATTTCGGGTTATTTGGCTAAAAAAGATTCTAAGGCCAGGAACACAGGACTAGGACACTACCCATAGATAAACCGCCGAGTCTGCATAGCGCGGCTGCTATCCAACGCGGATTATTTGACGTTGGCTTTTTGTGGTGTAGAATACGCTCGTTTATTCTTAGGAGAATAGATACACATATATTAAGCCGCCACTAGAGCGGCAAAGCAGTCCAGATTTAGAAGTCAAAACTACTTGTTTTTAGGCTCTAATTTTGAGCCACATAAAAATAGCCAGACGGATAACGCCGAGTTCTGCGCCGCCCGTGTCATGCTCGCTAGTTGAATCCTGCTCCCGGTCATTTGCTACGGTAAGGTTGCTCCAACCGCAGCATGGGCAAACATTATTAATCGGGGTGCATCCACTATAAATGCTTATCCTGAGTGGCAAGAAACGGCGGAAGAGTTAAAGGGGCCAAATAGATCATTCGTTGTTATAGACCCGTCGCCAGCGCGCATGGGCAAGCTGTTAAGCATGCCTGTTGTTGAGCACGTTGAGCCAACTAGGCAGGACAGGCCAGCGCCGATAGTCAACCTCGAAATCTGGAAAGCTAAAATGGGCAAAAAGAAGAATAGCGATAAAAACCTTGAAGGCCTAGACAGCCGACAGCTCCTCATTAAAGCTGATGGAGTTAGGCACTGCAAAAGGCATGACAGATGACAAGCTGCTCAAGGTAATTGAGTTGATGGAGAAGCTATTGACCGAGCCTCAAAAGCCAGATGATGATGAACCGGGAGCAGGAGCATACCTACTCCATTTGCTACCACATGCACGTTTCGCACTATCCCCTGAAAACTAGCCCTCTAACTGTTTGCTCGGTTCAGCTTGGTTTCGCTGTTTACGATCTGAATGAACCTGACCCTGCTTGACACAGACTCCATCTCAGGCGCACCATTTCATCATAAATCGTTTTGGTTGGCTACGGTCCCGCCAATTTGTTGTTTGTCAATGCGTCCAAGAAAGAGAGGACTCTACATGAAATCGAACGTACGCAGAACGCTGCTCGTTGCGGCGTTAGTGTTCATGATGATTGCCTTTTCGAGTTTCCGAAACGGTAGCGATGTTCACGTCAAGGCTTTTGCCGCGACCGGCAACAGTTGTGATGAATGTATCCGAAGGGTGCAAAACGATCGCGACTTCTGTAACCGTATGATCAAGATCTGCGGGGTTGACTGGCTTATTGATCCTTGTGAGTTCAGCCCGGGCGCGCTTTGCGAGTGCGCCACCGGCTGCGATTCCGGTTCCACAATCTCCAAACCAGGGTCGTAGATCCTTCCTGCTGGAGTCGAGTCTGCGGACCGTGGGTAAGCGCGCTACATTCCCACGCGTCCGGAAGTCTAGAATCACCATTTTCAACGTCATCGCTCTCGCTCGAAACCTTGAGCGAGAGCGATGACCTCCATTCGGATTTGGTTTAGGAACTCGTGTTTGCATTGTCCCTTGGCGAACACTCTCTAAGTGCTCGCCTTGTTGTTAGGCAACTCCTTCCCCTTTGACTTTCTCTTTCGCTCGTTGAGTGATCTCAGATACGTCAGCACGACTGGATATTCTTCGGGCCTGAGTTGAGTTGCTTCCTCCACGATTTCAGTCAGCTTTGCATTCCCGACTACCTTCCGCATTATTTCCACAAACTCGACAGCACCCCATTCGAATACTTCCTTCTGCATACGTTTACAAACACGAATTTTACCACTGGCGACAGGAGCATGGGCAAAGTGCTGTCGGCCCGTTGTACATTGCTAATAAGCTACGGGATGTAATATCAATTTTAGAGTAACCAGCATCCTTTGAAAAGGTCTGGAAGATTTAGAGTATCCCCGAACTGAGCATTATGCAGGACATTACAAAAGAAACTTTAAATCAGCTTGCAAGCGCGGCGTGGGATTCCAGAAAACATGCATACATTTTGGAAGATACAAAAGTTGGAGCGGCAGTACTAACCTCTGATGGCAATATATTCACCGGATGCAATGTTTAGCATCGCTTTCGAAGTCATGATGTACATGCCAAAGTAAACGCCATTACCACAATGGTTACTGCCGGGCATACTAGCTTGGCTGGAATCCTGATCGTGGCGCAACGAGAGCGGTTTACTTCTTGTGGTGCTTGCATGGACTGGACATATCAGTTTGGTGGCCCCTCATGCTTGGCGGGCTATCAATCACAAGAAGATGGGGAGATAGTAGTTTTTAAGCAGAAGAGTTAATGCCCTATTATCCAATCTGACCATTGATGTATCAAAGTTTTATGAGGCACTAGCGGCTCTACGAAGGATTTAATGCGCTACGAGTCCTAATGCCACTCTATATCAGCGTAAGATTGTTTACCAAGAGCTTTTCTCAAAGTCTTCATTAGCGGATGACTTGCGCCCGCTTGCTCTAAGGCTTCGAGTGTATTTGAGGTTATATGATAATCTCTATCGGTCTCCGAATCTTCTTCAAGATGATTCAATAAGAAATCCAAGTCTGATTGCGTAATTGAACCGATGAACTGTCCTGTTCCTTTGTGATAAAGTTTTACCTTACTATCAGACTTTTCGTCTGGTGTAGGCTGTTCATCAAGGTCATCATACGAGACATTCGGCCCACGAAGTCTATTGATCTTCTTCCATCTCCTGTCGTTAGGTATCCAATTCCAGTAAAAGAAAAGTGCAGGCAGGATGTGAAATCCAGCTACAATCCAATACCATATCCATGCGATGCTGAGTACAGAACCTAATTGTCCTGCATCGAGATGAACTTTGGGTGGAGTTAGTTGACCAGTTGGTGTGACAGGCGTACTCGCGCTCGACTCAATTCTTTCAAGCTGGTCGATCAGCGATTGCGAATCGCTGTGAAATAATTTCCAAAGCCCATACATCAAGAGAATCGATACAGCTATTGGTAGCACCGCTAAAAGCGCCGTGTAGATAGGTCGGGCTAGTTTTGTTGCGCTCATAGGGCTTCTACGCCATTTTTCCCAATACTTAAAGCCGCTATCAGGTTTAGACTGATACGTCATGAATTGAGTGATCTCATGAACGATGAGACTCTTGTAAATCAGGAAACAAGTAAACAAAACGTTCAGCGAAATAATCACTAGAACGGCGTAGACATTATACCCGCTATTACCGAGAACCATTTTTAGTACGGGCGTAGACTGAGGGCCGATAATCCAACCTGTAACGAGTACCAATCCAGAAAGATAAACGCCTATGTACCTCTGAATCTCCCTTTCTTTCTCCTGAAATTCCGCTCGGAGTGCTTCCAACTCTTCTTTGGTTAGCCAATACATAACTATTTCCCTTCGAGTGTCAATGCCCCCAATCAGCTATTTTGGGTATCACAAGTAGAGACGAAAGAAGTAGGAATAATAGTACCGTTAGGCTCCACGCATACACACTACCCCCCTTCCACTGGCGTGATTTGAAGAATTGCTGCGATGGCCCAAATAGCAAATAGATTGTTGGTGTGACTACCACCGCTACTGCAAACAGGTCGGCAATAGGCACAACATAAGGGGTTGCTCGAAGCCCTACCTTCCAAGTCTCCCAAAGCTGGATGGAGCTATTGTTATCTGTCATCTCTGCTTCAAGGTAACGGAGATATGCGCCCTGTCGGTGGATGAACAAATCAAACCTAACCATTGCTGCTGCCCACGCAACCGAAATAATCGGCAGGAATATGCTTAGAATTGTTGGCCGCACCTCTACAATCCAAACGCCTGCCAAAAGTACAATAACGACGACAAGGCTATACCAATGCATCAGGTTGTGATTGTCTAAGATTTCGGCTCTAATCGCGTTGTATATCTCTACAGTATCAGGCATTCCTATTACTCCTTTCGTAAATGAGCAGTCGTATAACAATCAACCCACGCTGTGCCCCCTTAAACCCATCGCTAAAAGAGGCAGGCATGGTCAGAGCCATGCCTGCCTCTTGAAGGGAGATGGTAGCGAGCCTCTACTGTCTCTTCTGCTTAATGGAGAAGCTCTTGCCCGCCACTATTATTACTGCCTTTCGGGGCGGGCCGGTGTTCGCCGCTACCGTGTAGCTGACCGTGCCATTACCGACTCCCGCGCCGCCTGACGTTATGGTGACCCAGCTAGCATTATTGATCCCCTGCCACGAGCAGCCCTGCCCCGCTGTCACGTTGATAGCGCCTGTCCCACCACTCCCCTCAAAATTGTTAAATAGCGGTGTGATTGAGTAGGTGCAGTTGGCGACAGGCGTGCCCGCCTGAGTGACGTTGAGCTGCTGGCCCGCTATGGTGAGTGACCCTTGGCGTGCGGGGCCGGGGTTATCTCTAACTACAAAGGTGACTCTGCCTGGGCCGCTGCCGCCCGCCTCTGAGGTGATGGTGATCCACGAGTCATTGCTCGTAGCCTCCCACGAGGCGTCGGGGCAGTTTGCTGGCGTCAACACGTCAACGCCCGCCTCTCCGCCACGCTGGTCGAAGTGGTGGCTGACTACAGATAACGATGGGTGGCAGGTGAGAACAGAACAGTCAGGAGACTGTAGCGGACTAAGAATTGAGAAAAACCCCGTCGCCAACAGTGCAGATTTGTCATCATCCAGAAAGTAGGTGTTCGGATAGTCGATGTAACCCAGGTACATCAAAGAGTGACGAGCAAATGCCGAACAGGTACCCTGGTCGCAGCCTGGTGGGTGAGGCAAGCCAAACGCGTGACCCAACTCATGTCCTAATCCGCCAACCCAGCGGCAAGGACCGTTGAGGTCCGGCGGCTGGCCAAGGCACGGAGGTACATTAGGCTGTCCGGTCAAACCGCGCAGATCATTGGCAGGAAGCAATGCAACCCCGCTGGTCCCCCCAGTAACCTGACCGCAGGTCGGATCGGCATCAACATAATAAATCCAGCGATTATTTGGGTCGTTAAATCCTCCGCCGCTTAGGGCAAATCCATCACCCAAAACACTGGTCCAGAAACCTATCTGCGTGGCATTATTTCCCGTCGAATAGAAAGACGCCGCATGACTTGTTTGGAAAACTTCCACAATGGGAGAGTGCAATGAGAACGCGAGTCCGCTACCCAACTGACCCTGGTAGAAGGCCTGAAGGTGAACAATCGCAGATCGAATGGCTGATATATAATCCTGCCGAATAGTCCTGTCAGAAGGAACGAGATAAACGACTCGAACCTCTTTTGGGGAAACGGTCGCACTAGCCCCGGAGGAGTTTGGACTAACGACTGAATTCTTTTTGATAAACTTGGAAGCCAACTCAGTCGATACTTCAGCTCGAGCCCCTTCGGGGTGAGACTGGGCATTCAGGCCCGGAACAAACGGGATTGAATTTAGCCTCGTGCCCGTATCGGGTTTTGGTGAGGCCAAGGCAAGCACGTTATAGATGATGAGAAAGGAAACGCATAGCCAGATGAGATAACTTCGCGTTCTTGTTCCGTCGTGTTGCATTGTCGCTCCTTGTCGCTCAGTCGCCAACCATTGGAACCTTAGAGTACTTGTCAGAGACGTATCCTTCGTGGCGATTCAAGCGCAGGCAAAATCAATTCGCGGCTGTCGCTTATGCTCACACTTGCGGCTGAAAAGATTCGCCAGGTAAACGGGTTCTACTTCTACGGTTTCGGCGATCGCCGATGAAGTAAGGGAGTTCAGATTTCAGAATCTAGCATTGCGTCCAAACTGCGTATTGACCAATTTAGCCCGACCGATTACATAAATCGCCACAAACATTTTAACTAACACAACATACATGTCAAACGCTACCACCTTCGCCACTTCAGGTCAGATCAATTTTATCCAAAACGACCGTCGCTTTACGACGGCATACTGCTAATGAGGAGGAATAAACCGGACTTAAAGGATTGAGAGGAAAAGAACAGGCACTAAGAATTCGGTTTGCTAAACCGCTATAGGGGCCTAACTCCCTACAGAAGGTCCGAATACGGGCTGAATTAAGACCCTACGTCTTCCCTTTAGTAAACATCCCAGCTAAACCATGCCGTGCCAATGCTTCCCACTTTCAAGGCAAGGATAAGGCAAGGTTGCATATAAAGATGTCTAAAAGGTGGTAAAAGCGTACAAGGTAAGCTCAAGAAAACAAAGAGCAGGCATAGAATTTGATAGGCTCATATTGGGTTACGCTTCCTTTCCATTACATTCCAGCCTAGTGTCAATTAACGGTTTCACTGGTTTGGGTAACAAATAGGTTACAATCCCGTTTCTACTGAATTGCTAAACAGATCACCGGTTGACCAGCTTTTGCGAGCCTTCGCTGTATCGTGCGCCCTGCACTTTAACCTTCGATGTCAGGTTATCGAGTTCGCGCAGGTCCTCAGTCCTCAATTCGACATTAACCGCACAGAGGTTTTCTTCAAGACGGTGTAACTTCGTTGTTCCCGGAATCGGCGCGATCCACGGCTTTTGCGCAAGAACCCAGGCGAGCGCGATCTGCGCGGGGGTGGCTTCCTTCCGTTTGGCCCAGCTCTTCACCAGGTCCACGAGCGCCAGGTTGTGGGGCAGATTCTCCGGCGAGAATCGGGACTCAACCCCGCGAATGTCACCGGGCGCAAACCGGGTATTCGCGTCGATCCAGCCGGTTAGGAACTGCACACCGAGGGGGCTCCAGGGCACAAAGCCGATTCCAAGCTCCTCGCAAGTCGGGATAACTTCCTTCTCGGGCCCGCGCCATAGCATGGAGTATTCGTTCTGGACGGCGGTGACGGGCAGCGCGGCATGAGCCCGGCGCAACGTTTTGAGCCCCATCTCGGATAGGCCCCAGTGCAGAACCTTGCCTTGGGCCATGAGGTCCTTAACAGCTCCGGCGACGTCCTCGATCGGGACTTCGTGGTCGACCCGGTGCTGGTAGAGAAGGTCAATGCGATCAGTGTTAAGGCGCCGGAGCATGCCATCGACGACACGCTTGATGTGATCGGGCTTGCTGTTCAGCCCAGGGAGGCGTTGGCCGGTCTGCTGGTCAATGTTCCAGCCGAACTTCGATGTGATCTGAACCTTGTCGCGAAACGGAGCGATTCCTTCGCCGAGGATACGTTCCACCTCATGAGGACCGTAAGCCTCCGCCGCGTCGAAAAAGGTGACGCCACGGTCGAACGCGGCGCGGATGATGTTAATCATTTCCGGCCGGTACGGCACGGTCGTTTCATACTTGCGGCTCATGTTCTGAACGCCCAGCCCAACCGCCGACACCTCCAACTTGCCCAGCCTCCTTCGCCCAACCGAAGAATTAGCGGCGCTCGTCGTATTATTCCGCTTTCCGGTTTGGGCACTAGCCTGATTCTGCGAAGCCGCCAATGCGACTGAGCTCGCGGCTAGGCCGGCCCCGACAAACGACACCGTGGCAATAAAGTCACGGCGATTGATGGCATTACTTTCTTGGGTTTTAGACTTAGTTGTTTCCTTATTCTTTTTCATATTTTGACATCTTTCATTTGGACCTTAACAATTGATTCACAATTAACCTATTACCGGGTTAGAAAACAGTGCCCTTAGGTATTGAGTTTCGCTTCGCCCAAGATTTTCACCATCTTCGGATCGCGATGATCGAAGAAAAGGCTTTGCCCCGTGTCCAAGGCGACAATCGCATCCATATCTTCGCGGCTTAGCTCAAAATCGAAGATGTCGAAATTCTCAACGATTCTTTCCTTCCGAACCGACTTGGGGATAACGACTACTCCTCTTTGCGTCAGCCAGCGCAGGATTACCTGAGCAACCGTTCGCTCGTGTTTTCTGGCGATGGAAAGTAGCAGTTCGTTCTGGAAAATGTTATTTCTGCCTTCGGCAAACGGCCCCCAGGATTCAATCTGAACATTGTTGTCCTGCAAGAATTCTTGGGTTTCATTTTGCTGATTGAAGGGATGTGTTTCGATCTGGTTGACTGCGGGTACAACCTCGTTATGAACAATGAGGTCCATTATCCGGTCCGGTTGAAAGTTGCTGACGCCGATGGCTCTGATCCTGCCTTCCCGGTACAACTCTTCCATAGCCCGCCAGGAGCCATAAACATCGCCAAAGGGCTGATGGATCAGATACAGGTCCAGGTAATCCAGTCGCAGCCTCTGCAACGATCTTTCAAAGGCCTTCTTCGCGCTCTCGTAACCTGCGTCCTGTACCCAGAGCTTGGTGGTCACAAAGATCTCTTCTCTTGCAAGACCACTTCTTTTGATTGCTTCGCCAACTGCTTCTTCGTTTTCGTAAGCGGCTGCGGTATCAATCAGACGATAGCCCGTGCGTAGAGCTTCAGACACGCTTCTTTCACATTCTTCGGCATCAGGTATCTGGAAAACACCGAACCCTAGAATGGGCATCTCAACGCCATTGTTCAATACAACCCTTTGCATGATTTCTCCTCCTAGCTGCCGACATTAGGCTTATCTCATATCTCACCAAACACCCCTTAGCTCGATTAGTAGCCACTCCCGCGTCCTATTATTCAGTTTAATTGTAAAGGCCCGGGAAATCGGGCGGTATGACGATACTCGCGAATAATTGTACAATCCTGCAAAAACTCGGTGTGCGGCGTGCTGATAGGATACAAAGCGTCTAATATGGAATCATGAACCAAAGAGAAGCGAAACGCGAGAAGCAGAGGATGCAGATCAATAGAGAAGAAATTGTAGAGCGAATGGCTCGCGCCATTCCCGAAGATGGGTCATTAGAGGTGTTCCCAGGCTTTCTCATCAGTCGTTCATCTAAACCGACGCAATCGGTGAATTCCGTGTACCAGCCCGCCTTCTGCTTTGTTGCCCAGGGCAGCAAGCAGGTGCTTCTGGGCGAGGAGATGTTCCGGTACGATCCAGGACATTACTTGATCTTCACGGTCGATTTGCCGGTCGTCTTCCAGGTGGAAGAGGCGTCGAAAGAACAGCCTTACCTCGGCCTCCGGCTGAACCTCGACCCGTCCCTCGTCGCCTCGGTCCTGATGGAGTCCGGCGTCGAAGCAAAGAAGGGAGACGCGAGCGCAAAAGCGATAGACGTCAGCCCGATCGGCACGGGCATGCTCGACGCGGTCGTCAGACTGGTCAGGCTTCTCGACACGCCCGACCGGCGCAAGTTTCTGGCGACGCTCATCATTAGAGAGATCATTTACCGGCTCCTGGAGGGAGGGCAGGGTGCGCGGCTCAGCCATCTGCTAGCTTCGGGAGGGGACACTGGCCGCATCTCTAGGGCTATCGGGCGTCTGCGCGAAAACTTTAACCAGCCGCTCAGAATGGATGAAATCGCGCGCGAGCTCGGAATGAGCGTTTCGGGCTTTCATCATCACTTCAAGTCCGTCACGGCGATGAGCCCTTTGCAGTTTCAGAAGCAGATACGGCTGCAGGAAGCGCGCCGCCTGATGCTGGGCGAAGACCTGGACGCAGCGAGCGCGGGATTTCGCGTGGGCTACGAAGACCCAACGTACTTCAGCCGGGATTATAAAAAGCTATTCGGCGCCCCGCCGCAGCGCGACATTGCCAGGCTTCGCAGCAACCTTGAATTATAAGTAGGCGTAGCTGCCCCGCTTTGCGCCGTATGGTAAGCTTCCCTCATACAATCACAATAAGGGCAATCCTCAAACCTAGGCCCTGCCTGCCGGTCACGCGCTCGGTTATACCCGCCGTTAGACGCTTACAATTCTTACGACTGTCCTTGTGGCCCCGAGAAAATGTGGATAGTTTAGAGGAACATTTTCGTCTATAGATAATGAGACACTAAGCAACGGGGCCTGCATAGTCGTTAACGCCCGACGGATCTAAAGGGTTTCTATCTTCCCCTTGGATGCGCCAATCAAGCTTAGTCACCTTGTCCCTTAGCAGACCTCGATGCTCTAAGAGTCTACAAACTAACTAAAGGAGAAAAAATATGCCACATCCATTTCTCGGAGAGATCAGGGTATTCGCATTTGACTTTCCACCTTCTGGTTGGGCTATGTGTAATGGTCAGATTATTCCTATCTCCCAAAACACAGCGCTATTTTCGCTAATAGGGGCAACCTATGGGGGTGACGGTGTGAATGATTTTGCGCTACCCAATCTTCAGGGCCGCTTTCCAATTCACGTCGGCCAGGGGCCAGGTCAGGCCTCTTATGCGCAGGGCCAGGAAGGCGGTTCGGAAACCGTCGAGTTGCAAATTGCCGAGATGCCGGAGCATAACCATAGGGTCGCTGCCAGCGATGAAGATGGTACTAGCAATAAACCGGAAGACAATGTCCTGTCCCAGGGTAACCTGTACATCTCGTCAAGCAATGGCGTGCTCATGAATTCGGCTATGATTACGAATACAGGAGGAGGCCAGCCACACGAAAATATCCCGCCCTATCTCGCTCTCAATTTTTGCATAGCCCTTCAAGGTTCAACCCCGCAATGAATTGAAGACCGGCTATGATTAGTTAACAGTTTACAGTGACGGGCACGGGGCAGTTACCCGTGCCCGCCTGCATTTAAGCCCGTCCTTCATCTTTAGAATGACACACGACGGCATCTAAGATCAGCATGCAGCGGAGGCCGCGAAGCGAATTGAGATTGCGCGTCTTTTAGCCAGCCTCGCGCCCCTGGCAATGCTTAAACAATAGATTGATCGCGGGGTCTGTATCCCTCGCTGCGCCCCTCACGGCAATCCATACACTGTCTGAGGCTGCTCGGCCTTTCGCATGTAATGCAGTAGCCGTCATTGACTCTCGCCCGCCATCAGATAAACCTGTCCGTCCAGGAATTCATAACGTTCTTCAGAAGACCGTTCGAGCGCGAGATACTCTTCGACCGTATAGCGAGGTGGTGAGTTAGGGTTACCTTTACCACGTAAGTTAACCCTTATAACGAAATTGTCATCTTCATACTTGCCCATTTACTAAAATCGAAAGTTACGTAATGAATATTGCATAACTGAATAAATCAAAATGAGAGCAGGTAAATTATAGATAATCAGGTAGAAGTACGGCGATACTTCGCCAATGACCTCATACGGAGTCTTCTTGGTTCTCTGTTTGTAACAACTCTTCTATTACCTGGATCGCGCCGCTGATTCGCAGCAATGTCTCGCGTAAGTACGCTTGTTCTTTCTCTAGCTCTTTCAATCTAGTTTGTCCGATTTCGAATTCCCTCTTCAATTCGTCAAGTCGACTTTTTAATTGCTCTTGCATGCTTTCCCCTATTCAGATTTTGATGCTGCTTATTGATTTTGCATAAGCCCTCCGGCTACTGAAGCAGGACGATCACAGGGATTTTTCCTTTCCCTTTTTTCAGAGGCCCTAGCGCCTTGCCTATAATCGCGCCCGTAGCTTTGGCGGGGTCTAGCACTTTCTGCGCATGCCCTTTCGTCGGACTGGTTGTCAGCAAGTCGCCAACCTTGATAGGCGCGATGTCTGCATCGACTTTACAAAAGGAATAGGCTCCGAGTGTAGCCATCCAGCCGATCTGATCCGGCCCGACCTTTGTTGTATCTAGCGCATTCAGTTCTTCATTTGTGAACTCTCGCGGGCGCATCCTCCCGACTGTAGCAGCGCCCTTGCCCTTCTTTGCTTGCTTTGGTTTCTGAGTTTCGCCGTCGCTTGCTTTGTTGTCCTCCGGCTCCAGTTTTCCATAAATATCGCAGACGATTCCACAGACTCGCGTGTCATAAGCATCCCGCGCGAGGTCCACTTCGGGAATAGGGATGGCATTGTTCGTTCCGTAATAAAGTGACACCTGGTTTTCCCCTATGACGACTATATCTCCCTGTTCAAGCTCTTCTCCGAGCTTGTTTAAGAACTGATCCATTACATAGCCGCCCTTTCCGCCTTTCCCTTTGACTTCATAGGAGTCCGCCGTTATTTTGCCTGTGACGGTCACGTTGCCGGTGGTCGTATCCATAAACAGCCCCCAGTTAGCATTTGTATTGCCCCAAAAACCTACATTGTTATCATCTTTCATTCCTACAAACGCTCGGTCATCAGGGTTGGCTGCTGGGTGAGCAAACCAGATTCCTGCTGAATCGCTAGCGTCGCCCGGCCCATGTCTAACTCTCATCCGGCCAGCAACGTCCAGTATCTTTGCAGGAGTGCTAGTCCCGATGCCGACGTTGCCCGTTGCGGTGATTGCTACGAGTTCATTCAAATCCTCTGTCGCGATGCGAAGCGTACCATTCGGGTTATGCAGCACAAAACGATCACCGGGCGCGGGGTTGGCAGGCCAGGCAGCCTTATCATTAATAGTCCGTTTACAAAGCCAAAGCCTCCCTCCAGCATTCCCTGTAAGCTCAATGCCTCCCATAACATTGGTTGAATACGGTCCTACAACCAGAGAGCTGACCACATGCAACGGCGCTTCCGGAGTTGTCGTGCCGATGCCGACATTGCCCGTTGCGGTTACTGATAGGAGCGCCCCTTTAACATGCGTCCAGAGGTGGGCCGTGCCGTCCGGGTTGTACCACACGAAGCGATCACCTGCCTTTGGGTCCGTCGGCCACGAAGTTAATGTGCGCTTCACAAAACCCAGTTCTGCTTTCGGCCCGTTAACATCGATGCCTCCTATGCCTGACGACGCAGCGAATGGCCCAACTACTAAGTATTCAGCAATGTGCATCGGCGCTCCGGGTTCAGTCGTGCCAATGCCGACGTTGCCGGAGTTCGCATTAATCGTCATTCGAGTCTTGTTATTCGTTCGGATCTGTAAATCGCTCGCCGTCATCGCTGAAACGATGACAGAGGCATCAACACCGATGAGAAGTTCGTTAGACTCATTCTTCAGGCTTTCGAACACCTGGGTGGCTGCTCCGGGTCTGAATATAGTCAAGGCCCTGTTCGGATTTGGCATTCCAATGCCCACGTCACCCGCTGCGGATACTGACAGGAGCGTGCCTTTAACATGTGTCCAGAGGTGGACCGTGCCGTTCTGGTTGAACAACGCGAAGCGATCACCTGCCTTTGGGTCCGTCGGCCACGAAGTTAATTTTTGATTCATCAAACTTAGCACGGCTTTTGCCCCTGTTAGGTCAATGCCCCCTCCACTCGATGTTGCAGCGAATGGCCCAACTGCCAGGTATTCGGCAACGTGCAACGGCGCTCCGGGGTTATTTGTCCCGACGCCTAGCCTCGCGCCAGGGCCGAGCGTCAGTTTGCCGCTGATTGAAACGTTGTGCAAATCAAGGTCGCTATCGGCGGCGAGCTTGCTGCTTGCCAATTTGCGCGCAGATTCATCTATGGTGAAAAGGCCTGCTTGGGTTACGGTCACGCGCGCGAGTTTTACGGCAGAGCCGTCGTCAGCCGCAGCCAACGTTACTTCGATCTTTGGCCGTTCGGTTATGCGCTTATACTTGCCTGATAAAACGCCCGAGCTGTATTTATCCTCGCCGGCTTCAACTTCGCTGTAAGAGATGATTATGAAGCCGGGATTGGCCGGCGTGATCGCACTGAGCGAAATCGGCGGTGATTCATCTAAGAGCACGATCTCTCGGCCTTCACTATCAATGGCCATGCCCGGTGAGACTGAAAACTGATTTGAGCTTGCGGAGGGCTTGTTGATCTCAAGCCCTTTCACCACCCCCCAGGTATGGAGCGAGCGATTGTGCCGCCGCCGCATGTCGAGGTGATAAGACTGCTCCTCTCGAAAATCATCCTCTCCGAGGAGCTGCGAGGTGAAGTAGTTGGGGCGTTTAATATCAGCCATTACAGATTCCTTTCGATCCTTCAAGGTTTTTGATTTGTTTCAGGCAGCGCTACATTGCCTAACAAAGTGTCGACGCCGATGGTAGATTTAATTCCTATCTGCATGGTCGGATGCTCAAGCACAAGCTCGTAAAAAGTATGAGCCGGTTTCTCCATCTCGATCAGGGCGCTGGCAATTTCCATCTGCCGCGCGATCAACTTCGCATCCATGTCCGGCAAAAAGATGCGGACTTGAAAGAAATGCGCGGGGCCTCCGCCCAGCCACATGCCTTCGCCGATAGTCGAATTCACTCCAAGCTGGCAATCATCGGTCGCAGATTCGGTAATCTCCGGCTTGCCCTTTGTGAAGATTGATAGAAGGTCTTGCAGGCTTCTCTTCGTCCCGCGCCAGCTATAAAGCTGAATGATCTTTGAAATGAAATCGCGTTGCTGATCCAGATTCAGGTCCGCCCGCAGGCTGAAGGCGGTCCAGCCCGCAAGCCATTGCAAGAATTCCTCCGGCGTATTCCTGGGATCAAACAGGGTCGCGATGCCTGCGATAGTAGCTTCGAGGCTCTTAATCGAAGCACCAGACCCGTCTTCGGGAGCGATGAGAATTGCTTCAAAGGCTCGCAGGAACTGGCCGAGAAACGAACCCGCCTCTTCTTGATAAATGCTCGGCAGATAGGCCAGCAAACTGCTCGGTGTATGTCCTGTGCCGTTTGACATCTCACTCCTTTGACCAGGTCATCTACTCAAGAGATTTAAGCGGAGAGACGATGGAAATACCTTTCTCGTCAATTATGGGCTGCACCAATTCACCAGGGTGAAGCTCAACCGCTATGAGTTCTTCGGGAGATTTGCGCCTCAAACGCGAGGCGTCACTAACCACAAGCTCGTCAAGCGGCAGCAATGTATTCCGATCAACATCCTTTGTAACGAAGTCAACGCCGGGCAGCAGGTCCAGCAGTTCATATATCTCCGAAATATAGACGCTTCGACCAAACGGCCACCCCTTTTTATCGCGCCCGCCTGTCAGAGGGTGCAAAAAACCCTGCAACGCTTTGACAGCCATTTTGCGGACATCATCTTCTAAAGCATCAGGCTTGAGGAATAGTTTTATACGCACCCCGATGTTGACATAATGCGGCCCCGCAACGTGTATGCGCGTCGTGAGCAGACGACGCGGTTCGAGGTATTCTTTAATCTCTCCTATCAGTTTTTCGCTCGGCTGAAGACCGGTGCGCGGAACTATAATTACACTGACATGGCCGGGCCTGTCTTTAATACGCAAGGCCAGATCATCCGACTCGACGTTGCGCAGGGGCAAGCAAAAAGCGCGCTCCACTTGATCGCCGAACGCGGCAAGAACAAGTTGCTCGTAATCTTCACAGGTGACGGCGCGATTTATTCTGCGCAGTTCCAGCACGACATTACGCACGTCTTCAGCCAGAGCGATCTTATTAGACGGCGCTCTTTGCTTGCCATCTATCAACTTCAAGAAAGCATACACGTTGGCATCCGTCACACGGTTCAGCCGGTAGATCAGCATCTCTGTGAGATAAGCGAAAAGTTCCAGGAGCGTGATGCCCGGGTCCGAAGCATTATGGTTTGTCCATTCCGGGGCCTGAGCCGGAATCATCCCGCGCGCTTCTTCCATGAGGTCAGCGTATGTTCGATCATCAAGATTGGGCAGGCTTATCGGCATAAGAACTCAATCCTCGATTCAGATCTCTTACACGGTTAGTCTGATCTCGTGCGACCCCGAATAAACCATGAAGCGATCTGACTTAGCTATATCACTTTCTTCGGCCTCTATCAGATCGCCCGTGCGGTCTTCGGTCTTTGTCACTTTGAGCGAGCGCACATGATCAACGCCTCGAATCCTTTCGATCAGAGCATAGAGATCTGATTTGTGAGGCTGCCGACCAAAATTCCACCCTTTGCCGTCGAGACCGCCGGTCAGGGGATGCAAAAAACGAAAGAGCGTTTGAACAATGGCTAACTCGACTTCATTCGCGCCTTCCAGGGAGGTCAAAGCTATTTCTGTTTTGACCTCGACTCGTATGTAGTCCGGCCCGACAACGACCAACTCGGCAACCGGTGTTTGCCTGTCGTTAAGAAATTCACGCACGTTCTTAATCAACTCGACCGAGGGCAGCGGCTTAGGCTCTGGTGATCGCGGCACTATGATTAAACTGACCGCGCCAGGTTTGATTTGCGTAGCGTCCGGGTCTGCCGCCAGATTGTAAAGCGGCACGCATTTGGCTCGCGCCACTTCGGGCGAGGCAAGCAAAGCGAGGTCTTCAAAATCTTCTGACGTAACTGCGCGGCCTCTATGGCGTATCATGCGAGGCGCGCGTTTGACCAGTGAGTCGCGCGTTTCGGCGTCCGCGCCGCCTGCCGCCGCTTCGTGATTGGTTACTTTCTCGACGTAAGGGACAGTGGTTTTAAGCTGCGTGATCGTGTGGGCTGGTTTATTGCCCACAACCCCGCCGCCGGTTTTATAGTATGCCATTCGAATGTTGCCGGAACCCGCCGGTGGAATCAGGCCATTCAGCCCGTCACCGAAGCGAACTTCACCCGTCAAATGGTCTATCACATAATGACGGTCTCGCCGCTCCGAGCCATAGAAATCTTCCACCTCTCGCCATCGCACCCATATCTCTTTTGGGCGGCCAGTCGAATCCGCTATCACGGAGATGGCGTCATCGCCTTGCTCGGCTCTAATCATTTCCTGCTCAAGGGCTGAAGGCATTTCCATCTCGCGCACTTCAAGTCGCTGACCTTCGAGAACCGGCGCGCGAGTGGCGCGGAGTTTCTGATTCTTGCTTGCGTCGCTTGACCCGAGGATCTCATTTTTTATCGTAACCGCCTGCGCCGCCATTATTGAGTTGAGATGCATGCGGTGCAGCACAGGATCGAATAAGTATTGTCCGCTTTTCCAAATAGCCCGCAGCCAATACCTGTTTAATCCGAACTCGACTCGGGGAGCGAAATCCGCAGGCGCGAGAAACTCCAGCAGTCCTGGCCGCGAGTAGTTTTCTGATTCGTCACGCACTTGCAGGTTAGACCAGCCCATCTGGCTTGAGTATTCCCAAGCAAGCTGCGTATGCTCGCCGGAAGGGATCTCCGCACCCGAGAATGTTTCAAAGGCAGCATCGTATTCAACTGTCGTGTCGGATCGCAGTCTCAGCGACAGAAAGCCTTGATCGCTACTTCCCGCTTGCGCATCGTCCGGTATAGTCACGGGCACAGACAGTTCCACGGATTCTCCGGGGTCGAGCGTGATGGTTTGAGAGTTGAATGTTTCGATCCATCGCGTTGCTCTCACTTCCGATTCAAAAACTAAGGGCTTTGGCGTAGGGTTAGTCAAATGGAAACGGTGGATGACGGTTGATTTTTGTTTGCCGAATTTTCTGCTGCGAATAGGATGAAGAGGGATGAGTTTCTCTCCGTGCTTGTATTCATCGAGGCGGTTGAAGATGCTGATCTTCTGATTTGGGAAAGCCTTTCTCGCGGGCGGCAATGTGAATCCTAAATATAGCGTCGGCTTAGTATCTTTCGCGGGTTGAAATGGCTTGAAGGGCTCGGCTTTAGTCGAGTATTCATAAACGAAATCGTTGTAGGCCAGCATACCAACCGCTTCCGGCGCGACAGGTTTTATCAGATCATAACTAACTCTGATCTGCTTTATTAAAGGCGGCTTGTAAGTCGGTGGAGTGAGAGTGTATCCCTTTTTTGAATCCTTTTCGTCTACAGGCTCATATCTGGCATCTTCGCCGTAATTGCCCGAGACGATTCGAACGCGAATCCAGTAGCCTTTCACGCCGTTGACGACTGTGGCCGCCGGGGGATGTTCTTTTGGAATCCTAAAACGGATAAAGCCATGTATTGTTAGGCTTTCTGTCATGTCTGTAAATTTTTCACTCATCGTAACATCAGACCTGGTAACACCTAATTCGATCCAATCCTTGCCATCCCAGAATTCCATTTTCAATTGAATGCCGCCGGACGCACCCACCTTAGGTATAGGCGATGAACCGGCAAGAAACGGGTTTACAAGATCTATCGGAATTGTTACTTCCGAGCCTGCTTCTGAGAACGCCTCGTCGTGCGAAAGGTACAGCGTGTCTCCAAATCGCGGCTTCTCTCCGAATGGGAAGAACTCTTTGCTGATGTCGAGCTGTGTCGAGTTGAAGAATGCTTTCTCCACCACCAGAACAGGCTGTCCCGCTGTCCCTATTTTAGCCTGCATGGTGACAGACTTAATGACGGGCAGGAGGCTTGCGCGCGCCATGCCTTTTTGCTTTTCGGTCGAAGGCGTGATCGGAGTCAGCAAGCGGCAACGCAACCAGTATCCTTCTTTTCCACCGACTGCCCGTTGTATAAACGGCGGCAAGCCGGTAAAAATCACTTTTCCGGCCTTGGCAAGATGTGCTGTCTCGCCCTGACTGTTCTGCTTTAAAGTTTCATCAGTTTCCGGTTGCTTGGGGACCCATTGCGTTCCATTCCAGATCTCCCATTGAACCTGTAACGAATCAGGCTCCGTGATTTCCTGCGCGTCAAAGTCGAGAGTCAATTTGTACAAGCCAGGATTGGCAAGCAGGGTATCGTGTCCGACATAGAAAACATGTTCGATGTCACGGTTGCCCAAGAAGAGAGCAACCCCATGCGCTGGATCCGAGGTGGCGACGAAACTATGATCAGCATATTTATCCTGGCTCGGATGGCGCACGAATAAAGATGTCAACTGTGCCGCCGTTACAGTAAGTTCGCGTTCGGTTT
Source organism: Blastocatellia bacterium (assembly GCA_036277095.1). GTDB lineage: Bacteria > Acidobacteriota > Blastocatellia > UBA7656 > UBA7656 > DASUNP01. Next base: position 19,733 of record DASUNP010000064.1, read on the forward strand.
CAAAAATGACAGGCGCCTTCTCGCCTTCGGCGGGCGCTGCCGCGACTTGCGTCCCGGCGGGCACAAGCCCGTCGCTGGCGCTTCCGGCAGCCAGTGAAAAAGTGAGCGGCACGCGAGCCATCTGAGGCGACAACAGAGAGGCTCCAAGTAAATCCAGAAAGGCGAGAAAATTTTTCTCCGGTACTTGATTGAGTCGTTCTATTATGAGCTCACTGAAACGAGCAAAGATACCGATGAGCGCCGGGCCGACGCCGATGCTGGGGTTAAAATCCGGCGTGTATAGTTTCAGCAATTCCTGCACCTGTTGAACTATCTCGGGCGCGGCTCGCTCATCTATTTTAGGGGGCTGATGCGCCACTAAACGCCGCTCCTTTCAAGGTAAAAAGGATAGACCAGGTTGAATATGTTATTGGTCGCACGGACTTGATAATCAATGCTGATCAACAGCGCCTCGCCGCTGCCTTCAGGCACGGCTTGAATGTCGAGCACATCAACGCGCGGTTCTAAAAACAAGAGCGATTGCCTGATCTCTTCTACGACATTGCCGGCGGTCGACGGCGAGTTGACTTCGAATACCATATCGTAAATCCCACAGCCGAAATCGGGGCGCATTGCGCGCTCGCCCTTCGCAGTGCTGAGGATAATCCAGATTGACTGGCGAACGCTCTCCTCATACTTCGCTGTTATGAGCGCGCCGTTTGAATCTACTTCTACGGGAAATGACCAGCCCACGCCCAGGAAAGTTTTAGCCATAAATATTCTCCGGCTTAAGAACTCATTTCATCTCAACCAATGAGCACAGAGCCTGCCCCGCTGATTATCATCCCGGTCTGATTTGCCAACTCATCGCACGTCATAACACTATCGCTCATACGGGCAGCCATCTTTCCGTTGATCATGACCGTGCCGCTTCCAGAAATGATCGTGCCTTTATTTGAGGGCGGGTTTTGAAAAGCTACGCCCGGCGGCACCGGAACGTGCGGCGAAGTATTGTCAACCGTACTGCCAACCGTGGCGGCGGGCTTGCCCATAATATTGACGTTGGTGCTGAAGGCCCCGGTTATTTCGCCAGAAAAGATGTGCGGCAACGGGACCGGTGATGGCGTCGCCGGAACCATAACAAAGTGCGTATCGATGGCGAAGACGAGGTCGCCCTGTCTAGCTGCTGGCGCTTTCATATCAGTTTATATTCACTAACGCCCCTTTGATATTCGTATTCAGCGCACCCTCTACATCCACATCAGTACCTGCCTTGATCTTAGTCGCGGCGGAAGATTCGACTTCTATATTCTGCGCGACGAGTTTAATCGTGCCGTTTGTTGCTGAGAGAATGATGTCCTGGCTGGCGGTGATGGTGATCGTGTTATTTGCCGTCTCGATAACCACGCTGTTTTTTTCGCTCTTGTCTATGACTTCAATCTTCTCTTTCCCGTCTTCGTCGCTCAGGCGAATAACGTGTCCGCTACGTGATTTGATAACGCGGATATTATTCTTGCCATCATTGATCGCCGGAGGCGCATCTTTCCCGTTCCACAATGCGCCGAGCACATAAGGGAAGCGAGCATCTCCTTGCTCAAAAGCGACCAGCACCTCGTCTTCGACTTCGGGCAGAAAATAAACGCCGCGCTGGTTGCCTGCCATTGGCGCTGCGATGCGCGCCCAGTGGCTTTCGTCTGTGTCGCTGAGCCACGGAAATCTCACCTTCACGCGGCCCATACCTTCGGGGTCTTGATTGTTGGTTACTACCCCGACCACCACGCCGTTGATGCGATTCGCCTGAGATTGTTTTTCGTCGTCCAGGAGCAAATCAAACAGGTTCACGAAGCGTTCCTCCGAACCGTGAAATGTATGCGGTAGCCATCATTATCAAATCGGTGAACCGCCGCTGTGACATAATAGTGACCGCTGAAGCGATTACCGATGCCTTCGATTTTCACCACCTTTCCGGCGCGCACATCGGTTCGCCCGAGGCATACGCCTTCCCCCTCGATCAACGCGAGAGCCGATCTGTTGAATTGCGCTTTTGCGATCTGGTCGGCCTCGGCTTGAGTCGCAACAGGCTGCTCGCTCGCCGCTGTGACTGCCGCGCCGAACGCGCGCTCGGTTAATTGAGGGCCGGATTCTTGACCGCCCATAATCGAGATTTCGTCTCCGGTTCGCGCCTGTCCCAACAGCTCTTTTTTATCCTTGAGACTCCAGCCACGAACATCGAGTTCGCTGACCTGTCTAGCCGACGAGAGACGCGGATAAAACTCTAACAAGTGATCGCTCATCGTCATGGTCAAGACCTCTGCCGCATCATTCGAGGCGGGGCGGAAGAAAAGCGTTTTATCTTCGACAGCCACTTCGAACCGGATGCGCCGCGCGCGCGACTGCAAGAATTGAAAATCGGATTGATTGGCTTGAATAACGTATTCGTGCATGACATCGCTATCTATGACCTGCGAATTGAGACCGGCTTCGCTCGCGATCTGTGAAGCGATATCGCTGTCTTTCTTCTGAACGAAGGTTCGAGTCTTACGACCTCGTTGAAGGCGATGGAGACGATCATAGCCGCGCACAATCAAACGAGGCGGCGAGTCGCAATTGAATTCGGGTTCAAGTGAGGTGATCTCGCCTATGATTAAAGTTGCCGGATCATCGTCATACCCCATCTTCACTTCGACTATATTGCCGACGCTGAACAGGCGCTCATCGTCAACCCAGGCGTTTTCGTCTTTCAGATTATCCGAGGCGCCAAGCTCCAGCGTAAACATGCTCGGAAGATCAAGGCTTTCATCAACCGTGATGCTGACTATGTGCGAGTTGGCCTCGATTGGCAGCAGCGCCCCACCTATGATCACATCAAAAACGGGAGCGAGCGGTTTTACAATTTCGGCAACCATCGTAGTCTTTTCTCTTCAACGGATTTTCGGAATGTTCAGCGTCATCCCTATTTCGAGCGGACGCGGATCATCCAGGCCATTAGCGTCTGCTATAACGCGCCAAAGCGCCGGGTTATAGTACATCTCGGCGGCGATACTGCTTAACGTATCGCCGCGCTTGACGACGCGAGTGGTGAATTCGGGGTCTGTCTTGCGCTTGTCTTCCTCCCACCCTATAAACTCTTTGAAGGTGAGATCGAGATCGGCTCGCAACGGCCTGCCATCAATCTCAAAAAAGTTGAAGTCTTGTGACAGGTCTGACAGGACGCCGTAAAATGGGAAGTCAATACTCTGTGGCGACGCATTACCCCAATAGACCTTGCAAACGGGAGGTCGTGGTTGCTCCCGGCTGATTTGCATGAGTTCAACGAATTTATTTGTGAAGACGCGCACATCATTTACCTTCACTTCGTTGACAGGCTCTGTCACATCAACGAAGAGGTTGAGTTTGAGTATACGACTCTCGCCGCCGCTGAAACTCAACAGCGGCGCGTTCAATCCTTTGATAGTCTGTGAACCAAACTTTACTGCTTTGCTGATCGAATAGGACTTGGGGTTGAAAGGCACAACGATCTCCGGGAGCTTTGAAGGGCTCAGCGGTTTAATCCTCAGCTTTTCTAGCTTCATTAGCTTTTCTTGATTTATTAGCTTTTCCAGAATCATTTTTCTATCCCCCGGCGCTCACGTTCAACAAGCAGCCTGCGAAAGATCGAGCGAATGACCTGTTCGGCGATCTTGTCCGGATTGATCTCACCGGCCAGGGCCTGCCCGGCTGCCGCATGCTTGATGATTTGACTGCTTTGCGATGACTCGCTCGCTGAAACGGAGTTATCCGGCTTACGAGCTATAAGCATCGAGTTGCTGTCTGTTGCCTTTGGCTCTGTTGCGGCACGCGCATTTGCGCTTTTGCGCCAGATGATGGCCGGTTTCGGAAACTGTACTGGATCGCGTCTGATTTCTGCTGCGACAGCAGGCTTGCGATCCTCTTTTATGTCAGACCTCTTTTCCGTTTCCTGTTGAGCGCTCGGTCTATTTTTTGACGGCGTGCGCTGAACCTGCGACGACGCGGCCTTCGGTTTCACCACAGGTTTTATAAGAGGAAGCGGAGGGGGTGAAGGCGTTCTCCTTGATTCGATGGCAGCGTTACTAACCGCACCCCGAGTTTCATCTCTCGGCCTCTCGCTCGCCGCCGAAATCCGAGGCCGTTCTTGCTGCTCATCGGGTTTATCTAATGGTCGTTTTTGAAGGACTAATGGCTTGGCGGGCGTCGATGGTTTGCGACTGATCCTCATCACTGCCGAGGGCGCGGCCGGCCTGGTATTCGCGCCCGGCTCAGTCTTTTCGGCAACGGCATACGCAGCCGTCTGAACCGGGTCCGTAATCTGAGTTGAGGTCGGAAGCGGACTGCTTGATTCGTCAGCGTCTCTAGTCGGCTCGCCTGTCCGCTTCGTCACCGGCTCATTGTTTGCGCGGCCATCAATTCTTTTCGGAAAGACTAAAGAATGCGGCGTCTGATTGATGGCTTTCGAAGAAGGTGAAGGTGAGGCGCTCGACGGGTTCGAATCTTTGCGCGGTTCCTGCTTTGCGCTCGCGGTCGAATCCGCTTTCAATGCCAGTTGCGCAGACCGGCGACTGATGCGAAGGCCTCCGGGAGCCGGGGGTGGAATATCCGTATCAGGCTTCACCGAACGCGCAATAGAGGTTGCCGCCGGTCTCTGAGATTGGTAACTGCCTGACAGGGCATTTATCTTTCTACTCAGCGGCTGCTGCATCACAATCGCCTGGCCGTGTGGCGAGTGGCTTTCTGCGAAGCCGTAGCGATTATTCAATTGGCCGAGCAAAGCGAACCGCTCCGCAATCCACATCGCAGTGCGCTCGTAATGCTGCTGTGAATGCCGCACGTCAATAACGCCAGGCGATTCCGTTTGCCGCCGAAGCAGTCTATCAACCAGTTCGGAAGGCTGTGAAGAATCGTCGGCTCGCTCCGTGTTTTGATCCGAATAATCTTCCATTAAAAGAATCCGCCTGAGATGTCGAGCGAACCTGAAATCTCTAAGCTAAACCCTCCTAGTAAATCTCCAAGCGAAGGGTGGCTCAGGCCCTGATGGACAAGCTCGACAGTTTCAAATGCAACATCACCTGAAGCGGCTCGCAATTCCGGTCCCGTCCATTTAGTTGGGAAGGCTCCTTTGAAGTTCCACCATGCGGTAGGAATGCGCATCGCATCCAGCAAGTAAATTGTGCCGTTCTTGCGTTCGACGTTGCCGCGAACTACTTCCTGATGCCAGTCCCATAAGCCGCTGATAATCGTCATGCCGTGTTTGAGCACGATGGGTGGATATTTTGTGCGCCCTCTGAAGCGATGTGTGTAATCATTGAGACCGCCTTCCTCGTAGTCTTTAACCTCTGTCTCAACTTGCAGTCCGCTGCATTCAGAAAAGCCGCCCGCAAGGATTCCCTCTATCTCGACGAAAAAATTGAACACCTGATAGGGATCGGCTCTAACCCCGAGGAGGTTAGTCGCAAGACTGAAGGCGGCATTTAATCCTGGCAAAGGCATATTGATCGTCTCCTCTCGTCAATCTATGTAAGCTACTTAACTTGAGTTGCGTAACCTAAACTATGCTTGCTCCACTTGCTCGTTGAGCTGCTTATTAATCTTTGCGATTTCGCTCACCCACTTCTGACGTTCCAGGTGTTCAAGACCGAGAATCTGGTCAGGCGGCCAGTGAAAGTGATAAGCAATATACGCTACCTCCTCATAGAGCCGCTCTAAGGGGTAGCGCCATACCCCCCCAGGCCATTAATCTCCGCCTCGAATTTTTGCTCGCAATGCGGGCACTCCAACTGCACGCGCGCGTTTCCGTTCTCGTTGATCCGCCGGTAGAAGTCCTGCAAGTAAGCGAGGTCTGCGGCGAACAATCCTTCGATGATCTTGGGATTGATATATTCAACCGATCCGAGTTTGATGATTACGCGCGACAAAAGTATTATCAGCAGGTAAGCCGGATTGCTCTGCACGCGCGGGTCTCTCAGCGGCGCTATCTCATCAAAGGCGGTAGCCATACGCATCACGCCTTCTTTATGCATGCCGCCTTCGGCATCCACGTAACCGACCGGCAGCGTAAAAGCAAATTCTGTTTGTAACATAGTGCCCCTTAATCGTTAATCTTCCATTGCGCGGTCAGGGACCGCTTCTAAAGTAGCTTAAGCGAGATCAAACAGATCGAATCCGCTCGCGCGCTTTTCTTTCACGTCGGTCAAATATTAATAGCCGAATCTCAAGCCTTCTCGACCGATTCGTGAGTGATCTCCAGCGTTTCGACAGCGACGGCCGTGCTCGTAGCGTTGAACGCGGGGCCGGTCCATTTAGAAGGCCACGCGTTGAAAAAATTCCAGCGCAGTTTTTCCTGGCCTGCATCGTCTAACAGAATTATCGAGCCGTTTCTGCGATCAATCTTGCCGTCAATAACTTTCGCTCGCCATTTCCATAATTCGTCCGAATCGGTAATGCCGCGCTTGAGCGTAATGGCAGAGTATTTGTTCAACCCGGAGAGTTTGCGCACATGGTTAGGATCAGTTCCTTCGCGGTATTCCGTAACGTCTGTGCTTGAGTCCAGTCCGCTGACCTCTTGAAAGCCAGCTTGAGTTATACCGTCAATTTCAACCACAAAATTGAAGCCGCGATACGGATCGACTCGCTGCCCTGTAGCCATAAGATTTCTCCTTCTTCGTGAAAGTCCATACAACCGCCCCAGACCACGCGGCGCCTGCGGCAACTCAGTGGGGCTCTACGCCGGTGTGGTGAACGATGCGCACGACAACGAATTCGGCGGGCATGCTCGGAGCCAAACCGACTTCAGTCACCGTCTGACCTGCCTCGCGCACGTCCGGCGGATTCGTTTCAGCATCGCACTTGACGTAATATGCTTGTTCGGCCGTTTGTCCTACGAGCGCACCGGCTTTCCAGAGTCCATTTATATAAGCACCTAACTCGCGCCTGATGCGGACCCATAACCTCGGCGTATTAGGCTCGAAGTTCGCCCATGTCATATTCATATCAATCCAACGGTCTAGCATGAGAAAGAGACGGCGCACATTGATATAGCGCCAGTTGGAATCGCGGCTGATCGTTCGCGCGCCCCATACGCGAATGCCGCGACCCGGAAACGCGCGCAGGCAATTAATGCCTTCAGGATTGAGCTTGTCCTGCTTGCTGTTGTCTATGCTTGTTTCAAGGTCCAGCGCCCCCAGTATCTCCTCGTTAGCAGGCGCTTTGAAGACTCCGGCCCTGGCATCGCTCCGCGCAAAGATACCCGCGATGTGACCGCACGGCGGGACTAATTGCTGCTTGCCGATTTTGAGCCAGGGGTAATAAAGCGCCGCAGCCATGGGCTCTGCTGCGCCTCTCGTTATACTCTTGCGCTGCCTTATCACAGAGTCCTCATCTGCTCCGGGCAGCGCGTCCAAAATAGCCATCCGACCGCCATGCGCGCGACAATGATTTAACACATCCATCTGCACGCGAATGACGGCTTCTATATCCAGATTGTCGTTCGGCAATCGTATCGTCATAGCGTCAGGAACGGCTATGAGGTCGAGGTCATTTAGAGGCGCCAGGGACTCAAGAGCCTTCTTCAATGCGGCCTCGCGGCCTTCACTTATATCAGCGCGCGCCACGTAGCAGCGCACGCCTCCGTTGAGAAAGAATCCTGCGACGGCTTCAGCCAGGTAGCTCTGCGGCTGTATCTTGAAGTTAGTATCAAACTCGTCCTTGCGGTGCAGCGCCACAGGTGAATCAGGAGCGGCCCCACTTTCGTTTCTCACGTCAACAAAGCCGACAAATCCTGGGATGCCGGTTGGCAACCTGGGCTGAGCCTTGAGAAGGATCTCTTCTTTGTAGACCCCCGGAACTCTATAGTTGGGCTTCATAAGCTTCTCACATCATTTACCGGGCGAGGTCATTTGACTGATGCGGAAGATAACGAATTCCGCGGGCCGCACAATCGCAACGCCTATCTCCGTAACCACCATTCCAAGTTCGCGCACCTCCGGCGGATTAGTCTCCGCGTCGCACTTAACGTAAAAAGCTTCTTGCGGCGTGTTGCCGAAAAGCGCGCCTGACCGCCAGACGTTAGTCAGGAAAGCTGAGACGTTGCGAGTAATCTTTTGCCAGAGGGCAGGGCTGTTAGGCTCAAACACTACCCATTGCGTACCTTCGTCTATGGACTCGCGAAGAAACAGGAGAGTGCGGCGCACGTTGATGTATTTCAAATCCGCATTCGCATTGCCGCCCGCCGTGCGCGCGCCCCATACTCTTATGTTCCCATTGAGTTCGCGTATGCAATTAACGCCTTGAGGGTTCAGCCCGTCTTGCTGCGCCTTGCTGAGTCGATATTTCAATCCTAACGCCCCGAGCACAACTTCATTAGCGGGCGCTTTATGTACTCCGCGCTCCGTGTCCACGCGCGCGTAGACGCCGGCGATGTGGCCGCTGGGCGGCACGAATATCATCCCGTCGCCGAGCGGATTATTGAGCTTTTCGACCGGATCGAAGACCTGAATCCAGGGGAAATAAAAAGCGACGTAGTCGGAATTTGGTGGCAGAACGTTGGCAGAGTTAGAAGCCGTGAGCTTGGTTGTGTCAAGTTCACCGTCGCTTGATTCGACCTTCTCATCGCTGTCAAAGATGGCAAAGCGATCCTGAGTCTTTATTCTGCAATGGATGTCAATTTCGCTCCGTTCGTTCTCGCCTACCATGCCCGGAGCGGCTACGATGGCGATCTCGTCTATGGCCTCGAACTTCGACAGGGCTTTCGCAATATCGTCAACGCTTTTTATTCGCACGACAAAGCAGCGGCTCCCCCCATTATTAAAGAATCCGTATACGGCATGCGCGAGGTATGTGTGCGCTTTGTCGCTGGAAAAATCTCCGAAGAACTTTTTGAACTCGGTGAAGTTCGTGCACAACCTCGGCTCTAAAGCTGGAACAGGTGTGAAAGTAGGTGTGTAATCAGCGGTGATGACCGCCTTGGCTTTAGGAGGCGCGTCAAACGTCACCTGAGATACGCGAGCGTTATCATCGTTTGAAATCTTAGCGCCCGGTTCAGGCTTGCCATCAACCCGCACCTCATATGTAACAGCCGCATCTTCAATTGGGTAAGTTTTCAATTTGAATTTTGTTTCGGTTCCATCTCCGGTCCCTACCATCTCATCAACGACGCGGCTGAGCGGCTGTGCTAGCGAATCAGGCACATCGCCTATAAATCCGGCTGTGCTGGTGCCGACTCCGGCGATGGCTTTGACTGCCGAAGGCACTTCTTCGACGAACACCCCTGGCGATAAATAGCTTGGCATGTTGTTCCTCCTTGGGATAAGCAGTTATCCCGGCAGTTTAACTTTGTAATCACTCCCAGCGGGGGCCGGGACAGTTATGCTCACTTTCTCAACGGTCGATTCTGATTCCACTTGCAGGTCGTATTCTCCGGGCGGAACCTTGTCGAAGCTGTAGCGCCCATCATCATCGGTTGTAGTGCTGAGGCCAAGCTGCGAGATCGAAACAGCGGCCCCTTTTACAGCCACATCATCAGCATCAATGACGCGACCGACTATGCGGAATGGGCCTTGCAGTGTTGCGACTTTAATTTTCTGCTCGCCGGGCGATGTTCGCTCACCGAAATGTATTTCTGAAGCGGTGACTACTTCGGCGATTTCCGGCGCGCGCGTTTGCATTGAAATCGTAACGGTCAGGTTGAGCGAAGGGCGCAGCTTGTTGCCGAGCGATGTCCAGAATTCCGATGGGTTCTTGAGTCCGTCGGCGAGCGCCAACATCATAGGCAAGGGCGGCTGCTGTCCTACGAGGCTGCCCTTGAGGTATTTCGCGGGGATCGTTGAATGGCTTGAGATAGCCATCAACACCTGGCTGAGCAAACGATGCTCTCGCAAATCGACGTCTGCCACGCCGGAGGGCCACGCCGTAACGAGGTATGAACAGGCAACGCGCATCGGCGGGCGATGAATAACGGCTTGCCCGTTTTGTCGTTCAATCAGAGGCTCGTTGCTTCGCAATTCCATATTTTCTCGCACATCGTAAAGGAACAGGTCTATCGTCGGGCCTGAAGGCTTGAACTGATCGGTCGGGCGGTCGAAGACAATTTGCGCCTCGGCAAGCTCCGGGAAAGACGCCGCCAGCGCCGGGTCATCCAACATCGCGCGCAATGTTTCGCTCAGATCACGAATCATATCTAATACAGCTTCTGCAAATTGAAGCTAAAGAGCTTTGGTTTAAGGCCCATCACCAATTTGATCCAGTTTATCAGACAGGTCATACGTTCCCAGTAACCTCTATGGTGATAGTTAGGCACATCGACTATGATTCCATAGGGCCAATAACAGCTATTAGTGGAGGTTTAATTTGCAATTCTCTTTCGATTCGATCCAGAAGACTTCTTGCAGAAGTAATCTTTCCTTCCTGACCAGAACTCTCAGGTACTTGCAGCAGGTCAATCCCCATTTCCAGTACAACTAGTTGGTCAGACTCTAATTGAGCCTCAGCAAATTGAACCTTGTCACGCGTAAACCCTATTCCTATAGTGCTGGTCAGTATACTTGACGCATCTGGTGATTCCGGTATTAGCATCACAGTTGGCTCGATTAAAACTTGAAGGGTCTGTTCACTCCATAGCCATACTTTGATGCGCCCAATTCCAGCTATAATCAGTCGCGTGCCTGCTAAAATTGCGGCCCCTGCTGAATAATAGGATCCCGTGTGTAGAGCTGTTGAATCTCCGACTTGTAAAACTTGCTTCAACTCCTCAGAAGTATCGAGCGTTGAAGAAATTAATTCATCCATCTTGATAGCAGAAAGAGCGCTTTCTAATGCATCTACCACTTGCCGTGTCTGTAGAAGCGCTTCATCAAGGGTTGACTCATCTGCCATATCAGGGTGGCGTACAATTGAAGCAAGCCGGAGGGGTTCATCCGATGTTCCAATCCCGTTAACACGCATAAACGTACATCGTCCCGTCGCTGTTGGCTCGCCAATATACGCTGCAAGACGATCAAAAGGCATAGCGCCTCCATTAACCTGTTCTAAACTTCAAGGAATTAACCTCAGCAGCAGGTCAGTACCGCGGGTTACGATGATCTCGCCAGATTTGAGAATCTTGGTTAATATTCCCCCCACATTCTGCAATACCACATACTCACCGAAGATGCTGCCTTCGGTCTGTACGCCTGGCCCTAACTTAAGCGCTTTAGTTACTCTTTCTACTATATTAAGCGCTTCAATACTATTCTTAGGCGGTTTTGCTACAAACTCGCGTTGAATACCGGATAAAGTATCAAAAAGTTTTCCGCCCTGATTCACAAGGCCGTTTTTTATCGATGTCTCTACAGTAACCGTGCCTGCATTATTGAGGACGCTTCCTGTAGTTGGGCCTGGCGGCCCACCCGCACTCCCGCCGGTTGACATCATGTATAGGTCAAGTGCGGTTGTAGAAATCACGCCGGTCTTAACAAGGGCCAGCACCTCTGCCTGGGTTAAGGCTATCGAGCCACCTGTCGAGACAAGCCGAAATCCTGTGGATGCACCCGCCATCGCCCCGGCGAACTCCAAAGTCGCGGCTTGAATTCTCAGACCTTGCATCCAGGCAGCGATTCGTCCCAATGTGGCCACTCCGGTTACCACCGTCGCCGGTATAGATGCGATTGAAGCAGCCATGACGCCGGCTTGCATTATGCCCGTTATTGGAAGAACATCTCGCACATTGTCACGGTGAGATGTCGCCTTGGTAAGGAATTCGAGGGCCTCGCTTCGACTAGTAGAGGTCCAGTAAGGATCAGCTTTAAGCTTATCCATACCTGCCCAGGCGTAGTTTATCAGGGCATAATTGACTTCCTTTTCTATCTCCTTTCGATTGGGTAGGTTTCTGTTCCAGGCTTCGCGGTTGCCGCGCATCAAATCATATGTGACCCCCGCCAGATCCAGCCCGAACTCCGCAGAATACAGAAGGGAAGTATCGATCATCGTACCCTGCCCTGCCTTCTTCAAAAGGCTGAGTACATAATTGATGTGCTCCATCAGCTTGTTATGTTGCGCCAGCAGGTCTTCGTTATTCTGGAACAGGGGGCGTATCTGTTCAGCGCGCAAATCAACAACTAAAAGAGCCTGAGCAATCAGAGCTTGGCGATTGCGCCCCTCCTCCTCAGTCCTGGCCTCTGCTACTCTGACATTACCCTGGCCTGCTCGACTCGAAGCGGCATCGCCCGGCTTTCGCGTCTGCTCTGCCCGCTTGCTTGATTCCTCAGCGTCTGCGGGTGCGGGTTTATCGGGTGATTCTGGCGTCGCTTGGGGTGCAGACTTTTCCGATAATTTCTCTTCGAGGATGCCGAGCAGTTCCCTTCGTATCTCGTCGTTAAGGTCTTTGTGAGCGTGAAAGTACTTGGCGAATTCGTCGTCCTTTGGTTTCCCATCTCGTTTAAGTCTCAGCCTGCCCAGAATATAATGGGCTTCAGCTTCCGAGGCGATTTCAAACATTTCGCGCAGCATTGCCGTATCGGACGCAGCCCGCATTAGTTGATCGCGGATCGCCTCGATCAGGGTCGTCGGTTTACCTTTGACGCCGTGAAATTTACTCCGAGCGATTTGCAAAATCGGAGATGATACTCCGCGCCTGATACTGCGTGCTTGCCTCGGCTTCGTATTTAGTGAGTGCGTCGCTTCTCCAGGAAAAATGGTTTTGCTTATAATATTGGCGACGTGATCAGCCATTCGTTCTTCTGCGTCTTGCGGTTCGCTAATAACCAGCTTTGCTTGCGGAGCCGCCGATGATCCTCCCTGTTGAATCACATGCGTCAACTCGTGAGCCAGAAGATGCCGCCCTGCCGATGTGCCCGGCGCGTATTGCCCCGTCCCGAACACCACATTGTGCCCCACCGTGTAGGCCAGCGCTTCTACTGCCGCCGCAGACTCGGCGGCCTTCGCATCCGTATGAACTCGCACCTGCCCGAAGTCATAGCCGAAGCGCGGCTCCATATACTCGCGCATCGCCGCATCCAGCGAATGCCCAGGTGAGCGCAGCACTTCATGCACAATTGCCGGAACTTCTACGGATTCGGATTCGCCCGTTGAATGACGCTGCAACGACACAGACTCGCCGTTGCAGCGGGCGCACTCCCCGGACATCTCTGCCTGCGAGCCGCAGGCGCACTTGCGTTGAATGATTGATTCATTCAGCATTCGCTGCACGAATCGGTTGCCGTGTGTGCGCTGTATATTCAGCAGCGCGCCGGTCAGGCCATAAGATTGCAGCGGCTGGGCGACAATCGAAGGCTGTGGTTCGGCCTTCGCTATCGCCTTACTCTCCTCATCTTTCTTTTGAAGATCGCTTACCTTCATAGCCTTATATCTTTACTCAATGGCGCATTGCGCCTGCCAACGTCTCGTATGTGCCCGGCCGAGTTTTCATCACAAATTCCCAGATGAAGGCGAAGTGAGAAATTAGTGAAATCCCTTTCCAAAGGTCCCTGCCCCTCTTTCTATCATCACCCAGCAGGTAAGTAGAGGTGTTCCTTATCAGCGCGTCTGCAAGTTGCTCTCTCAAGCCTTGCTGACGCGCATCAGCGCTCCTGAAGATACCCTCAACGATGCTTTCTGCCTCAAGTCTCTCGCCCGATGGGAGGTCCGGCGGTATCGCTTTCAGCACGCCGTCAAACCAGGCATACTTTTCATTTGAAGTCATGGCGGTAAATGCAGACCGCGCCGAGATGCCATAGATCTCCGTATGACGTATTTCAGAAAGTCCTCCCTGGTAGAAAACTTCAAACTCGGTCAGGTATTGTCCGAAAGCATCTGTCCAACTGCGCCGCTGGCTCTCATAAGCCGGTTTACTCTGATCACCTGTACGGGGCGGCGGCGGGCCTTTCTCTCGCTGGAAATTTTGAAAAGCCCCCCACATATCAAGCGCATGGAGAAGCTCGTGCTGGAGTGTCATTTGCGTAAAAGAAGGGGTTGTCTGGATTGCCGGTTTTCTCACCTCAATCCAGCGCCAGCAATTAGTCGGGAAGGCCAATACGAGGTTGGGATAAGTGACTGCTCCTACGTCACTATCACGACTGACCGGAGCCGGTTCAACATTGATCCAGGGGTCTACAGGCCCGACAGGCAATCCGCCCGGAGGCCTGAAGCCATAGGTCGCATTCGTGATTAACCTGGAGAGGGCTGCTGTGACGACATTCTTATCACTGCCCGCATATTTGAAATCTTTCAAGAGAATATGCCACTGGTAGTCGCTGCCAAACAGCGCCCGTTCCGCGGCTTCGATGGCCTGCTTTTCCGCCCTGATTGTCCACCCACTTTGCGGGCGACCGGTCGCGGGGTCACACGTGCAATTACCCGTAGCTGAAGGTCTGAACGTGACGAATCCCCCCCCGTAGCCAACCCTGGCCAGTTTCGGATAATCGGCGCTCAGAAACGTTAAGTCTGTAGCTGCCGTAAGGGTAGAACAAGTGGCATTGGCCCAGGCTTGAGCATTATGCGTACCGAAAGTCGCGCCAAAAAGGCTCGCCCCATGTTCTGTTACGTCCTGTATGTCATGATAGAGGTTGCCGAATGTGTCGTAACGCTTGCCTTTCGACCTACGCTCGGCTGAGTGAGGGTTTTCTTCCTGCTTGCGCTCTTCGATGCTGCGCATTCCTCCTTCTGCTTTGATACTCACAGTAGCGCACCCATTCCAGTTCATCTTGGCATCGCAACATAATAAGCCGCGCAACCGTGTTAAGTTGGCTTGATTCGCTGCGGAAAAAAGCCAGGAAGGGCTGAACCCGCTTTCGCTTAACGGCTGTTTAGCAGGATCGCTCTTGTTTTTTTCCCCTCCCGCGACTTGCTGCCAGGAAGTATAGCCGTGGTTCCAGACGGTGAGGCGGTCAAGACATGCGCCTGTGTCGCGCCCCGCATGTTTTTCCAGCCTGTCGATCATATCCTCAAGCGACGTGACTGCCAGGTCCGCATCCACCGCCTTAACCGCCGCGCCAACGATGTTGCTGTCAGTAGACGTATCCGCGCCGAGGATGTCGAATCCAATTTTTCGCAACTGCTTCGGAGGGCCGGGAGGCGGGGCGGGAGCACGCCCGATCTGCCCTGGTGTAATGTGTTGACGGAGATTTGAAATTGCTTGACCCGATACTACCTGGCGGCTGATGATGTCGGCTTCTTGTTCGGCGGGGCTGTCAGGCTTGAGCATCGCCACGTCCATTCCCGCTGAAGCGCGTTGCTGCGCTACGTGCGTCAACTCATGCGCAAGCAGCAACTTCCCCTCGGTTGTCTGCGGTTGATACTGCCCGGAAGCGAAGAAGATGTCTTGCCCGACTGTATACGCAAGAGCCTTCAACTGCTGCGCTGTGTGCGCCGCGTGCTCGTCCGTGTGGAGGCGGACGGCATTGAAGTCTTCACCAAAGCGCGGCTCCATGAATTCCCGCAGTCTTGTCTCTAGCGGCTGCCCATTGCCTTTACGCTGCAATATCAGTTGCGCGGTGTCGCGTCCAAGGTCTACGTCATCGGATTGACAATCCGAGCACGAACAGTCGGAATCACATTTGCGCTGGACCAGGGATTCAGTTAAAAGACGCTGAACGAATCTGTTGCCGTGCGTGCTCTGAAGGCTGAGCAACGAAGCGGCGGCGTTGCCCGACTCCGGCATGTGCTCGGCAGGCGAAGGCTGCGGTTGAGAGTTCACTCTCGCTTGCTTCTCATTATCACCTTGTTGCGTTGTCTTCGCTCGCATAGCAGCGCTCGTATTAAGATATGAATCTTCCTTGTGTGATCCATTCAGCTTCGTTCCATGTTCTGCCGAGCTTTTGATATTCTCGCCGCGCAGCCTGTATGAGGTGTGACATCCGTATCACCTTGCCATCGCTCGCGGCATAGAATGCGGCGGCAAGCGCGATATTTTTGATGTTGCCGCCAGCCAGCCTGATTTCGCGCGCAAGCGCGGCAAAGTCTACGTCGCTCGCAAGCGGAGCCTCGGTTGGAAAGATGACTTTCCATATACGCTGCCGGAACTCTTCGTCAGGGAATGGGAACTCGATGACGCAATGCATGCGCCGCACGAAAGCATCATCCATATTCTGGCGCAGGTTCGTCGCTAGAATCGCTACGCCATCATATTCTTCCATCTTCTGCAAAAGGTAACCGATCTCGATATTAGCGTAGCGGTCGTGCGCATCCTTAACTTCCGAGCGCTTGCCGAACAGCGCGTCCGCTTCGTCAAAGAACAATATCGCGCTGCTCGATTGCGCTTCGTGAAAAATCTGGTGCAGGTTCTTTTCCGTCTCGCCTATGTATTTACTGACGACCTGCGAGAGATCAATCTTGTAGAGGTCGAGGCGCAATTCGTTAGCAATCACTTCGGCTGCCATGGTCTTTCCAGTACCGGGCGGGCCTGAGAAAAGCGCGTTGAGTCCTTTGCCTAGCGACAGCTTGCGGTCAAATCCCCATTCGCCGTAAACGATATGCCTGAGCCGCGCCTGATTGCATATCTCTGTGATCTGCTCATGCTGATCGCGGGAAAGCACTATGTCATTCCATTCGTAGCGAGCATCTATCTTATGTGCGAGGCTCCCGAGTTTCGGATTTGATTGAGCGCGGCAAGCAGCATCAAGGTCTGCTGCTGTTATCTTCCCGTCTTCAGGCGAGCGCCACAGAGCAAGATTTTGCGCCTGCTTCAAAGCATCTTGAATTTGACCCGGCGTGAGCCGGAACTTGCTGGCCAATGCGCCTAAGTTTACATCTTCTGCGATATGCTCACGCGCCAGAGTTTGCCAAAGCAGATTTCTCGCGTTCTCGTCAGGAACCGAGAATTTCAGATCAATGAAAACGTGTTCGTTGAAAAGCTCACGCGGCTTCCAGGACCGGTCACCGAGCAGAAAGGTCAATTTGCAAAAAGTACTGATCACCTCTGCGAGCGACTTTATCTCAGACAGGCGCTTGTCGTCGTTTGCGAGCAGGTCGAAATTCTCCAGGCACAGCGCCGCCGGTTGCAGCAGCGCCTCTCGGCCAATCAACCTTATCGCTTCTTTAAAACCGAGCGGTTCGCTAAGAATCCGCTCCACGTCGGCCATGATTAAAAGAAGGCCGAGTTCACGGCAGATGCTTCGCGTCAGTGAACCTGTCCCCGCTCCGTAAGGCCCATGAAAATAGAACACCAAGTTTTGCTTGGCGTGCCTTGCGCCGCTAAAATGCGAGTGAATGAAATTTAAAGTGCGGCTCCGAATTCCTTCATCCAGTCCTCGCGGGTCGCAATCTTCCTGCGGATAGACGAGCCGGGCCAGCGACTCAATTCGCGCATCCATCTGGCCGAAGCCAAGCAAGATATTCGCTATACGATCATCCAACTTGATCGGGCACGAAAGCAGCGGCATCGGAGCGCTCGGCAAGCTACTGGTCATCTGCAAAAGGCCGTGCTTCAACAGCGGGGCGCCAGGGTCGAACGCCTGTCGCGCGATCAATTTTTCTTGAAAGGTGTTGCAAAGCAAATCCAGCAGCAGATCGGCACAAGGAGTCTTGCGCGTTATGTCGTCTTGAAGGTAGGAATAAAGCTTTTCGTATTTTCGATCTATCTCAGGCGCAAGACAGACCAGCAGACACCGCTCTTCAAATCGCGTCAGTCGAAAAAGCCGAGAGACATGTAACAGCGACAGATTTATTCCATCCTTGAGGCTGATTGCTTGCCGCTGCTCGATCTGAGAATCAAGATGGCTTAAAGACTTGAATAATGATTCTTCTTCCGCAGGATTTGGGCTTGCAGTATTTTCAATGTCTGCGCAGATGGCTGGGCTCGCCAGAAGTTCGCTGATCTCTTCTTCCGATAGCACCAGCCCCTTGAACTGATCAAGGAGGCTCGCCGGCTTCCGGTGCTTGAGCAACTTCAGGTGAATGAGCAGGTCAAGCCGCCTTAACTCATCCGCGAGGTGCTCCATGCTGGTACGATAGCCAGACAGACGATCACTTTTTATTTCACGGTCGGGGGCTAATTGTGACACATCAAGTTCCTTAACCTATCGCAAGCTTCTCACTGGATAAGATCAAGAAAAAGAGCTGATCCCCTTGGAGTGGTCTTCGAACAAACAATCTTCGGTTCAATTTGAATCGGTACAAATCTATTTCGACGCAACTCAGGTATTTGACAGATTTACAACTTGGGGAGTCACATATAAAACGGTAAGCAGTATAACACAATTTCGATTTTATGAATGAAAAAATCTCCAGGCGAGAAACGGTGATAAACCTGTTGCGTAATAAGCCGTGAGAATTTGAACCCCTTCGTCAGGTTAGCGTCGCATAGGACCACTTGTGAGTCGCCCTTTCGAGGTGCTCGACCAACTCACCAATATTGTCGTAGTTGAGTCCCGGCACCGTGCCCATCGGGCAGGCCTTCACCGTTTTGTGCCGAAAGCCCGCGCAAGAATGAACTCAGGAAATCAGACGCAGCAGCGCCGGATATCAAGTGTTATGACACGGCCGGGCGAGGCAAACACCCGGGTGATGCGCCTTAGCGGTTGGAAAGCGCCGTGGGGCGCGACGACGCGGCCACAGCCTGTTCGTCAATCCCTATGAGCTAGGCCCCTGAATTGAGCAGGTCACGAATGATTTCCATCATCCTTTTCGGAACTTCAAGGCCATAAGTGCGAATCCATAACCCTTTTTCATCGCTGCCGATGATTGCTATCGGCGAGTGCTTCCCAGTACGCGCAGTGTCCCCGGTTAATGCCAGTAACAGTTCGTCAATCTGCTTCTTTTCGCCTGTAACCAGAGTCCAGCCGCGCTTAGCGCTGAACCTCTCGACCCATGCTTTTAACCTGTCAGGAGTGTCCGTAAGCGGGTCTGTGCTGACGGAGACCAAATGAATCTCCCCGCCCGACCGCTCGCCGAGTTCGGCCTGAAGCTTTGAAAAGCTGCTCCCTTGCATAGGGCAGATGTAGCCGCATGTCGTGAAAATGAAATTAATCACCACGACTTTGCCTTTTATAAGGTCAGTATAAAAACGGAGTTTCTTACCGTCCTGATCTAAGACCTCCGTATCGGGGATCTTTATCTTGACATAAGCCTTGTCTTGAGGCGGGCTTGTGCCCCTGCCCTTAGAGACGGCGGCTGCGGAATGACTATGCTCTTGTTGCATCTGTGCGGCGGCGACCGTTGGCATAATCGCGCAAAAGATCACGAGCACAATGATACGATTCATAACACTCATACTTACCCTCATCATGTTTTAACCTGCCAGCGGCGGTCGAAAGGGGTCTGCCGTGACCAGGCCCGGCGACCGGGAACGAGAGCCCTCATCCATCAAGTCGCGCGGGCGTGGTGGCAGATCAATCTCACTATGGCTTGTGGAACCGGTTCCTGTAATCTCCTGAAGCGATGAAGGCGCTGATCGTGTTGTTATAACACCCCGAAGGATTGCCAGGGTTATTCGCTATGCAACTGTTCAGGCCATTCGTCCAGAAATTTACTCCGCCGGGATCCCCTTCCCTTCGCAGATAAATTCGGTAGCATTTTTTCACAAACTCGTTAGTGTTGTACGGCAACCCATTCGGCGGCGTAGGGAAGAAGAGCGGGTCGTTAGCGTTCCTCAGAGGTGTCTGGAACTCCGTCGACTCCCAGAAGGCCCTAGACACGTTAGTTCTCTTGCCGCCCTTACAACTCGGGTTATTGCCGCACTCGGTAATCGTCCCGGTCCAAAAATCGAGCCCTGGTCTGTCCGGGCTGCGGTCAAAGAAGTCCTGGTACTGCATGCGCACGAAATACTGCGAGTCGTCTATTGAGTTCTTAGGCGACGCCGGGGTTGTGACCTGTATGATACGCGCCACAGAGGGAACCCCGTTGCCGTTGATTATGAACAGCATGTAGTAACCGGGCGGGCACAGGTTGCTGCCTCCACTGGCCGTGACATTTAACCCGCTGGCGGTCTTCTGGAAGCTCAAGTAATTGATGCGCTGGTCTTGATTGAATGCATGAGTGACAGAAGAGAGCCGCACCAGGGTCACTCTCGAAATGCCAGCCGCGTCAGGCGTTCCGACAAAGAATTGCTCGCCGTGATTAGCGACAGTGGGCGCGGACGTGATAGTCGGTCGCGGCCCTCTGAACAGGTAGGGCGGCGAATAAAGCTCCACATCGGTGTGGTTGATATCTCCTCCGTCCGAGGGAGGATGGCCCCCGCCTGCCGACAGCACGCGGCCGTCGGGCAACAGCACAGCGGTCGAGTGATAGAGCCGTCGCGTTTGCATGCTGGCCATCGTAGACCAGGTCTCTGTATCCGGGTCCCACAGCTCTGCCGAAAAGACGCTGCCAAAGACTGTGCTGAAGCCGCCCGAACTGGTCCCGCCCGTGGCCAGCACTTTCCCGTCAGCCAGAATGGTAAGGTTCATCTGCCGCCGGGCGTTTTCCATCTCATCCTGGAGTAAATCCCAGGTGGGGGTCGGCGGGTTCGGCGTGATAGTCGGGGAAATGACTGAGGACTTATTCAGATTGATGACCTCAGCGCTTTTAGTCGGGGTGCCGCCGCCCGCGATCAGCACGCGGCCATCGTCATACATCACCGAAGAGCCGTAGTCGCGGAACCCGAAATTGCTGTTGGCCACAAACGTCCATGCGCCTGTCCCGGAAGTCCTCAGATAGCGCGTGGTCTGAGTAGGCCCTGAGTTGAAGACTTGCCCGGTGGGCGCAAGCAACATCCACGGGTATAGATCCTGGCCTATTTCGTTTGCCGTCGTCAGCGAGCGCCAAGTGCCGGTCGAAGGCTGCCAGACCTGTGGAAGCGAATTGTTTACGAGGTGATGACTTCCCGGATTGTCATTAAAACTGACACGAACAAAGATGAGATTATGCGCATCATTGTTAGACGACCATATCCATCTAGCAGGGGTGTTCGTAGGCATCCCGCTTACGTTTGTTCCCCAGGGAAATACTCCATACGCTCCATAATCAGACGCATTGGCCCAACTGCTGTCATCAAAATTCACATCTGTCCAATTGGCTGGAGCCGTCAGGCTCACCTTCCAACTGGCGTTGCTGCCAATTAGCTGTCCGCCTACATTAAGCTCTGCAAGCAATCCGGCTAATCCGCCAGCATCGCTGCAACGTATGGCAACTACATTCTTGCCCACCTGCATAGGCAAGCTGAAGGTTTGTGCTTGCATCCAATTTGCGCCTGAACCCATGAAGCTGCCGTTGAAAAACAGATCGTAGCTGTTGTCACACGTTACTTTTGCCGTCGCAGGGTTCAGCGTTCCGTCCCAGTAGGCGCCCGACACCGTCAGCACTTCGCCGCTGCCGAGCGGACAGGTAGTCGGATACCAGCGGCCCGCATTCATATCCTGCATACGAGTCCAGGTGTTGGTATTGAAATCAAAAATATTCGTGTGCGGCTCGCCGTGACCGTCGAATCGCTGGTGCCCGCCCGCAACAAGCAATCGGCCATCGGGCAGAAATGAATGGCCGCTGCAAAAGAGATTAGTGTTAAAGTTGGGCACGAGGGTGAAGGCTCCCGTCGCAGGGTCCCACACGCGGGCCTGAGTGCTGCCTAGCACGTCCCCGCCCTGCGCTGCCTGATCCCTTGTCCAGAAGAGCACTTTGCCGTTCGGCAACACATGGCTATGAATCACTACGAGTCCCCAATCAACGGGGCTCGACCATGCCCCCACGACTGAGGGATCACTTTGCAAAGGCGCGATGGCGTTTACGGTCAAGGCGCGCTCCATCGGCAGTAACCCCGCCGGGAACAACAGCACCAGCGTAACGCAGAACACCAGGACGTAGAAGCGAAGAAGAGGACGAGCGGAGAGGCGTTTGACATTCATCAGTAGGCTCCTCTGAGGTTGAGCCACCGCCACGCCTGCGTTAAGATAGCTTTGCTTAGACGATGCTATGCTCGCAGAGAGTGCGGTGGTAGTATTGTTAAAAGATGCGTCGCCACTGCCAGGTGGCGACGCATCGCATCCTCTTCATTGGTTCTGAATGAAGAAGAATCCCGTGACTAAACAAGTCTGTAATCTGTAGTGAGGTGTTATTCTTCCGGGCTCTTTTTTCCACCTGCGCCAATATAACAGAGACAACTTTGATCTCTAATTACAAACGACGAATAAATGAGAGCTATATTACTACGCCCGGAAAACTTTTTCTCCGGGGCCATTATCTACGATAAGCGCAGGGGCGGGCATGTTGCCCATTACGTCAGACAGCTTGTTCAAGCGATCTTGGCAGGGAGGCTTTACCATGTTCAATAAAAGAGTTCGCTATTTATTTGCCCTTGAAAAAGGGCTATTCGGTCTTGTCGCCTGTTTGATGCTCGGCCTGAGTGCGCCGGTCAATGCGCAGTCGGCTGACGCCGACACTCTTCGCGCCCTCACATCTAATTTCTTCGACGCTTACCAGGCAGCGGATTTGCGCGGGATCATCTCAATGTGGAGCGAAAAGTCTGCGGACCTCAACGCCGTGCGGCAAGAATTCCAAAACAGCTTCGCGGCTAATGAAAAGAGCGAAGTGAAGAATCTTACTTTCCGCAAGATAGCTGTAGAAGGCGCAAACGCCGTCGTGCGGGTTAGCGTCGAGCTGAACTCGAAGAAAGTGGAACGGACATTACGCTTCATCAAAGAAGGCGGGCGTTGGAAGGTGCAGAGCTACAGGCCGAGCGAGCAGGATATCGCGCTTTTGCTGGTCTCGGCAAAGTCGGATGACGAGCGCAACGCGTTGCTCGAAGAGGAAAAAGAGTTGGTGAACTTGGACCTGCGAGAGGCGCTCGCCAGTCGAGGTCAGCCGCTGCTTAATCAAGGCGCTTACTCCGAGTCGCTCGCCATTTTCAAGATCGCCTTAACCGTCGCCGAGCGGCTGAACGACAAAATAGCAATTGCCAGGTCGGTCGGCCCTATGGGGAACATATACTTTTCGCAGGGCGACTACGCCGAGGCGCTGAGGCATTACCAAAGAGCCCTGAAGCTTGGCGAAGAAGCGAATAATAAAAACGTAGAGCTGTTCTCGATAATAAATATTGCCACCGTTCATAACGCGCAGGGCGATTACGCCGAGGCGCAGGGGCTTTACCTCAAGGCCCTTAAGCTAGCCGAAGAGTCGGGCAACAAGTATGGGGTCTCGGGCGCGTTGACCAACCTCGGGCTGGTTTACCAGTCGCAGGGCAATTACTCGCAGGCGATTGAGGCTTACGCCAGGAGCCTGAAGCTGACAGAAGAAATGGGCCTGAAGCCCGTGACCACCCGCACGCTGATAAACCTCGGCAACGTCTACGCCCTGCAAGGCAACAACATCCAGGCTCTTGGCGCTTACCACAAAAGCCTGGCCATCAGTGAGGAAGCTGACGATAAGGATAGCCAGGCTTTGGTGCTGAGCAGCATCGGGCAGATTCATGAATCGCAGGGCAACTACGCGCAGGCGACACAGTTCTATCAAAAAAGTCTCAGGCTCAGCCAGGAGGCCGGCAGCAAGGTGAACGTTGCCGACGCGCTCAAAAATCTCGGGAATGTTTATTACGCGCAGGGCGATTATGCAGAGGCGCTGGAATACTTTCAGAAGAGCCGTCGTTTAAACGAAGAGGCGGGCAACAGGCCGGGGATTTCGCAGGTGCTCAACAACATTGGCGACGCTTACTCGGCGCGGGGCAACTACAAACAGGCAATGCCAGTTTACCAGGAGGGATTGAGACTCGGCGAGGAATTGGGCGCGAGGGAAGACATCGCAAGCACCCTCGCCAGCATCGGTAGACTCCATTTGATCGAAGGCAGTTACGACAAAGCTATAGATTCCGCCAAGAGGTCCGCCAACCTGGCGACTGAGATCGGCAACCCCGAACTCTTCTGGCAGGCGAGCCTGCTGGCGGGGAAAGCCCACAGGGCGCTCAGCCAGCTCGACAAAGCGCGACAAAGCTTCAATGACGCTATCACCACCATTGAGAAGGTGCGCGAGCAGGTGGCAGGCAGTGAGAAAGACCGGAGCCATTTCTTTAGCGGCAAGATCGAGCCTTATTACGCGATGGTAGATCTGCTTGCCGAACAGAATAAGATCGCTGAAGCGCTTGGCTACGCGGAACGCGCCAAAAGCCGCGCGCTGCTCGACGTGCTGCGCAGCGGCAGGCTGAATGTCACAAAGGCGATGAGCCGCGAAGAGGAGGCGAACGAAAGGAGGTTGAGCGAAGCGCTTGTGTCGCTCAACGCTCAAATCTATCACGAGAGAATGCGGCAAGGCCCGAACCAGGCCCGGCAGGGCGAGCTCGACGCGCGGCTCCAAAAGGCGCGGTTGGAGTATGAGGCATTTCAGACGACCTTGTATGCAACGCACCCCGAGTTGAAAGCACAGCGCGGGGAGATGCAACCCCTGAGCTTGAGTGATGCGATTCAACTCATGCCGGACGCAAGAATGGCAATACTGGAATTCGTCGTCCTGGATGATAAGACTCACTTGTTTGTGTTGACCCGCGAGCACGGCAATCAGAAGACTGGAAGTAGTGATAACAAACTGGCGCACACGCTCGTATCCTATCGGCTGAACATCAAGCGTCAGCAACTTGATTCCTTAGTCGCGGACTTCCACAAACGGCTGGGCGAGCGTAACCTCGATTTTCGCGGCTCGGCTCGCAAGCTTTATGACCTGTTGTTGAAGCCTGCCGAGAAGCAGCTTCAAGGGAAGACCACGCTGTGCATCGTCCCTGACAGTGTTTTATGGGAATTGCCATTTCAGGCTTTGCAGGCGAGCGATGACCGCTACCTGATTGAACGCCATGCCGTGTTTTACGCGCCTTCGTTGACCGTGCTTAAGGAGATGGACGGATTGCTCAAGAAGCGGTCAGGCGCGACTCGGCCCCTTCCGGCTTTGCTCGCTTTCGGCAACCCGGCGCTCAACCCCGAAACCGTAGTGCAAGTCACATCGGTCCACAGGGGCGAAAATCTCGGGCCTTTGCCGGAAGCGGAAGTCGAGGTGAAGACGCTCAGTCTGCTGTACGGCCCGGCGCAGTGTAAAGTCTATATCGGGGCAGAAGCTAAAGAAGGAAGGATCAAAGCTGAGATGGGGAAGTATCGCGCGCTGCATTTCGCAACGCACGGCATACTCGATAATAAAAACCCGATGTATTCGCAACTCCTATTGTCACTTTCGGGAGGCAATGAAAGTGACGACGGGCTATTGGAAGCCTGGGAGATAGCCAGGCTGGAGTTGCTGGCAGACATGACAGTCTTATCCGCCTGCGATACTGCGCGCGGGCGCGTGGAGGCGGGGGAAGGGTTGATTGGAATGAGTTGGGCTTTCTTCGTGGCGGGGTGCCCTACGACGATTGTAAGCCAGTGGAAGGTTTCCTCCGCAAGCACCACGCAATTGATGAAAGAGTTTCACAGAAATCTATTGTCACAGAACCGAGGTAAAAAGGTCGCCGCTTCTAAGGCAGGCGCTTTGCGACTAGCGGCCTTGAGCCTGTTGAAGGATAAACAGTACGGGCACCCATACTACTGGGCGCCATTCGTAATCATAGGGAGTGCCAGGTAGGAAGGGTGTGGAGGGCTCTCTATCTGCGCCGTGAGGATCGGACACTCTGCAATAATTTCTTCGCGACGAAAGATTGAGGATTCTGGTCTGCGAGGGCCTGGAAGTCTCGTTCGGCCTGATCCATTAAGCCTGCACGGGCGTGAAGAACTCCCAGAATCAAGTGGGAGCCTGCGTAGCGCTCGCGGGCGCGCACTAACTCTGTCGCTACGGATTGTTCTAAGACTTTAAATTTTACTTCGGGTGCAGGAGGCCGGGGCGACGTGATTGCTTTCCCGTCTTTTAATGCTGTAACCTGCCACGAGTAAACGCCACCGCGTCGAAGCGCCTCGGGCGGCACCCATTCTAATGACTGAATCGAGCCGCTCTCAGCCACCTTATTGAATTTGGAATCGAAAACTGCGACGGCATAACCCGACGCCCCTTCCAGCGGGTGCCAGCGAAACGTCGGACGGGCGCTTTCGACTACTTCTCCAATCGGCCCTATGAGATTAAATGCGACCGATACATCAGAGCCGTTCAATAGCACTGTGGGCTTCCCTTTTAGCTCTGAAAGCCAGCGCGGCGCTTTCACATCCTTCTTTAACAGAGCGGCCCTCACCTCTTTCTCCCACGTCCGAGGCAAAGACTCCAGCCCCAAAAGATTGCCATTTGCGTCCAGAGTTATTTGCAGACCGCCATCTTTTAGGGTCACAGTAGTCGCGCCCTGTTGCTCAGACCTCATCTCATCAGCATCAGGCTGATACAGGTTGAGCCGGGCTTGCAAATCGGACAACGCGGCTTTGTTCGCCTCGTATTCTCTACGGATGCGCTGGTTCTCTTCCCTCAGTTCCGTAATACTAGCCTCAAGCGTCCCTCTGGTCTGTTGGAGCTCGCTCACTAGCGATTGAAGAGTAGTGATCTGCCTTATCAAAATCAGCGCGGCTATTGAAATCGCCAGTATTAAGACCGCCGCCGCGGCAATCTTGGCGGCCCCTGGACGCCGAAAGATGAAGACCTTCTTTTGTGCTGTCAGCGGTGACGGAGGAAGGTACCGCTCCGCCGGATGATCCATCACCTGACTGAATAGGCGCAGTTCTCGCGCCTCGGCCCCGCACATTGGGCAAAGAAGTAAATGATGGCCAAGGCTTTCATGATCCGATTCATCCAGTTCGTCATCTATGTACGCGGCGATCTGTTCGAAAGACGGGTGTTGACTTTCGGAACCCATATAAGTATCGAAGGCTGATTGCAGAGACGTAAATGCCGTATCCGGCCGGGTGACATCGTCAAGTTTTTCCCGGCACGCGCGACAAGTTGCGATGTGGGCGTCAACGATTAATAACTGCGCAGGCGACATCGTCTGGCTTTGATATTGCTCTGTCTCTTGCTCCGAAAGATGCTTTGACATGCCCTTCAATCTTCCTGTCAAATAATGTCCATCACTAGCATGAATGAGATAGGATAAACCCATCGTCAAGTCTGCTTAAGCCTCTTCAGCCTCCTTACCAACCGTTCACGCGCCGACTTGCGCAGGTTTATAACCTGTTGTCGAGTGATGCCAAGATAGTCGGCAATAGTTGCGTCATCAAGCGGCAGCCGATTCCATAAGACTGCGAACCGTTCAGCCGGGATGTTTAAGACTTCAGCAATCTGGTGAATGGTGGCGACGCCGGTAATCGGAATAAGAAGCAACGCACTCCGACCTCTTGAATCTCTCAGGTTCAGCAAAAGGGCTGCGCGTTGCCGCGTGGGGAGCTGGCATATTTCTGCCCACGTCCGCTCAAGGTTATTACGCATTTCAATTTCAAAGGCAACATCCTTATGAGCGTTAGCCGTAAACTCGTTCGGTTTATCGTCCTGGTCGCCTCCCCTGGGGGGTTGAAGCGTCTGTTCACTAATGCCCCACAAATTCGATACAACGGTGACCAGTTCATCCAGTTCGATGGTCGTGCCGACATGCTTGAAAATGGCTAGCAACAGGTCTTCAATTTTTAGCTGACGAGGATTCTTTCCGGTGAACTCTTTCGCGCCGGATGCTTGAAGCCTGTCGAGCAGTTGATGAGACCGCCCTGCTTTCGCGCATTCGGCAGGCGAAGAAGATTTAATCTGTAATTGATCTCGCCATGCGGTTAACCCACAAAACCAGCCCCGTTCATCGCTTTGCCATAAGGCAAAAACCGGCCTGTGTTTTAATATGTATCGCAGTTTATTCTTCAAGTGCCAGCGCTGGGGATGCTCCCGGCGTAGGAACTGGTCGCAGATGTGATAAGTTGTCGTGGCTACGTAGCTGCGAAAGCTTACAATGGCATTGTTCGGGTTATCCCTAAGGGCCTGCAATCTCTTGAGCAATTGCAATATTACTTCGCTACGTATGTCTTCGGCGTCCAGGATCTGGCGGCCAATGGGCTGGAGATTGGCGTGAGCGCGCAGCTTATATCTGACTATGCCTTTTATTACCGGCGTCGCGTGGATTGAGAGGAGCTCCGTTAATACGGATTCCAACTCAGATTCATTGTCGGCCATTAGAAAAGGGCTTAAGAGAGTATCGCTTTCTTGAATTACAACTTGGCGATTCATTAAAGAATTGCTGCGCTTTCAATCAAACTCAACCGAAGTGACTTTGGCCTCATTTCCCTCAATATACCCGAGCAATTCACATTATACAAATTGATAGCGCTCTTAGCTGTTTTGTCCGTTTGGATCTGGTGCAGGTACGCAAGAGTGAGCCGATTTCAGCAAGCCACGGATGCGTTAGCCGAAGCCGAGCGGCGAGGCGTTAGATGTCTTCGGCGGAAAAGCAGCGTGGTGTCCCTACGAAAATTCCAAGTGGCCGGCCTGCGAAGACGCCGACCGGCGCACTGGAGAAATCCTACCACCACCCGTCATCACCGACCGGGATCACCAGTTCCGGGAACTGCACCAGCGGCAGCGGATTCTGGTTGTCCACGTTGGTCGTCGAGAAGATGGTGAGCACAAAGCGCAGGCTGGCCTCCTCGGACTCTGCCTTTGTGTTGTTGTGCCAAGTGGCGAGGTTGCCGGCGATCTTCGAGGCATCCGGTTCCACGTTGCCCGGAACCACCGAGGCCTTGAGCAGGAACACGGGCAACACACTAAAGACGCTACTGCCCTGGTGGATCAAGACCAGGTAGCGGTAGTCGATGGATGTTTCGATAGCGAGTTTGTTACCGGTTCCGTTGGTGCGGCTTCCCTGCGGCGCGGTCGACAGTTGCGTAAGCATGTCTGCAACCGCCGCCTTGAGCGATGCGCCCGACGGCAGGTCGATCAGTTGGCCTACGCTCACCAGCGGCACAACCGGCGTTGGCCAGGTTACGGTTTCGGTGCGGTAGACGAATGCCGGGTTGGTCTGCTGCGGCGGCGGTGCGAGGTTGGCGTTGCGCTCTGTGTAGGCGCTTGGGCGCACGTTCTGGTAGTCGAGTATGTACAAGTTATCCCACGACAGCTCCAGAGTGGTCAGGCTGACTCCGCCACCGGGTTGATAGATGGCTGTGTCGCCGTTCTCCGAGAGCTTGGAATAGCCTGCAATGTCCGGCCACGGCAATGGATCCTGCCCACGCGAACTACTCACCTTAACCATCAGATTGACGCTGTTCTCGACGTTTTGAATCTCGAAGTTCCAGACCTCTAAATTGGAATTTGAGCTGGCCCTTAGCAGCCCGCCTTTTGGTGCCTGTGGAGGCTGCCACTCGGGCCAGGTGAGCGCCGCGCCTGCGATCAGTTCGCTGAACTCCTTGACGGCCTGAATCGAATTGGGACCTCCGTCGACAACCAGCTCATCGATTAAGGGTTGGAGTTGAGGGTACTCGAAGACGAAGCGCGCGAGCGCGGCGTAGAGATCCTTCGGTTGCGGCCTGCCCAGGGCGAGCAACTTCACGGCGGCTTCGCTCGGCGGCGTCAGCGTTTCGGTCTCGTTGAAGGACAGCGACAGAGTCAACGAGTCCTGGTCCGCACTCGAACGCTCGACTGTGACCGCGCACTTCCATGTGAGGGCCTTTGAGATCTGGTCGATGTTCGCGTTTTGAGTAGCGCTGGTGGCGAACAGCTTCGGCAACGGCGGATAACTGCGCAGCGGGATTGGGATCCGAGTGTTGCCGATGGGCTGGGTTAGCGTATTTTCCCGTCCCTGTGGCAGCGGCAGCGGATTCTGCTGAAGCACAAAGTTGAGCCAGCTCGACGGCGTATATCCGCAGGCCGACGCTGCGCCGTCGCGCAGATGCTCCAACTGGTTGACCTGGTAGTCGAGATCGAGGGTGAACGCGCGCTGCGCGGCCGGGTCCTGCGCCGAAACCAGGAAGTTTAGCCAGTTGGTGCCCTCCACCAGTGGGAGTTTCGTGGGAGTGAGAGAGTAGGGCAGCTTCTTATCCCCATCCTCTCCGGGCACCTGGACTGCACCGTAGAGTTCCGGAGGGTTGTTCGGGTCACCGTCAGGCTCGATCTTGCCGTGAAGTGTGACTAGCGCCTTAAGCTGCGTCAGGGCCGAGAAGCCGTAGTCGTTTTCCAGCGTGCGCAGGAGCGCCTGCCGCCACGTCTCCTTAGCCGAAACGGGATCACCGGTACCTGGGGCTTCGTCATAGATGTACTCGGTCTTCTGCGAGATGCTGCCGGCGAGAGATTCCTTGTTGTCCACGAAGGGGTCATAGAGTTCGTTGCTGGACGTCGATCGAACGGCCACGGCTGACGCCATTGGGGGACTGAAGATAGTCTCGACAGTGGCGAGGAAGTTGGCCGCCCACTGGTCCATGTCGGTCGATGAGAAGACCAGGCTGACGTCTTTCCAGACGTTCGGATTGCCCGGCTCGTACTGGCGCAGGCCATCGACCGTGCGAGTAATCAGTTGCGTAGAGAGCGGTGGCGGTGCGTAGAAGACCGGCAGGGCGCTCGCGTCGTTGAGTATCTTAACCGCGGTGCCGGCATCAACTCCCCAGCGCTGGAGCCAAATGCTGCGCCGTCCAAATCGCAGGCTGCTCAGGTCGCTATTGGTCCCTGTAGCCACCTTGATGACGCCCTTCTTGCCATCGAACGGGTAATAGGCGCGTTCGAAGTTGTCAGCGAAGGGAGTGAGCCCGGTGGGATCCTGCTCGCTGGTTGGTTCCTCCACCGGCTGCACCGGCGAGTCGACTCGCCGGACTTCGGGAGCCTTCTTGGCAATCTCGTCGGAGACGCCCAACCGTTCGAGGATCAAGGTAACCACAAGTTCCTGGAGGTCGCCGGGCCATGCGGTAGGCTGCGACTTCACGACGCTCATTGACAGCGTCACCGGAGCCGGTCCGGCTCCCGTTCCTCCCGCTTCAAGCCAATCGACTATCAGCTCTACAAAATTGGAAAGCCCGGAAAGCAGCGTCGTCCCATCGGTAAGCTTGTCCAGCGGCGCAGGGGCGAGCACCTTGCCCGTATCCGCCGCCGCCTTCATGTTTGGATCGGTTAGTTGATCGGCGAGCTGCTGGTAGAGCAGCGTGGTTCTTGCCAATTGCTCGGGATCGATCTTGCCTTCCGAGTCCGTCACAACCGTCGTGTCCAAGGAAAGTTGCAGCTTGAGTTCGACTCCTTCACCCCCTTGCGTCGAGGTGATAAGGTAGAAGGCCTGGGTTCCAACCCAGTCGCCGAGTCCGAGAATGTCGTCGTTATACAGCACATTCAAATCTACGACGGGGAGCATTGACTCAGGCAGCGTGTTGCCAAATATGTCTTCGATCGAGATATGCACGGTAAAGGTGTCGTTAACATCCGCGTAGCGGTTGGCGGAGCCGGTCACGGGCGCGGTTTCGAACGCCTTTTGATAGTGCCAGGTAGTCCTGCCGCCTTGCTCGGGAGACTCATCCTGAGCTGTCACCGGACGGCTCCAACTGGTTGCGATTGGTTGTCCGTTGATCTTCTCCACACGGTAGCTAACCATCTGGTAGAGGCTTTCGAGGAAGCGATCGCTGCTGGCGTCGGCCTGGTCCGGCGCATTTTCCCAGGTGATCGACCAGCCGACCGAACCTCCGGGATAGGCCGCAGCCCACTTCTGGACTGGAGTGCCTGCGGCGTCGCTCGCGACAGTGCTGAAGATGGCCTTGCCTTCCTCGGGAGCCTCGCCCACCAGCGAGTTCTGATAGGCAGTTGCCTGGACAATGCTGCCGACCGTGCCAAAGCGAACCAACAGCATGAGATCCGCCGGCCCCTGATCGAACATTTGGAGATCGAGATTCTCAACCTGCAGATAGAAGCCATCGCTGTGGACCACCGACACCTCCCATACGAGGCGCAGGAATCGCATCAGTTGCTCGCCGCCTTCTCCAAGCTTGGCGTAGTTGGAGCAGTTGGGAGAACCGGCCTCGCTCACCGCGTTCTGCGCTGCGACTCCCGGGGCATTACTGGTCGACAGATCGGTGCGCACCAACACATTTGGAATCTTGGTGGACTTCCAATTGCCTCGGCTCGGGCTATACAAAAGATCCACGGCTCTGACGGCGGCTCTGGGGTCGTTCAGGAGAGCCTGAAGTGCTGCACGGTTGGCCTCGTCCGTCCCCATGAGCGAAAAGATATCGGCCAGGATCTCCCCTGACGCTCCCGACGGGTCTGGGATTGCGGCGAGCCGAATCGGAATCAGTAGAGAGGCGCTCGCCTTCCACGGGATACCGCCCTTCGCCAGGTCCACTTGCTGGTCAGCATCGGACTCTCCACCGACGAGTTCCTGCGATAGCCAGGGACCCGTCGTCGCGCCGGTCTCGCGACGCCAGTCGCGAATCGCCTGAGTGACTTTTTCCGAGAATCGGCTGATGACAAAGGAGCTACCAGCGGAATCCTCCCAGCCAAGGTTGTCATTCATCGGCAAGATTACCGGCCCGGGTTCGAGCGCTCGCATCTGGCTGATGGTCCACGGCGGGGCCGATGGACCTTTGGTATGGACCATGTTCAGGTCGAGTTTCGATATGGTATCGGCCAAGACCTTGATCCAGGCTGGGGTCAAGGCGGTGCCGACCATTTTAGAATCAAGCAGCCAATTCCCCTCGACCTTCTTAAGGGGGAATTGCTGCCCGGTTAGGATGTACAGTGCTTCGAGCGTGCTCGGGTTTTCGGGATCCGGCAACCGCACTCCAGCCATCAGGAAGCGTGAGACGAAACCGCCCAGGTCGCCCAGATCGAGTTCGGCCAGGGCCCTTTGCAGATCGGGCGCGCCCGTCTCTTCGAGCAATTGGATCAACTGCTGCGCGAGCATCACGAAGTACTGGTCAAAAACGGTCCCGGCAGTGGATTCGTTTCCCTCGGCCTCGGCCAGAAGCGCGTTGGCTGCCAGCACTCCCGAGAAATAGGAATCGCTCATCTCGAAGTAGTTTGAAGGCAAGCGTCGAGCCCCGAAGCTGGAACGCGGCGTCGCGTCGGTGGCGGCGTGCACAGGGCTGCCGTCGTACTCGATACGCAGGGTGGGATGCACCGGCATGCTGACCACCGCTGTCTCCTGGGTCAACGTCCGCCCAATGGAGAAGACGAACGTCTCTTCGAGCGCCGTTGACACCTGTGAGTCGAATGCGCCCAACTGGAGCGCGACGGTGACGGCTTCAAGCTGCTGTTGGAAGGTGCCGGTCCCTCCGTAGGCCGCGATCAACCATTGCGCGAGCCCCGCTGCGAGCTTGCCGAAGGGGGTCGCTTGATCCCCCGTAGTAATCACCAGCGTGCCGACTCCTTGTGGAGCCCAGCTAATTGCGTCCTCCGAGATCGAGGTGGGCTGTAACACGAAACCTATGCTTAGTTCCACCTTGGCCGCAGCGACCACGGGCGCATCCGGCGAACCGGCTGCGCGTGCCTCGACAGCCGCAGCGCGGATGCTGACCTCACGTACCAGTTCGGGATCGAAACGCCGAGGTCGCATGGCAAGGACAGGCTGGCTGGCAGACTCGAGCACAGCGGTTGGAGTCGGGCCGCTCAGCTTGGCGACCGGGCCGCTCCCGAAGGTGAAGCTGAAGATATCGAGTTTGGCTTCAAACGAGAATGTGATCTTGATGAAAAGTATTTTCAGCGAAGCTTTGACTTTGACCTGGGCGGTCATTGTCAACGGCGTGCTATGCTTGGTCTCGATGGCAAAGGCGATCGTGATGGTGACGGTCAGCGACACATCAACCACGATCACCTTGAAATCCACTTTGCCGAAGACGTTGCCGGTCAGCGAGAGGCTGATCCCCCACCACCAGTAATCCACGCCGTCATCGGTCATGTTGCCGGAAAACGAAGCGAGGAAACCCTGCACCGTGAGGCCGAGGATCAAGCTGGCCCCAGCCTTGAAGGGACCCGACTTCCATTCCTTTCCGACCCCGGCGGCGATTCCCAGCCCGAATGTCCAGATCAGATTGAATTTTGTTCCAAACTGCTGCGGTGCTGCGGCGCTGCTCAACTTCCCCAGGTAGAAGCCGCACTTGGCGATTATCGGGAAAGGCCCGGCCTGGAATTGGACGGTGATCGGAGTCGCGCCGCTGCCTTCGAAAGGCCAGCCGATGGCGAAACGCCAGTCCCCGTTTGTCCAGATCGAGATGCTGAAATTTGGAAGTGAGAGCTGGAATGCGCCAATGTTGATCTGACCGAGGTTGAGATAGATGTCTGCGGACCACACGCCAACGGTGTCACTCACTTTTCGGTAAATGATCGTGAAGGTGAAGTCCTTGATCTGCTCTTTGAATGATTTCTTCTTATCGTCGTCGGCCAACACGAGGGCCGTCCCACCTTGAGTGAGGAGCTTGCCGCCGCCGTTGGGCGGTTTCGGTTTCTCCGGCGTTATCTTGATCTGCGCGCCGTAGAACGTCGAGTCGTGGAGCACAGCGGTAAGCTCGAGGCTCTTGAATTTGAACTTCAGCGCGAAAGCGATTCCCGCGTCCGAGTTATACAGCGAGGCGTTGGCGTAAATCAGACTGGCGAACTCCTCAACCGTCTTTAGCGTCGTTGGGTTGAGCTTGTCGAACACGTCGCTGATGACATTCGGATTCGTTGGGTCGGTCTTGATCGCGTAGGAGCGGCCGAGAAAGACAATCGGGACCTCGTCGAGGAGGATGCTCAACTGCGGCCCATTCCAGTTCGAATCGACCGACTTGCCGACGAAGTAAAGGGCGTTGCTGCCGCCCGGGTCACTCGGACCTCCAAACAACCCCAGGTCCTTGGGTCCTAAGGGTCCCATGATGTAATTAAAAAGCATGTTGAGCAGAAAACCCTGGTAGTGCACGAACAGCAGGCAATAGATTTGGGTGTCGTCACCGCCCGTGCCCGAACGGAATTTGAAACGGTTCAGTTGGACGTACTCGAAACTGGAGGAGATGATGCCCTCAAACTGGAAACCAGAGGGTCCCGCCACCTGGGCAGGCAGGCGAAGGACGAGCCCCACCGTGTCCGCTTGGTTTGCCGCCCCTCCCGGAACCCAGCCGACGAACAGTTGCGCGGTAAGATCCGTTTTGGTCGAGAGCAGGGCGCCGAGATTGCCCAGCGGTACATTGAAGGTCAGGCTGTAGACCGGCGCCGCTTTGAAGTCTGAACCGTCCACTTTGACCGTCCACTCGCCGGTCTTGGTGGGACGCAGGCCGCCCGGCGTGATGGTCACGGCCTCGATGGCGCTCGGGAAGCTGCGTTTGAGGCTCTCATCTCGCGCCTTGCTCAACACCTGGTCCACTCGCAACCCGTCGAGGAAGGTCTTGATGGGCGCCAGCGTGGCCTCGTCGCCCTTGATCGTAGTATCCATAGCGAAGGCGTAGCCGGCGATTGCCAGACCCTCGACGGGCACGTCGTTTTCCACCTTGCCATAGGAAAAGAGGTCGCCGCCGATGCTGTTGCGGAAAGCCAGCAGTCCGCTGAGCTTGAACTGAGAACTGGCGATCGTCGCGCCACCGGCGCCGGCACTCTGGGTGACGGGCACCAGTGTGGCGCTTGTCACAGACTGCGCTTCACAGACGCGAAGTTTGCCACTCTCAACGTCGTAGACGAAGCTGCGCAGATCCTTGGTAGAGAAAACCAGCGATCCGGTCCCATCCTCGAAAAGGGTGTAGACCCCGTCGATGACGATCGTGCCCGAGTTAGGTTTATCGTGCGGCGCGGACTTCTTCAGTGACACAGGGCTGCCGAATAGGTCTTTGATGCTGAAGGCGATCTGCGAATCGAATACGGCGAGTTTGCTGTTGGCATAGCGCACGTTGAACAGCAGCACCTGGAAGTTGGGGTACCACGACAACGGCGGCGAAGGCGGCGGCCTGAACTCTGCCTGATAGTTGATCACCGAGAATAGCGAACTCTGGTCCAACGACATGCTTGTGTCTCGGACGCCGACCTGATTGATGGTGACGCCGAAATGGTGAGCGAACAGCGGACCCTGGATGCCGCCGAGGAGGATCTGGATATCGAGCGGTAGCGCCTGGTAGTTGAGCGCGACGTTGAAGAACAGCAGCCCGTTCCAGTTGGGATCGTCGATCTTCCGGCGGAAGTCGGCATAGAGCTCGCCGCCTCTATCGGCCACCTCCAGATAATGCTCGAGTCGGAGCTGAATCGCCCTGATCTTCTCCGGCGTAGGGTCGCCGATGAGCGTGTCCCATGCGTCGGAGTCGCCGATCAACGACCGCGCCGAAACACCGGG
This sequence comes from Blastocatellia bacterium, assembly GCA_036277095.1. Classification (GTDB taxonomy): domain Bacteria; phylum Acidobacteriota; class Blastocatellia; order UBA7656; family UBA7656; genus DASUNP01. Next base: position 55,773 of record DASUNP010000064.1, read on the forward strand.
CACGAATTTGAACAATGCGATCGACTGGGAATCGCCATCGCCGAGGTTGACCCGAAAGGTGAAGTCGCCGAGCTTGATTTCGTTTGCGAAGGGATCGAGGGCTCTAGCGTCGGTGGCGACCAGGAACAGATTGTCGTTGAGGACGGTGTTGGTGAACTGTGGGTTGACGACTCCGTTGGCGCCGGCCCTGAGCGACAGGTATTGATCCGGTGTCTGAGGGCTGCGCGCCAGCAGGATACGCTTGATGGTTCCCGAGGGCGGGCTACCACCGGACACCGGGTTGAGTTCGGCCAGCAGCCCCAGTGGCGTGCGCGCGAAGCCACCGTTGAAGGCGACGTTGGTTGAAGTGTCGAAGAAGATGGGCCCGTACGTCATGTCGAAGTACGGCTTCAACTGGTCGCGGCGGTCGGGGGCGACTACCTGCTGCTCGATCGAGCCCAACTCTTTCGCCGACAGGTTCGGGTTGGGATTCGGGATTCCCTCCTCGTCGTCCTGGTAGAAGACCCCTCCGTAGGGAAGCATGGGGAAGAGCGCGTCGCGCTCGGCTGTTTCGAACTGCACCAGGCTGGCTCCCACCGCGATCGGATAGGCGTAGGGAGACCCGTCAGCCGCCGCGCCGAAGTAGGTCGAAGCGGACGACTGGGCACAGTAGCTTGTGTCGACAACCTCGCCCGCCTGGCCGGCATTCTGAATGTTCTTGTGTATCACGCGCACCCAACTTGTGGTGAGCGAGTCGTCGAGCTCGGTCGGCGCGCCGCCTTGCGGTTGGTACCCCTGAGCGAAGGCTGGCCTGCCGTTCTCAAACGAAAGGCGATCGCCAGGCTCGACCAGCACGTATTCGGTGCCGGCCGTGCCGCCACGGATTTGTACACGAGTGCTACCTCCGGCGCCTGGAGCCTCGACCTCGAACTCTCCCACCGGGCACAGGTAGCAATCTGATTCCTGGAGTCCGGTGTTCTTGGCGAAGCCGAAGCCCGCGGTGAGATCTCCGTTGGACGGCGCTGCCGGCTTCAGGCTGACCGGAGCATTAGTTGTACTAGACAGGTACTTCGAGGTCAGCGAATTGGGTAGCTCGAGGTCGAGAGCAAGGCGTGTTCGCGACCCGTCTAGGGGAGCCAGTGGTTGCAGGTACACGAAGAAGGGGAGGTCGTTCTGTGGGAATGGACCGGGATTGCTCGCAGGGGTAAAGAGCGGATACTGGGCCACGGAGGCGGACTCGGCGTCTGCTCCGTAGAACATTCGCAGATTGCCGCCGAGATCCTTGCCCAACTGGAAGTGATCCCAGACCCAGGCCAGCGTCAGCGTACCACGATGCAGTCCGTCGAGCGGGAGCAGGATCTCTTCCGGGCGGGTGCCGATGGGCTGGGGGTTTTGGTTCCTTTCGAACTGCACCAGGATGGTCTGCTCAGCGGAAGCCTTTAGCAGTTTTATGCCTGGGGCTTCGGTGTCGAGATCGAGTCTGGTATTTCTGCGCAGCAAGAGTTGCCAGCCGCCGATGGCGAAGGTGGCTGGCGACTCCACTGCCGAAGCGGTGGAAGCCTGGACGATGTTGTACTCGCCAGCGGAAACGCGCCAGGCAAGACGCGAGAAGTTAGTGTCCTGGCGACTCAGCGCTGTATCGAGTTCCGTAAGCAAGGTGCGCGGATCCTCCTGAGCGTTGAGGAATACATATGCTCCGACCTGATCCCAGCTCTCCTGGAGAGTAAGAGTGGGCGGTGGCGTACCCGCGGATCCGAAGAGGTAGTAGTAGGTCCATGTAACCCCGTCGCCTGACGTGCTGTTGTTGCTCGCTTCGTACAGGACGCCCTTGGTGTCGAAGGCGAGCAACTTGAAGGTCAGTTCCCCCGATGTCGCACCGCGCACGGCTGGCGGCCTGCGGATACTCGGTGGCTGTGTGGCATCCAAACTACTTTCTCCGGTCTCGCCGCCTTCGCCGCGAGCTACAATCTCACTGGAAGGTATTTTCGTAATCGTGAAGCCCGCCGTGCTCACGGTGTTTTTCGGCTGCAACTGGTTGGCAAAGATGATCAGTTGCACGTCGAGGGCGATGGTCACAGGAGCGCTAAGCTCAACCTTCCACGTGGTCGTGAGGCCGCCGATGATCACCACCACCTCGTTGGATCCCATACCGAGGACGCCCGGACTGGGAGAACTGGCCAGGCCGAGCTTCGCCGTCATTTTGCTGTTGGGTGTCTGAATGTTGAGCGCATCGAGGAAAATATCCGTCCCGGTATTGACTTTGACACGGATGGGACTAACGGTGCCGTTGAGAAGATACGCGTTTGCCATGAGCGAGCCTCACTTGGGTTGGTTGTGGGCGGAGCGCAGCACGAACGAATTGGGAGCGCCAATTGCACTCCCAATCCGCTCCGCGCGCCATCCAAAGGACGAGTAGATTGTCGGCCGGACGAGTATGGACAGCCGGCTCTATTCCTCATCAAAAAGCGAGGTGGACAAGTTCGGTTGCTTAGTGATTGTGATTTTGTTCGAAGCGCCGGTGTTATCTTCACCCACGATCGAGTCCTCGAACATGAAGAAGTAGAGATCCTGAACGGTTGAGACCTTCGACGTGATCGTATATTTTCGCGTTGTGCCGCTCTGCTCTGAGCTAAAGAGCAGTTCGTTCTCTTTGCCGTCCCCGCTGAAGCCATCCGGGGACACGAAGGCTGAGATGGTCGCGCCCCATGCGGTCCCGGTAACAGCAGTGCCGGTGCCGTTCACCGAGATGGGTGCGAGCTTGTGCTGATCGCCGCCGTTAAGTACGGCCTTTACGTTCGTGGGGGTCGCGTTGATGAAGTATGCTTTGGCCATGTCATATCTCCTTTGTTGCCGGCTCGCGCCGACGAATTGTGAGTGAAATTAGGGCTCAGCTTGGGTAAATAGGACTCCCTAGCTGATTTTCGAATTGCGAAAACACGACGAAGTCGGTAAAGATCCAGAGCAGCAGGTCATTGTTCGGCGCCGCACCGTTCGGATCCTTTATGCTGTTGTAAAGCTTGCTTTTGCCGTCCACCAGGACGATCAGCGCGTTGTCATTGCCCCACACCCCGGCCTTCCCGGGAACGGACGCGTCGCGAGGAACGGCAAGTGAATTCGGAAAGTAATTGAACTTGCTAAGCGACGGTTCGATCTGCGAGAGTGGTTTTGTATTGAGCGTCGCCGTGATTGTGTTGGGACACCAGTTGATTATGTACAAGGTCGAACTCATGACGTCCTCCCGCAAGACCCGTTAGCCCCGCTTCGCCGGCTCGGTCCTGCGCCAATGGAAGGTCCTCCTGTCGCGGCGAGATCCTGGCCAGTCAAAAATTCGCAGGGGGCGCCCGCATAAACACTTGGGCAGCCACCACTTTGCTGGTGCCACTCACCACAATGCGCTCGGTCGAACCGGTTTCGTCCATCCCCACGACCTGATCGCCCAGAATGTAGAAGTACAGATTCAGTGCTATGGAGACACTCGAACGAATTTCCCAGACCGTGTAACTCGAAGAGCCTTCCGAGATCACCAACATTAGATTCTGCGAATTGTCGCCACCGAACCATCCCTGGAATGGACGCGCGGCAATAGGCGCTTTCCAGGCTGCCAATATTGCGCTTTCTGCTGCTACCGAGATTTGCGGCTCGAGGATCTGGTTTTGAAGTGATGTGTTGAGATTGACGGCGATTCTGTAGGGAGTAGCGTTGAGAAAGAATGCGTTGGCCATGCCGTTTGCCACCTATCAAACCGCCTGAAGAACCCTCAAGTAGGCCTACGCCTCCCGCTTTATCGGGCCACGCAAAGCTCACCGCGGAGTCATTGCAGCGCCGGTATGTGAACGTGTCTTGACCTCGAGATGACATGCGCGTTTGCATCCCGGGCGAGCTTCGGCGCCTTGTGGACAAACCGTCGCTCCACCGGCCTTCGTTTTCATCCAGTGCGCCTAGCGCCATCAGTTCTCTCTCTTAGTGATTCGCGGGACAACTAAACCCGGTTTCTGCCCGGTACGCGCTCAGTCTCTTTTCTGTCTTCGGTTCCGCAACTGCCATACAACCATGATGACTTCTCGTGAGCGGCCATATTCTCACATTATTCTCTTAGATGGCAAATTACGCGCGAACTGGTCTGCCTGACAGAGCCTCGTTAGCGGTCGCGACTATACAATGTCATTAATCCATTGGCAAGGGTTGCGGTGAAAATTTCAAAAAGAGTGCGAGCCTCTACTATGTCGTACTTAACCTTTCAGCAATGCGTGAGCGCGGCTGGCGCGGCGGCTCGCTAGTCGTGATGGCCCCCTCTGTCACTTCAACGGCGTACGGGCGGAGGGACAGGCTTTCGTTCCTTGATTTCGCTCAAGAGTTGCTGAATCGCTCTGTCAAGCTGCGGATCTCCGCCTTGCAACATTAATGCTGGATCGTCGATGACAGTAATATCCGGCGGAATGCCGCGACCTTCTATCGCCAGGGCTCCGGTTTCATCGTAATATCCCTGAATTGGTAGCGACGACCAACCGCCGTCGACGTAAGGAATCCTTATCGGGCCCGTACCGATCGCTGCACCCATTGTAGTCGTACCGATCAATTTACCGAGACCCCGATGCCTGAAGTAGTAAGCAAGCTCATCACCTCCTGAAAGGGTGACACCGTTGATAAGTAGGCACTTTGGTCCTTCGTTGATATAACTGGGCATCGTCTCGCTTCCAGCCGCGCGACGAACCGCATAAGAGGATATGGGATACGGACGCCGTGCTAGCACGTCAATGACATGTAAAGGGCTGAGCCCGCCCTCATTCCAACGAACGTCAATAATCAGGGCTTTCCTCTCCAGTTGGTCATTGAATTGACGCGTGAATTCAACCGAGCCATATAAATACGTGTCCGCCAGATACAAATACCCGACCTTTCCTCCGGACTTACGCTCAACATAAGATCGGTTGGCCGCGACCCAGGCTCGCTGGCGGATGATATTTTCACCCCATCTATTGAGCAGGTTTACAGTGACGCTCCTGGCGCTATCATCAATGACCGGTTTGTCGCTCACTGTGAGAGTTGCGTCTGTTCCTGCCAGACCCTTAAACGCAACCCACGGGTCTTGTGAAGGATCGAGCTTAGCGCCATTCACGGCTAGGACGAAGGTCCCCTCGCGAACATTAACTCCGGGCGACGCGAGAGGATTGCGTGCACGGATGTCACTAGGAGCCCCGTCGTAGATTTTCGATATTCGATAAGCGCCTTCAGCGAGCTCAAAATCAACGGCCAACATACCGGTATCCTCTGGGGTAGTTTCTTCGTCCGAGCTCGGGGTGAGGTGGAGGTGAGACGCACCCAATTCGCCGAGCATCTCGCTGATAACCTCGTAGATATCTTCACGGCGCGTACACAACGCAGCTAACTTCGCGTACTTCGCTCGCCTGGCTGGCCAGTCCACACCGTGCATTTTTTCGTCGTGAAAAAAATCGCGGTAGAGACGCCATGCATCATTGAAGATCTGCTGACCCTCTGAGCGCAGGTCTATCTCGACCGTCATGCGATCGAGTCGTATGGGATTTTCTAGTTTCTGTTGTGGGGCTGCGTCTATCACAAACGGTCCCCTCTCGTTTCTTACCAGGACTTTTCTCCCGTCGGATGAAATCGCAAACGTCTCGACACCATCAACAATTTGCTTTGCGTCTCGACCCTTGCTGAAATCGAGTTCCTTCACGCCAGTCGCGCCATCTATCGGCGTGAACATGAACAATATTCGTCCGCGATCCGCCATCGCCAGATTCGAATACTGGCCCTTGTTGCGGAGTGCGAACACCGCTCGACGTTCAAAATCTGTGATATCAATGTTGATACGTCCGTTTTTCCAATTTTCGCGGTTGATGTTGTTTATGGCCACCCACGGAGGCCCCAGGCTCTTTCGAAGCGGGACGACTAGCAACGATTCAACGCTTGGATAGACGAAGTTGTTGTGATCGACGGAATCGAGGACTATGTTCGACGAACCAAAATTGCGGGCGCTCACAAAATATAGATAATCTCCCCTGCTATCGAAAACGGGCCAACTGTCATTGAAGGAACCACTGGTTACCTCCTGGCTTCGACCCTCAACAACGTTATAAAGCCAGATCGACCTGTAATGTTTGCTTTTCGTTGCACCTCGCGGATAAGCCAGCCACTGCGAATCCGGCGACCAGCTCATTTGGCTCCTCTGTGGGAACCGCCCAAGTGGATCCCGGTCGATCTTCTTAGTCTCTCCGGTGGCAACCCTGTGAAGGTAGATGCTGGCCGTGCTGTCATAAAACGCAATTCGCTGTGAGTCTGGCGACCAAACCGGGCGATACTGGAAGCCAGTTCCTATATGAGTTGCTTGTCGTGCTTCCGTTCCATCCGAGCGACTGATATGCAGCTTGTACTCGCCGCTGGCATCCGAAAAGTATGAAATCCAGTTGCCGTCTGGACTCCAAGTGGGATCTCGTTCGGCCACGCCGCTCGTACGGGTTATGTTCGTCCCAGCGCCAGTTGCATTATCAACCGTCCAGATATCGCCACGCGCTTCGATCAGACTCTTGTTACCCTCGGGAGAAAGTCTCCAGTTCGTTATGAACTTGCTCGCATCAACCGTGATCGATCGCTTTTGTTGCAAATCAGCAGGTATTGTCACTTGCACTTTACGTAGCTGCCGTGTGGCGAGATCGAGCAGGTAAAGATCCAAGCCGTCGACGAGAACGATTTCGCCGTGGCCGCTCGAACCTGGCCCAATCGATGGCCACTTCACGTCGAATTCCTTAAAGTAGGTTATCTGTTCTCGTCGACCTGACTTGATGTTGTAAGACCAAATATTTAGGCGTCCGTCCGCTCCTTCGTCTGAAACATAGTAGACAGTATCGCCATGCCACATCGGCAGAGTGTCGGTTCCCTTCCAGTCCGTAATTCTTTTCGATTGGTGATTGCGCAGGTTGAAAAGCCAGATGTCGGGCGCATACCCACCGAAATAGTGTTTCTTGGCTTCTGTCAAACCGTTCGCGTAGAACGTATAAGCCAACCATTGATCATCGGCACTTATGCTCCCGTTCGCGCCGTAAGGAACTGGTATCTTTTGCGGCAACCCGCCGCGTGCTGAAACTGTTAACAGATGACGTACACGCGCCTGGTCGTCATTATCAAAAATGTGCATGAAGGCGTCCGCCATGAAGAGAACACGACCGTCAGAAGACCAATCGCAGACAGTCGTAGTACCCGGGTGATGCGTGATTCGATTAGCGCTCCCGCCGGAAAGTGGCACCGTATAAATACCGTTATAAGCGCCGGTAAAGGCGATAGTTTTCTCGTCCGGACTCAGGCGAGGATAGCTCTTCGGGCCTGACGTATCCGTAAGGCGGGTTGCCACGCCTCCTTGCTTCGGCACGGCCCAAAGCTGATTAGCGTAAACAAAAATTAGCTGCGTCGTGCCGACGTCTGGATAACGAATGATTCCAGTGCGAGATTCAGCGGAATTTTCGGGAAGGTTTTGAGTTGGTAGAACGGTTTGACCACTCGCACCCTTGCTGGCAGAGTCATAGCCTTCGTCAAGAATCGCGTTGTTGTTAAGTAGAGGTGGCTGCGTTTGCGCGTGAGTGGCCAAGGGACTCGTTACGGTTAAGAACGCACTTACAACTAGCGTTAAGACAATAAGTTTCTTCATTGCCCTACCCTTTCTAGGCTCACGCAGCTTGCTCGGCCTTCTGGTTAGTCACAATTACCTCCGAGCTTCTATTCAATCCGGCCAAGCCTAAATTGTTTAGGCATAATATGCAGGGACACCTAAGATGTCAAGGTGTGAGGATCGTATGCGCGCGAGGTCCGGTTGTTGATAGCCGGAATCTTACTGGGTTAGGCTGTGAACGAGTCGCAGTAGGTCTACATCCCTGATAGGCTTGATCTGTTATTGATTCTTATTATCCCGCTTATTTTTCTTTGAAGATTGGAACTGCGAAGGCAAGTATACGCCTGTGAGATGGGCTATCCTGGCTCACTTTTATCTTCAAGAAATGGGTCATCTACTAAGTATGGCCGTGCATCTCAGATTCAAATCAAAACCCTATGCGAATCGGGGTCGTTGCCCCGGGTATTAAATGAGGGTTCCTAGGGGGTCGGCGCGGGAGCGTAGCCTGCGACCTCTTCAATTCTATTTCTCAGTATTTAGAAATTCCTTGATTTGAGGAGGCAATTTGTCTGGATTTGTAAAAAATAGAAGATGGTCCGAGTTTGGGAAAACCGCCAGTTGCGATTTCGGGATCAGATGGTGCATTTCGACGACGTGTTCCAGACTAACGTCGTAGCGGTCGCCCGCGCCGATAAAAACCTCAGCCTTGATTGCTTTCATTTGCTCTTGTGAGAAGCCTTTAAAGTCCCGCTCCATTTGAATTATCTTCGCCACAAGCCTTGGCCAGTTCGGGGCTGGCGACATCTTGTCATAAGGTTCCTTCAACTCCTTGGGAGCGAAAGTTTCCGGCGTGATCGCTCTGAAATCCTTGAGCACGTCCGGCGGGTACGATTCTTCTATCGGCCTATAGACGGAGCCGTAAATGGCTAGCCGCCGCACCAGGCCCGGATGTCTGATTGCCAGCGCCAGCCCAATCGTTCCGCCCATGCTGTAGCCGAAAACGTCGGCCTGCTCAATCTTGAGGTGCTTTAGAAGAGCCGCCGTGTCATCCGCCATTTGTTCAAAAGTAAAGGGACGGTTGATGTCGGCGGTGCGGCCATGTCCCTGCATGTCAATTGCAATTACCTGCCGCCCTTGGGAAAGGGTTGGATAATTCGTCCCCCACATAAATGAACCATGAAGCAAAACCAAAGGCTGTCCCTTGCCATGAATTTCGTAGTACATTTTCAGGCCGTTGACCGAGGCATATTCGCCCTTCGCCTTCGTTTCCTGAGCGGCGGTGCCCTGACAGGCGAATATAGCCAGGATTAAGAAGATACTCGATTTGGAAAGAATGCTTTTGGTGTTACTTAACATGATCTATCTCCGCTTTACAAACTTGTCATTCCAAGCGAAGCCGCCCAACGACCGAGTTGACCGGGCGCGGTGTGAGCGCGTGGTCGAAACCTACGATATTTCATTACCGCGCTCCGGTCAACGCGCTTGTTAGGCGGCGGTTGTTGCAGAGGCAAACCTATTCAACAAGAGATCGATCTCTTCGATTGTCCTTGACGAGAGTTGAGACAAAGCGCCGTGCCGTACCTCTCTCCACTTACGAACAATTGGTTCCGGATCTGGAAAATCAATTTCCTTGAAGTCTTTTCCATATGGGTCAGGTAAATGATTCATTATGGCGTAAAGCCTTTGCTTCTGAACTCTCAGGTGTGAGCTACTGTCGCCATAATATCCCAACAAATGTGTAAGAAAATGGTGTAACGCGACTCCGAAATCTTCGAGGTGGTCCTCAGAACCAAAAGCTTTAGACCCTCTAGTCGCTATATGTTCGGTTTCTTCAAGTATATCCTTGATCTCTTGGAAGGTGGGGCGATAGATTAGAGTTTCATCTTTTAGTTTCTTGATTTCAAGCTCAAGTTTCTTTATTTCCAGGCTCTTTTTTCTTCTGTCATAAATTATGAACACTAACAATCCAGCTATCGCAGCAACAAGAGGCAAATTGGCTTTGATCCAATTGAACCAAATCATAATTTCACTCCTCGTGTCGGATTTTTATCGTCCCAAGACTTGATCGATATAGCACGTACATCCGTATAACGACGGGGTTGACCCGGCTACGCTTTTGTGGGTCTCGCGTAAACCAATGCAAAGCTCAGGTACTTACCAATCTGATATGCCCATGTTATTCCTAGTCTGCCACGTGATCTATTTGAGGCCAAAGATTTCTGCGTTCTTCTTCACTATCTGAGCAGCTCTTTCAATCATTGCGCCGCATTCCGTACGGCTAAGACCACCCTGATCCCTCGCATACGACAATGAGGCAAGCCAAGCATCTTCGATGCAACCTCCATAGGTTCTGCGGATCGTTTCTATATCGCATAGCTGCATTGTCAATTGCTCATAAAGTAGCTTAAGACTCTTAATCACATCAACATGCTTAATACGAAATAGGGACTGAAATACGGCGTCCTGGAACCTTCGTTCGGCGCGTCGGCTCAACTCGCAGCGATCAGCAAGGACAGCATTATTGGCGAGGAATTCCACACATTCAATGAGTGGCTGCAACCGTTCCTCTTGAATTTTCCAGATATGTGGTGCAGGGATCTGTTGACCAATTACACCCCAAGCAGCCACAAGCCGCAACCAAGTTGGCGGATGGCTAGATTCGGCGGTATATACCACATTTAGAGCTTCCTCGATTCGGCACATAAGATTTAACACTACGAGAATTCCTTGCAGCGCGATGATGATGCCTTCATTCGCCATGCGCATTGTATCCATGAATCTTTCGAGATCAAGGTTATGCAGGTCGGCTACCGGACCCATTCCCTTTCTGGATGCGTGGATTCCCTGATAAAGCATGGCTACAAGATCAATCGCGGTTCTGTCCGCCTCATACTCGTTGCTCCAGTCGGTAGCGCGGCCCTCATATTCTACGTTGCCTATAGGAATTCTTAGCGGGTGCCCAGCTCTCGTAAAATGCTGGTGGAGGAAATGGGAGTACTCGTGGCCAAACAAAAATGAACCGCAAGGGTGCCGCAACGCATCCCAAGACCAAGTAGATTCACCGCCCTTGTGATGCAGTTTCGGAACGGGAAACGGCGCCTTTATTTCGATGGCGTGGAGCATTGCTGAATACGACTCGAGGTGAATTTCCGCGAGGTTGGGCTTGAACACTAGCCGACCGTCTTCCCAAAGAACAGACTCAAAAATGATATATGTGACTAGATTCAGAGAATCCCAGAGCAATTGATTAATAACAACCAGGAACTCATCGGATTCAGGAACTGGCATAATCGCAGCGTTCAATACATCTCTTTCGAGCGTCCCAAAGTATACTTTGTTTGAGGTGGTGTAACGGTGACGATCACGAAACCGCGTCTGAATGATTCTGTCGAAGAATTCTTTCTCTTCTTGCAGAATCGCGTAATGGTGTACCGATTGCGTTTGTGGTATTTTGCTCAACAAAGACGCATACTTTGGATTTCTTGAAAGTAGGGCGTTTGAGACTCGCGCGCGGGCTACAAGATCAGAAACCAAGCTGTTCGGTGTGATTTCCCGATCAAAAAGGGAGCGTTCTAATTTGTGCATCTCAAATAGTTCTTGTAATCTGCCAAGATGCTGAAGAGCGCGTGGCAATTGATTCATGATGGTTCTCCTAATTGTTGTAGATGAGCAGGTGCATCCGAGACATTCTTGCGGCCTAATGCTGGAATTGACTTGGCGCGCGGCAGTATATCACGATACAGCTACTCGCTAACAAGCATTGTGAACAGCTTTACTTAAAGTATTGAAAGGCGGCTTTAGCCTATGCCCTTACCTCACAAAAAGTGAGGGCAGTTTTGAAAAGCTGCTCTGATAGTAAGGACGTAATATACCTGCGGGATTATTCAGTCTATGGGCAGCCACGTCTAGCGATGGTTTGTATGCTATATGCTTCTGGAGGCAAGCCCATTTCAGGCTTCAGACTAGCCGCCTAACGGCCCGCATCAGCGGGCCGCGAACGGCATTGGCTAGTTCGTACGAACTGCCTCCGTGGCCTCCGCTGTATGCGCTTGTTAGACGCCGCTCTTAGTAATGGTATCTGCACTGGAGATAATCTATTCTGGTATCGGAAACCATGTATACAACTCTGTGCTCCTGAGTCAAACGCCGCGACCAAACTCCTGCTGCAAGATACTTCAAAGGCTCTGGCTTACCTATCCCTGTGAATGGCTCTCGCATTATTGCTTCAATAAGCTCAAATGCTCTCAGCGCTACTTTGCGATCTATTTCTACCCAGTATTTCAGATCCTCTCGGAACTCTGGATGAAACACAGCTTCCCGTTGTTTCGTTTTGCTGTGCCCTTTATCTTTCTTGGTCAAGCCCTATCTCCCGACGCAATTTGGCGACGCTTTGAGGCTTTAGCTTTCTTGACCTCGCTCGGTTTAATGCTGCTAAAAGGCGTTGTGCATTCTTAGGCGACCTCAGTAAGTGAGCAGTTTCGATTAGACTTGAAAGCTCATCAGCAGAAATTAAGGCGACATCTTCATTGCCTCTGCGATTGATAATGACGATCTCCCTGTTTTCCGCAACCTCGTTGCAGAGTTTAGCGAAATTGGCTCTAGCTTTTGTGTATGTTGTTTGAATTGCCATAATCTACTCGCTGGATTTGATGTGTACAGATTTACAGTACAACTTACCGAAGTATTGGTCAAGGGCGACAGCGAGGCGTCTAACGATTCGCATCAGCGGGCCGCGCACACGATACTGAAGGCATCATGCGAGATCCGCTTGCGCGGCTCCGGTGCATGCGTTTGTTGGGCGGCGGCCCGGAGACTCATCGTTTGTCCGGATAGACTTTGATATCTCTGGCGCTGCCGTAATACACGATGGCATTGACGATGTCGCCTAGCGTTGCAGGATCGTTATACCTTCCAAGGAAGAACATCTTGCCAGCTGGAAGCTTCGCCTTTTCACTGCCGCTTATTGGTATCAGCTTTGGCTCTTCTCCAAGCCCAAATACCCGCCGTCCTTCCTCAACATTGTAGAAGTTGAAGGCCGCCCATATCTTTCCTGGATACTTGCTCTCCAATTCTCCGGGAAAGCCCCCACCGCGACACTCGCAGTGCCCCGCGCCATAGATAGCGAGTCCTTTTAACCCCTTGCTCAATATCTCGCGACTCACTGCCTCTCTGATATATCGTCCCCGGTTGGCCTCTTTGGGATTGTCCCCGCCGATCAACCGCACACGCTGGTTCTGCGGTACCGCCAAGTTAGCCTTCTGCACAGCGCGCAGGAATGCTTCGTAGATTGGCGACTCCCATACTTCAGCTCCGTTGGCATCACTCCAGACTGTACGTAGCTTATGGCGAGGCATATCTTCGCCTTTAAGCGCGAACTGATCAAGGATGTCCTGATGCTCAACATTAGCGAACTCGACAATGATGACGTTGACCTTGCGAACGAAGTCGGGGTGCTCCACCAAGGCAATGCGCAAATCGGAATCGTTCTTGCTGCCATGGTCTTCGCCTAGGCAGATCACATCAGCTTTATCCCATGCGGTAAGAATGCCTTTGACGATATTTTGCAGTCGAGCCTTTGCCGCTTGGTCAGGCTCAACCGAAGCGGGTGGGGTTTTTGCGAACGCTCTATACATAAGTCTTTCTAATAACGAACTGGCGAATACGACAACGCTTAGTGCGATTACTATTCCAAGTACACAATTGCGATGATTTCGCCATCTCAAATCCATAACGCCCTCCCGTATTCTTCCAAACAATCTTCCAACGCCCAACGCCGCGCGTCACCGGGCGCGCAGGACGTATTGAATGTATCATACGAACATTGATTGCGCGCTCCGGTCGAACAGCTTGTTAGGTTGCGTCGCTAACTATCAACGATTCTTGTTCGCTCATTCTCGCACACCTTTAATCCCTGTTGCCGTTAGTAGAACGTTTGTATGATGGTGTCCCGTTATGGCATGCATAAGCTTTCCGCTTACCTCTACACGTTTACCAACCAAGCCCCTATACCGGGCATACTGCTCCTTAGATAAAATGAGTTGTATATTGGAAACATTCCTTTCCGGCTCCTCCCCACCCGGCATATTTTCATCACCGTTAACGCAAATAGGTTTGGTGAGGTGTAGAACCCAGTAGGTTTCTGGCGTGTCACCTTCCTTTAGGCTCTCGTAATTTGGCGGCCCCGCGAATGTCTTACGGGTAATCTTTCCGTTTAATGTTACTGTTGCGGGTTCATAGGACAGGCACTCCTGTGGCATGCTAGCATTCGATGAGAAGCCAACACCGAACAGCAACATGAGCGAAACGAGCAATTTCATTTCCGTCTCCTTCTCTCCTATAATCTTGTTTTCATTCAATGCCCCTATCATCGAGATTTGGGAAAAGAAAGCAACCTAACGGTTCGCATCAGCGGGGCCGCGAGCGGCATTGAAGGATTCGTGCGAGACTCGCTTCGCGGCCTCCGCTGTATGCGCTTGTTAGACGCGGTCGCAGGTCACAAGATGTTTCTTCCCTTCTAACGCTCCTGCATTGGAAGCAGTATACTACTGCTGATCACCCCTTCTTTCATTGAAAACTCATTCAAAGGGTATCGAATTGCCTCAATGCTCTGGTCCGGGTAATAGATTAGCCCCCCACCTGCCGGTATGCCTATACCTTTCGCGGAACCATCTAGCAGTTCAATCGCTTCTCTAAGACTTTTCCATCCCTGCCCCTCTTCATGCGCACCTATGATGAAAGGGACCAACTTTAGTGTATCAATCAGCTTATTGAGTGATTCCTCTTCTTGCACCAATCCATACAGACCGAGTTGTACGGCCCCCGCGGATATGCCTATCAAACATGCTCCCTCATTGTACCTTTTGACGATCAACTCTGTTAATCCAACCTGATTAAATACCCTCCAACCCCTCTCAACATCGCCCCCTGCTAAGAGAATAATATCGGCTTCATTCATGAATAACTCATCAACAGATGTAAAGGATGAAAGGATCATTCTACAATCCCGAACCTCAATGCTCTCCATAGCAGCCTCAAAGATCGAATAGAATTGAGGGTCATCCCCATTAGAAGCCCCGATATATGCGGCTTTTGGCGTAGTAGGTGCGGTTAGTTCTTTTATAGTGTCAAGAAAGAGAGTTCCTTTGATGGACCAAAATAGAAGCTGACTATCAGCAAAAAGGAAGATAGGTTGCAAAGGCGTATCGATCATGAATAATTCATCAAGAATCGATAGATTACAAAAGCCTGGATAGTTCGGCAATAGCCAATTCAACCGCCGTGAGATTTCCGCGTCTAACGATTCGGATAACCGGGCGCGTGAGCGGCACTGATTCTATCATGCGAACTCGCTTCCACGCGCTTCGCTGTATGCGGTTGTTATGCATCGCGTAATACAGACGCCGCCGTGACACTACGCACTGGCACAAGGAGAAAAGAGAAAGCGCTGACGGCCATCAAACTTATTGGCTACTGAGGCCATTGCCAATCGAGGCGGTTGCAATTGACCGAGAGGGGTTGCAAATCTAGGCCAGCCTTGGTGAGGCTAGTAATTCAGGGATAAGCAAGGCAACTGCGATGCAAAGCGGCGATTGGTTGGCGCGGCGGCGTAGCGGTAATGGCCGACACAGCAAGCGGGGCATAACGATCAATTCTATGTATTTTAGTACAGTTAATCCATAACAGAATATCCATACCGTTACTGAAAGGTATTCAAGGAGAATTACTGCTTTAGGTCTCGCGTGGCTGACACTGTTTTGGAAGTCTTCTTTTGCTTTCTCTTCGCCTGTACATTTACCTGCTGCCCACCATCAGCCGCAATATTCACCTGCTTCGGGTTGATGATCGTCACCGCTGCGCTGTCGATGCCTCCGAATTTTACCGCGAGGTTTAGGTTCTCGGCTCACCTCAGGGCTGAAGAGGCATGTGCCCCCTTCCAGATCACGGCCGCATCATAACCATGGATCGTCCGGACGACGTCGGGGTTCCAGCCCTCGAGGCCACGCAGTGCCAGTGGCCGCAGGGCGCGAAAGTCAATCACTTCATGACCCGTGGCATTGGCGTTTGGAAGCACGCGCGTTAGGCGTTGATCGCCGGCTTGGAATTCGTCAAACTCTTCGCTCGAGACGGGGACGAAGCTCCGCCCCGGCCCGAGGACAGCCTGACGAGAACCTGGACCAGGGAGGACGAGGATGTGGAAAGCGCGACCCCCGCTGAGGGCCGCCACTTCATCCGTCATAGCGCCGAGATCGAAGACATTGAAATAATTGGCGCCTCGGATCATGTGGTTGTAGCCAAATTTCAGCATGACCTTTGGCGGCACTCCGCGCCCCCGCTCTTCCTTTAGCCGCGCGGCCAGGTTATTCCGGTTCCATTGCGCGCGGCGCTGCGAGTAAGCCCACGGGCCGCCGGTCCGTGCCGCAGCGTTGATGGCAAGTGATTCCTCGAGCGTGCGCAGGATTGTGTCACTCTCACGGTCTGGATTGGTCCAGGCGGTCCGGACGGCCGACACCACGGCCGGATCTTGCGAAAAGATAAAGAGGTTTTCCGGGCTCGGATTTTGCTGGTGCCGCGCCCAGGCGTTCGTTGATGCCTCCTTCAGACGCGTAAAAGACTCCCTTGCGCGCCGGGGCACCCTGGCCTCGAGCTTGGAGATTAAATAGCGATCGCTGAAAATCTCACGGTCGAGTCCCCATAGAACGTGCTCACTCCTAGGCGCGGCGTTGATGACAGCCGCGAGGAATTGAGCTTCCTCACGCAGATACATGGGGCTCCAAGTGTCGGGGGCAGCAAAAAAATCCACAATCCCCTGGAGGCCTTTGCGCCTCGCCGCCGCCTCAATGTCCTGCGCTATGATCGGTGAAAGCTCAATGGCCATTCGGCTGTAGCCGGATCCGCGAAGCGCATTGAAGAGAGCCGCTGAGAACTGGGCGGTTTCCGCGACTCCGTGTTCTTCGCCGATCAGTGTGAAGCGGGCATCCCGCGCTTCCTGGACGAGCCAATCCCAGCCGCGTCCCGCGGGACCGTCGCTCATTGTAAGGGGAAGCCTATTTCCTTGAAGAGCTTCGAGAAGGCGCGCTGGCCCACTACCGGGGTTCTGAGGCAGCGCACGAGGAGGCACGGCACGGGTGCCGTGCCCGAAAGCGCGCGTTCCTGCAAGCAAGGACAACCCACTTGCGAAGAGTAGATCGCGTCTATTTATCTTCATACCCTTTACCCTCCTACACTGCTTTTTACAGGATTAGTTCGCAGCAGCGCCTGCTAAAGTTAATCCCGGCATGCTCTTAACCTCCCGGAAAAGGTGGTTCTTCGGTTAGTGAGTTTGCCAAACGGAAAGTTGCAACCAACTGGCTGAGTCAGCGGACCACGAGTGGTGCAGAATACTCTCTATAACATCCTCTTTCGCGCAACCCAACGGCCCGCGTCACCGGGCCGCGCACGTAACACTGAAGGAATCATACAAACATCGCTTGCGCGGCTCCGGTCGAATCGGTTGTTAGGCGACGTGTTTCAGTTCAAGTACATTTATGGTCCCACCTATTTTTACTGTTCCAAAGCTTGTGCAAGGTCTTCCACCAGATCGTCTACGTTTTCAAGGCCAATTGCTAATCGCAGTAGGTTGTCAGGAGTTCTTGTCCCTGGCTCCTCTACTGACGCTCGATGCTCGATCAAACTATGTGGACCGCCGAAGCTGGTTGCTCTGGTAAAGAGCCTCACCTTTGCTGCAACATTCATCGCTCTATCTCGGCCTCCTTTTACCAGCACCGACATCATCCCGCCAAAAAGAGACATCTGTTGAGATGCTATATTGTATCCGGCATCGCTAGCCAGACCAGGATATAGAACTTTCTCAATAGCAGGATGGTCATTTAAGAATCTTGCTACTCTCACTGCATTCTCAGAGTGTGCCCGCATGCGGTACGGCAACGTCTGAATGCCTCTCAGAGTTAACCAACACTCAAACGGCGAAGGAATCGCGCCCCCGGTCTTTTGTAGCTTCCTGACTCTTTGGAACAAATCGTTTTCTTTCTTCGCAACGACTATACCCCCCATAACATCATCATGCCCGCCTAAGTATTTAGTAGTGGAATGAATCACGAAATCGGCACCGAGGTCGAGGGGGCGTTGAAGAATGGGGGTTGCCATTGTGTTATCGCAGACGAAGTAAGCGTCTGCTTCATGGGCAATTTCTGCGGTTTTTCGGATATCGGTGACTTTGATCTGAGGGTTTGAGGGAGTCTCCGCCAGAATGAGCTTAGTGTTATGGCGGACGGCTCTCTGTGTTTGAGCAACGTCCGTCATATCAACAAAAGTTACATCTAAGCCCCAGGGTGTGAAAACGTCTCTCAATAGCTGTCTGATGCCGAAGTACAAGTCATCCGGTGCGATTACGTGGTCGCCCGGCGAAAGTGCTTGGAAGAGAGTCATCGTTGCCACAGAACCGGAAGAGAAGGCCGCTGCTGCTTGACCTTCCTCCAAAGCACACGCACACTCTTCCAAAGCGTTGCGGTTAGGGTTGCCGTCGCGCCTGTACTCGTAGCCGGTCGGGTATCCCCCATCGGGCTGACGTTCAAACGTAGTTGATAAATGAATAGGCGGAGCCACTGCCCCAGTAGCCGGATCAATATTGCGACCTGCATGGACAGCCTTTGTTTCTATTTTCATTGAACCTCGCTGTTTTTCTGATTCTCATGCATTCCATTATGAAGACGCCTAACGATGTGCATCAGCGGGGCCGCGAGCGGAATTGATTGTTTCATACGAAACTCGATTCGCGGCCTCCGCTGCATGCGTTTGTTGGGCGTCGTTCAGCCCTACATTTAGGTCCTATTATCTTGCAATGATAGACATAGAGAGTAAAGTGATTATGCTAATATTTCTCGCGTGGAACATGTGAAATCCGACAAGCACAAATGTATAACTTGCGGGTATGCTGCGAAAAGGGCGCGTATTCCTATATTCCCGTACGCTAACCCTGCATACTTTGAGATCCCTTTTGATGAGAGGCAAGGAAGTAGCGCTTTGTCCTTATCTACCGGTGCTGGTAACTCGGCAGCTGATACTTACGATATTGCTTGCTTTAGAGGTAAGGTAGATTTGGTTTCGCTGGTTAACGAGTTGGAGGGGCAACGTCCAGGAGGAATACCAGGACATGTACGCGAGACGTACCGATTGCAAGACTCCAGGCAGGTACTTGAGGAAACAGGTTGCAATGAATGGTTTCCTTACGAATCAGGACGAACGCCACAAGAACATTTAGCAGATTTTCAACTGCAGAGATTAGATGAACAAAGACGAAGGTTTGACTTGCGACTTTTCGAGCATGAGCAACAGGCACAAGAGAATAGCCGCTTGATACTTGCTGACAGCCAGCAGATAGCCAGTGATATAAAGCGAGCCACTGAGGAAATAAAGGCATCAACAGAAGCAAGCGATAGATTCACAAGACGCATTACATGGTTGGTTATTATTCTTGCGTTATTGCAAGTGATAGTCGGCACTCTTGCTCTAACCTCAGATTCATGGATAGTAGAATTCTTTCAGAAGAAAAAGGAACAACCAGCAATAGAACAATCAGTAGAACCAAATTCTAATTCTTCTCAGTGATGCTTTCTTAACTGGGTGATTGGTGTAAGACGCCCAACTAATAATAGACATCAAAAAAGTGGCGAAGTATGACCCTTTTTATGAGGTGGAGTATCACCCCTTATAAAACGCCGAATCCCGCTCACCTCAGACGTCCTACTCCAAATCCTATACCCAGACCAGATTCACATTAGCCACAGTAATGCTTATAAAGATTGGTGATGGCAGTGATGGTTATTCTCTTAAATCGCTGATTAAGATCGCATCTCTGCTAAACACACCGCGCGAGCAAACGAGCTTCTTGCCGTCGGGTGACAGGTCAAAAGCAAGGATAAGGTTTTCTTTGAAATCTGTCACCTGTATAGGCTTTCCGCCGTCGATTGGCTGGCTCCAGATATTGGAAACGTTATTCATGCTGGAGGTGTATAGTAGGGCGCGGCCATCCGATGACCAGTGAATTTGTAGAGATAACGATGCCAAAGTGACGGCATTCTGAATATCAAATGTTTGGGCGGGCGACCCCCCTTCAAATGGGATGAGCGCTATTCTGGCTGTCTGGTCCGCTGAGTTTGGATTGCTACGCGACAGGAAGGCGATTAGCTTGCCGTCAGGGGAGACGGCGGGGCCGTGCGCGTCTTTATCGGTGATCTGGACGGGATCGCCCCCATCAACCGAAACCTTCCACAAACCCGGCTTGCTGGGATCAAGCGAAGAATAAACTACCCAGCGCCCATCGGGAGAAAAGCGCGGCAACTCATCCGAAAGCCCGCTGGTTAATCGCACAGTATTGCCGCCGTCGGTATCCATGCGCCAGATATTTCGATTGCCAGTACGGTCGGAGATGAAGGCGATGTAACGGCCATCGCGCGAAACCGATGGCGTTAAGTTGGACCCAGCGTTACTGGTCAACTGCTTCCGATTCGCTCCGTCAGCGCCCGCGATCCATATATCCGGCTTGCCACCGGCATCTGACGAAAAAACTATCTTCCCCTCGGGAGTAAAAGAAGTACCATAGCCCTCAAATTTGCCGGAAGTGATCTGCGTCGCGCCTTTGAGGTCGTTTAGGGGTATGATCGATATACTTGCTGGAAAACTCATTTCTACCGTCACCAGTTTAGTCGCGTCATTGGTCAGGCTAAGGACACGATAGAAATTCAAATCATTGGTGACACTGCGTACTTCGCCCTCCGGGTAAGAGAGGTGATATATCTGTGCCGTGGAGCCCGCCGCCGTAATCACCGCCTGATTCTCCCCAGCAATAATAAGCAGGCCGCTCGAATCCGGTATCCACTCGACGCGGCCTATGTAAGCCCACGGCTTACGTGTTAACACCTGCGCCTTTCCATCCCGCACCCGGAACGCAACCACATCGACGCGGGAGCCGCTTTCATAATTCGCCAGAGCGCAAGCAATCAGTTGCCCGTCGGGCGACCAGGATGGGCCGGTGAAGAACAAAGGGTAGAAGGACTCCGGCAATTTGCGCGTTGCCAGTGGTTGTTCTCCGCTGCCATCCACGTTAGCTATCATCAGCGCGCTTTCGCCTTTCGCCGGGTAATCGCCGCGCACGAAGGCTAGTTGTTTGCCGTCTGGAGAGAATGTAACAGTGCTGTCAACACTGGTAAGTAACCTTGTGGGGGTACCGCCCAGGACAGGGATGCGATAAAGAACGCTGGGGCCATTCTCCCGGTGGACGTAATAGAGATCATTGCCGTCGCGAGAAAATGTGATTCCCCAGAAACCGCCCGATGTCGGGGGAATGATGGGAATATCGTTTGTGGCGCTCGTTTGTCTCAGCCTCAAGCTCTGCTGTCCGATATTACTTTCAATGTAGGCTACGTATTTGCCATCAGGCGAGATAGAGGCGTGAATAGTCTTTCCGGCAGTAGTCAAACGTGTGATCTTTGTTGTTTGGAAAGGGGCTATTGATTTGTGCTGGCCGATGAATCTATACAGGCCATAGCCAATGCCCGCCGCTGCAATGAGCAGCGCCAGGGCGGCCAGGAGAGCGCCTTTGCGATGGTGCCTGATTTCGCCAGCTACATAAGCGGCGCCGGATGTCATGCGGGCAATCGCCGCGTCATCAGTTTCGACGACGATTCTTTCTGCCGTCGCCGCATGTCGGCTATCTACTGCAACCCCTTGCGGCCAGCCACTTCTTTTTTCGGGCGGCGCCTTGCGCTCCAGCTCTGTCTCGAACTCAATGCTCCTCTTTAAATCCTTCAAGTCTGAAGCCAGCTCCTTCACCATCTGGTAACGCTCTTCAAGATCTTTGCGCAGCGCCTTATCTACTATTCGTTCCAATTCTGCCGGGACTTCTCTAGAGTAATGTGCCAGCGGCGGCGGCTCTTGTTTGAGTATCGCGGCTATCCGGTCACTCGTCGTGTCGCCCTCGAAGGGCAGGCAGCCCGCAATCATCTCGTAGATTACGACCCCCAAACTGAATATGTCTGTCCTCGCATCCACCTTCTGACCGCGCGCCTGCTCTGGCGACATATAACTCGCGGTGCCCATAATCATTCCCGGAATCGTGCTAACTGCGACTCCTGCCGTGTCTTCAATTTCAGCAGTTGATTCGCGCCTCTCTGTCAGCTTGGCTAAACCAAAATCCAAAACCTTCACATAGCCGTCAGGCCGCAGCATCGTGTTTTCAGGCTTGATGTCGCGGTGAATTATTCCTGCGGCGTGCGCTGCTTCAAGCGCGATTGCAATTTGTATGGCTACGTCGAGCGCCTCAGCCGTCGTCACTTTTCGGTTTGACAGCCGCTCGCGAAGAGTCTCTCCCTGGATATATTCTGCGGCTATGAAATGAATCCCATCAGCTTCGCCGATCTCGAATATCGTGATGATGTTCGGGTGATTCAACGCGGAGGCCGCGCGAGCTTCTTGCCGAAAGCGATTGAGCTGCTGCTCCTCTATGGTGTAGAGCGCGGGCATCAGCTTCAATGCCACCTTGCGGCTGAGGCGACTGTCTTCGGCAAGATATACTTCGCCCATCCCACCTGAACCGAGATGAGAGATCACTTTGTAAGGGCCAAAGCTCTTGCCCAAAAGAGAATTTGTGTCCCTCTCTTCGCCTGTCTCCATCAGAGGTGATTGAAGGAAGCTGCCGGCTTGCTCGTATGATCTAATCAGCGCCTCTATTTCGCCGCGCAAATCCGTGTCGCCCGCGCAAGCGTCATCCAGATAGGCCGCTCGCTGTGCCGGATCGAGATCGAGCGCAGATTGAAATATCTGGTCCGCGCGCCTGTAGCGTTCAGCATTCATCTCGCTTCCCTTCGCTGATTGCCTTGTATAGCCATGCCTTGGCCGATCTCCATTCGCGCTCCACAGTTCGGGCAGAAATGCCCATCACCTCCGCCACCTCCTCCGTGCTCAACCCAGCTATGTAGCGCATCTCGACTATTCGACACCTTCTTTCATCCAACTGCTCGAGCTTGGCGAGCGCTTCATCAAGCGCCAGCAATTCCTCTGCTCGCACTTCAGAAATCATCGCCGCCTCATCCAATGACACCTTCTGCCCGCCCGCCCCTCGTTTGGCCGCCTGTTGAGCGCGGGCATGATCTACGAGTATCCGGCGCATAGCCTGTGCGGCGACGGCGAAAAAATGCGCGCGATTCTGCCATCGCATCTGCTTATAATCAATCAGCCGCAGATAGGCTTCGTTGACCAGCGCCGAAGTTTGAAGCGTGTGTCCCGCCCGTTCTTTTCGCATGTAATTGCGGGCAAGCTGCCGCAACTCCTTATAGACAACCGGAATTAATTTATCGAGCGCGGCCTTATCCCCCCTGCTCCAATCCAGCAACAGTTGCGTCACTTCATTTGAAAAAGGGGTCGTCATAGTGTCTTGCTGATAAGAGAAAACTGAACCGCAGGCCGCGCTGATTATACCACCTTCTAGCCAATACGCCATTGCTGCCGACTATTGCAAAAAAAATTCTTGAGGGGCGTGTCGGCATATTCCACCTTTATCCGCCTTAATAGGTGAAGGCAGCAAAGCGGCTGCTCAGGATTATCAGAAATTTGAAAGGAGACGTGTTATGAAAAAGCAAGTGTACAGCATCTTTGCTATATCCGTTCTGCTATTGGCGGCATCAGTCATACCGGCCAACGCTCAAGCTGCTCGACTTATTGGAGCCAATATACCGTTCAACTTCGTGGTCAAAGATAAAGTTCTGCCAGCCGGCGACTACATTCTTGAGCCTATTCAGGTCGGCGCTTCTCAGGCGCTCAAGATTCAAAGCGCGGATGGTCACATCACTGCGATAGTGCCTGTGCGATCTGTCGGGACTAAAGCAATCGGAGACGATTCCAAGCTGGTCTTCAATCGGTTTGGCGACCAATATTTCCTGTCGCAGGTTTTCGGGCTAGAAGGAAGAGCATCATACGCATTGCACAAATCGAGCGCGGAAGAGCGGTTGGCAAAGGAGAAGGGCGGGTCGAAGCGAGACGTAGTCTCCGTCACGGGTCATCATCAATGAGGAACAGATCACAGGCAAGCCCTTTGTGGGCAGATAACTGCCCACAAAGCCATTGCCGAATAAGGGTATACAATCGGCAACCCGAAGTTGAGCTGACTTCGGGTTGCCCTTTCAGCTTTATGGCAATTTGCGATTGGATGTAACTAGAGGCTGTTTAAGAAGAAGAAGCTAGTAGATTTATCTTCCATGTGCTGATTCAGGAGTCTCTAAATTGGCTCATTTACCTTAGCGGCACCTGGGTTACTTTTTACGCCGCTGTGCCAAATCTCGCAGCCAGCTTGCCAATGTATGCTCCCCTTGTTGTTCCAGCCGAGATATGTCCTGCTCCACTCGTTCTTTCTCCGATCGCATCTGACCGTTAATCAGCGCCTGTTTTTTCTCGCGCTGCTCGGCCCTTATCCCCAGGCCGGCTTTTATGAGCACGGCAGAGACATACTGCCTACTCACGCCCAGCTCTTGCCCGATCTGTGTTGTTGACTTGCGCTGACTCCTGAGTTTGATTATCTCCGACTTAAAGGCTTTGCTTTCCAGGATTGTTCGCTTGTGTCCACCCTTGGCTGGCATGTGCGACACCTATCCTTTATATTCCGGCTGTTTATAAAGGTGAGGATCCTGACTGCCTGTAAGTACCTTCGATACTGGTTTAGCACTACCCCAGAAGCGGCGCAGAGTTTGTTAGAGAGCCCGTCTGCGGGAATTTAGTATTCATTTCTGAATGAGCGAAGGCGAAATATTGCGGTACTTTTCTCTTACCCATGATTAATAGATGTAATCCAATAGAGAATTAATGCACAATTCTCGACCATTTCAGCTTCAGGCGATTGGTTCTACCTGTAGTAAGTCACACCGTTAACAGGCTGCGGGCTTGATCACCAAACTCAACGGCGTCATCGCCAAGCTCAACTCCGGGCAGGTGCGCGCAGCCTGCAACCAGTTCAATGCCTTCATCAATCAGGTCAACGCCTTCGTCAACTCGCGGGCGCTCTCCCCAGAGCAAGGGCAGGCGCTTATCACCGCCGCCAATAACATCCGAGCGCAGATCGGTTGTTAGCTCTCCAACGCCATACGTGAGCCGGGTGCGAGGTTTCTCCCAGGCGCCCGGCTCGCGCGGCTTCCGCTGAATGGGTTTGTTAGACGGCATCACGGCGCATGGCATCTATTTGAGCCCTCATTACTTCTGAGAAAGGCTGCGGTCTCAGCTACCAGTTAGGAATTCCGAATTATGGCCACCATCGTCGCACATCTTGAATGGCTCTGTAGGTCATAACTGTCGCTTCTGACCCTCCGAGCGCTGTAATCACATGACTGAGCCAATAAATATCCGTCAATAAGAGGTTTATATTACAAGCCTTTCTTGACTCAAGATGGCGGAAATGATAAACAACGGCTGCTAGGGAATAAGAGAGTGGCTTTGGAGCTTATTCGTTTTAGTTAAGTATAGATTCCTTATCTTGGTCACTTAAAGGTACAAACCCTATCGACCACTTACAATAGTTTGAGCTTGTTACCGCTATCGGAGTTTCCTCCAAATTGGAAGGAGCAAATCACAATGTACCGCTGGTCGAATCACCCAACCATTCTAGAAATCAATACGATGGTCTGGTTAAATGCTTTAACACATAAAGAGGGCAAGCAAATAACTCTGGCTACTATACCCATCAAAGAAATAGAGCGTATAGCTGATTATGGCTTTGATGGGATTTGGTTGATGGGCGTGTGGGAGCGTAGCCCAGAGGGCCGTAGATTCGACCAGCAGGATTCTAATCGACATGAAGCCTTTCTCAAAGCGTTAGGAGATTACCGCTCTGAGGATGTAGCCGGTTCACCTTATGCCATTCATCGGTATCAGGTGGACTCGGCTTTAGGCGGCGATGACGAACTGGCTGCCTTTCGGGATCTTCTGCGCAGGTACGGCTTACATCTCATGCTGGATTTTGTCCCAAATCATTTGGCCTTGGATCATTCCTGGCTGGCAGATCACCCAGAATGGTTTTTACAGGGTGATCAAGAAAAACTGCTCACAGAACCTCGCAATTACTTTCCTCACGGTACTGGCGACCTTTTGCGCATTTTCGCTCATGGCAAGGACCCATACTTTGATGGCTGGCCCGACACCGTGCAATTGGATTATCGAAATGCTGACACGAGAAAGGTCATGTCTGATACTCTGTTTTCTATTGCAGAGCGGTGTGATGGTGTGCGTTGTGATCTCGCAATGCTTGTAACGCACGATGTTTTTGTCCGCTCTTGGGGTGGCGAATTCGATCCTCCTGATGCCGAGTTTTGGCCTGACGCGATAAAGAGAGTTAAGACTACTTATCCCGAATTCTTGATGATGGCTGAAGTGTACTGGAATATGGAAGGAGATTTACAACAACAAGGCTTCGATTATACCTATGATAAAGGACTCTATGATCTATTATTAAAAAATGATGTGCCCTCTGTGAAGTCGCATCTGCAACTAGACCTGCGCTTTCAGAATAGGCTAGTGCGATTCATAGAAAATCATGATGAAGCGAGGGCAGTAACCGCCTTTGGCATAGAACGGAATCGAGCGGCGGCGGCGATAACCCTGACCTTGCCCGGATTGCGTCTCTTGCATGATGGACAGATCGAAGGATTTCAATTGAGGCTGCCGGTGCAACTCAGGCGGCGCACTTCAGAATCTCCAGATCAACACACAGAGGAATTCTATCGACGACTTCTTAATGCCATATGCCATCCGATCTTCCACAACGGCGATTGGAAATTACTGGACCCACAGCGAGCATGGCCTGGTAATGAAAGTCATACGGACATCATCGCCTTCATCTGGATTCTAGGTGAGGAAAGACGCCTAGTCGTCGTCAATTTGTCGCCTGATAAGGCACAGTGCTATTTGCCGCTTACGTTGCCTGAACTCGCCGGATATACCTGGCACTTAAATGACCGTCTCACGAATGCTCATTACTTACGAGTCGGCGACGAGCTACTGACTCCGGGTTTATATATAGACATGCCTGGTTATGGTTACCACCTGTTTGAATTGCAACCAGGGTCAAAGAAGCTCCCGTCCGCCATTACGCCTATGTGCACTTTCAAAGAGCATAAAAAAGGAATCTACACAGTTGCCTGGTCACCGCAGGGACATATGCTTGCTTCAGCGGGCGAAGAGAAAGTGATACGGATCTGGAGCGTAGAGGGGTGTAAGAGCATCTGCTGTCTCGAGGGGCATCAAGAAGCGGTCGATTGCATTTCGTGGTCTCCAGACGGACGAATGCTTGCATCCGGCTCCAGGGATAAGAGGATATGTATCTGGGATGTGGATACTTGGGCGCGCATTAAAGAACTGGAGGGCCATACAAATAACATAATGAGCCTTTCTTGGTCACCCGATAGTAGCCTACTACTTTCGGGCTCGTTAGATCAGACGATCATCCTCTGGGACGTTAAGCAGGGTCAGGCGCTACAAACGCTTGAAGAACACGCCGACGCTGTTAATTCTTTAGTCTGGTCACGCGATGGAAAGGTGTTTATATCAGGATCGGGTGACAAGACTATTAGAATTTGGGATGCCGAGTCTCGCGAAACCATCTACATGTTAAAAGAGAAGTCTTGGGTCAGCAGTATAGGATTATCACCTGATGGTAATCTGCTCGCAACAGGAACCGGTGACGGAGTCATAACTATTTGGGATGTTCAAACTGGTCAGCCAGTTGCTATATGTGAAGGACACTCAGATCGCATCCTTTGTGTCAGCTTCAGTGCTGACGGTCGCCTGCTTGCCTCCAAATCCGCTGACGATACTATCCGCTTCTGGAAATGCTATAGCTGGGAGGAACTGCTTACGTTAAGAGAGGAGTTCGGCACTTACCTTTCAGGTATTGCATTCCATCCGCAAGACGGTATTCTGGCGACGCGCGACGATAAGGAGAACACCATACAGCTTTTGAGATTAAACATAGATGAGCTTCTTTTCACATTTCGAGACGCTCATTCTATTCGCTATGCTAACGCGAAAGTAATACTTGTGGGGGAAAGCAGCACTGGGAAGACCTGCCTGGGCAGGGCGCTGATGGGGGAGCCTTTTGAACCTCAATCATCTACGAATGCACGGAAGGTCTGGACCTTTTCACAGCAAACGGTCACGCGCTCCGACGGCAGCAAGGTCATTAATGAAATTCTCCTTTGGGACCTTGCCGGCCAGCCCGATTATCGTCTCATTCACCAGTTACATCTCACCGAGGTGGCGGTGGCGCTTGTGCTCTTCGATTCAAGGCCCGACCCTTTTGCTGGAGTCTATTATTGGAGCCGCGCTTTGAGTCAAGCCCAGCGCGTGCAAGAAGCATTCACACTGCCGATGAAGAAGTTTCTTGTCGCATCTCGCACGGACGTAGGGAGTGTTGGTATACAACTGGTCAAATCGCTTCTGACGAAACTGAATTTTGACTCGTACTTTGAAACCAGCGCTAAAGAAGGACAAAATATAAACAGGCTCGCCAGCGCAATCTGTTCTGCGATCGATTGGGAGGCGCTTCCGATAGTAAGCTCTACGCAGCTTTTTCAGAGCATCAAGTCTTTTTTAGTTGCAGAGAAAGCGGCAGGCCGATTGCTTGCTTCTATTGAGGGTTTATACAGGACCTATACCACATCAGAAAAAATGCAGCCGGAGAGCGAAGATTTAAGAGCAGAGTTTTACGCCTGCATAGGGCGGGTTGAGGCGCGAGGGCTTATCCAACAGCTTAGTTTCGGTAACTTTGTATTGCTACAGCCCGAACTGCTTGATGCCTATGCTTCTGCGGTAGCTAATGCCGCAAAAGAAAACCCTGATGGATTCGGCTATATTAATGAGACGGAGGTCTATAAAGGAGAGTTTTATATTCCCAAGAGCTTCCGGATCGAAGACAGGGAACAGGAGAGGTTATTGTTGATTGCGGTGGTCGAGGATCTGATCCGGCACGAAATCGCCTTGAGGGAACAAGGTCTAGACGGCTCATACTTGGTCTTTCCTTCTCAGTTCACTCGTGAAATGCCGGAAATATCCGATCCCCTAGGGAAATCGGTGCTGTTTAGTTTCAAAGGAGCCATCCTAAACATATATGCGACATTAGCTGTGCGACTGTCTCACAGCGGACTCTTCAAGAAAAAGGCCATGTGGAAGAACGCCGCAAGCTACACAGCCATAGCTGGGGGAACATGCGGAATCCTGTTACGCGAGATAGAAGAAGGGCATGGCGAATTAACATTATTCTTCGATTCAACTACGAATGAACAAACACGGTATGAGTTTGAGGAATATGTTCATTCTCATTTGAAACGTCATGCTTTATCCGAGAGTATCCAACGTCAACGAATGTTCATTTGTCAAGAATGCAAGATGCCGTTGAGCGAGGCCGCGATTAAATACAGGCTAGAGCGAGGTTTCAACTGGATCTCATGTAACGCGTGTGGATACTCGCCTATCTCGCTCCTTGATCGTGAAGATCGTCTCACGGAAGTTGGTCCATCAAAGGTGCCGGAGATAGATGGGAAGGTCGATGATGAGATCGTCTGGCAAACACCAGTTTACTTTGATGTTTTTCTTTGTCATAACAGCGCTGATAAGTCTGAGGTTAAACATATAGGGCAGATGCTGAAGGATCGGCAGATTCGGCCCTGGCTTGATGAATGGGAGTTGCGGCCCGGAGTACCTTGGCAAAAACTGCTGGAGCAACAGATAGAAAAAATCAAATCTGTAGCAGTCTTCATAGGCAGTCAAGGAATAGGGCCTTGGCAGAGACAGGAAATTGATGCATTCCTCAGGGAGTTTGTAGATAGAAACTGCCCTGTTATCCCAGTGCTACTGCCTACAGCCCCGACTACTCCTGATCTCCCGCTTTTTCTTAGAGGCCTGACATGGGTTGATTTCCGAGGGCAGGAGTCTGATGCGGTGAGTCGGTTAGTCTGGGGCATTACCGGTGAGCGTTGTTAACTAAAATAGTGATCAGGGAGTAAAATGCGAAACGACGGATATAAGCAGTCACAGGCGATTGGACTAGCTGCCCCGCGTGGTTGTTGTTTCTTTTGCGGCTGAGCGCCCTTTGGGAATATCTCACGCTTTTTGATCTGCCGCTTAAAAATGCCTCCGCCATAACTTCCGGCGTAAATAGTGCCGGCATTTGACGGATCTATCGCGAGGACCCTGACTGGGGGAAAATTATCTCCGGCGCTGAGCTGACTCCAACTCTGACCGCCATCCACGCTGACTAATCCGCCATAATATGTCGCGGCATAAATGATATTGGTGTGGGACGGATCTATGATAATGCGACCGACATTTTTGTCAGTCACCCCCGTGTTGATCCCGATCCAGTTCGCGCCTCCATTGGTGCTCTTGAAGTAACCGCTGCCGGAAATTCCCGCATAGATTGTCCTGCTGTTAGATGGGTCTATCGCAATGTCAAATCCAAGAATAAAATCACGATCTGTGATTATTCCGGTGTTGATCGCGGCCCAACTCCTGCCGCCGTCCACGCTCTTGTATATCCCTCCCTTAACCGTCACATAAACGGTTTTGGTATTAGATGGATCTATAGCAATGGACCAGATGTTTCGATCAGGCGAGTTGATATTGATCGCGGTCCAACTCTCACCACCGTCGACGCTCTTGAAGAGACCCTCGCGAGTCCCGGCATAGATAATGTTGGTGCTGGATGAATCTATCACAATGGTATTAACATAGCGATTGGTCAGTCCCTCGTGGACCATGTTCCAGGTAGCGCCGCCGTTCGTGCTCTTAGACAGAGTGAGTTGAGTCCCTGCGAAGATGATCCTGGTATTTGATGGGTCTATTGCAAGCACGTTGATGCGCAGGTCGACCAGCCCGTCGTTGATTGAGGCCCAACTCGCGCCACCGTCCACGCTCTTGAAGACTCCGTTGAAATTCTCTCCTGCATATATGGTTCTGGGATTGGCCGTATCTATCGCCATAGCGGTGATGGAGGTATTATTCAGCCCGACGTTAATTGAGGTCCAGTTCGCGCCGCCATCCACGCTCTTGTAGACCCCTGCGAAAGTCCCTACGTATAAAGTGTTGCTGTTTGATGAGGCGAACTTGATGAAGATAATGCCTCTGAGAGGACCGGCGTTTGCTTTAGTCCAAGTTAGACTCCCATCGGTGCTTTTAAGTATCTCGCTGTCATTCACTGCATAGATAATGTTGGCGTCGGATGCGCTTATTATAATGGAGCCGGTATACACCCATGTGTCGCCGACTTTCCATTCGGTTCCGCCGTTCGTGCTCTTGAACAGCCCCTTATTAGTTCCCGCATAGATGGTCTCGGTGTCAAGAGGATCTATCGCAAGCGTAAACACACGCGTAGAGGAATCTCTGCCAGGCGCTCTGAGATCGAGCGCGGTCCAGTTCGCGCCGCCATTCGCGCTTTTGAACATACCTTTGTCAGTCGCCACATAAATGAGGCTGGTGTTTGACGGGTCGACTGCAAAATCATGGATGAGCGGAATCGCAAAGCCCTGGACGCCCGGATTAGCCAGCCCTGCATTTAGTGAGATAAAGTTCTTGCCGCCATTCAGTATCTTAAATAGACCGACCGAAGTTTTTGCATAGACTGTATTGGGGTTGGATGGATCTATGGTGAGCTTGGTAATACTCCCTTGCTGGAAACCTTTAATCTTGGCCCATTTGAGGCCGCCATTGACGCTTTTGAAGAGGCCATTCATAAGCCCCGCATAGATGACTTTCGTATTAGATGGATCTATCGCCAGGGCTTCCGCATTAGCCACATTTGGGTGTTGAAATATCCCGACGTTGATTGCGCTCCAGCCAGCACCGCCGTTGGTGCTTTTGAATACACCACCATCAGTCCCGGCGTATATTGTGTTAGGGTCCGAAGGGTCTATGGCCAGATCTCTAACGCGGCCTCCTTGAGGTCCTATGCTGGTCCATGTCTCGATACCGGTTTGGGCTGCGGACGGTCTTGCAGGCCATAAGAGGATAAGCAGGAACAATGATCTAAAGGCTAATCTGGCAGTTGGTCGCATATTGCTTCTCCTATCAGATTTGATGCTTGCCCATTTTATTTTGACCACAGTCGTGTGATGCTCATAAGGAACGAAGGAGGCGAAACGGAAGCAATAATTAGTTTTCCAAAGAGCCTCCGGCATTAAAAGCAAGATCAAGTAGACTCTTGCGCTGTTAAGTATAGATACTCACATAATGTCAATGAAGGATACAAGGAAAAGGTTCCGGTTTCTTTTGTGATCGAACTGGCATCGCAACGGCGCTCACGGAACCTTACGAAATTCGCTTCGCGGCCTCCGCTGAATGAGCTTGTTGGGCGGCTATTGGGATCAACTCCTCTCCGCCTGATATATGTTTAGTCGTAGGCGACACCCCCTTCGGGGCTGCACCAATGGCGGTAGCCTATGCTTACCCCCATTGTCTAGACAGCAAATCGCTGAGATTAAGGTGGAATCGCTCATCCTAACTGGTATGCGCTCATTTATTCATGCCGCAACGCCACTATTGGGTCTACTTTGGTCGCGCGCCACGCCGGTACGAAGCAGGCCAGCAGCGCCACTGCCGTCAGCAGTGATGTGATGACCGCGAATATCGTCGGATCGGTCGTGCTCACGCCAAATAACAGCGCCTTCATCAATCGCGTCAGCGCTAGCGAAGTGATTAAACCAACTGCCACACCTATCAGCGCTAGCTTCAGTCCCTGTCCAACCACCAGCCGCAGCACTTTGCCCCGTGTCGCGCCCAACGCCAGTCGAATGCCGAGTTCCTGGATACGCTGCGTCACGCTATACGCCATCACGCCGTAAATCCCAATGGCCGCCAGCAGCAGGGCCAGCATGGCGAATGAGCCGAGCAGCCCTACACTGAAACGATCAGCCCGCAATGCGTCTTCGGTTAAGGCACGCATCGTTTTGATCTTCGCGATGGGCAGCAGCCGATCCAGCTTGCGCACTTCATTGACGACACTCTGCGTCAGGGCAGCCGGGTCGCCCGCAGTCTTCACGACCAGATTCATTCCCCATAACGGCGGGTCAGCAGTGTTGACGTAAGGGTAGAACATCTCTTCCCATACGAGGTTGTCCACGCCTGGCTGAATGTGGTTGGCAACTACGCCGACAATGGTTGACCAGGGAGGATCACCGAGGCCGACTTTTATGCGTTTGCCGATGGGATCTTCGTTGGGGAAGAAGCGCTCTGCAAAGGCTTCGTTGACGATGATGACATTGGACTCTTGCCAGACTTCTTGCTCAGTGAAAGCGCGCCCTTGGCGAATGGCGATGCCCATCGTGCGGAAGTAATCGGCGGACACGCTGCCGCCACGCAAGACCGGCTCTTCACCTTTGGGAATGGGCGGGCGGCCTTCGATGACAACCGGGTCGGTAGCGCCCTCGCCCGTCATCAGCAACGAAAAGCAGATGGCCGCCGATTCTACGCCCGGCAATTGCTTCACGTTGGCGAGCGTCTGCTGAAAGAAGCTCACGCGTTGTGCTGGTTCGCCGTAACGACTGTTTGGCAATCGCAAGCTCATCGTCAACAAGTTGTCAGGATCGAAACCCAATTCGACGCGGCGCAGGTTGGCGAAGCTTTTTAGCAACAGTCCCGAACCGACGAGCAGCACCAGCGCCAGGGCAACCTCCAACGCGACCAGCGCGCCGCGCAACCGCTGACGTGGCCGACTGGCGCTGATGGCGCGCGCGCCGCTCTTGAGCGCCTCATTCAGATTGACCTTCGTCGCGCCGAGTGCCGGTGCAAGTCCGAAGAGCAACCCCGTCAGTACCGCTAAGAACAGCGTAAAGCTGAACACGCCCGCATCCAGCCGCACTCCGCCCATACGCTGCCAAACATCCGGCATGAATTTACTAACCGCCGCTACCAGCCAGTGCGCGAGTAACCAACCCGCCGTGGCGCCGATCACCGATAACAACAGGCTTTCCGTTAACAACTGCCGCACGATGCCGAAGCGGCTGGCTCCCAGTGTCGTGCGCAACGCGATCTCCTTCTCGCGTTCCGCCGCGCGGGCCAGCAACAGGTTGGCGACGTTAGCGCACGCAATCAGCAGCACGAAGAAGACTGCGCCGAACAACACCCACATCGCTCGCTGCGCATTCGGGTCAACAACGTAATCCTTGAGCGCCGTCGCATAAACGCCAACCTCGGAGCTATGTGTTTCGGGATACGCTTGCTTCAGCCCCGCCATCAGCGTCTCCAATTCGGCGCGCGCCTGTTCAAGTGTCACGCCCGCCCTCAGCCGTGCATTCACGCGCACCGCGCGCCCCGGATTGTTTTGTACTTTTGCTTCATTGACCTGAAACGGCGTCCATATGCCACGCCAACCAATCTGTCCGCCCACGCCTTGACCGTTGAAGCCAACCGGCGGCAGCACTCCGATGATGGCAAAGCTCTTGCCATCAATCCGCAGCGTCTGGTCGACAATCTCCGCTGCGCCGCCGTACATCTGCTGCCATAACTCATGGCTGAGCATCACCGTCGGCGGTGCATCGTGTTTGTCATCCTCAGGTGTGAAATCACGACCGAGCAGCGGACGCACGCCCATCACTTTGAAATAGCCATGCGAAACCCGCGCCCCGATCACCTGCACCGTGCCATCGTCGCGCTCGACATCAGGATTCCAGTTCAGATAGGCAGCGACGGCTTCCAGCGTCTGCGCCTGATCGCGGAACGCAAAGAACGAACGCCACGCGAGTGGATTGCTATGGCCTTCGCCGACTTTGCTCTCGCGGATGCCGATCAGCCGTTCAGGTTCGGAGAATGGAAGCGGACGCAACAAAACGCCGCGCACCACGCTAAAGATAGCGGCGTTCGCGCCGATGCCCAAGCTGAGCGTTAGCACGGCAATCAATGTGAAGCCAGGTTGTTTGAGCAGCATTCGCGCGCCGTAGCGCAGGTCTTGCCACAGAATCTCTAACATACCGCCTCCCCGCTCTTCATTGGCCAGGTCCCTGATCGGACAGGAGTAGTATAGCCCTAAAACAAAACCCCAGACATTAATGATAAAAGCTTTTCGGCAAAGAGGCTGGCAGGTTGTTGTGACACAGGTCAGAGAATCGGCCCAATGATTATCGGCACCTGGGCCTGCCTGAACTATCGTGGTACTCAATTACACAGGCTTCTACGAGTTTCAAACCTTGAGGCATGAATCACCGAGTCCTATTGCTTTCCTATATGAAGCATGAGATACTCCTATGCCTTACCAATAGGAGGTATCTTGATGGGAGATAAAACGGACGTCAGGCAGGGCACACTCGCCCTAATGGTCCTCAAGACCCTCGAAACAATGGGGCCGCTGCATGGCTACGGGATAGCCCGCCGCATCGAGCAGACCAGCGGCGACCTGCTCGCAATCAACTACGGCACGCTATACCCGGCATTGCTAAAGCTTGAGCAGGAAGGCTATATCGCTTCAGAGTGGGGCCTGTCGGATAACAACCGCAAGGCCAAGTTCTATAAACTCACCCGCGCCGGCCGCAGGCAACTCGCCCGGGAGGCGCGCGATTGGGAGCAGACGACGGCCATCCTGGCCCGATTCTTCTCCCCCACTAAGGAGTCCTGATGAGGGCAAGACAGCTGCGGGCCTGGCTTGTGCGCCTGGCCGGGTTATTCAGCAAGGGTCGGCGCGAGCGGGAGATGGCAGAGGAATTGGAGAGCCACCTTCGGATGCACATCGATGATAACCTGCGGGCGGGGCTGGACGCGGCAGAGGCTAGGCGGCGGGCGCTGATCAAGCTGGGGGGGCTAGAGCAGGTGAAGGAGAGCTACAGGGACCGCGCAGGGTTGCCCGCGATCGAGACACTCATCCGGGACCTGCGCTACGGCGGGCGGATGCTTCTCAAACAGCCCGGCTTCACGTTGATTGCCGTGCTAACGCTTAGCCTCGGGATAGGCGCTAACACGGCGGTCTTCAGTATCGTTAATGCGGTGCTCCTTCGCCCGTTTCCGTACCACGCGCCTGAGCGCCTGGTGATCCTTCAGGAGCGTTACTCCTCTGGGGGCTTCTCGCCGTCATATCCCAACTTTGCCGACTGGCGCGAGCAGAACACCGTCTTCGATTCAATCGTGGCGGTGCGTACGAACGAGAGTTTCAACCTCACAGGCTCAGGCGAGCCGGAACGCTTGCAGGGGCGGCTAGTCTCGGCGGAGTTCTTCTCTACACTGGGCATCAAGCCGCTCGCGGGGCGCGACTTTCTCGCAGAAGAGGACCGCCCGGGCGCGGCCCCGGCCGCGCTCCTCAGTTACGGATTCTGGCAGCGCAGGTTCGGCAAGGATCCAAGCATCATCGGCAAACAACTCACGCTCAACAATCAAAGCTACACCGTCGTCGGTGTTACTCCGCCCGATTTCCAGTACGGGGCGGAAGCCGACATCACTGTGCCCATCGGCCTCTCGGCAGAACGCTTTCGGCTGCGCGGCAGAGACCCTGGAACCGATGTCGTCGCGCGTTTGAAACCGGACGTGTCCGAGCAGCAAGCGGAGACGGAATTGAATATGATCGCCGCGCGCCTGGAACAACAGTATCCGGAGAGCAACACCGGGCGGCGCGTGCTCGTCACGCCACTGCACGAAAGCTTTGTCGGCGACGTTCGACAGCCGCTCTTGATTTTGCTGGGCGCCGTCGGCCTGGTCTTATTGATCGCCTGCGCCAATGTAGCCAATCTGCTGCTCGTGCGTGCGTCTGCGCGGCGAAAGGAGATGGCGGTGCGCGTGGCGCTCGGCGCCGACCGGTGGCGCATCATCCGTCAACTGCTGACCGAGAGCGTCCTGCTGGCTGCAGTAGGTGCTGGGGTGGGAATACTGCTCGCGCTTTGGGGAACGAGTTTTATCGCTGCGCAATTGCCTGACGGCATCCCGCGTTTGCAGGAGTCCCGAGTTGACGCGCCGGTGTTAGTTTTCACGCTCGCCGTCTCGCTGCTAACCGGGTTGCTCTTCGGCCTTGCGCCGGCATTGCAAGCCTCACGCCCGAATCTGATTGAAGGGTTGAAGGAAGGAGACAGGGGTTCATCCGGGCGCCGCCAGCGGTTGCGCAGCATGTTGGTGATAGGTGAAGTCGCCCTGACGCTAACGCTGCTCGTGGGCGCTGGTTTGCTCATCCAGAGCTTCAGGCGCGTGCTGGAGGTTGATCCGGGTTTCAAGCCGCAGAACCTGCTCATGATGCAGGTCTCCATCAATAATCCCGACGGTCAACAAGTAGCTAACTTCTTCGAGCAGTTGCAACAGAACGTCCGCAGCCTGCCCGGTATCGAATCGGTCGCCGTGTCGAATGGACTTCCGTTTGGGGTGGCGAACCACCCGACTTTCTTCATTGAAGGCCGACTGGATCAAGAGAATAAACCGCCCACTGTTCGTTATACAGTGAGTCCCGATTACTTCCAAACGCTGGGCATTGAGTTGATAAAAGGTCGCGTCTTCAACGCGCAGGACACCCGCAACAGCCCGGGAGTGGTCATAATTGATGAAGTGCTCGCGCGGTATGCCTTTCCCAACGAAGAACCGCTTGGCAAGCGGTTGAAGCAATCACGCGAGTCGCCGAGTTTAGAGATTGTGGGCGTCGTCCGGCACGTCGAACATGACAGCCTGGAAGGACAAGCGCCAAACAAGGCTCAGTATTACACCAACTTTAACCAGATTGCGTTGGAGTCGCTACCAAACAGTGTCCGGCGCATCAATCTGCTCGTGCGCACAGAGGTCGAGCCGTTGAGCCTGGCATCTGCGGTACGCGGCCAGGTGGCGGACTTGAATAAAGACCAGGCGGTCTTCAACGTGCGCACGATGGAGCAGGTCATGGCGCAATCGGTCGCCCCCCGGCGTTTCTCCATGCTGCTGCTCGCAGTCTTTGCTGTGGTCGCGCTGGCGCTGGCCAGCCTCGGGATTTACGGCTTGATGTCGTACGCGGTCGCGCAGCGCACGCGCGAGATCGGCGTTCGGATGGCGCTCGGCGCCCAAAGCGGCAACGTGCTCAGACTAGTAATCGGACAGGGAATGAAACTGGCGCTTGCAGGCGTGGCGCTCGGCCTGGTGGCGTCGGTTGCATTGACTCGGACGATCAATAGTCTACTGTTTGGCGTGAGCGCCACGGACCCGGCGACGTTTACTGTGATTGCGCTGCTGCTTGTGCTGACAGCCTTGCTGGCCTGCTACGCGCCGGCGCGGCGGGCGACGAAGGTGGACCCCATGATCGCGCTGCGTTACGAATAATCAGGCAGCATGCAATGGCTGAAGGGCCAGCCCTCATTTTTGCGCTTTTTGTGTCATCACTTATTTGGCGGCAAAGCGGTCAGCATTGGCCGATGTTGGTGTTTGTGGCCCACTTTTTACACCACCGTTTTCAAGTGCCGCTACAGCCCTATTTCTTCACAGTATTCCTCCAGTAGTTTCATTACACCTTGACATCTTAGGCATTGCCTCTTTATCATGCCTAAGCAATTCAGGTGTTGGCCGAATCGAGCCGACTTGATCTCATTAAGGAAATTTCCGGAGGTAACCGTGGCCAGCCAGAAAGCCGACCTGCTGCAAGGCACACTAGACATGCTCATACTCAAAGCGCTCTCGCTGGGGCCTCTACACGGCTACGGCGTCATCCAGCGCATTCGCCAGATGTCCGACGAGATGCTCACGGTCGAGCAGGGCGCCCTCTACCCGGCGCTCTACAGAATAGAGCAGAAGGGCTGGGTCAGCTCCAAGTGGGGCGTGAATGAGACCGGCCGCAATGCCAAGTTCTACACGCTGACGAGGGCGGGCCGCAGGCAACTCGCAGTCGAGGAAAAGAGTTGGGACCTGCTGGCGCTGGCCATAGCGAAGGTGCGGCAGGCCACGTAAGGGGCAGCACCATGAAGTGGCTCAACATCCTCAGAGCGCGGCTGCGCGCCTTCGTGCGGCGCGAAAGAGTTATAGCGGAGATCGACGAGGAGCTGCGCTCGCATGTCGAGATGCAGACCGAAGCGAACATTGAGCGTGGAATGAGGCCGGAGGAGGCGCGGATTGCTGCGATGAGAAGCTTCGGCAAACTGGGCCTGATGAGGGACCTCGCCTATGACGTTCGGGGAGGCGGTATGTTGGAGATTCTGTGGCAAGACCTGCGCTACGGCACGCGAATGTTTCTAAAACAACCGGGCTTCACCTTGATTGCTGTCTTGACGCTGGCGCTCGGGATAGGCGCGAACACTGCGATCTTCAGCGTAGTCAATGCTGTGTTGCTGCGACCCTTGCCCTACGCCGAGCCGGAACGGCTGGTGTGGCTGTGGGACACTATTCCGCAGTTGCCGACCGCGCCCACGTCGCTTCCGGAATTCCTCGACTGGAAAGACCAGAACCAATCCTTCGAACATCTGGCGGCTTTCCTGAGCGGCAACATGTTCCTCGACACTGGCGACGGCGCGCAGGACACGCCTGTGGGGCTTGTCACCCCGGAGACGTTTGCTCTTTTTCGGGTAAGCCCGATCCTCGGCCGCACCTTTACCGACGAGGAAACTCTGCCGGGTCGCTTCCGCGTAGCCGTGCTCGGCCAGGCGATGTGGCAGAGCCGCTTCGGTTCAGATCCGAACGTGCTTGGACGAACAATCGATCTCAACGGCGCGCCTTATACGATTATCGGCGTTATGCCCGAGGGTTTCTCATTCCCAAATCGGGCGGAGCTTTGGCGGCCTCTGGTCATTGATCCAAACAACCTCGACCGCGGACCGCACTACCTGCGCGTAGTAGGGCGGCTGAAACCTGGAGTCACGCTTGAGCAAGCACAAGCCGAGATGTCTGCCCTTACCGCGCGACTGGCCGCGCAGCACCCGGAGAAAAATGCGGGACACGGGGCGAAGCTCGAACTGCTCCGCGATGTAGTGGTGGGTGACATAGGGCCAGCACTCTTCATCCTGCTAGGCGCGGTCGGGTTCGTGCTCTTGATAGCGTGCGCCAACGTCGCGAACCTTCTGCTTGCCCGAGTCGGCGCGCGGCAAAAGGAGATTGCCGTTCGAACCGCGCTCGGGGCAAGTCGTCTTCGCATCGTGCGGCAACTGCTCACCGAA
Organism: Blastocatellia bacterium; assembly: GCA_036277095.1. Taxonomy (GTDB): domain Bacteria; phylum Acidobacteriota; class Blastocatellia; order UBA7656; family UBA7656; genus DASUNP01. The sequence goes on from DASUNP010000064.1 coordinate 95,463, forward strand.
AGCATGATGCTTTCGGTCGGCGGCGGCGCGGCGGGATTTCTGATAGCCGTCTGGGGCGTGAATTGGTTGGTGTCGCTGGGTCCCGACACCATTCCGCGTGTTCACGAGATAGCCGTAGACCCGCGCGTAGTTGGCTTCACGTTATTGATTTCGGCGGCGACCAGTCTGCTCTTCGGGCTCGCACCGGCGCTGCAAGCGTCCAGGCCGGACCTCACGGATGCGCTCAAGGAGGGCGGCAGAAGCAGCGCAGGCCTGGCAAGGAATCGGCTCCGCAGCGTGCTGGTGATCAGCGAGGTCGCTCTATCCCTGGTGTTGCTCGTCGGCGCGGGGTTGATGATCAGAAGCTTCGCCAAGCTCAACCAGGTCGATCCCGGATTCAATCCGGCCGAGGTATTAACAATGGGAGTGGCGCTGCTGCGCAGCAAATACCCGGAGGAGGAGCGCGTCGCATCCTTCTATTCGCAGCTTCTGGAACGAGCGGCGGCCACGCCTGGCGTTGTGTCAGCCGGGGCGATTTCGGAACTGCCGTTTTCGGGAAGCAATACCAACGATAGCTTCACAATCGAAGGGCGCCCGCCCGTGGCGAAGCAGGAAGAGCCTATTACTGAGTATCGGGTGGTCACGCCGCGCTACTTCGAATCGATGGGTATTCCTCTTCTGGCGGGGCGCGATTTTGCCGAGACAGATACGAAGCAGGCTCCCAACGTCGTCGTGATCAATGAAGCATTCGCCAACCGGCATTTCGCCGGAGAGAGCCCGCTGGGCCAGCGTATCAGGCTTCAGGGGCAGGAGCGCGATCCGTTGTTGATCGTCGGCGTGGTTGGAGATGTACGGCAACTCGGGCTTGATCAGCAGCCAATCCCGGAAGCTTACGTTCCCTTCCTGCAAGACCCTTTGAGCAAGACTTATCAGCGGTCGATGACGATTGTGGCGCGCACGAAATCAGATCCCGGCAGCGTCGCCGGATCCTTGCGAGCCGAGCTGACTTCGTTGGACAAAAGTCTGCCGGTGTTCTCTCTTAAACCGATGACTGAATACCTGCGTGACTCGCTTGCGCGCCGTCGCTTCAACCTGATCCTGCTGACCGCATTCGGCGGCGTCGCGTTGGTGCTGGCCGCCATTGGCATTTACGGCGTGATCAGCTACGGCGTCACCCAGCGGACTCACGAGATAGGAATTCGGATGGCGCTCGGCGCCGAAAAGGGCGATGTGCTACGGCTCGTTATACGACAGGGGATGATAATGGCGCTCGGCGGCGTGGCGATTGGATTACTCGCATCATTGGCGCTGACGCGACTGATGGAGACTTTGCTGTTCGGAGTCAGCGTGACCGACACGCTGACGTTCACCGTGATTGCGCTGTTACTGACTTCTGTGGCGCTGCTGGCTTGCTTCGTGCCGGCGCGGCGGGCGACGAAGGTGGACCCGCTGGTCGCGCTGCGCTACGAATAAACAGATGAGTGCCGATTCCGCTCCCGGGATTCTCACAGCCCTCGAAAAGTCAGCATCATCCTCTGTAAAGTGGTTACCCAAAAACACTCGATCTCGTGATGTATTTCTTGCCGCGATCCGGTATAGTGTGAGCGCTGATGGCCTGAGCCTGATCGGAGGGATGACCTCTTTCTGCAAGGAGAGCACACAATGACCAAACTAGAAAAAGTTCAAATCGACATGAAGCTCGAAGTCGTGGTGATAGGCGTTTCCGACGTAGACCGCGCGAAGGCGTTCTACCAAAATCTCGGCTGGCGGCTCGACGGCGACTTCACGGTGGGCGACGACTTCCGCGCCGTGCAGATGACGCCGCACAACTCGCAAGCCTCGATCATCTTCGGCAAGGGAGTTACGTCCACCAAGCCCGGCGCGGTAGACAGCCTGGTTCTCGCCGTCGACAACGTAGACGCTGCACGCCAAGACTTGATCGCCCGAGGCGTTGATGTGAGCGAAGTCTTCCACTACGCCGGCGGCCCCCTCAACAACTCGGTGGAGAACCCACGCGTCGGCGGGCGCGACCCTGAGGGTCGTTCCTACTACTCGTTTGTCTCATTCGAAGACCCGGACGGGAACGGCTGGCTGCTCCAGGAAATCCAGACGCGGTTTCCCGGCCGCGAGTGGAAGGAGACGCGAGCACAAGCCCTGGATGTCGCAACTCTTGCAGAGCTGCTCCACGAGACGGAACAGCACCACGGCCAATACGAGAAGACGCACGCCGAGCACCACTGGTGGGACTGGTACGCGCCCTACCTGAGCGCCCGTCAGCAGGGGAGCAGTCCGGAGGAGGCAGCCGCAGCAGCCGACCGCTACATGGAGGATGTCCTTCATGTGCCTCCCCGATGATGCCGTTCGAGTGGCCGCGCTCTCCGAGTGGGCTCGAAAGTAGCGATAAGTGCTTTTCAACAATGGCTAGAAATATAAAGTAGGATTTTGGCGACGACAAGAGTCGCAACAGCACCAATGAAGGTGGCGCAGATTCCTTAAGACGATCAGGCAGGCTAACGCCCGGTTGAGCAAGCAGCCGAGCGGCGATCTTTGTAGCATTCGAGCCCTGTTGATTGTCGCATTCATTTCGCCACCATCAACCGCCGCCAGCCGGGGGCCGCTAGTGAGCGCGGCCCCGGCTGCTGTACTGCTGCGAAAGCCCGAATCTAGCGGCGAATAAAACCCGGATCAATATTATCTTTCAATGAACCGGCCTTGATTCCAGTCTTCACAGTGACGCTCTCAGGCTCTCTATTGCTCTCTAGTTCCTCGTCATGATTCGGGTTTATGGTTCCAACCTTGCCAATAGTTTTAGTTTTCATAACATCTCGCTTTCCCTTTATAAATCTTGAATAGTTTAAGGCTATTCACATCAAAATAAGTTGCTAAAAGGAGCGATAGATTACCATCGCTCGAAAATGTTTCCACTCTCTCGGCAAGTCGCGCTTCACAAAAAAGATCGCGTTGAAGACTTCACGTATATCGTGCTTGTAAATCTCGAATCTCTCCAGTCACGACTCCAGGTGAATCAACTATATTATTGCCCTTTAAAGGTTGACATGCAAAAAAGTGAATAATAGACTGCGTCTCGGCCTGCAAGGTTTCATTAATGAATCCTTATCGCCTGTAGCGGAGATTGCACCGCAAGATCAGCCATATGGTTAGCGATTATGTCCCCGTCCCTCGTGACAAAACCATTCGCTCTCATCCGTCTCAGGGCGTGTGCGTGTGTGACATTATTCTTTTGCCTAACGATCGGCTTCCGCCAGGCCCCGCCTGCCCTGGCTCAATTCCACTTCGATACGTGGACTACAGATAATGGACTGCCGCAAAACTCGATCAACGCGATTCACCAAACTGGTGACGGCCATATCTGGTTGGCCACTTTCGATGGGCTGGTGCGGTACGACGGAGTGCGGTTCACCGTGTTCAATGCTGCAAACACAACAGGCATCAGGAGCAGTCGTTTCACACGCCTGTATGAAGATCGCGCGGGGAGCCTCTGGGCGACGACCGAAAACGGCGGGCTGACGCGCTACAATGGTGGCACGTTTAGGACTTACACAACTCAGGACGGTTTACCCAACAACTACGTGCGGTGGATGCGTGAAGAGACGGACGGCAGCTTGATAATGGAGACCAGTGAAGGTTTCACTCGCTGGAAGGGTGAGAGCTTTACCACCTACCGACCGGAGCAGGAGGGCTTTTCAGATTTCGGACACCCCGTCGCCACAGGAATCGTCTGGCACCTGCGCCCCGACCGTTGGCAGAGGATGGCCGGAGGCCGAGTGACTCAGGTGGCCCCCGCCGAGCATCTCTCTGCGTCGGACGTCAAGTCGGTTTATGAGGACCGCGCGGGGAGTCTCTGGGTTGCGACTTCGGATGGGAGGCTGAGGCAATTTAAAGATGGCCGGTGGGCAGCTTACTTGATAGGCGATCCGCAGTCTCAGGGGTTGGTTCAGACGTTGCGTGAAGACCGGCAAGGTAATATATGGGTCGGGACGGCCAAAGGGAGCCTGTTACGTTTCCGTGATGGAAGATTTACTCCCTACACGCTTCCCGCCGACTTCACAGGTTGTCGCATCGCGACCGTGTATGAAGATCGTGAGGGCGTGCTATGGGTGGGAACTAGCACCGGGCTGCTCCGCTTGCGGGAAAAGATTATTACCACCTACACCGAGTCGGAAGGCTTGGCGGCAAATAATGTCTACCCGATTTTCGAAGACAGCAAAGGTGCGATTTGGATTGGCTCCTGGTCGGGCTTGACTAAGTATGAAAACGGAGTCTTCACCCGTCAATCCGCTCCCGGAGGCTTCGACTACTTCCAGGTGACGGCGCTTTATGAAGACCGCGAAGGCGGTTTTTGGGTGGCCATCTACGGTGGCGAAGTATGGCGCTACAAGGATGGGCAGGTCACATTCTTTAGCCCTCAGGATGGCAAGCTCTCCAAGACTGGAATTCACGCCATCTATCAAGATCGCACGGGCACGCTCTGGTTCGGCTCGCGAAACGGCTTGTCCCGTTACAAAGATGGCGCGACGACACGGTACACAACCGACGACGGCCTGACCGGCAATGAGGTCAGGGTAATTCATGAAGACCGCGCGGGCACGCTCTGGTTCGGGACAACGAGCGGGCTGACGCGCTACAGCGATGGCGTCTTTAGCGCATATCAGGCGAAGGACGGCCATTCAGGCTCGCAGATCAGGAGCATCTACGAAGATGGCGATGGGGTCTTGTGGGTAGGGACCTATGACATGGGATTGATGCGCTTGCACAACGGCCAGTTCACCCGCTACACCGCCTACGACGGGCTATTCAGCAACGGCGTCTTCCGCATCCTGGAAGACGAGCGCGGTCGCTTCTGGATAAGCTGCAACACAGGGATTTACCGAGTGAGCAAACAGGAGTTAAACGACTTTGCCGATGGCAAGACAAACGCGATCACTTCGATTCCTTACGGCAAGCGTGACGGCATGCGCAAGGCCGAATGCAACGGCGGTTCGCAGCCGGCGGGGATCAAGGCGCGTGACGGCAAGTTGTGGTTCCCCACACAAGGAGGCGTGGCCGTCATTGACCCTGAGCGCGCGTCGGTTAACACCCGACCGCCGTCCGTGATGATTGAAGATGTCCTGCTTGACGGTCGGCTCGTAAACTCGCCTGAGCCAATACGGGTTACGCCGGGCCAGGAGCGTTTGGAGATACACTACACGGGGCTGAATTTCGTCATGCCGGAAGGGATCAAATTTAAGTATAAGCTGGCAGGTCTCGACACAGAGTGGGTGGATGCCAGTAAACGCCGCGTCGCCTACTACTCACACATCCCGCCAGGCGAGTATACCTTCACTGTGGTTGCGGCCAACGAGGACGGCTTTTGGAACATGCAAGGGGCTAGCATGGTGGTTGTTGTCGCTCCCGCCTTCTGGCAGACAAGGTGGTTTCTGTCTCTAGCCCTATTAGGGCTGGTAGCGATAGCCTTCTTGCTTTACCGGCGTCGCATCACACAGTTGAAAAAAGCACATGCCGCACAGGAGGCGTTTTCCCGGCAGTTGATCGCCTCACAAGAGGGCGAGAGGAAAAGGATCGCGGCAGAGTTGCACGACTCTCTAGGCCAGCGATTGATTGTGATTAAGAACCTGGCGCTGATGATGCTCCATAGACCTACCGACTCCGAACAGGCACGGCAGCAGGCCGAGGTGATTTCAGCCGAGACATCGCAGGCGATCCACGAAGTGAAGGAGATATCTTATAATCTCAGGCCGCACCAGCTTGACCAGCTCGGGCTGACCAAAGCCATCGAGGCAGCCGTCAGGCGTGTAGGCACCTCCTCCGAGATTGCCTTCCGCGCCAGGGTTGATAAGCTCGACGGGTTGTTTACTAAGGAGGAGGAGATTAGCCTGTACCGCATCGTGCAGGAGGCCGTCAACAACATCGTCAAACACTCCGGGGCAACCGAAGCGCAGGTTGTCGTCGTGCGAGATAGAGCTGGTGTGCACCTCACAATCGGGGATAACGGGCAGGGCTTTACCCCCAGCGTGGCCGCCGCCGAATCTCGCTTGCCAAGCTTCGGCCTCTTCGGCATTTCCGAACGCGTGCGGATGCTCGGCGGAAGGCATACGATCAACTCCGCACCGGGCGAGGGCACAACGATTAGAATCCATATCGGCTTACAGAATGGGCACTATGAACACTGAGATCCGCATTGTTATCGCCGACGACCACCCGATTGTTCGCAGTGGCCTGCGGCAGGTTATCGAGGCAGAGGCGAGTCTGAAGGTCGTGGCCGAAGCTGACGATGGCGAGGCGGCTCTGGCGCATATTCAAGAATCGAATCCGGATGTCGCCGTGCTGGACGTGAACATGCCAAAGCTGGGCGGCTTCGACTTGCTCAGAGAGATTCAGAAGCGCGGGCTGAAAGTGGCTACCGTCTTCCTGACGATGTACAGTGACGAAGAGCTGTTTAATGAAGCGCTCGACCTGGGCGCAAGAGGCTATGTGCTAAAAGAGAGCGCGGTCACCGACATAGTTAGTTGTATTAAAGCCGTTGCCGCCGGTCAGCCTTACATCACCCCTTCGCTATCCGGGTATTTGCTCCACCGTGCAAGGCGCGCCGCATCCCTCACCGAACAGAAGCCCAGCCTCAAAGACCTGACGCCAGCCGAACTCCGCATACTGAAACTGATCGCGGCAAACAAATCCAGCAAGGAGATTGCCGAACAGTTATACGTCAGCGTGCGGACGGTCGAAAACCATAGGACCAACATCTGCCAGAAACTGGACATACATGGTAATAATGCCCTGCTCAGATTCGCGCTCGAACACAGGTCTGAACTAAGATGACTGAAACGATCGTAAAATGAGTACTACCACCTAGACCAATCGTGTAGTAGCCTCCATTCACTTTTCAAGCCAAACCATTCATATTGCACCCTGCCACTCGGCATCACCACCCGCGAGAGGAAAGGCGGAGAGATGAAGCTCTTGATTGCGGAGGATCATGATGGAACACGCGGTCTGATCAAACGAATGTTGGCGGACTTTGCCTCAGAAATCTACGAGTGCCGCGACGGGGCGGAGGCGCTGGCGATCTATTCGACGCGGCAGCCTGACTGGGTGTTGATGGACATTCAACTAGTCGGGCTGAATGGCCTGGCGGCCACACGGCAAATCATCGCTGCTTGGCCGCAGGCAAAAATCATGATCGTCACCGACTACGACGATGACGAGTTGCGCGAAGCAGCCCAGCAGGCGGGCGCCTGCGAGTATGTCACTAAAGAGAATCTGCTCGATGTATGCCGGATTCTTCTCCGGGTCGACCAACCCACGGGATCAATCGCCGAAGCGGAGGCCGATTGACCCAATACTCTCAACAACTGCGAAGGAAAAGATTATGCGTATAAGAATGCAGACTGATGACAGACCGGGCTCTCTGAGCAAACGGCGAGGTAAGGTCCTGGTGACGGTAATCGCTTTATTACTCCTTTCATCAAGCCTGGTGAGTTTAAAGCCGGTCGCCGCAAGTAAAAAAGAGCAGGGCATGTCGCTGTTGGAACTGACAGCTTCCGAGGCTCTCGATCTCATGGAGAGCGGCAGGCTAACAAGCGAAGAGTACGTCACGGCCCTGCTTGAGAGAGCCGACGAGCTTGAAAGCTTGAATGTCTTCATCACTCGCGATTCAGAGGCCGTGCTGGCCGCCGCCCGGTTGGCCGATGAACGCAGGCGATCGGGACTTCCTTGCGGTAGGTTGAACGGCCTACCTGTGATCGTGAAAGACAACATTGACTCGGCAGACCTGCCGACCACAGCCGGGACTCCCGCCTTGCAGTCGAATCGGCCCGCCGGCAACGCGGTCGTGCTTCAAAGGTTGCTTGATGAAGGGGCCATTCTGATGGGCAAGTCAAACCTTCACGAATTGGCCTTCGGAGCGACTAACAATAACTTTGCGTTTGGCCCGGTCCACAATCCGTATGATACCGGCATGATTTCTGGCGGCAGCAGCGGCGGGACTGCCGCAGCCATCGCCGCGAGGATCGTCCCCGTCGGCCTGGGCACGGACACCGCCGGCTCGGTTCGCGTCCCCGCAGCCCTCTCCGGAACGGTTGGTTTCCGCCCCAGTGCGGGCCGCTATTCCAGAGACGGCATAATTCTCATCTCCGAAACACAAGACCGTGTAGGGACGCTGGCGCGGTCTGTCCGAGACCTCGTGCTGCTTGACCGCGTGATGTCTGAGGTAGGTTCACATATCCACCCCATTAATCTGCGCAGGGTGCGACTCGGCATAGACCGAGCCAACTTCGTCAGCAATGTTGACCCGTCGGTTGCCGCACTCTTTGAGCAAGCCCTGGCCGAGCTTGAGAGAAAAGGTGTTGAGATAGTCGAGGTCAGCCTCATGCCTCACGCTACGTTCGTCAGCACTATCAACGCGCTCCGATTCACGATAGGCTTTTACGAGGCGCCCCCAAATCTCACTAACTACCTTCAAGGGGTTGATCCGCCTCTCAGCTTGCAAGGGCTTGCCGGCCAGATTGCCAGCCCGGATGTGCGCGGCCTCTTTTTCAATTTTTTTGTGCCCGGCGCACCGCTTGCTGTTACTCCACAGGCGTACCAGGCTGGGCTTGCAATGCGCGCCATCCTCCGGAATGCATATCAGGCCGTAATGACCAATCACGGGCTTGACGGCATGCTCTTTCCAACGACGCTGCTGCCCGCGCGCCCGATTGGACAGGACACAACGGTTGAGCACAACGGCCAGTTAGTGCCTACGACCCTTATCTATACACAAAATGTCGTGCCCGCGTCTTTCGCCGGACTGGCGGGGTTGAGCATTCCCATCGGACTGACCTCGGCGGGTCTGCCAGTCGGGATTGAGCTGGACGGTCTGGAGGGAGACGACGAAAAGGTTCTGGGCATAGGCCTATCTATCGAGAAGGCGTTGGACCTGTTACCTCCACCGCCACTGCCCTGAGCTTCAAAGCAACTGAAGGGAACGGTTTGCTTTGAGCTTTTAACTTAATCAAAAACAAACGAGGTATAAAATCATGGCTACAAAAAAAATCGCACTGGAAGAAGCAATCACCACGCCGGCGACTTCGGCTTATCTGGACATCACGCTGACGGTCGCCCCCACGCCGGAATCCGCGGCTGCATTAACTAAAGGGCTCGAAGACTCAGACCAGCGGATCGCCGCGATGGACGCCGCCGGCATAGACATCTTTGTGCTGTCACACACGAGCCCCGGCGTGCAGGCCGAGAAGGACGCAAATCTCGCGGTGCAGCGGGCGCACGAGGCGAACGACTACATGCAGGCGCTGATCAAGCAGCACCCGGATCGCTACCGAGGGTTCGCGCACCTGGCGATTCAGGACGTCAAGGCTGCATCGGACGAGTTGAAGCGGTGTGTGGAGGAGTTCGGCTTCCTCGGTGCAATGATCAACGGCAACACGAACGGCGTCTACCTCGACGACGCCTGCTACCAACCCTTTTGGGAGCGCGTCGTCCAGCTCAACGTGCCGGTCTACCTCCACCCGGCCGACCCCCATATGCAGCCGTGGGTTATCAGGGACTATCCCGTGCTGCAAGGCACGGTATTGGGGTGGACTACGGACAACGCCTCGCACTTCATGCGCCTGCTCTTCAGCGGCCTCTTCGACCGCTTCCCCGAACTCACGATTATCCTGGGACACATGGGCGAGACGCTCCCGTACACCTTGTGGCGCATAGACTCGCGCTACGCGACGACGAATAACGTGTCCGGGCTGAAGAAGCAGAAACCTTCAGACTACTTCCGGTCGAACCTCATCATCACGACGACCGGCCTCTGCCAGGATTCGGCCCTGCAATGCGCGCTTACGGAGATGGGCGACGACCGCGTGCTCTTCTCGGTCGATTACCCTTACGAGAACGCGAAGGAGGCCGCCGATTGGATCGAAAGCACCCCGGTGTTGACCGATCAGGCGCAGCGCGACAAGGTCTGCTACAAGAACGCCGACCGTGTTCTTCGGCTGGGCGCTTATACCTAGGCGTAGCGGAGAGGGGGCAGATCTTTAATTGAGCGTAGGAACCTGTCAGAGCGAGCAGCCTGGGCATCGCAGTCAAATGAATTGTACAGTTAAGGCTAAGTCGCGGTGCCCAGGTAAGAAGATGGTTTCTCTATCAATGGCATGCTTCCGGAGGAGCGCGCAGCCTCAAACAGATTATCGAGCGATTCCCTGCTCTTCTGATCGAGAGATGTCCTGAAAGGCTTGAACTCGCCGTAGTAATCGGCGAATACGTGGCTGAAGGGCACAACCGTCTTACCCGTGTGAAGTCCCTCCCGTGCGATAATATTGCCTATCCGGGTAGAATGAATCTCATTCTCTATTAGTTATCAACCCTGCTGTAGCAATCGCTCGACCTCTTTTTGAAATTTGCACCTGACCCATTTACAGCACATCTGAATGGAGTTTACTTTACATTGTATGCGTTTGATTGATAGACTCCCGCTCTGAAATTGATTCCACTTACTTATTAAGGAGGCTCATATGCAAGCTGTTGCTCCTCCATTCACCAAGTCCTTTCCGCCACCGCGTGATAAGGACAAACTAGCAGATTACATTACAGAGGCGGCGATGATCGAGCAGCAGTTCATGTGCCAGTATTTGTATGCCGCGTTCTCTCTGAAGAAGCAGCCCGATGCGACTTGCTCGCCAGCTCAGCTTGAGTTCGTGCGCCGATGGGCATCTCAGATATATATGATTGCGCGACAGGAGATGGAGCACCTGTCTATTGCCAATAGCCTTTTGACGGCGATTGGACACGCGCCCTGGTTCGGCCACGATAATTTTCCGACACAGTCACGCTGGTACAAGGTAAAGGCGCTAAAGAAAAAGAACCTCGGTCTTAAAGCGGCCCCAAAGCCATGCGACTTTCCGTTCCTGCTTCAAGCTTTCGACTTGAAGGTTGCGAAACGTTTCTGCTGCATGGAAAGCCCTACGCTCAATTATGTGCCGCCACAGGATAAGGTAAACGTGACCGACTGGTGTTATGAGCCGGGGGGTGGTGGGTGCGTGCCCAAAGTGAAAGCTCCTGTGTCACGCACATTTCTCAGCAAGCCAGACCCGGCGGCCAATGACGTTCAGCCCGGAACTGTGCAGGAATTGTATGCGGCAATTAAAAGCGGTCTGGAATACCTGAACATGGAACTCGGCCCGAAAGCATTGTTCAGCGGGCATCAAAGCGGGCAGTCGCAGATTCCAAGCGAATACAACATCTACCTGTTTTCCATCTGCGATCTGGATACGGCGCTGGCCGGTATAAAGCTGATCACTAGCCAGGGCGAAGGCATAGACACGCCGCCCGGCTATGACAGCCATTTCCAGAACTACTATGATATGGCCGTCGAATACGCGGCATTGCTCAAGGATGATCCTAAGTTCGAGCCGTCCCTGCCATTGCCTCTCAACCCGAAACTCGACCAGTATACTGACTCAATCACATCTAAGGCTGTCAGGGCGTTCGATGATGGTTATGTTGCTATGCTATATATGCTTTCCGCTTATTACGGAAACTATCTTTCATCGGCGTACGACAAACCCCCGTATTTATTTCAGGCGCTTGAGCAGACCGTATTCGCGCCGACGATGACGATGCTCATACGCTCGCTGGCCGAGTTGATCACGCAACTGCCGGGCAATAAGCCGGGCGAGGCTGCGGGGCCTGTGTTCTACCTTTCGGACGAAGTGCTTGAGATGCTTTCGCAGCCGTCCAATCCGATCTTTCTGGATATCAACTTTCACAGGGCGAATCTTGAATCGGTCGCCCTCCAGCTTGAAGCCGTTATTAACGAGCCTAAGCTGGACCCGGCGCTGAAGCCGAAATTTATATATGTCCACCAGAATGTGGTGCGCATGGTTGCGAACCTGAGCTACATCTACGAGAACGGCACCTATTCGAAATTCGTGAATTTGCCAAACTGCCCGCAGGACGATGGCTGTGAGTGAGAGAGGAAAAAAATGATCTACGGGACACTGGACATAAATTTTGATGGCTATTTCATGTGCCGTTTGGCGACCGACCCTGATCCGACGAACGAAGAGCGCGGGATGAGCGGCTACACGATGGCGCTGGCAAACGAAGAGCCGCTCGATCAGGTGATCCGTCTGCAAGTATCGCCCGAATGGCTTGAACGCAACGCCCGACCACCGTTGCTGGAGATGGATATTTCGCTTGGCGTGACTGTGAAGAGCGCCTTGTTCAACGGCGTAAAGTATGACGGCGCAAAAAATGTGCTTGGCGCGAAAGTCTATCTTGACGGCGTAGATTTTCCGCTGCCGGGTCCGACGTTTGAAAGCCGCAACTCGACCGTCGGCAGTGACGACACCTTTGCTTTCGTCGTTAACCCATTCAATTTTCGCATCGAGCAGGAGCAGACCGGAGTTAAGCTCACCGCGACCGACTACGTTGACCCCAGCGACCCCGCGCTCGCGCTCTGGCAAGTCAATGACCCCGCTATCTACAGTCGCAGGCTGCCGAACTGCGCGACCATTGGCGACACAGAGGTCGAAGAAGCACTCAACGTGTTCGACGCTTATGGTTATTTTCGTGATCGCAGACGCTACCTCGATAAATTGATCCGTGACATCTCTGCGATTCGCGACAAGACGACATCGAAGCAGAAACGTGATCAGCTTGATGCGCAGATTCAAAGCTGCAAAAGCCGAATCTATCAGCTTGAGTTCTGGGGCGACCGTGTCATCAACAAGATTCAGGCCAAGGTGAGCTGGGCGTATGACATTAACGGCCCGCAATATGTAGAAGGCAACCTCGGCGGCAAGGTTGACACGACTCAGCCCTGGAAAATGAGCTACTGGTTCGGCGGATGGGACGGCGACTTGCTGCTCGGCTATATGCGAGGCACGTTGGGCGTGCCTTTTACGACGATTAAATAGCGCGAATAACTAGAGCGAATAAATAGCGCGAACCGCAACTATCTGCTAAATAGATTCGCAAAGTCCATAGTTAAGCCGAAGACCAGCGACCGTCCCGGCGCAGGCGCGCTTTGAAAATTCTCGAAGTAGAAGCGGTCGGTCAGGTTGTCCACTCCGCAGACAAACGATATGCGATTTGTCTCCCTGCGATAAGTATAGCCGCCGCGCACCGACTGTTTCGCAAACGATCTCAGCCCCGCGAGCGTGCCATATTGCGTCAGGATCGTTGAAGAAAGGTCGAGCGGGTCAACCCGTTCGACGCGCGATTGATAGCGAACCTGATATTGGCCAAACCATTTGCCGTCGGCGCTGCTAAAGCGAGCGCCAAATAGACCTCGAAAAGGCGTGATGCCGGACAAAGGCACATCGCTCAAAGACCCTTTTAAGGGAATAGCTGTATCGTGGCGATTATAAAACTTCTGGATGAGCGCAACGGCATTTGCATCGGGAGTTAAATCCGCGCCTTTCAACCATCCAAGCGTAGCGAACGGGGCAACGATCCCCATTCTCCCCGCAGGTATGTTCACTTCGTAAGAGCCTTCGATGCCTTGAATGCGCGCGCGGTTAGTATTAATGCGCTGGACGTACAACACGCCGTGAAAAGGAAATTCGGGAGATATAGGTTGCAAACCGCGAAGCGGGTCAGCCGGTACGAACAAGGCGTCGGAAAATGCCGGGCGGAGAAAGTCTTCAAGGTTGTTGCGAAAATAGGTGAAAGAACCGGCCCATCTGTTGCGATGAACTTTAAGACCGACTTCGTAATTATTACCTCTTTCAGGTTTCAAGGCAGTGTTTGAAACCAGCAGCACGCTGAAGGTGGGGTCGCCAAAATCGCGCAGAATATAACGCTCGGTAATTCCAGGCTCGCGATAGCTGTTCGCCCATCGGAAGTAAGGGTTGATACGGCCAGGTGCTCGTATGACCACGCCGACGTTTCCAGTAAGCACAGTGTTATCTGTGCCGGTCCCGCTTTTTTTATTGACCAGATCGTTGATGCCTTTCAATCCATCAATATTTATCTGGCCGGGACTGGACGTAAGGCTATCGAATGAAGCGGCAAGGATTGCCGCTTCAGTATCGAGCGGAAAGCCTCCGGTGATACGCGCCTCTGTCTTCCATTTGTCTGCGCGCAGCCCTCCGATTAATCGTAGCCAGGCAAACGGCTCATATTCTACGAGATTAAACCAGCCGATATTCTTGTAGACGGAATCGGGATTGCCTGCTTTGCCGGAAACAATCTTATCAGGGACCGAAGTGCCCGACTTAAAATCTATGCGTGAAAACTGGTCATTAGAATAATCTCGCAGATAAGCGAAGCCTGTCGTAATCGCCGCGCCTGAAAAAGGGATCAGCGTGGCCTGAATATTGACGCCATATGATGTGACGGTATTCTTTGCGTCCGTGAAGTTCCCTAAAGTAAATACCGAAGCGTCGCCCGTGAGAGTAGATAAGGCTCCGCCGGAATCGGGCACGAAGGTCCAACTGCTGCCCGGCTCGATGGCGGAAACAAAATTGTCATCCGAGAACGAATAACGCTGCCTGTAAAAACCGGCTGAAAGATATGATAACCAGTTTGCCAGATCGTGGCCTTCATACCCCAGCCCATACTTATCCAATCGCCGGAAGCCATTAAACTGATTGCGCCCATCGAAAGGGGGCGTGATAAATGGGAATTCGATATTCTTATGTTGACTATTGAGTTGCCGATAGCGAATGACATGTTTGGCAGATGGAAAGAACCACAGATCCATCTGATCGTTAAAACCATGACCATCCCCGTTCGGGATTTCAGCCCCCGCCGCCAGTTGCCATACTGCATATGTGCGCGCAACATTGTTGTTGACAAAATTTCCCATCTCAGTAGCCAGTTGGCCTAAGCGCACGACCTCTTGAATATTAATAGCATCGTTACCGGATTTATAATCGTCGGTTGCGAACAAAGAGCCGCCGAGTCTTAAAGCGAGTTTCGGAATGCTCCAGTTTATAGCAGTAGCGCCGCGCCGAAACGGGCCGTTGGTATGAAGGTCGGCGTCAAACCGTATGCTGAAAAGGTGAGATGAGTTTGTGCGCTCAGGGGCTTTGGTTACAAGATTAATTGTGCCAGCTAAAGCATCCGAGCCGTAGAGGCTGGAACCCGCGCCGCTGACTACTTCAGCGGACTGCAACTGAGTAACATCAACAACACCCGGTGAAACACCTGAGATAGGATCGCTTCGGAAATTATTGAGCCGCTCGCCGTCAATCAATAACAGAAGGCGATTGGAAGCTAGGCCACGCAGTTGCGGGCGCTCTAAAGCCGGGTTTGAACCGATGGTGTTAAGGTTTGGAGTTTTTTCAATCGCAGCAAGCGTCGACCGGGGGCGACTCCTTTCGATTTCAGCCGCGTCTATTACCGTCACTGTCTGCGGGGCGTCTAGAGATAATCGAGCATTACCTTTGCTAGCAGTTATAGTGATTGTGTCTTTGATAGTGCCGGGCGCAAGCAAGAAGTCCTGATCCTTCAGATCAATACCCGCCAGGGCCAAAGTTCGAGCGGCAACAGCAAATCCATCACCTTCGGCTGAAAGGCGGTACTCGCCGGGTCGAAGTCCGCTGATCTTGTATTGTCCTGCCGAATCGGTCTGTGCCGTGATGACTCGTCCGGTTGCCTGATTAATCGCCTTAACCGTCGCGCCCGCGATTGCCTCTTTGTTCGGGTCGAAAACCGAACCGGCTATGGATGAGCCGGATTGGGCCAGTGTGCTGGTGACGCACGCAACCATAATCTGAGCGATTACCAAACATCTGAAAAACCGATTCATATCTCCCTTTCAAGTTAATGACCGGATTCTGTATAAGAAGCATTACAAAAAAGTAATGCTTAACAAGCAAGAGACTTCGCGGAATTTCAAGTCCGTTCTCGCCTATTAAGCATTACTTTTTCATCTTTACTTACTCGATAGGGTTATCGAGCCATTTCAGGATCATCTGCAATTTGTCGCGCGACATATCGCGCGTCACTTGCATATAACCAGGGTCATCTTTCGGTACTGAAAGCACGCGCCTGATCGCTTCTTTCTGGCTTACGACATCCTGGTAATTACCAAGGTTGACGATGTTATTGGTCATGAAAGGATACAACTTCGCATACTGACCGAGGATCGGCTCGACATTTGTTGTCCACGTCGGCGGGTCTTCGTATGTGTAGCTGTCATGCACAAGCACACTAACAAAACTCGTAGGATCGTGATTATAATCCGGCGGTTCCTGCGCCCCCCAAATATATCTTACTCCGTAAACCTGGCCGTCAATGAACTGTCTGGGGTTAGCGGGATCAGAGGCAGTTAGCTTGAATGAGGCGCGGCCCTGCGCATCTGTGGTCACGCTCGCAGGCATTTGCAAAGCCGATTGCGGAGTTCCTATAGGTATTGAATCCGGGTTCGGTGGAGATTGCATGTTATTGACCGAAGCCGGGTCTTGCACAAGAGTAATCAATTGATTGGCCGCAGGCTTCCCAAACACTGTGGCGTAAAGTTCAACACTTGCTTCCTCGCAGGGTTCCATTCGAAAAACAAATTTATCTGCCCGGACAAAAGCCCCTATCGAGTTTTCCTGAATGAGAATCTCGTTTTCTATCGAAGCATTTACTCTGACTATTGCCAGCGGATTAGCCTCTACAGCCTTGAGATCATCATCAGTCAGCTTGAATTCCTGTATGCCGGCAGTAGTCGTATACCAGTCTGAGCCCTGGTAATTTATATCTCCAAGAATCGGCCTCCCGCCGCCGGGAAGAAGAACGGCGAGCGCCAGGTTGCCAAGCCCTTCTGTGTTCATCGGGCCTCCTGGCGTAGTTGTCGAAATACTGTTTCCGACATCAACGATTATCTTCTTGAGATCATGCTCTACTTTGCAGGGCGTGAAAAATATCGGCTTGCCGGGAGGAGTCAGCAAAGTCGAGGGTATATTATCAGGGTCGGTTGATACGGCCGGAGCACTGCGAAGCAGGCGACCAAAAACAAGATGATCCGGCTCGTCTTTATAAGCAGGGCCAATCGTTCCAACGATTCTCCCCTGAGTAAAAGTAGGCGTGCCCGAACTCATATTGATCCCGTCAAGGTTGAATTTTATCGAGAGTTTATCCGGGCTAACCTCCTTAAGATCTTTCAGAAATTTAGAGCTTATGCTATTGCCCCACTGGAGCGATGTTATAACCGATTGATAACATGCGCCCATTGGCGCATCGCTACCTGAAGTGTTGCCGACAGCTCGAATCCATATGTCCGTGAACGCGGCAACGTCGTATTTACCATCGACGGAATTAGGCTGGCCAGCGGTGCCTAACTGAACCCTCTGGCCCCAGATTTCAGAAACCATCTGTTGCTCAGGGTCGAGATCAACTATCTTGCCGATACTACCTTGATTCGCGCTCCCGAAAGTAGCTCCGACTATGGGGTCCTGCTCAGATGATGTGCATACGCTGCCGTCAGCGTAGTACACGGCCTGGACCGTGCAACCCATAAATTGCCAGTAACCGGTGCCGCCGGGATTCCACCCCGGAGCGGGGTTAGTGACTGCCGGATCGAAATTCTGCGGAGTGTTGTTGACCGTCGAAGGGGCTGCGCTGAATACTCCGGCGAAGCATAACCTGGGGAGATTTAAGTAGCTCATAACAGAAACCCTTTCTTCAATTTGATGTCATGCTCAACTGGGTAATGGCAATTGCAAGAGAAGCTGATTGCCATTCGCTGAGCGAACTTTACTGTCTGAAAACCGGGACTATCACTCTATGATCGGCGCTGAAACAACCTCTGAGCGTTTGCCTTTCACAGATGTGAATTTTGCGGGGTATAACCTGACCTCTGATCGAGCCGATGTTATGCCAATGGCAAAACTAAGTCAATCAAAAATGAAATTTATCTTACGTTATCACGCAGAATAATTATAAGTGTAAGATAGTTGACTTTTATTATGCGCCGCTGCTATTTTGCCGCAATGCAAGCGCAACTCGAAGAGATAATCAATCATTTTCATGCAGACACGGGTTCGATACACCTGCTCGAAGATGGGATACTCATCCTGAAAGCTCACGTTGGATTGCCTCCTCATATAGCCGAGATCGTCGCCAGAGTTCCTATCGGTAAAGGGATGGCTGGTCTAGCCTTCGAGCGAAATGAGCCCGTCTCCAGTTGCAACATCCAGGCAGACCCGACCGGCAATGTACGTCCCGGCGCTAGAGATACCGGTGTTAATGGCGCAATCGTTGTGCCTATTCGAGACTCAAGTGGAGAAGCCCGTGGAGCGCTCGGCATAGGCGTCCATCGCGCATACGATTACACAGAAGAAGAGACCGAACAATTACTCTATATGGGAGCGAGGCTAATCTCATAGGAGCAGGCGCGAGGTTTGCGACGCCCTTCCCTCTCAAGGGTTCTGGTGCATCCGCGTTTTCTTTTACTGATTACCGCTCAGTCTACGTCTGATCCACCAGAGGATGCTCGTCAGCAACAAAACGATCGGGAATATTAAGATCCCTGTTCTCACATCTGATGCTTTCGCTCCTGCCAGCGCATAAAGAAATGCTACAGGAGAAATCCCTACCGTCGAAGCTATAGTAAATCGCGTCCAGCCTAGTGATGACGCCCCGGCCAGAATGGCAACGGTTTCTGCCAATATCGGTATAGGACGGGTGATAAGGATGGCTGTGATACCCCACCGCTTCATTAGCAACTCGGACCTTTCGTATTCAGTGGTAGTCACTAGCCGTTTTAGCATGTTGCTACCTGCCCGCCCCATGCTGAAACCAACAAGGGAAGCGCCCAGTGATCCAATTATTGAAAGCGCTGTGCCAATTAATATGCCAAAAAGCGCCCCGTTTGCAGTCATTATAATACTGGAAGGTACTGGCAACCATATATCGGCTACAAGTAGTAAGACTCCAATGGTCGCAGGTAAAACTCCTCCTGAATTGAGCCACTCTGATGGATCGGTGAGTAATGGAATTTTATATATTTCAGCGACTCCGAACAGCAATAGAAAAAATGAAGAAATAACAAGTATAGTTATCCAATAGCGCCTCAACTTCAGAAATTGGATTGGAGATTTTGGAGCAATTTTTTTCATCCCTGCTTCAGTCTGTTCTGGAATCGAGTAAACAGTATGCATAATCACCGGGATGAAAACCACTGCTTCTAGCTCATCATCTCTGTCTTCGGATGCCTATGTAGGTCTCGTCAACTCACCAGGATGCGACTTCTTCACAAATTCGAGGACGTAGCGTTGAATCTACATATGTCGACCACGCATAAAGGCTGAGAGTTACGATCGGGCCGGCCTTTATTCAGCCTGGGTTAATAGGCGACCTCTCTTTCTCATCCTGATGCTCTATCTTATAGAAGTCCAGCATCACGTCAGTCTGCCCCCGCATGTCGCGCTTGAGTCTATTCAGCGCAACACGCACTACGTCACGGTGGTGCACGCGGCGGCGGCTCGGGATGTTGCTCACCTCCAGCCAAAGCTCGTGGATCAGCTTCAGGTCAGCCTCTGTGAGATTCGGCGCGTGGGCTCCAAGATAAACGATATGTTCAATGTTCCCCGGCTCTACAACCGTGAACTTCACCTGACGGCGGGGGTTTTCCGGCAATCGCTCCCAGGCACGGCCCATGTGGCGCGCCTGTTCCTGCGCATTCATCTTTGATGAAAGCCCTGCCACGATCTCAGCCGAATCCAGCCTCAACGCCGCCTGTGCTACCGCGTCGAAGATATTGGTTGCCGGAACAGTTAATAAATCAACTGACTTCCCATGTTTTTCGGCGAGGGCGACAACGCGCGTGAATAAGCGTTGCTCATATTCGGTGAACAGGTTTTCGTCGTACAGCTCGCGTTCGCCTCCGTCGGGGCCCGTAACCAGCCTCACGGTCATCGCTACTATGTCCTGCTGTTCGGGGCTCGTGCGCTCGAGCGCGCGTTCCACGTGCGATAGCGTGTTGTAGTCGCGGACAGCCACTAGCAGGTTCCCGGGTCGCGCACCTACCGATTGCAGATCGACCGTCTCGCAGTGTTGCAGCTGGAATTGATCGAGCGTGGCAAGCGTCCGATCTAGCTTTTTTCTGGCAATGCGCTCTGAGACTGTGAAGAGTAAGAAAAAGACTGCCGTGAAGGCAATGCCCGAGATCGTCGCCACCTCTTTCGTGAGCAGGTTCGTAAGCGCGGTCGCAAGCAATATGAGAGATATGGTAATAAGCCCCATTGGAATCTCGTGGCGTCCAATGGGAATGTTGCCGGGCACTTTCCATTCGCGCGCTTCGGGGCGTCTGAACCTTAAAACCAGAGTGGCCACCGCGTTAAAAGTGAAGCTCCAGATCACGCCAAAGGCGTATGCTTCGCCGAGAATAAAGATGTTGCCGCGCGAGCCGATGATGGTAAGGATTTGGAGAATCGCGATCAGGTTTATTATGCGATAAGTCGTCCCGTACTTCTTTTGCGGGGCGCGGAACCAACTGGTCAGCACCCCATCCTCCGAGACGCGATTGAGCACTCCGTTCGAGCCGATGATCGAGGTGTTGACGGCTCCTGATAACATAAGGAAGCCTACAATGACTACGAAAGCCTGAAATATCAGCTTGAGATAATCAGGCCCGACGAAGTTCATCGCCAACCCCGAAATCAAGTTGTCAAGGTATTGCGCCCTGATACTGTCAGGAATGATTGCTACTGCGAAGAATGAAACGAGAGAGGTGAACAGGAGTGAATAGATGAATATCACCATCCCGGCCCGCTGGAGGTTCTTGAGCTTCGGATGCTCAAGCTCGCGGTTGACCTGCGCGAGCGTCTCTTCTCCGCTCATAGCCAGCACTGAATGTCCAAAGGCGATCATTATCCCGACCGCACCGATAAGAGTTGGAGCGTCTTCAGCAATGCGCGAGCGCTCACCCTCGTGTATGAACCAGGGCAAAGACTTGAGCCAGCCCAAAGCGTGATCGGAAAAACTTAGATTGTCCGGAACAGGTAATGGCGGCATCTGCCCGCCGCGCTCGACCAGAGTCAGAATGCTCCACGCGATCATTATGACGACCATCGCCGTCGTTACGTACATTATGCGCAGAGCGTCACTGCTTGACTCATGAATGCCTTTGATGTTGCGCCACCAGAAGTAGATGGTGATGGCGATGGCAAACACCATTGCCGTGAAGCTCGCGGGCAGCTCGACCGAGACGCCGACTCGCGGCAAGAGTTGGTTGGCAAGCCCGGCCAGATAGAGACCTGCCGACACGCCCGAGATAGGGCCAGTCAGAATGAAGTCGAATATGAGCGCAGAGACGCTGAGTTTAGCCATTGTGCCGCCCATCGCTTCTTTGACTACACGATAGACGCCGCCGCGCGTGAACATCGATGACGATTCGATATAGAGCATCCGCACGGCATAGCTAAACAGCATCACCGCGAGTATGAACCAGGGGGCGGCTTTGCCCACTGCCTGCTCGGCAATTCCTCCAACATAGAATGCGGAAGAGCCGAGGTCATTAAGCACGATGGCCGCCGCTCTCCAGAACGAAATAAAGGAGAGCATGACTGTGGTAGCGACAACGACTTTGACACGTGTTTGAGGCTTTGAGGTGCTTTCAGGACTCTTGATATCTATAGCCATATTGAGGTCATTTGTTTACATTGACCGCATGTTCGATTCCTTGCCTATCAACTCCTGGTGAGCATGTTCCACCTTGCTTCCTGCGAGTGAATTGAAAGTATGACACGTCTGCACAAATCGGAAATGGGGGAAGGTGAAATCTTTATGGTTTCCTTACAACTTTCTTGCACTCGGCTTATTACTTCCTTAATTTGCTGTAAATCTTTAACTCTGGCAGACCGCTTCAAGAGTATACTGAGATGGAAATGTTTGCTTCAGCACGTCAACGCATGGTCGGTTACTTAGCTTCCGTCATAGGTGTGGCTGTTGTGACTATCCTTTACAAATTGATTGTGACGGGAGTTAATTCGACCACCGTCTCATTAAGCTTTCTGCTGGTCGTGCTCGCCACCTCATCTGCGTATGGCCTTGGCCCCGGTATTTTGGCGGCCATCGCAGGAATGTTTTGCTTCAATTTTTTCTTTTTGCCTCCTTTTGGCGACCTTACGATTCATGACTCACAGAATTGGGTGGCCCTGTTCGTATTCCTGGTGACCGCTGCTACGGCCAGCCAGCTTTCGTCTGCCGCAAGGTCGCGCGCCCGCGATGCGGAGAGGCGTCGTGAAGAGGTCTGGAAGCTGTACGAGTTGAGCAAAGATATAATCGCAAAGCCTGATTCGGAAACGGCTGTATCGTCTATAGCAAGACAGGTCCTGGAGGTCTTCCGGTTCAGCTACTGCGCCATCTTCGTGCCTGACGATACCGAACGGTGGCGGCGTCTGGCTGTAGCTGTTGATCAAGATTCGCCAGGCGCGACCACGCCCGATCAATCTGATATTGAGAGAGCTTTTACGACAGGAGAAGTGCAACTATTCATTACTGCCGCCGCGCGCAGTGCGAGAAAGCCTACAAACGAGCACGATCGAGGGAGAAGCACCGCCTATGTCCCCCTGAAGGTAGGGGTGAGATCGATCGGGGTTATGGTCCTGACCTCGTCTGTTCTTGAACGCGGCACTATGGAAGCAGTAGCCGGGCTTGTCGCGCTTGCTCTTGAACGCGCTCGCTTTCTCAAAGAGGTGAGCCGTACAGAAGCTCTAAGACAGAGTGACGAGCTAAAATCGGCGCTGCTGGCTTCAGTCTCGCACGACCTGCGGACTCCCCTCACGTCCATAAGGGCGGCGGTCGATAATCTCCTTCAAGAGGATATTGAATGGGACAGAAGAGCACTGCATGAGTTTCACCTGATAATTAGCGAGGAGGTCGGCCGTCTCACGCGCCTCGTTCAGAACCTGCTAGAAATGGCGCGCATCGAGGCCGGAGAGCTGCGCTTGTCGAAAGAATGGACCTCTATAGAAGAGCTCTTCGGCAGCGTGCTGGACAGATGTTCTGCTTCGATTCGGAACCATCGAGTCGTCCTTGATGTCGAAAGTGAGCAATTGCTAGCTAGAATGGATTCGCGCCTTGTTGCGGAAGCACTTACTAATCTAGTCGAGAATGCAGCAAAATATTCTCCTGACTATAGCCAGATCGATCTTCGGGCGGTTGCAGAAGACGGAGGGCTGACTATCAGTGTCAGCGATGAGGGACAGGGGGTTGCGCCGGATGAGAGAGAACGCATCTTTGACAAGTTCTATCGTGGCAGCCGCCTGTCAGAGCACCGAAGTGGAGGCACAGGGATGGGCCTGGCCATTGCTCGCGGCATCATCGAAGCGCATGGGGGAAGAATTTGGGTTGATAGTAGTCCCGGCCAGGGAGCCACCTTTGCTTTTACGATGCCCGTTGAGTGGAAACAGGCAACCGATCCGGTGACAGCTAATGAATAGAGGACCAGTAATTCTAGTTGTAGATGACGAGCCTCAAATACTGCGCGTGATGCGTACGGGGCTACCTCCGAGGGGTTACGAGGTGAGGACGGCTTCGGGGGGCGAAGAAGCGCTCGAAGAGATTCGCAAAGAGATGCCGGACCTCGTGATTCTCGACCTGGTAATGCCCGAAATGTCCGGGTTAGAAGTCTGCCAGCGAATGCGGGACTTTACTTCCATCCCGATCATTGTCCTTTCAGCAAAGGGATCGGAGAGCGATAAAGTCGCCGCGCTCGATTCGGGCGCCGACGATTACGTGACAAAGCCTTTCGGCATGAACGAGCTGCTAGCGCGTGTCCGGGCTGTGCTCCGCCGATCACCTGCATCAGAGGCTGACAGTCCTGTGCTCACGGTCGGGGATGTAGTTATCGACAGTGGCGAGCGGCGTGTTGTGATAGCCGGTAAAGAGGTGAAGCTTACGCCGAAGGAGTTCGACGTTCTAAAATACCTGGTGAGTAATGCCGGAAAGGTAGTGACGCACCGCAAGCTGCTTCAAGCAGTGTGGGGCTGGCAATCGACAGACCAGACCGAGTACCTGCGAGTAGTCATTAACCAACTACGCCGCAAGATTGAGCCGGACCCCCAACACCCTCAATATATTCTGACAGACCCGTGGGTTGGCTATCGCTACAATCCCTGTGAAGCCCCATGAGGATTATCACTTAAAAGGTATTAGGAATGGTTATCGGGAGGGAATGGATCGGGCGCTACCGCCTGGCTCTTCACTACTGCTGCTATCACACTTCGGCAAACCGGGCAGTTCGCCAGGTGACCTTCCACCTGCCGGCGCTCCTCAGCATTTAGCTCGTGATCAACGTAAGCTGCTAATACTTCTGTTTCCGGGCAATGGTCTTGCAATGGTCACCTCAACCCGCTTGAATTGTATTTGTCGGTATACATTCACCGATCGCTTCAAATATATAGACGGTTTCAACCGCATAGATTTCATGTATGATTTCCTACAAATCCGACCAGAAACAACGACAGCGCATTCGAGCTCTGCCGTTTAATGCAATTACGAGTATGCAACTATCTCGCTTTTAGAGCTACTAGTAAAGAGGAGCCAGGGCTCTCCAGAATATCGGCGAGACACTCCTTTATCGCGGGAGCGCTGAGCTTGTGTTTTGAAGCGAGCATCAGAACAACTTCTTCCCGCAGTTTCCTATACACCTGTTCCAGCTGCCTCGTGACGGTTGAAGGGTTAACGGCAAAAATGCGCGCTATCTGGCTCACCTGCAGTTGCTCCTCGTAACGCCAAAGCAGCATAAGCCGTTCACGCTCAGTCAGCTTGTCACACGCGCACTTGAAACAATCCCGGACCATGCTATCGTACCGCCCTGAGCGAAGCGAGGCCTCAACCCTGTGAACTGCTGTTGAGTCCGCGAGCTCAGGCTGCGAATCGAGCCGTTCAACGCCGCTCCACTTGCGCTCGCGCTCATTGATCGCCCGGCGCTTAACAATCGTCCGCAGCCACGTGGCAAGCGAGCTTCTCCCATCATAGGATGCGATGCGACTGTGGCCCGAACTGTCGGGCAAGAACATATCTGATAAAATGCTCCCGGCTAGGTCCTTTGACGAACCGTCTGTCTCGAAGAAGAAG
Organism: Blastocatellia bacterium; assembly: GCA_036277095.1. Taxonomy (GTDB): domain Bacteria; phylum Acidobacteriota; class Blastocatellia; order UBA7656; family UBA7656; genus DASUNP01. The sequence continues at coordinate 120,468 of DASUNP010000064.1, forward strand.
TCGGCAAGCCTCTGGATGTAAGCCTGGTAGTTAGTAACAAAGCGCATCCAGGCACGCTCGGTAGATAGTGCGCAGGCTCCTGCCAGGTAGAGGTCCGTCGTATGGAGCGAAGCCAAGAATCTGAGCGTCGCTGCTTGTCTTGAAGCTTCTCCCAGGTTTTTATCGGCAATGGAAACCAAACGATCAGTAAATGCTTCAAGCGCATAATCGAGATCCCCGTGACAAGAATGAGCGGCTGCATAAGCCTGCTCGATACAGCTTTTCAAATCGATTTCTGCGGAAGTTGACATCCCGTTTCCTCCGAGGTTAAGAGGCCCCACCACCTTTTTTTGGGATCAAGAGAGGCCGGGTCAAGGCGGACGCAAACCGCCCCCGGCCTGCGTTCTAACACGAAAGACCGTTAGAAAAGTTACAGTACCTGTCTTGAGCAGACAGTAATGCCAGGCTTGCCAAAGGCTTGTCCACTCCTGCAAAGCGATTACTTCCCCATAAGCCAAAACAGCGCCATAGAAGCAACACGCCAAACTTCCTCAAAGCAAGTTATGCCAGAGCCAGGAGACAAGTGAGATTGTCTTAATACTTAGATATTCACCCGTAAGTGTCTACCCGAACACAAGATAGAAGCACCTACGGAATCCCCGCAACGTTTCCGCATTGGAATTTAGCGGCAGCCCGATATTACGGGTGAGCAGTATTACCTGTCAACTAAAATCGTCAATTCGTGATTGACGTTCATAATAATTTACCTTATTTTCGTCCCAGGAACCTGATGCGCCCCGTGAAAGTGCGCCCCTGAATGCCCCCGAATGTGAGAAAATCCGGAGAAGCAATGTTGCTGTTTACGGCGGTCGGGTTGTCGTGGCCGGTCACGTTGTTGAAGCCGGCGCGCAAAGCCAGTTTTAATCCCATCATCTCGAATCTTCGCTCGACATGCATGTTCAATGAAAAGGTCGCGGGCAGTCTCAGAGAATTCGGCTCCCCGACCACTTGCTGATTCTCGTTGACGACGCTGAACGGAAAGCCATCGCGCCATTCGAGCGAGTAGGCAAAATCGAATCTTCTTACGAGCGGAAGCCACCCCCATGATATGAAGCGGTTCGTCGTGTCCCAGGGGAGCGGACCTTCGGTCCGGCTGCTGAAGATCGGAGAGTCAATATTGAAATCAAAGACCATGTTAGACCGAGCCGACGAGCGTGTGTATGCGGCCATCATTTCGTAGCCGCGACTGAAGGAGTGGCGCACGCTGATCTGGAGCGAATCAAATCGGTCCCGCTTCGCGTCGCGTAACTCGAAGAGAGCGATGGGGTCGGCAATCACGTCGCCGCTACCACCAAAGAAAGCCAACCCGTTGCGGCCTCGCTTCTCGATAAATTCAGCGCGCAGGTAAGTCGAACCCGACAGCTTATGATCTACGCCCAGGCTCCAGTTGATAAATTGAGGCGCTTTCAACCTGCTCTCGTCCACGCGAAATAGCGCCTCCAAAGGCGGGCGTCGAAGCGTAACTCCATCTTCGCTGAAGAAAAGGTCTGTGCGTCTCCCGTCGAGAGGGCGAGTTATTAAATCGAGGTTCGCGGCGTCATAAAAAAGCCCCACGCCGCCCGCTATCTTCGTCCCGCCGTCGCGCGTCAGCAAGTGGCTGAAAGCGAGGCGCGGCGAGACGAGCGCGCTGCGAAATATCTGGTGCCAATCCAGACGCAGGCCGAACTCCAGAAGCGAACGGGCGTTCAATGACCAGCGATCTTGAACGTATAAGCTCGCTTCAGAATCGTCCTTTTCAAGATTCGAGAAGCCATCGAAGAGAACCCTGCGCCCGAGCGTGCCGTCCTGGCGTAAAATTGTGATCGTCCGCCGCTCGGACTCTTTATCGTAAGCGATTCTATCCAGGTCAAGGCCGAGCTTGAAGGCATGGCTACCCTTCCAGTTGACCGCCGGCAGAAAGAGATTTGCTATCAATTGCAGACGCCCGGCACGCTCGCGGGAAGTCTTGAAGTAGTTGCCGGTCGCGCCTTCGGGTGTGAGGATGAAAGGCAGATCAAGGGCCACAGGCTTTTCATCGACGCGGAAGCGACTCGCGGCGAATCCGATTTCGAGCAGCGAGCCGTTTGAAAAGTATGACTGCTCTTTTGCTGTGACGAGGTACGAGTTTCGCTTCAGATCGCGTGTGCTTTCCAGCGGGTTGAACCGCGATATGCCTGCGTGATCTGAGGTAAAGCGGTTGAAGATGAAACCGGCTGTGAGGATATTCGAGGGGTTCAGATTCACCTGCGCCTTTGTGAGGTTGCTGATCCGCCAGGAGTTGTTTCTGTCGGCGCCTTCGGGAAGCTCATTGATGATGTCGAGGTTGTATTCTGCGTCGGCGGCCTCGAAAAACCATCCCTTCTTGCGTTTCAAAGGCCCTGAAAAAGTCGCTCGCGGGGTCCAGCTATCAAGGCTCAACCCTTTACGCGTCTGAACCGAGGGAACGAAATTGGTCGTCGAGAAGCGATAGCGATCGTCGCCCATTCCCGTGTTAAGCGCAAGCACGCCGCCCGATCCTTTCCCGTATTCAGCCGAATAGCGGCTGCTTAAAACTTCGATTGAGCGAAGCGCGTCCGCGCTCACGCGAAAGGCGAACAACCCGCTCACAGGGTTGGTGACGTTGAACCCATCGAGCTGGTTGAAGATTTGATCGGCAGCAGAGCCGTTGAGGTGAATCTCTCCTGCCGGGTCTTGAACGATTCCCGGAATGAACGGCAGAAGATTCTTGATGTCGCGCGTGCTAGGGTAAGGGATGGTGAGAACTTCCTGGCTGCCGAGTGTTTCGCCGGCGTTGGTTTTGGTCGCGTCGATGGCGGGGCTTGAGTAGGTCACATCTATGCTTTCTGCAAACTCCTGCTCGCGGTTGAGGATAACTTCCAGGGCTTCTGCCACGCCCACTTGAACGCTGTCGAGCTTCGCGGCGTAGAAACCTTCCTTCTCGACCAGGACGTGGTAAAGGCCCGCGCCCAAGCCTGTGAACTCATGCCGCCCGGCGAAATCGGTCTCGCCTTTTATGACGACGTGGCTTTCCGAGTGAGTGAGCGTCACTCGCGCCGAGGCGACCGCGACGCCGTTGTCATCCACGGTGCTCACAAGCAGCTTCTGTTGTGGAGCGGCGTCTTTCTGGTTGCGGGTGGGAGACTGCGCTGCGGCGATGAGCGATGAGCAGACTACAAGAATGAAAGCTAGCATTGCAATTCGCGTAGAAGCGATTTGCAGTCTGCATCTGGAGCGCGCTTTTCGGTGCAGAGTTCCCCCGAAAACCATGATCGTGCTTTCCCTTATTCCTGTAACGTTCCCCTGACTCGGTTCCTGTACACTATACACTCTTCGAGTACGCGCCGGTATTCCTCGACCTCAACGTCGCGCTCGCAGCAGAAGAGCATCAACGCCCCGTCGTCGCGGAAATTGCCGTCCCAGGCTACGACCTGCTCGTCTGTCCAGGACTCATCATATTGCCGCATCTTCTCATCATCCATGCGGTCGAAGTAAGCCCGCAGGTTGACGCCCGTCTCGTCCATCGCTTCCGAGGCGGGCTCTTGCTCGAAGTTCCAGATAGGCTGTTTCATGCGAGATTTGCTTTCGGTATTCCAGCTTTAGTATTCGCACAGATCGCTGTGGACAGTGTAGCGCTTGACGGTCTTGAACCCCTCGGGCCCGTGGCATTCGGAGCAGATCGGCGCGCGAAGTATCCGGCGGTGCTTGAGGCTCGTGCTGCCATGCACCTGATGGCAGCTCAAACAGGTTATCGCCTCGTTGCCGTAAAGCGCAACATCGCGCGCGTTGCGCCACACATGACGATCTCCCGCGTTTAATTTTTCGTCATCGGCCCGCGACCAATCGACATCCAAATCTTGAAACAGGTTGTCCCCGGCAATGAAGTTATTCGCGTAAGGCAAACCTGTAGAACGCGATTTCGCGCCGCGCAGGTGGCACTGCGCGCAAAGCGACGTGATGACCTTCGCCTCGTTGCGCCGTTTCTTCGACAGCAAGACCAGCCGGGTGTCTTTCGAGTGATTCACGTCGACGTCGCCGTGGCATACATAACAATCGAGCCCGAATGCGCTGAACGTCTTTGCGGAGGCGTCAACAGCCGTTGCGTGGCAGCCCGCGCAGCGCGCGGCGTACTTCTCTTTATCCCAGGTCAGCTTATCCCCGTCGATTATCTTAGCAATCGATTTCGCGTCTTCCGTCAAATCCGCCCGCGCGTTCAGGATGGCGAATTTCCCATACCCATTCTCTTTCAAGAAGCGGACGTGCGCGCGGCTGCCCTGAAAGTACTCGACCTGACGCGCGACCGCAGCCATCTGCGGCTGAGCGTCAAGCAACTTGGCTAACTCAGGCGCGTCTTCGCGCTTTCGCACCGTTTTGCCGTGCGCGTTCTGCTGCCAGGTCGCGCCTACATCATAGCGGTGGCAGAACAGGCACTCGTCGCCCTGGACGAATTCGGGGATCGGCTTGCCTACGTGATTGCCGCCCCAGGCTTTTGGGTCTACGACTTTGGTTTGAGCGGGTTGCTGATCGCTTGCGTGTTGGTCGAGCGAAAAGAGTAGCAGCGACAGAGTCGCCGCAAGAAAGATCACCAGCTTTACCTTTACGATCATTTGTTCGATGGAGTCAGAGTTCAGAGTTCAGAATGAAATCTGACTTATGATTTCTTAATTCTTGTCTTTCCTGATAGCCCCCTCGACAGGGCTCGACGCGCCTTCGGTGTATTTCGCGCCTATCATCGCGTAGGTTTTTTCGGCCCTCTCCCTGAGCCTCTCGAAACCTTCTTTGAAATGCTCTTCCTTGAAATTCTCATCGCAAAACGAGCAGCAGCTCTCGAACGTAAGCCCGAACCGCTTCCACTGCATCATCCCGCCGGGGGTGATCTGGTCGCTCACGGGGCACCACACAGCGCTCATGGCCTGCATAAAGTTGTTTATGAAGCGTTGCTTCTCAGCCGCCTTCGCGTAGCGGTCGGGGTCCTTCAAAAACTTCTCTTGCGCGTCGGGCTTGCTCCCGCGATAAACAACGCCTTTGTGCTCCCACATCGGGAGCCGTGGGTCGGACGCCTCCAGGTAGACGGGACAGAGATCGATAGATTTCTGCGCTTCAGGAATCTTGACCTTGTCGAGCATAACGGCGTCCGACGGCAGTTGAGCCGCCGACGCCGCTGTCATGCCGAGCAACACCCAGAACGATATTTGCAAACGTCGTAACTTCATCTCTTAATCCTTCACCCGCCACACGCAAACGGTCAAGGCTTTTCCGACGGCAGGCTGAGGGCCGTAAGCTTCCCGTCCGCAGTCGCCAAGACGATATACTGCTTGCCACCAGACAGGTAAGTCATGGGCGTCCCGCCGGGATTGGCGGGCACGGGAATTTCGGCGATCACTTTGCCCGTAGCCTTGTCAAAAGCCCTGAGCAGATTGGCCCCGCCACCCGCGCGACCGCCGCGACCGCCCGCGCCCTGGCCTACGAACAGCAGAGTCTTCGTCAAAAGCGGCCCGCCGCCGCCCGCGCCCATCGGGCCTACATCTACGTCTTTGCCCGTCATCGTTTTGATTGTGTCATTGATTACCTGTCGCGGTCCGTCGCCCGGCGCGACCATCCAGGCATGCTCGCCCGTGTTCAGGTTGATCGCAGTGATGCGCCCGTAAGGAGGCTTGAACAGCGGCAACCCGCGAGGCCCCGCCAGAAAGCCCATGCCGCCCGCGCTCCCGCGCACAAAATTGAAGTTCGAGCGCGCCGCGTCGGGTTTAACCAGCTTGACCAGTATCGGCATGCTGACCGAAGGGATGTAAAACATCCCCGTTTGCGGATCGAAGGCCGCGCCCCACCAGTTGGCGCCGCCCGCCCAGCCGGGCATGTTGATCGTGCCGCGCTCGGTCGGCGGCGTAAAGATCGGGCCGTGATCATACTGATCGAAGATCGCTTTCGCTTCCGCTCGAAGCTCCGGCGTGAAGTCTATTAAATCCGCTTCGGTCGCGCCTTGCTTTTCATAAGGTGCGGGCTTTGTCGGGAACGGCTGCGTCGGCGATGTCCGCTCGCCCGCCACGGTAGATTGCGGGACGGGGCGCTCCTCGATGGGCCATACGGGCTGGCCGGTCTTGCGGTCGAAGACAAAAGTGAATCCGGTCTTTGTGATCTGCGCTACGGCTTTGATCTTCTTACCGTTCACAGTTATGTCGCAAAGCACTGGGGCTGCGGGCAGATCATAATCCCACAACCCGTGATGAACGGTTTGAAAATGCCAGACGCGCTTGCCCGTCTTTGCCTCCAGGCAGACAAGCGATTCCGCGAAGAGGTTGTTGCCCAGCCGATGGCCGCCGTACCAGTCGTTGGTCGGCGTGCCGAACGGAAGGTAGACATATCCTAGCTCGTCGTCCGCGCTCATCAGCGTCCAGACGTTCGTGTTGCCGGTGTATTTCCAGGAATCGTTCTCCCAGGTCTCGTTTCCAAACTCGCCCGCCTGCGGGACCGAGTGAAATGTCCAGAGCGGCTTGCCCGTGCGCGCGTCGAAGGCCTGGATGTCGCCGCGCGGCGCTTCTTTATTCGCAGGGCCGTCGGAGATCGAAGCGCCTAGAATAACAACGTCGCGGCAGATCACGGGCGGCGAAGTGACGGCGTAGTTGCGCGAGTTCACCGCGAGCGGGATCGCTTTCGCCAGATTTACCTTTCCCGCTTCGCCAAAATCGGCGACGGCCTTGCCGGTCTTCGCATCAATGGCCCACAGATATGCATCGGCAGTCGCGACGAAGATGCGCTCTTGCTTGCCGTCCGTCCAGTAAGCCACGCCCCTGTGCACGTATCCGAGATTAGTGGGGCGACCGGCCTTGTATGCTTCGGGGTTGAAGACCCAGATGGTCTCGCCCGTCTGAGGGTTGATCGCCGCGACCTGGCTGAGCGACGTGCTGGTGTAAAGCCTGCCGCCGGCCATCAGCGGAGTCGGCTCGTGTGCAAACGAGCTGAGCATTCGGTTCTCTTTTTGCAAAGCCACATCGGGCGACTCCCAGGCCCAGGCTATCTTCAATCCCGCGACATTCGCCTTGTTTATCTGATCGAGCGGCGAGTATTTTGTGCTGCCGTTGTCGCCGCCATAAAAACGCCACTCGCCGTTGGATTTCTTTTGCGCGCTCGCGGGCGCAGCCATCAAGATTACGATTAACAGGATTCGAGCGCATGTGATGATTCGCATAGATTCAATCCGTCCTTATCGCCTGCGATTCTGCAGGTGCTTCAAGTCTTCGTTCAAAGAGTTTAAGAATGCGACCAGCGGCGGGATGTCCGACTCTTTGAGCTTGATCTTCGCCAACTCTTCGTCGGCCTCGCGCAAGCGAGCGGCGCGCGCCATCTCGCTCAACGCCATCTTCTCGTTCAGCACAGATTCGAGAGTGTGAAGCGAGCCGTCGTGAAAGTACGGCTGCGTGTGTTTGAGATTGCGCAGCGTCGGCGTCTTGAACGCGCCGATCATTCGCTGCAAGAACCTGTCGTCACTTTCGCCCGCACGCCTGAGTGTTGAAGTCTTCAGATCGACGAAGTTCCAGAAGCCCAGATCGACCAGCGCAGGGTTATCTCTCGTAGGCGTATCGCGGAATTGCTGTGATGGGCGAACGGCTTTCGCGGCGTTGGGAATCGCAAGCTCGGCGAACTTCCCTTCCCCGTGAAATCGATCATACTCTCGCTGACTGATTCCGATGTTGTGAAACGAGTGGTCCGTAAAAAGCGGCGGCGCGTGGCAGGAGGCGCAGTTGCCGCCCTCTGCACTGAAGAATATCTTTAGCCCCCGGAGCGCCGTCGAATCAAACTCTTTCGAGAGCTTGAGCGCGTTGGCTTTCTCAAGCGACTCGATTTTGGAAATCAAATCTCGCGTGAATGCCTTAGCCTCTTCGCCCGGCGACGGCCCGCTCGCAAGACCATTAGCCGCTATGAATCGATCGTAAGCCGAATCTTTGCGCGTGTTCAGAGTGCGGCAATAATTAGCCACGGCGCGGGCCACAAGGCCCATCGCCTCTTCGGGGCCGAGACGGTCGAGATCGACGCCGAATGCTTTTTTGAACTGGTCGCGATAAGAGCCCTCAGCCGACTGGCCTTCGCCCCGGTCGCTCAACAAGACTCTGCGCGCGTGTTCATACGCCTGCGCCTCTTCGCCCGGCAGCCAGCCCATCGGACGCCCCGCGAGAGTTCCTTTGACTAAAGCTTCGAGCGAAGCGAACTCGCCGTCGTAATGCAGGCGCGGCGATTCGCCTGCGTCGAGTATCGTCGGCGAATTCCTCAGCATCAACCGGCGATGGTCCTGGGTGCGAGAAGACATCCAGCTCCGGTTGAAGAAATCGGCGTAAGCGCGCAGCCCCTGCGGGTCTTCGTCGAGCAGGTGGCAATGGCTACAGCTCGCGGGCAGGTCACCTTTCGAGGTCGAAAACCTGTCGTCCTTAAATATCCGCTCGCCCAGTCGGACGACGGGCGAAGCCTCGCGATCACTGTCAGAGCCTGCGGCGGCCGGTCGCGCATAATCGTCTGCGATCACGAAGGCGGATAAGATTGCGAAAGCGTAAAGGACTAATTTCTTGAGCATCTTGCTACTTCGCGTCAAGGCGGGTGACGACCGCGCTGCCCAATCTCACGAAAGGCCCGCCGTCTTCGGAAAGCTCTTCGGCTATGGTGAACGAGTGCGCGGCGACGACCGATATTGTCCGCCGCAACTGCAACGACTGGCCCTTGGCCTTCACAGGATCGATTGTGAAGCGGATCGATATTGGGCTCGTCCAATCCGCGCGGCTGTTGAGCGTCACGCCGCTGCCGAGTTTTTCGGCTATGGTCATCATCTTTGTCGCGTCGTCGTAAACAATGACGTAAGAGTCTCTATAAGCCTTGCCGTCAGCCGTACAGTTGGCCGCGCCGTCAAGCGTCTTGCCGTCCGCGCGCTTTGTGAACGTCAGAGTGCATTCGCGCGGCGCGGGCGCGAGCGCGCTCTCGCGGCCTACGTATTTGTAGCTCCACTGGCCGACGAAATAGTCTATGGACTGTTTCTGCTGCGGCTGCGGCACGCTAGGCCGCCGTGGCGGTTGCTGCGCTTGCCCCCCGGCAGGCGTCGGAGAGGCGCTCGTGGGATCGGTGCTCGCGCGCGTGAGATTCATATCAAAGCTCATGCCGAAACTGCGAATCTCCCCTTTACCATTGAGCGTCTCACCTTCGAGCGTGAAGTCGTAGTTGATGGTGATTGAGCCTTGCGGGGTTTCGACATCGGCTACTGCCGTAAGCTTATTGCCCTCGAGCTTGATCTCTTTGAGATCGATCACTGAACCGGGTTGTAGCCCCGGCATCTTGCCCGTGTAAGCCTCTCCCTCTTTCCTGAAGGTCACGGTCGTAGGCCGCTCGCCCTGAATAGATTTAATCTTGCCTTCCCATCGCCCGACGAGTTTGTCCTGCCAGGCGAATGCCGAAACAGCGAGAGCTTGAATCAGTAAGATTATTCCCAAGATGATAACTGGTCGCCGCATTCCTCGTTCCTCCGATAAAGAATAAGCTTCACCGCAGAGACACAGAGAACGCAGAGTTTACGCAGAGAAGAATAAAACTCTGCGTAAACTCTGCGTTCTCTGTGTCTCTGCGGTGAGATGATTGTCCCTTTTCATCACATCTCTTTGCGCGCGTGGCCTTCGATCAATTCGATGCGGATTTTATCCGGCCCCTCGATGAAGGCGAATTTAACTTTGCCCTTGTTGGTAGTCCTAATCTCGTCCGTCACCTTCACGCCGTCTTTGCGCAGGCGCTCAAGAGCGTCGGCGAGATTATCGAAACTGAAGGCTATGTGATCGACAACATGCCCGCGCGTAGATTCAATCTCGGTCTTGCCTTTCCAATGATCGGCGTAATTCTTCTTCGCGTATTCGACCGGATAGATTATCAGGTTGACGTTATCGATCATCATCGAAGCGCTCGGGCCGATCTGATTGCCTCTATAAAACCTGGGCTCGCGCGAAAGCGGGCGGGTAGACCGGCGCTTGGCCCCCAGATATTTCATGTACCACTCAGCCGCCGCGACCGGGTCCGCGCTGAACAGGTGCAGGTGGCCGAAGTGATGATGGCTGGCCGTGTTCAACTCGATCAACGCGTTGTCCGGGCTTTGCACGTAAGCAAAGTGAAAGAGGTCTTTCGCGCCCGTGTTCCCGCCGATGTCGCTGATGTCTGTGAGCGGCGTGAAAAACTTTGTGCCCGCAGCCACGTGCTTTGCGTAAGTCGCTTTCATGTCTTCCGCGCCCCAGCCGAAATGCCAGACGGCGGAATTCAGATGCCATACGGGCGGCTTGTTGACCTTGTTAAAAAGCAGCCAGGATTTTTGCGCCCACACGCCGTCGATCTCGCCTGCGAACTTCGCCCGCTCGCAGTCGAACTTCGTGGTGTAAAAATCTATCGCGGCTTTCGGGTCTGTGGTGTTCAGGTGCAAGTGGTGGAAATGCGCTTCAGGCATTTCAGCCGATGGCTTGGCCTCCTGAGCGTTGAGGCTGGCGGATGTCGATGCGACGAAAAGGAGAAGAGATGCGATAAGCAAATTTCGTATCCGTCGCTGCTCGGGAAGCATCCAATAGTTCTCCAATCAGATGTGATAAAGCTGCGGGGGGAGGCCCTACGCCCGCCCCCGCAGTTGTGCGCGGCAGGGCGCTGATTAATCGCTCGCCCTCACCCAGCCGTAGGCCGCGTTGCTGCGCTGGCCGCCGCGATCCAGATAAGCCAGCTTCAGCTTCTCAAGCGCGTCGGCTGGCAACGCCTTGCGCTTCGCCTTGACGTTTACGCCGTAAACCCGCGCTGCGTTCAATCCCAGGATGTTCGCTTTATCCTGCTTCGTCAGCTTCTTATAGCCGAACTTCTCGCAGAACTCGTCGCTGATCTGGAAGCGTTTGAAAGCGTCAATGCCCCACTGCGGCGATCCCCACCACAAACAATCCGTGCCCCAGATGACGTGGTCCGAACCGTAATGCTTGATGTTCTTGCCCATGCCGTGCATGCAGAGTTCGGGGTGCGCGACAGCGAGCGTGTTAAAGAAGCTGCCGACCTCGCAGTAGACGTTGTTGATCTTCGGGTTGCGCTTCTTTATGTCCATCAAAACGCTGTGCCACTCGAAATCGCCCGTCGTCGGGTCGTACTTGTTAAGCTCAAGCCAGTTCGGCTCGTTGTGGCCGTGCTTGATGGCCGAATGGTAGACGACGAAGTTGAAGTCGGGGTTGCGCAGCGCCGCCTGCTCCACATCTTTAGGGTTGGCAAGGTGGCCGAGCGTGCGCGACTGGTAGGAATACCCTTTGTGCGTGCTGATGAGCTTGACGCCGCGCTTGCGCGACTCTTCGATGAACCACTGCGCGTTCTCGTCATCCAACTGGAAGCCGCCGCCCGACCGGCCTGGATCTGTGTGGCAATACCATTTCCACGAGCTGATCCCGTAGACTTTGATCTCGCGCTCCATCTGCTCAAGGCAGGCCGCGCGGTCCATCTTGTTTGCGACCTTGTCCCAGTAGTGGTTCGGCGCGAGGTTGCCCTGGTTGAGCGCGCGTTGCGAGCCGGCCAGATCGTTGATCTGTTTGCGGGCTTCATACATGACCCAGCTCGGCAGGACGCGCCCGGCGGTGCCCGGCGTGCGGGCCGCTCCTTCGAGCACCTTGCCGTCTTTGTCGCGCAGTTCCTCTCGGCCAGGGACACCACTGATGACGACCATCGAGGTTTCGCTGTCGAAATACATCTCTTTGACGAAATTCGTGAAGCTGTAGGCTTCGGCGTCGTTCTTGAGCTGAAAGCCCATGTTCTTGACGAACTCCATAGTACGGAAGTTGAGCGCCAGCCCGTTTGTGAAGTGCGCCTGCACGTCTATGACGAAGTACTCGCTCTTGGGCCACTTCTCGGCGTAAGCCGCAGGCTCCCACGTCTCGGCTTCATCGACTTCCCAGTAGTTCTTGCCGTAGGCCAGGTTCGACGCCAAAAAGCAGGTCGCAAGCCCCATCGAGCTTCGCATAAAGTCGCGGCGTTTCATGCCGAGCTTTTTCGAGCGAGCTTCCGAAAGCTCGCCGATCAAATGCTCGACCTGTTTCTGCTTAGGGGTTTGCGGGCGCGGCTCGAACTCTTCGTTCGACACGACCTGCGTGGGCATAGGCGAATCGACGCCTTTTTTCATGTCTCTGATGGCTTTGCGAATCCACATGGCTAATGAGTCCTCCGGTCCGTATTGAGTTGTAAATCGAGATCAAAGTCGGCAATCTGCGGGCGTGGCAGATCGAGGGCCTACCTTGATATTGAAAATCACCAATTACGCTTATGCAGGGAAGGGATTAGAGGAACCAAAAATCCCCACATAGTAGAGACGGTACGACCAGCGTCCCTGTTACATCTTTTTAGATTCAACCAACTCTTTAGGAGTGCGGCTCGCGCGAGCCGCACTCCGAGTATGCTTATTGC
>DASUNP010000065.1:0-82660 GCA_036277095.1 Blastocatellia bacterium
GAAATAGTCTCTTAGCCCTCCTATGAAAAGTCAACGGATGATCTGGTAGTGGGTCCATAGAGGCGGGATTGCTTGAACGATAAAAGGCCGCGGCGCACACGTCCATTCAAGTCTGTGTGAGAAGCTCTATGCGCTCATCCAGATGCGACGCCGCCGCCGAATCCTCAGAAGCGCGTTTCAAATGGATCAGGAATTCGCGGTTGCCTTCCGCCCCCAGGATCGGAGACTCTATCAGCCCGACGCCCCAAAGCCCCGCCCCCGCCGCGGCCTCTTTCACCTCCACGAGCACGCGCCTGTGCTTACGCGGGTCGCGGACGATGCCGCCCTTGCCGACCTCGCCTTTGCCGACTTCAAACTGTGGCTTGATTAACGCTACACAGTCGGCTTCTTCCGATATGACTTCGACAATTGCGGGAAGAATCTTTGTCAGTGAGATGAATGACACATCGACGGTCGCCAGGTCGAACTTGACCGGCCAGGATCGCTCATTCAGGTTGCGGGCATTCAACCCTTCGATCACTTCAACGCGCGGGTCCTGGCGGATCTGCCACGCAAGCTGGTTTCGGCCAACATCGATGGCCCAGACGCGGGCGGCCCCTTGCTGCAAGAGGCAATCTGTAAACCCCCCGGTCGAGGCTCCAACGTCTATGCAGTTTTTCCCTTGAGGGTCTACATCGAATCGCGAGAGCGCGGCTTCAAGCTTCAACCCGCCCCGGCTCACATACCTGAGCGGCTCGCCCTTGATACGTATCTCTGCGGTCGCGTCTACGAGATAGCCGGGCTTATCTATGCGCTGATTGCCGACAAGCACCTGGCCCGCCATGACGAGCGATTGCGCGCGATTGCGGCTCTCGGCAAACCCACGCTCGACGAGCAGCTTGTCTATACGCTCTCTCATCCAAGTCCTGAGTGCTGAGTGCTGAGTAAAAACATGCTTCGACGTTCTCTCTTTTTCTTTCACTCAGCACTCAGCACTTCTTTTCATCCGGCTCGGCCTTTTCTCTTTCGACCCGATGCGACGCTCGAAGCCTTCTTCGCCTTGCTCTTCGAACGAGTTGATCGCGCCTGTTGTGACGCCTTCGATCTACTGTTCTTTGGGCTGCGGCTCGAAACGCTTGCCTTATCCGGTTTCGCAGAATTCATCCGCCCGATCGATTTTGCGATCATAGACTCGTCAGGAGGGCGACCCCCGGCAAAGGCGAACACGTGTATGTGGTCGCGGTTCTCGCGGAGCGCTTCGAGGCGGCCCTCGGATTCGATCCGCGCGATCTCGCCCATCAGGAATTGCTGCTCGGCTGCGGTCATGAAATGGTCGTAGATGTCGAAAGCCAGCCCCGTCGCGTGCGGCGGCGTCGATATGCGCGTGGCGTTAGGGTTCGTCTTGCTCAAGCGTTGCTGGTATCTTTCAGTTCTGACCAGCGAAGTGATCGGCAGGGGGCGATCAAACTTCTCCTTATACAAACCGGCGACCTCGATCAACACTTCGCGAGCCTCGGGCCGTATGTGACTCAGCAGCCGCACCTTGAATTCTTTCCGCTCCTGGGCATCCTCAAGATCATATCTCTGCCCTTTGAAATCGGCCGCCAGGTCCGAGATCAAGCGGTACTTCGTCATGAGCATCTTCCGCCGCTCGGGGTTTTTATAGAAGTATTCCAGCCTTGACTTGGTTTTGCTCGCGGCCGCCAATGATCTTCGGCTCTCTGCGATCTGCGCCGAGAGCGTAGACCGCCTCTCGCGAGCGCGCTTGCTTGTCGCTTTGTAGTCCTTCTCCAGATCGGCGACCTTCTTTTGAAGCTCTCGGGCTGTAGTCGCCATCCTTTCAATCTCTTTTTGAAATTCATCAAAGGAGCTGTAGAGCGGTATCTCTTCGCCCGATTCCTTATCGTAGTGCGAGAAGCGATCATCTGAAGCATTCGCGCCGACGCCGTAAAGTATATAGCTTTCGCCGAGCGGCTCCATCTCTACCATCTGGTCGCGCCTTATGAGCGCTATCAGCTCGGCGAAATCGCCTGGTAAGTCGAATTTGTGCGTCAGGTATTCCGCCACCTGGACGGCGAGAAAACGGCGGCGGTCGCTGTAGTGCTTCAACTCAGCAGGGACTTCGACCTGCGCCTTTCTCCCGATGGGCTCGCCGCGATCTTCCTCCACTTTCAGCGCGGCCTTTCGCCACGGGTTGACCATCTCGGGGCTGACCGTGGGCGGCGGGGCGACGTAGGTATCTCCTCTCTTGCCCCTACAACCGGCGAGCGGTATGACGGCAAGAAGCCAGATTGAAAGGATAGCCGGGACAACCCGGAAAGAACGATTTGATGATGTGACCGCCATTGCTCCCCTTGTCTCCCTTATGCGGCCTCCGACAATAATAGAATAACCGACTTTCAAACTATCGCGCTACGGAATGCGTATAAGGTCTGGAAACATGATCTCGAAAAGCTCTCTGGCAGTATTGATCGGCCCTGCTGCCGGTGTTACTTTGTGCTAAAGGGAGCGAGCGTTCTTCCGCTCACGAAGGAGGAAAGATGTTTTGTCCAAAGTGTGGAGTTGAGCCGACGGGAATCCAGAAGTTCTGCAAGAATTGTGGGACCAACCTACAGGCGGTCAACGAGGCTTTGCAGGATGACGGCCAGACCAAAGACGTTTTCGGCATCGATATGAGCTCAATCGCAGATTCGTTCAAAAACTGGGGGCAGACCAACTGGGGCGGTAACGATCAGACCGCCGAGGCCGGACGAACGACTCGAAAATTACGACAGGAAGAGCGAGAGCTGCGCCGCAGATATCCCAAGCCAAAGGAGTGGATGTCATACTCGTGGCAGCATAACCTCAAGAACGGTTTAATAAGCCTCTTTTCGGGCGCGGGTCTGGCGTATCTCTTCTATTATCTCGGACACCCTCCGGTGAGCGAAGAGATCATCCAGGCCATACGGGAGGCGTCCAACCACGAGCTGCGTGCGCTCCCGACTCTATTGAGCCTGGTCTGGCTTCTCCCTCTAATATCCGCAGTGAAAGGCGTCGCGCAGATCATCTACGCGGCCTTCTTCGCAGAGTCTATGGCCACGCTGGCAGAGCGGTTCACGCCCCCGCTCAGGCTCGAACAGCCGAGGATAGAGCAGGAGCTTCCGGCTAGCGACACGGCAGACTTTAGCGAACCTCCGCCGAGCGTAACCGAGCATACGACAAAGATATTTGAGGAGGCCCAGCCGGATAGGGGTTAGTAGCCCGGTCCGACGAGAGGTCTTGACCCCATCAATTTCAGATCGTCAGCTTGCTTGCCTGACCTGTCGGCGGCGGCGAAGTCAGGGTGACGACCCCATTCCTGTAAAAAGTTTTCCTGCCACAGCTTTTTATTATCGACAGGCTTTCTTCAAGGAGAACAACGTGGTAGTATACGCTACGTTGCTTTCGTATTACTGACCACTCTTGCCTTGCGGACGCTAATTCACCACATCCCACATATAACTGGGTAGCGTTATGACTGTACACGGCGCGAAGAAAGCACTCATACCGATTGAAGAGATGGCGGACCAGGAGTTGGTGATGGCCTGCCTGGCTAATAACGAGGTTGCCTGGGAAGTCTTGATATCCCGCTATGAACGCTTGATCTATTCTATCCCGATCAAACTGAGAATGTCGCCGCAGGAAGCGATTGAGGTCTTTCAGTCAGTCTGTTTCATACTCCTAAAGAAGCTCGCCACGCTGCGCAAGCAAGAGCGACTCTATTCCTGGCTCATAACGACGACCACGCGCGAGTGCTGGCGCGTCAGGGCCTTGAAACAGCGAGAGCTAGCCCCGCCGCAAACCGAAGGCTCAGGCGGCTCTCCGTCGCCCGGCGACGCGCCCACAGCCGAACAACTGGCTTACGAGCGGCGCGTGGCCGCCGAGCAACAGCGGATTGTCTGGGATGCGATATCGACGCTGCCGGATCGATACAGAGAATTGATCATAATGCTCTTTTTCGTAAACGACGAACCGACTTATGAAGATATAGCCCGGAGATTGAATATGCCCGTCTCATCGATCGGGCCAACTCGCGCGCGCTGCCTCGAAAAGCTCAGAAAGGTTCTCGAAGAGAAGCTCTCCAGAGGTTAATCCCTTTCTTACTCGCTGACGATCGGGCCATGTATTTCTCGCGGCCTCCGATCTCTCTATTTATATGGAAGCACTCCGAGCAAATCCGGGACAGGGATCAATGACACATTCTCTGGCGGACTGAAACACACAGCCCCCAGTCCTGAGGTCTGTCTAGTCCGCTGCCAAACAAGTCGGGGCTTAGGGGGAAAGCTCCAAAAAACTCTCATTACGAATAAGGCTGGCGCGCAGGCAAAATGGCCTGCGCATGGCATAGCCCTATCCCATCGTACCCGTACTAGACTGATGGGCTGCGAGCCCTTGCTACGGCTCCGCGCCCAGTTCCCAAGCGGCATCAGCTTCGTGAAAGGAGAAAGGATGAAAATCAATAGAGTGAAGCGAGCTGTGTTCGCCCTTACGCTGGCGTGCCTCCTCTCGGCGGTTCTTATGAGCGGCGGCAGTTCTTCGGGGGCGGAAGCCGGATTGTCGAGCACAGGCAAGGGTGACCCGGCGATTCTTCGGGAAGGCTACGAACAATGGAAAGCTGAGTATCTAAAGAATGGAGGGGACAGCAACTTGATCCTGGCCCTGCACTGGTCCAAGGGCCTTTCAGACGAGACGATAAAGGGTTCAGGGCACATAAAGATCGATATGAAGAGCGGCAATGTCGCAGCCGCCGTGACGGGGCTGTCTGCTTCCGAAGGCTGGGACCTCTGGCTGATTGAAAACTTGCCCGATGGCAGCATATTGCCCGAGCAAGACGACACGCTCATCAAGGTCGGGACTTTAAGGGCTGAAGGAAAGTTCGCAAAAATCGAGGCCGCCCTCGGGAGCGAGGCATTTGCGAGCTTCAGGCCCGACCTGGCTGTAGTGACGCGCGTTGGCAAAGGGCCGGATGAGAGCCGAATCTTAATCGCCACCACTTCGGTCTTCCACAGCCTCTACTGGAACACATATCCTGGTCAGTTCGGCGTCCTGGGCCACGCGGCCAGGGCGAAAGCCAAAAGCGGAGAGCGCGGATTCTTTGGCAAATTACTAAGCGCTTTACTGCCAACTGCCAGTGCGCAGAAGATCGAGGGAGACCCGCTCGTAGTGAGTATCGAAGAGGGGAAGCGCCTCTTCTTTGAAGAACAATTCAGCGGTAACGGCAGGACCTGTGGGACCTGTCACCCTGCCGGAAACAATTTCACCATAGACCCCACGTTCATAAGTACGCTGCATCCGCTCGACCCGCTGTTCATAGCTGAGAACGACCCGCAGCTTGCGGGGCTTGAGAATCCTAGAGTGATGCGAGGGACCGGTAACATTCTGGAGAACGTCGACGGGTTTCAGAATCCCGGCGTGCTCCGCGGCGTTCCTCACACTCTTGCGCTCGGGTTGTCGGAAAGGCCGGACAGTACGGTACAGAGCGGAGGTTTTTCAAACGCATTAGGGTGGTCGGGCGATGGCTCACCCACGGGTGAAACACTGACCATTCTTCTTAACCCGCCGCCCAGCACTCAGACCATCCAGCACTTCACGACTGGCAGCCTCAGAGATTTCGCGCTGGGGGCGGTGCGGCAGCACTTCCCTAAGAGGCTCAATCGGGTTCCGAATGTGGACTTCCGATTTCCAAGCCTCAGCGAGTTGAACGACATGGAGGCATTCCAGCTATCGCTAGGGCGAACGCAAGAGCTACAACTCGACCCCACCGTGCACGGCGTTTTGAGGTTGAGAAACGCGCTTGCCGCGCAGGGACAAATACTGTTCCGGCAAAACTTCGGGGCGTTGTCGTGTAACAACTGCCATTTCAACGCAGGCGCCAACACAGGATCAGCCCCCAATGACATAAATGCCAACTTCAACACAAGAGTCGAGCGATTGCCCTTGCAACCGGCCAGGCTCATAGACCCGACGATCCCTCTCGACGGCGGGTTTGGGACCGCGCCCTTCCCCGAGGGCGGCTTAGGCAATGGCACCTTCAACACACCGCCTCTGGTTGAAGCTGCCGACACGCCACCGTTCTTCCATAACAACTCGATCAACACGATTGAACTGGCGACCCAATTCTACGAGTTCTCGTTCAGTCCTCAACAAGTCCCGGCAAATCTGGTTTCCTTCCAACTCAACCAGGGCTTCGGGACCGCGCAGATACAGGCCATCGCGTCGTTCCTTCGCGCCATCAACGCGCTTGAGAACATACGCTCCTCGATTGACCTGGAAAACCGCGCTATGCAACAGTCCGCATTCAAGCCGGCTGCCGAACTGATCGAGCTTTCAATAGCAGACCTCGAAGACGCGATACATGTCTTGTCGGATGGGAGCCTGAACCCCACAGCCATCCGGCTGCTCAGGGAGGCGATCGAGTTGGACCGGGTGGCTATGACGCTAACAAACCAGGCAGACAGAAACGCCAAGTTACAAGAGGCCATCTGCAGGAAGGTGGCCGCCCGCGCAGATATGTTGGTCGGGCCTCAACTTCTCTGCGCTGATACTGCCCCATAGCCTTAACCATCTAACTCGCGTCATCGCCTCTCATGGTTGCCGGAGGGTAGCAGGCGCAAGCTTGATGACGCGATTTCAGGAGGTGAGCGCGATTATAGCGCTATAATCGCGCTCACCATCCTTGACGGAGGATTTATGTTACGGAGATTCATCTTGCTCGCAACATTGCTTACGCTAGCGGGGTGTGATGACAAGAGAGAGATTGCCCGCGCTAAGGTCGACCAGATGAGGCTTGCGTTTACAAAGAATGCCTTCGTAGACCACGCCAGGAACGGCAACGCCGCTGTCGTGAACATATTGTTGGAAGCGGGGATGGACCCTGACTCGAAGGCGGACAACGGTGAAACGGCGTTGATGGCTGCGACCCTGTCTAGTCATGTTGAGACGATCCAAGTCTTGATAGCCGGGGGCGCAGACGTGAACGCGCCAGATAAGTTTGGCGGCACCCCGTTGATGACTGCTGCCTGGAAGGGCAATACCGAGATCATGAATATGCTGCTTGCCGAAGGGGCCGACGTTGATGTCCAGGCAAAGATAGGATTGACGGCGTTGATGTTTGCCGCGCGGGAAAATCAGATTGAAGCGCTGAATATGCTGCTTGAAAAAGGGGCCGACCCCTCCTTGAAAGATAGCAATGGCGTTACTGCGCTGTTGTGGGCAGCTTTTCATGGAAACACTGAATGTGCTGCCGCATTGCTAGAGAAAGGTGCCGAATTGGATGTGAGATCGAATACAGGCGAAACCGCGCTTATCTACGCCGCGCAGGGCGGACACACTGAAACGGTGACGCTCTTGCTCGACCGCGGTGCGGACGTGAATGCTGTAGACGGCCAGGGCAACACGGCGCTATCGAAGGCTGTAGAAAAGCGACATGACAAAACCTCACAAGTGCTCATGGCTCGCGGCGCAGAGCCTGGCGAGGCTGTCAGCGCCATTAACCTCGAATAGAAAGATACCGGAGACGAAAAGCAAATCTCGCATGAATCCTTCAGACTCGTAAGGATAGCCCTGCCCGATCAATTCCTGCCCGCAAGCCGTAATAACAATCGACGAGTGCAGTGGAAAGAAACTGCATTCTTCGTTATAAAAGAGTGATCGTAGAGATTCGCCAAAACGTATGGTCTGTGGGAGGCAATGGAGATGTATTGTTCGTCTTGCGGGGCGCGAGTGAATCCGGGTTTGAAGTATTGCAAAAACTGTGGGGCAGAGCAGGGCGCTAAAGACCGTAGCGCGAGCCAAATGTCGGCGACAATGCCCGAGTCTATAATTTGGGCCATCGTCTCTATCTCGCTCGGCGGGCTTGCGCTGCTGATCGGCTTGATGGCCGTGATGAAGAATGTGCTGAATTTCGACGACGGAGTAATCATCGGCTTCACGGCCCTCAGCTTTCTGCTGCTCGTGGTTGCCCTCTGCGTCGTCATCTGGATGGCGGCGCGCACACGGGCCGGCTCGAAGCAACCGTTAGAGAAGATTGAGCCGAAGAGGGAGACTGCGACAGACCTCGACGCCGCGCGTGAGCGTCTGTTGCCCGAGCCTGTGTACACTGTAACAGAGCATACGACCCGCGATCTGGAGACGGCTAACCGCGAGCGCCGCTCGGAGTGAAAACTCGATTACATCCCTGCTTCTAAACTTCTTGAGCCGATAATACCGACAGGCTTTGGCGCGCCCTGCAACTTTACAGGCATCTGAGGGGCGCAGCAGACTTTCATTAGCTGTTGTTTATCGCGCTGCATCTCTTTATCCTTGGCAAGCCAGCTTTCGAGGTCCGAGAGTACTTGCGCCGCGTGCGGGTCCGGAGGCGTCTGTATCTGGTAATGCATCCACTTGCCTTCGCGACGGGCAGCTACGATGCCTGCGCGCCGCAGGTAGGCCAGGTGCCTGGAAATCTTTGGCTGATTGGTCCCGAGGATCTCCACAAAGAAGCAGACGCAGACTTCGCCCCCGCTCATCAGGTTGATGAGCCTGAGCCGCGTGCGGTCGGCCAGCGCCCTGAAGAACAATTCCATGTCGAATCTTTTCTCTCTCCCCGTCATAGAAAAAGATTATATCACAAATATGTCTTGACATATATGAATTCTGGAACTATTATCCTTTCACATTCGTTTGGGCGAATATGAAAGGAGATAATAAGTGATGATAGGAATATCCAATCAGGTAAAAGCGCTCAAGGCGCATCTTGCGATTAACGTTAAGGATGTTGGCCGCAGCATCGAGTTCTACAAAAAGCTGCTGGGCATCGAGCCGATCAAGGTGAGGACGGGCTATGCCAAGTTCGATGTCGAAAACCCGCCGCTAAACCTCACCTTAAATCAAGTGCCTTTTAACGAGCGCGGGGCGCTGTCTCACCTTGGGATTCAGGTTGCGTCTACCGATGACGTGCTGGCCGTACGCGAAAACTGGGCGCAGGCCGGTCTGATCACGCGCGACGAGATGCAGACGGACTGCTGTTATGCTGTGCAGGACAAGGCCTGGGTTAAGGACCCCGACGGCAACGAGTGGGAAGTCTTCGTAGTGCTAAAAGACAACCTCCCGGAAGTCGAGAAGGCGGCTTCGTGCTGTGCGCCTGCCCAAACTGTTTCGATCTCAAAATAGAAGCTCCGATTTAGCGAGGTATGAACATGCGTCTTTATCGAGTTGCAATTGTGATCCTCTTTCTGGCCGTTACTTCACTGGCGCAAGACCCCTTAAAGACACTGCCCAAGGCGTACAAGCTCCAATTCGAGAATGATTGGGTTAAGGTGGTTCGCGTGCATTACGGGCCGCGCGAGAAACTGCCCGCGCACGAACACACGTATACAGCCTCGGCATATGTCTATTTGAATGAGAGCGGACCCGTCGTATTCAAACACCTCGATCTGCCTTACGGGGACGTTACAAGGCCGCCTACAAAAACCGGGACCTTCCGCCTTTATCGAGGGCTCTATGAGCTGCACGCAGTAGAGAACAAATCGGATCTGCCGAGCGATTTCCTCAGAGTAGAGTTCAAAACCGAGCCTGTGAATGACAAGAGCTTGAAAGGCCGTTACCACCGCGAGCAGTACCCGGCGGGCGAGAATTATCAAAAGGTGCAGTTTGAAAACGAACAGGTGCGCGTCACGCGATTGGTTTGCGCTGCGGGTAAGAGGCTTGACGTTTCTACAAGCTCAAGCGAGCCGTCCTTGCTGATCGCGTTGACCCCGGCGCAGTTCACTATGGCCCGAGGCAATGGCAAGAACTCGAAATTAAAACTCGCGCCCGGCGACCAGAGCTGGGTTGAGATCAATCAGCAGGCGCAGCTTGAAAACACGGCCATAGCGCCCGCCGAATTGTTGCGCTTCGATTTCAAGACGAAGCCGCTTTCGAAAGAGGCGCTGGAAAAAAAGAAGAAGCACGAGCACCCGAAGAATTGATGCTCGTGCCAATCGTGCAGTGCCGCAGCCCTGAGCCTGACCCCTAGCTACGGACGAAGCTGAATCTGCTCGCCACAAAATCTTTCACGCGGGAGTAGATTCCGTCGGCGTCGAGTCCGTACTTGGCTAACAGCAGGCTCTGGCTGCCGTGCTCGATCAACTTGTCAGGGAAGGCCAGCCTCATCACGCGAACATCGTGCAGGTTCTTCTGCTCAAGCATCTCCATGACGGCGCTCCCGAACCCGCCCATCAAGTAGTGATCTTCGACAGTGACAATCGAGCCATGAGATTTGGCCAGCGCGGTTATCAACTCTTCGTCGAGCGGTTTGACGAAACGCGCATTGACCACGGTCGCCTGGATTCCGTCTAGCGCGAGCCGCTCTGCCGCCTTCACGCAGTAGCTCACCTGGGAGCCGATGCCTAAAATCGCGACGTCTGACCCCTCGCGCAGTATCTCCGCCTTGCCGATCTCAAGCGCAGTGATCTCGTCGTCCATCTCCGCCCCAACCCCGCTCCCGCGAGGGTAACGGACAGAGGCTGGGCCGTTGTAATCGACAGCCGTCTTGAGCATGTGGCGAAGCTCGTTCTCATCCTTCGGAGCCATGATTACAAACCCCGGCATCGGGCGCAGGTAGGCAAAGTCCATCAGCCCGTGATGAGTCGGGCCGTCGGCCCCGGCTACGCCCGCGCGGTCGAGCGCGAACGTCACGTCAAGCCCCATCAACACCACGTCGTGGAATATCTGGTCGAAGGCGCGTTGTAAGAATGTGGAGTAGATAGCCGCGATCGGCTTCAACCCTTCGGTCGCCATGCCCGCAGCGTATGTGACGGCGTGCTGTTCGGCGATTGCTACGTCAAACGTGCGGTCGGGGAACGCCTGCATCACCTTGTTAAGCCCTGTCCCATCGGGCATCGCTGCCGTGATGGCGACGATGCGCTCGTCTTCCTTCATCAAGTCGATAGTCGCCTGCGCAAAGACGGCGGTGTAAGCTGGCGCGGTCGCCGGCTCCTTGATGAATTTTCCCGTAGAGATCTCAAACGCAGACGTGCCGTGCCAGCTTGTCTTGTCGCGCTCCGCCGGCTCGTAGCCCTTGCCCTTCACAGTCAGCGCGTGTATCAGGACCGGCCCTTCCTCTTTCTTCGCTTCTTCGAGCGTCTGCAAGATCGAGTTGATGTCGTGTCCGTTGATCGGCCCCATGTACTTCAGCCCCAACTCTTCCCACAAAGCCCCTGGGATGAAGGCGCGCGCCAAAGTGTCTTTGACGGCTTTCGCGCCGGACAGCATCATCTCGCCCACGGCGGGGATCGCCTTGAGCCACTCTTCGACTTCGTGTTTGAACTCATTGTAAGGCCGCGCGACGCGGATGCGGTTGAGGTAGCCGGCAAGCGCGCCGACGTTCGGCGAGATCGACATCTCGTTGTCGTTGAGCAGAATTATCATTCGCTTCTTAAGATGGCCCACCTGGTTGATCGCTTCGAGCGCCATCCCCGCAGTCAACCCGGCGTCGCCTATGAAGGCTATCACGTTGAAATCTTCGCCACGCAGGTCGCGCGCCGCAGCGATTCCAAGCGCAGAAGAGATTGATGTACCGGCGTGCGCGGCGTTGAACACGTCGTAAACACTCTCTTCGCGGCGCAAGAAACCGCTCAGCCCGTCATACTGGCGTATGGTGGGGAACTGGTCGCGGCGACCCGTAATGATCTTGTGCGAGTAGGCTTGATGGCCTATGTCTATGACCAGCTTGTCGCGCGGAGTGTCGAAAGCGTAATGGATCGCCAGAAGCAGTTCAACGGGGCCGAGGCTCGCGCCCGTGTGGCCGCCGATTTTCGCCAGCACTTCGATCATGTACTCGCGTATCTCATCTGCGAGCGGTTGTAACTTTGATTGCGGCAACTGCCTGAGATCAGCCGGGTCGTCTATTTTTGAAAGCAGCTTCATCGATTAACCTTTCGCGGAGTGTGGATTTCATCGGTCCTGGACTTTGATGCAGTTTTAAGCATGCAGGGCTAAAAATTTTCAAGGCTCGTCAAACATTAAAGGATAACCTTCTTACGAATTCCTGGCAATAATGAAGCGTGCAATATCTTCGAGCCGAACGGCATTGACTTTGAGGGACCAGGCGATCTCGACCGCCTCTTCGATAAGCTCTGCGGCGCGCCGCCGGGAAGCCTCCAGGCCGTGGACTGCCGGAAAAGTCGCTTTCAGCGAGGCTTCGTCTTTGCCCGGGGTCTTGCCGAGCTGCTCGCTCGTCGAAGTGAGGTCGAGGATGTCATCGCAAATCTGAAAAGCGAGCCCTATGCGGTTGCCGTACTGGCCGAGTCGTTCAATCTGCAAGTCGGTCGCTCCAGCGATGATGCCGCCCGTGACTACACTTGCGCGAATCATCGCGCCGGTCTTCGAGCGATGAATATAATCGACAATATCCGCCGTAACGCTCTTGCCCTCGTTCTCAAGGTCGGCCACCTGCCCCCCTATCAACGCGTTGACGGTCCCGGCGGCAGTCGCAATCTCAAGAATGACTCTCACCTGGCGCTCGGCGGCGAGGCGCGGGCGTTCCCAGGCCAGGACGAGGAATGCCTGGTTCAGCAGCGCGTCGCCGGCAAGGATCGCGATTGCTTCGCCGAACACTTTATGACAGGTGGGCCGCCCGCGTCTGAGGTCATCATTATCCATCGCGGGCAAGTCGTCGTGGATAAGCGAATATGTGTGGATCATCTCTATCGCGCAGGCTGCTGGCATCAAGTCTTCCGCCTTCGCGTCGAATGCCTCGCCCGCGGCGAGCGTGAGCACGGGGCGCAGCCGCTTGCCTCCGGCGAAAAGGCTGTAACGCATAGCTTCGTGCAATCGTTGCGGCGGGACTGTTTCGCGGGGCACCATGCGGTCCAGCCACAAATTGACTTCTTTTGCGCGCCGGGTGAGGTAATTGGTTATCGGCTCATTCATCTGGCTCATCATACGGCACAGCTTTGATCGCTCCGTCATCTCCTTTTAGAAGTATTTCAACCTTTTGCTCGGCTTCATCAAGTCGGCGCTGGCACTCGCGCGACAAGCGGACGCCCTGCTCGAAAAGAGCGAGCGATTGCTCGAGCGGAAGGTCCCCGGCCTCCAGTTGCTCTACGATCTGCTCAAGCTCTCTTAGCGATGATTCAAAGCTCTTTTGCTCTGCCATGTCTCCTCTACGTATCAATCTACAGTGCAATCGATCTCGCCTTCACCGACGCGAATGCGAATCCGTTCCGCATTGCTGACATCCTTTGCGCGCTTTATTATGCCTCCCCGGCTGTCGAAAGCGACCGCGTACCCGCGACCAAGCACTGCAAGCGGCGAAAGCGAGTCGAGCTTTCCTGCGGCGATTAAGAATCTCTCGTTCTCTCTGTCGATCCTAGCCTGCGCCGAAGTTTCGAGCCGCGCCCGCAGGAGCGAGAGCGCGCCGCGCTCGGCTATCAACTGACGGCGAATGTCTGCGTCCCGAAGCCGCAAGGCGACTCTCTCATGCGCGGCGCGGCCTTGCTTTATAGTCGCTTTGATCGATGAATCTATCGAGTAAGCTGCGCTGTCCGCCCTTTGGCTGAGAATGTGGATACGGTTGGCCACCTCGTCGAAACAGCGGCTCGACTCAAGCTCGCGCAACCGGCCGCGCATCTCAAGCAACCGATACCGGAGCGAATCGACCATATCGGATTCGAGCCTGGCGATATGCTCGCTGGCCTCGTCGGCAGCCATCGCCACCATCTCTGCCGCCGCCGAAGGCGTCGAGGCCCTCAAGTCGGCCACGAAATCCGCGATTGTAAAATCTGTCTCATGACCCACGGCTGAAATCACAGGCGCGCGCGAGTTGAAGATCGCGCGCGCGACGCACTCGTCGTTGAAGCACCACAGGTCTTCAATCGAGCCGCCGCCGCGCCCTACGATTATCACCTCTACCTCGTCTCGCGAATTGAGCAAGCCGATCGCCTCGGCAATCTCTTCAGCGGCGCCGTCGCCCTGAACCCGCGCGGGCGCGATTATGATTCTTACAGTCTCGTTGCGTCGTTTGATGATCCGCAAGATGTCGCGGACGGCCGCGCCCGTAGGCGACGTGACGACGCCTATCGAGCCGGGCATCGCCGGTAGGCCGCGCTTCCTCTCCACGTCGAACAGGCCCTCAGCGGCCAGCCTGTTTTTCAACTGCTCGAAGGCCAACTGGAGCGCGCCTATGCCGACGGGCTCAAGAAACTCGACCAGCAACTGGTACTCGCCCCGCGCTTCGTAAAGCGATAGCCTTCCGTGTGCGCGGACGCTCAGCCCGTCTTCGGGCGTGAAGCGTATCAAGCGGTTCTGCATGCGAAAGCTGGCGCATCGCAGCATTGCCCCCTCGTCTTTGAGCGTGAAATACCAGTGGCCCGAAGAGTGGCGGCGGAAGTTCGAGACTTCGCCTTCGACCATGACGTCCATGAAATGGCCTTCGACCAGTATCTTGATGCGCGCCGTTAGCTCTGAGACAGACATCGCCTGCGGCTGTTGCATCAGTTTTTCGAGGAACGTCATCTGTGACATCTGGATTTCCGTCTGGGGATAGAGGGCGTCCGGGTCGTGGCTTTACTCCTCTTCGACCCCGAGTCGTTCAAGTTCTTTTTGGAGCTTTTTCCAATCGAATGGCTTGAGGCTGAAGACCGTTCCGTCTATGTCAAACGTCGGCACGATGCGGCGGCCGCCGTTGGCGCTTTCTACGAGCCGCGCAGCCTCGGGACGATGTTCGATGTTTATCTCCTCGTAAAAGATCCCTTCATCGTCAAGGAACTGTTTGGCCTGCTCACAATCTGCGCTCCAGCTCGTTGTATAGACTTTAACATCAGCCATAGCTGACCTCCGCTAGACCGCCTGACTCATCCTGGTGAACTCCGGAGCCCTTCTCGCTAGCCCGCAATTGTACTACGAAGAGTTTATACTTGAAACATGAATCATCGCGAGATGCCTGTTTTCATTCGTTGATAAGGTCGAACTGCATCGAACTCGTGATGATGATCTTTATTAAATTGGGACTGTCCTCAAAAACATCGCCCGGCGTTTCGATAGTCATTTCGATCCTGTTGGTCGTAAAGCGCGACTTCTCCATATCGTATGTCGCCGTCGAAGTGCAGTCGCCTATCCAGACTTCCGTCTCCTCGTCTGCCTCCGGGCTTGCCATAGATATCTCCGACGTGAAGACGAAATCTAAAACCGCGCGGCCTGCGTTAATCTCCTTCAAAGTGCCCGTCCCTCGCAACGTCTGGACTACGGGCGCGTCCCCTTTTTGTATCGTGTGCGTGACGTAAATGGGCCAGCTCGCGCCGACCTTAACGGGGCTTGCCGGCATCATCATGGTCGGGTCCATCAGAATCATTCTCTGCCTGAAATCGTTGTTCAGCTCGTCGCTCGCTTCAAGCGCGCTCAGCAGGCGGCCCTCCTTGTCGCGGTTGGTCGAAAGAGTTACTCCTGTCCACGATCTATTCGTCTCCTCGTCGCTTTCGCCATCGGACCTCACGTCGACCTTTGTGAACCTGGTCAACAGCGTCCAGCTACCGTCGGGCCTCTGCTCTGTGACCTCCGTTTCGATAACGGCGTTCCACACCTCCTCATTGACCGCGTTGTTGGCCGGGTCTTCGTATATGTCTTCCTCCTTTATATCGTACTTCATGGAGTATGTGCTATGTTGGCCGAGCGGGCGCGTGAGGTTGAACCTCACTTCTTGCGGCTGCGAGCCGCCCTTGCAAGACGCAGCCAGGAGCAGAAGCGAAAGCATGGATAGGTTTTTGGGCGTTAGACTCATTTGTTCACTAGATCGATCTGCATTGAAGTCGTGAGAGTATTCTTTATCGGCTCGCTCTTCTCTCCCATCGTGACTTTGCCGGTAGTCTCGATAGTCACGTCAGATTTGTTCGATATGAACCGCGCCTTATCCGTGTCATAAACGGCAGTCGTCTTGCCTTTGCCGTTCCCGCTGAGGTTCATGCTCTCATCCCCCTCCACGGAGATCTGGACGATGAAATCGAACTCCATTACTGCATCATCCCCGTTTAAGGCCAGGAGCGTGCCTACGCCTTTTAACGTCTGCGTGGATGCGCCCTGCTCCCTCGACGTGATTTCGAAGGGCCAGCTTTCGCCGACTTT
The DNA here is from genome assembly GCA_036277095.1 of Blastocatellia bacterium. Lineage (GTDB taxonomy): Bacteria > Acidobacteriota > Blastocatellia > UBA7656 > UBA7656 > DASUNP01. The sequence continues at coordinate 16,075 of DASUNP010000065.1, forward strand.
GACCTGCTTGTTCGGCAACATCGCAGTGGGGCTTAACTGTGAGAATATCTTCTCGATATTCATCCCCTGACCAATGCTCTCGGTCCCCGTAACCTTTACAACTTTCCCCTCCTGGTCGTAGATGATCGAGAAAGGCTTGTCGACGAGCAGCCCTCCGACGTCCGGCTTGTTTTCGCCGTTGACCTTCGTCTCCACCTGACTGATCGTATTGGCGAGCGTCCAGTTCCCATTCGGCTGGCTGTCGATAACGTCCGTCATCAAAACGGCGCTCATGTTTATCTCCGAACTCCTCGTCCCACGATCTATGACTAGCGACATGACTTCCGACTTCACATTATTCTGCATTTTGTAGACGCTCTTTTGCCCGAGCGGCTGGACGCGGTTGAAGGTCACACCGCTTGAGCAAGCGTATGTCGAAAGACATAAAGCCAGGGTCAAAGCTCTTTTCAAAGTACCTGCAAAGTCCTTTCGTAAACTGTGAACCGAGAAAACGAGATTATCAATTGAACAGCAAACTTGCCACCCGGCCTGCAATTTTTTAGATCATTCCGCTTGAATCAGCTTGATACACAAGCCGCCATTACCTCAGAGCTTTCAGCGCTTATGAATAGTTCAGGCCGGGGAACGGCTCTTGCCTGTTCTGTTGAGGAGGCAGTTATGAGAAGACCATTACTGATAGCCATGTTCTTGCTGATCGCGTTGTCCGCCGCCCCGGCTTGAAGTGGCTGATCTGCTCAAATCACATATTGGTTAGAGGTCTAAGGTGCGCTATAATGGCCCACTGAGGTTGGACTATGTGGCGAAAAAAAATATCCTCTAGACTCTTTAACTCGCTTTCGAGTTTAATAATCTTTTCACTATTCGCGTCAGGCGCGGTGGCCTCCGCGCAAGACCCGACGGGGCAACCCATCGAACCGCCAAAGAGTGGCAAGAAGCCTACGGCGAAAAAGCCGGCTAAATTCGAGCCTCTCACGGTCATCCTGACGATCCTGACGGACCCGCCCGAAAGCTCCGTATACATAAATGGCGAGCAGCGCGGCGTGACGAACGCCGAAGGGAAGCTTCAGTTTGAAAAATTCCCTCTCGGCTCCTACACAGTCGAAGCGCGTAAGGACGGTTATGCCTCAGCGCTTCGCGGGTTTCAGGCAGGCTCGGAGGCTCCGACTCTGGTATTCAAGCTACAGCCGGATGTGTCGAATTTCGTAAAGCAGTTTGACGAGCTGGTTGCGGCAGGAAAGATCTCCGGGCCAGATAGCCCTAACGCAGCCGCGGTGGTCAACGACTTTGCGGGCAAGTTTCCCGACCGGCCCGAGGTTGCTCGAATGCGCTCGACGCTTTCGACGAAGTTGCTCGAAGCCAACACGCCGATCGTCAACAAAACTATCTTCAACTGGCGCACCGTCACTCGCGATGAGATAGCGAGAGGGCTTGAGAATGCTACTAACGCCCAATCGTTCAAGGGTGACGACAGCCGCATTCAAGCGCAGGCGGCCTATTTCAAAGGGGTCCTCGGGCTGCGAGACTGGCTCACGGACAGCAAGCCAAACGGCGAAGGGACGAGCGACGCTCAAGGCATGATGGCAGCCGGGAGCGATCTGGAGAGAGCGACTCAGCTTGACGGCGCGTGGGCCCCTGCGTGGTACCAGTTTGGAATTGCGCAGCTCAACCTGGGCAACGGCCCCGGAGCAGAAGCGGCTTTCATAAAGGCTACGCAGCTAGAGCCCCGATGGGCGATAGCGTACGCGAAGCTTGGGGCGGCGTACTATATGGGCGGCAAATACAAGGAGTCTATCGATTCGTACCGCAAGGCGATCCAGATAGACCCCGGGTCTGCGCTCGCCTATGCGGGGCTCGGGCTTGCTCGCGTTATGAAAGGCGAGAAAGAGGGGCTTAAGGATGCGGAGAAGGCCCTGCAACTCGACCCGACAAGCGGCGTGCCTCACCTGAGCATGGGCATAATTCTGTCGCAGTCGCGAAGGAACTCAAAAGAGAAGGCGCGGGCCGCAGAAGAGCTGAAGATGGCGATACAGAAAAACTCCGGCAACCTGGAGTTTCAAAATCGCATGGCTGAACAGTTTCTTTCCACACTACAGGCTTCTAAAAAGTAAAGAGAACGTGAGGAGTCAGAAGTCAGAAGTCGGAATACTCAATCCTTCTGACTTCTGACTTCTCAGTTAAACTTTGCCTGCTCTTTTCGAATCGAGTTAATTTGATTGCGTATTGATTCCGCGTCAGCAGAGCCGGGCGCCATCGCGAGGTAGCGTTCAAGCTCCTCGACAGCCTCTTTCAACTTTCCATTTGCCGCTAGCAGCAACCCATAGTCCCGAACGCGGGCCGACGAATCGGGGTTGATAAGAATGATTCTCTCCATCGTTCCAAGCGCGCGCGCGTAATCAGTGTAACGATCGCCCGCCCCGCTGATGTTGCCAAGATAGATGTTCAGGAGATTCGACAGCATGCGCGTGATAATCTGCTTGGTCTTTACAGGCGATAGATGCTCCTCTATTAACTCGATCGCGCCGCCGCTCAGCTCTGAAAACATCTCTTCGACGCCGGCTCTGCCGAGCACTCGACCCTGGTTGAAAGGATCGATATAAATCTCGCCCGCATTCCCCGCGTGACCCGCGATGAAGTGCGAAGGCAAGCCTACGCCGTAAACGGCAAACCCGATCCTGCGGGCTACTTCCATATAGACGACCGTAAGCGTGATCGGAATCCCAAGACGCCTGTCTATGACCTGGTTTAGAAAGCTGTTGCGCGGATCGTAATAACTCTCCTGGTTGCCTCGAAACCCAAGCTCGTCAAAAAGAGTAAAGTTGAGCGCAGAAATCACCTGCTCCGCATCGACAGGGTCTGTGATGCGGTCGCGGGCTGAGTTTGCGAGAAGGTCTAGTTTCTCCAGGTATAGATTAACGTCGAGCGCGGGGTACTCTTCTGCGGCTATCAAGAGCGCGGCTTCCGCAAGATCGATCCGTTCGTCGTCATCTGACACGACCTCCCGAAAGCGGCTCCGAGACTTTTCAACAAGACTCCTTGTCACGATTGCATGATTCTAAATGAAAAGGGCCGATGCTTGAAGCACCGGCCCTCAATCTGTCGCACAAGCCCTCCTGTGCGCGGGTCAGCGAGACGCCCGCGCAGCCTTCTCGTTGCCCTTAAAATTCTTCCAGAGGAATGTGTACGAGTTGTCTGCCACCGACAGCATGTACTCCCATCCATGCCCTCCGGGGAAGACGTGATACTCGTGCACGATGGCGGCTTTGGTCAATTGCTCGTCGAGCGCTTTGTTGCTCGGCTGGAACCCGTAGCGGTCCTGTTCCCCCACGTCGAAATAGATCTTAAGCCCGGCCTTCTTGATTGCTGCGGCATTCGTCGCCGCAAGATCGATCGGGTTATTGGCTTTGAAATACTCGACATCGGGCGGGTTGCCGTACATGTTCCCGATCAGCCGGCTCATGAACTGCGCGCGGCGGTCCGTACCTGTAGGATTAGGCAGCTCGACGAACAGCGCGGAGCTGTGGGCCGTGACGGACGAGAACATTTCCGGGTGCTTGAAGGCCAGCATCAAAGCGCCATACCCGCCCATCGAGAGGCCCTGAATCGCGCGGCCATCACGACTGGCAACCACGCGATAGGTCTTCTCGACGTGAGGTATCAGGTCTTTGATGATCGCGTCTTCGTAACGCACCCCGTTTTTTGCGTTCAGGTAAAAGCTATTCTCGCCTGCGGGCGCGATTATGATGAACTCGCCGATCTTCCCTTCGCCCCTCATCTTTGCGACGGCCCCGGCCACGCCCCTGCGCTCGAACTCTCTCTCGTTCCCGTTCATCCCGTGAAGGAAGTAGAGCAAGGGGTAGCGGCGCTTCGTATCGCGCTCGTAAGAGGGCGGCAACTGAACCGCATACTTAAGCTCGCGTTCGAGCGAGGGCGACTGTAGTGAAGCGTACTGGACTCCCGTATCGGGCGCAGGCGCTGTGGGTTGTGCTGGAGGCTCCTGCGCAAAGAGGTAGCGGGTTGCGACCGGCTGAAAAACGGCCGCGGTCGCAACCGCGAGGAGTAAGAACCGGAAGATCGATTTATTCATTGTTCAACCTTGAATCTAGGCCCCTGGCTTGGAAAGTGATTGATGTTCATATTAGTCGCAGCGATGTCTGTCAGGTCGATTATAGCCGCAGCGTTAATCGCCGCCGCTATGCAGATGGTTTCGCTTATCTCTTCTTCGGTAGCGCCCGCCTCAAGCGCCTTCTTGAGATGGCCCTCGATGCAGCCCTGGCACTTGGCGACCAGTGAGGCGGCTATCGAGATCAACTCTTGCGTCTTGGTGTCGAGGTGCTTGACTTCGGAAAAGTATATCTCGCGGTAGAACTCGCCGTAGATGCGCCTCATCTTCGGCTCCATCATCGAATACGACGCGGGTCGCTGCGGTTGCGGGTTTAATTCGGGTATTTCGGGTTCCGCCTGTGTCGTTTGAGAATCAGCCTTCGGTGCCAGCTTACTATCCATTAATTAATCTCCTTACTTCGGATTTCTCGCGTGAGCGTGGTCAGGTCTAGAATCTTCTCTTGTCGCAACCGCTTATACGAATCCTTGCGGCTCCGGGTCGCAAAAAAATTGATCAAAAAAATATGCGGCCTCGCGCGCCACATTCAATTATTATCAGGATAATAATTTCTATCATACGAAATGGCCTAATTCAACTTTTGCGCGGTCGCCCGTTCGAAGCAATCGGCTCGATGTTTTGCCGTTCGCCGCGTATCTGCAAGGCGGCGAATATGGCCGCGCGCGGGTGCACCATGCCCCACCCCTGGCGGTCGACGGGCGCGTTTTGGAGCCGCACGGCGGTCCTTATCAGTGCGAGCTTTGCTTCGTGCGGCTTGAGGTCGGGGATCGCTTCAAGCATCTGAGCGACGATGGATGAAACGATTGGCGCCGCGAAACTCGTCCCGTCGACGTGTTTATAGTGGCCGCTGATGACGTTGTTATCGCGTATCTTTATCCAGACCAGGTGGCGAAGGTGATAGATCGGAAGGTCGCTCGCGTGGTCCAGCGATTCGTCAATGCCGGGGTTCTTTTTGATTATGTCGCGTAACAGTGAGTCGGGGGCATTCTCAAGCACAGAGAGAAGCTTCGCCTGTTCGGCAGTCGGCGTCCCCGGCAGTATAGGGGCCGCCACCCAGATGCCGGGGGCGATCAATTCAGGTTTTTGAAGTCCGTCGATCGTCGGGCCGTAGCTCGATCGGTACATGTCATTATCGTCAAAATCAAAATTGTTCTTGTCATCGAGCCCGCCGACAGTGATGACGGACGGCGCGGAAGCGGGCGGCAAGACAGGGTGGTTCGGCATATGCCCGGAATTGCCTGCGGCTGCCACCACGATGATCCCCGCGCGCGTGGCCTCTTCGGCAGCCTGCGAAAGCTCGTCGAAAAGATAGCTCGCTTCGTGGTCGCCGCCGCATGAAATGTTCACCACGCGAATATTGTATTTCTTGTGGTTGCGCAAGACCCAGCGGAGGCCCAGCAGTATGTCGCCGTGGCGTATGCGCGCGGCCCGGCCTACTTTGACCAGCACGAGGTTCGCCTCAGACGCGATTCCGCGATAAAGGCCATCCGATAGGTAACCGTTTCCGGCAGCGACCACGGAGGTCATCATCCCGTGCCACGCAGATATCTGCGGCTTTTTCAGATCGGCGAGGCGCGCGCGGTCAGTCACATTAACGTATTTGAGTATGCGATTCGCGGGCTGTGTGAGGTCCGGGTGAGCGTAAAACCCCGCGTCAAGAAATGCTATCGTCACTCCACGCCCTCGCAGCTCCCCGGGCGCGTCAAGCCTCATAGGCGTTGGAACTATCTTAAGCTCCTGATCCGCGAATTGCGGGAAGCGGGTGGCAAGCTCGTCGCGCACGCGGAAGAAACGCGGCAGACAGTCCGTGCAGAGATCCTTGCCCGGCTCCCACCCGTGAGTGTTTACGGTCAGAAGAGGCTTGATCGAATCGTGGATATCTCCCGGCACCGCGATCTTTTCCGGCGGCACTGCTTGACGGCAAACGCTGCAAGTAGCTAGCTGAGTCTCCATGCGATTATCCTGGCAATCAAAGTAATCAAGTATTTTACCCGCTCTTTCGGTAGAGTTCCAATCGCCTGCGCTCAAGCGACTTTCTTCTCGCCATTCTTCGGCCATGCTATCATGAAAAAAGTGGATTTAAGGGCCATATGAACAACGAAAAAGAGAAAGAGCTGGCATACAGATACGATCTGTTTATCACGCCCGACTGGCGCGACAGGTTTGATATGCTCATCAATGAGCAGGTCGAGCTGCCTGCCGAGGGTCAATTCCTCGATGTCAATTGCGGGACCGGCGCTTATGCGATTGAACTGGCCGAGCGCGTGCAAGACAAAGGCGAAGTGATAGGGACAGACCCCAGCGCCGAGCGTATAGAGCTTGCGCGCGCAAAAGCGCAGGTGAAAAAGATAGAAGATGTCTCGTTCGAACAGGCCCCCGCCACAGACCTTCCCTTCAGAGACGAGCAGTTCGACGCCGTCATAGGGGACGGAACGTTGGTCGCCCCCGACGAGCTGGAAGACATGCTCACGGAGATGGCCCGCGTGGCGAGCCCGGGCGCGAGCGTTGTATTTAAGATGACAACTCATGGCAGCTTCGATGAATTCTTCTCGATTTACTGGGAAGCCCTGCTCAGGGCGGGGATAGTCGAAGATGTCTGGGGCAGGCTTGAAATGTTGATAAACGAGCGCGGCTCGAAGTCGGACGCCGAAAGCCTTGCGCGCCGCGTGGGGCTCAGGCAGGTTGAGAGCGTAACGAGCAGTGAAGCTTTTCTTTTTGATTCGGGAAATGAATTCATGGAATCGCCCTTGATAAAAGACACGGTCTTGGATGACTGGCTCGCGATAGTGCCCGAAGAGAATCGCCATGAGGTTTACGGGCAAATAGTGTCGTTAATCGACGGCGAGCGCCACGAAGGGCCTTTCGAGGTATCGATAAAGGCAACTGTGATCACAGGCAAGAAATAGCGGACGGCTTAAAGGCGCCGATCCTGACCCTAAATCCCGACTTTGATGTAGTACCAGAGCATATAAAGCTGCGCCACTAAAGCTATCGCCCCGATCACGACTCCGGCCAGGGCCGGTCCGCGCCCCTCTTCGATGTTATGCGTCTTGAGCGTGCTTATCGCCGTCGAGCCCAGCAGAATGGCCGCGATGGCACAGACCGCGCCAATCCCCGGACAGATGAAGCTAAAGAGCGAAAGAATGAGCGAGTTATTGCCATGCTCTTTGGCTTTCTCGATCTTGTCATAATAGTCTACGGTTGCCGAGATTCTTGAGCGATATTTAGCGCCCACGGCTACCGCGACCGGAGCTGGCGGCGCCGTTTCGGAAAAAACCGTCCCCACCTGGCTCCCGCAATGAGAACAGACGGCTACGCCCACACCGAGCGGGCCTCCGCATTCCGGACAACTCTTATGTAAAGAAGTCATAGCAGATTGATTTCGGGGCTATTTATCGGGGCTGTGAGAGCGACTTTACAGGCCCTTGTACCATAAGTTTTGGCGGCGTTCAATAATTAATGACTAAGTCGTCAACTAACGGCTTGCACGGGGTATGCGAAATGTGGTAAAAATATAATCAACTGAAAGCAGCAATTGAGGTGCCTCCTCAATTCCTGAAGTGAGCGGAATGGTAGAGGACGAGATGGCTGGATGTGCAGAAATCTCGTCCTCTTTTTTTATTCTCTTCAACCCCAGGCGCGATTTCTTAAGAATGAAATCTTGACCTCAAACAAAACGGTCGTGTAATATCCGAAACGGTTGAGGGCTTCTGCAAGGTTAGTGATTGAATTGCTAATTTTGTACCAACGTCAACTAAAAGGGGGCCAGGAATAGGACTGGCAGGAGCAATGCCCCACATTGATCGGGGATGCTGGAATGCCAGGACTCAGGTCACCCACCTGTTCTAAAACAGGTTCAAAATTAGCAATGCACACGGCTGCGCGGTTGCCCTCAAGCGCCTCTATCCCCTCCGCCACAAAATTCCTGGCGTCGTCTCTCTTACCGTCGAGTTGGTCTTAATCTCACTTTCTGTGCTTTAATCTTCAGGCGAACAGATACGACGGAGGAGTGATGAAAGCAATAATAATTGGCGACCTTGTCGGCAGGCCCGGCCGCGCGGTCCTCACAGCGTCGCTTGCGCGGCTGAAAGAGCAGCACGAAGTTGAGTTCGTGGTTGCAAATGTCGAAAACGCGGCGGCGGGCGCAGGCATTATCCCGCGAGTCGCGGATGAAATCTTCAATGCCGGTGTCGATGTGATGACATCCGGCAACCACATTTACGATAAAAAGGAAGGACTCAAGTACATAGAAAGCGAGCCCCGTCTGCTTCGACCCGCCAATTATGCTTCTGACGCGCCGGGCAGGGGCGTCTGGATCGGGTCAACAGTCGCTGGCACGCCCGTCGCCGTAGTCAATGTTCAAGGGCGCGTTTTTATGCCGCCGACCGATTGCCCCTTCAAGACTGCTGACCGCGTTATCACGGAAATCAAGACCCGCGCGTCTGTCGTGATCGTCGATCATCACGCGGAAGCAACCTCCGAAAAATGGGCGATGGGGCGTTATCTTGATGGCCGCGTATCGGTCGTCGTCGGCACGCACACTCACGTACAGACGGCAGACGAACAGATACTGCCCGGTGGGACGGCCTACATAACTGACCTCGGGATGACAGGCCCTCACGACAGCATCATAGGCGTGGACTCCCAGTTAGTGATCTCAAAGTTCTTGCGCGGCATGCCGACGCGCTTTGAGACAGCGACGGGCGACGCGAGGCTGAACGGCATCGTTGTCGAAATTGATGAGAGAACCGGGAAGGCTGTAAGCATTCAAAGGCTTCAAGTGAGGCAATGATGTTGATAAACCTGTAGGGGCAGGGCTTGTCCCTGCCCGGCCCGCGTAGCGGGGATGATCTTTCATCGCCTTCGGCGATCCGGGCAGGGACAAGCCCTGCCCCTACAGTATCTTTGCAAAATGCGTATAGTATCAGCGGGTCAACTGGGTAAGCACATCTTCGAAGGTCGCGAGCGCAAAATCGACCTGATCGTGGTCGATTATCAAAGGTGGCGAAAACCTGATGGCCGACTCGCCCGCGCCTTGAATCACCAGCCCTCTGTAGAAGCATTCGAGTACGACCTGGTCCCTTAACTCTGTCCACGGCTCAAAGTACTCGGTGTCGCGCGCCAACTCTACTCCTACCATCAGCCCAAGCCCGCGGACATCGACGATGGCGTCAAACTTCTCCTTCATCTCTTCAAGCCGTTCGAGCATGAACCGGCCCATGCGAGCGGCATTATCCATCACGCCTTTTTCGAGTATCTCAAAGGTCTTCAGGGCTGCGGCAATCGCCACGGGGTTACCACCGAATGTGGAAGCGTGCGCGCCCACATGCCATCGCATCAAATCTTCGCGGGCCAAAGTTACGCCCAGCGGAATCCCGCCACCGATAGCCTTTGCCATGCACATCATATCGGGCACGACGCCAAAATGTTCTATCGCCCACATCTTCCCCGTGCGTCCTACGCCAGATTGCACTTCGTCGACTATCAGCAGGATGCCGTGCTCGTCGCATATGCGGCGCAGCTCGGGAAAGAAATCCGGGTCAGGCACGACGTAGCCGCCTTCTCCCTGGATCGGCTCAACTATTATGGCCGCGCAGTCCTCGGGCGGCACTGTTGTTCTAAAAATAGTCTGTTCGATATAGCGAGCGACGCGGCGTCCGACGCTTTCATTCGAGCGTCGCTCCAGCGGGAACCTGATCGGGTTTGCGTAAGGCACGTGCGTCACATCGAGCGCCTGTACGCCGAACCCTCTGCGCTGGGCGGCGCGCGACGACGTGAGCGACAGCGTGGCGAACGTGCGCCCGTGAAATGAGCCGCGAAAGGCCAGGAACTTATCTCGGCCCGTAGAATAGATAGCTGCCTTGAGCGCGCCCTCCATGGCTTCCGCGCCGGAGTTGCCGTAATGAAATTTCTTATCGAAATCGCCCGGCGTTATCGCTGCGAGCTTTTCGGCGAGCTCGGTCTGCTGGGGGTAATAGTAGTCCGTGCCTGAGATGTGTGTGAACAATTTAGCCTGCTCTGTTATCACCTCGGTAATCTCGGGATGGGCGTGTCCGAGCGCCGCCACAGCTACGCCCGCGTTAAAATCCAAAAAAATGTTGCCGTCAACGTCTTCGATCATCGCGCCGTAGCCGCGCTCGACCATAAGCGGGTAGCTCCGCGTATAGCTCGGGGAGATGTATTTTGCGTCCTTTTCAAGCAGTCGTTTAGCCTTCGGGCCGGGCAGGGAAGTCTTTATTTCCGGCAGCTTCGTCCTGGTTATCGTTTGCATAAAGCCTCCATCGATTAAAATCTGAATGGTTCAGGGGGAAAAGTTTACCGTTGTGGCTGAGCGTGAGGAGGCTTGTTAATCTGCAAAAAGGTCTCTGCGACTTGTCCTGGGGGAGCGAATCACTTTAATTCTCACCTCTCAATCACCTCTTCATTGATGAGGGCATTCTACCATGCGGCTTAGAACGGGGCAAACCTCGCCTCAGATGGCGCGCCAGATGACACTGTGAGCTTTTCCATGACCGTTTTGGGGAGAGCGATAAATCCGGCTCAAGGTTTTTTAATAATTTCAATGACTTAAAGAGTAAATATCCTTGATTGTTCAATAATCACCATGCTAAATTTCATTGTCCAAGGAGTTACTTGGGTTTAGGGCTGATTGACCAGGCTCGAAGCGGCGCGGGGCGCGTTTTAGTGAAGTGGGACCCGCCGGCAGCCAGGATGAGTTTAGGCCGCCGGTTTACAAGGATAAAACAACTGCCAAGCAAAGCTCATCCACCGCCTCGACTTTCCAAGAGCTTTGTCGTCCTCCCTTTGTTTTAACCTCTTGCTCTGCTTGTTTTGGGAATTATTCTGGAAAGGAGGCTGTGTGCTTCTTGTGGAGGCCGCGGCTGCCGGACCTGCGAGGCGCTTGTATGCAGATGCAAGATGAAATTCTAACAACTTCGATCTTTGAAGCTGCAATGAGGTTGCACGAGTCTCTGAATGCCAGCGACATCCTTGCCGAGGCTATGAGACTTTTCCCCGACCTGCTCGACGCCGAATCGTGGGCCGTCTATCTGAAGAGCGAGCAGGCCGACCGTCTTGAGCTTGTGCGCGCGATAAACGCGGCGGCGCTCCCGTCGGGCCCATTTGTAGAGCTGGACTCGGTCGCAAGCCCTATCGCACGCGCAGTCACAGAGCGCAGCGTCGTTATCACGCAAAGCAACACGCCTGGCGCAGAGCAAAAGGCTGATCCGGCGGACAGGAAGCGCTTTGAGCTCAACATACCGCTGATGGTCGGTCGAAGATTGGTCGGCGTGCTGCAGGCGACGCGGGTAACTTCAGCCGGAGCCGGTCAGGCTTTCAGACGGGAAGAGACGCACGGCGTTGAGATTGTCTGCCAGTCACTTGCGCGGTCGCTTGCGAACGCTATCGATTATCACACGGCCACGCGGCAGACGCTGATCGACGACCTGACGAGGTTGTACAACGTCCGGTATCTGTACCAGACGCTTGATAACGAGATTCGCCGTGCGCGCAGGTACGGGTCGCCGGTTTCGGTAGTATTCATGGATCTGGACGGCTTTAAGCTCATCAATGACGCTTACGGGCATCGCGCCGGCAGCGTCACGCTCACCGAAGTCGCCCGCGTTATAATGCTCTCGGTCCGTGAGGCCGATTTCGTGGCACGCTACGGCGGCGACGAGTTCGTGATGATGCTGCCTGAGACATCGGCCCGCAGCGCGCTACAGGTGGCCGAGCGGGTGCGGGCGCAGATTGCCGCGCACCGATTCAACGGCGGCGTAGGCGCGGACATATACCTCACTGCAAGCTTCGGGGTTGCCAGCTTCCCCGAACACGCTACGGAAGCCGAAAAGTTGATAGAGCTGGCGGACGCGGCCATGTACAAGGCTAAACAATTTGAGAAAAACACTGTGCGCCTTGCCGCGACATGACAGGATTCTTTCTTTGCGCCGCGACATGTTCGCGAGCGGAATGCGGCACATAATCGTTTGCCGATATGCGAAATAGTTGATGAGGATGAGAAACTTATTTAACCCTTTTTCGAGCGATCTTGCGATTGACCTGGGAACAGCAAACACTCTTGTTTATGCCAAAGGACGAGGCATTGTCGTCAGCGAACCCTCGATAGTCGCCATCAACAAAGTAACGAACAAAGTCGAAGCCGTAGGCAAAGAGGCTAAGGAGATGCTCGGCCGAACGCCGGGCAACATCATAGCCATCCGCCCGATGAAGGACGGGGTGATAGCCGACTTTGAAGTGACCGAAAAGATGCTTCAGCATTTCATACGCAAAGCTCATAACGGTCGATCATGGGTTTCGCCGCGCGTCGTCATAGGCGTGCCGGGCGAGATCACTCAGGTCGAGCGCCGCGCGGTCGAAGACGCGGCCTACCGCGCTAAAGCGTCGAAGGTCTATCTGGTGGCCGAGGCGATGGCTGCGGCCATCGGCGCAGGGCTCCCGATCACGGAGCCTTACGGTAACATGATCGTAGACATCGGCGGGGGCACGACAGACATCGCCGTCATCTCGCTTTCGGGCATAGTCTATTCGCGCGCGGTGCGGGTTGCGGGCAATGAGCTCGACGAAGCAATCATCCAGTACATAAAGCGAAAGTATAATCTGCTGATCGGTGAGCGAACCGCCGAATCGATCAAGATAGAGCTAGGCTCAGCCTGGCCGTGCGAAGAGCCTATACAGATGGAGATCAAGGGCCGCAACCTGATAGAGGGCGTGCCGCGCACGATCACCATAACGGATGAGGAAGTCCGAGAAGCCCTCGCCGACCCGATCTCGACCATAGTCAACGCTGTCCGCGTGGCTTTAGAACGCACTCCCCCCGAACTGTCAGCCGACATCGCCGAGCGCGGCATAGTGCTTACGGGCGGCGGCGCGCTGCTCAAAGGAATAGACAAGCGGCTAATGCACGAGACGGGAGTTCCGGTCTCGCTGGCCGAGAACCCCCTTTCATCGGTCGCGCTCGGGACAGGAAAGATGCTCGCCGACTTCGATCTTCTCAGCCGCGTAAGCTGGGAAAACACTATGCTACACCACTGATCCACAGTGCTGAGCGCTGAGTCCTGAGTCCTGAGTAATAGTCTTTCACTCAGGGACCAGCACTCAGGACTCAGGACTCTAGTATGAGCGCAAGCACCTCACAGCAGAAGGCGCCGTGGATACTGGCCATCTTGCTACTAGCACAGATCGTGCTGATGTCGACGAACGCCCGCGACCCGGAGACTGAACAATCGATCTTCCGGACCTGGGTGATGACCGTCTTCACCCCCATCGGAAATGCGATTGACGGCATCGTCACATCGATTACAGGCGGGGTCGGCAGTTACACGGACGTGCGGGGCGCGCGCGAAGAGAACATACAGCTCAAAGAGCAGATCGAGCAGTTGACCGCCGAGCGCAACGTAGCGACCGAGCGCGCAGCCGAGTACGACAGGCTGCGCGCCCAACTGGCCCTGCCCGTGCGCGCGTCTTATCGCGAGATCGCGGCAAACGTCGTCGCGCGCGAGACGAATATATGGTACCGAAGGCTTACGATCGATCGGGGCACGGTCGACGGCCTCAAAGTTAATATGCCGGTCGGCACTGCGGTCGGAATAGTTGGCCGGGTCATCTCGGTCGGGCCGAACTGGGCGACGGTCCAGGTCATAACGGACAAGCACGCGGGCGTGGGAGCAATGTTACAGAACTCTCGCGCAATGGGCGAAGTGCGAGGGCGCGACCCGGAAGGCGCTACATGTGAGTTGCAGAATATTCACACGAGCGAAAAAGTTGAGATCGGCGAAACCGTAATCACAACAGGACTCGATCGCATCTATCCCAAAGGGCTTGTCATAGGCAAGGTCGAGCGGATCGAGAATGACCCGAACGCCCCGTGGCATAAGATAATCGTCGCCCCCGCCGCCCCTGTCGACCGCCTTGAGCACGTGCTCGTGATGCTGGTCGAACAGAAAGATCTGAAGATGGAAGAAACAACCAAATAGATTTGAGATTTGAAATTCAAATTTGAAATCTGAAGAGGGGTAGCCCGCAGAGTGCAGACCTTTAAGATTGCCCTGACCATCGTAGTCGCGCTCTTGCTCCAAATGCTGCTCCCCAAGTACCTGACTTTCTTCCGCTACATAGATCTGCCGCTGTTGGTGACAGTCTACTTCGCGCTTCAGCGCGCGCCGATACTCGGGATGCTTGTCGGGGTCGTCTCCGGGATTGGCTTCGACGTTATAGGAGCGGGTATACTTGGTGTCAGGGGTTTTACAAAGACGCTGATTGGCTATCTGGTGGCGATGACAAGCGTCAAGTTCTCTCTGGAGAACCCTTTCGCGCGTCTTGCTGTCGTCGCCGTGGCGTCAGCAGCAGACACAGTGATCTTTATCGGGTTGAACCTGATGCTTGAGAACCCGCTACCGGGTGTTAACACCTGGGGGCAGTTCGGAAAGATTATTGGCTGGATGACTCTTGGTGACACGACGACGGCCATCTTTTTGTACCTTTTGCTCGACCGGCTCTTTTCCGAGCAGGCGGCAGCCCGGCGCATGGCGATAAAACGGAGGTTTTATGAGTAAGAAAAACCCCAAAGAAGCCGCTTATGATTTTGAGCTTCGGCTCTACGGAATTCAATACCTGATACTGGTCATATTCATCGCCCTCGGGATACGCTTCTACGTCCTGCAGGTCGTGCGCCACGACGATTTCCAACAGCGCGCCGAAAATAACCGCATCCGCGAGATTCCTATACTCGCGCCGCGCGGGGCGATCCTCGACCGCAGCGAGAACGTGCTTGTAGACAACACGCCCGCCTCTAACATAATTCTCACTCCCGACCCGGAGTTCATGAAGAACCTTGACGAAACTGTGAATGCAATGGTCGAAAACCTCGGCATCGACCGCGAACAGTTAGTCAAGGAGCTTAATAATCCGCTTCGGCCCAAATCGCAGCCGATACTCGTCAAGCAGAACGCCACGGACGGCGATCGCTCGTGGGTCAAGGCGCGCGAGTTCGAATACCCTGAAATCACTGTCGAAATGCAGCCGCAGCGCAGTTATCGCTACGGCAAGCTCGCCGCACATGTCCTGGGCTACATTGGCGAGATCAGCCCGAAACAGCTCGAATCGCCGAAGTACAGCGGTTACAAATCAGGTGACATTATCGGGTTGGGCGGCATAGAGGCCGTTTATGACAAACAGCTCCGGGGCAAAGACGGCATGCGTCGCGTCATAGTCGACAGCCGGGGACGCCCCCTCCGCACGCTCGAAATCATCCCGCCCATCAGGGGCCAAGACATCATAACGACTATTGACATGGATATGCAGCGGACGGCCGAAGAGGAGTTTGACAAGACGGGTGATACGGGCGTCGCGATTGCCATGAATCCGCAGAACGGCGAAATCTACGCGCTCGCTTCGAGGCCCGCGTTCGACCCCAACATCTTCGCTCAAAACGTCATCTCAGGCGGCGAGAACCGCAAAGAGGTCCGCGCCATTATCAACGACCCTAAATTCCCTCTTTACAATAAAGGCATTCAGGGAATCTACCCGACAGGCTCTACCTGGAAGCTGATGATGGGCACGGCGGCGCTCGAAGAAGGAATAATCACGCCCAAGGAGTCAAAGATTGTGTGCGGCGGTGGCATCTCGATGGGCAACCGTTTCGTTCGGTGTATGGGCAACCACGGCGCGCCGCCAATCCACCCCGCCATTGTTCATTCTTGCGACGGTTATTTTTACCGCCTCGGCCTGAAGATGGGCGTCGATATGATTCACGACTGGATGACGCGGTTTGGCATGGGGCAGCGGACGGGCATCGATCTTCCCAGCGAACGCCGGGGGATAATACCCGACCGCGAGTGGAAGAAAAGAGTGAATCCGCGAGACCCGCAATGGAAAGATTTTGACACGGTCCTGGCTTCAGTCGGCCAGGGTTCGGTCGCCGTGCCTCCAATGCAGTTGCTCCGCGCCGTCTCTGGAATAGTGATGGGCGGCGAGTACTATACCCCGCATGTCTTGTTGGTGGCGAAAGAGACACAGTTATTGCCTGTCAAGTATTACGACGTTCCGCCCACACATCTAAAGCTGTCGCCTGAGACGGTCAAGATTTTAAGCTACGCCTGCTGGGGAGTGGTCAACGAAGGCGGGACGGCGGGCGGCGTGGGCTTTCCGCGCGAGCTTAACGTCGGGGGCAAGACCGGAACCGCTCAGGTCATAGCGATGGAGAAGGCGGGCCGAGGGAAGGAACACCGCGACCACGCCTGGTTCATAGCCTTTGCGCCGCTTCACACGGACCAGAAGCCCGAGCTGGGCGTCGTCGTGCTGACGGAGCACGGCGGGTTCGGGGGGCGCGCTTCGGCCCCGAAAGTTAAGATGATTATGGGCACCTATTTCTCGAAGAAATTCGGTCGCCCGGTCTTGCCGGAGCTGGTCGCAAAGGCGGGGCAGCCGCAACCGTCGCCGCAGCCGGGCGCGGTGACTAACTCGGCGGCTCGAATTGCTCGGCCTGTGTCCGACGTTGCGCGCAAGCCCAATCAGTGAAGCGTAGATTCTCGTCTGAGGCCGAGCTTTCTGGCTCGCCCGGAGACATGGTAAGATTTGAGCTTAAGCGAAGACCGCTGCTCACTCCCCCGCGAGCAGCTAGCGATTCTCACAATCGGTAATGGTTGATCTCGACAGAAAGACGCTCAGAGACATCGATTGGCTGCTGTTGCTGGCGCCAATCGCACTCACCTTGTTCGGCTGCCTTGGCATCTACAGCACGGCGCCGGGCACGGACTTCGTCAAAAAGCAGATAATGTTTCTCGTCGTCGGGCTCGGGATCGCTACTTTGGCGATGTTCACCGATTACCGCAAGGTGATTGTCACGATCGCCCCTTTCTTTTACGCGGCGGTGATGGTCCTTCTCGTGCTGGTCCTGATTCCGGGCATCGGCGTTGAGATAAACGGCAACCAGGCGTGGATTCACATCCCCGGCGTTGGCAGCCTGCAGCCGAGCGAGTTCGCGAAAGTCGCGACCATACTGATGCTCGCTCGATACATGGCGCAGACGCGCCCCGGCTCGCTCACCTTAAAAGACATGGCCTTCATGGCGGCCATCGTCATCCCGCCCGTCATACTCATCTTTCTTGAGCACGACACAGGGACGATGCTCACGTTCGGAGCGATACTCGGCTCGTTCTACTTTCTCGGCGGGATGCGGAAAGTAATTATCTTAATCGCGATAATAGCCGTCCCCGCAGCGTTGATAGGTGTCTACCCGCACCTGAAGGGTTATCAGAAAGAGCGTATCATCGCGGTGCTCGACCCCGAAAAGGCCGACCCCAAGGGCTACGGATATCAGACCATTCAATCGATGATCGCAGTCGGTTCGGGCGGCACGCTCGGCAAAGGCGTGGCGCAGGGGACGCAGGGGCGGCTCGGGTTTTTGCCGTACGCTTATTCGGATTTCATCGGCGCGGTCGTTGCCGAAGAGACGGGATTTGCGGGCGTCTGTTTGATGATGGTGCTTTATCTCGTATGGATCTGGCGGTTGATCGCAATAGCCAGAAACGCGCGCGACCGAACGGGCGCTATGATGATAATGGGTTTTGTCGCGCTCATTACCTTTCACATAGCCTGTAATTTAGGCATGGTCGTCGGCCTTTTGCCTATAATGGGCATACCCTTGCCGCTTATGAGCGCGGGAGGCACGGCGGTCCTGGCTATGTTCGCAGGCGTCGGCCTCGCGCTGAGCGTGAGATTCAGAAGGTTCGTTAATTAGATGGACAGTATCTCGAAATACAAAGCGGCGCTTGACGCTATCCTCCCCACGGTCGAGAAGCCCGCGCGCTACGTCGGCGGCGAGTGGAACTCAGTACGCAAATCTCCTGAAGATATTCACACGCGCATCGCGCTATGCTTTCCCGACACATACGAGATAGGGATGAGCCATCTCGGGCTTAAGATACTTTACGGCCTGCTAAACAAGCGCGAAGGCTGGGCGGCCGAGCGAGTCTATGCGCCGTGGCCCGATATGGAATCAAGACTGCGGGCGCGCGGAATACCGCTGCTGTCGCTCGAAAGCTACACGCCGCTTTGCCAGTTCGACATTGTGGGCTTTTCGCTTCAATACGAGCTGACCTACACGAACGTGCTGACGATGCTCGACCTGGGCGGGATACCGCTTAGAACTTCCGATCGAACTCTTGATGACCCTCTAGTGATCGCGGGCGGGCCGACGGTCTATTCCGGCGAGCCCATAGCCGATTTCATAGACGTGTTTGTGATCGGCGACGGTGAAGAGGCTTTCCCGGATCTCGTTTCGCGCTACATGGAATTGCGAGACTCCGACGCGGACCTCACGCGCGATCAGATATTGAAAGAGATCAGCCAGATCGAAGGCATGTACGCGCCTTCGCTTTATTCCACATCGGTCAGCCCGCATCACGGGCTTCGAGTCGTTGACAAACCCGCGGACCCGGACGTGCCCTGGCCTGTCCGCCGCCGCGTCGTTAAAGACATCAATCAATACCCGTTTCCTTCGGACTCGCCGGTCGCGGCAATCGAAGCCGTGCATGACAGGGTGGCTATAGAGATC
Source organism: Blastocatellia bacterium (assembly GCA_036277095.1). GTDB lineage: Bacteria > Acidobacteriota > Blastocatellia > UBA7656 > UBA7656 > DASUNP01. Next base: position 34,767 of record DASUNP010000065.1, read on the forward strand.
GCGCGAGGCTGCGTAGACGGCTGCCGCTTCTGTCAGGCGGGGACCATTTACAGGCCCGTCCGCGAGCGCGACCCGAAGAAGATCGTCGATACCATCATCGATGGCATCGAAAAAGGCGGGTACGACGAGACGAGCCTCACGTCGCTTTCGACAGCCGACTACACCTGCCTTGAGCCGCTCGTAAAACAGTTGGGCGAAGAGCTGGAGCGGCGAAAGGTGAGTTTCTCGGTATCGTCGCTGCGCGCTTCGGGCGTTTCTGAATCGCTCGCCCGAGAGATCGCGCGCGTGCGCAAGACGGGATTTACGATCGCGCCCGAAGCTGGCACGCAGCGCATGCGCGACGTGATAAACAAGAACATCACCGAACAGGACGTGATTAATTCCTGTACCGTCGCCTTCTCCGAAGGATGGGCGGCGATGAAGATGTATTTCATGATCGGGCTTCCAACCGAAACCGACGAGGACGTGGAAGGGATTGCCGAGCTTGGCCGGAAGGTCCGCGAGCTTGGACATAAGAAGTTTAAGAAGTCGGTCAAGGTCACCTGTTCGGCTTCTTACTTTGTCCCCAAGCCGCACACGCCGTTTCAATGGTGTAAGCAAGAAGAGATAGATTCGATCAAGCGCAAGCAGCGCACTCTGAAGGATCTGGGGCGTCGCTACCGGCTTGATGTGAAAGTTCACCACGCCGAAACGTCGATGCTTGAAGGAATCATCTCTCGCGGCGACCGTACACTCTGCCGCGTCGTCGAGCGCGCGTGGCGGTCGGGCTGTCGGTTCGACGGGTGGACGGAACACTTCAATTTTGAGAAGTGGATGGATGCATTTCGCGCGGAAGGCGTCGACATCAACCCTTACCTCGCGGAATTCCCCGTGAAGGAATTCGATAAGCCTAAGGCTCCGCTCGTGCAGCTTCCCTGGGATCATCTCGATACGCTGGTCCTCAGAGAGTTCAACGCGCGTGAGTATATCAAAGGCATAAAGGCGAAGATATCGCCTCCCTGCGAGCTGCCGGTCGAGATCATCGACGGTCGCCCGACGGCTATTGCCCCCTCGCACGAGGACTTCGAGCGAGTCGCCGCGCGCCCGTTGCTCTGTTACAACTGCGGGATGGAGTGCGACCTGACGCTCTCGCGCAAGCACCTTGAGAAGGCCGTCGCGCTTCACAAAGAGGTTCGCACTTATCAGGAGCGCATAGCCCCTCTAAAAGAATTGATCGACCAGCCGCTCGTTCAGCTCAAGTCTGAAGTCAAAACGGTTGGCAAGGTTCAGAAGCCATCCGAGACTCTTTATCGATATCGCGCCACGTTTGAGAAGGGCGAAGGGATCAAGTACCTGTCCCACCTTGATCTGACGAGGGCGCTGCCGCGCGCGTTCCGCCGAGCAAAGGTGCTGCTCGGCTATAGCCAGGGCTTCCACCCGATGCCGCTGATTCAATACGGCCCCGCGCTCGGCGTCGGCACGGTCGGGGAAAACGAGCTGATCGATTTTGACTCGCCGGACCAGTTGGTAGAGAACGATTTCCTTGAACGCATCAACAAAGTTCTTCCCGAAGGATTCCGCTTCAAATTGCTCAAGCGTCTGGAGCCGGGCGCGAAAGCCCTCATAAAAGTGTTCAACCGCGCGGAGTACTCGGTGCCGCTCGATTCGCCTGAGATAACAAACGCGGCTCAACGGGCCGGTGCGACACATAGCGCGCTTGTCGGCGAATTTTTGGCGCGAGAGGCGGTCATAGTCGAGCGCGCGCGCAAGGACAAGAAGCAGCAGATCGATGTGCGCAAGTATACTGTGCGGCTGGAGGCGGACGCCGAAGGAAATCGAATAAGGATTGTTACAGTGCTATCGCCAAATGGTGGCGCAAAACCGACAGAGATTTTGGCAGCCGTCTATGGCATGACGATTGAAGAAGTAATACCACTAAGCTCGCGTGTGCGACGTTTGCGGCTGTTCTTTGAGGACCAGGCGGGCCCTGACCCTCAGATCGGAAACCAGCCCATAGCGGCACACGCTGGCTGAAATTGAGCGCGTGACGAATGACAAGAGATAATTTGAGATTTGAGATTTCAAATTCCTGGTCACTTGTGACGCCATTTAGGTTTGTGCTTTCAAACAGCACGGGTGAGATTTGATTTTTGCCCCGCGCACAGGCATCCAGCTTGATGCCGTCAGGGCGGGGGCGCAGCATCCACGAGCGGGTAGCACGATTTTTTGACAGAGCGACGAGGCCCACAAGCGAATTATGCGTGAAAGGGCCTGACCGGTTGCTCACACGAGTTTTTGGCCTCGATCTGAACGAGGCGTTCCTGCTTACGGATAACCTGCGACACAAGGTCTGACCAGAGGATCAGTTTTAAACTGGCTCAGCCCGCCTGCCTTACCCACCTGAAGAGAGCGGACCGGATTAGGAGAATTCATGGCAAAAGAGTTAATAATCAGTGCAAACGTGCATGAGAAGAAAGTTACTATCATGGAGGACGGGGTAGTAACGGAGTTTTACGTCGAGCGCAGGGACGAGAACCAGGGAGTTGTCGGGAACCTTTACAAGGGCCGCGTGATGAAAGTCTTGCCCGGCATGCAGTCGGCTTTTGTCGACATAGGTCTGGAGCGCGACGCCTTTCTCTACGTATCGGACTTCACGGAGTTCATGGAGGAAGAAGACGAGATCGATTTCCGAGAAGCGGGAGAAGAGAGGGCCGCCGCCGTGCCGCAACGCGCGGAAGAGCGGCCCCGCCCCGATGACCGCCAACGGCGCGGCGACCGATACAGGCAGGAGGGCGCTCGCGTAGCGCCCGAGGCTCCGCGAGAGGAGCATGTTGGCGATCACCCCGTGGCATTCGAAGACGTGGTCGAGCAGCTTGCAGAGATCGCGGACGAGAGCGTCATACCGCCGCCCACGTCCGACGAAGAGCTTGAGGAAGGTATCAAGGCAGCCGGAGAGCAATCCGCTTTCGGCGAAGAGCAGCAGGTTGAAGAGGCGAGAGTGGATCGGGTCGAGGACTGGATCGGCGAGAGGGTCACGGACGAGCCCGGTCGCTCGGAGGTACAAGAACCGGCGGAGGCAGAGGCGGGGGCCGCGACGGAGCTTGAACAGGCCGCATCCGCTGGCGCTCAGACAGAGGCGGCGGAGCCGGAAGAGAAGCCTAAGCGTGGGCGAGGCCGCAAGAGGGCTGCCGAGCCTGAAGCAAAGAAGAGTACGCGGGTGACTAAGAAGAAGGCCGAGAAACCTGAACCTAAGAAAGCGGCTGAATCGCGCGCCCGCAAGCCGGCAGCAAAGACTTCGAAGCGAACATCACGAAAAGGGAAAGAAGAACAGGATAAGGAAGAGAACTCTGACTCAAGCCAAACGGCGCAGCAGTTTCACAGGGTGACTGACGAGGATTTGATCGCAGACGCGGGCGACCTGCTCAAAGACGCGATCGTTCAAGAGAAGATCATCGAGCAGGTGCACTCGGCTGAATACACGACCGCTGCGCAGAGGCCCGCGCCGGAGCCTGAGCCGGAATGGCGAGTAGGGAGCTTCCGGTCCGGCGACGCCGCTCAATCCGGGTTCCAGCGAGTAGTCGATGAACACGCCGAGCAAGTTTCAGCCGAAGCAGCGAGCCAGACCGGGCCCGGCGAAACTGCCGCCTTCGACCAGTTTGACGAATCTATAACCCCTTTCCGGCACATCAATGATTTTGTTCCCGACGACCTGCTCGATCGCGCTCAGTCCGCGAAGGCGGGCGAGATCGGAGAGGTTACAGGGTTTGTTTCCACTGGAGAAGAGGGTGACGAAACCGGCGAGCAGATGCGGCTGTCTGCGAGCGACGAAGCGGAGGGCGAGCAAGAAGCTTCGGTAGGAGAAGAGCGAGCCGCCTCTGTCCGCGAGCGCGGCAGCCGCGCCGAGTTTGCCGTGCGAAGGGGCGGCAGAGGCCGCCGCCGCCGCGGAGGGCCGCCCGACGGCAAGGACGCGCCGCCATCCCAGGCGGATGAAGAGAAGAGCGCGCCCGTGCCTGTGACCGATGTTGAAGAAGTAGCGGCCGTGGAGCCTCAAAAGGTGGAGCCTCAAAAGGAGGAGAGCCATCCGCGGCAACAGAACCCTCGCGGGCGTGGGGGCCGGTTCGACCGCAGGCCGGGTGATCGAAGACCCGATGATCGAAGACCAGATGATCGCAGGCCCGACGGACAGCGCAGGCCCGAAGCCTCTTCAACCCGCAGGTCTGAAATCCCCTCGACCCGAAGGGCCGAACGCGGGGCCTCTCCAACGATCAGCGACTTGTTGCACGAAGGTCAGGAGATCCTCGTGCAGATCGCCAAGGAACCCATCGCGAAAAAAGGCGCCCGCATCACTTCGCACATGGCCTTGCCGGGCAGATACCTGGTCTACATGCCGACGGTCAATCACGTCGGCGTGTCGCGGAAGATACCGAATGAGATCGAGCGAATCAGGCTGAAACGGTTAGTAGCGACGCTGCGCGAGCGTGAAGGGGCGACGGGTGGGTTCATCGCCCGCACGGCCTGCGCCGGCCACTCTGAGCAGGAGTTGCACGACGATATGCGGTACTTGCTGCGCACGTGGGCCGACATACGCAAGAAGGCCGACCGGGTAAAAGCGCCATCTCTGATCCACCGCGACCTGGACCTTGTGCAGAGAATTCTTCGCGACCAGTTGTCGGAAGAGTACACGGCTATCCGCGTCGATAACGAAGTCGAATATGCGCGCATAGTCGAGTTCGTCAACCGCGTGCAGCCGAAGCTCGTCAACCGTGTGAAGCTGTATACGGGCAATCAGCCGATTCTTGAGAAGTATGGCATTCAGCCTGAGATAGACAAGGCGGTCCGCCCTCGCGTGTGGTTGCGGTCTGGCGGCTACATCGTGATAAACCAGACCGAGGCGCTCGTCGCAATCGACGTGAACACCGGGAAATTCGTCGGCAAGTCTGACAAGCTTGAAGACACGATTACGAAGACGAATATGGAGGCCGCTAAAGAGATCGTGCGCCAGATACGCCTGCGCGACCTGGGCGGCATCATCGTAATCGACTTCATAGACATGGAGGAGCGTAAGAATCGCCAGCGAGTCCTGATCGCGCTGCAACAAGAATTACAGTCCGACCGCGCGCCGTCAAAGATTTTGTCGATCAACGATTTCGGGCTTATGGCTATAACGCGCAAGCGCGTGAAGCAATCGCTTGAGCGAACGCTTTGCACGCCCTGCCCATACTGCCAGGGCGCGGGCATGGTTAAATCGGCTCAGACCATGTGCTTCGAGATTCTTGAACAGGCTAAGGCGATGTCCAAGCAGATGAACGGCAGCGAAGACGTTATGCTGAGGGTTTCGCCGGACGTTGCGGAGGCGTTTCATACGACAGAGCGCGAGGTGCTCGAAGAGATCGAGGCCTACTTCGGCACGCCAGTCACGATCGAAGCGGACCCGCACCTTCACCAGGAGCAGTACGACTTCGCGATTGTGTAGAGTCTTTTAAGCCCCGAATGGGCAGTGGCAATAAGCCGCGTAGCGGCGAGATGATTTTAGCCGTGTGCTTCAGCGCACGGATCAAGAGTCGTCAATCATTGCGTCGCGTCAGCGACGGCTGAATTCAATCGTCGCTATGCGACGCAATGATTAATATGGCGAAGCATGCAGGCCCTAAAGGACCTGCCTAAACTCAGCCGTCCCTACGGGACGAAAGACCGTGACTAATCTTATTGCCATTGCCCATTCGGGGCTTTCCGCGCTACTGTGTTGAGGTGCGAAGCCATCGCTCGCGCACCTTGAGTTGATCGGCCGTCGGCTGCGCGATTTCCTCTATCCTGTAGCTGACTACACCGCGAGACCCAACCTTCAACTCTACACTCTTCTCCTGGCCCCCGCGTCTGATCGTCAGATTAATATTGTGATCGGGCTTGAGGTCGGGGCGATTGGCGCGGCTTATCACTTTCCCATCTATCTTCAGGATCACATCTCCCGTAACGAGTCCCGCAGCCACCGCGCCTGAGTTGGGGTGAACGCGCGTCACCTCAAAGTTGCCGTCCCCAGTTACAGAGTATTCAAACCCCAGGTCGACATCCTTATCGCCGGTCTTATCCAGCCTGTAGCCCGCGCGGCCCAGTATGGCGTCGTAGGGCGGGACATTCACGCCCTGGATGTAATTGCGGAAGAAATCTGTGTAATCTTTCTTAGTCAGACTTTGAATGACCGCAAGCAGGTCTTCGGTCGAGAACCCTTTGCCCTTATGATAAAAATCTTTGTAGAGCGCGCGGAACAGATCGTCAAGCCCGTGCTTTCCGCCCGTGTCTGCAATCAACGAGAGGTCCAACAGCGCGCCGAGGTTCTGCCCCTGCGTGTAATAAGAGATGCCGAAGGCGACCGGCGTGTCATAGCCGAGCCAGGTCGAGGTGCTCGCGTCGGCGGGCGAGATGTAGTCGCGCGCAGGGTTGTTCTCTACTCCTGAAATTGCAATCGAGACGCCATGCAAGAACTGCTCGCGCGTGCGCAGCCCGGCCCTGTAAAGTGAAAGGTTGGTGTAGTAATTCGTAAACCCTTCCGACACCCACAGCAAAGGGGTGTAATTCTCGCCGGAATAATCATAGGGCCACATTTCCGCCGGCCTAATCCGCTTGACGTTCCAGACATGAAAAAATTCGTGCGCGGCCGTGCCCATCAGCATTTCCGGCGTGGCGATATTGCCGGGCGGCGCGAAGGCCACGAAAGAATTCGCGTGTTCAAGTGCTCCCCCCGCGTTCGACTCCGGGCGCGCGAAGAAATAGAAGTAGACGAACTTCTCATACGGCAGGTCATCAAAGATTGCGCGCTGGGCGGCGGCGATCTTCTTTAGTATCTCGGTGAACCGCTCGGCCTTCTCCTTGGAAAACGCTCCAGCGGGCGTCGCTACAAAATAGTGGGGCTTGCCCTCGAACTCGAAACGCGTGAGGTCGAAATTGCCCAGCTCCGTGGTCGAATCGACCAGCGTGTCGTAATCACTCGCTGTGTATACCAGAGGGTCTGAACTATCTTTCAGCGACGTTACGATCTTCCATCCTTGAGGGACATCGAACCGGACAGTGCTCGGATTCTTGCGATGCCCTTCGGCCATCAAAAAAAGCTGCGTGCCCGTGAAGAAGGCGAAATCCTGAGTGATCTTCGCCTGATTCAAAGCCAGCACGTCGGCGCGATAATCAAATTCGGCCTTGATCCGATTGAGGCCCCTGGTCTCTACGCGCCATGTCTGCTTGCGCGTCATATGGTGAGGCAGTCGCTTACCCGCGCCGTCTGTGATGTGGAATCGCAGGATATTCTTCGCGTAGTTTTCAATCGTGTACCAACCAGGCGTCCAGACGGGCAGAGAGAGGTCCAGGCGCGGCTCTTTGATGTTCTTGATGTCTGCCGTCACATGGAAGAGCTGGGATTCGACGCTTGCAACTTTAACCGTGTAGTCGATCCGAAGGTCATCTGTTTGACCTTGCGCGCGGGCCGCTGCCGCAAGCATCACAAAGAAGGTGATTGATAATAATGTGTGGCGCAGGATAATTCGCTTGGTCATCTTGTGTGCAAACCTCTACTTTCTTTAAGCGCGTTATTGAGACAACTCAACCCGCAAAGACTATGCCAGCGCGCCTCGCGTGCTCGCGTATCTTCTCTGTTATCCCGGTTGCAAGAGCAAGCGCGCGGCGCGATTCCGGCCCACCCGTCTTTATCGGGCCGCCCCCGAGCGCCGATAGGAACGATTCGATCTCTATCCTCAGCGGCTCATCCCGCTCCACAGCCAGCAGGCGGCTGTCGAATTGCGGTTTGCCCGCGGCGGTCGGGTTTATTGAAACGACGGCCGCCTCCTGCGCTGAGTAATCGATAGATACGTACTGGTGAGGCTGGAAAAACCTCAGCTTTCTGACGCGCTCAGACGAGACGCGGCTGGCCGTAAGATTAGCCACACACCCGTTCTCAAACTCTATGCGCGCGTTGGCTATGTCGATTCTCGGGGTGAGTATCGGGACACCGGCGGCGCGGATCTCGGCCACGCCGCTTTTTACGAATGACAAGATCACGTCCAGATCGTGTATCATCAAATCCATTACCACGTCTATGTCGAGGCTGCGCGGGGTGAAGACGCTCAGGCGGTGGGCTTCGAAAAAAAGTGGCCGGGTGACAATCCGGCTCGCGGCGGTCACGGCGGGGTTATACCTCTCAAGGTGGCCGACCTGCAACACAACGCCTTTGCTGTCTCCCAGCGCGATCAACTCGTCTGCCTCCTCAAGCGTTCGCGTGATAGGTTTTTCGATCAGCACAGAGACGCCCGCGTCCATAAGAGCGCAAGCAATGGCGTGGTGCGACACGGTAGGGACTGCGAGGCTCACGGCATCGACCTCGCCGATCAATTCTCGAAAGTCCGTAACGAAACGCGCGCCGAATCGCTCGGCCACGGGTCTTCCGTTCGCTTCGTTGATGTCGCAGACCGCGACTAGCTGCGCGTTTTCCGATGTCGAGTAGATTCTTGCATGCTCTCGACCGAAATGGCCCGCGCCCACTACAGCGACTCTTATCATCAAGCCTGCTCCTCGGTTTGCTGTTGCCGACCTTCGACTGCCCGTTATATGTTTAACCCTCTTACACAGACTTAGCCGTTGGAGATTTCACGCTATTTCCGCCGACAAAGAAGAGATAATAGAGGAGCGCGACGCGACTGCCAAGCGCAGGGTCGCGGTCTTTGCGGTCCTCGCGCTGCTGGCCGCAATGACATTCTTTTTCGGCCTGGGACGATTAGCGCTGATCGGACCGGACGAGCCGCGCTACGCAGAGGTGCCGCGCGAGATGGTTGCGACCGGCGATTACGTCTCGCCGCGACTCGGCGGGTGCTTCTGGTTTGAAAAGCCCGTGCTGCAATACTGGATGTCAGCCGCCGCGTATCACGTCTTCGGGGTGAACGAATTCGCAGCCCGTGTGCCATCCGCCCTGGCTGCGACATTAACCGCCCTGGCCCTGTTGCTCGCAATCCGCCGCGCAGTTTCCCGAAGGCTCGCGCTCGCAGTCTCAATCGTATTGCTCTCGATGGGAATAATGATCGCGTATGCAAGGGTCGTATCTCCCGACATGCCGCTTGCAGCCACGATCAGCATTGCGATCCTCTGCGGGTTCCTGGCTATCACTTCTGAAAAACAGAGGCAGTTCAAATACTGGTCGTTGTGCGGCGCATCTCTCGGCCTCGCAGTTCTGGCGAAAGGGCTGGTAGGAGTCATCCTGGTCATAGGCATTCTGGGAGTCTACTTGATCGTCACTCGCAATCTCCGTGCAATCAACTGGCGCGCTGTGATTGTTGCGATATTCATTCTCACAATCGTAACTGCGATCTGGTACGTTCCCGTGACGATCAAGCACGGGTGGGCATTCGTGGAAAAATTTTTTCTCGAACATCATTTCGAGCGCTACCTGACGAACAGGCACAGCCACCCGCAGCCGATCTACTTCTACCTCTTCGTCGCGATTGCCGGTTTGATGCCCTGGACTTTCTTCTTGATCCCCGCGGTCGGGCGGTTGCGCAAGCTCAAGCCGCGAAGCGACAAACGCGATTCCCTGTTGACGCTCGCCTGGATATGGTTCGCCCTGCCGCTTCTGTTCTTTTCGTTTTCGGTGTCAAAGCTGCCGGGCTACCTTCTGCCCGTCTTTCCGGCGCTCGCGATAATCATCGGCGTTGAAGTCGAGCAGTTCATAAACAGTGATAATAGGGCTCACACGGTTGCCGCATGGCTTACCGGTTTGCTTCTTGTAGCAATCGGCGTTGCGTTTGTCATCTACTCTAATCGCCAGGCGACAGACGCAAGCCCGCTCGCCAGTGCGATGGTCTGGCTGCCGATTGCAGCAGCCTCGGTCGCCGTTGCTTTGCTCTTTGCCGCAAAGAAGCGAGCATTCGTCCTGAGCGCCTGCGCCGTCGTTGTAAGCGTGATCATCACAACGGTCTTATTACTGTTTCCTGTCTTGAATGAAACGAAGAGCTTGAGAACACTTTCCAAGCAGGCGGCGGCGGCGCTCAAGCCGGGCGAGAGAATAGCTTTTTTCCTGATGAAAGAGTTTGCGCCGGTCTTTTATGCCGAGGGGCGTGTGGTGTGTGGTGTCGGAAACGGGACCGTGTTAAACGCACTTCATACGGATAAGCTCGTTGAGGTCTTAGAGACGGAATCGAGCATCATTATCTTTACCACTTCCAACTGGGTCGCGGACCTTGAGAGCGATCCCAGGCTCGCGACGGAGCTAATCGCCTCTCAGGGGAAAGCGCGTGCAATCAGAGTTACACTGAAAGAATGAATGCGAAAGTTGCTTGAATCCTCCGGCTTATTATTTTGCCTTCTTTACGACGCCTGGCTTTTCATTCACTACCGGCATGGCCGCGCTGAAGAAAGCCACCACTCTGGCGTCATATGAAGACGAAGCCTCGTTGTAGAGGCGCTGTGTGCGAGTATGCTCTAACTCTACCAGCTCATTCTGATCTTTTGTCTGCGCCTGAACTTCGCGCGTCATATCGCTTAACGTGCCATTATCCTTTTCCGTGATAAAGAGGAATCGTTTGCCGGATGGCATCCCAACCGCCTCGACTGCCGGGGCAGTGTCTTCGCGCCTCAACAGGTAGAGTTGCATCACGACTTCGTTCATGTTGTTTGCGAGCGAAGAATCGACAAGCCCGGTTGCCCAGTCGTCTGACCCGAGCAGCGCCTTCATGCGGTGATTAACATAGCGGTTCACGTCAGGGTAAACGGAATCGACGGCTACGGCTTTGATCGACGGGTCCTGAGCGGAAGCCACAAGCGAAACATACCCGCCCATCTCCACGCCATAAAGCCCCACCCGGCCATCAAACAGTTCCTGGCCTTTGTCATTCTTTTGCGACTTCAGGAATTTGATCGCAGAGACCAGATCATCCGTCTCATATGTCCCAAGCCCTGACCAGCTGACCGGGCTCTCGCCGTGGCCTCGTAGGTCATAAACCAGAACGTGGTAACCAGCCTTCCAAAGCTCGAAGCTCAGAGTGAGCAGGTCTGAGCGGTTCGAGCCGTAGCCGTGGCTCAGGACGAGCGACGGAGCCGGGCGTCCCTGGCTCAAGAACCAGCCTACGGACTCTGTCGAATCGGAATTCTTCCACTTCTCGTCCGACCACATGGGCTTCTGGAGAATGACCTGAAAATCGCGCGGTGATCCGTAAAGCTGCGTGCGCTGAGGGTGAGAGATACGATGCATTGCGTAGAAATCGAGCGCAACGACTCCGAGGCACAGAACAAGGACCGCAGGGATGAAAGCCCAAAGCACACGCTTGAGCGTGACACGCTTCTTCTTTGAAATAATCATAGCCGTAGACCGCGCGGGGCAGGGTTCATAATGAAGGGGCGCGAATGATAAAAAAATGGGGAAAATGTCTGTTTACAGCAGCCAGTATAACCCAGCCCCTCGATTTTGCAATAGTTCTTCTGACTCGCGTTTGAAAGGCTTCGTTGACATGCATCGGACGCGTTGCTTAAACTGAAATTTAAGAAAGGGCTGTGACTTGATAGCGCATTTATCAGGCAAACTCCTAGTCAAATTACCGAACACAGTTGTGATAGATGTCGGCGGCGTCGGCTACGAAGTCACCGTTCCGCTGTCGACCTTCTATGAGCTTGGCGACGTGGGCTCGGATGTGTCGCTCAGGATTCACACTCACGTCCGTGAAGACTCGCTACAGCTATTCGGCTTTCAAACCAATCGCGAAAAAGAGCTTTTCTTGCGCCTCACGAGCGTGAGCGGGATCGGCCCCAAGCTCGCCATCACGATGCTTTCCGGAATGCCCGCCGTCGAGCTGATCCCCGCCATAAGGAATAACGATGTCATAAGGCTTACAGCAATACCCGGCGTGGGGCGAAAGACGGCCGAGCGCGTTGTCGTAGAGCTGCGCGACAAGCTCGCGGCTGTGTCATTCGATGACGCAGAGTACGCCGGAGCGGGCCCGGCGTTCGCCACGGAAGCAGACGTGAAAGATGACACGGTTGCCGCGCTGATGGCGCTCGGATACCCGAAGCCGCAGGCCGAGCGGGCCGTCTCGGCGGCAATCAGAGAGGATGGCGAGCGGTCCATTGAAGCGGTGCTTAAGCGTTCGCTCAAGCGACTTTCCCGGTGAAAAGGTGTTGCGATAATTTATATCAAAGATTTGTCGAGTCTGGGGCGCTTTATGATTGCAATTTCAAGTGAGCTTCCCTATAATCGCAGCCGTTCGAGATCACCGGCCCCACCTAAGGGACTCGATAAGCAGGAACAGGAAGCACCGAATGTCAGCAGAGTCAGCAAACCTCAAGCTAGCTCCTTGCCCTGATTGTGGCGGAACAGGCTGGGAGTTCGTCGAAGGCAGAGGCGTCCGCCCCTGCCGCTGCAAGAAAGCTGCCCGCACAGACATCCTGCTCGCTCAAGCAAGAATACCGAAGCGATTCGCGCACTGCGCCTTTGATTCTTTCGAAACTATACAGCCTTCGATCACGCGCGCGCTGATGAACACCAGGAAATTCGTCGAAGAGTATCCTGTGGTCGATGTCGGGTTGCTGTTTCTCGGCAGTTGCGGCGTCGGAAAGACTCATTTGGCCGTCTCGGCATTAAGAGAGCTTATCAACAAGGGTATTCCCGGACTCTTTTACGACTTCCGCGATTTGTTGAAAGAGATTCAAGACAGCTATAACCCGAACACGCATACCTCAGAGCTTAAGATCCTTGCGCCGATATTTGAGGCCGAGGTTTTGGTGCTGGACGAGTTGGGAGCGAGCAAGCCTACCGAGTGGGTCCAGGAGACTATCACTCACATAATCAACAAGCGGTATAACGATAAGAAGATCACTATCTTTACTTCAAACTACCTCGACATAACCATCGGCTCATCATACGACGAGACGCTTACGGATAGGGTCGGCGTGCGGCTCCGCTCGCGCCTCCACGAGATGTGCAGGCACATCCCTATGGAAGGCGACGATTATCGCGAGATCATCAAGAGCAGGCGCGGTGGGCGCTTTACTTCCTAGTCTACCCCTTACGTTTTCAATCAATTTTGTCTGCGCGGCCGCCTGCGTGCTTTAGGAGGCCCGATCTCTATCTTCACTAACTCCTGATCTCGCTCGTCAAAGACGTAAACATAATCGAAGCCTTCGCGGTCTATGGATGCGAGAGTTGCTTCCAGCATTTCGAATTGACGGCGGAGCGCGTCTTCGGGAACCTTGCGCGCCCGTTTCGAGTTTCGAGCGAGGCAAATCTCAAGGGGGATGTTGAAGACGACTGCCGCAGCGTTGAAATTGTGCCAGCGGGCGATCTTGATCAAACTCTTGCGGTCTCGGCGTTCGAGGTTAGTCGCGTCGGCTACGGTCAACCGCTCAAGCCTCAACCGCTTCTCTATGATGAAGTACATCAGGTCGAATGCGTGGCCCGACACTCCCTGGTTTGCGGGGTCATCCGACACCAGCGCGCGGCAGTTGTCGGAAGAGACTGTTTGAGTTGCGAGGAAATGACGGGCCGCAAATGTCGACTTGCCGCACCCTGCCGGGCCGCAGAGCACAACAAGCGTATTTCGGGGGATAAGGATTTGATCTGATTCAGGCTGCGTAATAGCGTTCACCATCGCGGCTGCTTATCAAACCATCTTCCTCAAGCTTCTCAAGGTGCGCCACGGTCGAGCGCTCCGCTAGCCAGTAAAGCGAGGGCGACACGTCCGTGTAAGCGAGCGCCACGATCTCTGATGGAGTGCCCGCGCCCGCGCGCACTGCGTCTAAAATCTTGTTCTCTCGCATCGTGCGGTGTTCGACGTACTCTCTGATCTTCGGCGCGGCGGAGCCGATTGCGGGGCCGTGCGCCGGGAAGAGGGATGACAGCTTAGGCAATTCAAGCAGCTTGTGAAGCGAATCAAAATATTGGCGCATGTTGCCTTCGGGGGGATCGATGACGACCGTGCCGATGCCAACTATCAGATCGCCCGTCATTATCGCGCCGGTTATCTCTTCGTAGAAACACAAATGGCCGCGCGTGTGGCCGGGCGTGTAAAGCGCGCGCAACCGCCAGCCCGGCTCGCCCTCTAGCTCTATCAGTTCGTCGTCTTCGACGTGGCGGTCGATCTTCAACCGGCCCGCCAGGCGTTCGGCCGTCAGCGGGTGTGCGGCGACAGGGACATTGAGCCTCGCGCGAAGGTGATCGACGCCCGCGTGATGGTCCGGGTGGTGATGAGTAATAAAGATCTCTCGGACCCGCCGTCCTTCGGCTATAAGGCTGTCGATAAACCGATCAAGCTCTTTCTGATCCTCTTCGTATGGTGAAGCGGGATCGATGACAACGAGTTCGTCTCCGCCGATGATGTAGCAGTTGGTGTGTGTCGCGGGCGGGAGCGTAGGCGTCTTCACAGGGAAGAGAAATATGCCCGGTCGAAATTCTATCTTGCGCACCATGCCTCGTTGAGCTTCCGGCAGGGCGACCAGCGCGGCGGGCAGCTCTTCGATACGTTCGGCGTTAGCCGCGAGCGTCCTGATGATATGGAGCGTCGGCGGCGCCATTATGATCTCGCCGCGCTTCCACTCGGCGAGGGCATCTTTTGGTCGTATCCACTCGCCCGACTCAAGCTCGCCGGTTTCGATCGTCGCCTCCTGGCCTTCTGGCAGCCACGCGAGAAAAAACCAGGTATCAAACCGGCGCGGCGCAAAGGGCGGAGTGACCCATCTGCCCGCTGCAACAAGCTCGGCGCCGTCGATTTCAAGCTCGTTCTCTTCGAGGATTTGCTTAAAGCTTTTTGTTTTGCTTTCGAGCGCGAGCCGCGCGTCCGCTATAGCCTCCGGCGCGAGCCGCTCGGCCCCGCGTGCAAGCAACACGCCCGTCTCTTCGAAAAACTCCCGCGCGGCGCAAGCGCGCATCGCGCGCGCGTCGTCAGCGTCGCAGTTACTGACGAGAATCGCCGGGTCATCTTTATCGAGCTGTCCGCCGGGGAAGGCGTGAAAGCCGCCCATAAACATCAGCCGTGGGTCTCGCTTCACCCAGAAGACTTTTGGATCCGAAGGGTCTTTTAACAGTATGATAGCCGCCGCGTCTTTTGGAATTGCCGCCATGAAACTGACTATAGCACGAAGGGGTGTTGCCCGAAAAAGCCGCCGCGCTTTGGCTTTGCCTTTTAGGGCTCATGGTTATAATTGAGCTAGAGCGCGGCCATGAAGAAGTACGATTCAAAAAAAGATTACTACGAAGTTCTCGGCGTCTCCGAAGAGGCGACCGAAGCAGAGATAGACAAGGCTTATCGGAGCGTCGCGCGCTCGCGTCACCCCGACGGCGGCGGCAGCGAGGAGGCCATGAAGTCGCTCAACGAGGCGCGCGACATCCTGCGCGACCCCGAGACGCGAAAGGCTTATGATGCAGAACGTCGCCCGCCTCAAATCACTTACGGCACGTCGGCGGCCTACGACCCCGAAGCGGCTTCAAATGCGGGCACATTGAAAATCCCTGTTGCCGACGAAGACATGGCCGGGTTAGTGATGGGCGCAGCGACATGCTTTGTGATCGGCCTGCCGCTACTGCTGCTGATAGAGTTTCAGTGGGTGTTCTTCTTGTGGCCGTTGCGCGTGCTGTCACTCGGCGCGCTGGTGGTTGGCGTTTTTATGGCTCATTCGGCGCTCTCGCTCAAGCATCGCCAGATGCGAAACAAAAACCCCGACTCCGGGTGGCTGGGCTTTCTTGCGCGCGAAGCTCTCTTCTGGATCATAGCGCTCGGATGCGCGACGATGCTCGTCATAGCGCTTTATGCCAACTAATCCAAGCCGCTTTTCGCGCCTCCGAGACTCTTTACCTGCGGATCTCTTTCGTGCTACCAGGCCAGCCCTTCTTAAACATGCCGTTGCTGATAGCGTCGTTCAGCGCCATGTTGTTCAGCACGAATGTCGTTTGATCCCCGTTTGACTCCACGACGTAGTAGCGCGCGGGAACCCACGTAGACTTGTTCACCCACAGCGTCAATTGCTTTACGGAAGATT
This sequence comes from Blastocatellia bacterium, assembly GCA_036277095.1. GTDB lineage: Bacteria > Acidobacteriota > Blastocatellia > UBA7656 > UBA7656 > DASUNP01. The sequence continues at coordinate 50,739 of DASUNP010000065.1, forward strand.
TTCTTTTCGGCGTCAGCTCAAGCACAGCGTTGGGGCCGTCGTCGCCCTTGTGAACGATGTTGTACTGGCTCTTAAGCTCAGGCACAGATTTGTACGGCGTGGCGATGAACGCGAACTCCTGGTTCTTTGAAGCCTGAGACGTGCGGGTCGTGATTATGACTTGATTGATAGGCGGCTGCCAAAGCCATATCTCGTTGCCGACGACCCATACGACCTGGCTCGGCTTCCCGTTTCGGTAATACTCGATCTTAACCTTGTCCGAGCCTTTTCCCTCGTGTTTGAACCAGAGCTTCCCGTTATTAACCTCTTTGCCGCCTAATTGCCCGAGACGCTTCTCTTGGTTGAGATCGGCCTTGATGCTTTTGATGCCGGAAGCCGCCTTCTGCATGTTCGCAAGAATCACGTCCAACTGGCCGTTGGCTTCGGCGGTTGAAACCGAAAACGACGCCGTCATTAACAGAGCGACGGCTATTAGAAACAGATTGATTCGCTTCATCCTTAAACCCCTTGTCATCATCTCATTCCTTTCGTCCCCAGGCCAGATAGCCCGTGACGTTCCCTGAGCTGTCCACATGCGGCTCAGTTCGCTCAATCTTTACCGTGTGTCCATACTTTCGCGCCAGGTGCTCGGCTATTACTTCATCCACTTTCACGGCGTCAACTTGCCCGACCTCTTCACGGCTTACGAAGATGGGTGTTTCAAAACTAACGCTCGCATCCATCGTTTGAGCCGTGTGCAAAAACCTGTTAGGGAAGGCGAAAATGAACAACAGGATCAGCACGCACATCACGTCGTACTGCCAACTCCCTCGCTCGTACGACCAGAAGAGAACCTTCTTCAATGCTGAGAGTACTATCCTCACTTTTCAGTTCTCCTATTCGACCACGTGCCCGTCGCGCATCTCGATTACGCGGTCAGCGCGCGCAGCGGCTTCCGGGTTGTGCGTAATCATTACAATCGTCTGGCGAAACTCGTTGTTGAGTCCGCGCAGCATCTCCAACACGATTTGAGAGTTTTCGCTGTCAAGATTGCCCGTAGGCTCGTCGGCAAGCAGGATCGCCGGGCGGTTGATGATTGCTCTTGCTATTGCCACTCGCTGCTGCTCCCCGCCAGATAGCTCAAGAGGCTTGTGATTGATCTTCTCCTCCAGCTTGAGGAGCCTCAACACCTCACGCCTGCGCTCAGGATTTCCGCCGTTTGCGCCATTCGAATAGATTCGTTCCGCCAGCTTCAGGTTGCCCTCAGCCGTGAGCGTGGGGAACAGGTTGAATCGTTGAAAGACGAACCCTATCTTCCGCCTGCGCACGTCCGTCCGCTCGGCGTCGCTCATCCGAGTCATGTCTTCGCCATCGATGATGACGCGGCCCGACGTGGGCTGGAGCATCCCGCCTACGATGTGCAGGAACGTAGATTTGCCGCACCCCGATGGCCCCATGATAGCGATGTATTCGCCCGCGTTGACTGTAACGTTCAGCCCGCGCAGCGCAGGCACGTCGACCTGGCCTACCCTGTAGACCATCTTCAGATCGATTGTCTCAAGAACCGGTTTCATCCGCCTCTCACTCGTAACTGAGCGCCTCTATCGGGTCGAGATTTGCCGCGCGCCACGCCGGATACAAAGCGCCGACTATTCCGCCCATCAATCCTATGAACGCGGCCAACAGCAGCCATTCAAATTGTAAATCAATATGGAGCCGAGTGCTCGCCTCGATTCCATATTTTCCTATTATGGCTACGACGAAGCCGAACAGGACGCCGAGCGCGCTTATCATCGCAGCCTCTTTCTCTATCGAAAAGACTATGAACTTCTTAGGCGCCCCAAGACTCTTCAGTATGCCGATCTCGCGCGTGCGCTCGATTATAGTAGTGTACATTGCGAGCAATATTACCAGCGTGGAGATCACCATTGAGAGCCATATCACGACGTTCAAAAAGATGTCGACCGCATTAAACCCCTGCGAGTAGAGCGCGGGCAGATCGCGAGTGAAGATGGCGTTGTTGCTAGGGTAATGCTGCTTCAACGAAGCCATTACCTGATCCTCCATCCCTGGAGTTTCAGTTTTAATCAGCACGAACGTGCAGTTTTCCGCGCCGCCTAAAAGTTCTTGCAAGGTCGGGAGCGGTATCTTGACTCGCGCGAGCATCGAAGGCTGATAAATGCCGACGACATCAAACTCATGATCGAGGACCTTTATCTTACTCCCGACGCGGACGGGGCGTCCGTCGGTCCCCAGGTTGTTTTCCGCGTAGTAAGGATCGACTATGGCTTGAAACTCTGTGCCGGGCGTGCGCCCGTCGCCGAGCGGACTGCCTTCAACGACCTTGATCTGAGTCGTCTTTGCGAAGCTCCCATAATTTATGCCGTCGACCATCTCGAAGCCAAGCCCGCCGCTGCTCGGCTGCACCCACTCTCCGACGGGCGAGGTCGCCGCCACGCCTGGAATCGGAGGGATGGGTTTGAGGTCCGGGTCTTCGGCCGTCGGCTGCACGCCATTAAGAATAGCGTCGGCGTAGGCCGCCCTCAGCATCAGCGGGTTTGCGGTAAACGAGAGGGTGCCGGAAGCAAAAAAGCGAATCTCGGCATCTACATTCGACTGGCGCTCGGTCGCGTCGCGCATCATCCCGCGCGCGAGCCCTACGGTCAACACTACGAGGATGACGCCCAGAGCCACGCCGATTACGCTGACGGCTGTGCGCAAAGGGCGTTGCTTGACGTTGGCTACGATCAGGCTATCCATCTTCAGTGCGTCGGGAGGGAGGGCTGCGGCTTACGATCATTCGTAAGCGACGCCTTTCTGGGCGCGTCCAGGTCTACATCTTTCAAGCCTTCGGTATTCTCAAGCACGAAAGTAGTGCCCGGCAATTCCGAGTTGATCTCTACGCTATCCTTTTCGAGCGTCAATTCGATTCGGTATCCATCCTGTCGGCGGTCTACGACTACTCGGCCGGGCCATTCCCAACTCGTGTCATTAACCTTAAACCAATCTGAATACCATACGTCGCTAGCCAACCGGCCAGCCCCGTTCTCGAAAGTCTGCTGGCGGACGAGCGGCGTGCCGTGACGAGTGCGGTCAAACCAGAATTTGCGACGCAATTCCGACTCGCCCTTATCAGTGCGCTCCAGCACATAGACTACGTAATAGCTGCGGACGACTTTGCGCCCCTTCTTGCCGGGCCGGTCGTCGGGTTCTTCCATCAGGACCTCTTCGCGGAACACATCCGCGCGCCCGCTTGCGGGCGTAGGCTTGATGAGGAACGCGTCTGTTACGTGCTGCGGGCGCATGTTTATCAGCCCGCCCGCTTCGGCCAATCGCGGGTCCTTGGTCTTTTTAAGCTCGTCGGTGGTCATCCGGTCCAGGTCGCTCAGATTGCTGCCGTGGACGAACTGCCGCTTGTCCTTCGGGTAGTAGATTGCAAGGCGAAAGCTCTGGCCGTCGCTCGCCATATCGGCGACCTTCGTGTTGACGATCGGCGCGGTAACGAGCATGCGAATGTTCTCTGGCCGGCGGAACCGTATGGCTCCGTTAGCTTCGGGAAACTCTTCGGCCTTGTTTTCTTTCCCTGTGAAGTAATTGCGGACCAGGAAGCCGGCCTGCGCCGAAAAGGTATCGACTCGGCCATAAGAATCTATCCGGGCGATCAACTCTTCTGTCGCCATCTGAGGCTGCGTAGGAAGCACTTCGGCGACGGTCACTTTTCTAATGCACGCCGTCCCGAAGATCGCAACGGCAGCGAATAGCATTGTAAATAAGGTGATCCTTCTCACGATAAACTAACTCCACGTAATATAGATGCAGACAGAGGCCAATACTCTTACTAGAGTAAAGAAAAAGGTTAACAAAGGAGAGGAATGCTTGTCAACGAGTTCATTTTAGCCAGTTTAAGCCTCCTATGTCAATGAAAAATAAAGGCTTCTGACTACCCCATCGCTCGTTGCATCCGGGCGTGTCTGGCTTTACTATTTTTTTAAGGGGGCTCGAATGCCTAGACTAAAGAAAGCCACGATCAAGGCCAAACGCGCGCGCGCCGATAGCTTGTTTGAGGAGCCGGAAGAGTTGCTGTTCGAGGGCGAGCAAACCGCTGCGCGACCGCTCGCCGACCGCATGCGGCCCCGCACGCTCGACGAGTTCATAGGGCAGGAGAAGATCGTAGGCCGAGGCCGCGCGCTGAAAAGGATGATTGAAGAAGATCGTCTGCAATCGATCATACTGTGGGGGCCGCCCGGCACGGGCAAGACTACGCTCGCCCGCATCATCGCAGAGACGACCCAGGCGAACTTCGTGCAGTTCAGCGCTGTGACTTCCGGCATCCGCGAAGTCCGCGAGGTGATGGCCGAAGCCGAAGAGTACAGGTTGCAATCTACTCATCGAACGCTCGTCTTCATTGACGAGATTCATCGCTTTAACAAAGCGCAGCAGGACGCCTTTCTGCCCTATGTCGAAAACGGCACGATAATTCTGATCGGCGCTACGACTGAGAACCCCTCGTTTGAAGTCAACTCGGCGCTCCTTTCTCGCTCAAAAGTCTTTGTACTGGACCCGCTCGCGGCTGAGCACCTTGTCCAGATCATGAAGGCGGCGCTTGAAGACCGGGAGCGCGGGTTGGGGGACGAGAGAATCACTGCTGATGACGACGTGCTGGGCGCGATTGCCGGTTACGCGTCGGGCGACGCGCGCGTCGCGTTGAACACGCTTGAGCTGGCCGCCTCCATCGCCGAGCCGGACGCCGCCGGCGAGAGGAGGCTTACGACCGAAGTGCTCCGCGAAGCCATGCAGCGGGCTGCGATAAGGTACGACAAGGCTGGTGAAGAGCATTACAACCTGATCTCGGCTTTCATAAAGTCGATTCGCAACTCCGACGCGGACGCTGCGGTATACTGGCTCGCGCGAATGCTCGAAGCCGGGGAAGACCCGCTTTACATCGCGAGGCGAATGGTGATCCACGCGTCCGAAGACATCGGCCTGGCCGACCCGCAGGCTCTCACGCAAGCAGTCGCCGCCATGCAGGCCACGCACTTCGTAGGACTTCCCGAAGCAAAGCTCGCGTTGACGCAGGCGGCCATTTATCTATCGCTCGCGCCGAAATCTAACGCGGTCATCGAGGCTTACATCTCGGCGCAAAAAGACGCGCTCGAAACCGAGCGACAGCCCGTTCCCCTGCACCTGCGCAACGCCGCAACGTCGTTGATGAAGCAGGTGGGATACGGCAAAGGATACCAGTACGCACACATGTTCGAGTCGGGTCGCGCCGAAGAGATGGAGTGTTTGCCCGAGCGTCTGCGCGGGCGAAAGTATTACAAGCCTAACAAACGTGATAAAGTTCCTACCCGATGAAGGTTCCGGCAGAAAGACAGAATTTAGCATGGAGGAAATCTTATGGCTGAAGTAGTCGTCACTTCGGTTGGTTTTCTAAAGCAGGAGATCACAGCAGGCTCGCACACATTCTATGCCGACGAGCCGCGCGAAGTCGGTGGGAGCGACTCCGGCCCCGACCCGTATTCGCTGCTGCTTGCCGCGCTGGGGGCCTGTACTTCGATGACGCTCCAGCTTTACGCGCGCCGCAAAGAGTGGCCCTTGGAAAGGGTCGAAGTTTCGTTGCGCCACAGCCACATACATGCCGTGGATTGCGAAGAATGCAACACGAAAGAAGGGAAGATCGGACGCATAGATCGGTATATCTCGCTCACCGGGCCGCTCTCCGACGAGCAGAAGGAGAGATTGCTTGAGATAGCAAAACGCTGCCCCGTTCATAAAACGATCACTTCAGAATTATCGATCAAGGATCATCTCGATTGACCGAGCAGGTGTAGCTATGCCGATGACATCTATCACAATCAAGACGCGGCGACCGAAACAGGTCATCGATATAACCGGCGAGGTTGAGCGATGGCTCGCCGGTGTGAAAATCGAAAGCGGCCTGTGTAATATTTTCGTCGAACATACGACCGCCGCGCTTACCACGGGCGAGGCCATCGAGGGCACGGACGAAGATTTGATGGAGACGCTTGAGCGAATGATACCGAAGATAAACTTCCGGCACGGCCACGACCCTTCGCATGCGCCGGACCATATGATCTCGTCTATCGTGGGGGCTAGCCTTACGATACCGCTCCGCAACGGCAGGCTCAGTCTCGGCACGTGGCAGCGGGTCTTGCTTGTCGAATGCAACGGCCCGCGCGACCGCGAAATCGTGGTGACAGCCCTGCCCGCCTGATTCATTCGAAAGAGCTTATCCCGGCTCCTTTGCACGCTCGTTGACAACCCGGGGGCTTATCTGTAGATTGAAACTTTGCATCAAAAGGTCGTTTTAACTCGATAATTGCCATAGCAAGAGCCATTGAGGTTCATCAGCCGTAACCGGCTCCGCCGCTCAACAGATCGTTCATTTGACTCCCGTGTGTGACGACGATAAGATTTTTATAGAAACCTCATGAATCGTGTTGAACCGTAAGAGGAATAATAATGGCAACTGAATCAGCGGTCGGCGAGGGCTTCATCACTACGAAGGTGAGCGAAGTCGCAAACTGGGCGCGCAAAAACTCTCTGTGGCCGATGCCGTTCGGCACAGCCTGTTGCGCCATCGAGTTCATGTCCGTCGTCTCTGCGCACTACGATCTGTCCAGGTTCGGCGCCGAAGTCGTCCGGTTCTCCCCGCGCCAGTCCGATCTGTTGATGGTCATGGGAACGATCGTCGATAAGATGGGCCCGGTCCTCAAGAGAATCTACGACCAGATGCCCGAGCCGAAATGGGTGATCTCGATGGGCGCGTGCGCAACGTCGGGCGGCTTCTACCGCGCCTACCACGTTATGCAGGGGATTGACGAGATCATCCCCGTAGATGTTTACATTCCGGGGTGCCCGCCGTCGCCCGAGGCCGTGCTGCAGGCGGTCTTGATGATCCAGAACTTGATCGAGAAAGAATCCCTGGTCGACGCGGACGCGCGGCAGGATTTGCGCGAGCGGCTGAAAAAAGAGATCACCGAGAGCGCGCCAAAGCCGCTGCTGATCGCCGAGCAGCAGGCGCAAGAGGCCAGCCGCCTTGTGCAGATCACGCGCGAGCCTGCTGCTCCTCAAAACCCGATCGTCGCCGCGATAGAGGGCCGGTTCAAAGAAGACGTGCTGGATGTGAACGATTTTCGCGGCGATCTGGCGATAACAATAAAACCCGACCGTATAACCGAAATCTGCCGCGCGCTCAAGGAAGACCCCGAGACGAAGTTCGATCTGCTCAGCACCATCACAGGGCTCGATTACCTGGGCTACCCGGAGGCGAAGAGTGAAGAGCGCTTCAACGTCGTCTATCACCTCTACTCGATAGACCACGGGCACCGCGTCAGGCTGAAGGTGCCGGTCGCGGAATCGGCTCCGGAAGTGGATTCCGTGTCGTCTGTGTGGAAGACAGCGAACTGGTGGGAGCGCGAAACGTTCGACATGTTCGGCATACGCTTCCGCAATCACCCGGACCTGCGCCGCATCCTCTGTCACGAAGAGTTCGTCGGGCACGCGCTCAAAAAAGATCATGATCCCGGCGGGCGCACTCCGCTTTCGCGCGATTACAAGCTGCCGATCGAGTACCAGACCGAGTGGCGCGAAGACGAAGCCAAGGACCGGTTGAGCGGCGAGCCTACGATCATCAACATCGGCCCTTCTCACCCGGCGACACACGGCACGCTCAGGATCGTTTGCCGGCTGGACGGCGAGAAGATCACGGACGCGGATGTCGAGATTGGTTATCTGCATCGCTGCTTCGAGAAGATGGCAGAGACTCATCAGTGGAACCAGGTCATCCCTTACACAGACCGCCTGAATTACATGTCGTCGTTTCTCAACAACGTGGGCTACGCCTGCGCGGTCGAGAAACTCTTGGGGATAGAGGTCCCCAAGCGCGTCCAGTACATCCGTGTCATCCTCGGTGAGCTTTCGCGCATAATGGACCACATGGTCTGCATCGGGACGAACCTCGTCGACCTGGGCGCGATAACAAACTTCTGGTACACGTTCGAGCCGCGCGAAGAGATTTATGACTTGCTTGAGATGACATCGGGCGTGCGAATGATGGTCAGTTACGTGCGCGTCGGCGGGCTGCACTCGGACTTGCCGACAGACTTTGTCCCGCGCTGCCGCGAAGTGCTGGCCCGGTTGCCGAAATACATAGACGACGTGCACAAGCTCAACACTAATAACCGATTGTTCAAGCAGCGCTCGGTCGGCGTGACAGAGATTACAGGCAAAGACGCGATCGACTGGGGAATAACGGGTCCGGTGCTGCGCGCGGCGGGCGTCGCGTACGACATAAGACAGAACCACCCGTATTCGAGCTACGAGGATTTTGATTTCGAAGTACCCATAGGCAATCGCGGCGATATGTATGACCGCTACCTCGTCCGCATGGAGGAGATGCGCCAGAGCCTTAGCATAATTCATCAGGCGCTTGAGAACCTTCCCGAAGGGCCGTACCAGGTGGATGACCGGCGCATAACGCTGCCGCCCAAGCTCGGCGTCTACACGAACATCGAAGACCTGATGAATCACTTCAAGCTGGTGATGCACGGCATACAGCCGCCGCCGGGCGAAGTCTACGGCTACACAGAGGGCGGCAACGGCGAGATGGGCTTTTACATAGTCTCTGACGGCTCGATGCGCCCGTGGCGGTGCCACGCGCGCGGCCCGTGCTTCCCGATATTCTCGTCCTACTCGAAGCTGATTGAAGGCTCGCTGCTTGCCGACGCGGTCGCCGCTCTCGGCAGCTTCAACATAGTCGCGGGAGAGCTTGACCGATGATCCAATTCAGCGAAGAGGCGATGCGTCGCTACGAGACGATCCTCAGCCATTACCCTGCGAAGCGCGCGGCCCTGCTGCCCGTGCTGACGCTTGCGCAGCGCGAGTTCGGGTGGATATCTCAGGAGGTGGCCGACTACCTGAGCGAGTTGATGGGCTATCCGCCTTCGGACATCTTGAGCGTCGCGACCTTCTACACGATGCTTCATAAGAAGCCAGTAGGCAAATATCACATGGAGATTTGCCGCAACGTCTCCTGCTGGCTAATGGGGACGTACCCTTGCGTCGACGAGATAAAGCGGCAGCTCAAGATCGATGTCGGCGAGATAACGGCTGACGGGAAATTCAGTTGGAATCTGACCGAATGTCTGGGCTCTTGCGGGACCGCGCCCGCGATGCAGGTCGGGGACCGCTACTACGAAAACCTGACGCCCACAAGGATAGTCGAGATAATCGAGAAACTGGCGAATGAATAAGATACTGCTTGTAAACATAGAAAAGCCCGACCAGACAACCATCGCGAAGTATCGCGAGCGCGGCGGCTACAAGGCGCTCGAAAAAGCGCTCGCGATGGAGCCGGCGGCCATCATCGATGAGGTGAAGACGAGCGGCCTTCGCGGTCGCGGCGGCGCGGGTTTTCCCACAGGGATGAAGTGGGGGTTTGTACCGCGCAACACCGGCAAACCGACTTACCTTTTGTGCAACGCAGACGAGAGCGAGCCGGGCACGTTCAAGGACCGCATACTGATGGAGCGCGACCCGCACCTGTTGATCGAAGGCATGGCGATCGCTTGCTTCGCATTGGGCTGTCATCTCTCTTACATCTACTTGCGCGGCGAATACGAATTCATAGCTCACACTTTACAGCGCGCGCTCGATGAAGCATACGAAGCGGGGATACTCGGCCCGTCGGTGATGGGGAAGGATTTCGCGCTCGACCTTTATTTGCACCTGGGGCAGGGCGCTTACATCTGCGGCGAAGAGACTTCGCTGATCGAGTCCTTGGAAGGCTATCGCGGCTACCCGCGCATCAAGCCACCGTTTCCGGCGACTCACGGGTTTCTCGCATCGCCCACAGTGGTCAACAACGTCGAGACTCTTTGCGCGCTGCCCTGGATCATCACTAATGGCGCCGCCGCTCATGCCGCAATAGGGACGGAGAAGAGCAAAGGGACGAAGCTCTTTTCCGTGTCGGGCCATGTGAATAAACCCGGCGTGTACGAAGTCGATATGGGTTATCCGCTGCTCGATTTCATAAACAACGAAGCGGGCGGTATACCAAACGGGCGAATGCTTAAAGCAGTCATACCCGGCGGCTCAAGCGTGCCCGTGCTTACTGCGGCTGAATGCGACGGGGTGTTGCTCGATTACGAATCGCTTCTCAAGGCCGGGTCGATGTTGGGGTCAGGCGGGATGATAGTCCTCGACGACAGCACAAAGATGCCCGAAGTGCTCTCTGTCATCGCAGACTTTTACGCGCACGAATCCTGCGGCCAGTGCACGCCTTGCCGCGAAGGGACGGGGTGGGCCGCAAAGATACTTCGCAACCTGATCGCAGGCAAAGGCAAGCGGACGGACATCGACCTGCTTTTGAAGATCGCGGACATGATGGAAGGCAAGACCATCTGTCCGCTCGCGGACGCCGATGTGATGCCGATCCGCAGTTTCGTCACGAAGTTTAGAAGCGAGTTTGAGGCGCTTAGTGCGAACTGATTCGAGATCATCGGAAGAGAACAGATGCCAAAATTCACGATAAACGGAATAGAGGTCGAAGCGAAAGAGGGCCAGACCATCATACAGGCGGCGATGGCTGCCGGGTTCGACATACCGCATTACTGCTATCACCCGGACCTTCCGATCGATGGCAACTGCCGCATGTGTCTGGTCGAAGTCGAAAAGATGCCAAAGCTGCCGCCGTCCTGCACGACCGTCGTAACCGAAGGCATGGTGGTCCGCACTAACACTGACCGCGTGAGACAGTCGGTGCAGGGGGTGCTTGAGTTTCTTCTCATAAACCACCCGGTCGATTGTCCTGTCTGCGACCAGGCGGGCGAATGCCGCCTGCAAGACTATTACATGGTCTACGGGCTGCACACGAGCGAGATCCCGCTCGAAATGAAGGTCCGCAAGCGCAAGGTCATAGACCTCGGCCCGATGGTAGTCTTAGACCAGGAGCGTTGCGTGCTCTGCTCGCGCTGCATAAGGTTTTTCGACAACGTCACGCACACGGGCGAGATGCAGTTCTTTGGCAGAGGCGATCACGTAGCCATCGGCACTTTTGAAGACCGCCCGCTCGACAACCCTTATTCAGGCAACGTGGTCGACATCTGCCCGGTCGGCGCGCTCACTTCGAGAGACTTTCGTTTCAAATGCCGCGTCTGGTTTCTACACAGCACAGACTCGGTCTGCGGAGGCTGCTCCACAGGCTGCAACATGAGGATCGATCATCGCGACGGGACGATCTTTAGATTGCTCCCGCGCCGCAACGTGGAAGTAAATCGGAGCTGGCTGTGCGACGAAGGGCGTTTAACTTACCACGAGCTTGCGGCGGGCGATCGCATCTCGCGCCCGATGATGCGGGGGCGCGACGGGATGCAAGCGCCCGTGACATGGAAAGAGGCATTGGCTTCGGTCAACTCTCGCTTGAAGGAGATCGGCGCAGCAAGCGGCGGCAACTCGATAATCGGGTTCGCCTCGCCTTCGGCGACGAACGAAGCGCTCTACCTCTTCAAGCGTTACCTGAACGAGCAGGTCGGCGCGAGTCAGTTCGAGTTCAGGCTGGACTGCGAAGACCGGAAGGCCACGGAAAAAGAGGACGATATCTTGCGCCACGTCGACAAGCACCCGAACTCTATGGGCGCGATCAATCTCGGCCTGGCGAGCCAGGAGCTGGGCGGGATCAATGGGGCTATCGAAGCGGCGCGCGCGGGCCGAATTAAAGCGGGCGTGATCGTCTATTACAAACCGCTCGTCCGGCGGCCCGGCGACGCAGAGGCCGAAGCGCGCGTAGCAGAATTGATTGGCTCGCTTGAATACTCCGTAGTCCTGGCGGCTCACAAAGCCGAGTGGCAACGTGAAGCCAGCGCGCTGCTGCCCGTAACTGCCTGGTCCGAAGAGAGCGGCACTTACACGAATTACCAGGGGCGCGTTCAGCTTGCGGGGAAGGCCGTCGAGCCGGGCGGGGACATACTCCCGCTTTGGGAAGTCCTCGCGTCGCTGCTTTATGAAGGCGGCGACTCCGTGCTCTGGCTGTCGCCGGACGATGTCTTCCGAAGCATGGCCGAAAACATCCCGGCCTATCGCGGAATCGCCTTAGAACAGACGCGGATGCTAGGCGCGCTGCCGACGGCGTGACGCGGTCGAAGAATGTGAAAGGCGTGAAAGTGGCTCCCGGAGCCATTTTGGTGTTATGAAAAAGCAAGCCAAGATTGTGAATGTGGCGGACCGCGCAAAGAAAGAGTCCTCGGTCGTAAAAGAGGTGCTCGGCCCGCTCGTAGGGATGGGGCTGACCTTCACGCGGATGGTGGAGAATGTCACAGGTAAAGTCGATCCGACGATCAGCTACCCCGAAGAGCGGCGCGCTTATTCAGACCGCTACCGTGGCGCGCACATACTGACCGCTCGCGAAGACGGCAGCCCGCGCTGCGTGGCTTGTTACATGTGCGCGACGGCTTGCCCGGCGGATTGCATCTACATCGAAGCGGGCGAGCACCCGGATCCTTTGATAGAAAAATTCCCGACCAGGTTTGAGATAGACATGCTCCGGTGCGTCTTCTGCGGCTTCTGCGTCGACGCCTGCCCGGAAGAGGCAATCATCATGAGCCGCGAGACGGAGATCTGCGCTTTCACTCGCGAGGAGACTCTCTGGGACATAAAGACGCTGATGAGTAGGCCGGAGCTGCCGGAGTTCGGGCTTGGATACAGGCCGAACGAAAACCTTGTTGAAAGCCGCCTCGCCTTTGTCCCGAAAGATAAAGTTAAGAAGAGGCTTGCCGGGCGCGTCACACTGAAAGAAGATGTGGAGATGATCCCTCATGTCACCTTCGACCCGACAGCACCTATGGAAGATAAGTAAAGAAACCTGCGCGCTGGCGCCGCTTCATCCATATCAATTTGCGATTGTGCGCAGCCAGTAAGAACGGTGCGGGGTGCGGCGACTTCTCACCGCACCCCGCACCAATGAGTCCCACCGCTTCACTTTCACTGACAAGCGCAACTGTTATTGGCTGTATTCCTGTCTGTGAGGTTGAACCTTATCCCCTCGGAGAGCAATTGAATTGTGGCTGTAGCCCGATTTGAACAAGTATTTATCTTGGCTATTATTCGCCGGTCAGATGTTGTGTGATGCAGTGCCAGATTACAGCCCCAGTGGAGACGGTATCGACTACCTTACCCCCATTGCCAAACGTGGGATCAAGGTCTCCCGCGTCTGCCTGTGCCAGGTTCGCAAAGGGCGAAAGCGACAGGATCGCTATGAAACAAAACAGAAGAATAGTTCTCGGCGGTTTTGAAAAAGGTATAAATCTAAGCATTCCATTTACTCCCAATTAACCAATGTTCGTTCAAAAGCCTGAACAATACTAGCCGCTATCTGAGGGGGATAAGGCTGCTATCGGCTGGCTTAATGGACCTTATATTTTAACAGTGTTATTAATGTTTGCTCAATGATCACATTTGAGTTAATTCTTATAATGTAGACAGAGTCACTCCGTGGGCGCGCCATATTCAAAGAAGCGGGGATGATCCCTCATGTCACCTTCGACTCAAACAAGGATTGAGCGCGATTCGCTGGGCGAGCGCGAGCTGCCGGCAGATGTCTATTACGGCATTCAAACGGCCCGCGCGCGCGAGAACTTTCCAATCTCCGGCTATAAGCCATTCCCTTCATTCGTCACCGCTACTGTTCAGATAAAAAAAGCCGCCGCGCGCGCAAACTCAGCTCTCGGTGCGCTCGACCCGCAGGTGGCAGACGCGATAGTGCGGGCGGCCGACGAGGTGCTTGCCGGCGCTCTCAGAAATCAGTTTGTTGTAGATCCTTTTCAAGCAGGGGCAGGGACGTCTCACCACATGAACGTGAACGAAGTGCTGGCGAATCGGGCGATCGAGTTGCTGGGCGGCGAGAAAGGCGATTACTCGATCGTGCACCCGAACGACCACGTGAACATGGGGCAATCGACGAATGACGTGATCCCGACTGCTATTCGGCTCGCCGCGCTTGAGCTTGTGTCAATCCTCGTTCCCGAGCTTGACCATCTCTCAAACGCTTTCCGCAAAAAGGCCGAAGAGTTTAATCGCATAGTGAAGTCCGGCCGCACTCACCTGCAAGACGCCGTGCCCGTCCGCCTCGGCCAGGAGTTCGGAGCTTACGCGACCGCTATAATGAAAAATAGAGATCGAATCTCGAATGCTGCGTCAGAGCTGGCAGAACTCGGGCTCGGCGGCACGGCCGCCGGCACTGGGTTAAACGCTGTCCCGGGCTACAGAAAACGTGTCGTCGAAGAATTGAACGTAATAGTCAACAACCCGCTAATCGGCCCGGGAGGGTTTCGGCAGACCACCGATTATTTCGAGGCGATGCAGAGCATGTCTGCATTTGTTCATCTGTCGGGCGCGCTGCGCGTGCTTGCTACCGACGTGATGCGGATTGCGAACGATCTCAGGCTCCTTAGCTCGGGGCCAAACACGGGGCTCGCGGAGATCAACCTGCCTGCGGTTCAGCCGGGCTCATCGATCATGCCAGGGAAGGTGAACCCCGTCATGGCAGAGATGACCAGCATGGTCTGTTTTCAGGTTATGGGGAACGATCAGACGATAGCGCTGGCTGCGCAGGCGGGCCAGCTCGATCTGAACGTGATGATGCCCGTCATCGCGTTCGACCTGCTGATGTCGCTCACGATAATGACGAACGCGCTGAAGGTTTTATGGGAGCGATGCGTCGAGGGCATAACTGCCAATGAAGAGCGGTGCCGCTGGTATGTCGAACACAGCGTCGCGCTGGTTACGGCGCTCAACCCGAAGATAGGCTATGCGCGCGCAGCCGAGATTGCCAAGCGCGCGATCGCGAAAGGTAAGACGATCCGCGAGACGATACTCGAAGAGAAGCTGATGATGCCCGAGGAAGTGGCCGAAATCATGGACACGTACGCCATGACCGAATATAAGGAGTAATTCTATAAATCCTTGCGCCGATGGGCCAAAACTGGTATTGACTCTTTTTGCCAAATAGGCGAAAGTTCTTTAGGAAATCTGGTATCAAACATCCATTACACTGATGACCTTGAAAGGAGGCTTAGGCTTAAATGACGTACGTTATCGCAGAACCCTGCATAGGGACTAAGGACACTGCTTGCGTCGACGTCTGTCCGGTCGACTGCATTCACCCGCGCAAGGACGAGGATGCATTTGAGGCTGCTGAACTGCTCTACATTCACCCGGATGAGTGCATTGACTGCGGCGCTTGTGAACCGGCCTGCCCGGTCCAGGCGATCTTCACCGAAGACGATCTCCCCGAGCAGTGGAAGCACTTTACTCAGATGAACGCCGATTATTACAAGTAAAGGCGCGGGCGCGGAGCTTGCAGGTTATCACGTCTGTCCACAGGGCTATCTCAAGAGCCATCGCAGAAGCGATGGCTCTTTGATTTAGCGGTCAATGGTCGAAGTATTATCTAGGGCCTGGACGGATTCAATGGCGCATGCTCTTCAGGTTATGAACGAGCATCTTCTTACCTTCCTGGAACCTGACTTCGATCTTATTCGGCCCGGGCGAGGATTCGACCGATCCGAGGCCGAACTTCGGGTGATTGATAACGTCGCCGGCTGAAAAATTCGAATCCATATTGTAGGACTTGACAGGCCGCTTCGGGTCTATCGTGAATGCGGCCACTTCGCGCGACCGTTTGGAGCCCGATGATCTAGAGGAGGTAGTTCCTTTCGACTTCGTGGCGCGCTCTGTCCCCGATGACGCCGCAGGCGTCTGCTTGTAGTTATGAAGGCTGCCGCACATGGAGCAGGTGACTTTCTTTACCGTCTCTCCGTCCATCGCGGTCACCGTGTGGCTGCGCTCGTCTTTACACTTCCCGCAAAAAGCGCTGATCTCCTGACCGACTCTTGGTTTTCTGTAGAGCATATATTAAATATATCATCAGGGCGGGCTGACTGCCAGTTTTCGCGGCTTTGCGGCGGTTGAATCAGAGCAGTTCTCTGAGCTTTCGCGCCGCGCGATAGTGTACCGCGTTTGATTCCCCCGGCAGCTCGCCGGGCCGGAAGAGCCCATCCACCCACCGAAGGTATTCGCCGACCGCGCGCTTGCCTGCGACCTTCGTATCAATCCGCCCGCGCCCCTGGTGTGCCGTGATGTGGTAGACGAATCCGTCAGCCCCCAGGTAGACAGAATTCTCCCATAACCCCTTTTTGACCTCGCGCCCCTCGCTCCCCAGCAGCGACCCGCTTAGAGCGGTCTGAACCGCGTTTTTCGTCTCCGCCATGAATTCATTTCTACAGCAATGATTTTGCTTGCGCAATGCGGATAGAGCGGGCGATGAGGGTGTGTTAAGCTGAAATGTGTGACGAGGCGTAATATCATTCGTCAGGGGAATGAGAGTGATTAATATTCTCTCCATCAACTGCGGCATAGCATTCGCCCCCTACATTTCTGAATGCGTCCACTCGTTCCTGCGCCAACCGGCCGCGACCGCGCGAGTCATTCGCCAGGCGGGAACGGGCTTGATCATCAGAGCCGAGGAATCTTTCTACGTCAGATACCAGAACCGCGAAGCCGTTCTTTCAGCCGAAGAGCTCAAACATTACGCTGAGACTATAGATTTTCGCATGGATTCGCATGAAGTTCTGCGCACGTCGGACGAACTTGTGTTCGCCAACATTGGCCGGAGCCTGTTGATCTCGTACCCGCAATCCGAGCTGTGGCTCGAACCGGAAAATATTGACCGGTTGATCACGATTTTTTATCGGGCTTCCGCCGCCGAAGATGACGAGATCAATGACGCGCTCAACCTGCCCGGCTGGCTCAACGTATCGTCAAGCGGAGGGAGGCTACTGCTCAGCGATCAGCGCAACGGGCGGTGGGCGTTGCTCGGGTCAGACCACATCGCAGAGCTTGAGCGCAGGCTGGACGAATTGAGCCGCGCGCATGATTTGCCTGCGCGCACAGAGCCTCCGACTATTAACCTGAAAGGAGTGATCGTCCATCTGCAATCAGCCTTCAGGCTCGCTGAAGCGCTCGAACTCTTTTCAGAGACGGGCGAAGTCGCACCTTTTGATGAGATCGCTCCTTCATTCCAGCTCAGATTATCAAGATCAACCGAGGGAATAGAGGTCCGGGATTCGGTAAACGGTGTCGGTCTTACGGCCAGGGAAGCGCGCAAGTGGGCGGCTATCGTCAGACAGGAGCTTGCGCGCGTAAACGCCGCAGCAATCGAGAGGGGGAGTATCAGGACGGTCTTTGCCGACGGCCACGAAGGGCGATGGGCGTTGCAGTGGGGCGACGAAGTCCTGATCCCCGCGCGGTTGCTCGCCCGACTGCCCGACGTGACTGAGGTATCGCATGAACAGGACGCGGCAATGCCTGTTGTGAGAGAGAGTGCGGATTTCTTACTGCTTCTGTCGAGAAGCAGCGGCGGGTGTGTTGCCCTCACCGAAAAGGAAGTCGATCAGTTGATGGAAAACTCAACCGCGCGTGGCGATCAATAGCGGACATTCTCTTCTTCGTCGACGTTTTCGAGCAAGTGCCCCATCTTCTCTTTCTTGGTCTTGAGGTACCCGCGCGATTTTTCATGAGGCGTAAGCTCAATCGGTACGCGCTCAACGATCTCGATCCCCGCGCCGATGATTGCGGCAATCTTCTCCGGGTTATTCGACATCAACTTTATGCGGCGAAGGCCGAGCTGCTTTATGATCTCGGCGCAGCAATCGTACCGGCGCAAGTCCGCCTCAAAGCCAAGCGACAGGTTAGCCTCTACGGTGTCCTGCCCCGCGTCTTGCAGCGCATAGGCTCGAATCTTGTTTGTGATCCCAATCCCGCGCCCTTCCTGCTGCTGGTAGATAATTACCCCGTGCCCCTCTTCTTCGATAAGCTTCATCGCGTAGTCGAGCTGGCGCCCGCAGTCGCATTTAGTCGAGTGAAAAACATCGCCGGTCAAACATTGCGAGTGTATTCGGACAAGGCTCGGCGTCTTTGCATCGAGCTTGCCTTTGACAAGGACAGGGAACTCTTCGCCCGACTGGTTGCTTTTGAACCCGATGATGCGGAAAGAGCCTAACTCGGTCGGCAGGTTTGCTTCTGCGATGCGCTCTACGCCCGCGCACTCTTTTTCGTCTCTTTTCATAACCCTGATTCGATTCTAGTGACCGGTGAAACGAAGGTCAAGGCACGGTGTTTTACAGAATCTGGCGCACAAAAAAACTGCCGCAGGAACGCTCCAATACTTGAGCGTCGCTGCGACAGATTAAGGAGGAGACTACCCCTATTCTCAATGACCTACTTTGAGAGGATCTCTTTAAAGAATGCTAACGCACGCTCGTCGCCCGTCTGGCCCAGCCAGAAGATCGCCTGCTTGCGGACCTCAGGTTTAGCGTGCGTGCGAGCGATCTTGATCAACAGAGGTATCGATTCGTCCTTGGGCCGCTGACTGATGGCAAAGACAGCGTGCTTTTGAACCTCGGTCTCCGCATCCGTGCTCTCTACTGTCTTGCCCAGGACTTCGAGCGCGCGTTTTCCGGCTTTCTGGCCGAGCCAGAACAGGGCCTGTTTCTTAAGCTCGCGGTCGGGCTCGTCGCTCGCGACCTTGACCAGGAAGTCCACGGCCTCGTCGCTGTTCTTGTTGATCGAAGAGGCGAAGATGATCTGCTTTTTCACCTCGCGGGACGAGACGGTCGAGTAATGCCCTTGCAGAGCCGACAGCGCCGAAGCATCTTTGCCCACTCCTATCGCGAAGGCGGCCTGCTTGCGCAACTCCGTAGGCTCTTGCTCGTTGCGCACGAGGTCTGTCAGATACGCTTGCTCGCCCGGAACCATGCCAAGCCAGAAGACCGCAGACTTTCGCGCTTCCTGGTCCGGCGAGTTGCGAATAATCTCTTTGAGCAGCGACCCGACTTGCGGGTCGTCGTGCAGCCCTATTGCCATGGTCGCGGATTTCGAGACTACTCTCCGCTCGCCCGACAGCGCCAGGCCCTTCAAGAGTGTGAGGCTCTCTAAATTGCCCGCGCGGCCCGCCCAGTACACGGGGTAGCGACTGTATTCGCGCTGACGATCAAGGTTGTAGACTTCGACCCGTATGATAGGGCTTCCGTCAGATTCGTGAAGCAGGAAGACGCCCAGGTTGCGTGTCTCTACCATTCTCCCTGAATCATCATTGATGTTGATCGACGTGCCCGAAACATATGTCGTCCCGTGGCTGTCCGAGTAACTCACGTCTACGGACACGCCCGGCCTCACGTCAAACGAATACGCGACCCAGAAAGATGTTTGTGTCGAGCTTGACCGAGCCATCCTGATCGCATTATCGATCTTCGTCCTCAGATCAGGCCCGTCTACGTTTATGAATCGCTCGCGCTGCGCCAGGGCCGTCGTCGCGATAAACGCTGTTACAAGCAGAGCGGATGAGATTGCCGTAATAGTCTTTCGCATTTTCATACCTCCATCTCGAAGCGGGTTTACTTCAAAAGCTCCTCAAGGAACTTGATCGCATCCGGGTCATTGCTCTGGCCCAGCCAGAAGATCCCCTGTTTCCGAAGCTCGGTCGAAGCATCATTCTTAGCGATTTCCATCAACTTTCTGAGCGCGGGCTTCTGGCCGGTCTGGCTGAGCGAGAAGATGATCTTCTTCTTCACCTCGTCGGTCTTCTCCGTGTCATACAATTGAATCAGGTACTCGACGGCCCGCGCCCCTCCGGTCTGTCCGATCCAGAAGACGGCTTCCCCGCGCTCTTCAATCGTCTCACCCGAACGCGCGACCTCAAGAAGCTTCTCCTTAGCCTTTTGATTTCCCATCTGTGACAGGGCGAAGATGATCTGCTTGCGTATCGCAATGTTCTTGTCCGCGTTGTATATGTTGAGCAGTTCGTCTGCGCTCTGCTCGTCACCTTTTTGGCCCAGCCAGAAGATGGCCTGCTTTCTCACCTCCACCTCGGCCCCGCTTCGTGCGACGTCGACGAGCATCGCGCGCGCGCGCGCGCTTGAGTGCTGCGAGAGGGCGAACATGATCTGCTTTCTGATCTCGGTGTTCTGGTCGGCCTGATAGACCTGCATCAACACGTCCACGGAAGACTCGCCGCCTCTTTGACCGATCCAGAAGATGGCCTCTTTCTGCACCCTCTGTGACTTGGCGCTGCGCGCCATCTCGCCCAACACCTCGGAGGCGCGCGCGCTGCCGTGTTGAGAGATGGCGAAGACCGCTGCCTTTGCGACCTCGTCGTCAGTCGACGTTGTAGCCAGCTCTTTCAACACGTCGAATACGCTCTCGTCGCGCGTCTGTCCCAGCCAGAAGATGGCCGTCTTGCGCAGCTTCGTATTCGCTTCGTTGCGGGCAACTTCGATCAGAATGGCGATGCCTTCCTTGGTCAGGTTCTGGCCGAGTATCGCGACCGCCTGGTCCTTCTGGCGAAGCGTGGCTGTCGAGCCGGCTCTCAAGATTGTGCCGGCGTACTCAGGGCACTTCTGCGGATTCGCCCGGCATATGCTCTCCAACACATATATCTTCATCTCGGCATCTTGATCCGGCTTGGGGGGAGGGTTGCCCTGTTTGGAGCCTATTTGGATCAACAATGCCTTGGCGTCATCGGCCCAGTTCGATCTGGGATGTTCGGCGATCAACTGATTGAGCCGCTTTTCGGCCTCCTTCAGTTTGTCTCGCTTAAACATTGCGAATCCCAGGTAGTAGAGCGCTGCATCAACGTTCTTATGATTCGGATAGTTGTTGATGAAGCCGCTGAACCGCTCTTCGGCGCGAGGCCAGTTCTCGTTGTCAATAAAATCCCTCGCCTGGCTGAAGATCTGCATTGCCGCGTCGGAAGAGTTCGATGTCTGGACCAGGCGGTTGAGCTTGTCCATGTCCTGCGTCCTGGCGAACGCCTCACTCCCACTGGCGATCAGGACGAACGATGCGATTAAAGCCATCGCGATTATTAGAACGCTCGCTTGCTGGCTCTTCCGCCTGTAGTAAGTCTGGTTGATAGTGTTAGGACACATAATCTTTCCCTCATTCATCTTTCTTAGTCGTTGCGGGCCATTATCGGGGCCGAATAAACCTGTAACGTTGTAATTATCTCCGTCTTCTGAATTCTTTCTTTGACGGTGCGCACATCCTCCTGCGAAGGCTTCTCAGGGAGATTTGCAATGTCGAGCAACAGGGGTTCGAGGCTGCCGAGCAACTCTTCGGCGGGCAAGTTCCCCTTCGCCTCGGCGTTACGCCTCAGCAGGACATTCTTCCGCAGAATGCTCCTCGATAGCTGCTTCTCATAAGAAGCCTCTGCCACGTAATCATCCGATTCGAGGCTGACGTTCTTAAACGAGCGTAGAAGCATCTGAGCCCTTTCAAGGTGCTTCGCGGTTTCGAGATCGAAATAAGCTAACCCTCCTACAGTCTCATCAACATCATGAGGTTCGACTCTTTCGACTATCTTCTCAGCGCGCCTGGGGCGGTATGTCTTCGCGACCCGCTGCCCGGTCGGCTCAGGCTTTGCGTCCTGATCCTTGACCGCATTTGCGGGATTCCCTTGCGGCGCGGTGTCGGGCTCTTTGACCGGCTGCTCAACCACGGGGTTGTCCTTGGCTACGATTGGAGGCGTCTGCTCACCTTTATTGAGATAGACCAACAAGCCTGTGATTGCCATCAGCAATAAGGCCGCAGCGGCTGCCAGTCGGGACGAAAACCAGACGGTCGGTCTTGCCGGCAGATCGAGCTTCTTAGGCTGATACTTGTATGTGCTCAACATCTGCTCAAGTCGTTCGACTTCAGGGTCAGGCTCGCCTGTTCCATCCCACAAATAATCGTCGTTCATGATGCTGCCTCCAATCCAAGCTTCTCGCGCAACAGCTTCATCCCGCGATGAAGGTTGACGCGAACCGAGGCGGGCGTGAGTCCCGTGCGCTCGGCTATCTCAGGGCCCGTCATCCCCTCTACGAGGCGAAGGACCAACGTCTCGCGGTAGGCTTCGGGCAATTCCCGAAGCACGCTGAGCACGCGCGCCGCATCGGCATTCGCCTCGCTTCGCGTCTGCTCGGCGAACTCTTCGTGCAGCTCTTCGGTCTTGCGCGAGCGGCGGTGAAAATCCATCGCGCGATTGCGAGCTATCATCGCCACCCAGCCCCCGAACGCGTTGCTGTTGCGAAGCGTCTCTAACCGGCGGTGAACTGTCAAAAAAACGTCCTGGACCAGGTCGTCCACCTCCGCCCAGGGCACGCGCGCCAACAACACGCCGTGCACCATCGGGGCATAGAGCTTGTAGAGACGGGCGAACGCTTCCTGGTCGCCATGCCGAGCCGCCTCCACCAGTAGGGCGTCTGCATTGAATTCAGTCACGGGTGGCGCGACCGCCGGTTGGTTCTGTCTAACCAAAAGGAATAGCTCTCCGGTCATCTCAATCTCGCTCATTGTTGCCCTTCATTCAACAATTAAGACGCAAGCTGAGCGACGAGTGTTAACAGGTAATGGGTGCGTGGCCGACGCTTTTCACACGGCACGGCGCAGGCCGGTTTGCGTGCGTTCGGCCATTATTGATATATTACGCCATTTGAAGGGGAAATCTAGTGACCGACGCCGAGCACACGATAAAGCTGCACGTCAGCGACATCCCTAAACCGACGGCCAAGCGGCCCGTCCTGGTCTTTTTGCAGGGGCAGACGCTGGGCATGAGTGTCCAGCTTGAAAAAGAGAAGACCTTGATCGGGCGGGGCACACAGGCCGACATCGTGCTACGCGACGAGATCGCCTCTCGCCTTCACGCGGAGATTGCCCGCCTGATCGTCGAAGACGACATAGCCGAATATTATATAAACGATCTCGGCTCTACGAATGGGACTTTTCTAAACGGCTCTCGCGTGACCGACAGCCAGTTGCTCGAAGACGGCGACAAGATCAAAGTCGGCAACCACCTGATGAAGTTCGCCATGCTCGACGAGTTCGAGGCGGAGTTTCAAGAGCGTGTTCACCAGATGATTCAGCGCGACGAGCTGACGGGGCTGCGCTCTCGCCGGAGCCTGTTTGCAGACCTCGACCGCATAATCAACGAAGCGAATCGAAGCGACGCGCCTCCCTTGATCGCCGTGCTGATGTTGGACCTCGATTTCTTCAAGCGCGTAAACGATGGCAGGGGCCACCTCGTGGGCAGCCACACGATCAGAGACGTAGGCCACATCATACGCGACATACTCGGGAGCGCGGACCTGGCCGCGCGTTACGGCGGCGAAGAATTTCTCGCCTACGTTTACGACTCGCGAGAAGGCGGACTTGAGGTGGCGGAAAAGATCAGAAGAGAGATCGAAGCTCACCCTTTCCCGGCCTCAGCTACAGACCCGACAAAGACCATGCACATAACGATCAGCATCGGTGTGGCCGTCTACAGTGAAGATGGGACGAAGGCTCTCGACCTGATTCAAAAGGCCGACCAGGCTCTCTACCGTGCGAAGCTGAGCGGGAGAAATCAGACATGCGTGTTCGACCCGAAGATAGACAGGCCCGAATCTTTCCGGCTGAACCTCGATAGCTCGGCGATCATGTACGGCCCTTCCGACGCTCAGTGACCAAAAATAAAGATAAGAATATTGTTGCCACGCGGGGGGTGTAGCAGGGCGGGGACAACTCATCTCTTCGATACAATCGGCTTCAGTGTACGGGCAGCTTTTCTTTGATCGTCGTCAAGAACCTGTCAAAGTCGATAGGCTTCTCGATGTAGTCATCCGCCCCGGCTTGAATCGCATCATCTATCAAACGTCTGCCAAACGCGCTCATGACGATTATCGGAGTGTCATCCAAATCGCCATCTTCGCGCAGGCGCTTTATCATTTCAATGCCGTTCATCCTGGGCATCTGAATGTCAGTGACGATCAGGTCGGGGTGTTCGTTGGTGGCTGTCTTATATCCCACGACGCCATCAATGGCGTGCTCGACCTCGTATCCTTCCATCCTTAACAAGCTGCATAACATGAAAGACGTATCGTGATGATCTTCCACTACTAGTACTTTCTTACCCATATCCATGTTCATTCTATATCCCTATAGTAATTCTAAGCCCCAAGAAGCGCCATGCGCAACCGCGCCTCTTGCTCGGAATCTACGAGGGCTACGACAAGGTCGCCTTCCGCCAATCGAGTCTCGCCGCGCGGGACCACTGTGATGTTGCCGCGAAGGATCGCAATCAGGTTGCTTTCGGGCGGCAGGTCTATCTCGCGCAGGAGGTGGTCAGTGGCGGGGGAATCGGCGTCCAGCGAGTATTCGAGTATCTGAAACGCGCCCTCTTGCAGGCTCAAGAGCGTCTTTATGCGGACCGTGGGCAGCTCGCGCTCGATGACCTGCTGAATTATCGAGGTAGAGCTGACGGTCGAGTCTACGCCTAGCCTCGCCATCACCTCTTCGTTCTTCGGGTTAGAGGCGCGGGCAATCGTCTTCGGGACGCCGAAGACTTTCTTCGCCAACTGGCAGGCGATGAGGTTGTCTTGATCGCTGCCCGTCGCCGCGACAAAGACCCGTGCGCGGTGCGCTTCGGCGTTCTCCAAAACGTCGTGCGTCGAGCTGTCGCCAATGAAGACGGGGCAGTCGAGTTTATTCGACAAGGCGGCCGCGCGGGCGTTGTCTTGCTCTATGACTGCGACCTCGTGGCCGCTTTCGTAAAGCTCGCGCGCGAGGTTGACGCCGACTTTTCCCCCGCCCGCGATCAATATGTAACGCGAATCCTCGGTCAGCTTGAACCGGGGCCGGGGCGCGACCTTCGGCGGCGCACTTGAGGCGGGGCGCACGGGCTTCTGGTTAGATGCTATGTCGACCTGTTCAACTATGTGCTCGACGGCGAACAGGGTGGGGCAAATGACTATGAGCTGGGGGTCTTCTTGAGTCGCCTCGGAATGGCTCGGCTCGTAGACGCGTGCGATCGCGTACGGGACGCGATAATGCGAGCGGGCCACTTGCGCTGCCATCAAATTGACATTGTCGTCGCGCGTGACGGCCAGCAACATATCCGCGTCGCCTATGCCCGCTTCCCTCTGAACATCGACGTCGATGCCGTTGCCCTGGACCAGTTCTACGCCTTCGAGCTGAGAGGCGCGGCTGAGCCTCGTCGCCTCTTTATCGACAAGCGAAATCTCGTGGCCTCGCTTCATTAACTCGGCGACCGTTCGCGACCCAACCCTTCCGTATCCGATAACTACAATTTTCATCTCTATCTCTCTTTGCTTAACTATGAGGATTTGAGATTTCAGATTTGAGATCTCAAATCTTATATGCTTCTTCGTCCGGCCTGACGGGCCGCGAGAACCAGAGCGGCCTTCGCAAATTCCCAGGCCCCGGGGCCGGACGGGCCTTCTCAAGCCAACGCTTATAAACCTCGTGAGATCGCGTAGTGTCGACTACGACATCGCCGTAGCGGTCATCGCCTTCGGCGCGTGCTACGCGGACGCGCTGGTGCCAGCAGTGCATGCCGCTGACGGGGTCCGGGTGGACGGCGAAGGCGAGGTTTTGGTGTACGCCGCCTTCCTGCCAGAAGATTCGCTCCGAATCCGGGTCCTCGCTCTTAAAGGGTTTGATGCCTTCGATCTGGCGAAGTCGCCATCGCCCCTCCCCCATCTCTTCGAGGTCGACCAGGGCGGATGACCACCGGTCAGTGCCGCTCTCTTTTTTTAGCCGCCAGCGGCCCAGGTGGTGCGAGCAGGCGACCACGCCCGGGCGAATGCCTTCCGTCACCCAAACGCGCAATACGAAGTGGCCTATCTCCGTCGTGACTCTTGCCAGCCCGCCCGTCTCAAAGCTCCACTTCTCGGCATCCACAGGATTCATCCAGAGCGGGTTTGTATGCGAGATTTCATAAAGCCATTTAGCATTGCCCGACCGCGTGTGTATCAACGTGGGGAGCCGGAAGGTCGGGACCAGTAAAAACTCGCCCACGGCTTGATCGAGGTCGCGCCAGTAGACGTGGCTCTGGACGTATCCCGGCAGCGCATGCTCGGCCCACTTCCAATCTGCAAGAGTCTTTGAATAAAACTCAAGCTTGCGCGAAGGTGTGCTGAAGCCGCGAGCCGTCTTACCGTCAACCATTATGCCCACGACCTGTTCTTTCTCTCCGCTCTTTTTAATGACTCTGCCCGTCTCCTGATCGATGCGGCTCTCTTCGAGGTCTGATTCCGGGATGGGCGCTTCGTGCTGGCCGTAGACATCCGTCTTTACGGAATAGGCTCCATGCCTTCGCATATAATCGAGCGGCGCGAGGCCCGCGCTCTGAGCCTTTTCGACGAGCCCTGGAATCGAGTTCTCGAATATCCACCGGTAATACTCTTCGATGGTTATCTTCTCGCCCGGCCTGTAAGGAGATTCAAAGTGACGGCGAACGCCAAGCTCGCCGGTCGGGTCTATGCGCCATGAAAGCTCTATCCAGAATTCGTCTTCTTCCCATACTTCGCCGGGGTTGGCCTGGTAAGTGAAGTCTATCTTTTCGCCCTGGCGCTCGCGAAGGACGCGGCCAACGGGCTGGCGGAAGCCGATCCACTGGCCCGCGTGCGTTTCCTGGCTCATCAAATCGTGCCGCTCCGCGCCCAGCCCCATCGGTAATACGTAATCGGCGAACCACGCAGTCTCGCTCCAGACCGGCGTCAGCGCGGCGTGCAGCTCGACTTTTGTCTCGTCTCTCAAAACTTCGATCCACGTCAGGCCGTCAGGGTTGGTCCAGACCGGATTGTATACGCGCGTGAAGTACGCGGAGACGCGGCCCCGGCCTTCCTTCAAGAAATGCGGGAAGAGAAAGCTCATCTCGTGATGAGCGAGCGGGTACTCGCGAGGCCAGAGGATTTCATTCCAGACTTTTTGCGGAGCGGGTTTTGAAAAAGGAGTCGCCACGAACTTGTTCCACACGTTCGGCAATACGCCGCCCTCGGTTCCGACGCTGCCTGTCAGCACGTTCAGGAACATCAGCGCGCGCGCCACCTGCCACCCGCCCAGGTTGCCCGACGCCGCGCTGCGCCAAACGTGAGCGGCAAAGGCGGAGCCCGCGCCTGCTATCGCGCGCGCGACCGCGACGATCTTTTCCGCCTCGACCCCGCATTCCTGCGCGGCAAACTCGGGCGTGAACTCCGCATAAATCTCTTTCAGACTCTTTATGAATAGATCGAAAGAGCAGGAAAGCTCGGAGCGCTCGGCCCTCATAAACTCTTCCCAGTTGACCCACTGCTCGACGAACTGGCGGTCAAAGCTTTCCTCGCTCAAGATCACATTAGCCATAGCGAGCAACAGCGCGGCTTCGGTGCCGGGCCAGGGCGAGAGCCAGTAATTCGCCATGGAAGCCGTGTTCGACAGGCGCGGGTCGATGACCGCAATCTTCGCCCCCGACATCTTTCCTTCGATTATCCTTTGAGCGTGCGGGTTAAAATAATGGCCCGCTTCCAGGTGAGAGCTAAGCAGAAGAATGAACTTCGCGTTTGCGTAATCGGGCGAAGGCCGATCAGGCCCCTGCCACAACGCGTAGCCGACTCTGGCCGATGACGAACAGATGTTGGTGTGCGAGTTATGCCCGTCGACGCCCCAGGCTTGAAGCACGCGATCTATATAACCGTCGTGGCCCGGGCGGCCCACGTGATAGATCACTTCGTCGCGGCGATCTTCGACGAGCGCGGCCCGAATCTTGGCGGCGAACGTGTCGAGCACCTCGTCCCAGGTCGTCTGCTCCCACTGCCCTCCGCCGCGCGGCCCGACTCGCTTCAACGGATATAGTATGCGCTCAGGGTCATGAAGCTGATTGATAGTCGCGGGTCCCTTTGCGCAGTTGCGTCCGCGCGAGGCGGGGTGAAGCGGGTTGCCTTCGAGTTTCTTTATCTCGCCCGTCTCTTTGTCTACGTAAGCCAACAGCCCGCAGGCGGCTTCGCAGTTAAAACAGATCGTCGGCACGAGCGAATAGCGGCGCTCAACTTTCTTGGGCCACTGGCGCGAGTCGTATTCGACCCAATCATCCCACCGTTCGTAAGGCGGATAACTTGCGAGCCGCCCGCCTTGTGGTTGCGCTTGTTCTTCCTTGCCCGATTCAGAAGCCTGGTCTGCTTCTTTAGTCATCCATTGCACCTTTAGATTCGAGACATCTCACCGCAGAGACGCAGAGCAGAATTATGTTCTCTCTGCGTCTCTGCGGTGAATCTTTTTGCATTCAACTCAATGGAACAGCCTGGCCTGCCTGGACCCATATATGCTCCCACAAAAAGAGTCCGCCCAGCGCAAGCAGGCTGACGACAGCAGCGATTATTCCGAACTGCGCTGCCCCGGTCGCAAGTAAAACCACAGGCAGCACCGTGCCTAAGATTACAGCGCCCGCCCAGAAAAGCTTGCTGAAAATCCCCTTCGTGATCAATCGGGCCGCGCGCTTTCTTTCAACGTTCTCTTCGGGCATGAACAACTCGCCCGCCATCAAGACTCCGTGCGCGAATAGAGTCCCCAAAAACTCGTAATACAAAAACTCGAACCCGGCTCCCATCACAGGCATGCCTGTTACCATTGCATCGACTACGAAAATAAGCATCAGGACCGCCGAGCCTGCCGCCATCGCCTGGACCAGCAAGTGCAGGGGCGTGAGCGTGCTGTGCCAGAAGACGCGCCCGCGCGCCTGCCGGAAAAGGAACGCAGAATAGACTGCGCTCATCACGCCGAAGAATGCCCCTATCCATAAAAGCGCGGGTTCTATCGGTTCCAAACCCACGAGCCACAACCCCATCCAGAGCGCGAGAATCGCGCCGTAGATCATCAATATATATCCGCCGATTACCAGCCACGATCTCCATTGAGGCCACAACAGGATTCTCAAAAACCGTTCCGGCCTCTTCAAATCGAGGACGAGTAAAGCGACGGTCGCGGCTAAGAACAACAGAGCGACCTGCGGCGCTGTCGAGTCGAAAAGCCAGTGGCGTTGAGGGACGAAGCCGAAGCCCAGGGCCAGCGCGGCGACGATGAAAGCCCCGGCTGATACCGATTTCGTCCAGAGATAAGCAGAGACTTTCCAGCCCCAGGGTCTTTCGTGCGCGACATCGTATGTCGTCCTGGCCCGCGCGTCGGCCTCGGCCAGGGCCTGCTCGTCTTGAAACACCGCGTCCGCCTGCTGCTCGGCCCACAGGTAGCCCGCCGAGTGCGTCTGGTCCGTAGGCACGAGCGCGGCCTGATCGGCTTCGACATAAAAGACTTTTGGCTTGGTCCCCGCTTCCGGCTTTCTGACTTGAGTCTGTTCCGATGCTATCAATCGTGAAATCCGCGAGGCAGGGTCGTTCATATCGCCGGAAACAATCGCCTGCACGGGGCAGACGATCACGCAGGCGGGCTCAAGCTGGAGTTCGACCCTGTGGGCGCAGTAGTTACACTTTTCAGCAGTGTTGGTGTTCGGATTGATGTAGAGCGCATCGTAGGGGCAGGCCTGCATACAGGCTTTACAGCCTATGCATCGCTGGCCGTCGAAATCGACTATGCCGTTATCGCGGCGGAACAGTGCAGTCACCGGGCAGATAGTAATGCAAGGCGCGTCCTCGCAGTGATTGCACCGCAGAACGGAGAAGAACCTGCGCGTGTCCGGGTATTGGCCTTTCTCTATGTACTTGACCCAGGTGCGGAATGTGCCGACTGGCACTTCGTTCTCTGACTTGCAGGCTACAGTGCAAGCATGACACCCGATACATTTTCTGTGGTCGATTGCGAAACCGAATTTCATAGATTATTGGTCTGGGCGAGTGGAAGATGATCTAAGCATGTTAAATTTGCGATCCAACCATTCGGCGGGTCACATTTTTATCTTCTCAATTCATGCTTGTCAAGCTACGGACGGCTTCTCAATTCTTAGGCGAAGGGACAGGCCCCAGCGAATCGATGACGCGATCAGCTACTTCGCGCCCGGACTGTTTGAGCACTTGTTCGGCAGCCGCGGGCCCATTGCCAGGCACAGGCAACGGAATCCCTACGCCTCCGACGGTCGCGGCACGCCTCGCATAAACCCTGCCCGATGTCTTCACCTTGCCCGTGCCCGGCGAAAAGACTGTGTACTGGACGACCACATTTTCAGGGTAAGACTCATTGTCGCGCCTGCGGTCATAACCCATCCGTTCGCTCGTCAGTTCGAGCAAGATGACATACCTGCCGGGGGGAGACATGGCCGCGTCGCTCGCCTCTTTACGATTCATCTCCCTTTCGCTCTTATTCACCGTTAGATTGGCAGCCTGTCTCAATCGCGCCGTACAGCCTTCCGCGACGTAGTCGGAATAATAGGAGCTGCCGTAGTAAGAGGGCGATTCGACGATCAGGACCTGGGTCTTTTCTTTCTCGGGCTGTTTCGTCTCAGAAGGCTTAACAGGAGGGTCCGGTTCGGTCGATCGCTGGACGCCTTCAGACTCAGACCGTTTAGGGGGGCGGCGGCCCGATTGCGCCTCCGCGATGGTTGATAGGAGGAGAATAATTCCGACGCAGAAGATCAAGGCGCACTGCCGCCGGTCAAGCGTCAGTCGTAAAACAGAAGATGGCTTTCGCATGAAATTTGCTCCGTATGATTCATTGCTTCAGATTCCGGCTCCGCCCGTAAAATATCCTTCCCTCCACCTGCCCACGCGCGAGCTTCGAGGGCTGTAGGTGTTAAGCACGGAAAGAGGCGGCGCGTAACAGTGAAGCGTTACCATGTCGCGCCCTTCGGGCTGGAGGTTCAAGAGTTGATGTATGTCAGGCACGTCCGCGCCCGTGATAGACCCGGGCCCCCAGCGATAAGTGTTGTAAGGCCGGACGCGACCTGCGGGCGCATGTTCGAACATCGTCTCTGTCAACAATCCCTCGCAGACCATCACGACGCCCACCGACCCGCCGTGGTCGTGGATGGGGGTGCGCTGTCCCGAGCGCCAGCAGAGCATCAAAAGCTCTGCGAATGAGCTGCGGGCTACGAGGTTGCGAGCGTACTTGCGGCCAGTGAACAGTCTGTACCTCTCGTAATCGCGTTGTCTGAGCAACAGCGTCGAGAATATCTCTTTGATCTGCTCCAGCGTCGGAACCGCTTTCAGGTTACAGATGATCTCCGCCGCCTCTGCGAGCGATATCTCGCCGGTCGAAGAGTCCGAAACCGGCTCGAATATTGTGTTGGTATCGGTGACCTGCATCTTGTGACAACCGACCGCGCCCGGGGAGTAAAGAAATGCTTAAGTTTCTAGTCTACACTCGATCAAATGGTTGTCAAGCACCGAGCAGGAAGCTGATAAAATGGCTTCATTTGTATGGTTTCTGCTGCGTTGGGGTGACGGGCTTTCCGGCCTTTATCCTCACTTACGGCAATTAGATCGCATCTCAACCCTGGCATTGCGGTTGCAAAAGTCTGGTTCTCGACCATCGCGTGTTAACCATCAAAGCAACCCCAGAGGGAGGCAAGTGGATGAGAACGAGCATCATTGGAGTTATCTTGTCCGTAACGCTTTTAGCAGCAACCACGCGAGCGAGCCATTACGACGAGCCGCGCAGCGGGGACGAGCCCGCCGCGATAGTTTCGACAGTTGAGAAGGATAATAAACAGCAAGATCAGCCCAGCACGCCAAAGGACGCTACGGCAAGTAAGCCGACGAAGGCGCAATTAAAAGAGGAGAAGAGAGTCCGCGACATAAAGAACCGGATCAGGCGGATGGGGGTTGCTCGAAGGATCACAGTTGTCCTGCTCAACGAAAATGAGCGTTATGGCAGCATTGAGCAAATTGATGACGAAGGCATTCAGCTTGCCGAGGTGGATACAAAGCAGGAAGTCAAAGTCTATTACAAGGATATAAAAAAGGTCCGAACGGGATACGGCACCTTCGTGCCTTTAGTCGGAAAGCGGGTTAATCCGAAGTGGGAGTTGTTTGCGAAGCTGGCGGTCCCGGTCTTTATAATCCTTATGGTATCACTTTCAGTGCGGCGTCTCTGATAGAGAAGGGCAAAGATCGCAAAAACGTTTTTGCGAT
>DASUNP010000066.1:0-44485 GCA_036277095.1 Blastocatellia bacterium
AGACTTGCCGGCAGCGACCTCCGCCAGTACCTGGAGCTTGAACTGACTGGTGAACTTGCGGCGGTGTTTCAGAGTCATTGGTTAGCCTCCATCTACGCTATGGAAGCTTAACTTTTTGTCTCATTCAAGGGTGCAGTCCAATAGCTTTTACAAGACGCTTTGACTGTAAATATGAATAAGCCCGCCATCGCAATGCTGTTATTCGAGACTGTTCATCTAAACTTCCTCTATTTATTAATGCTGTATACATTTCAGCCGCTTCTTTGTATTCCCCTGTATGAATGGCTTTAAGCCCTTGTTCTAGGCGGCTCCCCCATTGCTGGCCTTCAGCAATCTCCATTTCCCTTTCTGCGTGCTTTATCGCTTCAACTAATCGATGAACATAACTATAGTCAAATATGGCAGCTTCCAAAAAATAGCTGAGGGCAAGAGATATATATTTATGGTGTGCTTGGCAAAGCCGATGATACACACTCTCGATAGTATATAACTGCCAAAGAGGATGTTTGTGACTCTTTATTTCTGCGAGACCTAACGTTTCTTTAAGCCCTTCATAATAACGTGCTAAACGTTCATGCAACTCTGTCCAATTTTGTGGGGATTCCTGATGTTTATGACGTACCATCTGGGTTCGTACAACATCATGATAGAACCATCCATCTGTACGCCTTTGTACAAAAGGTGTGTCTTTCAACCAAGTAAAGAACTTGTCTGCATGCTCCTCCCCAACCAGGACAGCCAGGATATCGCGGTTTAGACGGCGTGGAATTGCTGCATCAAGCGCTACTTGTCTTCGTTCAGGCTCATCAACCCACTTTAGAAATCGGTCAACAGCAGTACCGCTAGGGTCTCCTATACGATTGGGGTCATCAGGACTTTCGTCGGCAAGGACAGCAACCAAAATAGGAAGCTTATCTGAGAGATTGAGAATGACTTCAATGACCCGCTCATCACTTATATCTTTTCGATTTAAGTACAAGCGGGCTTCATCCTCTGAAAAGGATTCTAGTGGCACTCGTGCGATTAAGTCTTGGGTGCTAGACCAACGGTTCTTATCCAATTCATCTCTTCCAGCGATTACCCAAAGTATACCAGCCGGTACTGAGCCATAGCGGCCATTTATAAGGTTGATAAGCCAACCATCCAGATATTGGAAAGTACGTTCGTAGGTATCAAAAAATAGCGCGATACGTTCATCATCTGCTATGTTCTGCAAATCTTTCAAGAAGAGAGGGGTTAATACTTCTATAGGTTCCTGTAGAAGGCGTACTTCATCCTTATTCGTGAGTTTGCGAGCAACATAATTTGCCCATTCACCTGCCTGTGTGGCCAAGGCGTCTTCATCCAAGAAGCTTACGACAAGATTTGCAGGAGTACTTTTGGCTAGCCCTAACCCGACTTTGGCTATAGTGCGACCAATAGCAGCCGCAAATCCTTGAGGTGCTTCCGGGTCAGTTTCAAGCTCCTGACGACGCTGTCTGTAAACCTTGTATCGTTCGCTAAAACTCTTTAAGGAGTATCCTTGCTCTTCAAGTTGAGCGGCGAGGCGCTCCATTACTGCTGGCACGTCTTTTTCAGTTTCATCCGTCCAAGCAGCAAGACTGCCATCGCCATCTACATAGTTTCGGTATCGATTAAGCAGCGAAGTTTTACCGACTCCTCCTTGTCCGAACACATTAAAAATATATGACCGGCGATAATCATCAAGCGGCAAAGACCAATTCCTGCGAAATAGGCTGACTTGACTTTCTCGACCTACAAATACCTCTTCCTGACGGCGCTTGCGAATATCTTGCAAGCTTAGCGGCTTCTTCGGATTCATTGTCTGCTATCCTTACTGTCCTAGGGCATCGTAGGAACAGTGGCCTAACACAATCGTAGGTAGTCTTTTATACAATAAAACCTCCATGTCTGCTAGCCGCTTGAGACAGGTAAGAACGCGTTGGGTAGGGTAGGAGCAGAGCCGTTGCTCTTGCGAGTACGTTTCTCCACTCCCCCATCGGCCCATAACTGCATCTTTACTTCTCATTACTTTTCAGGCTGTATCTGCTCATCATCTTTGGGCATATACTCGGCTATGACCTGGCGCAGAATCTCAGCGGTATCTTTGCAGGCTATCACTTCATACCTGCCCGCGTAGAGCTGCAATGCCAGCCGGTATGCCTCCGAAGGTGGAGGTTGAAGACTTGCACTTTCACGACCTCAGACACACGGCTGCGACGAGGATGGCTGAGACGGGAGCCGAGCCTTCGACGATCAAAGATATTCTCGGCCACTCGGATATTCGGATGACGGATCGCTACACTCATGCAGTCGAGATGCGAAAGCGTACTGCTCTTGAGAGGCTCGCGAACTATGGCAAGAGTGCCGAGGTAATAAGCCTTTACGAAAGGAAGGAAGCCTGAGATTGAGAATCCAGGTCATAAATCGGTCACAAAGAAAAAACGGAAGCTGTAAGAGCTTCCGTTTTTCATTGCATCTGAAAATCGGGGCGAAAGGATTCGAACCTTCGACCCCTCGGTCCCAAACCGAGTGCGCTACCGGACTGCGCCACGCCCCGACAATGTGCATCCCATTCTACAAGGACTTTGGGCCGCAGGTCAAAGATTTCTATTTGCGGGGCCGCCTCTATTCATAACGCCGGGAGGAGAAATGAACAGAGTTGCACCGGTTTCATCACGCAACCTCTCAATGGCGTCGCTTGTGGTTTGCGCCCCCTCTTCGCATCGTGCTAGCATCGGCTTTCGGGTGCAATATGATCGAACAAGCCAGTCCTATAGAGAAGACAGTCCTCGGCAACGGTCTCACAATCATCACAGAGCAGATGAGCCACGTTCGCTCTGCCTCGATAGGCATCTGGGTCCGATCGGGCTCGCGCCACGAGCCCGCGGAGTTGAACGGCATCTCTCACTTCATCGAGCACACTCTGTTTAAGGGCACTCGAAACCGCACGTCGCGCGAGATCGCCGTCGAAAGCGACGCCATAGGCGGCCACGTCGACGCCTTCACCAGCCGCGAAGTGGCGAGCTATTACGTGAAGGTGTTGGACCAGCACATGTCGCGCGCCTTCGACCTGCTGGCGGACCTGGTGACGGCGCCGCTGTTTGCCGACGATGAGCTTAACCGCGAGCGCAACGTCGTGCTCGAAGAGATCAAGATGGTCGAAGACACGCCCGACGACTTGGTCCACGAAGTCTTCGTATCGAATTTCTGGCCCGACCATCCGCTCGGCCGCTCGATACTGGGGACGGCAGGCACTTTATCGACGTTCGACCATGACCGCGTGGTCGATTTTTTCACTAACGTATATACCCCGCGCAATCTCGTAGTGGCGGGAGCAGGCAACGTAGATCACAAAAGCTTTGTCGAGATGGTAACCACGTACCTCGCCGAATTGACAGACCGCCCCGCAAGGCTTACCGTCTCGGTCCCGCATCCCGCTTCCCGGCGAATTATCTTGAATAAAGATCTGGAGCAGGCGCACCTGGTTTTGGGGACGCGCTGCCCTTCGATGGTTTCCGAAGACCGCTACGCCGTGCACCTGCTCAACGTGATCCTGGGCGGCGGGATGAGCTCGCGGCTGTTTCAGACGATCAGGGAAGAGCACGGATTGGCATACGCCGTTTACTCGGGTGTCAGCGCGTACACGGATGCGGGTTACATGTCTATGTACGCCGCGACCTCTCCCGAACAGATCGCTGAAGTCATAGACCTGAGCACCGACCAGTTCGCCAAGATGAAGAACGAGCCTGTCACCGACGCAGAGCTTCAGCGCGCGAAGGATCAATTAAAGGTCTCGATCATGCTGAGCCTGGAATCGACCTCGGCGCGCATGAGCAATGTCGCGCGGCAGGAGATATTTTTCGGGCGTCAGTTCACTCTCGATGAGATACTCGATCGCATAGAGCGTGTGACGGCCGACGACGTGCAACGCATAGCGGGCGAAATCTTTGGCGCGGGCGAGATGGCAGTCACCGCCGTCGGCCAGCTCGATGGCCTGAACCTCGATAACGTCCGGCTCGCAGTATGAGCGGGGGTCAGGGGTCGGGGGCCGGGGATCAGGGCATCTGAGATTTCAAATTTGAAATTTGAGATTTCAAATTCTCTTTTCCCTGACCCCCGACCCCTGGCCCCCGATCCCTGACCCATGAGATTGATCCTCTTAGGAAGCGGCAGCTCCGGCAACGCCCTTTACGTAGAGTCGGGCGCGACCAGCGTGCTTGTCGACGTCGGCCTTTCGGCGAAAGAGACCGCGCGCCGGTTGTCTGAAGCCGGCATCGACGCGGCGAGGCTGACCGCCATCGTCGTCACTCACGAGCACGCCGATCACGTCAAAGGCGTGCGCGTCATGTCGAAGACGGCCGAAGTGCCAGTCTTTATCTCCGACTCCACGCGCGAAGAGTGCCGTTTCGCCGCAGGCGGGTCAGGCATGCAGTGGGGCGAGATGATCTCCTCAAGCCGCCCGTTTCAGATCGGCTCTCTAGACTTTCACCCCTTCACCATACCTCATGACGGAATTGACACGTTCGCTTTCACGGTCGAAAGCTGCGGCGCGAAAGTCGGCATAGTCACCGACCTCGGATACATCACGCAGCTCGTGGCCGAGCGGCTCAAGGGGTGTAATCTGGTCGTCATCGAGTCTAACCACGACAGGGATATGCTGAAGGTGGGGCCTTACCCGTGGCCGCTCAAACAGCGAATCGCGAGCAACACAGGTCACCTGTCGAACGACGAGACGGCGCGCTGGCTGCGCGAGGATTTCGACGGGCGCGCGGAGTATCTAGTACTGGCGCACCTGTCCAGGCAATGCAATCATCCGGAGCTTGCGCGATTGTCCGCGCTCCAGGCTCTGGCTACGCACGGGAGCCTGTTCTTCCCCGACGCAGAGCGCCGCGTGAAGATCGCGCACCAGGACCGCCCGACCCAGTGGTTTGAACTATGAACAGGGATCAAGGGTCAGGGATCAGGGGACAGGGTATTTGAGATTTCAATGGCGGATGATGCGCTTACGCGCGCCGCGATTTGAGATTTCAAATTCTCTTTTCCCTGATCCCCGACCCCCGACCCCCGACCCCCGATTATGATTGGACGATACACGCTGCCCGAGATGGGCGCGATATGGACGGAAGAGAATAAGTTTCAGAAGTGGCTCGACGTAGAGATTGCCGTTTGCGAAGTCCACGCCGAGATGGGCGCGATCCCGCGCGAGGCGGTAGAGAAGATCAAACGCACGGCGCGGTTTTCCGTCGAGCGCATCAACGAGATCGAGCGCACCACGCGCCACGACGTGATCGCCTTCACCACTGCGTTGGCCGAAAACATCGGGCCCGAATCGCGCTTCGTACACTTCGGCCTCACCTCTTCCGACGTTGTCGACACCGCAAACGCGCTATTGATGCGCGACGCGGCCAACTTAATACTCGAAGACCTTGAACGCTTAGGCCAGGTGCTACGTCGCCGCGCCGTGGAGTTCAAACACGCGCAGATGATAGGCCGTACGCACGGCGTCCATGCCGAGCCGACCACCTTCGGCCTCGTGCTGGCGCTCTACTATGCGGACAACGAGCGGAACAAAGAGCGGCTCCGCGCCGCGCGCGACCGTATTAGCTACGGCAAGATTTCGGGCGCGGTCGGCACTTTCGCTCACCTCGACCCGGAAGTCGAACAGCGCGTGTGCGAACGGCTGGGTCTAAAGCCTGCGCCGATCTCCACTCAAGTGATCCAGCGCGACCGCCACGCGGAGATGCTTGCGGTGCTTGCGATCATCGCCGCTTCGATGGAGAAGATCGCACTCGAAGTGCGTCACCTCCAACGCACGGAAGTTCGCGAAGCCGAGGAGCCTTTCTCGGCAGGCCAGAAAGGGTCGTCTGCGATGCCGCACAAGCGCAACCCCGTCACCTCCGAACAGATCTGCGGGCTGGCGCGGGTCGTGAGGTCGAATGCTCAAGCGGGCTTTGAAAACATAGCGCTGTGGCACGAGCGGGACATATCGCATTCGTCGGTTGAGCGAATCATCATTCCGGACTCTTTCATACTGACCGATTACTTGATGAGAAAGACCGAGTGGCTGATTGACGGGCTCGCAGTTTATCCGGCGCGCATGAAGTCGAACCTCGACGCTTTAGGCGGCGTGACCGTGAGCGGACAGTTGTTGTTAGAGCTTACGCGCAAAGGGGTGACGCGCGAGGATGCGTACCAGATGGTGCAGCCGTTAGCCATGCGCGTCTGGGATGAGGGGGCCAGTTTCCGCGAGCTTGTCCTGGGCGACGAGCCGATAGCCGAGCATCTTTCGCGCGCTGAACTCGACGCGCTGTTTGACGTAAATAACCAGCTCCGCAACGTCGATAAGATATTTGAGAGAGTATTCAAAGAATAATCTTATGAAAGCAAAAATATACGTGACTCTGAAACCGTCTGTGCTCGACCCGCAAGGCAAAGCCATACACCACGCGCTTGAGACTATCGGCTATAACGATATCGTCGACGTGCGCCAGGGGAAATATTTTGAGATCACGCTCTCTGCCGGCCTCTCTCCTGCGGAGGCCCGCGCTACGGTCGAGCGCATAGCCCGGGACGTGCTGGCAAATCCCGTAATCGAAGATTATCTAATAGAACTAGATTCCGATAACGAACCGTGAGATAATACCGCTTACTGATTACCGAAGCCCCTTGAGTGGCAGTCCAGACCCGTACGAGAAAGGAATAGGGATGAAATTCGGAGTAGTGGTGTTTCCGGGTTCGAACTGCGATCACGACACATACCACGTGGTCAGCAAAGTCATAGGCCAGCCTGTAGATTTCATCTGGCACCGCGAATCAACAGTCGGCGACTGCGACGCAGTGATACTCCCAGGCGGATTCTCTTACGGCGATTATTTGAGGACCGGCGCCATCGCGCGGTTCAGCCCTGTGATGGGCGCGGTCAAAGAGTTCGCCTCTCGCGGCGGCATCGTGCTCGGGATTTGCAACGGGTTTCAGATACTTTGCGAAGCGGGACTCTTGCCGGGCGCTTTGATGCGCAACAGCAATCTGAAGTTCATCTGCGGCCACGTCAACATGCGTGTCGAAGCTACGGACACGGCTTTCACAGTCCGCTGCCAGCGCGGGCAGGTTCTTTCAGTGCCCGTGGCGCACGGCGACGGCAACTATTTTTGCGACGCGGCTACGCTTGCCGAGCTTCAGCGCGAGAACCGGATAATCTTCCGCTACTCTGATGCAAACGGGATAGCCAGCGCGGAAGCGAACCCGAACGGCTCGCTCGATAACATCGCGGGGATTTGCAACCGCGAGCGGAATGTAGTGGGTTTGATGCCGCACCCCGAGCGCGCGAGCGAAGAACTGCTCGGCAGCAATGACGGGCGAATAATCTTCCGCTCGCTGGCCGACACGCTCGCAGAGCTTGCCAAGGCTTCATAAGTGAGGGCATTGAGAGAAGCGATGTCACGTTTAAGACTAGAGCCGAAATATATAACTGATTCAAAGGGGATCAAAACGGCTGTCGTTTTAGAGATAAGACAGTATGAAAAGCTGCTCGCCCTCCTTGAAGAAGCTGAAGATAGAGAGTATGTAAAATCGGTCCAAAATGAGCCTTCTGAAGATTATCACGAATATCGGAAGCGCAGGTTAAAAAGAGTCAGTAGGTAATCTTATCAGTTTGCGCTTGCCGGCTTTGTTCTCTTGGCCTTAACCTCGCGCCAACTGAGGCCCTGAGTCCTTTCACAAGGTCCCGCCGCAGCCCAAGACGCACCAAGCGCCGTCATAGACTTCAATTAGAGGCTGCAAATGTATTCGCTTATAATCAAAAAACCTGCCAGCAAACAACTTGATGATTTAGAAGACAGCTTATTTCATCGGATAGATTCTGCCATAATGCAACGATCTAAACCCATGCCAACAGTCT
Organism: Blastocatellia bacterium; assembly: GCA_036277095.1. Taxonomy (GTDB): domain Bacteria; phylum Acidobacteriota; class Blastocatellia; order UBA7656; family UBA7656; genus DASUNP01. Next base: position 7,901 of record DASUNP010000066.1, read on the forward strand.
TGAACCATGCCCCGAATCACAAACTCATCGCGCAGCGAAATCCATAATCACTGTATTTATACTCGGGCGGGATGCTGCTTCGCGCGGCTACGCGGGTGATCTTTATCTGGTGACGCCAGGACCCGCCGCGCGACGACCTCCGCGTTCCCGTCGCAGGTCCCTGCGGGTTGAGTGAGGGCGCGCGCTCGTAATAACGCTCGTCATACCAGTCCGCGCACCACTCATGAACGTTCTCTGAAATGTCGTATAAACCGAACCCGTTGGCCGGGCGCTGGCCGACCCGCTCAGGACCTGTCAGCCAGAGTTGCCGATAGTGTGGCTGGTCTTCGGGCGGTGAATCGCCCCAGGTGTAGAGCTTTCCTTCAATCCCGCCTCGCGCGGCCCGCTCCCATTCCGCTTCGGTAGGCAGCCGGTAAGCTCTGCCCGTGCGCCCCGACAGCCAGGCGCAATACTCAGCCGCGTCAAACCAGCTCACGCTCGTGACTGGCTGGTCGGGATGGCTGAACCGATTGTCGTTCCAGGTCGGCGGCGCGGCGCGCTTTGTGTCATCGATAAACTGACTATAAAGTCGATTGGTGACGGCGCGGCGAGCGATGGCGAAACTGTCTACAAAGACGCGACGGGCGGGCCTTTCATTCTTAGCTCCGTCGTCGCACCCCATCCGGAACTCGCCTTCGGGGATGACGACCATCTCAGGCTCCAGGACCAGGCATTGTTGCGGGCTGATTACCATAATCGCGCGTGTCACGTCTGAGAATAAGCCCTTTCGATGCGCGCGTCCATCTTGATAAAGGCCCGATCGTCGGTTAGCATACTCGTCAATCTTTTCCGTCCACCTTGATTGAACGAGCATTCCAATTATGAGCGAACCTGCTATCACCCCTGATCTGATTCAAAGTCACGGACTCACCTCGGAAGAGTACGACCGCATAGTCGAGCTGCTCGGGCGCGAGCCGACCTTCACTGAGCTTGGCATATTCTCAGTGATGTGGTCCGAGCACTGTTCATACAAGTCTTCGAAGGTCCACTTGCGGAGGTTGCCCACGAAAGGCGACGCGGTGCTGCAAGGGCCGGGTGAGAATGCCGGCGTCGTCGACATCGGCGGGGGGCTCGCGGCCGCATTCAAGATAGAATCGCACAACCACCCGTCATTCATAGAGCCTTACCAGGGCGCGGCCACGGGCGTGGGCGGAATATTGCGCGACGTATTCACGATGGGCGCGCGGCCCCTGGCCGCTATGAACTCGCTCCACTTCGGCCCGCTCACGGCTTCGGAAACGGCTTCGCACGATGAGCGAGCTACGGTCGCTCGCAACCGTTCGATCATGGCGGGCGTCGTCAAAGGGATCGGCGATTACGGCAACGCTTTCGGCGTGCCCACGATTGGCGGCGAAGTCAGGTTCGCCGACCGCTACTCGCGCAACCCTTTAGTCAACGCCTTCACGCTCGGCATTATGCGCCAGGATCAGATCTTTTATGGCCGCGCGGCGGGCGTCGGCAACCCCGTGATCTACGTCGGCGCAAAGACCGGGCGCGACGGCATACACGGCGCGACTATGGCTTCAGAAGAGTTCGGCGAAGAAGCCCAATCCAAAAGGCCGACCGTGCAGGTCGGCGACCCGTTCCTCGAAAAGCTCCTGCTCGAAGCCTGCCTCGAAGCTATGCGCGCAGGCGCGATCGTCGGCATACAGGACATGGGCGCGGCGGGACTTACAAGCTCGTCGAGCGAGATGGGCGCGCGCGCGGGCAACGGCATAGAGATCGACGTCGATCTGGTGCCACAGCGCGAAACGGGCATGACGCCTTACGAGATAATGTTGTCAGAATCTCAAGAGCGCATGTTGATAGTCGCAGACGCGGGCCGCGCGCGTCAGGTCGTGGACATATTTAAGAAGTGGGAGCTTGACGCAGTAGTCATAGGCCGCGTGACGGATGATGGGAGGCTGCACGTCAAGCGCGGCGGCGCGGTCGTCGCAGACATCCCGAACACGGCGCTGACGGATTCGGCCCCGGTCTACAACCGCCCGATCAAGAAGCCCGATCAGTCCGATTCGTCAACTGATGTCAACCAGGTCGAGTCTACTTCGGTGGAGCTTGATGCTACTTTCATGCGGTTGATAGCTCAGCCTACCATCTCATCAAAAGAATGGGTGTGCCGCCAGTACGATCACATGGTGCGCACGAACACGGTCGTGCTGCCGGGGTCGGACGCCGCCGTGATAAGAATAAAAGAGACGCGGCGGGCGCTCGCGATGACCCTGGATTCCAACGCCCGTTACTGTCAGGCGGACCCGCGCGCGGGTGCGCGGCTCGTCGTAGCCGAAGCCTGCCGCAACCTTGTGGCGAGCGGCGCGCGCCCGCTCGCGCTGACGAACTGTCTCAACTTCGGCTCGCCCGAGCGGCCCGAAGTCATGTGGCAGTTCAGCGAAGTCATCGACGGCATGAGCGAAGCCTGCGCGGTCTTTCAAACGCCCGTGACGGGCGGCAACGTCAGCTTTTATAACGAGACAGACGGGCGCGGCATACACCCCACGCCGGTTATAGGGATGGTGGGCATTATCGAAGACCTGCGCCACGCCACGACTCAATGGTTCAAGCAGGAAGGCTGTGCCATCATACTGTTGGGCGCAACCGGGGACGACCTGGGCGCGAGCGAGTACGCGCTCGCGACGCGGGGCCGGATCGAAGGCCGCGTGCCGCAGCTCGACCTCGAGCTTGAGCGGCGCGCGCAGGAGGCTTGCTTGAAGATAATTCAGGCGGGGCTTGTCGAGTCTGCTCATGACGTATCGGATGGCGGGCTGGCGGTTGCTATAGCCGAGAGCTGCTTTTCGAGCTACCGCCGCCAGGGGGTAGGCTGCGAGGTCGACCTCAGAGGCGATCTCTCACAGGCTGCGCTGCTGTTTGCCGAAACGCCGTCTCGTATGCTTCTATCTGCGGTCGACGGCAAAGTCGATCAGATCTTAAAAGCCGCGACTGAGGCGAACGTACGGGCGGCGGTGATCGGCAGGACCGGAGGCGACCGTATCAGGATAAGCGTAAACGGCGAGCCGGTAATCGATCGCACCGTGATGGAAGTGGAATATCAGTGGCGCAACGCACTGCCGTCCATGCTCGAAGTGGCGTCACTGATCGCGGCGGAAGAGAAGTAAGGCGCGATGGGAGGAGAAGGAGATGAGCAAAGCTAATGGCGCGACGCCGGAAGGGACTAAGAGATACGCCGAGCGATTGGGCGCGGTGACGGCTCAAGGCCATTTCCGCCTACAACAACAGCTCTGCATGTCTACGATCGGATTGGGCACATACCTGGGCCACTGGGACGAGCGCACCGACAGGATGTACCAGGAGGCCGTCAAGCGCGCGATAGAGTTAGGCTCGAACGTCTTTGATTCGGCCATCAACTATCGCTTTCAGCGCAGCGAGCGGGCCATAGGCGCGGCGCTCAAACAAATCTTTGACGCGGGCAAAGCCGCGCGCGACGAGATCATCGTCGCCACGAAGGGGGGCTTTTTCCCTTTCGACGGAGAGCCGCCGCGCGACGCGCGAGGCTGGGTGATGGAAAACCTTATCAACACCGGTATAGCCGACCCGCACGACATAGTCGATAGCCACTGCATGTCGCCCGCTTATCTCGAAGACCAGCTCGGACGCAGCTTGAAAAACCTGGGGCTTGAGACGATCGACATCTACTACATTCACAACCCTGAGACTCAGTTGGAAGGCGTCCAGCGCGATGAGTTTATGGAGCGCGTCCGCCGGGCGTTCGAGTTTCTTGAAAGCGCGGCCGCCGACGGGCGCATACAGTTTTATGGGACGGCCACCTGGAACGGCTACCGCCAACCGGCGCGCTCGCGCGATTATCTTTCGCTGGCCGACCTGATTCAAACCGCGCGCGAAGTCGGCGGCGACCAGCACCGCTTCCGGGTGATCCAATTGCCTTTCAGCCTCGCCATGCCGGAAGCGCTGACGGCGGCAAATCACTCCGTCGAAGGCGAGCCCCTCTCTACCCTTGAAGCGGCGGAGCGGCTCGAAATCACAGTGATGTGCAGCGCGTCGCTTTATCAAGCGAAGCTCGCTCATAACCTGCCCCCGTTTGTCGCAGAAGCGCTTAAAGGAATGAGCACCGACGCGCAGCGCGCAATTCAGTTCGTGCGCTCGGCCCCAGGAGTGACTACGGCGCTCGTAGGCATGAGCCAGCGATCGCACGTCGAAGAGAACATGATGGTCGCGAAAATCCCGCCCGCGCCGATTGAAGAGTTTTTGCAGATGTTCTCTAATCCAGAATAGTGCTGAGTGCTGAGTGAAAGAAAAGGAGAGTACGTCGAAACAGGTCTTTACTCAGCACTTAGCACTCAGCACTGCCTCATGGAATCTCCGCGCCCAAACTGGTAAAATAATAGTGGCGATTTTATACAACCTGCGCCGTAAAAGCTGCGTCTAAGCAAGCGTTCGAAAAAGGCGCATGTTCAGATTTTGCCCGAATGAGCGAGCAAAGGTTATGGGTAAGCGAAAAAAGATCATAGCAATCACAATCTCACTGCTGCTGCATGCAGCAATACTTGCGGCAATCGCTTTCCATGATGCGTTTAGGATGTATCGCTCCGTCGAGGGCTTTCAAATAGGCGACTACGGCGGGCAGGCGACTGTGCGCATAATCAATCCGGCAGATTACGGCTACGGCAAAAAGCCTCAGCAGATAGCTGCCCCGCCTCGCCGCGTCGGGAAACTCGACGAGATAAAACGCAAGGAGAAGGTCGAGAAAAAGAGCGAGCAGGCCGAGACCGCGGAAGATAAAAAGCAATCCGATGAAGCATCGGAAACGCCCGCCGAGCAGAAGCCCGTCCAGTCGGATCAGAGCGAGCCGAAGTTCGGTCGTCTGGACACCAACCCGATAAAGCACCACGTGGCCGTGCTGTGGCAGGCTCACGAGGCGGGCCGATTGAGCGTGCCCGACCCGTTCAGCATCACCGCCGCCTGCAAGGTGAACCCGGACGGCTCGTTTTCCAACGTCCGCATAGTCGAGTCTTCCGGCTCCGAGGAGCTCGACCGCACGGCGCTAGCAATCCTTTTCGAGATCAGCAGTCAGCGGGCCTTCGCTCCGCTCTCAAGGCTGGCTTCCGTCAGCGTGAAGCTTGAAGTCGGCGCGGGCGCGGCCAGCTTTTCATTAGTCGGGTTCGCGCCTAACTCAGCCGTCGCTTCGGAGATGGCGGGCCAGTACCAGACCATGATCTCAGCCGCCAGGATGTTCGTCTCCAATGCGCAGACTAAACAACTGCTAGCGAACACTTCGGTGCGCAACGACATGACGCGCGTCAGCGCGCGCGTCTCTCTCCCCCGCTCGGTCGCCTCTAAGATGATGCACGACGGTTTTTCGGGGACCGAGTAACAAAGCCAACAAACTTTTTGCGCTTTCCTATTCTGGCCGTGCGTAATGTACAATAGAGCTATTGCGCGCACCGACCTGCATTCGATGATGTAGGATCAGGCATCGGTCAGTGCCGGGCGGGCTTAGGGGAGCGCAAATCAAATATGTCGGCAGAAGGCCACTTACCAAAATACAGAGTTACATTGACAAGCGATAGCACGCTTGGTGGCCGCCTGGTGAGAGCTATTAGCAACGCTTGGCGCGAGCTTGCGAGCGGGCCTTCGGGCTACTTGAGCGCGGCCTTTTCGTTCGACCGTTTCAAACACTGGCTGCCCGTAAGGTTCTTGCGCGAGACGGCCGCCGCGCTGCCCGCGATCATTCTTCATCCGAAAAGGTTCTTCAAGTTTTCAGGCGCGGTCGAGCCGTTGGGCGCTCTGCCGCGCCCGTACTTTAGGCCGATACTCGCCGCGATCGCCATGCTCTACTTCGGCACGTTCTCTTACATGGCCTACCGTGGGATACTCGCGCCCTTTTTCGGCATCAGCGTAGTCAGCAAGGAATATCGCCAGATTGACACGACCACTATACTCGCCCGGCTGAAGTATCCGGCGCAGAGGACTCAAGGGCCAGTCCCGAGGCCCGAGCTTACGCCCGAACAGATGCGCGAGCGCGAAGAGCGCCGCCGCGAGCGTGAGCGCGAGCAGCGCGAAAGGGAAGAGCGCGAGCGGGCCGAAAGAGAGAAAGCCGAAAAGGAAGCTGCCGAGCGCGCCGCCAAAGAGGCTGAGCCGGAGGAGGAGAAGCCCGCAGACTCTTCGAAGTTCGGCGAGATCAACGAGGCGCCGATAAAAGATATAGTCGGCAAAGTCTATGCGCTCTACCAGGCGGGCGGGCTGGATCTGAAGGGCGAGACGCTGGAGTTTTCCGTCATGGCCGGATTCACCATCGCCAAAGACGGCTCGATACCTAAAAAGAGCATAAAGATACAAAAGTCTTCCGGCTCGAAGGTCATCGACGAGAAGGCGATTGAAATCCTTTGGAACATAGGCGAATCGCACGCGCTCGGCCCAATCTCCATGCTCTCTTCAAACTCCATTCGGCTCGACCTGAACGCCAGAGTCGCGAAGCTCACGATAACGGGATTCGCCCCCAGCTCGGCTGTCGCAAAAGCAAAAGCTCAGGAGCTGAACTTTCTCTTCTTCGCCCTGAAATTGGCTCAGAAGAATTCCGACACCGCAGAACTGCTGTCAGGCGTAAAAGTCCGGAGCGACAATAACCGCATCGACGCCGAGCTGACCGTCTCTCGCGCCCGCGCCGGAGAGATGATGCGCGCACGCTTCGGCAATAACCAGTGACATGAAGATTTCAAAATTCAAATTTCAAATTTGACATTCCTGTTGTACGATGGCTTCCCTCTAAAACTCACTGCGGCGCAAGGTTCAAAGAATGAAGCGGTGTACTTCTTGCAAAAGGCAGTTGCACGACAGGATGCGTTTCTGCCCCTTCGACGGGGGCGCGTTAATCGATGATGACCCGTTTATCGGTACTCTGCTCGACGGCAGATACCGCCTCGAAGAAAAGATCGGTGAGGCGGAAATCGTCAAAGAGTATAAGGCGACCGACACACGCCTGGGCCGAGAGGTCGCGGTTAAGCTATTTCAGCTCGATCCGAATTTCGACCAGGAGGCATTTAGCCGGCTCTCGAAGAAGCTGAGCGCAACATCCTCTTTTTATCACCCCAATCTAATCTCGATCTTCGACTTCGGAGTCATCGATGACAGCCTCACGGCTTATCTGGTCTTCGAATTTATCGAAGGCGTCTCGCTGAAAGAGAAGATCAAGCGCGGGCGGCTCAGCTACGACGAAGCCCTCGTCGTGATCAAACAGGTCTGCTCGGCGTTAGAATCGCTTCATGTGAAAGGTATTTTTCACGGCAATCTCAACTCGGAAGATATTCGCCTCTACGGCGACAACGTCAAACAGCTCGAACTGCAGCTCGTCGATATAGACAGTCTGAGCGAGCTTAAAGAGAACTCGGGAAGAGTGAGGCTGACAAGGACGAATGGCGCGGAAGATTACATGTCGCCGGAAAGGATTCAAGACGAGGGCCTCGACGCGCGGGCGGATGTTTTCAGCCTGGGCGTGATCCTCTACGAGATGTTGAGCGGGCGGCTGCCCTTTGAGGCTTCTACGCAGCTTGAGTCCTTCCAGAAGCGGCTTGACGGGCGACCCAACTCTCTCCGCTCGGCGCGACCCGATATCCTCAAACCTGTCGAAGAGGTTGTGCTGCGCGCGCTCAACCGCCGGCCTGAACAGCGGCAGGCGTCGGCGGCTCGACTCCAAAAAGAATTGCAAGAGGCGATTCAAAGAAAGCCGGCTGACGAGAGTAGGCCGAAGGTCGTCCCGGCGACGGGCAAAGAGAAAGAGAAGCCTATCTACCTGGACGAGAATGTTCAGTTCACGGTTTACCGGCCCAACCGCGTGCGGCCGCAAGAGTGGTACACGATGCTGGCGTTCGCGCACCTTTCTGAACGCCCGCCCGACGCGCCTGCGGGATTTGACCCGGTCGAAGAGGTGAGAAAGCAGGCCGGGCAAATCCTGGGAGACGCGGCTAGGGATTATCGCACGATCGGCGCAGATAGCCGTCTCGCTGTCCCGCGCGAGGGCGAGCTGACGATGGTGCCGCACATGCCTGGCGTCGAATTCAACCCGCCTTTCTCGAATTTCTTATGGCAGGAGCCTGTCCACCGCCAGGAATTCCGGCTGCGCGCTTCGGCAGCGATGGACGGGCAGGTGGTCTGGGGGCGGCTGAGCGTCTATCTGGGGAGTATACTGTTGGCCGAGGTGGGGTTGAGCATCAGAGTCGATAGCAATTATGATCCGCAATCTAAGACAGTGCCTCAGGACGTGGCGCAGGCCCGCGCATTCAGAAGAATATTTGCTTCCTACTCGCACAAAGACGTGAGCATAGTCGAGCAGTTCGAGCGCATCGCTCGGGCTTCGGGCGACGATTTTATACGCGATTGGACGCACCTTCGCGCGGGCGAAGTATGGAATGACCGTTTGAAAGAGATGATAAATGCGGCGACTATCTTTCAACTCTTCTGGTCATCCAACTCTATGACGTCTTCGTTCGTGCGGCAGGAATGGGAATACGCGCTGTCGCTCAACCGCGCAAATTTCATTCGCCCAGTCTATTGGGAGGAGCCTTTCCCTGAGCTGCGCGAGAAAGGGCTGCCGCCCACCGCTTTAAAGCGATTGCAGTTTCACAGACTGATTAACGGCGCGGGTTCTCACCCGCAGATCGGGCCCGACGAAGCGGATACCGAGCGAATCGAGTCGCGCTTGGCGACTGAGCAGGTCGTCTGCGGCAGTTGCGGGAAGTCGAAACCTGCTACTACACGTTTCTGTCCTTACTGCGGCGCAAGGGGTTCGCAAACAATTACAAGCCAGCCGCAAGCCGCTCAGCCTAACAAGTCGATGGTTGATCAGGTATCGACTTTCCCGGCTGACTCTCCGGCAATGCGCCCTACGCCGCAGCCGCCGACTTACTCACCCCCGACTTACTCACAACCGACATACTCGCCCCCGCCCGGCTATGACCAGACGGATTATACGCAGCCTTATCAGCAAGGTTATCAACAGAGTCATACCGGCAACATGCCTTATGGCGCGTCACCGCCGCCAACCAATAGCCGGAAAGGCATCTCTTATCCGATTGCTGTAGCAATAGCGCTTATGATTCTTGGCATACTTTTCTATCTATTTATCAGGTTTGTATTCTAGCGTGTAAGAATTCTTGCAAGGCGCGCGGCCCTGGCGGATTCAATTAATAGGATTGCTAGTCGTCCCCAATAGGATGTAGGGTTGTGCCTGATTTGAGAACTGAGTGAGGATGTGAAATCGTGTCCAATAAAAAAAAGCTTTCGACTATACTTATCTTTATACAGTTGCTCGGAGTCTTGCCGTTGCTCGGCTCCGCGCAATCTGTTCGCAGCCAGACCAGAAGGCGTCCCAGGCCGATTCCGAGCGTAAGCACTGACATGACGAAAGGTCTACAGATCAAATTGAGCGAAGGGGCGGAATCCGGCGCCGTCAAGCCGCCGCTCCCCCTGACGGCCGCCGCGCGGCTTTCGGACCAGGAGGCGCAAAACGTGTTGAAGCGCCTCGAACCGATAAAGCAGGGCGCGGATGACGAGAAAGATTTTCAGATTCGCGACCGCTCGCTTCCGGCCCCGCGCACGGGCAAGACCGTCACGTCTGCCTTTCCGCCTGCCGAAGCCTCGCGGCCTCCCGACAGCGTGCAGTCCGGCCCGCTTGAAGTGCTGAGATATTCGCCCGAAGGCGACGTTCCGCTCGCCCCTCAATTGAGCGTGACTTTTTCGCACCCGATGGTAGCGGTCACTTCACACGATGACGCCACGGCGTCAAATCTTCCGGTGCGCCTCGCGCCGCAGCCCGAGGGCCGCTGGCGATGGATCGGGACAAAGACGCTGCTGTTTGAACCCGTAGGGCGATTCCCTATGGCGACGGACTACCGCATAGAAGTGCCCGCCGACGCGAAATCGGCTACAGGAGCCACTCTCGCGTCGGCCAAGAGGTGGAGCTTTAAGACGCCCCCGCCTACCGTCAAAGTGTCTTACCCGATCGGTGGGCCGACCAGGCGCGACCCGTTGATCTTTGTTGAGTTCGACCAGTTAATAGACCCTGCCGCCGTGTTAAAGACCGTTCGAGTGCGCGCGGCGAATACCGAATGGCCGACGAGGCTTGCGACCAGGGAGGAAGTCGAGGCCGATTTTACCGTCAGCCGGATGGCTTCGGCTGCCGAACCTGGGCGGTGGCTCGCGTTTCGAGTCGTCGATTCCGTGAAGCCGGATTCAGCCGGACAGTTTCCGACAGACGCCGCCGTCAGCGTCACGATAGGCCCCGGCACGCCGTCGGTCGAAGGCCCGCTCAAGACCACAGCGCCCGCGAGATTTTCTTTTAAGACTTATGGGCCGCTTCGCATAGTCCGGCATGATTGCGGTTATAACTTTAACTGCTCTCCGTTCGATCAATGGTCCATACAGTTTACAAGCCCGCTCGACGCGGAAGCATTCAACCAGTCGCAGTTGAAAGTAGAGCCCGAGATCGCCGGGATGAAGGCGGCTGTTTATGGCAACACGCTTATCATCAGCGGAGTCAAAAAGGGCCGCACCACTTATCGGCTGACGCTCGATAGCGCTATACGTGACCAGTTCGGCCAGAGCCTCGGAGAAAACGTCAGCCTCGTCTTCGACGTCAAGTCCGCGCCCGCTGCGCTCGCGTCGTCGGGAGACCACTTCGTAGTGCTCGACCCGTCTGCTCCGCCGCGCTTCTCCGTCTTCAGCATCAACCACGCGAGCTTGAAGGCTCGCATCTATCGCGTGGGGCCAGAGAACTGGGGCCAGTTTCTCACCTTCATGCGCTCGAACGATCAGAATGCCGAGCGCACGCCGCCGGGCCGCCTCGTCTATTCAAACACGATCGCCGTCGAGGCCCAGCCTGACGAGATGGCCGAGACGCGCATAGACCTAGCGCCAGCGCTCGAAGGCGGGCTCGGCCACGCCTTCATAATCGTAGAGCCGTCGGTTCAGCCGAAGAATCACTGGGAGCGCAGGCAGGTGATGGCCTGGGCGCAAGTGACCGCGATAGGGCTTGACGCTTTCGTCGACGGATCAGAATTGATTGGCTGGGCTACTTCTCTTAAAGACGGCAATCCGATTGACAGCGTGCAGATGACGATCGCGGCGGCTCAATCTCCGGGCCTGCGACAGGGAACCAGCGGCGTGACGCGCGCGGACGGGCTGGCGCACATCGCGCTGCCTGCGAACGCGCCCTCGGGGCAGAACATTCTGGTCGCGCGCAAAGGCAGTGATGTAGCCATTCTTCCAGAGAACCAGTACTGGTGGAACGATCGCGGCGGCTGGTTCAGACGTGAAGCCATAGATTCACTCCGATGGTATGTTTTCGATGACCGCAAGATGTATCGCCCCGGCGAAGAGGTCCACGTCAAAGGCTGGATTCGTCTTGTAGGCGGCGGCAAAGAAGGCGACATTGGACCGTTGCGCGGCGCGGCTTCGAGCGTGGCTTACGTGCTGAAGGATTCGCGCGGCAACGAGATTCTCAAGGGCAATGCAATGCTTAACGCGCTCGGCGGATTTGACGCGGCGTTCAAGCTCCCGCCCACGATGAATCTCGGCGATGCGTCTCTGGAGTTTCTCGCACAGGGCGGGACGGGCGCGGGCACAGACCGTGGGCACGGCCACCATATCCAGGTGCAGGAGTTCCGGCGGCCCGAGTTCGAAGTCAATACGCAGGCGAGCGAAGGGCCGCATTTCGTAGGCGGCAGCGCCGACGCTACTGTCACGGCTTCGTATTACGCGGGCGGCGGGTTGCCGAACGCCGGAGTGTCCTGGCAGGTCGATTCAGCGCCGGGACATTTCACCCCGCCCAATCGGGGCGATTTCACTTTTGGCAAATGGATCCCCTGGTGGACTCCGTACAGTGAATCGCGCGGACACCGGAGAGAAATCTTTGCCGGACGGACGGACGCTTCGGGCAAACACCGTCTGCGCATGGACTTCGTCTCGGTCGATCCGCCGCGACCTATGACCGTGACGGCTGAGGCGAGCGTGACAGACGTGAACCGCCAGGCGTGGACCGCTAAGACTACGCTTCTGGTCCACCCTGCCGATCTTTATGTGGGCATGCGAAGCCCGCGAACGTTCGTTCAAAAAGGCGAGCCGCTCACGGTTCAATCGATAGTCACGGACCTGGACGGCAAAGCGATTGTTGGCCGCGAGATTCGCGTTCGCGCTGTGCTGATGGATTGGGTGTTCGAGCGTGGCGAGTGGCGGCAGAAGGAAGCGAACCCTCAGGAGTGCATCATCAAATCTGGTGCGGACGCGGTCGAGTGTAAGTTTGAGACTAAAGAGGGCGGCGCGTACAGTGTCACAGCCACGATCTACGACGACCGCGAGCGGCGGAACGAAAGCGAGCTTACGTTGTGGGTGGCGGGCGGCAAGGTAGTTCCGAAACGGAATGTCGAGCAGGAAGACGCGGGGCTGGTCCCCGACCGCAAAGAGTACCAGCCGGGCGACACGGCTCAGATACTTGTTCAAGCGCCATTCTATCCTGCGGAAGGCGTGATGACGTTGCGCCGTTCAGGAATACTCACGACCGAGCGATTCAAGATGGATGGCCCTTCGCACACGCTCAGGGTTCCGATCAAAGAGCTCTACACTCCCAACCTCTACGTGCAAGTCGATCTGGTTGGCGCATCCGCGCGAACAGACGACAGCGGCAATATCAATTCGAGTCTGCCGAAGCGGCCCGCGTTTGCATCCGGCGCGTTGAACTTGCAGATTCCGCCGCTCGCGCGAAAGCTCACGGTTAAAGCCACGCCTCGCGACAAGGCGCTTGAGCCGGGCGGCGAAACTACTGTTGCAGTCGAAGTGCGCGACGCTGCGGGCCGCGCGGTCGCAGGGAGCGAGATTGCCGTCGTCGTAGTCGATGAAGCGATTCTCGGGCTGACCGGATACAAGCTCACTGATCCTACGGCGACTTTTTATTCGCATCGAAGTTCTGAAACGAACGACTACCATCTTCGCAGCGACCTGCTGCTAGTGAACCCTCAAGACCTGCCCGTTAACGGCAGGAGCCTTCAGGCCGAGGGCGCAGCTGATATGTTGGCGCGAGAGGTGTCTCCAGCACCACCCGCGTCTATGGCAGCGACTTTAGGCGGAGCAAGAAGTAAAGCGAACGCTTTCGCCCTGGATAAAGCAGACTCCGCCGCGCCGATTCAGTTGCGCGAGAACTTTAACGCGCTCGCAACGTTCGCGCCCGCAGTGCCGACCGATTCCGACGGGCGCGCTATTGTTAAAGTCAAGCTGCCCGATAACCTCACGCGCTATCGCGTGATGGCCGTGGCCGTAGCGGGCGGGCGCCAGTTCGGCTTGAACGAATCGGCCATCACCGCGCGGTTGCCCTTGATGGTGCGCCCCTCGGCCCCGAGGTTCTTAAACTTTGGCGACAAGTTTGAATTCCCCGTAGTCGTTCAAAACCAGACCGACTTGCCGATGGAAGTCAAGGTCGCCGTTCGCGCCACGAACGCGGAGATCACCGAAGGGGCGGGCCGTCGCGTGACGGTCCCCGCCAATGATCGCGTCGAAGTCCGCTTCCCGACATCAGCGGCCCGCGCGGGCGTTGCGCGATTTCAAATAGCCGCCACGTCGGGCGAGTGGGCAGACGCGGCTGAGATCGAGTTGCCCGTATGGACGCCCGCCACTACAGAAGCCTTCGCCGTTTACGGCGAGATAGATCAGGGGGCCATCGTGCAGCCCGTGAGCGCGCCGTCGGACGTGGTCAAGCAGTTCGGCGGGCTTGAGGTCACCACTTCATCGACACAGCTTCAAGCGTTGACCGATGCGGTGCTTTATCTTGTGGCTTACCCGTTCGAATGCTCGGAGCAGTTGTCGTCGAGAGTGCTAGCGGTTGCCGCGCTGCGCGACGTGCTCGCGGCCTTTGAAGCCAAGGGGCTGCCTGAGCCTGAAGAAATGGTTTCGGCCGTCGCGCGAGACATCAAGCGGCTTCAGAGCTTGCAGAACGACGACGGCGGTTTCGGCTTCTGGCGTCAGGGCGACGAGTCGTGGCCTTACGTGAGCATTCACGTTGCGCACGCGCTCGAACGCGCGAAGGAGAAGAAGTTTGAAGTTCCTTCGGTGATGCTCGAACGATCTAAGGTTTACCTCGAAAGCATCGAGTCGCACATCCCCGGCTACTACAGCTTGGAAGCGCGCCGCGCGCTGATCGCTTACGCGCTCTACGTCCGCAATCGCATGGGCGATAAAGATGCTGCGCGCGCGCGCCGTCTGATCGCGGAAGCCGGGCTCGACAAGCTCTCGCTTGAGACGGTCGGCTGGCTGCTTGCCGTGCTGGCGGGCGACGCGGGCTCGCAAGCAGAGCTTGCCTCTATGCGCAAGCATCTGAACAACCGCGCCACGGAGACTGCGGCGACGGCGCACTTTGCGACCAGCTACTCGGACGGCGAGCACCTATTGCTGCACTCTTCGCGCCGCGCGGACGGCGTCATACTCGAAGCCCTGATTTCCGACCAACCCGCGAACGACTTGATACCGAAAGTTGTCCGAGGTTTACTCGCGCACCGCAAAGCCGGGCGCTGGGAGAACACTCAAGAGAACGCGTTCGTGCTGCTTGCGCTCGACAAGTATTTCGCCGTTTATGAAAAGGCTACGCCCGACTTTGTGGCCCGCGCGTGGCTGGGCGAGGCTTACGCGGGCGGCCACGAGTTTCGCGGGCGCACGACCGAGCGCCATCATGTGAATGTGCCTATGCGATACCTCGCGGACAGTCGTGGCGCGCAGAACCTGATTCTCAGCAAAGAAGGGCCGGGCCGTCTTTACTACCGCGTGGGAATGCAGTATGCGCCCTCAAGCCTAAAGCTCGCGCCGTCGGATCACGGCTTTACGGTCGAGCGCATTTACGAAGCGGTAGACAAAGCCGACGACGTGCGCCGCGACGCGGATGGCGCATGGCGCATAAAAGCCGGCGCGAAGGTTCGAGTGAAGCTGACTATGATAGCCCAGTCGCGTCGTTATCACGTGGCGTTAGTCGACCCGATACCGGCGGGGCTTGAGGCGCTCAACCCCGCGCTGGCCGTTACGGGCAGCATCCCGCAAGACCCGAATGATGAGTTGATGAAAGACCCGTGGTGGTGGTGGCGACGCCCGTGGTTCGAGCACCAGAATATGCGCGATGAGCGCGTAGAGGCTTTCGCCTCTCTGTTGTGGGAAGGCGTTTACACTTACACGTACGTTGCGCGTGCGACGACTCCGGGCGCGTTCGTCGTGCCTCCCGCGAAGGCCGAAGAGATGTACCACCCGGAGACGTTCGGGCGCACTGCTACCGACCGCGTCATTGTGGAGTAGGGATCGGGGGCAGGGATCAGGGGTCGGGGATCAGGGGCCAGGGAATTTGAGATTTCAATGGCGGATGATGCGCTTACGCACGCCGCGATTTGAGATTTCAAATTCTCTTTTCCCTGATCCCTGACCCCCGGCCCCCGACCCCTGTCCCCTGCCTCTAGCCGTGTGTGCGCTCAAACTCTTTCATGAACGAGACGAGCGCTTCGACGCCTTCGCGCGGGAAGGCGTTATAGATCGATGCGCGGCACCCGCCTACCGACCGGTGGCCCTTCAATCCGTGGAGGCCCGCTTTGGTAGCTTCGCTCACGAACTGCTTTTCTAATTCTTCGCTCGGCAGCCGGAAAGTTACGTTCATGAGCGAGCGGCTTTCCGGCTCGGCGTGAGCGCGATAAAAGTCCGTAGCGTCAATCGCGTCGTACAGCAGCGCGGCCTTCTCTTTGTTGCGGCGCTCCACCTCTTCAAGCCCGCCTTCGTCGAGCAGCCATTTCAACACCAACCGCATGACATAAATCGTAAAGACGGGCGGCGTGTTGAAAAGCGATCTCTCCGCCGCGTGCGTGTTGTAATTGAGCATCGTGGGAAGGCTTTCGGGGCTGCGCGCCAGCAAATCGTCTCTCATGATGACGAGCGTCACGCCAGCGGGCGCGAGGTTCTTCTGCGCACCCGCGTAGATCAGCCCGTACTTCGACACGTCAATTCGATGGCTGAAGATGTCGGACGAGGCGTCGGCAACAAGCGGCACGTCTCCCGTTTGCGGCTCCTGTTTCCACTCGGTCCCGTAGACAGTGTTGTTCGTAGTGAAATGAACGTAAGCAGCCTCGGGGTCCAGCTTGAGCTCATCCTGGCGGGGTATGCGCGCGAAATTCTCGGCCTCGGTCGAGCCGGCGACGTTCGCCTGGCCGACGCGCTTTGCCTCCTTGAGAGCTTTCTTCGACCATACGCCCGTCAGGATATAGTCGGCGCGACCGCCTGCGGGAAATAGGTTCATCGGGACCATCGTGAACTGCAGCGACGCGCCGCCCTGGAGAAACAGCACGCGGTAGTTGTCGGGGATCCCGGCCAGCTTTCGCATGTCGGCTTCGGCGCCGAGAATGATCTCATCAAACGGTTTCGAGCGGTGGCTGATCTCAAGCACGGACATGCCTACGCCGGGAAGGGAGAGCAGATTTCTTTGAGCCTCTTCGAGCACCGGCAGCGGCAGCACCGCCGGACCGGCTGAGAAGTTGAATATTCTTTCGGTCATAATTCCCTCTCGATTTTGGATTTTAGATTTTAGATTTTGGATTGAAGAAAACGCGATAGCAATTTATCTCTTATTAATCCAAAGTCTAAAATCTAAAATCCAAAATGGATTAGATTTTCAGCAAGTTCAATTCGATTATGTCATTTGAGTTCGACTTGATCGACGCGAGGGTCGATTCGGGCGGAGCCTGGTCCAGGTGAATGCGGGCCACGGCGGCGCGCGCGCCCTCGAAGACTATGTTTTCGGTTTCTTGCACGTTGATGCCCGCGGCCTTTATCTCGTCAAAGACTGAGGCCAGCACGCCTACGCGGTCAAAATGGCGGACGACCAAAAGATGAGTCGCAGGCGATTTTTTAGCCAGATTCACGACGTTGGGCGCGCGGCCATTCTCTTTGTACTCGCGCACTATCCTGACCGTCTCGTCTGAGATAGCCTGCTGCGCCTGGTCCGTGGAGGCCCCTATGTGGTGCGTGCCGATCACGTTGTCGAGCTTGAAGATCGCGTCTTCGACCGTGCCCGCGCCGCCCGTAGGCTCGCCCGCGAAAACGTCAAGCCCGGCCCGGACGCCGCGCTCGCGGACTGCGCGCTCCAGGGCCTGCTGGTCTATCACTTCGGCGCGTGACGTGTTGATGAAAAAGGATCCGGGTCGCATGGCTTGAAAGAACTTCTCGTCGATCAGGTTGCGCGTGTCGTCCTTGAGCGCGACGTGGACGCTTACGATGTCGGCTGACGCTGCGACTTCAAGAGGCGATTGCTTCATCTCTACGCCGAGCTCTGCGGCGCGCTCGACCGTAAGCGAGCGGCTCCACGCGACGACCGGCATGCCGAAGGCTTGCGCTCGCGGAATCATCTCCTGCCCGATTCGCCCGACGCCCACCAGCCCGAGCGTGCACCCGAACAGACCGCGCGCCTTGCTGTACTCTTTCTTATTCCAACGGCCCTGCTTCAGATCGTTCACGTTGTCAGGTATTCGCCGGTCGAGCGCCAATATCAAACCGAAAGCAAGCTCGGCGACGGCGATAGAGTTTTTGCCGGGGCAGTTCGCGACGTAAATGCCGCGCTCGGACGCGGTCTTTACATCGATCGTGTTGTACCCGGCCCCTGCTCGCACGACCAGGCTCAACCTGCCCGCCTCAAGCATAGGCCCCGTAACCTTCGTCCCTCTCACGACCAGAATGTCCGCGCCGGAAGAGCTTATAGCCTGGGCGAGCGCGTCGTCTTTCAACTCGGCGTCGTAAACGATCTCGCAGCCTATCTGCCGCAACTCTTCCAGACCGTGTTCAGGAAACTTGTCAGCTACCAGCACCTTCATTGTTATCGCTCCTGTAAGTTGAAAAGCCGAAGAGTGATGAATTATATCGCCTCAGCGCGACGGGGGCTAGGGGACAGGGATCAGGGGGCGGGGATCAGGGATCAGGGGCCAGGGAATTTGAGATTTCAATGGCAGATGATGCGCTTACGCACGCCACGATTTGAGATTTCAAATTCTCTTTTCCCTGATCCCTGACCCCCGCCCCCTGACCCCTGCTAATACCTTTGCCAGACGCCGCGCACGCAGCGGACCGTGTCCCGAGCAATCAACAACTCTTCGTCCGTGGGGATGACATAAGCGGCCAGCCGCGATCTGTCCGTGCTGATCAAGCCTTCGCGCCCCGCCGTGTGCGCGCGGTTGCGCTCCGGGTCGAGCGCGAGCCCCATCCATTCGAGACCGCTTGCGATCATCTCGCGCACTTCGGCGGAGTTCTCGCCAATGCCGCCCGTGAAGATGATCGCGTCCGCGCCGTTCATCGCCGCCAGGTAAGCGCCTATATACTTTCGCGCTCGATAGCAGAATATCTCGATCGCAAGACCGGCGCGGCGATCATTATTCTCGTGCCACTCGTCCAACAACTCGCGCATGTCGTTGGTCAATCCGGATATGCCGATGAGCCCCGACTGCTTGTTCAACAACGTCTCTACCTGGCTTGCCGACAGCCCTTCTTTACTGGATATGAAATCTATGATCGCAGGGTCGAGGTCGCCCGAGCGCGTGCCCATGACAAGACCTTCGAGCGGCGTCATCCCCATCGAGGTGTCTATGGAATCCCCCGCGCGTATGGCCGCAGCCGAGCAGCCGTTGCCCAGGTGCAGTGTGATGACATTCGTCCGGTCGCGCGTGATGGCGCGAATCTGGCGATAGCGATACGCAACGTAGCGGTGTGACGTGCCGTGAAAGCCGTAACGGCGCACCTTGTGGCGGCGATAAAACTGGTAAGGCAGCGCGTAAAGATAAGCCTGGTCCGGCAACGTCTGGTGAAAGGCAGTGTCGAAGACTGCCGCCTGCGGCAGGGCGGCTCCGAACAGCTCGCGCGCAGCCTGTATGCCGCGGATATTGGCGGGGTTGTGCAGCGGCGCGAGCTCTATGCAATCTTCTATGCCTTTGAGCACTTCATCCGTAATCAAGACGGAGTGTGTGAACCGCTCGCCGCCGTGAACGACGCGGTGGCCGATAGCGTGAACGTCCGCGATGCTGCCGATATTCTGCACGCCCGACTCTTGTGAGCAGGCCCACCGGACTATGAAGTCGACCGCAGCGCGCGTATCGCGGATCGGCGCGGTCAACCTCTGCTGCTCTCGCCCTTCTGTGTGGAGCGTGATGATGCTCTCTCCGCCTATGCGCTCGATCTGGCCGCGCGCCAGACGTTGATCCGCGTTCTGCTCGATCAGATCGATGTCGGTGGCAATCAGTTGAAACTTGATCGTAGAGCTTCCGCTATTGAGGACCAGAACATTCATAAGCAGGGATCGGGGGTCAGGGGTCTGGGATCAGGGATAAGGGATATGAAATCTCAAATCTCAAATTTGAAATTACGAATCCCTGACCCCTGACCCCTAGCCCCTAAATGACGTGGCTCAGCAGGCCGTCGCGCAACTTCGGCTCGAACCACGTGGACTTGGGCGGCATGATTTCGTTCGCGTCCGACACGGCCATAAGATCGCCGACCGTCACAGGATACATGGAGAATGCGACTTCGGCCCGGCCTTCGTCGACCGCCTGCTCAAGCGCGGCAGTCCCGCGCGCGCCGCCTACGAAATCTATGCGCTTGTCCGTGCGCACATCTTTAATGCCGAGCAGCGCGTCCAGTACGCGCTCTTCCAGCACGCGCACGTCTAAAGACGCGATCGGGTTCAAGGGGTTCGTCGTGCCTTCGGGCAGCTTTAACGAGTGCCAGCGGCCGCCCAGGTACATGCATATCTCGCCTTTACCCCGTGGCGTGGGCGAATCGGTTTCGCTCACCTCGAACTGTTCGGAAAGCGCGTTTATGAATTCTTCTGCCGAGCGCCCGTTCAAATCTTTCACCAGGCGATTGTACGCCAGTATCTGAAGCTGATCGGCGGGGAAGAGAACCGTGAGAAAAAAGTTGTACTCCTCTTCGCCCGTGTGATGTGGGTTTTTAGCTTTAAGCTCCGCACGCGCGCGGCTCGCGCTTGCGGCGCGGTGGTGGCCGTCGGCTATGTAGACGAGCGGCACGCGGCTGAACTCCCCTTCAAGATGGCGGGCGTCGGTTTCGTCTATTCGCCAGATGGTGTGGTGGACGCCGTCCTCGGCCTGGAAGTCATAAAGCGGCTCTTCTTTTTGGGCCTTCGCGACAATCTGATCTATTTCGTCGAGCCCGCGATAGGTCAAAAAGACGGGGCCGGTCTGGGCGCGAATCGTTACGATGTGGCGCGTGCGGTCGTCCTCTTTATCCTTGCGCGTGCGCTCGTGCTTGCGGACTATGCCGGAGTCGTACTCATCGACCGAGCAACAGCCGGCTATGCCCGTTTGCGAGTGATCTCCCATGCGCAGACGATAAACATAGAGGCTGAGATCAGCTTCTAAAGACATCGGGGCTTCGGCTTTCAGCTTATCGAAATTCTCTTTAGCTTTTTCGTAAACTTCGTCCGAGTAAATATTGGCGCCGTCGGGCAGGTCTATCTCGGGGCGCGAGACGTGCAAAAAGCTGAGCGGGTTATCGGCGGCAAGTCGGCGGGCCTCCTCCGTGGTCACCACGTCATAAGGCACGGCTGCTACCTGGTCTGCTTTCTCTTTCGGCGGGCGAAGCGCCCGGAATGCGCGAATGGTTGCCATTTTTTCAATCTCCGGTCTGTAAGCTTTATCGTTAAGATAGACGAGAATGCTAGGACGCTAACGGCGCGAGTGTCAACTTGTCCGGCGAGTGCCGCGCTCGCCGACGCGCGTCAGCGCGATTGCTCAGGGGGCTCCAGCTCATACGTCGTGTGCTCCGTGACAGAGGCGGGAGTCGCGTGCGGTAAAGAGGTGGGAGCCGTGATTGGAGCTTCTGGCAATCTGCCTTTCGCCTGATCTGTCAATTCACCGGCGGCGCGTTTCTTTTGATCCTCGGCTTCGAGAATCTTTCGCGCGCGCTCGAGACGAAGGATACCTCGGACGGTCAGCGGAATCCCGATCAGCAGGCCGATAATTATATTAAGGATCGGCCAGGGGCCCTGTTCTGCGTCGAAGATGGTCGCGAGCAGCGTGACGACGAAAGCGAATGAAGAGAAGATGGCTAGATTGATGGCGCCCGCCGCGAGCGAATCCTCGCCCTTTCGGAGTTTCTCCAGCGCCTCGTCGACGCGGCCCTCGGTCGCAAGGCGCACGGCCGTGAGGGCCTGGCCGCACTGGCGGCAAAACTTTTGATCGCGCTCGTTGCTTGCGCCGCATTGCGGACAGAACATTGACTGCCTCCGCTCGCCAATTCGTCGTTCTCGGTTTAGCATATATCCGTTCAATCGCCATAACAAGGAGAGAGCGCAAGATGACAGGCAACGAAGCGGAGCCGATGGTGCTCAAAGAGCGCGACGGCGCGATAGTGAAGCTTACACTTAACCATGCGGAAAAGAGCAACTCGTTGCACCCTGACATGGTCAGGCAACTGGGCGAGGCTTTGAAAGAGGCCGAAGCGGATACGGCTTTGAGCGTGGTCATTTTAACCGGCGCGGGCCGCAGCTTCTGCGCGGGGTTGGATTTGAGCTTGATGGTAAGCTGGACCGCCGACGAGAAGCTCGCTTATCTGGGCACCGTCACGCCGCTATTTATGAGTGTGTGGAATCTGCCGCAGCCCGTCATCGCGGCAGTCAACGGGCCTGCGATCGCGGGCGGGTTCGACCTTGCGGCATTTTGCGACATACGGCTCGCCGCGCGCGAAGCCCTCTTCGGCCAGGCCGAGATCAACATAGGTCTGACCCAGATCATTCACCCGCTCTATAAAACGATAGGGCTCGCGCGGGCTAAGGAGCTTGCGATGACGGGCCGCAACATCACTGCTGAAGAAGCTTACCGCATAGGGCTGGTCAATCACGTCTATGCGCGAGAGGAGTTGGACGAGCGAGCGATGGAGCTGGCCCGCGTGCTTGCGGGCAAACCGCGACAGGCGTTATTTGAGACGAAGCGGTTGACGCGCGAGCTGATAGACCTCGACACCGCGTCGGCGTTGAAACAGATGGGCGAGACTTTTCGCAAGTGCATCAACTCCGAAGAGCATCGCGACCGCGTTCGAGAAGTTTACGCGCGGCTCACAAAGAAAAATTAATTTGAGATTTGAGATTTGTATGGCGGATGAAGCGCTTGCGCATAAGCCAGCGACTACGCTCTCCGCCGCGATTTCAAATCCGCTATACCAATTAAGCGCGGCGCACACGAAATCGGCGATTTGCGATTAACGATATGAAAGCCGTTATCCGCAATCCGCAATCGAAGCCTCTATCTGTCGGATTTTTACTGCACCTCTAAATTCTACTGTCCAACCGACTTCCCCGTTTTTCGCCATTTTTTGAAGGTTTCTTGGGCCTCGAACTCTGGCACTGGCCTTGCAATTGCCTAGAGTGGGATCGAATAAGTGCCTGACCGAGAGGTTCGTTATGGTAGACGCACAACTGGCAGAGACGGTGACCGTAAAAGCATGCAACGCGTGCCGAGGCGGGCTGTTGGAAAGAGATAAGTTCTGCCGTTGGTGCGGCTCACCTCAAACCCACTCGTTAAGCCCTCTAGCCGATTGCCAGGACAGGCCGTCAAGTCTCTCGCTTTCGCCTTACACAACTTCCGCCCTCAAACAGGCGGGTGTCATTAGCCGCCCTTACGGCAGAGTGTCGGGGCCGCTTGTGCGCGCGCTGGTCGAGGGCGTGTCGGGAGGCCGGTCGACTGAGCCCGGAGGGCGCGTCGTCCGCAGCATGGTTCAGGCGCTCGTCTCGATACCCATCTGGTTGATGATCGTGCTGCTGTCGCCGATAGACGCTTACGTCGCGGCGAAATCTATTTCGAGGCAATTCTGAAAGCTCGCCGGGATAAGGTAAACAGGTGAATAAAACAGGTCAGCTCATGCTCCGCTGGGCAAAGTTCTCGGCCATCGGCGCTACGGGAATTGCCGTGCAAACGGTCGCGCTCTTTTTCCTCCTGCACGTCGCGGGGTTGCACTACCTGGCGGCCACGGCTTTAGCCGTCGAAGCGAGCGTGCTGCACAATTTCATATGGCACAGGAAGTGGACCTGGGCGGACCGCCCGCGCGCCGGGGTCGTTCAAATGCTCGTGCGCTTCAATCTGACTAACGGCGTCTTATGCCTGACCGCAAACCTCGCGTTGATGTTCGTCTTCGTAGACAAAGCGGGGCTGCCTGCTTACATGGCGAACCTCGGAGCGATTGCCATCTGTTCGCTGCTGAACTTCTTCGTGTCCGACCGATTTGTCTTTGTATAACCTGAGGCGTGATGTCCGGCCCTTACTCCTGCCAATCCTCTTTATCGACTTTCCATTGACCTTCTTCGAGTATCATCATCACCCTGCCTTTGATGCGCGCGCCGCGCCTCAGGGCTTGCACTTCCAGCAGAGCCCCCTCCGCGCCTGCCCTGCCGCCGAGAACCTCTATGTTTGTGTAATCCAGTGCGCTGCCATCTTTCCAGATCGTTGCGCCGCGCTTGATGGTCAGGCCAGGGTCGGCATAAAGGTCGTGCTGCGCGCCGGTCAGGTATTTCAACATCGCCCTCTTGTTACCGGCGCGCTCCGCCTGGCAGTACTCCAGATAGGCTTTGCCCGCCTCGCCGCCGCCCGCCGCAAGGGGGGTGGCCCCCTCCTCCATCCGCCAGTACTCCTCTTCAATTGCTCTCTCTACTTCGTCGCTCGTTTTGAAAGTCTCGACATTCGAGATCAGGTTCTCCTGATCCGAGCCGAAGAATGTCCACCAATCGATCTTCCACTCGCCGCCTTCGAAAACGAGCAGGGCCTTTGCCACGGAGGAGAGTCTCCGAGGCGCGGGCGCTTTCGGTTGCGAAGCCGCCCTGGGGATGTTTCGCGGCGCGGGGGCGGCCTTTGGAGCCGATGGCGGAGGCGGAGGCGGTGGGGGTGGCGGATTAGATAACGACTCGAATGTTGTTTTATAAACCAGCTTGGGCCTCGGGTCGATCGCCTGCCCCTCTTCTTCCAGATGGAGCCCCGCGTATTTGTCGCCCAAATAAAACTGGGTCATCCATACGCGGCTGAATGGTTTTATCAGCGACTTGAGCCGCGCGGCGTTCTTCTGCGCGTTTGCGCCATCAAAGTACTTTGCGTGCTCGCTTGCGACCAGCCTTCGCACCTCTTTCGCGTCTTCGGCCATCACGGCCTTGTAAAACTGCGCGTAGACCGTTCCGGGCTTGTCCTCAGCGCCAGGGCTTGATAAGCCTATCGTGTCGGGCGCGAGCTTCGCTTTGAAGGCAACCTGGTAACTCACCTCCACGTATTCGTCCGCGCGGCAATGGGCCTCGAAAGACTCAGAAGATATCTTCCCGCTTACAACCCCGGCGACAACCTTTCGTTCGAGGTCGCCGTAACCGCGTAACTCTCTTTGTGTGCCGAAGTCGTCTTTGCACTCGCACGCGCCGCAAGAAATCATGATGTTTACGCGCTCTTTCGCGGGCAAGCTCTTACTCTCCATGCCCAGGTTGAGGACATGCAGCGCGTTGAGCTTGCGGTCGTTCGCCATCACTCTCATATAGTCGTGCCAGAGCAAAGGGTCTTCGGGCAGCGGCCTGTCCGTGAAATAGAGCGTTGAAGGGTCCAGGGCGTAGGCGTACTTCAGATTGATCGTCTTGGTGTTGTCGCCTCTGCTTATGGTGACCGTCCCCGTCGCTTCGCCTTCAAGCTTCGAGCCCGTCTGCCCGAAGGTGGGCGCAAGCATAGTGCCGGGCAGGCAGGGAGCGATTGAAACGAGCGTCAACAATGCGAGTGTCCGAATGGGTCCGAGCAGTAGAATCTGGCTTTTCATAAAGGCTTGCTCCTGTCTCGAAAGCAGATTGGCGCCGTCACAATACGCTAATACAAGATCGAATCTCAAGTTTAATTGCTTCCGCCTCACAGAGCACATCCGGATTTTGCGCTTGACT
The DNA here is from genome assembly GCA_036277095.1 of Blastocatellia bacterium. Taxonomy (GTDB): domain Bacteria; phylum Acidobacteriota; class Blastocatellia; order UBA7656; family UBA7656; genus DASUNP01. Next base: position 32,862 of record DASUNP010000066.1, read on the forward strand.
TGAATCTTGAGCGGAAATAAGATTTCAACCGCTTGAGAATCAAGTTTTAAATCATTAGGTAGGCAAGCGCCAGCTCTACAGCTTGCATAAACAGGAAGTAAAAGACGAGCCAAGGGGAGAATACGCGGGTATCTGAAGCCCTCACACTATTTCCTTCCCCTTGTTTATTGAAAAGAAACGCAGGCTGCGCTGCGAAGTCGAAACTGTAGCAGCGGCTTACCTGAGAATGAATATCCCCCCGGGCAATGAGCAACGCGCTCACGCTTGCCCGATTCCGCCACCAAGGGATTCTGTAACGTTCGACGTTTAAGGGAGGACCAAATCAACATGAGAAGTAATAAGAGATCGAAGAGCACTCGCCCGGTGCTGATCGCCATCACTCTGGCGGCCTTTGTCCTTACGCTCTCGCTTTTGCCTAATACGATGTCAAAGACGAGCGCGGCCAGGGCCGTTAAAGCTTCCAACCAGCCTGCGACAATTGCCCCGCCTGCCGCAGCAGCGACTTTGCCACAGGGCCAGAAGTCTACAGGCGGTCAGGTTATCGAAGAAGAGGACCCGGACTTACCGCCGATGGCGCGCGGCCTGATAGACAAAGAGGCTTACCTGCTAAAGCGCAACGAGAATATTAACTTTTACCGCGGCATCCCATACCCGGCGGACCGTCCAAATCCGCGCGTCAAAGCTATTGAGGATATGCAGCGGGCGAGGGAGATAAACGCGCCGCTCATCAGCAGCGGCACCTGGACCGAGATAGGCCCCGCGCCGCTGCCCAACGGGCAGACCGAAGGCGTGCAGACGCCCGTCAGCGGGCGCACGGTCGCGATAGCTGTCCACCCGACCAACCCGAGCATAGCTTACGTAGGCGCGGCGCAGGGTGGCGTCTACCGCACGACCGACGGCGGCGATACCTGGAAAGCGATCTTCGACAGCGCGCAGTCGCTGGCCGCAGGCTCGATAGCCATAGCGCCCTCGCAGACGACGACCGTGTATGTCGGCACGGGCGAGCCGAACGGCTCTTGCGACAGCTTCTTTGGCGTCGGCCTCTACAAAATAACTAATTCCGAAGCCGCGACGCCGACGCTGACCGGCCCGTTAAATCCCGGTGGCATATTCACTGGCCGCGCCATAGGCGATGTGATCGTTCACCCGACAGACCCCGACATAATATTTGTCACCACGGCGTCGGGCATCGGCGGACTCAACTGCGAAGCGTTCGGCGGCGGCACTGTTCCGCCACTGCCGGGGCGCGGATTGTTCCGCTCGACCGATGGCGGCACCACCTTCACTAAGCTGACGACGGCGACCGCGACGAACATCCTCGTAGGTAATTTCGTCCACAATGAATTGGTGATGGACCCGGCCAACCCGAATCGCGTCGCAGTGTCGGTCAATGCGCCGATAAACCCTGCCGGAGGCGGCACGGGCGGCGGCATCTACATTTCGACCGACGCGCTCGCAGCTAACCCTACGTTCACGCGCACGCTCTCGCTTGAGAGCGTCAGAATAGAGCTGGCTCTACACAGCGCGGGGGGCGTCGTTAATATTTACGCGGCGTCGGGCGAATCTAATGGCAGGCTGAGAAGGTCGACCGACGGCGGAAGCACGTGGTCCGCCACGCTCTCGGCGGCCAACGGATTCTGCGGCGGCCAGTGCTTCTATGACATCGCAATCGCAATCGACCCGACAAATCCTTTGACGATTATGCTCGGCGGCAACGTCACGGGCGCAGCGACCAAGCTGATAGCGAAATCGACCGACGGCGGCACGTCGTTCGTCAACGTTGCTACGGGAGTCCACGCAGACAACCACGCCGTTACGTTTGCGCCGTCTAATAACCAGATCGCTTACATGGGGACCGACGGCGGGATATATAAATCGACGAACAACGGTACTAGCTGGACGAGCCGCAGCGTAGCCGGTTATAACGCGACTCAGTTTCAAAGCATAGCCATTCACCCGACAGACTTCTTCTTCACGATCGGAGGCACGCAGGACAACGGGACGGAGTTCTTGCAACCCGACAACACGTGGAGGCGCGCGGACTTTGGCGACGGCGGGTTCGCGTTGATCGATCAGAACGCGGCTAACACGACTACCGTGACGATGTATCACACGTACTTCAACCAGTCGAACGCGAAAGGCTACGCGCGCGTGTTGACGACGGTCAACGCCACGGATAACGGCTGGTCATTCTTCGGCTGCGGGTTCGCCGGATCGATCCCGAACGGGATGGTCTGCTCTGGGCCGACTCTCTTTTATGCGCCCATGACATTAGGCCCCGGCAACCCGAACACGCTCTATTTTGGCGCGGACCGTCTCTACCGCTCAATCGATAGCGGCACGACAGTCTCTACGGTGAGCCAGCTATTCGCCGTCGCCATCTCTGCGGTCGAGATAGCTCCGACCAACGATCAGGTCAGAATCGTCGGGCTTACGAACGGGACGGTCTTTGCGACGGCGACCGGCGCAAACCCGCTCGTGCAACAGACTGGCACGCCCGCTTTCCCGGCCAGAGGCGTCGGGCGCATAGCCATCGATCCAAGCAATGCGAATACTGCTTATATAGGTTTCACAGGATTTGGAATCGCTGCGGGCCAGCACATCTATAAGACCACAAACCTGAACGCCTCGCCGCCCACGTGGGTACCGGCTGGTAACGGCATTCCTGATGTCCCCGTCAACGCGCTGGCAATCGATCCTATGAATCCGATGGTCGTCTTCGCGGGCACAGACATTGGCGTCTACAAAACGCAGGACGGCGGCGCGAACTGGTTCCCATTCGGATCGGGCCTTCCGGTAGTGGCAGTCTTCGGCATGGAGATTCAGAACGCTAATCGTTTCCTGCGCATCGCCACCCACGGGCGCGGGATGTGGGAGATCTCGCTGCAGCCGACGGCCATCAAGCTCGAAAGCGTGGGGGCGACGGGCTACGACCAGGGGCAGTTCGTAGAGTGGAGCACGGGTCACGAAGTCAACAACCTGGGCTTTAACATCTACCGCGAAGAGGGAGGCAAGCGCACGCGCTTGAACCAGCAGTTGCTCGCCGGGTCGGCCCTCGTCGCGGGTGAAAGCAACGCTTTAACGGCGGGCAAGAATTATGCTTTCTGGGACGGCGCGACCGCGAGCAAACAGGCGGTCGAGTACTGGCTCGAAGAGATAGACCTCGAAGGGCAGAGCACTTTCCACGGCCCTGTAGTCGCCAAAGCCGTAGGCGGCGCGCCGCCCGAAAAGAGCCAGGCGCAAATCCTGAGCCAGATGGGAAGCTCTCTATCGACCGCTACACGGCCCGTCAGCCGCTCGGCGCAATTGCCTGCGCCTCAGCAAGGGCAAGGGCGCGCGATAGCGATCGGTACGGACCTGTCTGGGCAGGCGGCTGTGAAGCTGGCGGTCAAGAGCGAAGGCTGGTACAGAGTCTCGCAAGCGGACCTGCTGGCGGCGGGGATTAGCCCGGGCGTGAATCCTCACATGCTGCAACTCTACGTTGATGGCGCGCAGCAGCCCATAAAAGTCAACGGCGCACAGGACGGAAGATTAGACGCCGGTGATTCGATAGAGTTTTACGGCCTCGGTCTTGACGCAGCCTGGACAGACACGCGCATCTACTGGCTCACGGCAGGCTCGCAACCGGGACTACGCGTGCAGCAGACCGCTGGCGCGCCCGGCCAGGGCGGCGCTGCTTCTTTCCCATACACAGTCGAGAGACGCGACCGCAGCGTCTATTTCTCAGCCCTGCGAAACGGTGACCGCGAGAACTTCTTTGGCGCGGTCGTGACAAGCACGGCGGTCGATCAGACGCTCACGCTCGGCGGCGTGAGCCCGTCGTCGCAGGATGCGCAGCTTGAAGTCGCGCTTCAAGGGGTGTCGCGCATGCCTCACCGTGTTCGCGTGATCTGGAACGGGAACGATCTCGGCTCGGTCGAGTTCAATGAGCAGGGTCAGGGCGTTGGAAGGTTTTCGGTGGCTCACTCCTCGCTCAGAGAGGGCGCAAACCAGGTCACGCTCGTGGGCGCGGCGAGCCCGAACGACGTGTCTCTCGTCGATTACATCAGCGTGACATACCAGCGCGCCTTTAAAGCCGAGAACAATGCTTTGAAGTTTACGGCGCAGGCCAATCAGCAGATCAGCATCAACGGCTTTACGAGCAATGACGTGCGCGCCGTTGACGTGACCAACCCCGCAGGGCCGACCGAGGTGCCGGGCACCATCAAGCAACAGAACGACGGCAGCTTCACTCTGACGGTGTCGGCGGCGGGCGCGGGCGCGCGAACGTTGATGGCCTTCGCGGCAAGTCAGGCGCGGACGCCCGCAGGCGTTGCCGCCAATCGACCTTCCGCCTGGAGTAAGCCGTCGAATGGGGCTGACCTTCTTATCATCACTCGCAACGATCTGTTTGCCAGTCTCAACCCGCTCAAGCTCCATCGCCAGAGCCAGGGGCTGAGCGTGGCTATGATCGATATCGAAGACCTTTACGACGAGCAGAACTACGGTCACAAATCGCCGCAGGCGGTGAAGGATTTCCTGGCGCTCACGCGGTCGAGCTGGAAGAAGGCCCCGCGCTACGTGCTGTTTGCCGGTGATTCAAGCTTCGATCCGAAGAACTATCTCGGATTTGGAGACAACGATCTCGTAGGCACTCGACTCATCGACACGCAGAGTATGGAAGCGGCCTGCGACGACTGTTTCGCGGACTTCAACGGAGACGGGATGGGCGAGATGGCCGTAGGCCGCCTGCCCGTCCGCAACTCTCAAGAGGCCGCCTCGGTTGTGGCGAAGCTCATCAGCTACGACCGCTCAACTCCGTCCGAAGAGATGCTGTTGGTCGCCGACAGCACGGAAGGATTTAACTTCCGCGCCGCGAGCTTCCGCCTCAGAGAACTGGCTCCTGCCAATCTCCGAATCAACGAGGTGAACCGCGACGTGTTGGATGACGGGACGGCTCGCAGCCAGTTGATCGAGGCGATAAACCGCGGGCAGAAGGTAGTCAACTATACGGGCCACGGCTCGCTCTCAGAGTGGAGAGGCGATCTTTTAGCCTCGCCTGACGCCGCGAGCTTGACCAACAGGGATCGCCTGTCGATCTTCATTATGATGACGTGCCTGAACGGCTATTTCACTGACCCGGTGGTCGAGCCATTGGCCGAATCGCTGCTGAAATCTTCGGGCGGGGCTGTGGCCGTATGGGCGTCAACGGGCATGACCGATCCGGGCGGGCAGGCGGCGATGAATCAAGAGATGTATCGCCAGATGTTCGCAAGCGGCACACGTCTGGGAGACGCGGCGCTCGGAGCCAAATCTCAGATAAAAGATTATGACCTGCGCCGCACGTGGGTGCTGTTCGGCGACCCGACGACGCGGATCAGGTAGGAGGTTAAGGCTTCGCGGCTTTGATCGAATTAAGTAGGGAACCGGGTGCAATGAATTTGCAAGACCCGGTTCCCTTTTTTCTCTTTTCTTTTATTCTCGCTCTGTTAATATTTCTGGCCGTAGATTCATGTCCCTGTAAACTAACATGTCAAGCCGAATCCTCGCTTGACATCATCGATCACAAGGGTTGTGGGAAAACTATCTAGGAGTAATCACAGATGAAAAAAGTGAGCAGGTCCAGGTGCACGGGCATCCGCAGGACTCGATCGTCAGCTCGCGCCTTGATGCTGGCGGCGATTGTCGCCATCGCGTCGGCGGTAGTTCTGTTATCAACATCGCCTAACGTTCTATCAGCGCGCGCCGCAGGCGAGCAGGCCATTCAGGGCGCTCTAGTAATGGCTACGAACACGGCTGTCGTCAGCTTCGACGAGGTGGCGCGGCTCGAGGCTCTGAATCCTTCGATCCCCGTCGCGCCGACGAAGACTAACCCGCCAAAGCCCATACCCGACGACCTGCCCATGCCTGAGGTCGCGCCCAAGACAGACGCTCCGGCGAAGTCTGCCTCGTCAGGCGTTCAAACAGAGCCGCTCGGCCCTTCGCCCGCGCCCGCGACAACCTTTCAGGCGCTCACGGACAACAACACTTCTCTGCCGCCCGACACGCACGGAGCCGTGGGGCCTAATCACGTGATGACAGTCCTGAACACGCAGTACCGGATTCAGACCCGGAGCGGCCAGACCATCAGCACTGTGTCTGACGACACGTTCTGGGCCTCGCTCAACAACCCTTCGGCCTTTGATCCTAAGATTCTGTACGACCCTTACAACTCGCGCTGGATGATCACGGCCGTCTCCAACTCTCGGAGCGCCGCTTCGAGCGTGCTCGTAGGCGTGTCGCAAACCAGCGACCCTACGGGCAACTGGAACCTCTTCCGCGTAGACGCGGATGCGGCGGACCTCGTGTGGGCGGACTACCCGAGCCTCGGCTTCAACAAGAATTGGATAGTCGTTCAGGTGAACATGTTCACCAACAGCGCGAACGGTTTCTCGCGCACGCAAATCTACGCGTTCAACAAGACGGGCCTCTACTCGAACGCATTTGGCGCGACTCAGTTTTCCGACTCGACCATAGGCGGAACGCAGGCGCCCGCTATCACCTACGACAACACGCTTTCAACCATGTACCTCGTCAGCCGGTGGAACAGCGGTGCGGGCGCGTTGAGGCTCTTTACGATAACGGGGTCCGTAGGCTCTGAGGTATTCACCTCGACGAACGTCTTTCCGACGAGCCCGGAAGGGTGGGCCAACGGCGTGTCGGGCGATTTTGCGCCGCAGCTCGGCACGCCCGCCAGAATCGCCACCAACGACTCGCGCATCCAAAACTTGGTATATCGCAACGGTTCGCTCTGGTGCGCGCACACGGCCTTTCTTCCTTTCCCGGGGACTGTCTTGCGCAGCAGTGTGCAGTGGTGGCAGTTCGATGCGGCGGGCAATATTCAACAGCGCGGGCGGATAGACGATCCGTCGGGGCTGAACTTTTTCGCATTTCCCACGATCGCCGTCAATCTGTTCAACGACGTGCTGGTCGGTTACTCGCGCTTTTCGGCCACGCAGTACGCCAGCGCGAACTATTCATTCCGCGCGGCGAGTGACGCGCCGAACACGCTCAGGGATGACGCTGTGTTAAAGGCCGGAGAGGCGTCTTATTTCAAGACCTTCGGCGGCGCGTCGAATCGCTGGGGCGATTATTCGAGCACAGTAGTCGACCCCGTAAACGACACGGACCTGTGGACGATCCAGCAGTACGCGACTCAGCCATCGGGCGGGTTTGACAGGTGGGCTACGTGGTGGGGGCGTATCGCGCCTGCAGCTCCGTGCGCGACCTCAACGTCGTCTGTGAGCAAGTTCTTCCCCGAAACAGGGGGCGAAGACACTGTCGCCGTTTTTGCGGGTTGTAGCTGGCAGGCCGTGTCGAATGCTACCTGGATAACTATAACTTCCCCCGACAGCGGCACGGGCAATGGGACGGTATCTTACCTGGTTCGCGATAACCTGACGGGCGCGCCTCGCACGGGGACTATGACCATCGCGGGGATCACGTTTACGGTCACGCAGGCCGGGGGAGTTGCCGGTTGCGCGCCCGTAGTGTCGCCGCTCAGCGCGGCTTTCTCGGCTGCGGGCTCGACGACCAACAGTATCAACGTCAGTGCAAGTAGTAACTGTGCGTGGCAAGCCGTGAGCGATGTGAGCTGGATAACTATCACGTCAAACTGCTGTGGGATGGGCAACGGCAATGTGACCTATTCGGTCGCGGCCAACACATCTGGCGGCGGAAGAAAAGGAACGATAAGGGTAGCCGGTCGCATCTTCAGCGTGAAACAAAAAGGGACTTGAAAAAGCCGCCTCTTATGAATTGACCGCGACGGGTAGCGGCGATGTGGTGACGAGCCGCATCGCCGCTACCGCCGTTTTGTAGAAGTAGTCTATTTCACTTGACTTGACGGCGGGATGGACTTACCATGCCGAGCCATCAGGGAGAAGTTCTTTTTCGTTAGTATAGTCCTCGAAACTATCTTTGCGGTTTCGCTGTTCGGAGGCGTTTAGGAGTCAGCTAACCTTCCTTAGCGAGAACGCAAGGTGGGCAGGAAACAAACGGCTTCTGGTCTTAACGGACGATGAAGCGAGCCTACGCGCCTTGTTTCGTTGCGGCGACATCAACGGCGCGCATCCGCTCAATGAGTGCCGAGAGAATCGGCGAAAGTGGATCGCATAGAACCAGCGGGAAGAATCAAACACCACGCTCGCACAGAATCGTAACTACGATTAGTCAGAAAAAAACAACTCGCCGGCACAAATAGCTGCCGCGATCAAAAGGGTGCGATTAAAAGGAGGCACGATGAAAAGAAGGTTTCTTAATAAATCGAGCAGGCTTTCCAGAATGCTGCTTATAGCTTTCGCTCTCCTCATCAGTTTTATGATGGCAAGTGGCGGTATCTATCTCACCCCTTCAGTTGATCCGGTGGTGAAGGCTCAGGACGATCCCGCCCCAGGAGTGGTCAACGAGCCGAACAGCGGCACGTTCTCTAATCCGGCGACGATTACGATTAATACTGCATCAGGAGCTCCTCCTGCTGGCGGCACGCCGGCCTCGCCTTACCCTTCAACCATTAATGTTACGGGCCAGGGCGGCATAACGAAGGTGACTGTCACGCTCACGGGCATCGCCCACGCGTTCCCCGATGATATTGAGGTCTTGGTAGTATCGCCCGGCGGGCAAAAGATAACGTTGATGGGCGACGTGGGCGGTGGCACTGATATCACGGGCGTGAACCTTACCTTCGACGATGCTGCAGCAAACTCGCTGCCGGATGCGACTGTTCTGACGAGCGGCACATTTAAGCCGACCTATCTTGGTACTGGGACGGTTAACGGGTTCGTGGCCCCGGCCCCGGCAGGCCCTTACGCCAATCAATTGGCCGTGCTCAACGGGACGGCACAAAACGGCATATGGAGCCTCTATGTGATTGATGATGGACAAGGGGATGCCGGGTCGATTGCTGGCGGGTGGAGCATAACGATCACGGCCCCGACGCTCGCCGAGATGGCGTCGGTCGCGGCGCGCAGCCGCGCTGACGGCCAGTCGGTCATCAAGTGGACGACCGGCTACGAATCAGACAACCTCGGCTTTAACGTCTACCGCGAAGGAGCCAACGGGCGCGTCCGTCTAAACAACCGGTTGATAGCAGGTTCAGCCTTCCTTTCAAACGCCGCCATGACGGCGGGCCGGACTTACCGTTGGCGAGACAGCGTGCCTGCGGGCAAGAGCGACGCGCGATATTACGTCGAAGAGATAAACCTCAACGGCGAAAGCAAGTGGCACGGGCCTATTATTTCAGGCGACATAATGGGGACGATCAAAGATGTAGACTATGACCTGGCGCAATCGGCGACGATAGACGAGCTAGGAAACGGCAGCTCGGCGCTATCCGCCACCGCCGCTATGGAGCCACGCGTGACGCAGCCTGGTTTGATGGCAGTAACATTGGCCGGGAAGGCGAATGTCGCGGGGCAAGCGGGCGTGAAGATGCTGGTCAAGCGAGAAGGCATCTACAGAGTCACGCAGGAAGAGTTGGCCGCCGCCGGGTTTGATACGAGCATCAATCCTCGATTCATGCAGCTTGTGGCCGGAGGCCAAGAGCATCCCCTCTCGGTCATCGGAGGTGAGGACGGAAGATTCAACGCCGGCGATGCGATAGAGTTTTACGGCGTCGGTTTGGATTCTCCCTGGACAGACGCGCGAGCATACTGGCTGGTTGCAGGCTCGCAAGCCGGAAGACGTATCAACGTCGCGCCGACGGGCAGCGGCCCCACCGCCGATGCGAGCTTCCCCTACACGGTCGAGCGCAAAGACCGCTCGATCTATTTCTCCTCGCTCAGAAACGGCGATAATGAGAACTTCTTCGGCGCGCTCGTAGGCAGAGAGCCTGTCGATCAAGGCTTGAGGCTGTCGAATCTTTCCGCGCGCGACGGAGGCAATGCCGAGCTTGAAGTCGCGCTGCAAGGCGTGACGCTCGCCTCTCACGACGTGAGCGTGACACTCAACGGCGCGGATGTCGGCATGGTCAGTTTCAAAGACCAAGCGCAGGGCCTCGCCAGATTCTCTATCGATCAGTCGCTGCTAAAAGAGGGCGACAACGTGGTCCGCCTTGCCGGAAGCGAGGACAGAGACATCTGTCTGGTCGATTACATACGCTTGACGTACTGGCGCGGCTACGTCGCAGATAATAACTCTCTGTCGTTCACCGTGAGAGCGGGCGAGCAGGTGACTGTTAACGGCTTCACCGGCTCTGCCATACGCGCTTTCGATGTTACGGACGCCGAAGCTGGCGGGGTCACCGAATTGATGGGCACGATCGCATCGCGCGACGGCGCATCGAGCGTGACCGTGTCGGCGCCGGGCGCGGGCACGCGAAGGTTGCTCGCCTTCACAAACGACCTCGTGCGAAGACCCGCAGCCCTGGTCGCCTCTCAGCCGGCGGGCTTGCGGCAGAAGGGGTGGAAGGCAGACTTTGTCATCATCTCGCGCAAAGAGTTCTTCGACGCGCTCAAGCCGCTCAAGAAACTCAGGCAGAGTCAGGGCCACAAGGTTGTGCTCGTAGACGTGGAGGCTATCTATAACGAGTTCAATTTCGGCAACAAATCGCCCCAGGCGATAAAAGATTTCCTCGCCTATGCACAGTCGAGCTGGAAGCGCGGCCCGCGCTTTGTGCTGCTGGCGGGAGATGCGAGCTTCGACCCGAAGAATCACCTGGGGGGCGGCGACTACGACCTCGTGCCGACCAGATTGATTGACACAGAATTCATGGAGACGGCTTGCGACGACTGTTTCTCCGACTTCGATTCGAATGGGCTGGCCGAGCTCGCAATGGGCCGGTTGCCTGTCCGAACGACTGAGGAGGCGGCAAGGCTTGTCGAAAAGATCGTCGCTTACGATCAATCCAAACCATCGGACGGAATATTGCTTATTGCCGACAAAGGTGACGGTTATGATTTCGCCGGCTTGAACACACGGCTGAGCGGAGCGATACCTTCCGCGTTCAAGGTGGAGCAGATAAGAAGAAGCTCAATCGACGACGTGACGGCCAGAGCCCTGGTGCTTGAAGCCCTCAACCGTGGTAATAAGATAGTCAACTATGCGGGGCACGGAAACGTCGATACGTGGAGAGGCGGCATTCTGACATCGGATGACGCGGCAGCGTTGACAAACCATGAGAGCCTGTCGTTTTTCGTGATGATGACGTGCCTGAACGGCTACTTCAATGATCCGGCGACTGATGGCCTCGGAGAGGTGCTGGTCAAGAGCAAGGGCGGAGCAATTGCGGTTTGGGCTTCGACAGGCATGACCGTGCCGACATCCCAGGCGATCATAAACGAGGACCTGTTGCGCATGGTACTGGGAGCCGACGGTCGCACGTTGACTCTTGGCGAAGCGACGATGAGAGCTAAGGCTTCAATGACCGATATGGACGTGAGGCGGACGTGGGTGCTACTAGGCGACCCGACGACCAGACTCAGATAGAACAGCACAAGTATTTGCATAGACTAAGGGCTAACGTGAAACTTTGGAGGTTACATGAAAAGTAGAAAAAGCATCACGCCTCGAGCGAGAACCACGGGGGTAGTAGTCGAACATCTAGCAGATGAAGTGCTGGTCTATGACCTGGAGCGGGACCGAGCGCACTGCCTGAACCTGTCGGCAGC
>DASUNP010000067.1:0-137221 GCA_036277095.1 Blastocatellia bacterium
TTTAGCATAGTGAAAAAGAAGAGGTCGGAAATCTCCTGGGTACAGGTAGGACTGAATTTGCTAAGGGAATCTACCAAATACTTAAACCTGCTGTTTGATAGCAGCGGCACTGGCTTTTATTTTCGCTGGGCATGACTCAGATAGCCCACAGGATGCTCCGCTTTGAAACAGAGTCTGACCCGTACAGTTCTCGCCCCTTGTTGCATCGGTCTGCTGTTATAATTTTACGAGGAGGAGAACCAATGCAGCACATTCCCGAAATCGCTTGCGCGAAATGTCGATATTGGAACGTAGTCGAATCTACAGGCGGTGAAGAGCTTGTTGGCGAATGTCGGCTCAATCCGCCCACCTTCCATCCGGTGACAGAGGAGTACCAGTCGGGAAAATCGCGCCATAGCATAATGGAGGAAAGTATTACCAGCAGAGACACCCTCCGCCCGAAGCAATACTTAGGCGTCGAGCAGAGCTTCTGGCCCATGACTCGCGGCAAGGACTGGTGTGGAAAGTTTGAACAAAGGTCCATCGCTCAAGACCAGCGCAACAGCTAGTAGCGGGGCAGCCTTATGATCAAGAAAACTGTCCGCTCGCCTTCCCGTTCGTCAACCTCCCGGTGACGAGCGACGTGTCATTGGTCGGTCCAGTATTTGACAAAGCCCCTCACTTAGTCCTAGTATCGATAAGGACAGAGTTTAGCTCACTCTCTTCTTCAGCTTCTCTGGAATCCTCCAGTCCATCTGAAACCCAACAGCTCACCTTCGGCGGTATTGACGGCTTTGCAGCTTTAATTACATTGTCCCGAGCCCTCTCGCTTACCGAAAGGACGAGTACTATGTCGGCTAAATTATTTGTCGGAAACCTCTCGCCGGAAACAACCACGGCTGATCTTCGCGCCCTTTTCGGCGAGGTGGGCGTCGTGTTCTCCTGTCAGTTGATAATGGGGCCGGACACGAGCAGGTCTAAAGGTTTCGGCTTCATCGATATGAAATCGGCGGAGTCGGCTAATGCCGCTATAGAAAAGTTCAACGGACAAGTCTTCAACGGGCGGACGATCAAAGTAGACCATGCCAAGCCAAATAGTGTACACAGAAATCCCGCCGGCTACAGTGGCTAGCAAAAGACCTGGATATCTAATCATAAAAGCCGGAGAAAGCTCTAGAGTCCCAAACACGCTAATACGTGCCGAGGAGACGCTGACGTGAAACTGACTGTTGGAAATAAAATAGTCTACCCTTCGCAAGGCCCGTGTCTCGTTGATTCAGTAGTAAAGAGGATTATAGATGACAGGTCCTTGGTCTTTTACCATCTCGTCATACTTGACGATCAGGGGGGCGATCTGTTCATTCCGGTAGATAAAGTTGAGGCAATCAGTATCCGGCTGCTGCTTGATAAGGGTGAGGTTCCGGCGCTGCTGGAACAGCTAAAGAAGCCAGCCGACCCCGGCGTTGACTTGAAGCAGCGGTCCAGCAACAACATACAACGGCTCGCCTCCGGGTCGGCATTCGACCTGGCCGAGATCGTTGAATCGCTGACCGAGTTGAGGGAGACGAAATCACTCTCTGTCGGCGAATGCAAAAAGCTTGACAAGGCTAAGAGATTATTGGTTTGCGAAGTTGCCGAGGTGATGGGAGTGACAAAGCAGCAAGCCGAGCAGCAGATTGACGACGCGCTCAAGGCGCGAAATGGCGGAGTCAAACCCGCGCCTGTAACGGAAAAGAGCCTGGCTAATGCCTCAAATCGGAAATTGGAGCGTAAGGAAACCGCCGCCCGAAAGAATAGAAAAGCCCAACAAGTGATGGCGCAGGGCGCTTGATTAATTCTTAGCTGCCTCGCGGCTTGCTGAGTGATGCACAATTATCTATGAGGGTGGACCGGTGGTTCGCATGATTACAAGACTTGTCGATATTGACGACGCCAGAGGGCGTCTCGCGTTGGGCGAGCGGGCGTACGCCTTTGAGGCGAGCGACCATATCACGATTGTCGGACCCGCCTGCGGATACGGGGCGGATTACCTGAGACACCTGTGGACACAAGGGCGTTATGCGGAAAGCCTCGAAGAGGCAGCCCAACTCGCTCGCTCGCGAGGCGCGACCGTTACAGGGATATGGTTTGTTAAATCTTAGAAGGATTTTAAGGCGACTATAGCATGCTCGTACCGAGAGTCATTACACGGACGGCGCGCGGCGAACGCGGGATGGACATATTCTCCACGCTGCTGGCCGAGAACATCATTTGTATCAGCGGAATGATTGATGATGAACTGGCAAACCTCGTAACAGCTCAAATTCTTTTTCTGGAGGGCGAGAACCCAGATAAAGACATCTCGCTTTACATCAACTCGCCGGGCGGCTCTGTCACGGCGGCCCTCGCCATTTACGATACTATGCAATATGTCATGCCCGACATCTGCACGACCTGTATAGGGCAGGCCGCCAGCACAAGCGCTATGCTCGTGGCGGCGGGCGCAAGCGGCAAGCGGTTCGCGCTGCCGAACGCAAGGATGCTCATCACTCAGCCTTCGCTCGAACAGATCGGCGGCCAGGCTACAGATATTCAGATTCACGCGAGAGAGATTCTCAGGCTGCGATCGCTTATCAGCGAGATACTGGCAAAGCATACGGGCCAAAGCTACGAGCGCATCGAGCGAGATATAGAGCGCGACCGTATACTCAGCGCCGCCCAGGCGCGCGACTATGGGCTGGTAGACGTTATACAGAGATCGAGAGCGCATGACGAGATAAGCCCTGTCGAGGTCGCCGCCCCGGCTTTAGTGTGAAGCCCTGCCGGAACCGGAGCCTTTTTGCAGCATGAATAAGCGACCTTTTGACGAACAGCCAGAAAATCTGCCGGTCCCCGATGGGCAGGAGCGATTGGCGACGCAGGCCGAGCGCGATGACGTAAACGAAAAGATAGAAAGCTCTGATTCAACACCTGTCAAAACGACTTGTCAGCCGACATCACAGCTCGGCGCAAGCTCAAACAGAGATGGAGGTAAGCATACCGATGGTAATTGACAACTCTATGGTGAAGTTAGTCGATCCAGCCGAAAGCGCATTTGAAGAATCGGTGGTCGACAAAGAGGCCCCGACCACACTGAGTCGAATGAAAATCGCTTCCGGCGCCCAGAGAGAAACTGGGGATCAGGTAAACCGATTCCTGCTGTGCGCGCTCGTCAGCGAATCTTCAAAGCGCATAAAGGCAAGCGCAGAAAAAGCGGGCGAGTCATTGCCGATGAACATGATCGTCAGAGGTGTCTTGAGGTCATACTACTTGGCCTTGAACGACAAATCCGGTCCGCTTGCGGAGGCCGCATTTGATATTGCGGGCATCAGGCTGTTGAATGAAGAGGTTCTTAAAGACGAGCTTGCTCGCCACTCGCGCGACAGGGTGAGCAATATTAAGAGGCAGCTTGCTCAGGCCCGGCAACACGGCGACAACGCAAGAATAAAAGATGTAGAAGATGGCCTCCAGCGCGCTATCGCGTCGCGTGACCGACTGGATAAACCGGTTCACTGAAATGAACGCCGCAATAATTGCACGCTAAACAGATTGAGGCATAACGTGGAGGGGATATGAAGATGAAGATGGGCGATGTTCTAAATTACAAGGATTCTCAGGTATCTATACTCTATGGCAACGGGGTCGTGACCTCTATAACCTCTGACGAGTATACAATACTGTGGTCGGGGCGAGGGTTAACGAGGTATAAGCGCTCTATACTTGACGGAAAAGTGGAACAGATATTTCAACAAGTTGATAAATCCGTGAGCCATCCCAAGGAACGGCGACTTAATCTTGGCGCGCCCAAAAACAGGGTTGCATTCAACGAGAACTTTGATCGAGCAAGAGTAGAAATGCTTTGCGGCAGGCTGAGGCTGTCGGGAGCGGGCAAAGCTAAAGACTTAGCCGAGGGTCTAACAACAGAATTATTCACAAAGAAGGTTGCTCTGCGGGAAGCGACCAAAGCTGTGTTGTTGCAGCTCGCCGAATTATGCGGCGCTCGCAAATCTGCCGCCTGTGAAGAAGCTTGCAGCATCAGCAGGGAGCTATTCTTCGGCTACGTGCTTCAGAAGTCGGATTTCGATAAGCTGTGAGCCGGAAACCGAATCAACTTCTACAGGATTTTAGTTGACTCACCGCGTCAAGAAGCCGAACAAGAGGATTGTTATCACAAGAACGATCAGCAAAGGGATCAATATCTGAACAGTCTTGGCAAGTAGGATGGCCCAACGGCTGCTTCGACCATGGCGGGCCCAGCCGCGCCGCCCGCACCCATAACAGCTAAAGGCCGTGCAGCCGGTCAACGTCTTAACGACTCTCTCCATCCTGCCGGTAGGTGGGCTGTACTCGTAGACGCCGCCGCCGCAGTGATCGCACGTAATAGGTGTCGGGCGACCTTTCAACGACATGCTTATTGTGCGCATCAGGATCGACTCGTAGCCTGATTTGCTTCGGATAAATCAACAGCCTTCAACTGAGTCCCGTCAACACCGCAGTAATTATCCTCTTGAGGATATTGTTTTTTGCAAAGCGGGCACATCTTTATAGAATGTTTTTTGTCCTCGGTCATGTATACCTTCCTTTTTGAAGCAACCTCACCCTATGCCTTGGCCTGATGGTAAGAGCTATAGTTCACAAACTCGAATAGATTTATTTGCGGGGTTCCCTCGATCACGTTCAGCAGCTTTTCTAATACTTCGGGATTCTGTGTTCGATTGAACGCCTCCTCACTCTCTCTCGTTTGCCAAAAAGTGATGACGATTGCTTCCGCGTTTTCCGGAGAAATAAGAGTAATCTGGTCGACGAATCCCGGCTGCCTGCGAAGCAAGTCTATAACCTCTGTTTCGATTACAACCGCAAACCTTGTGACGGAATCCGCCCTGAGCCTCATCGTAACGTGACGAGCAAACATTGTGAGATCCCCTATTGGTGAGCTACCGGATTCAGACAGCCTGGTGGATTCCAGAGAATCTGAGAAGGGAGTTAGCTAGGCTCAGTTCATTATTAAGGCTATAGCAGACGAATGGCCTTGTCAATCTGCGGCTAGTGCCAGCCGAACTCATGTCTTCTCTGGCCGGCTAACGAAGATTCATCACATAAATCTCGTAATTACCGTCGCGGTTACTCTGAAAGGCGAGCTTTGAGCCGTCGGGTGAGATCAAGGGTCGGCGATCCTGCGTGGGCCCGGCCGTCAGGCGCTTGAGGTTCTTCCCATCCGAATCCACCTGAAAGACATTTACCCTGGCGCCCATCTTATCAACGGCCCTTACGAAAGCTATCTTCGCGCCTTCCGGCGACCAGCAAGGTTCGCTGGCGTTACTCGGGTTGCTTGTCAGCATCTTCTGGTTGCTGCCATCGGCATCAACAACGAATACCTGACGCGGCAGAGCCCCATTTATTCTCTCAAGGCTGGGGCTTATGAACGTCATTCGCTTGCCGTCGGGGGACCAGACCGCATGACGCGCTTCTAGTTTTGTAAGCCTGGTGACTCGCGAGCCATCATCATCCATCACATATATCCCCCCCTGCTCGTCCCGCGTGCTGTTGAATAGGATTCTTCCGTCAGGCGACCACTTAGGATAAACATCATTAGCCGGATGGTCGGTCAGCCTCGTCTGGTTGCTGCCGTCGGCGTTCATCAAATAAATCTCCCTGTTCCCGTCCCTCAAGCTCGTGAATGCGATTCGCTTGCCGTCGGGCGACCAGGCCGGTTCGGTATCGTCTGCTGAAGAGTCGGTGATTTGCGTGGGTGAGCTTCCGTCAGCGTTCATCACGTAAATGTGTTGGTTGCCGGCGCGATTGCTTGAAAAAGCAATCTTGGCTCCGTCGGGAGACCATGCGGGGCCGATGTCGTCTGCGGCATCCTCGGTGAGTTGGGCCAGGTCGCCGTCAACGCTAATAACATATATCTCCAAGTTGCCGTCTCTGTCAGTCTGAAAAGCCAGCCTCGATCCATCGGGCGACCACGAGGGCCATGCGTCATTTGCAGAGTTGTTCGTCACTCTCTTGACGTTCGAGCCATCGGCGTTCATTAGATAGATTTCGCCATTCCCATCCCTGCTGCTGCCAAACGCAATGCTGCCGCCGTCGAGCGACCAGGCTGGCGAGCCATCCCCTTTGGAATTATCCGTGGTCAAGTTCTTCTGGTTCGAGCCGTCGGCGTCCATCACATACACGTCGAAGTGGCCGTGTGCGCCGCCATTTCTTCCGGTCACGAACAGAATCTTCGAGCCGTCGGGCGACCACTTCGGCTCCACGTCATACTCCGGGTCACTGACGATCCGCTTGACGTTTGAGCCATCGGCATTCATTACGTAGATATCAAAGTTGTAGGGATAGCTGTTATCGCGGTTGCTGGCGAAGGCGATACGGCTTCCATCGGGAGACCACGCGGCCCCGGTGTCATTCGCGTCGTTTCTAGTCAGCCGAGTCTGGTTGCTTCCGTCGGCATTCATCACATAGATCTCTGCGTTGCCGTCTCGGTTACTGTCGAAGACTATCTTGCTCCCGTCGGGCGACCACTTAGGCCCGTCATCGTCTGCCAGATTTTCGGTGAGTCGTTTGACATTCGACCCATCTGAGTCCATGACGTAAACTTCGCTCTTCCCATCGCGGTTACTCCCGAAGGCTATTCTGCGCCCGTCAGGCGACCAGGCAGGAGAATCATCGCTCGCATTGTTGGTGGTCAATCTAACGAGCGTGCTCTTTGCGCGCGACACGGGCGCAGGCACAGGCGCAGGACGCGCGAGTTTCAGATAAACAAAGACCCCAACCGCCCCAGCTAACAATAAGGCGGTCAGTAAGAACGCCACTTGTCTGGCCCGCTTATTTCGTTGCCCTGTGCCGAGGGCCGACCGAAGAGCCTTCACTTCCGCCGCAGGCGACGCCGGATCGGTCTGGCCGGGAATGTCCGCCTCTTCGAACCCCTCGCTGATGACCCGCGCAAACGTGTGCTTTTCAATAATCGTGGCGTTGCCCTGCATACCTGTGAGATCGGTTTGCCCCGTATCGGCCGCGGATACTTTCACGGGGGCGACGAAACGGTAGCCTCGCTTTGGAACGGTCTCGATGTAGCGCGGCTCGGAAGTGTCATCGCCCAGTGCTTTTCTGAGTTCGTGTATGTTTTGCGAGAGGCTCCCTTCCTCCACGAAGCTGTCGGGCCAGACCTCTTTCAGCAACCGGTCTTTTTCGACTACCTGCCTCGCGTGCCGTACGAGAACAAGCAGAGTCTCGAAGGCCTTCGGCGTCAGGCGGACAATCGCGCCGTCTTTGAGCAGTATCCGGCTGCCTGCATCCAGCAAGAAAGGCTCAAACTCGTATAAGTGATTGCCCTGCGGGATCATAGCGGCTTTGAGAATTCTTTAAGACCTCTATAAGAATTTTATAAGCTCAATTCTAAGAAAACCCAAAAGACTTTTGAGAGCGTCCGGGCTTATTGTCCGCCGCGTTGGCGGGGCCGATGAAGGATGCTCTCAAACGAGGCCTCGAACTCCTCGCCAATTATATTGCCTGTTTGTAATCACGACAACGCAAAGGGAGGTACGGCGTGGCAAAGAAGCGCAGAACCGAAAGGACGGTCGAGATACACGAGGTTTATGTCATCAGGCAGACGAGCGGCTCCTTGCCCGCGCTTTGTGTCGAGTGTCAGGCGGGCGACTCCGTTATGGTCGCCCCCGAACAGGCCGCCGTAATTGCAGCCGTCCCGGTTCAAACGATTTACCGCTGGGCCGAAAAGAGAATGATCCATTACAAAGAGGCGCCCGACGGCTCACTGATCGTGTGCCTCAAATCGCTGTCCGATTGCGGGGCGGCAGAGTAGTGAGAAATGTCACGAATATTTCTAAGGAGAATACTGATGAAAAGGAGAACACAAATGAAACGCTTTACGAAAATGCGCAGTATCATGCTAACCCTCTTCCTGCTGCTGGGAGCAATCCCCGCGGCGGCCGTCGAACGCCCCTTCGCTCTTAACGGAGCGGGCGTCGCAACTCTTATCCTGGATGAATCGGGTAACCTAATTGGCGCCAACCCCACCGGCTCCGGCACGGCGACTCATCTCGGTTTGTGGACCGTCGCGGGGAACGTCACATACACCCCAGACAACGGCGTGCTACGGTCCAGCGGAGAAGCGACGCTCACTGCCGCCAATGGCGATAAGCTTGAGTTTGAGATTGACGGAGTATTAGATCCAATCGCGGGTATTGATCAAGGGGTCTTCCACTTTGTCGGAGGTACGGGGCGGTTCGAGGGGGCGAGCGGCAGCGCCAACTTCGTAGTAACCATTAACCCACTCACTGGTGGTTTCGAGCTAACCGTGGTCGGCAGAATCAATTACTAAAATCAGGAGCAGAGGCATCATGCTGTTTGCGAATGAATAGTATTACGCGAGGGCGGTCGGACGCGGCCGCCCCGCGTGAATTTCTGCTAGAACAAGAGTGACTGTCAGCCGACTCAGGCCACGGCGCATTTACAGATCAGCCAATCTCATTATTTGAAATTAAAAGTGATCTGACCGGTCGCTTGCACTACCGTCCCGTTGAGCTTTGAAGGCTCGAACTTCCAGCGCCTCGCCGCAGAGAGAGCCGCATTCTGCAGCACAGGATGTCCGGACAGGGCTCGCGCGTTTGCCACGTTGCCCCGCTCATCAACCAGGACTTCTACTACTACCGTGCCTGTAACCCGCGACATAGCAGCGGTCGGGTTGGTCGGCTCGACGCGCTTTAATACTTTCCCGCGAACCACACCGCCCGATTTGCGGACCGCCTGGGGCGGCGGCAAGGGCGGCGGCGAGTCGCTCAAAGGCAACCCTGTAGGGGCAACAGCTCCGGCGCCGCTGCCCACGCCTCCTTGCCCTGTGTTGACCCGCCCGATCATAGGCGGGGCCGGTGAAGGAGGCTTGCTCGCTACCGGCGGCGGGCTCGTGATTATCTGCGCGGGCAATGGTTCCGGCTTTACAACCTCTCGCTCGGGCTCCTCGCGGTCGCGCTCAACAGGGTCGGGCTCCGGAGCGGTAATCGTCACGGCTTCAATCCCCTCGCCCGGCGTCACTTGTTGCTGCTCATCCGTCATCGCTGCCGTGTAAGATTCCGGCAGCGAAGGCGGAGCCTGTTTCAGATCGACGGGCACGAGCGCCGCATACTGCTTGTCGAGGTATCTGTCATAAGCGAACAGACCCGCCATAGCAGCCGAGGCAAGTATAGCAAGGCAGGTTGCCGCTATGGCGCTAAACTTCAGCCATCTGCTCCGCCGCCACTTTGTTTGCGATGTCCGCACCCGAGAACTCGGTTTTACTATCAGAGAGGTGTCGGACCGGACCTCGGTTGATAATGCGACGCCAGAGTTTGATCCCTCCTTTGCCGCGATCCTCGATTCTGCAAGTGGAGCCAGCGCCGTATTGTTTGTGACAAAGCTTTGCCCGGCAAGGATCGGAGATGCGGGCAGCGCAGGCTCTTTAAACGGAACGCTCTCTTTGACTGGAACGCTCTCTTTGACCAAAGGCTCCTTAACCAGGACGGCCGGAGGCTGCTCGAAGGGCGCGACCTGGGCAGCCGGGGTTTGATCCTTTTCGGCTTGCTTGCGCGCAGGATTCAGCTCGACTTTGGCCGCCGGCGCTTTTGCCTCTGTCTCCTTAAGCGAGACCTTGACGGTCGGGTTGTCAGCAGCGGCCTTGACCGCTTCGTTGCTGACAAGCGCGGGCGGCGGCTCTGCATTCGGTTTAGACTCAATCGTCGGATTGAGACGCTTCGCCCTGATCAGGTAATCTCGCGCGCGGTTAGAGTCGCCTCGCGCCTCGTATATGCGAGCGAGGTGAAGACATTCCCCAGCCGCCTTCTCCAGCATTTCGCTTCGCAGGTAGATGTCTTTCAGCTTGGTGCGAACCTGTATATTCTCGGGCCTCTCCTGGATTATCTGCTTTAGCATCGCGACAGCGTCATCGACCTTACCCATGCCCACCAACATCTCGGCTGTAGAGACCTGTCGTATTATGTGCTCGTCGTTGTCATCCGCGGCCTTTATTCCTTTCGTTGGGTTTACCGACATAGACCCTCCTCACAAAGAACCCTCTCCTTTGTTGCCTTAAACAATCCCACTTCCGATGTTCCTGACTCTCCAGGCATATTCATCCGGTGAGGTCGTAGAGGCGCATTGCAAGCACCTAGCGGGGCAATATATTTGACTGTTTTTATGGATGGACTTTGTATCGAGCACCCGGAACAGGTCTTCTGCCCGATTACGATCTTTCAGCCTGTTGCTTGCGTACTGTCGCTCGGATTTTGGCCGAGTTTTCCCCTATGGCAGCACGCAATAAGGATGCTCTTGATTGTTATTGGGGTAGGGGCAGATGCGATTTGTCGTACCTATCAGCCGCAATTAGACCATAGACGCAAATCAATTGCAACGCTTTAGATTTTCGGCTAAAACCGAACGACTGAATTTGCAGATGCGGATTTGAGATTTGAAATTTGATATCTCAAATCCGCATCCCGCAATAGCCTACTTTGATCCGTTCTCTGCGTCGGTCTTCAAATATTTGTTGAACCACCCAAGGACAGTGTCATACCACAGCTCTGAGTTCTGCGGCTTCAAAATCCAGTGACCTTCGTCGGGGTAGATGAGCAGACGGGACTCGACGCCCTGGCGTTGGAGGGCCGTGAATAGTTGCAGCCCTTCGGTCACGGGCACGCGGTAATCAAGCTCACCATGCACTACCAGAAGAGGCGTCTTAAAATTCTTTACCTGCATGTGCGGCGACCAGCGCGTGTACATTTCAGGGTTAGTCCACGGCGTCCCTTTGAACTCCCACTCGGGGAACCATAGCTCTTCGGTCGCGCCGTACATGCTGGTCAGGTTGTAGACGCCCGCGTGCGAAACCAGCGCCTTGAACCGGACGCGCGGGTCGTCGTTGTGGCCTTCGATCCAGTTCACCATGTACCCGCCGTAGCTGCCGCCCGCAGCGCCTATCCGCTCCTTGTCCACGTATGGCAGCGAAGCGACCTGGGCCACGCCGTTCATCAAATCGGTGTAAACCTTTCCGGCCCAGTCGCCCGATATCTCGTCGGTGAACTTCTGCCCGTAGCCGGTCGAGCCACGCGGATTTGGCGTAAAGACAACGTACCCGGCCGAGGCGAAGACCTGCGGGTTCCAGCGATAGCTCCACGCGTCATTCCACGCGCCCTGCGGCCCGCCGTGTATCAGCACGATCAACGGGTAACGCTTCGTCGAGTCGAAGGCGGCCGGCTTCGTTATAAAGCCGTGAACACGCGCGCCGCCCGCGCCGGTCCATGTTACGTCTTCTGCTGGTGGGAGCTGGTACTCGTTGATAAAGACGTCATTGGTCCTGGTTATTTGAGTGACATTCGTTCCCGACGAATTGGCGACAAAAACCTCCACGGGCCGCGCCATGCTGTTGCGCGTAAAGACCAGTGTCTTTCCGTCCGCGCTTATTTGCACGTCGTCGTTAAAGCCTCCTTCGATGAGCTTCTTTATAGCGCCTCCGCCCACGCCGATCTCATAAATGGGCTGCCTCGCGCGTTCGGCGGCGGTGAAGTAAATCTTCTGGCCGTCGCGCGAGAATGTGAACGATTCGACCGACGAGTCGAGCGAGTCTGTGATCGAGCGGCTCTGGCCCGCCTTGCGGTCGTAAAGCATCAGCCGCCAGCGGTCGCTCTCAAATCCCGCCTTAGATTGAGAGCGGTAAGCAATAAAGCGCCCGTCGGGCGAGTACATCGGCGAAAGGTCATTGCCCGTGTTCGAGGCTGTGATGCGGCGCGGCTCGCCGCCCGCAAGCGTTGCTATGAAGATATCGCCGTTCGTAGAGGTGGCTTCGACCTTATCCGTGTTGCGCGCAAAGGCTATCTCGGATGAATCGGGCGAGAAGCTGTAATCCGCAGGCCCGCCCAGGCTGAACGGCGGCGCGTCGTAATCCCCCGGCGTCATGTCGCGCGCAACTCCGCCTTCACTTGCGACTACGAAGACGTGAGTGCGGCGGCCTTCTTTCCACGAACTCCAGTGGCGGTAAAGCAGGCGGTCTGTCAGCTTCGCCTTGACCTTGCTTTCAGAGGCTTGCTGGTCGCGCTTCTTATTGCACTCGTCATCTTTACATTCAGGGAATATGTCGGAGACGAAAGCCAGGTAGCGACCGTCGGACGACCAGACGGGACCGTCTGCGCCCGTCGAGATGTTTGTGATCTGCTTCGGTGCGCTTGCGCCCGTATTTGTCACATCGATGGTCCAGATTTGAGACCCGGAGACAAACGCGAGCCGCTTCCCGTCGGGCGACCAGCGAGGCGAGGTCGAAGACTGTTTCTCGTTGGTCAACTGGCGCGGGTCGCCGCCCTGTGAAGAGATTAAATAGATTTGGGTCGTGCGGCGATTCGCGGCCTTATCCGTATCACTGATCGTGTAAGCGATCCACCGCCCGTCGGGCGAAAGCTGCGGGTCCGAGACGCGCCGCACCTGCAACAACTCATCTATAGTGAAAGGCTTCAGCGGCTTCTGCCATTTCTGCGCGGCGACCGGAGTTAGCAACAGCAAGATAATAGCGATTGAAGATACGAGACGCTTCATAAACTCCTCCTCGAAACAGGCCCCCTGCCGACTGTTAATAGACATCAGGCGAGCTAAAATGTGAACAAAATATAGTGATTTGCAAGCAAAGAAGTTATCAGCCGGACGGGGCGCAGTCAATCTCGGAAGGACCGCGCGGAAAATCGCAGCGAACTATCTCGCCCCACTCGCCGTAGACCAAGGAGGGGGATTGACATAAAAAGCGGCAGGGAGTAAAACAGAATCACTCCCTATTTAATCTTTGAATTTTCAACCTAGAAACAAAAGATTGAATAACCAACAGGTATTGCTGTCCTCACTCGTTCTTAAACTTCCGTACGAGACGAAAGGGGGAAAGCCTATGTCAGCAGTTTTATCCGCAACAGACACCAGAGATCACGTCAGATGGACTATGGTCGGACTGGTCTCCATGTTCAGCCTTCAAGTCCTTGTATCGCTCATCTTCGACGCCATCGCCTACGCTCGATCCTCAAGCACAACGCTCTTTATGCAAGACACAGCCCTCGTAGTCACTTTCGGGCTGATGATCGGAGCGTTTCTGATCGGTGGATTCATCATCGGGTGGAAGAGCGGGCAGCGCCGCGTATTCGATTCCGTAATCGCTGCGGCGATAACCGTGGGGCTCAGCTTTGTAGTCTACCTGCTGATCCCGCAGGGCTATAAGGCTCAGTTCATAACCGGAGCCCTGTTGAGCGACCCCGCACAGGTCGTTACATTTCTGATCCTAGGACTGATCGCCGCGCCCGTAGGAGCCTACTGGGGCTGGCATGTTTCTCAACCCGAAGAGGAGATGCTGGAAGAGACTTCGATCAGCCCCGAGCATCGCAAAAACGGCAAAGAGAATTAACGAGAGCGCGGCGGGCCTTTGCTGTCACCGGGAGGCCCGTTGCGCTCGTCCGATCACACGACAGAAAAATCTATCAGGTGGCGCGTGCGGTCGACTCTGTCGACTGTTATACGCACCTCGTCGCCGAGCCGGAATCGCCGGTTTGTTCGCGCGCCCACCAGACGGTGTTTGCGTTCCTGGTATTCGTACTCGTCGTCCGTGAGCGTAGATATGTGGACCAGTCCCTCGACGAAAAACTCGTTCAGCTCTACGTAGAAGCCATAATCTTTGACAGACGTAATCACCCCGTCGAACTCCTCGCCCGTCCGCGCGGCCATAAACTCCGCTTTGCGCCAGTCCATCAACTCTCGCTCGGCGTCGTCTGCCGCGCGCTCGCGCTCGCTCGTGTGTTCCCCGACCTGGTCGAGCGTCGAGCGCAAGCTCTCCTCCACATCAGGGTCCAGGACCGGCCACGAAACAATCTTGCGGGCCTTCTTGCTGCCCAGGTCTATCTCCTGCCAGCTCTCCTCGCCGCGCGCGCCGCGCTCCAACACTTCGCGGAGAATGCGGTGGATCATCAAATCAGGGTAGCGGCGGATGGGCGATGTGAAATGCGTGTAGGTTTTCATCGCCAGCCCGAAATGGCCCCGGTTCTGTGGCGCGTACCTGGCGCGCTGCATCGAGCGCAACATCAGGTATGACATCATGCGCTCTTCGGGCAGCCCGCGCGTCTCTTCGGCCAGCCGCTGAAACCCACGTTGCGGCACGGGGCCACGCATGGAGAATTTATGGCCGAGAGATTCGGCAATCTCTGCGAACTCTTCGACCTTCGTCGGGTTAGGCTCTTCGTGAATGCGGAACAGCGCGGGCACGTCCAGGGCTTCGAGGTGGCGAGCCACGGTCTCGTTGGCCAACAGCATGAACTCTTCAATCATGCGGTGCGCGATGTTGCGCTCTGACCTCACTATCCCGCCGATCTGCCCTTCGTCGTTAAAAAAGAGCTCGGCTTCGGGGAGATCGAAATCTATAGCGCCGCGCTCGCGGCGGCGTTCGATCAAGACGAGAGTCAGCTCGTGCATCTCGGCCAGCATCGGCAAGACGTTTTGGTAGCGTGCTCGAAGCTCGCCTTCCGGGTTTGTGAGCAGGTCGTTTACCGCCGTGTAGGTCATGCGCTCGCGGCTGTGAATGACCGAGGGCGTAAGCTGATAATCGACGACGCGGCCCGTTCGATCAAGCTCCATGATGGCGGACATTGTGAGGCGGTCTACATTCGGGTTGAGCGAGCAGATGTCGTTAGACAATCGTTCTGGCAGCATAGGAATTGCACGCTCGGGGAAATAAACGCTCGTCGCGCGGCGGTACGCCTCTTCGTCGAGCGCGCTCCCCGCGCGCACGTAATAACTCACGTCCGCGATGTGAACGCCGAGCTTCAGCCTTCCGCTCGGCAACACTTCGAGGCTCACGGCGTCGTCAAAATCGCGCGCGGTCTCTCCGTCGATGGTGATCGTAAGCTCGCCGCGCAAATCCCTGCGCCCCTCAAGCTGCTCATCGCCGATCTTATCTTCTATCCGGTCGGCCTCTGCCAGGGCTGTCGGCGGAAAGACGTGCGGCAGGCGATGTTTTCTGATGATGATCTCGATGTCAATGCCGGGCGTCTCTTCGTCGCCGAGCACCTCAATGACGCGGCCCCAGGGAGGGCGTCCCGCAACCGGCAGACGTGTGATCTCGACGTTCACAATCTCTCCGTCGGCGGCCCCGAGCGTGTCGGACGGCGCGATGCTTATTTCGTAAAAGAATTTTTCATCAATCGGCGAGACGAAGCTCTCCTGCTTTAGCTTGATAAAGCGGCCTACGATTGTGGGGTTTGCTTGATAGAGCACGCCTTCGACGCGACCCTCGCGCCCGCGCGCGGTCGTAGAGATCAGGCGAGCAATCACTTTGTCTTCGTGTAGGGCCGGCCCCAGGTTGCGCTCGGCGATGTAGAGGTCTCCGCGCTCGCGCTCGCGCTCGTCGTCGGGCAGGACGAAGGCGTGGCCGGAGCGTGTGCCGCGCAGCGTGCCGATCAAAAGGCCGGCGTCCGTCTTGCGCCAGAAGCGGCCTCCTTTTGACGAGGCGAGGCCCGTCCTGACGAACTCCGCGAGATAGCTGCGAAGACGGTCGGCCTCGGCGTCCGAAAGCGCGAGCGCTTCGGCCAGGCGGTCAAGCCTCACGGCTCGCTCGCGCGAGCGCGGCAGCGACTGTAGAACTTTTTGAGGTGAAAGGTCCATGTACTTGACACTCTTTGCGCACGCTAGTTAGTATATTTTCGGTTCGATTGAATCACAATCGCTCAGTATGCGGATGTGGCGGAATGGCAGACGCGCAGCGCTCAGGACGCTGTGGGAGCAATCCCATGGAGGTTCAAGTCCTCTCATCCGCATTAACTCTCCCTCGAATTGATTCAGAAGACAACCGCGGATTGCCCCGCAATTGACACTGCTTCGGAATGGGATTAGGCTTGCCAGTGCGTAACCTTCGATAAGACGAGCTGTTTTATGGTAACGAATCTCCCACTTTTACGAAATTGCATTTTGATCGCAGGGTTGGCGATTAGCTATATCTTATTATCGATTCAACTCGAAGCTCGCCCCGCGCAACGCGAGTACCCGGAGACTCCTAAGCCCAAGCCCGCTTCCCCGGCTCCCAAACCCAAAGCTCCTCCGAAAAAACCGGCTACTAAGCCGAAGGCTCCCGTTCGCACTCCTGCTCCGAAGTCCGCGCTCCCCGCCGAAAAATATGTCGAGCAGGGAGACAAACTCGCGAGCGAAGGTAAATGGGCGGAAGCCGAAGCTCAGTATCAAGAGGCTATCAAGGTTGAGCCGGATAACGTACGGTGGCGCATCCCGCTCGCCATCGCGCTCACCCGGCAAAACAAGTATGCGGAGGCCGAAGCTCAGTACAGAGAGGCCGTAAGGATCGAGCCGAATAATGCACAGTGGCACGCGGGCGTAGGCGACCGGTTGGCCGAGCAGCAAAAATACTCTCAGGCCGAAACGGCTTATCGCCAGGCAGTAAGGCTTGAGCCTGACAATGTTTTTTGGCGTACCTACCTGGGGTTCGTCCTCGCGCGGCAAAAAAAGTATGCGGCAGCCGAAACCGAATACCGCCGGGCTGCGGAGCTGGACCCTAACAACGCTACTCGCCACGCGGCGGTCGGCGACCGGCTGGTCGAGCAGTTGAAATACAAGGAAGCCGAAGTCGAATACCGCCGGGCCGTCACGCTTGAGCCGACTAACGCCCGATGGCGAGACTACCTCGGATACGTGCTCATCAAACTGCAGAAATGGAGCGACGCAGAGGTAGAGTACAGAGAGGCCGCGCGATTAGACCCCTCCGAGCCTCGCTACCAGGAGCTGTTGAAAGAAGTGAGTGGCAAAGCGTCGGAAAAGCGCCCGCCTGCGAAGACTAGTAATATCGCTCCGCCATCTGAGGCGAAGCCGCAGCCGCCCGGCGAAACGCCCGCCACCCGTTTCATCAGCGAGGGCGACAGGTTAGTGAAAGAGAAGAAGTGGCCCGAGGCCGAAGCGGCTTACAAGCAGGCCGCCCGCCTCGCGCAGAATAATCCTGTGCTGCATACCAAGCTGGCTATCGCTTTAAGCGCGCAGCAAAAGGACGCCGAGGCGGAAGTCCAGCACCGCGAGGCTGTGCGGATCGAACCGAACAAAGCGCTGTGGCACTACAACCTCGGCGTGGTTCTCGGTCGCCAGGGAAAAGTCGCAGAAGCGGAAGCCGAGCTTAAAGAAGCGGTGCGACTCGATCCGAAAAACGTTCAGTACAGGGGAACCTGGAGACAGGTCTCTAACAGCATGTCGGCAAAATCTCCCGAAGATGCCGATTCCAAAAACGATCAAAGGCCGCCGCCATCCGGGCCGCCCGTCGATCCGGTCGGGGTTTGGAGCATAGAGGTGCGCACGCCTCAAGGCAATCTGCTTGTAGGCTTCAAGCTGTTGCGCGAAGGGCAGCGGCTGACGGGCACGTTTATCGCGCAGACAGGAACTTCGCCAATTCAAAACGCGACCGTCTCAGGCAATCAGCTTCGATTCACTACGAACCTAAAAGTCAGCCAGGACTCAATCGAAGCGACGTTGACGGGCTCGATCAAAGACAACCTGATTAGCGGGATGCTCGCGATACCGGGCCGAGGCTCATTCGAGTTCTCGGGGAGCAAAGCGAAATAGGCTCGGCTCTCTTTACGGTCTGATGAAAAGGAACTCTTCAGACAGCACGCCGCCGGGATTCTCCACACGCAAAGTTACTGTTTGACCTGATGCAATATTCTTGCCCGCCTTCTTACTTATCAAATTTTTATCGTCGCCCTTAGTCTTTTCCCGTCTTCCGTCTACCAGTATTACTGCGCCCCTCGCGAAGCTCTCTCCGAAGACAAGCAGCTTTTTGCCTCGCACCTCGGCGCGCGTGATCCTGGGCTGTGCCGGGCGCGCGAGGTGGCGGTCGAGAAAATCGTCTACAAGCTTCCGGTTTTCGGCGGTCTCGAATTCGTCTCCGCCGTGACCTGCTCCCTGAATGAATTTCAACGTCGCTTCTACGCCGACCGCCGCGAGCGCTTCTTGCATATCGCGGCTCTGCAAGGGCGGGACGAGGCAATCTTCGGTGCCGTGCATGATAAGAAATGGGGGGTCGTCGGATGTGGCATATGTTACAGGGCTCGCCCGCCTGGCCCGGTCCTTGCAGAGCTGAATCGGACAGCCCAAAAGCAGCGCTTCGGGCGACAGCGGCGAGTCGTGATCTATCACGCCGCACGGGAGCGATTCGGATTGCATCCGTAGAAGGTCCGCCGGGCCGTACCAGTCGATGACCGCCTGGACGCGGCTCGACTGATCTTGATTGCCGAGATCGCCTTCAAGCTCCTCGACTCCGCCGCTGGTTCCGAGAAGCGCAGCCAGGTGCCCGCCCGCCGATGAACCCCACACACCTATGCGGTCAGGGTCCAGGTTGTAGCGTGAAGCATTGGCGCGCAACCAGCGAATGGCCGCCTTGCAATCTTCGATCTGCGCGGGGAATCTGTCTTCCCAGCTCAAGCGGTAATTGATGCTCGCGACGGCGTAGCCCCGCTCGGTCAAACGGGCCGCGTGGCCGCCGTTTCCCTTGTCTCCCGAAGCCCACCCGCCACCATGCACCCAGACAATTAGAGGAAGCGCGGTCGTGCTCTCGGCAGGCAGGTAGAGGTCCAGCAGCAGCGTATGGCCGCCGGCACGTGCGTATTCAATGTTGCGAATCGTTTGTGCGTTTGATTGCGCGAGCGAGAGTTCAACAGCGGGTAAGAGGGTCGCGGCCAGCATCGCGAGCCCGAGCGCACGCGCCGCCCGTCTTGCTCTCAAATGATTTGTGCCCTGACCATGATCCTTGTTCGTCATCGCTTTGCTTCCTTACCAGAGTTTGCTCAAATGAGTGAAACGGTTTAGGAGCCTACCCCTTGCGCATTCAAAGCGCAGCGTAGATTATATGCCGTGAGGGAGCAATTCTACCACTCTGCTGAACCGATTCTTGAGCCCGACTACTTGAGGCTCGACTACTTGAGGCTTGACTACTTGAGGCCCGGCTAAACGATGCTCTCGATTCGCGCAAAGCTCACGCTCTGGTATCTGGCCGTGGCGGCTGCGGTCCTGCTGGCCTTTGCCGTCGCGATCTATTTATACCTCTCTCGCGGGCTGCTCGCGACTATCGACACGTCGCTGTGGAACCAGGCCGACCGGATTGCTCAGGGGGTCGGCCACCCTTCGATAGCCGAAGAGATGAGCCAGCCCGCAGTATTGATGCTCACGCCGCAATTCGTCTCGATTGTCAATCAGGAGGGGAGAGTCACCGATCAGATATTGGACATTCAGGGCCACGAGGTGCCTGTAAGCCAGGCTACGATTGACCGCGCCGCGCGTGAATGGAAGCCGCAGTATGAAGAGGCGTCTATCACGCCTACCGAGCAGGCCCGCATAATCACCTGGCCCGCGCGCGACGAAGACGGCGAGGTCTTCTTCGTAGTCGTGGGGCAGTCTTTGAAAGAGCTTCAACAGGCCCAGCGACAGTTGCTCCTGCTGCTTGCGATCTCAAACCCTGTGGCGCTCTTGCTCGCCTCGCTCGGAGGGTTATGGCTCGCCAACACGGCGCTCAAACCCGTCGACCGCATCACGCGGACGGTCGAGCGTATAGGGCGGGGCAACCTGAGCGAGCGCGTCGAAGAGCCGCGCACAAAAGATGAGATAGGCCGGCTGGCTGCTACGTTCAACGAGATGCTCTCGAAACTGGAACATGCCTTTGCGCGCGAGCGGCGGTTTACTGCCGACGCTTCGCACGAGCTGAAGACGCCGCTGGCCGTGCTTCGCGGCGACATCGAAGTCGCGCTCCGCCGCGAGCGCGCCAAGGAAGAGTACCGGCGCGTGCTCGCGTCAAGTCTCGAAGAGATAGCGCGGCTCACGAAGCTCACGGATGACCTGTTGACGCTGGCCCGTTCGGACGCGGGCGAGGCGATGCTTGAGCTTGAGCCCGTCAGCCTGGACCGGCTCGCTTCCGAGGCCTACAACTTTTTACAACCCCTCGCCGATTCGGCCCGCGTCGCGCTCGACTACAAGGCGTCGCCCGTCGTCGTAGAAGGCGATCAGAAGCGGCTCAAACAACTCTTTGTCAACCTGCTCGACAACGCCATCAAATACACTCCCGCAGGCGGGAGCGCGCGTCTCGCCTTAGACCGCGAAGGCGATGCTGCGATCATCGAAGTGTCGGACACGGGGCGAGGCATACCAGCGGAAGCGTTGCCGCATGTCTTCGAGCGATTCTACCGTCAGAGCGATCCCGGCGACGGGCGCGTGAACGGGTTCGGGCTGGGGCTCGCGATTTCTAAGTGGATAGTAGAAGCGCACGGCGGGACTATAGAGGTCAGCAGCCGTCCCGGTTCAGGCTCGCGCTTCCTAGTCCGCCTCCCGGTGGCGAAAAGCGAGTGAGGGTGCAAGAAGATTCACCGCAGAGACACAGAGGACACAGAGCGGGCGCAGAGAAGACATAATTCTGCTCTGTGTAATCTCTGTGTCCTCTGTGTCTCTGCGGTGAGATGTCACTCAAAACATGCACGCTCTTCCAGAAAAAAGGGCAGCCACGCAATGGCTGCCCTTATACTGATTCGGCTTGTCCGGCTTCTTTAGTTTACTGGCCTAAAGAAATTGTCGAACGCGAAATCGGCGATCTTGCGCCCCTGAGCGATGCCTTCGGTCTTGTCATACGCCCAGTGTATGCCGAGATAGATTCGGCTCTGCCCGTTCTCTTCTTCTGCCTGCGAGAATGAAGTGAAGGTGCGAGGCTTGAGCGGGCGCACGTTCCCTGAGTTATCCTTCGTGACGCCGTTGAATTCATCCGACACAAAGGTGAACGTCACGTTGTCCCTGCCGAAGAAACGGCGCAGGGTCTGGAACAGCGCGCCCCCGAACGTCGCGTGCCCGGAAGGGTAGGCCGGGAAGGGCGGCGTGAAGTTCGGGCCCCTCAAATTGGATGCCGGTGCGCCGAGCGGCGAGAAGGCCACATCGCCGGTCGTCGCAGGATTCCCGTCGCCAGCGCCTTTCGGGCCGGTCCCTGCGTCGGCCTCGCGAATGCCTGTGATCGGGCGCCACACCTGGTAGAAATATTTCGACTCCCAGCTTGCTATGCCGGCGTCGGCCATCGCAACGTTGACAAGCGCGAGCAGTCGCGCCGTCTCAAGGTCATTCAAGCCAAACTGATCGGCTATCAGCACGGTGATCTGGTTGTAGAGCTTGGGCGGCGCGCACAGACTCGGCACACCGTCGTAGCCCCAGTAGATGCCTATCTCCGTCTGTTCCTGAGTGCGCTCGGTCGGCGTATTAGTTCCGTCGCCGCCCAGGCGCTTTACTTCGTTGTATGCGGTCGCGTAGGCCGCGCTGTTCATCGCGGGCGGAGGCGGTGTGCGGAACTGGCTCCCTGATTCGAGAGCAAACGGCGTGACTTCGCCCCAGCGCACGCCCAACGCTATCGGGATCAGGCTGATAGGGTCCTGACGCCATTTGCCGGCGTCCTCGCTGCAGGCGAAATCTACGTTGACGAGTTGCTCGGGGAACTGCGAGCCGTCGAAAGAGCGTTGCGCGAGTATGGTGAAGGCGGAAGTCTTACCAAGGGCAATCCCGTTCGTCTTCGCCTTATTGTTCGGAAGCTCCGCGAGGTCTTGGGCCAGCGCGGCGTCGAAGGTCGCTTTTTGCGATGGGAAGAGCACGACTAGCGTATCGTGCGCCGCCTGCGCTACGGCGGCTTTCCCGCTAGTCTTTTTCGATGCGCGGAAAAGACCCGTGTAGCTTTCGAATCCGCCCGTGATCGCGTTTAAAGACTCGAACATAGCTATATGGACAATCGCCATCGCGCGGCTCGCCCTTCCTGGGCCAATCTGCTCGCCGAAGACGCGGTTCTCGCCCGGCTGTACGGGCGTGTGATCGAGGCCGCTTGCGTTGTTTGCAATCTCGTTCCAGCGAAGAAGCTGTTTGAGAGATTTGGTTTTG
Organism: Blastocatellia bacterium; assembly: GCA_036277095.1. Classification (GTDB taxonomy): domain Bacteria; phylum Acidobacteriota; class Blastocatellia; order UBA7656; family UBA7656; genus DASUNP01. The sequence goes on from DASUNP010000067.1 coordinate 21,934, forward strand.
GCCTGCTGTAGTCCCGTAGATTCCTGACCCTTGTACTGCGCTCCCCAGAAATCTGTAGAGCCGTCGGAAGATTTTTTCGCGCCGACAGGGACGGTCATGCCCGCTAAGAGAATAGCGAGTGTCAGAATAATCAATTTCCTATAATGTTTCCGCATCGTGTTTACTCCTCCTGTATCTTCAACATCAACAATCCACCCTGAAACACAAACGGCAGGCAAGGTCTGCCGCACAGTTTCACCACTGCAAGATCCGCTCTTCGGGGCAGGACTTCAAATGATCATGAGGAAGCCTTAGTTGCCTCTGCACTTCTCAAAACTCTTTGGTTACAGAGGGCCAGGGCCAAAGCGCCGGAATTATAGTTCAATGCTCTCGGAAAAATCCAGGATTTCTCAATCTTTTTTTGCACATTCTCATCAGAAGAACTTAATAAGAAAGTACATCAACAAGACGTGCAGCGACCATATCGTGAGCGCGAACGGCAGCTGGAACTTTATGACCCCGTACAGGCTGCGCATATCGAGCAGCACCGCAGGGACTATGTTGAAGTTCGCGGCCATCGGCGTCATCAGCGTCCCGCTAGACCCGGCCGTGAGCGTGATGATGGCGGCCATAGCCGGATCGACTCCGAACGGCTGCACGAGCAGGGGGACCAGCACGCCCGCGGCGATGACTGGAAAGGCCGCGAACGAATTTCCCATGATAATTGTGAGCAGCGTCATGCCTGCGCAGTTGGCAAGCACCAGCAAAAAGAGGTTGTCCTGCGGAATGACGCGGGTGATGGCGCCCGCGATCAGCGCGCCGATCCCGGCCGCCGCGAATATTATTCCCATAGAGGCGAGCAACTGGGGCAAGATGTTGAACGGCCCGATGGCGTCGTTGATCCTGCGACCTTCGTCGAATAAAGTGCGCAGAGAGCTTCTGGTCAAACGCAGTGCTACCGCCGCGCCCACAAGCCCGCCAAACCCAAGGCCTACGAGCGCGCCACGGTTCATGTCCGCGCCCGCGATCTTGAAGGCGGCGGCGAAGGCAAATGTCACGAGCGGGATCACAAGGACCGGCAGAAAGATCTTATTGCCCAGTCGCGCGGCCTCTTTCACTTGCTCTGCTTTCGACACTTCTTCAGAGCTTCCGCGCCTGACCTGACCCGTGCCGTCGAGCGCGACCATCAACAGCACCAGCAGCCCCGTCAGCCAGTGCGGGAGCAGGCTCCCCGCTATGAAGATCAAACCCAATATCACCCAGAACAACCCGCTGCCCACGCGGCGAGGGTTGCCACTGTCTCTAAAGTTCATCCAAGCGAAGACGATGAGCACCAGACCCACGAGGATGTAGACCGCTTGAAGGCTGAAGACCCACCCGGCAATCGACGAGACGAGTTGCATTATGATTTGGCCCTCGCTTTCTTCTGGTAATGCTTGTCGAGCAGAAAGAATTGAATGGCCCCGAGCACGATGGAGAATACGACTATCGGGATCGTGTAGTAGATCAGGCTCAGGATGTTGACCGTGTAACCGAGCCCATTCATAACGCCGTAGACGAGCAGTATCCCGGACTGCGCGGGCGAGAGGTTCTGGCCGTAGAAGTTGCCGTAGTTTTCAGCCGCCGCGCTTGCCGCTTTGATCCGTTCGATTTCGTCCGCCGACAAATCGTCAACGCTCTTTGCGTTCGACATCGCCTCGGCCGCGCCGACCGACATCGGCAGTATCAACGGCCTGACGAAAGTGGGGTGGCCGTTGAGCCTCAGCCCAAAAAATCCCGTCGCCACGCGGAAGAACTGGTAGATGATCTGTAGGTTCCCGACCGTCGCCGATTTTATGCGGCGGATCAGACGGGCCGACTGCTCCTGCAGCCCGTGCCGCTCGGCCAACCCTATCGCGGGCAGCGTGATGATGAAGAGCGTCATCAGCCGGTATTCGGTGAAGGCGCGGCCTAGCATGTTAATGATCCCTTCCTGGCCCGGGCGGGTCAGGTAAGGTATATCTTGAAAGAGCCCTTCGCTTGAGAAAAGCGGAAGCCCCGCGATCACGCCCGTCACAAGACCGGCCGTTACGACTACGATCGTAGTGCGCAGCTTGAGCGCGAGCCCTATTACGATAATCACGATGCCTACGAGCTTGAACCATTCAGGCAAGTTCAATTCTTCACCTCCGACCTCAGGCTGTTGATTGAAACAGACGACAGATTAACACAACAGATAGGCGCGGATAAAAAGTGGTTTTCAGTTGATTACCAGGAGGCTAATGTTGTATAAGAGAACTGTCATCTCTAATCGATCTTGGAAATCCCAAACCAGGTTTTGATTGATTCGACAGCAATGTCCTGAGATCGTCCGGGACTGCGACAAACCGTTTGTTTCAACTGCCAAGCTGACCAGATATCGATTCAAGGGAAAATAAGAAAATGTTGTCAGCTACAGGAGATTTATGGATAGAAAATACAAGCAACGCGGCTATCAGGACGAAGAGCGCGACAACCGCCCGCGTCCGGCGGCCCCGCAAAAAAGCGACGTCCGTTCGCCGAAGATGCCGCCCTTCCGCGAGATCACGCGGTGTAACCTGTGCGGCACGCCTGTTAACATAGAAGTGGGCGGTATAGCTCTCGATGCGGAATGCCCGAAATGCCACACCGACCTTCACACTTGCAAGAACTGTCTGAGCTTCGACCCGGGCGCGCGGTTCCAGTGCCGCAAGCCTATCACCGAGCGAGTAGTCAAAAAAGACGTGCGCAACACGTGCGAGGTCTTTGAGCCGCGCAAGATCATCGAGCGCGAGACCACGACCGCAACCGTCGACACGAAAGACCCGCGAGCGGCTTTTGATAAGCTTTTCAAGATTTGATCGGCTCCCGCGTAACAGACCGCGCCCCGCATACCCAACGGCTCGATCATAAACCTGAGATGAATCTTCTCTACCTGCGCTGAGACTGCTAACTTTGGGCTGCGCGCGGCAGAAACCTGCGCACAAGGAATCTGTAAGCGGCTGCGCCCACAAGCCCTCCCACAATCGGCGCAATGATGTAAAGCCACCACTCGTTGCCGCGCGGGCCGGGGAAGGCTATGGGGCCGAAGCCTATCGTGTAGGCGAATAGCCGAGGGCCGAAATCTCTCACGGGGTTTATCGCGTCCATCGTCAGCGCTCCGCCTATGCCGATGGTCGCCGTCACGGTCAGTCCTATGAACAGCGGGCCGAGCCCCGCCTGCGGAAGACCCGGATTGTCAGGCTCGGTCAGCGCAAAGACCATCATAAGCAGAAACGCCGTAAGCAAGACCTCTATCATAAAAGCGGTCGGGGTGCTCAACTGCGCCCACGCCTGGGCGTCCGTGCCGAGCCCCGGACTCGGGTAAAAGCACGCGAATATGGCAGCCATCTTCTGGCTGCCGGGCTGGCCGATTTGAATGCCGAGCTTCTCTACGGCCTGCGGCCAGAAGCCATGCCATATCCCGTAGATCACAGCCGACGCTACGTATGCGCCCGCCACCTGGCTCGCGACGTAGGCGGGAATCTTTCGTGCGGGGAAGCCGCGAAAGACCGTCATCGCAATAGTGACTGCGGGGTTGAAGTGCGCGCCCGAAACGGGCCCCGCGACGTATATGCCGAACGTCACTCCGAGCCCCCACATCATAGCGACGGCCCAGCCATCGAGCGCGCTCGACCCGGTGATCGCGCCCGTCATCACTGCGACCGACACCGCCCCGTCGCCGCACAGTATCACGATAAACGTGCCTATGAACTCCGCCAGACACTGGCCCGTCAGGCTCGCCGTAATGACGCTACCGGCGTCTCCGCTCTTTTCAACCCCTTCTTCAGCCTCAAGTCTGACCGCAGCGTCTGCCATAAATCACAAATAGTCTTTCGCAAATTGGAGGACTCTCCAGTGAGCGCGGCGCGCGACCGACGGCCAGCCCGCGCTCAGAAGCGGAGTCGACTGTGTAGCCCCAGATTCCTGCCAGCGGTTTGACCACCCGCTCAGGTCCCAGAGCAGATCAGCGCCTTTCAACCCCGCGCGCGCGACCGCCCCCGCAGGATTGCGGCCGTTGTCGCTGTAGACGTTATCGTGGACCCAGTTATTCTCAGGCGTTGGCCCAACGTCGAATTCTGTTCCGGGCGGGAAAGCCAGATCGAGACTGAAGATCGCGACTCCGTAACAATCGTTTCCGCGAATCTCGTTACCGGTAACTTCCGTTTCGTCGGCGGCCATTATCATGATGCCCGTTCCGGGCGGTACTCTTGAGACTATGGAGTTCGGCGCTCCAAAATTCGGGTGGTTATTATCGATCACCCGGTTGTTGATTACTTTGCAATTTCGGCCTACCTTCGACGGGTTGTTCGGAAGCACGAAGACAAGTATCCCGCCCGTGTTGTTGTAGACGTAGTTATTCTCGACAACCGCGTTGACAGAGTTTTCTATCTCGATGCCCGTGACGTTGCTGTGAGCGACGCAATCTTTAACAACTATGTCGCGCGACTGGCCGACGTAAATCGCGGCGTCGGCGATGCGAGTCGCCGTGACTCGCTCCACCCAGACGCTCGTGCAGCTCACGGGGTAGACTCCATAAAGACCCGTCTTATCGATCACGAGATCGCGGAAGACAGGCGCGTGGGCGTTCTGCACGACTATTCCGTTGGCGGTGTAGTCGCGCACGTCGAAGCCTTCGATTTGAAAGTTGTTCCCGGTGACTATGACGGCGTCCGAAAGCTGCCCGCGTCCATCGAGAATGGGCCGCGCGGGCTTAACGACAGGAGCCGGCGGCTTAGAGTCGGAACCCGGTGGGGGGCCGATCGGTGACACCAGAGCATCGCTGAGAGTCTTTAGTGCGTCAGACACGCCGCGCAGCGTGATGTTATCTATATCGACTGTGATCATCTCGTGATAGACGCCCGGCCCTACTTCGATGGTGTCGCCCGCGCGCGCGCGGCGGACCGCCGATTGAATAGATTCGCCGGCTTTCACACTTATCGTTTGCGGCGCGCGGTCGCCCACCTGTTCGCGCGGAGAGCCCGTGTTCTGTTTGGCGACAATTTCACGAGCGGGATTCGTCAGACGCGGGACGATTGCGAGTCCCGAAGGCACACGGTCGGGGATCTGCGGCAGATTCGATTCGTCCGTGAGCGAGATCAAAAAGGCCGCGAGGTCTGATCTCTCTTCGGGAGTGATCGGAAAGACGCGAATCTTGTCATCGATGTGCGGTGTGTCGAACCCCTTCCCGGGTCCGCCCCCGCCCGCGTAAAAATCTATCACCTCTTCGAGCGTCTTGAACCGGCCATTGTGCATGTAGGGCGCGGTTAGCGCGACGTTGCGAAGTGTGGGCACTTTGAAAGCGCGCTTGTTGCCTTCGCCCTCGGTCACGTCGAATCTGCCGAAGTCGGGTTGATTGGGGTCTGTGTCGGGCACGCCTATGATCTTGAAATCGCGGTTGGCGAAAGTCGGCATGCCGTGACACTCGAAGCAGCGAGTCTTGCCCGAACGGAACAGATCGAAGCCGCGCCGCTGCGCTTCGGTTAGCGCGTTCGCGTCGCCCGCCACAAAACGGTCGAAAGGCGAGTTGTTCGTAATAAGCGTTCGCTCGAAGGCCGCGATCGCTTTGACCACGTTATCAAACGTCACGCCCGCCCCGTTTGCGCCTCCGAACGCCGCGTCGAAGCTGCTGGCGTATTCGGGGATGGCTTTCAGCTCCGCGACGAGCGTCTCAGGGTTTTCGGCCATCTCGACCTCGCTCGTGATAGGCCCGCGAGCCTGCTCTTCCAGATTGGGCGCGCGCCCGTCCCAGAACTGCATGTGATTGAAAGCCGCGTTCCATACCGTGGGAGCCGCGCGCTTTATCGCCGCGCCCGCCACGCGATCAGGACCCACGCCTCGCCCGCCTTTGCCCATCGAAAGCGCGCGCCCGTCGCTCAGCCCCAGGTCGGGGTGATGGCACGTAGCGCACGAAACGTCGTTGGCTCCCGACAATATCGGGTCGAAGTAGAGCACGCGGCCGAGCGCGACTCTCTCGGCGGCCTTTTCGTGCGCGGGCGAGTTGTCCGCAGGGAAGATCATCGATGGGAAAGAGCGTTTCAACCCTCCCCCGTCGTTGCCGACCCCTGCCGTCGTTTCGTCCCCGCTAAAATCGGCCTTCGCGGGCCAGAGGCCGAGCGCCACGACTGCCCCAAACAGGATGACGAGCAGGCCGACGAGGACGCGCTTCCAGCGGCGCGGTTTGGGCGCGCGCGCAGGTTCGGTCTCTTCGATCTCGATCTGTTTTGCCTTTGCAGCAGTCATAAGCTTGCTCCTCCTGAGTGATTGGACGAATCTGAAATAGGATTTTGTGGGAGTAGGGATTATATTTTACCGGCCTGTTAAGTCAAGGCGATTGCTGGAAGAAGCGATTGAAGCCTTAGCGCGGAAAGCGCCGCTCAGGTCTAAGATAGGAAAAAGTATCATCCACGAAGAAGCACGAAGAGATATGCTCTTTATCTTTGTGGTCCTTCGTGGATGATTACTCTACACTTCTCAGCTTTCAAAACACGTCTAAGGTCATTGCGCTTTCAATTTCTTCAGCTTCTCGACGGCGTTCGTGTTGTTTGCGTCGATCTTCAAAGACTTTTCATAGTATTCAATCGCGAGCTGCTTATCGCCGTTACGCATGTAAGCTTCGCCCAGGCTGTCGTACACGTTCGAGGACGAAGGGTATGCTTCGACGTTGAGTTGAAGGACTCTGATGGCTTCCTTGAATTTGCCCTGCTGCATAAGGGCGTAGCCGAGTCTGTTGAGAAGCGCTTCCTGGAAATTGTAAGCGTCAGGCTGATTCTTCTTCAGATCGTAATACTGTTTGACTCCCGCCTCTAAGCCGTCCTTCGCGATGGCCTTGTAAAGGATTCTATCGATCTGCGGCTTGATCGAGACGGGAGCGGGCGTCTGGCCGAGCGCGACATCTAGCGCCGCTTGCGTGAGCAGGCCGAGCGGCGCGCGGTCAAAATTGCTCATCATCACGACCGCAATCGACTTATCGGGAATCAGCACGAGGTTGCTGACAAAACCCGTGTCGCCGCCGCTGTGGCCCACCGTGGCGTGCTCTTTGTGTTTTCTCAAAAACCAGCTTATGCCTATCTGCTGGAACTGCTCGCCCGCAGGCTTCCACATCAGATCGTAAGTCGTGCTTTTCAGAATGCGCTTGCCGTCAAGCTCCCCGCGATTCAGGTTAGCCATCGCCCAGCGGCTCATGTCGAGCACGCTGGAATAGAGCGTCGAGCTTGGCGAGTGCATGCGGTTATACGGAAACACCTTGCTCACCTCCACGTCATAGGAGCTGCCTACGACGTGAGGCGTTGTCAAAAACTGCGGGCTGGCTTTTTTCACAAGCAACGTGCTGCTCTGCATCTTGAGCGGCTCAAAGATATGACGCTTGACGTAATCTTCGAAGCTCTCGCCCGAAACTTTCGCTATCACGTCGCCCAGGACTTCGTAAGCCATATTGCTGTACTGGAATTTCGCGCCGGGCGTCGCGACGAGCGATTTATCTGTGAGGCTTTTTACGTACCGCTCAAGCGCGCCTTCGTCATACTGAGGCTTATCCCACTCGTAGTCTTCGACATCTGGCATGCCCGATATGTGGCTCAACATCTGCCGCACGGTGATCGTCGCGTAGCGCTCGTCTTTTACGCGGAAGTAAGGCAGGTACTTGACGACCGGCGCGTCGAGGTCGAGCTTGCCTTTCTCCCAGAGTTGCATTATCGAAGTGGCGACGAAAGGCTTTGTGATCGAAGCCATGTGAAACAACGATTGAGTGGTGATCGGCTCGCGCGTCGAGAGATTCTTAATACCGAAACCCGCCGCGTAGACTATCTTTTGGTTCTCGACTACGGCGATGGCAAAGCCTGGCATGTCGGCCTGCCCCATCACTTGTTTGATGACGGGCTCGAGCTGCTGTTTGAAACGGTCGGGATTGGCCTGCGCGAAAGTCTGAGAGGAGAGGCAGACCGCTGCGAGCATAACGGCCGCAGAGCGGATCAGGATTCTCATTTTGATTCTCCTTCGGTGTTTGGGCTTCTAGCCTGAATACGCTCGGGCAAACCTTTTGTTCTGCTTTTCTAATCTATACGAATGCTTGACTGTGCAACTTTGCCTGGTATAGCTTGAATATAGGTGTTGACGCAAAAGGAGAATAAGCGTTGAAAAAACTTTTCATATTGATTCTCGCTACGATAATCCTTCTTTCGACGACCGCGCTCGCCCAGACGCGACGCCGCAGCACTCCCAGACGTAGAGCGCCCGTCGTAAAACCTCCGACCGCACAGCAACTGGCCGATCTCAGAGCCGGGCGCGAGCGAATCTCATCGCAGATAAAGACGCTCTCGAATTTTCTCTACCTTTACGGTGGTATCGCTAAGGGGATCGAATCTGCCGATCAGGCGGCGCGCAGCGGCGAAGCGTCTCCGGTCGCGACGCAGCAGAACGAGCGGACAAAAGCCAGGGTGAGAGAGAGCGTCAAGAACGTGAGCGACGGGCTTAATAAGCTTGAAACCGATTTCCGCTTTAACGCGGCGTGGAGGACTTACTACCCGAACATATCAGGCGTAGCGCTCCTGGGCGAGACGGCTGAGAATCAGGCCGCCGCCAACCGCTTCGACGAAGCGGGGCGCTCGCTGCTCCAGGCGGTCAATAAGCTGGCCGACGCTCTCACCGCAATACGATGACGCAACGGCAGTGGCGCAGGGGAGGAGATGTGATAAAGGTTTCCCTCGTCACCTCTGCCCCCCTGCCCTCTCGCGTCGTTACTAGTTTGTCTGCGTCTGCGTTATTCCACGGCTCACAAGTATCTTAACTTCGACGCGGCGATTCTGGCGGCGCCCTTCCGACGTGGTGTTGTCTGCGACGGGCTTCATCTGCCCGTAACCGAAAGGCGTGACCATGCGGCGAAGCGGGATGTCATGATTCTCTTGAAGGTAGCGCACAACGGCGTCGGCGCGTTGCTGGCTCAACACGCGGTTGCGCTGCATATTGCCTGTAGAATCGGCGTGGCCCGTTATCTCTATGACGTAGCCTTTGGCGCTTAACGCCTTTTGAGCTAACTGGTCGAGCGCCTCTTTGTATTCGGGTGTTATGACCGCGCTTCCAGTCTTGAAATAGACGTCCGTCGAGTCCTGCACGGCATAATCGTCGAGCGCCGTGATGCGCTCGTTGGTCGTCGCGACTCCCGCGTTAGCCCTGTCGGCCTCTGCCCGCGCCGCCTTCGACACCTCGTTCAGCTCATCGACCTGGCCTGCGATGCGCTGGCTCTCTCGCTCGACCGGGGCGACGCGCGTTTCGACGGTTTGAGCGACTTTATAATCGGAAGAACTGAAGCGGACTTTTTCGGCGACGAGTTGCCCGTCTTGACCGCCCCTTCCTTCGACCTCGACCGGCAAGCCGCGCAAGAGGCTCGTCACGTCATAGTTTTTTCCTGAGCGTAAAAACCCGCCTTTCGATTTGACGCTCGTCCTGTCGGTCAACAAAACTATCGTCTCCATGCTTTGATCGTCGATGACGCTGAAAGTATCGGCGTCGCGGCGAATTATTCTCCCTTTGAGCTTGGTCTTTTGACCGCTCACGACCCTGCGAATCCCCGGCCTGAAACCCGTATCCTGCTGCTGGGCGGGCTGCCCGCTGTCCTGCGCGAACACCTGTGGAGCACTCACGAGCATAAGCAGAACTACCGCGATTGATAAAGATAATGCTGTCCTTTGAAATCTCATTGATTACCCTCCTAATGCGAGCGTCCGGCGGACCTCGCTGATTGTGTCAACTATGCCAGATAACGCTGGTCTCCAAAGTATTTGGAATTAAACTCGAATCGAATCAGTTCGAGCACCTACAGCAGTTTGGCAATACTCACACTGAACGCCAGTGTGGCTGTGAGGATGGGGTTCAAGCGCGCACATGTAAATTCTAAACCATCGGGATTATCTACGCCATAGCCGATAGGCTTCGAGCGATTTGCGCCGCAATCGCCGCGTTATTTACGAGCAGCGCGCGATTGGCGCCGAGGGTCTTCCCGCCCGTAGCGCGCTCCATCTGAGAGAGCAAAAACGGCGTGGTGGCTTTGCCGCGAACCTCTGCGCGCGCGCACGCTCGGAGCGCCTCTTCCAAGGCGCGGTCCACCTCGTCGCGCGACATCTCGAACTCCTCGGGCACGGGCGCGCAGACCAGCACGGCAGTTCGCGCGCCCGTCGCCCAGTGAAGCATCGCAAGACGGGCCGCTTCTTCGGCAGACTCGACGACTATGTCTAAGCCCAGGCCGCTACGCCGTGAGTAAAAGGCGGGGAATTCATCCGTGCGGTATCCGACGACAGGCACTCCCAAGGTCTCAAGCTGTTCGATTGTTTTCGGCAGGTCGAGTATCGCTTTCGCCCCCGCAGAGACGCAAACGACAGGCGTGGTGGCGAGCGCCGTCAGGTCGGCTGACAGGTCGAACGTATCGGCAGCGCCGCGATGAACGCCGCCGATGCCTCCCGTCGAAAAGACTCTTAGCCCTGCGAGGTGCGCGACCCTTAGCGTGGCCGCGACCGTCGTTGCCCCCCAGCCGCGCCGGGCGATAACCGCCGCCAGGTTGTTTAGACTGACTTTTTCAATTCGAGCGCCGTCCGGGGCCGCGCCTTCAGCAAAACTATTTATCTCCGTTTCCGAAAGCCCGACCACAGCTCGACCGTCGATGACGGCGACGGTCGCGGGGACCGCGCCATGTTCAAAGACGGCCTGCTGGCAGGCATGCGCGCTTTCCAGGTTGAGCGGGCGGGGCAGGCCGTGCGCTATGACCGTAGATTCAAGCGCGACGACCGGCTGGCGCGCATCGATTGCTTTGGCGACGCGCAGGGCCAGCCGTAGAATGTTTTTCTGATCGATCTTCACGTTTGTCCGTCAATCGGTCTTTTCGATTTCGTCCTGTATGTCTGAGAGAAAGACTACAGGCGCGGAAGACTCTGCGGCCAGGTCGTCCGACAATCCCGCGCGCCACGAGATGACCTCGACGCGCAGCCCCATGCCTTTGACGTACTTCACGGTTTCCAGATAGTCGCGGTCCCCTGAAATGAGCAGAGCCGTCTCGAATGCGCGGCTCATGGCGAGCATCAGCATCTTTGTGGCAAGGCCCGTGTCTACGCCCTTTTCGGTGTAAAGCGTCGCCGTGCGGTGGCAGTTGTTGCAGGTGGTCGTCTTGAGGCCCAGCGGGTAAAGCACTACTTCCCACCGGAGCTGTTCTTTCAAGAACTGAAAAAAGCTTGCCTCTTCGGGGCGCGGGGGGTCCTGGTGAGACGCGAAGAAGTATGTCTGCCAGACCTCTTCTTCCCGGCTCAGGTATTCAGAGAATCTTTTCCAGTCTATTCGCCAGCCCGACTCTTGTTGCCCGTGAAAAGTATTCGCGTTATCTATGAAGCAGATAGTCTTTCCTCGCGCCGACATTCATGCTCCTCAAGGGTTGATCTTGCGTCCGCGTAACCAGATGATAGTGTAGCCGGTTTTGAAAGCAAAGCGTAAGCCGACCTTTTCTGCGCCGCAGCCCTGCGGTTATACTCTTCTGCTTGAGTCGAGAGGCAAAAATCTTAGGAGTTCATTCGGGGGATGGTCAGATGGCGACCGACAACATCATAGCAGTGATACTGGGCGGCGGAGCGGGACAGCGGCTCTACCCACTAACGAAGCAACGCGCAAAACCGGCCGTCCCGCTGGGCGGCAAATACCGGCTCATAGACATCCCGGTGTCGAACTGCATCAACTCGGACATCCATCGCATCTTCATACTCACGCAATACAACTCCGCGTCGCTCAACCGGCACATCGCGCGGACCTACCGCTTCAGCCGTTTCACAAACGGTTTCGTGGAGATACTGGCCGCCGAGATGACGCCCGAGCGGCCCGACTGGTTTCAAGGGACCGCCGACGCTGTGCGCCAGAGCTTCCACCACATCGATGATTATAGGAGCGACCTGATACTGATCCTTTCGGGCGATCATCTCTACCGAATGGATTACCGCCCATTCATCACGCGGCACCTGGAGATGAAAGCCGACCTGACCGTAGGGGTGACGGCCGCGCGCCACCAGGACGCCTCGGGGTTCGGCCTGCTAAAGACGGACGCGGACGGGCGCATACTGGAGTTCAGCGAAAAGCCGAAGGGCGAAGCGCTCGAACTCATGCGCGTCGACACGATGCAGTTGGGTCTGTCGGCAGAAGAGGCTGCGCGCCGCCCGTATCTGGCCTCGATGGGCATATACGTATTCAGCAAACCGCTTCTGCACAGATTGCTGGTCGAAGAAGCGCCCTCGGCAATCGATTTCGGCAAAGAGATCATCCCCCAGGTGCTCTCGCAATCGAACGTGCAGGCGCACCTGTTCGACGGCTACTGGGAGGACATAGGAACGATAGGCGCATTCTACCGCGCCAACATGGAGATGACGCTGCCGCTGCCGCCGTTCAACTTCTTTGACGCAGAGGCCCCAATGTACACGCGCCCGCGCTACCTGCCGGGGTCGAAGCTGCTCGACTGCCGCATACAGAGCTCGATCATCACGGAGGGCTGCATAATCAACGGCGCTACGGTGACCGATTCGATAGTTGGGATTCGCAGCCGCATAGAGCACGGCACGCGGCTCGAAGGCGTCTTGATGATGGGGGCCGACTACTACCAGACCATAGACGAGATGCAGCAGGAGAAAGAATCGGGCCACCCGCGCATAGGCGTAGGCCGCAACTGCTTCATACGCCGCGCGATCATCGATAAGAACGCGCGCATAGGCGCGGGCGTGCAGATTCTCAACGAAAGCCGGCACGCGGAACTGGACGGCGACGGCTACTTCATACGAGACGGCATTGTGATAATCCCTAAGAACGGCGTCATCGCCGACGACACTGTTATTTGAAAGGGCTGAGCGGTTGTCAATTCAGGCAGAGATTTACTAAAATCCATGTTTTCCTCAGAAAGATTATTTCTCGCCCGACCGCACTCTAGGGTTCGACGAGTATTTGGAGGCATAAGACTTTATGTTGAAATTCTTGAGCAAACGTAAACGCTCGCACAAATGGTTTTTGATAGGTTTCGTATTGGTGCTCGCGCTCGGGCTGATCGGGACGTTCACGCCGGCCTGGGATGGGATCAAAGGGGCCACGAGCGCCGACGAGAGGCCAATAGCCGAGGTCGCCGGTTATAAGATCACTATGAGAGAGATGCGCCAGGCGCTCACGTTCTACGGCCAGCAGGTCTCGGCAGGCCGTGGGGCGATTGGCCAGAACGACACGGCGCAGACCTACGCGCTCTACGGCCAGAAGGTGCTCGACGATCTGGTCACACAGAAGGTCAAGCTTTACGAGGCGGAGAAGCTGAATCTTTCGGCGACGGACCGCGAGGTCGAAGATCGCATCAAGCAGATGTTTAACCCCTGGCCGGGGGCCCAGCAGTACCGCGAGCGATTGACTACGGCGGGCACGACGCCTGCGCAGTTCGAGCAGAATCTGAGAGAGTCTATCGCCGAGCAGAAGCTGCGCAGCTTTATCTCAGCCGCCGCGCAGGTGTCGCCGCAAGAGGTCGAAGAAGAGTACAGGCTCAACAAGACCAGCTACGTCGTGCGGTGGGTTGACGTGGCCCCGACAGAGTTCCGCGACAAGGTCCAGGTCAATGAACCGGAACTGCGCGCCTTCTTCGACCAGCGCAAACAGGATTTCCGCATAAACGTGGAGCAGCGCCGCGCGCGCTACATCTTCGTCGATCAGACTCGCGCGGGCGCCACGCTACAGGTGACCGATGACGAGTTGCGCCAGGAGTTCAACCCCGAGCGCGCCATTAAGGAGGTCCGCGTCAGCCAGATCGTGCTTAATGTCGCACAGGCCACAGACCCTGCCGCGCCTAAGTCGCCGACATCACAGAAGACGTCGAGGACTAAAGAGGAAGTGAGCTCGCTGGCCGCCGAACTGAATGCGCGCGCCAGGGGCGAGGGCGGGAAGCCTGCGGAAGACTTTGCGGCGCTCGCCCGCCAGTACAGCGACGAGCAGTCGGGCAAGCTGAACGGCGGCGACATAGGGTGGGTCAACAAGGACGCGCTCAAGCCGAATAGCCCGCTGCTGAACGTCTTTACCCTCGCGCAGGGCGAGGCGAGCCAGCCCATAGCCTCCGAGATGAACGACAAGGTTTACATATTCAAAGTCACGGACCGAAGGCTGCCGACTTTCGAGCAGTCGCGCGAGCAGTTGGCCAAAGAGGCCCGCGTCAGGAAGGGTTATAGCCGCGCCGTAGAGATCTCAGGAGAAGCCTCGCAGAAGCTGAAAGAGACTAAGAACATGGATGCGGTCGTGGCGGAGATCAATGCCAAGCATGGCAACCAGGTCGCCTCGATCAGAGAGACGCCCTTTTTCGCGCCTTCCGACAGCCTCTCGAACCTGGGCGCGGCGTCAGAATTTCAGCAAGCCATTTTCACCCTTCAGGAGACGGGCGATGTCACCGACCGCGTCAGCGTCAACAACGGTTTCGCGGTGGCGCAACTGGTCGATAAACGCGAACCGCACGACGCGACTTTTGAGGAGGTGAAGACCAGGGTCGAAGACAGCTTCCGCACGGAGAAGGCGAAGGAGATAGCCGCCGAGCGCGCGCGCCAGCTAGCGGCCGCCCCTTCCGCCGAAGCGCTCTCGTCGCTCGCCGCATCGATGGGGCTTAAGCCGGACGAGCGATCGGGATGGACGCCCGGCAACGACCCGCAGCTCGGGCCGCTGACGAGCGAAGCGGACCTGGCGAAGATACAGAAGCTCAACAAGGGCGAGATAACCCGCGAGCCTATCAAGGTCTCGGGGAGCGATTCTTACGTGGTGGCGGCCGTCGTAAATCGCAGCGACCCCGACATGGGAGAGACTTTTCAGAAGGAGAAGAAAGCGATTTATGAGCGCCTGCTCGACGTAAAGCGCAACACGATTTACCTGAGCTACATGGCCGCTGTTCAAAAGCAGCTTAAGGACGAAGGCGAGATAGAGATATACGACGATGTTCTCACATCCGAGTTTGGATCGACCCCGCCTCCGGGGCTCCCGACCCCGGGCGGCGGGAGAATGCCGATCACTCCGACCAACAATCCCAGGTCGCGCACTCTGCCTATTTCGCCGCAGTGATTCTCACACACAGAGCGGCAGGCCGAGATCGGCCTGCCGCTCGCCATCACACCGAAGCCAATATATCTCCGCTCTGCTCTTTCTGCCTGACGACGATCAGAATATCCGTGCCCGATTCGCTCCGGTCTATAGGCCACATGGCTGCGTCCCAGTAGGTGACCCCGCGTTCGGGCAGCGTGTAAGGGTAGCGGGAGAGGAAGAAGGGTTGCTTGGTCTGCCAGACTCTCTCAAGCATGTTTACGGTCGTGCCGCTCACATCGGGAAAGATGTTCGTCAGCGGCTTGCCGACCAGATCGTCGGCCATACAACCGCCCGCGGCGGCGTAAGTCGGGCTGACGGCTTTATACACTCGGTTCTCGTCTATCAAAGCGGCCGCCACCCCTGCGGTCGTTACAAGCACGTTGAGCGACGCCGAATCCCAATGCATGTGCGGCATGGCTTTCTTTCCGAGCAGGTAGGCGACATTCTCAAGCAGCTTGTTGGCATCGGCCGGTTTGGTCATGTAAGCCTGCGCCCCGGCCTTCATCCCGCGCTCGACATCCTTCTCGAACGCCGCTGCCGATACGAACATGATGGGCGTGATCTTGTTGAATGAGCGAATCTGAAAGCACAGATCGACGCCGTCACCGTCCGGCAGCCGCACGTCCATTATTATCAAATCGTAATTCGTCGAGAGAATCCGCGAGATGGCTTCGGCCATCGTCCCTACGTGAGTGACAAGGTACCCCTCCATTTGCAAAAGCACACTGTAGACGAAGCGCGTATCTTCGTCGTCCTCAATAATGAGAATGTGTTGGTTTGTAGCATCCATGCTTGCTCATCTCCTGCTTGTTCGAACTGGCGGCGGCAGAATTCATCATCCTTATTTATTTGCCGATGACAGATGCTAATCGGAAATGTTCGCGACTGCAAGCAACTTTTTTCTACCTCGGCGCGCGACGGGCAACTTTTCTGAAATCCGCCGGGAGATCGAATTTCTCAAGCGGCACACGAATCTGGATATCGCGACGCTCGGTTATTATCTTGAGCGCCTCGCTTTCGACTTCTACGCGCAGGGCGAGCCCGGCCAGATCGCGCGCGCGAAACAGCCGAATCACTATCGCGCGCCCGTCTTCGAACGCGGCGCGCTCCTCCGTCACTTCGCAACTGTAGCCCTCGATTGTCTGGTCTGCTAGAGCGCGCGTGGTTACGCTCGCCGGCGGAGGCGAATCACCGAAAACCCTCTCTATGTGATCGGGGCTGAATTCATTGCCCGCGCCTCGAACGTCCGCCGGAGACGGCTCGGCCTCCTTTTCAGAGGGAGCGGCTGTGGCTTCGGATTCCGTATACGTTCGGTCGTCGGGAAAGAGCTGAAAGCTTTTTCCCAGGTCGGGCCGGTGGATGAGCGCGCGCGCTTCGCCTTGCTCGCTCCACTCCTCTCTGAACATTCCGCCCCGGCGGGCCACGCTGGTCACATAGACCTGGCGGCCGGCTCCGTCTTCTACTGTGCGAATGACAGTGGCAGAGTACTCGTCAGGCTCCCCTGCGAGCAGGCTCTCTTGAATTGGCTGCTCTTCGGGGCTCTTCTCATCGCGGTCGCGGCAGGCTCCGGCCTGCAGTGTCGCACAAGCGACGACCGCCAAAAGCAAGAGGCTGGCTTTTGATCGTTTGCTCCGCAGCAACATCCTGGGATAGATTCTACCACCAAAATGAGAAGCGCCGGGCCGCGTTTCCCAATTGCAAAAGGGAATGGCAGTGCGGCCCGGCTCGTGGGTGGGATGTATGAGGATTTTAGGGGCGACCGTTTTGGGGATACGGAGACGGCCGCCCGGGGGATAACGGTTTAGTGAGCGGCATTCACCTCGATCACCTCGCGTCCGTCGTAGAGCCTGGAAAGATGCTCTTTCTCTGTGCGCGTGATTCGCAGTTCGACGCGGTTGTTGCGGTCCACATCTTCAAGGCCGGCCGCGCTCAGATGCATGCTTCTGCCGAACGTGATCTTGAAACTTGCCTCTTGGGGCACGTTGACGAGGTAGAGTTTCTTAGACGAGCGGTCGGCGACGAGCATCTGTCGCTCTTTCATATCGATTTTGAGCACGCGGCCGGTGATAATCTGGTAGCGGGTTGAGGCCGAGGCATTCGGGGCAGTTGTAGTTACCGTTATTAATACAAGCGTCAAAGCCGCCGCGCATGCTATTGATCTTTGTTTTATCCGTTTCATTTTATCGTAAGCTCCTTTCTTGCGATCTGATAATCAAGTAACGTATCTGTTCCGGCCCTCGGAAAACCGGGCGAGGCCCGAAGGCATGGACCCCGCCCACCGAGCGTTGACATCTTCGGAAGACGCGAGCGAGTCTACTCCCGACCTTGAGTTAGGAGTAGGTTATTTCCCGTATTTGTTGTGGCTGTCGAGCACAGAATAAAACTGTGGGATCCCACAGTTCTCGAAAGGGCTTTTCGTCGTACCCGCCAATGGAGAAAAGAGCTTGGATACGCAGCGCGAATTGATAGAAGGCTTGCTACAGTTTGTGACTCTGGCCGAAAGCGAGCGAAAGCTTTTGGCGGCGGACCTCCACGATCAAACCCTGTCGGATTTGCGCGAGCTTGTGCGCATCAGCCGGCGGCTGTTCGAGCTGCCCGAGGGGAAGATGTCGCCGGAGGTGCGCGATGGGCTGGCCTACATCGTGACGGGGCTGGAGGAGGCTATGAACGAAGTGCGAAGGGCGATGGAGAGCCTCAGCCCTTCGGCGCTCGACACGCTCGGTTTTTTGCCGGCGCTTGAAAACTGCCTCGCGCGCGCGGCGGCGGGTTCGGACCGCCCTTTCGCAATGAGGTTCGCCTGTTTAGTTAAGGAAGAAGAGGTCCGTCTTTCGGAGATCGAGCAGCTACTGGTTTACCGCATAGTTCAAGAAGCGCTCAACAACATATCGAAGCACGCCCACGCGCGCTCGGTCGAGCTACTGGTGGCGCGCGTGGGCGGCGACCTTTTCATACGCGTAGTCGACGACGGGCGCGGTATGACGGAATCGGGCGAGCTGGGCCGCGCGCGCGGCCTACAGAACATGCGTTACCGCGCAAGATTGATAGGCGCGAGCCTGACCTGGCTTCGCGGCATGGGCGGACAGGGGACGGCCGTCGAAATCTACGTCCCGATGCAGGAAGAGGTCGGGGGCCGGGTGTCAGGGGCCAGGGGTTTGAAATCGCGGCGCGCGTAAGCGCATCATCCGCCATACAAATTTGAGATTTGAAATTACAAATCTTCTTTCCCCTGATCCCCGAGCCCCGACCCCTGACCCCTGGTAAAGCTATGAGCATATTGATTGCCGAAGACATGGTGTTTCAGCGCGATTACCTCCGCTCGATCATAGCGGACAACTTCGCCGAGGCCTGCCCGATCATCGAGACCGATCACGGGGGCCGCGCCGTAGAACTTGCGCGCGAGCGCCGCCCAGCACTTGTGATACTCGACATCAAGCTCGCGGGGCTGTCGGGCGTCCACGCGGCGCGGCAGATATGGAGCGAGACGCCGCTGGCGCGAATTGTTTTCTGGTCACAATACAAGGATGAGATATACGTGCGCGAGCTTGCACGGATCGTGCCCGCCGAAACCGTCTACGGGTACGTTCTCAAGTCCTCTTCCGACGCGAAGCTGATCGCGGCGCTGCGCGCTGTGCTGCTCGACGAGCAGTGCTGGATCGACCCCGAAGTCCGCCAGGTCCAGTCGCGCGCCGCGAGCCGCATATCGGGGCTAACGGATGTCGAGCACGAGGCATTGATCGATATAGCTATAGGGCTTACCGATAGGGCCATAGCCCGCCGCAGGTATCTTTCCGAACGCGGCGTGCAGAACCGGCTGCGCGAGCTATATGCGAAGCTGGCCGTCGATATTGAGCAGATCACGGACGAGCGGTGGGGCAATACCTACAGTCCCCGGTCGCGAGCCATCTCTATCGCCCTGCAGCGCGGTCTTATAAACGCCGACGAGCTGGCGCGCGAAAACGAAGCGCTACAAAAATGGCTCAAGCGCGAAGGCGCCATGCCGAACTAGGCGCGTGTGAAAGCCAGAGGCGATGAATCTCGCTCGCGCGTCTGCTACAATTACAATGTTTGAATTTCTTGAATGCGGGTGTTAAGCTGCGCGCGTCGGCGCAAGATAATTCTTTTTCCGACTGAGTGAGAAAGACGCCCCCTATCTAGCTTTGTGACTCTGGAAATCGGCACGGTTATCGTTCACTACAGGATATTGTCTAGCCTGGGCGCGGGCGGGATGGGCGAGGTCTACCTGGCCGAAGACACTCGGCTCGGGCGCAAGGTCGCTTTGAAGCTCTTGCCCGCGAGCTTCGTTAAGAACGCCGACCGCTTGCGCCGCTTCGAGCAGGAAGCGCGGGCGGCCTCCGCGCTCAACCACCCGAACATAATAACGATCCACGACATAGGGAAATCCGACTCGACGCACTTCATCGCGACCGAGTACATAGAAGGCGAAACGCTCCGCCAGCGCCTCGCCGCGAGGCCGCGCCTACAGCTCTTAGAGATCCTCGACATCGGCATACAGGTCGCGGGCGCGCTCGCCGCCGCGCACGCCGCAGGGATAGTCCACCGTGACATCAAGCCGGAAAACGTCATGCTGCGCCCCGACGGTTACGTGAAGGTGCTCGATTTCGGGATAGCGAAGCTGACCGACAAATTCATAGAGCAAGAATCTACTAACCCAGACTCGCTCGACATGGATGCGCCGACCCTGGCCGTCGTGCAGACGGAATCGAACGTGATACTCGGTAGCCCCAGTTACATGTCGCCCGAACAGGCGCGGGGCCAGAAGCTCGACGCGAGGACGGACATATTCAGTCTTGGCGTGATGATCTACGAGATGATCGCGGGCCGCAAGCCCTTCCTGGGAGACACTGTAGTCGACATAGTAGCCTCGATACTCAATCAACATCCCGATCCGCTATCAGTTCATTCGCCCGAAGTCCCGGATCGTATTGATCGCATAGTCGCGCGCGCAATGTCTAAAGACAAGGACGACCGCTATCAAACCGCCAGAGAATTTCTGATCGCTCTGAAGAAGCAGAAGCAGCGCATCGAGTTTGAAGCGGGCCTTGAGCTTTCCGTCTCCCCTGACATCGGCGGCAGCACGACCGTCGCCATGCGCGACGGCATGCCTACGCTCAGGGAAGGCTCGACCGGCAGCATCACCACCCGGAGGATTTCAATCACAGAGCAGGTCACAGGCACCTTCAAGAAGCCCGGCGCGGTGGCTTTGATCGGGGCGGCGGCCGTCGCACTCGTCATACTATTTTTTCTCTTCATCTATCCCGAAATGCGCGTCACGCGGGCAATGGATTCGCTCGCGGTCCTGCCATTTGTCAACGCCAGCCAGGACCAGAATATGGACTACCTGTCGGACGGTATAACGGAAAGCCTGATAAACAACCTCTCGCAATCGCCGAGCCTCAAGGTCATGTCGCGCAACTCCGTCTTCCGCTACAAAGGGCGCTACGCGGACGCCCGCGAGGTCGGGCGCGAGCTTAACGTCCAGGCCGTGCTGTCGGGGAGGCTCGTTCAACGGGGCGACAGTCTTTCGATCAGCGTCGAGCTTGTAGACGCGGGCGACAACAGCCAGGTCTGGGGCAAGCAATACAACCTGAACATGGCCGACCTGCTCAGTGTGCAGGAAGACATAGCGCGGCTCGTGACAGAGAAACTTCGTCTGCGCATGACCGGCGAGCAGAAGAAGCGCATGACGAAGACTCACACCGACAGCACCGAGGCGTACCAGCTTTACCTCCGGGGGCGCTATCACTGGAACAAGAGGACCGAAGAGGGGCTCAATCGCGGCATAGAGTATTTCAACCAGGCGATTGAAAAAGACCCGGCCTATGCGCTCGCTTACGCGGGGCTCGCAGATTGTTACGCGTTGCTGACAGAGTACAGCACGGTCCCGCCCGAGCAGAGCCGCCAGAGGGCGAAAGCCGCTGCGATGCGCGCGCTTGAGATAGATGACACGCTCGCCGAGGCTCACACGTCGCTCGCTGCGGTCCACGAATACGACTGGAACTGGGCCGAAGCGGAGCGCGAGTACAGGCTAGCCATCGAGATGAACCCCAATTATGCGACGGCACATCACTGGTACGCGATATTCCTGGGCGGGAGGGCGCGCTTTGATGAAGGGCTGAAGGAGATACGCCGTGCGCAGGAGCTTGACCCGCTTTCGCTCATCATAAACACGGGATTGGGCCGTCTGCTCTACAACGCGCGGCGCAACGACGAGGCGATCGCGCAGCTCAAGAAGACCTTAGAGATGGACCCCGCCTTCGCCGAGGCGCATTTCCAGCTCGCGCTCGCCTACGAGGCGAAGCGCATGTACGGGGAAGCCCTGCGGGAGTTCGAGCTGTCGCGCGAGCTTTATAAGGACCCGACATTGATCGGGTGGAGCGGTCGCGTACACGCGCTGATGGGGAACCGGGACCAGGCCCTGAAGGTGGCCGAAGAGCTGAAGCAAATGTCTAAAGAGCGATACGTTTCGCCTTACATGCTGGCAATAATCTACACGGCGCTCGGAGACAAAGAGAGTGCTTTTGAATGGCTGGACAAGCTTTACGCCGAGCGTTCTTATTACGTGATCTGGCTCAAAGTCGACCCGGTCTTTGACGGCCTCCGCGCGGACCCGCGCTTTATAGACTTCATGCGAAAAGTCGGCCTGGCTTAAATATAAGGAAGATCGTTGGGCGGAGAAGATAACTACATCTGGGACGCGGCCATCGTAGGCGCAGGCCCCGCAGGCTCAACCGCCGCGCTCCACCTGGCGCGGCGGGGCCACTCGGTCCTCCTCATAGACAAAGAGCAGTTCCCTAGAGACAAAGTATGCGGGGACGGTCTGATCGCGGACGCGATCGGCGCGCTCAAGCGCGCGGGGTTGTACGCGGATGTCTTAAGGCTCGGCTATCAAACCGGCACGGGGACTGTCTATAGCCCATCTCGAATACGCTTCGACGTGGAGGGCGAGTACCTGACGCTGAAGCGATACGTGTTGGACGACTTGATCAAGCGGAAGGCGGAAGAGTCGGGAGCCGTATTCTTACAATCAAGGATCACAAACCTGGAGCCGCAGCCGGACAAGACGATCATCATAACTTCCGATGGAGATGACCGGCCTGTTCGAGCGCAAATCGCGATGATAGCTACGGGGGCGAGCGTCGAGCTTGCCGAGCAGTTGGGCCTCGTCACAGAGTCTCGCGCGTCGGCAGTCGCGCTCCGTTGCTACGTGCGGTCTAAGACGGAGATTGACCGGCTGATCATCTCTTATGACCGCGCGATCACGCCCGGTTATGCCTGGATATTCCCGCTCGGAGAGGGCGAGTACAATGTCGGGTGCGGCATCATTTATGCTAAAAGGAAGGTGCGGGTAAATCTCAGAGAGACGTTTCGATTATTCGAGACGAGTTTCCCGGAAGCTGTCGACCTGTTCAAACGGGCTGACGAGATAACTCCGCTTCGCGGCGCACGCCTCCGTTGCGGAATGAAGGGGAGCGCGGCGGTCGGGCGAGGCAACGTGATGGTGATCGGCGAAGCGATCGGCGCGACTTTTCCGTTCACGGGCGAAGGCATAGGCAAGGCGATGGAGACGGGAGAGATTGCGGCCCAGGTCGCGAGCCGCGCGCTTCAAGAAGCAGACTTCGATCACCTCGACGAGTTCCCGCGCCGCCTGGAGGCGGAAGTAAAGCCAAAGTTCTTAGGCTACGAGCTGGCTCAGGACTGGCTGTCGCGCCCCTGGCTCAACGATCTGGTGGCGCGCCGCATCCGTAAGAGCCGGTTCCTGCAAGAGCTTGTCGCGGGGATAGTCAACGAGACTGTAGACCCCAGAGAAGTCTTTTCCGTGCGAGGCATCGTCCGCTCGTTTGTGAAATGACCTTCGCTTTCAATATGCTTGAATTCTTACTCGCAGGGTGTTAAACCTGTCGTCCGCGATAAAGCCTCGCAAGCAGTCGATCTGAAAAGGGGGATTCGATGTCTGAAAGCGGCGCTGACCAACTTGACGCTCTAACTCCCGGGGCGAAGCGGCTGGTAGAAGCCGCCTCGCAAAAGCAGCAGCAATCGGGCCACGCCGAGCTGGGTGTAGCCCACTGGATGCTCGCACTGCTTGAGCGGCACGGACCCATGGCCGAATCGCTCGCGCAGGGGCTCGCGGCGGCAAGCGCCCAAAACAGTCTTCAGGGCCAGTTGCGCGAAGCCGTCCCGGGCCAGCCGCTCGCCCTCGATACTGTCTTGAGCCTTGCAGTCGAGCGAGCGCGGTTGCGCGGCAAGCCGCAGGCTACCGAACGCGACCTTGCGGCAGTGATACTCGCAGCAGACGGCTACACAATCGTCGAACAGCCCGCCGCCGCCGCTTCCGCTTCAGGTTCTGCGCCCGATGTTCGGAAGGCTGAACCGCCCGCGCCCGATCAAGCGCAAGAAAAAAGCGCGCAAGAAAAAAGCGTTCAAGAAAAAGGCGCGCGAGAAAAAGGCGCTGAGGAGAAAGCCGCTCCCGAGCTTTTGCAGTATCGCCCGCGCGCAAAGCACCCGACGCCTACGCTCGAACAGTTCGGGCGCGACCTCACGCGCGAAGCCGTCGAGGGCAAGCTGCCGCCTTTCGTCGGGCGCGAGGAAGAGATTCAACTCACCATCGAAACGCTCTGCCGCCGCCAGAAGCGCAACCCCGTTCTGGTAGGCCCGGCGGGAGTGGGAAAGACCGCTATAGTCGAAGGGCTCGCCCACCGTATAGCGCGCGGCGATGTGCCGGAAGTGCTCCGAGGGTCGCGGCTGCTCGCCATACAGCCTTCGACGCTGGTCGCGGGCGCGAGCGTGCTCGGCGAAGTCGAAAAGCGCATGAAGGCGATTATCGAAGAGGCGAGCCAGGAAGCTATACTACTGTTCATCGATGAGGTCCATTCGATCATGGGCGCGGGCGGACGCGAAGGCACTTCCGATATTGCGAGCCTCCTTAAGCCCGCGCTCGCGCGAGGCGCGCTCGCCTGCATCGCGGCGACTACGGACGACGAGTATCGCAAATTCATCGAGACGGATTCGGCGCTTGAGCGGCGCTTCCAGCCCATACGCGTCCAGGAGATGACCGCCCAGCAGACCTTTGCGGTGCTGGCGGCCCTGCGCGACGACTACGCCGCGACGCGCGGCGTGCAAGTCTCAGACGACGTGCTGGGCTGGCTGCTCGATTTCGCCGGAAGGTTTTTGCGCAACCGCTACTTTCCGGATAAGGCGGTCGACTTGCTTGAGCAGTGCGTCGCGCACGCCATAGCTCACTCAAAGACGGCCGTCGATCAAACGACCGCGCGCACCGTCGCCCAACGGATCGTGGGGATGCCCATTGCCATCGAGGAGAGGGAGAGCACGCTCAGGGAAGTTCTTTTGGAGCGGTCGCTTTTGACCGAAGAGGAAGTACGCTCGCTGGTCAATCGCTTGCGGGTGACGATGCGCGGGCTCGATTTGAGGCCGGCGCGGCCTAACGCGATTATCCTTCTTATCGACGAGGTGGCGGAAAACGGCGAGGCGGTAGCGACCGCAATATCTGAAGCGCTGTTTGGAGCGGCCGAGCGGGTGGTGAATATTGATTTCAGCCGCTTCACCCAGGCGCACGACATAACCATGCTGATAGGCGCGCCGCCCGGGTACATAGGCTACAGCGAAACGCTCCCGCTCCACCGCGTCGCCCAGATGCCCTGGTGCGTTTTGAGGTGCGAAAACCTCGATGCCTGTCACCCCGCCGTGTTGGAAGTGCTCACCAACGCGCTCGCGGAAGGTTTCCTGACAGACGCGCGCGGCAAGCGCATATACCTGAGCGACACTGTAGTAGTGCTTACGGCAGGAATAAAGCTGGAGTCGCGGCGGCGCGTGCCGGGCTTCAAGCAGAAAGAGGACGCGGGGCCGAAAGAATCGCGCTCGTCCGCGCGCCTTGTGGCTGAAGAAGCGCTCGGCGCGGAGCTGGTAGACCAGTGCGACCTGGTCTCGGCTGAAGTCTTAACGACCGATCAGGCTTCTCGCCACTGGCTCAAAAAAAATCTGCTGGCAGACATAACGGACCGCTATCACAAGCAAGGGCTGAAGCTCTCCTGGGATGAAAGCTTGATCGAATGGCTGATGGAGCAGAAGAACGTTTACACGAACGAGCGCGACTGGGAGCGGTTCGTAGACGAGCGCCTCAGCCCGCTATTGATTCATCAGCTACCCGAAAGCGACGGCCGGGAGATAAAATCGCTCCACTTGAAATATGACGAGGGCGAGATTCAAGTCCATAGCGTCGAACATAGCGAAAGGAACGAGTAACTATGGAGTTCAAAACCGAAGCGCAAAAAGCGTGTTACGAAAAGGTATTGCCCTGGCTGAAAGAGGTCTTCGGCGAGCATTTCACGAGGGTGCGTGAAGACGCGCCCGTCATAGGAATTGTCATAGGGTCGGCGCTTGCGCAGGTGGCCGTCTACCCCTGGGGCGACAACGACTCGATCATCAACACGCGGGCATATGTGGTGAGCGGCGCGGAGATCACGCCGGATTTGATGACCTACTTGCTCAAAGAGAACGCACAAAAATACTTCGGCGCGTTCGGTATCGAAGAGGGCGATTACATCGTCTACGAGCACGGCATAGTCGGCTCGCGGTGCGACAAGGAAGAGCTGAAAGCGTCTGTGATGGCCGTTGCGCTCACAGCTGACGACTACGACGATAAGATCATCGCCCGATGGGGCGGGCAGACCGCGCTTGAAAGAATGCAAGGTTGAGAGAGACTATGGAGAGCCAGGGCTACCTCACCGCAGAGACACAGAGAGCACAGAGTGTGCGCAGAGAAAACGTATTAGAGAAAACGTGATTCTGCTCTGCGTGAACTCTGTGTTCTCTGTGTCTCTGCGGTGAATCCGGGGTGTTAAAAGCATGCCTACTAGAGATGACGCGTGGAATCTGTTGTGCGAATACACCAAAGGCGATTCGCTCAGAAAGCACGCCGTGGCCGTGGAAGCCGTGATGCGCGCTTACGCCCGGCGGTTAGGTGAGGACGAAGAGAAGTGGGGCGTCGTAGGTCTGCTTCACGACTTTGATTACGAGATGTATCCGAACGCGCCCGATCATCCTGTGATCGGCTCGCGCATACTGGAAGAGCGCGGTTTCAGCGAAGAGATTCGCCGCGCCATACTGGGGCACGCAAATTATACGGGCGTGCCGCGAGACACGCTGCTTGCCCGCGCGCTTTACGCTTCGGACGAGCTAACGGGGTTTGTAGTCGCATGCGCGCTTGTCCGCCCGAACGGCATTTGGGACCTTGAATCAAAGTCTGTGAAGAAGAAGCTCAAGGACAAAGCCTTTGCCCGCACGGTCAATCGCGACGAGGTCTACGAAGGGGCAACCGAATTGAATGTAGACCTGGGCGAGCATATCGATTTCATCATCGCCGCGCTTCGCAACAAAGCTGAAGATGTGGGACTTAAGCCGACCAATACGCCGCAGTGAATCCTGTCCGCATGAAACACAAAAAGCAAATCTCGAATGCAAGCATCCGCCGCGCGAAGCTTCTCTTCTTCTTTTGCCTTTTGACTTCGCTCTCTCTTTTGCCTTCTGTCTCGGGCCAAGCTTTATCTTCCGCGTACACGGCGCGCGAGTCGGCCAGCCGTGGCGAAGAGTTGCGGCGCAAGTGGGAGCTCGCGGCTGCGGAGACGGCTTTTCGCGAGGCGGTCAGGCTTGATCCCGGAAGCCGGGAAGCATTGGTGGGGCTTGCCCGCATAGCGCGAGCGAGATTCGATTACGCGGAAGCCATCCGTCTGCTCGACCGCGCGGCGCGGCTTCACCCGGCATCGGCGGAAGTCCTGGCGGAATACGGAGCAATCTACCTGGCGGCCGAAGAACCCCGGCGCGCGATCGATTATTTTGAGAAGGCGGCCAGGCTCGAACCCAATTCAAACACTGTCGCGCTGGGCCGTGTGGGAGTGGATTTGCTGGAGCGTGATTACCGGAGCGCAGAAGCGCGCGTGCGCCGCCACCTGGCCTACAACCCGCGAAGCGCGCGCGCTCTCGACTTGCTCGCGCGCGTGATGCTTGAGAATAACAATACCCGCGAAGCCGCCCTCGCGGCGGAACAGGCAATTCGGCTCGACCCTTTTGACACGGACGGCCTCTACGCGCTCGCGTTTGCGCGCGCTACCGAGCGAAAGCCGAAAGAGGCGCGCGCGCTGGCTGAGCGCGTTATCGCGCTCGACCCGCTGAACGCGGGCGCGCGGCGGCTGCTGTCTCAATACCTGGATGGGCGCGCAGGGCTGGACCAGAAGGTCGGCGCGGCTGCGCGCGAGCAATACGAGCGCGGCCTCGCGCTTAAACGGGAAGGGCGACTCTCGGAAGCGCTCGCGAAGTTCGAAGCCGCGCTCGCCGTCGAGCCGCGCTATTACCGCGTGCTGGTAGCGATGGGTGACGTGTGGCTCAGGGTGGGCGAGCATGAAAGGGCTGTGCGGGCCGCGCGCATGGCCATCGCCGTCGACCCGGAGGGCGCGCTCGCGCACCTGGAGCTGAGCCACGCCTGTCACGGGATGCAGGAGCGGGCGCGAATAGAGATAGGCGCGACAGATTTCGCAAAGCTGTTTTACGACGAGCCCGCGCCGCCCGCTCTTGAGCTTACCCCGGAGATCTTCCCAAACTATAAATCGCTCACTCGACGCCAGCAGATCGTAATCGATCGTGCGGTCGCGCCGCTCGGACAGTTTTTGCCGAAGCTTGCGGCGGGCGGCGCGCGCCACTACTTGCTGGCTTTCGACCAGGCCGTGAGCGACGTTCGCGAGTTTGACGACGTGAACACAGAGAAGACTTTTGACGGGCGCTACTACGCGAGCATACGCGGGATCGGCGGGCGAATAACGGTCTCGGGGATAGAGTATATCGATATAGCGGCGCGCGGCGGTTTCCACACCATCGCGCACGAGTTCGCGCACCAGGTCCACATGACGGCCTTAAGTCGTGAGGACGCCCGCGAGGTGCGCAAGCTCTACGAGCGCGCTAAGCGCACGGGTAGCGTGCTCGACTATTACGCCGCCGCCAACGAGTACGAGTATTTCGCACAGGGGTACGAGGCCTTCATCTCGAACCGTAAGCGGCCCGGGGCGGGCGTCACCGCGCGGCATACCAACAGGGAGTTGCTCGCGCGCGACCCCGCGCTTCACAGGTTCTTTGTGCGGCTGACGGCTTCAGACGGTGGCATCAATCCGGGTCCGCCCCGCTGACCGTAAGATAGATCATACGCCTGATAAGAGCGGCCCCGGATATGAGCGGCTCATATTTTCATGTCGAGAGGCTCGGTCCGGGGCTGCTCTGCTTGACAAGAAACTTCGGCGCGTGTCACCATGAACAGGAGCTTTTTCCTTGCTCACGGTCAGCAACTCCGAACTGCACCGGGTGCATCCCAGAGTTGGACCTATTCAGCAGCTAATCAAGCCGTATGATCTTGCCAAAGGTTTCGGCTATCGACAGCGCGCTTAGAGTAAAACATCTTTAGGAGGAGTTTTATTAAATGAAAAGATCGGTGATGATGATAGCGGCGCTCGCTTTTATGCTCGCGCTGTTCACGCCCCTCACATCAGCGCATGCCAACTGGTCACAGGCCGCCGCGCAGGACCCCAAGGCGGAAGAGGCGGCTGTTTACAAGTCATGGTATGACGCGAACCAGGCCGCGGGTGTCAGCAAGAGCGCTGCCGATTATCGTACGGCGATGGACCTGGCCAAGGCGTACTTAGACAAATACCCGTCGGGCCAGTACGCCTCTTACCTTAAAGATAAATGGATACCGCAGGTGCTGGGGTTTTTGTTTAACGAGGAACTGAAGAAGAAGAACACCCAGGGCATGATTGAAATCGCCAACGAGGCGCTCAAGGTCAATCCTGAAAACCTGGACTACCTGTACCTGCTGGCGGTCAACATACGCGCCAACGAGTTGTTTGCGAATCCGCCGAACTATTCGCACGCCGCCGAGGCCGCGGACTTTACGCAGCGCTCCATCAAATTGATCGAGTCGGGCAAGAAGCCTACGGGCGTTCAGAACTGGAAGCAGAACGAAGCCCTCGCCTACCTCTATCAGACTCTCGCCATCCTCGAAGAGAAGAACACTAACATGGATAAGGCTCTCGAGTATCACGCGAAAGCCGGGACGCTAGAGCCTACGAACGCCGCGCACTACCTGGCCTGCGGCCGCATCCATCAAGACAGATATCTGAAGGCGGTCAAGGAATACGAGAAAGTGCCTGAAGCCGATAAGACCGCCCCCGAGCCTAAGCCCGAGGTGAAGGCGGCGCTGGAAAACGTGAATAAGACCGCAGACGCCGTGATCGATTGCTGGGCGAAGTTTTTGGGGATGACGGCCACGAAGAACGACTTCGGGGCGGTTAGGGATCAGGTTCTTAAGGCGCTCACCGAACTCTACAAGTATCGCCACCCGGAATCGCCCGATGGCCTGCAAAAGCTGATCGATCATTACAAGTCGGGCGCAACGACGCCGCCCGCGCCTGCGGCTACGCCCACAAAGCCGAACGAGGGGACTGCCTCAGCGCCCCCCGCCAACGGAGCGGTCCCGCCCGCGTCCACTAACGTAGCGGCCACAAACAAAACGACTGCCGCGCCCGGCACTGCGACTGCCGCCGCAACGGAAAAGAAGCCGGCCAAAGCGCCCGCGAGAAACACGCGCAAGCGCAGGAACTGATCAAGCGTCGCCGATCGAATTGTCAAAGGGCCAGTCCTAAGCCGGGGCTGGCCCTCAGCGTTTCTGAGTCCTGAGTGCTGAGTGCTGAGTAAAAACATAAGCACACTGTTTTGGTTTCTCACTCAGCACTTAGAAAGAGAGCGTTTGACCGCTTTTGTATGGTATATTCTGGGTGTGCAAGTCGTGGCGCTTGCACGGGCCGCGTTATGATCCTACTCGAACGCGAAAAACTGCTTTCAGAGCTTGAGCAGAAGATCGGATATTCGTTCCGCTCGCGAGCATTGCTCGACCGCGCGCTCACGCACCGCTCCTTCGCCAACGAGCGCACGGAAGAGCGTTGTCAGCACAACGAGGCGCTGGAGTTTTTGGGCGATTCGGTGCTGGGGCTTGTCGTCAGCGCGTGGCTGTTGGAACGCAACCCCGAACTTTCCGAAGGCAAGCTCTCGAAGATGAAAGCCTATCTGGTGAGCGAGGCGAGCCTGGTCGATCTGGCCGAGGCCATAGACCTGGGCCGCTACATCCTGCTCAACCGGGGCGAAGAGAAGACCGGCGGGCGGCAAAAACGCGCGCTGCTGGCCGACGCATACGAAGCCCTTATCGGCGTGCTCTACATCAGCGGCGGGCTTGAGGCGGCAGAGAAATTTTTGCGCCGCGAGCTTCGCGAAAAAGTCCGTCAGATCGACCCCGCTTCTATCATAGGCGCGGATTACAAGTCCGCCTTGCAGGAACGGCTTCAAGCTGCGGGCGCCCCCATGCCCGAGTACGTAGTCGTAGAAGCGCTCGGTCCCGATCACCGGCGCACTTTCCGCGTAGAGCTTCGCGCCGCCGGGCGCGCCCTGGGCGTGGGCGAAGGGCGCAGCATCAAGATCGCGCAACAGGAGGCGGCGCGGGCCGCGCTTCTTGCTACCGAGGGCGTCGAAAGTATTCTACTGCTCACTTCCGCCGAATGCTCCGAGCCGCCGGACGAGGTCGAGATGGATGACGAGCAATCCTACGATCAAGCTTCTCGCTCGCCGGAACAGGCTTACGAGCGCCAACCCATCGTCGACTCATCTCAGGACGCGATGTTTGCTAGCGACAAAAGGGACGGCGATGAAGACGACGAGGTGCGCGGCATTGCCGCCACCGAGCTTTAATAAACTAAAGATTTGGATAATCATCATATGGCTGACGAACTGGATCTCAGATCACAAGAACAGGCGACACTGATCGAAGAGGAGGCCGAGGAGAGACGCGAGAGGGCCGAGCACGAAGAGTCGCATTTCAAAAAGAGCGTGGCGCGCGAGTATTTCGAGTCGGCGGTCGTCACTCTCATAATGGCCCTGTTCGGGATGACCTTCATCGTCCAGGCGGTTAAGGTGCCTACGGGCTCGATGAAGAACACCATCTGGATTCAAGACCACCTGCTGGTGAACAAGTTTATTTATGGCCAGGCCGACCCGCTCGCCCTACCCATATTCCCCGCGCGCGAAATTCGTCGCGGCGACATAGCCGTCTTCAAATACCCGTTGAACCCCGAAATCAATTATGTCAAGCGCGTCATCGCCAGGCCGGGAGAGACGGTAGAATTCAGGGACAACCAGGTCTACATCAACGGGGAAAAGCTTCCGGAAAACCGCGTCTACGTCAGGGACCAGGACAGCACCGATCCGGCGAACCTGGAGCCGATGGGCGAGCCCGAGATGGCCGACGGCGCCGAGTGGACGGTCTATTATTACGCGGAGCAGGAAGACAGCTTCGCCGAGAGGGTCGAGGAGTCGCGCATAAAGTTCGGCAGGGCCAACCAGCCTTTCCGTGTTCCTGAAAAGGGCCAGCCCATTCTCGAAGAGATAGAAAACGATCCGAAGCTCCGCCTTGTCTACGACGCGGACAAAGACGGGCTGTACGACAGCGACCAGTATTTCTGCATGGGCGATAACCGTAACAACAGCGAGGACTCTCGCTACTGGGGCACCGTGCCTCGCTCGAACATCGTAGGCCGCGCGATGTTCGTTTACTGGTCTATAGACCGCACGCGGGACGACGAGCCCGGCTCGAACCCTATAATGGACTTCTTCACCAAATCGCGCTGGTCGCGCACAGGCACATTCATCAAGTAGGGGTCAGGGGTCGGGGATCAGGGGTCAGGGATTTGGATGGCGTATGCTGCTCTTGCGCATAAGTTAGCGACTACGCTCTCCGCCGCGTTTTCAAATTTGAGATTTCAGATACCCTCTTCCCTGATCCCCAGATCCCTGACCCCTGATCCCCGACCCCTGTTTATGTCAGACGCCTCAGAGACTCGAATCAAAGAGCTGCGCTCGCTGATCAGCGAAGAGGGTCAGGCGATAGATTCTTACAAGGCCGCGACTGCCGCGCAGATGGGCTTAGGAGTCTTTTTGGGGCTGTTGGCCTTAGGCGGCGGCTACGAGATATTCGCAGGCAATGCGGGGCTCTGGCATGCTGTCGGCATAACGCGAGAGATGCTCTACTGGATAACGGGCGGCCTGGCCTTCGCAAGCCTGATGTTGTTTGCGGCTGCCGCGCTTCGCGATCGGCGACGCGACCGCGACCGCGAAGCGCGGCTCGATAAGCTTGAGATGGAGCTTGCCGATCTGGTCGAAGGCAAGGATGAAAAAAAGGGCGCACAAAGTGTGCGCCCATAGCCTCTATCCGCAGATTGTAAAAGCGTCCTCAGCTCGCACACTATCTTATTCGAGTCAACACGCCCCCCCGTTTAGAGACGACGCTTATGATCTCCCATCCGTCTTCGCCCGGAATGTTCCAGCCTTTCAGCAACGGGTGAACATCTCGGCTCGATTCGTCTATGTCCATGATCATCCCGGTCCTCGACGGCGTGTCGCCCAGTCTATACTCGACACGCGTCGTGCGGATCATGGCCACAGGTGACTCGGTCATATCGTTCTGGTAGAGAGCGAACAGATTCGTGTCGTTCTGGTTTACCTGGTAGATGACATACTTGCCCGGCGGGAGCATGTAATCCCCCATCCTCAGCGAATGACTTACGTTGATCGTGTAGTTGACGCGCTTGTGCAAAGGCCCCTGGCCCATTGCGATTGCGGTTATTGCTGTCAGCACAATAAAGGCTGCGAGCGCGCTTTTTCTTAACGAAACCATGACCCAATCCCCCTTGCTCGTTCTTAAACTCGTCGTTTGTAATAGCAATGATTATGCCAGTCCGTGCGCGGCTCTATTGACGGATAAGGGGTTCGACGCGGATTAAAGTGTCAGATTTAAGGTCAGGCGCGTATTGATTTCGAATTATTCGCCCCGGCGCGAGGCGAGTATAACACTGCCTCGCGCCTTGTGGGGCGATCAGTTGCTATTTGGCGGCGGGTTTATTGAACTTAGCGTCGTCTACGGGGACGTTATGCTTGACCTCTTGGGTCTTGATGTTTATGACAAACATAGGGTTCGAGATGCGCATGGCAACCGGCACTTTTACGCCGTCGACCTCTTTGTATTCGTCAAAATAAATTTCGTTCGGTATCTGACCTTCAGGCGTATCCTGTACGGCGTCGGTGCGTATCAGCAGGCCCGTCTGCGCGTCAAAGTACCACTTCTCTGCGGTGCCCTCTTTCGGTGTTGCTTCCAGCAAGTAAGCATCCTTGTCGCCGACCTTCTCTTTGCCTTTAACGGTTATGGTCGGGTAAAGCTGCTTGAGCTTGATCGCCTTGTGAAACTCCGCTTCGAGCTTTGTGTTAGCTAATTCCACGCCCGCCAGGTCGCGCAATCCCAGGGCTGGATGGTCAGACCAACCCTTGGTCCCGTCGTATGCGGTTTGTACTGAGCCGAAGCCCGCAACATTGGCTATCGAAATCCATTTGTTAGGAGCTTTTTCGTAGGTTTCCACCGAGCCGCTCATGCCCACGGAGGGTATATCCAGCGTCCCTTTTGTCGTGCGGCTGTTGAGCTTTTCAATCGCAGCCTTGCCGCCCATAGCCTGGACGTATTTTTCAATTATCTGATCGGCGGTCGGCATCGCTTCCGCCGGTTTAGGCTTCGCCTCTTGCGCGAATGCCGCGACAGACAGCGCCAGGCTCAAAAGTATTACGGTCATTATTCGTTTCATGTGTTCATCCTTTCTTACAAATCGCGACAAGATGTATCCTCCCATCTCTTGTCACTTGTTACGGTTTACGATTCACGGTCTTCTGAATCTGTTCAACCGCTCGATCAAGCTGAGAATCATGTCCGCGCAGAAGCTCTCGGCGGTTAAGCTTCACTTCTATGTCGGGCTGAACTCCGCGCCCTTCGATCAGCACTCCTTTAGGTGTTTTGAAATCACCGACCGCGAACTGGAATAAGGCTCCCGTCGGCAGCTTTAAGAAGAGCGAAGGCAGGGTCGCGCCCGCGCTGCGCTCTCCGATCACGACGGCCCGCCCGAGCTCTTGCATCCCTGCGGCGAATATCTCGCTGGTCGAGGCCGAGCCGTTGTCTATCAAGACGGCTACGGACCCCGGGTAAGGGTCGGGCTGCGGGAAGACTGCGAAATTCACATGGCCCGTGCGCAACTGCATTGTGCCGAGCGACGCCTGCTTTGAATGCAGTAACCCGGCCATCCCGTTCGCCATAATTCCCACCCCGCCGGGGTTGCCGCGAAGGTCTATGATGATGCCGGGGGCGTCCGACATGCTGCGTATCGCCCGGCGGACCTTTTCCATAAGCGAGATGGCGAAGACGTTGAACCGAATGTAGCCGATGCCGCCGGCGAGCCGCTTCGCTTCAAACTCCGTGTATTGCGCGGGGAAATTTCCGAGCGGCTGAGACATCTCGCCCCCCAAGGGGACGCGCTCTACGACGACCTCGCGGACTTGATCGCTCTCGTCGAGGTACGTCACGCGGACGGAGGTCTTCGGCCTGCCGCCCAGCCGCGCGGCGACAGAGCGAGAGATCAACAACCTGGTCATCTCGGGCGAGAGTTTCGATTTTGAAAACCGCGCCACTATCTGCTCTACGAGCGTCTGGTCGACCTGCTTGATCGCAAAGCCCGCGCGCAGTCCCGCTCGCGCAGCCGGCGAGTTCTCTTCGACACGCGTGATCAACGCAAGCCCGTCTATGTGATTGACCTCGACTCCGATCGTGCCCGATGAAGGCTCTTCCTTCTGCTCTTCGACAACGGCTTCGCGCGGGATAATGTTGAAGTGCGACTGACCCAGCTCGCCTATCATCCGCTGGAGCAATGCGTAAAGCTCCCGCTCGCTTTTGACCTCAGACACGCGCGGCTGGTAAGACGCACGAACCTTTTCCCAGTCTACGCCGTTGAATTTCGGGTCGTAGTGCTTCTCTTTAACCGTGCGCCAGACTACATCAAATGTCTCTTGCCACAGGGCCGCCGAATTTGTCTGCGCCGTTGCGAGCGGCGCCGTTGCGAGACATAAAAAAATGATAAAGAGGACTTTTTTCATCAAATACTGCTTCTCCGAAAAGTGACTGAAGCAAACCAGTCCGTGCGAAGGCCGATTAATCTGTACGAGCGCAGCAGGAATTGGTTCTCTCATACGAGTCGCTCATCTATAAAAAGTCTAACGCATGCGGCGAGGGCGAACAAGCAAAAGCATCTGGCCCGGTTCGAACGCCGTTAGTTGTTAACCGCCGGCTTACGGATTAAACTGTAATCTTCGGGTGTAGAGGACTATAGCCATGACGACAACCAGGCGTATGAGCCAGACAGAACTCGACCAGCTTATTGCCGATGAATTCGGCGTCAACGCGGATTACGTCAGCGTGCTGCTGGGCCAGTTCGAGCAGAACCCCGCAAGCGTAGACGAAGAGTGGCGGGAGTACTTCAACGAGCTGCTCGGCAAAGACGCGACTGCCGACGGCGGCGCGCGACAATCGACGGAAGCTCCGGTTGCTGCCGACAAGCCTTCGCCCGCCGCCCAGCCCGTAGCGCCGAACGAGCGCCAACAACAGACCGGCGCGCAGGCTCAGCCACCTGCACAGCCTCAGCCGTCTGCGCAGGCACAGCCAGCCGCTCAACCTCAAGCGACCGCGCCGGCTGCCGCCGCCGAGTCTGAACAGGTAGAGCGCATACCCATTCGCGGCCCGGCCTTGCGAATAGCCGAGAACATGGAGGAGAGCCTGTCGGTCCCCACGGCGACTTCGTATCGAGAGATACCGCTCAAGCTGCTGGACGAAAACCGCCGCCTCATCAACCAGCATCTCAAGGCCAGAAATCGTAAAGTCTCTTACACGCACCTGATAGCCCGCGCCATAATCAAAGCCGTCGAGCGATTCCCGTCGTTTAATGATTCTTATGAAGCTCAGGAAAAGGGCGCCTACCGCGTCCGCCACAAGCATGTCAATTTTGGCGTAGCCGTCGACGTGACTCGAAAAGACGGCACGCGGTCGCTCGTCGTGCCCAACATCAAGGGCGCTGACCTTATGACTTTTTCCGAGTTGCTCACGGCCTATGACGATGTGGTGAGCCGCGCGCGCGCCGGCAAACTTCAGGTTTCGGATTTTCAAGGGACTACGATCAGCTTGACCAACCCGGGAACGATCGGCACGAGCGCGTCGAACCCGCGATTGATGCCGGGCCAGAGCGCCATCATCGCCACGGGCGCGATCGAATACCCGCCCGAATACCAGGCCATGTCGCCGGAAAACCTTTCGGCGCTCGGCATCAGCAAGGTGATGATGATAAGCAGCACCTACGACCACCGCATCATTCAAGGAGCCGAGTCGGGCGCGTTCCTCGCGCTTGTCGACGAGTTGCTGCGCGGCAAGCACGATTTCTACGACGAGATCTTTGCCGACCTGGGGATTGCTTACCGCCCGTACCGATGGGCTGTAGACATAAACCCCGCGCTTTTGGGCGAAGACCGGTATCGCGACGCGGTGCGCAAGCAGGCTCGCGTGCTGCAACTGATAAACGCTTATCGCGTGCGCGGCCACCTGATCGCAGACATCGACCCGCTCGGCTGCAAAGATGTTCAGTACCACCCTGAGCTTGACATCGAGACTTACGGGCTGACTATCTGGGACCTCGACCGCGAATTCATTACCGATGGGCTTGGCGGCAAAGAGGCTGCGCCGTTGCGCGAGATTGTGGACCTGCTGCGCCGTTACTATTGCGGCAAGACGAGCGTCGAGTACAGAAACATCCAGGGACCCGAAGAGAAAGAGTGGATTCGCGCGCGCGTCGAGACGGAGCCGCCCCCTGTGCCCGTCGAAGTCAAGCAGCAGATATTGTGGAAGCTGATCTCGGCAGAGTTGTTCGAGCGCTTCCTGGGCACGAAATACCTCGGCCAGAAACGGTTCTCGATCGAAGGCAACGAGACGGTGGTCGCGCTCTTAGACCAGTTGATCGAGCGCGCCTCTGAGCTGGGCGTCTCCGACATAACGATAGGCATGGCGCATCGCGGGCGGCTGAACGTGATCGCAAACGTGATAGGCAAATTCTGCGAGCGCATATTCACGAGCTTCGAAGACTCTATTCACCCTCGCTTCCCACACGACCAGGGAGACGTGAAATACCACCAGGGCGCGAGCGGCGTGCGCGAGACAGCCGGCGGACGCCAGGTCGATCTCGCGGTCGCCTCAAACCCCAGCCACCTTGAGTTCGTAGACCCGGTCGTCGAGGGCATCGTTCGCGCCAAGCAAGACGTGAACGGAGACGAGGGCGCGCGTCTTGCGGTACTGCTGCACGGCGACGCGGCTTTCGCGGGCGAGGGCGTCGTCGCAGAGACGCTGAATCTGTCGCAACTGCCCGGCTACACGACGGGCGGGACCGTTCACATAGTCGTCAATAACCAGTTGGGTTTCACGACGCCGCCCGAAGAGGGCCGCTCTTCGACTTACAGCACGGACATCGCGAAGATGATCCAGGTGCCGATCTTTCACGTCAACAGCGACGACCCCGAAGCCGGCTACAACGTGCTGAGGATCGCCCTGGATTACCGCCAGGAGTTTCATAAGGACGTCGTTATCGACATCATCGGATACCGCCGCCACGGCCACAACGAAGGCGACGAGCCCACCTATACGCAGCCCGTCATGTACCAGCGGATACGCGAGCATCCGGGCATCCGCAAGCTCTACGCAGACAAACTGGTCCGCGACGGCGTGATGGACGAAAACACAATTCAATCGTTGATGGACGAGCGCACGCGCCGTTACGAAAACGCGCTGCTGGGGGCCAAGCAGATCGTCGCGCAACACGGCAAGCAGCCTCAACTGGCCGAGCCCGAGCCCGAGCCCGAAGTGGTCGAGGTATTCGAG
The DNA here is from genome assembly GCA_036277095.1 of Blastocatellia bacterium. Taxonomy (GTDB): domain Bacteria; phylum Acidobacteriota; class Blastocatellia; order UBA7656; family UBA7656; genus DASUNP01. Next base: position 59,957 of record DASUNP010000067.1, read on the forward strand.
ACGGGCGTCGCACAAGATACTCTGAGGAAGATCGCGCAGACTATTACGACAGTGCCGCGCGGTTTCAACCTGAACCCGAAGATAGTCGGGTTGCTGGCGCGGCGCGCGAAGATGGTCGAGGGCTCAGTGGCGGTAGACTGGGCGACCGCCGAGGCGCTCGCGTTCGGGTCCGTGCTGATGGAAGGCGCGAGCGTGCGGCTGACGGGTCAGGACACTGTCCGGGGGACATTCAGCCAGCGACACGCGGCCTTCGCAGACACGGTCACTGGCGAAGAGTGGACGCCGCTTACGGCTCTGGCTACAGGCCAGGGGCGGTTTCAAATCTATGACAGCCCGCTTTCGGAAACAGGCGCGCTGGGCTTCGAGTACGGTTACAGCATCGCGGATCAGGGGGCGCTCGTTTTGTGGGAAGCCCAGTTCGGCGATTTCATAAACGCGGCGCAGGTGATCGTAGACCAGTTCATCGCGTCGGGCGAAGAGAAGTGGAACCAGACTGCGCGATTGGGTTTGCTGCTCCCGCACGGATACGAAGGGCAGGGGCCCGAGCATTCGAGCGCGCGCGTGGAACGTTTCTTACAGCTTTGCGCCGGGCAGAATATCCAGGTGGTCAATTGCACTACGGCCGCGCAGTATTTCCACCTCTTGCGGCGCCAGATCAAACAGCCCGCGAGCAAGCCGCTCGTAGTCATAACGCCAAAGAGTTTGCTGCGCTTGCCGGAAGCGGCCTCGCCCGTAGAGCTATTCGCACGTGGGGGTTTTTTGCCCGTGATAGGCGATGACGCGATTGCCGATGGCGACCGGGTGACTCGCGTGTTGATCGCGAGCGGGAAGGTCTATTTCGATCTAGCCGCCGAGCGCAAAAAGAGCGGCAATGACCGCACAGCCATAGTGCGGCTGGAGCAGTTTTACCCGTTCCCGAAGAATTTGATCAAAGGTGAGCTGAACCGTTTTGGGCGAGCTGCGGAGGTAGTCTGGGTGCAGGAAGAGCCTCGGAATATGGGCGGCTGGTTTTTTATGGAGCCGCGATTGCGAGAGATGCTTGGGCAGAATCAAAGACTGCGCTACGTGGGCCGCCCGCCGAGCGCAAGCACAGCGACGGGCTCGCACACGATCCACCAGATGGAGCAGCGGCAATTGGTGAAGGAAGCTTTTTCGTAAAGTCTAATTAGAACTCCTCACAAACCGTTTGAACAAATAGCGCAGAAAGCCCCCAGAGGGCTATTCTTTGTTCGCCATAGGTATATCTGAATGAGCGGAATCGTCGGCATCCTAAACGTCAATGGCGCTACGGTCGAGCAAGAGTTGCTGGAGCGGTTGACGGACCTGATGTCTTACCGCGGGCCTGACGCCTCGGGCGTCTGGGCGAGCACCGCAGTGGGATTAGGCCATGCGATGCTGCGCACGACTGCAGAGTCGGCCCGCGAGCAACAACCCTGCACGATTGACGGGGAAGTGTGGATCACCGCCGACGCGCGCATAGACGGTAGGGCAGACCTGTTAGCAGAGCTTCGCTCGACAGAAACATTCGCGCGGGCAGAGCCTGATTTGGACAGCCTGGATGACGCGCGGCTCATCTTATGCGCCTATCACGCCTGGGGCGAGAACTGCCTGTCACGCCTGATCGGCGACTTTGCTTTCATAATTTGGGACGAGCGGCGGCGGCAACTATTCTGCGCCTGCGACCACCTGGGGGTGAAGCCGTTCTACTATGCCGCGCTAGCCGAGTGCATCGTGATGAGTAATACGCTCAACTGCATTAAGGCGCATCCGGTGGTTTCGACCGAGTTAAACGACCTGGCGGTCGCGGACTTTCTCCTGTTCGACTGCAACCAGGAGTCCGAAACAACCTCATTCAAAGAGATACGCCGTTTACCACCCGGGCACAGCCTGATCTGGTCCGCGCGCGGGATGCAGGTGTCTCGCTACTGGAAGCCGCCGTTAGATGGTCGCGTCCGCTACCGCAAGACCGAAGACTACATAGAACACTACAAAGATTTGCTGAGACAGGCGACAAATGATCGCCTCCGCTCGGACCGCGTGTCAATATTCATGACCGGCGGGCTTGACTCGACCTCCGTCGCCGCCGCCGCTACGCAACTAGCGTCGGGCGCAGGGGTGCAGAGTTCCTTGAAGGCTTTCGCGACGGTGTTTGACAAGCAGATGCCTGACCGCGAGCGTCACTACTCAGGGCTGGCCGCAGAAGCGTTGGGCATACCGATAGAACATCTTCCGGCAGATGGTCTTAAGCTCTTCCAGGGTTTGGACGGCCCGGAAGCGATGACTCCCGAACCTTATCATGACCCCCTGCTTGCGGTATCTATCAGGAGGCGTCGCCACGCATCATCACACAGCCGGGTCGCTTTAACAGGAGAGGGAGGGGACGTTGTCTTTCGTTACTCACCGCCCTCCATCCTGAGTTGGGCGTTCGGCAGACTGCTGTTAAACTCTTGGCGCTACGCTGCGCATTACCGGCGCGTTCCGCGCCTGGGGTTGCGCACGGGACTTAAGAAGCTCTGGCAGGGCGAGCGAACTCAAGATATGGATGGCTACCCGGGCTGGCTGAATCAGGATTTGGAGAGGCGTTTGAATTTGCGGGAGCGCTGGGAGTTCGTGTGCGGAGAGCGACCGCGCCTACACCCCTTCCGCCCTGACTCTTATTCATTGCTCGGCCTTTCATCCTGGCGGATTATTTTCGAAACCTACGATCCGGGTTGGACTCGCTTCCCCATAGAGTTCCGCCATCCGCTATTCGACACGAGACTGGTTACGTATTTGCTGAGCCTGCCGAACGAGATTTTTTTCGACAAACTCATTACGCGCGAGGCGATGAAGGGCCGCTTGCCCGAGCCTGTGAGGGCGCGCCCGAAAACTCCGCTGGTCGCTGACCCGATGCGCGGACAAGCCGACAGTTTCGAAGAGATCATGCGCGAGTTTATCGCCGACCCCAGGCTGGCAGAGTATGTCAACTTGTCGGCCCTCCCACGCCGCGCCGAGCCTGCGGATGACTGTAACGACTTGTGGATCAATCTTCGCCCGGTCAGCTTTAATCGTTGGTTGCGGCAGTCGGCCTGCGAAGCCTGATCGCATAATAACGATCACATAATTACGGAGGATACGGGAAAGGGAATAATATGGAAGAGCAGAGAAAAGATGCCGAAGTTCAGCAGAAGCAACCTTATCAACCTCCCCAGTTGATCTTTTACGGGGTGATTACAGAGATCACACAGAGAGACGGCGGCACTATGGGAATGAATGATGGCGGCGCCGGTAATGACAAAACAGGTTTTTAGCCAGCTTGCGGTGGAATCTATGGGAAAGGAGAATTAGCATGGAAGAAACGAAACAAGATGCTGAAGGTCAGCAGGAGCAACCTTATCAATCTCCTCGGCTGATTTTTTACGGTGATATTACGGAAATCACTAAGAACGCCGGCGGCACTATGGGAATGAATGACGGCGGCGGTGGTAACGACAAAACAGGTTTTTAGTCGGCAGGCAGAAGCATTTGAGGCAGGGATGATTATTGATTCTGACTTCGAGGCTGTTCTTTCGCCCGAGGCGAAGGTGCTCGTCTTAGCCGCCCGCGTGCGACTTGACGCCGAAACTAGCCGGCAAATGAGGGGCTTGCTTGAGGCCGGCTTGCGGTGGGACAGCCTTCTTTCCCTGGCGGAATGGCACAAGATGAAACCCCTCTTGTGTTGGCATTTGACTACGCAGTTTGCCGATTTCGTCCCGCCCGAAACGCTTGCCGAGCTTAAAGAGAGCTTGTATTACCAGACCGCCCGCAATCTCTTTCTCACGGCGCGGCTGCTGGAAATCCTCGACCTGTTCGAGCGCAACGGCATACAGGCAATCCCATACAAAGGGCCTGTCCTGGCCGCCTCCGTATACGGGAATCTCTCGCTGCGTGAGTTCTGCGATCTGGATATCTTAGTAAGGCGGCGCGAGGTCGAGCGCGCGAGCAGACTGCTGCCTTCGCTTGGCTACAGGCTCGATTTGGAGCTTACCGACTGGCAACAGAGTTCATACATAGATGATTACTGCGAACACCAGTTCAGGCACCGCGTCAATGAGACGCTCGTCGAGTTGCAGTGGGCTATTGTGCCGCCATACTTTCGCATACCGCTCGAATACGAAGGGCTGTGGGAGCGGGCTGTTTCTGTAGAAGTCGCAGGCAGGAATGTGCCGGCGCTATGCCCCGAAGACTTGCTGCTTGTCCTTTGCATACACGGCGGCAAGCATCAGTGGGAAACCCTGGAATGGGTGTGCGGTGTGGCAGAGCTGATCCGAGTTCACAAAGAAATCGACTGGGCGCGGGTCGTCGAGCATTCCATCGAGATACATGCCAGAAGGGTGCTTTTCCTCGGGCTCTCACTAGCCGCTCGACTTGCCGGGGCGCCCATACCGCGCTGGCTCTGGAGGCGGGTGGAGGATGACGTCGCCGTAAGGAGGCTCACACATCAGGTCTACCGTGATCTGTTTTCTGAAGCCGAGCAACCTGCGGCTCTGTTTCAAAGGTCTTTGTTCCACCTCAAGTCCAAAGAGCGGTGGGAAGACCGCGTCTACCATTGCCTCGACCTTGCAATGAGGCCGACAGCCAAGGACTGGGTATTTCTCTCGTTACCGCGCCGCCTGTCTTTACTATATTACGCTGTGCGTGGAGTCCGGCTAACTATGAAGTATCTTCCGAGCACTTTGAAAAGCCCAGGCCGCAAACAGAATGGGGGCTGATCCGCTTACACAGATCTTTACACACCGTCAGCGATAACAATGTCTGCGCTCTGGTCACGGCTTTCTAACATAGCGCCTGCGGGTAGACTTTCATTTGAAGCCATTTTCAGCTCGCGTAACTCAACCGTAGCCTTGGCAAGTGATCGGTCTACGGCTTCGGTCAGGGCGACATGAAAGCCCGTTATTAGCAGGTTAATATCTACCATAAGCGACCTATCGCAGTACTGCCTGTAAACCGAAAATGAGCCGAGCCTTTGGGATTTAGATTTAAGCTCAAGCGCGAGGCTCCAGGTTGATTCCTCAGATACTTCGCCGTCCCGCTTGCTCGAACTTATAAGCAACTCCTCGCCGCGCCGTTCAAATACGTCGTTAGCGCTCTCTGCGAGGGCGACCTCGATGAAGGCGGGATCTAATCTAAGCTCATAGCCGTCAAAATCGCCGTCCCGAAAAGCATGGTCGAGTGCGCGCCGCAGGTCGTCGAAGCTCTCGACCCTGGACAGGTCTAGCGAGGCGCGGCGGATCGCGAGGTTATTTACGATGATCTTCTTCTGCTCCATCGTGCGGTGCGCGACGCGCCCGAGCTCGAAGAATTCGTGATACCCCAGGTGCTGCACGCCCACCCAGATGCCTGCGCCTAACACGAAAAGGACTATCCCGACAGTGGCGCCGCCGGGGTTTAGCAGAAAGAGGCTCAACATTCCGCAGCAGGCCGAAACTCCGTAAAGCATGACGACCACCTGTCGTTGTGTGAACCCTCGCTCAAGCAGTTTGTGGTGAATGTGCTCGCGGTCCGCGCTGAATAGCGGCTGCCCGTTGAGCCAGCGGCGAAATACGGAGAGCGTCGTTTCTACCAGGGGCAGGCCGAAAGAGACTACGGGGATGGCTACGGCCACGACCGTAGGCGCTTTTTGAGAACCGGCCAGAGCCAGGGCGCTCAACATAAAGCCTATGAACAGGCTCCCGCTATCGCCCAGGAATATCGTCGCAGGGTTGAAGTTGAAACGGAGGAATCCGAGAATTGCGCCCGCGAGGACGACAGTGAGCAGAGAGATCAAGGGGTCCGCGCTCACCAGGGATATAATAAAGACGGTTACCGTAGAAAAGAGCGCCGACCCGGCGGCAAGCCCGTCAAGCCCGTCGATCAGGTTGAAGGCGTTAGTTATTAATAACACCCAGATTATTGTGAGCGGCAGCGCAGCCCATCCGGAATCTTCCCATCCGAACAACAGCGGTAAGCGGATTATCCGGTACCCGCCTATAAATAGCATCACTGCCGCCAGGCTCTGCACCCCAAGCTTTACGTAAGGATTGACGGGCCGAAGATCGTCGTAAAGGCCGAGGCCAAAAACGATCGTGCCGCATAGGATGAGATAAAAGACTTTTTGAGGTGAAAGCCCTATCTGGAACTGAAAGAGCGTAGCGATGATGACGAGCAGCGCGATGACCGTGACGAACGAGAAGAAGATCGCTACGCCCCCGAGGCGCGGGAGCGGCACTTCGTGTATGTGACGCCTGGAAGCAGGCAGCGCGACCCACCCGCGCGACAGCGCTATGTTGCGCACGTTCCATGTCAGTGCGAACGAAAGCATCACCGAGGCGATAAAAATCGTGAGGTATATCAGGGCCATAGAGCAGTCCTCTAGCTAAATTTAGTGGGGGCTCTTACTGGGGAGTACTCAATTAAAGAAACTACGTCACCGAGACTGTCGGCGCGTGGCTCAGGGACATCTCTGCGATCTCGGTGTAGAGATGAAATGTGCGGCGCACCATCTGGTCGAGGCTGAATTCCTGCTCGACGCGCCTGCGCGCAGCCTCCCCATACTTACTCCGCAACTCAGGATTGTCAAGCAACAAGTTAATAGCCCCTGCGAGCGCGTCCGGATCGGCAGCGGGCACCGTAATGCCTGTCACGCCGTCAAGAGAAACGAAGGGGACGCCCGAGTCGAGCCGGGTATTGATGACGGGCTTGCCGCAGGCCATAGCTTCGAGCTGGACGATGCCGAACGCCTCGCTCCGGGCGATGGACGCGAGCACGAACAAGTCCGACGCGTGATAGTAGGGCGCAACGTCCTCGACTTCGCCTAAGAAGATTACACGGTCCGCGACCCGCCGGTTTCTGGCTTCGCGTTCCAGCTCCGAGCGTAGCGGCCCGTCGCCCACGATCAGCAGCCGCCCTTCGACTTTCGACATGGCTTGAATAAGGTACTTGAATCCTTTGTAGTAGATGAGCCGCCCCACGCTTATTACTGTTCGCGGGCCGTACTGCTCGCGCAGGCGGGCCGTCGCCACGGGGTCGCGGTTCTGAAACCGCTCGACGGTGATCCCGTGCGGGATGACGCGGCATCGATCCCTTAAAGTCGATAGTATTGAAGAGCTGGTTATGTAATTCGGGGAAGTAGCGATTATCGCCGAACAGCGTCTCAAGGCCCTGTCGAGTACGGGCCGAAAAGCCCTGCCCAGCACTTTCTGTCTGATTATATCGCTGTGATAAGTGACGACGAGTCTTCCGCCGTGGCGGCTCGCCAGGTAGGCAAGAATCGCTGTCGGGTTGGGAACGTGTATGTGTATTATGTCCGCCTCCGCTTCGCGAATTCGCCTAGACATATCAGGGCATATCGGCGCGGCGGCAAAGTTAAATGATCTTCCGAGGCGCATCACATTTATGCCGTCTACAACGTCTGTCGCGGAGTGACGGGCATCATTGGCGACAATGACATTAAGATCGACCAGCTCTTGAAGGCCGCCGCAAAGCGACTGTAGGTGTGTCTCCATGCCGCCCATGAATGGCGGGTAGAATTTTCCCACGTGTAGAACGCGCAACCGCCGTCGTGGCTTCATCTGTATTTCCCCATACTCTTTTCGGTGGCCTCTAAATCCGCGCGGACCATCTCCGCGACCAGCTCTTGAAACGAACACTCCGGTTGCCAGCCCAGCTCTCTTTTTGCTTTTGCATAATCCCCTATGAGCAGATCGACCTCGGCGGGGCGTATGAACCGCTCGTCAACCTTGACGTATTCGCTGTAATCGAGCCCGACCTCGGCAAACGCGAGCTCGCAAAAGTCGCGGACGCTGTGACTCTCCCCGGTGGCGATCACATAATCATCGGGCGCGGGCTGTTGCAGCATGAGGTGCATAGCGCGAACGTAATCTACGGCATGGCCCCAGTCCCGTCTCGCCTCTAAATTACCGAGCCGGAGCTCGGTTGCCAGACCCAGCTTTATGCGCGCGACGGTGCTGGTGATTTTGCGAGTCACGAACTCGTAACCACGCCGGCTCGATTCGTGGTTGAACAGTATGCCGCTCACGCAAAACATGTCGTAGGCTTCCCTGTAATTTCTCGTCAGGTGATAACCGGCAACTTTGCTGATGCCATAGGGGCTTCTGGGATGGAACTCTGTCGTCTCGGTTTGCGGAGACTCATGAACTTTCCCGAACATCTCGCTCGACCCGGCGAAGTAGAACTTGCAGTTCGGTCGGAGCTCGCGCAACGCGGCCAGCATGAAATGTGTCCCGTTGATGTTCGCGTTCATGGTCGAAAACCCGTCGGCAAAACTTTCGGCCACGAAGCTCTGCGCCGCCAGGTGATAGCACTCGTCAAAATCATGCCGGCTGACGACGTGAAAGATGCTGGCGTAACTCTCCAGGTTCGCCGGGTGAAGCGTCACCCGGTCGAGCAGATGGGCGATTCGCCCGAACCTCCGCTCGGGGTCTTCCATCGCTACGCGGCGCACAAGCCCGTGCACCTCGTAGCCTAAGCCGAGCAGATGCTCCGCAAGGTAGCTGCCATCTTGTCCTGTAATTCCCGTGATAAGCGCTTTCTTGCTCATGATCTTTCTCCAGGGCGCTACTGTAATATTTCGCTATAAAGCCCGGCCATCTTTCGAGCGTATTCGGCCCAACTGAATCGCGCGGCCTGCATTAATCCCGCAGCCTTGCGCTCGCCCCACTTATCAGGGCGCTCGGCCCGCTCGCAAAGCGACCCTATGACCGCCTTGCGCCAGGCTTCGACATCGCCCACAGGGCAAAACAGGGCCGCCTCTCCGCCGACTTCCCTGAGCACGGCCAGGTCGCTTGCGATCACAGGAGCGCCGCAGGCCATAGCCTCTACGACGGGCAGACCGAATCCTTCGCCTTCCGACGGCTGCAATACGAGAGCCGCGCGCCTGTATACGGCCGCAAGGACCGCTCTATCGATGAAAGGCAGGACTTTGATAGAGCGGCTAAGGTCGAGCTTTTCAACCATCTTCTCTTGTTCAGCGGTGAACTGGCCGCCGACACGAATCAGCCGGGCTTGCGGAAACTCTTTTACGACCAGCGCGAAAACCTCCAGCAACGTGTCTATCCGCTTTCGCTTGATGACGCTCCCGACGTGAAGAATATCGATCGCCCCGTCACCGATCGGGCCAAGCAACCGCTCGGCCCCCGCATCGCCCGGAGGGTCGGGATCAATCGAGCAAGACGGGTGGACGCCGTTCGCAACGACGGTGAGGCGGTCGGGCGGCACGACCGAATACTTGACCAGCTCGTCGCGCGTCGCCCGGCTATCGCAGGTTATCAGCGCGGCCTTGCGAAAGCCGTCGAGTATCCGCTTAGTCATCGCTTTGAACGCCCTTCCCCGGCGGTCGCGCGAAGGATCGAGCAGACAGCGGAAAGCGTCGAGGTCGTGACAGGTAATTATAGTCCGCTCGCCCGGTAGTTCGAGCGCAAGATGCGCGTAGCTGTGATCGATGATGTGAAAGATGTCGAACTGGTCCCTTTTCTCTCTCAGCAATCGCGGGTAATGCCAGAAGCGATTAATCAACCGGTCGGCGTTGAAACCGACGCGCACGCCGCCGAGCTTCGGGATGTGGCCGAACCATTGCGCCATGCGAGGCTGGACCCTCGCGACTGAAAGCTCTTTCGAATAATCGTTACGAAGATTCTTTAAGAGCATGTCTGCGACCAGGTCCATGCTGGGCCATCTCTCTTCGATCAAGTCGCAGATCACCCCCACGCGCCGGAGCGCACCATCTTTAGGCCCATCTATCACGAGGTCGCGGCCTAAATCTTTTCTGTTAGCAATGTCCGTCTCGACCATCTATTTTTTGCGCGCTATAAACCACACCTGGCTCGCCATTTGTGGCGGCAGCCATGTGATGGGCGAGCTGAGTGTGGCTTCGACGTGAAACCTCTCGGAAAGAATTTCGCGCAATACTTTCCAGTTAAACCCCTTGTGATCGTGAAAAGCATGTTCGTCGTCGCCTTTGTAAATCGGGCGCGCGATGTGCTGACGCTTTCCCGGAAACAGGCTCGCGCAGTATTCCCTCAGCGTGTAAGCGCTCGTGTATTTGTAGTCGCCGAGCCCGCGCCATCCCGCGATCCTGCGCGCAGCCTGTTTGACGAGCAGCGGCATACCCGTTTCCACAGGGACGCTTATCAAAAGCTTCCCTTCGGGTTTAAGCGATCCGGCGAGAGACTCAAGCACCGGGGCGAGTTGAACTACATGTTCGAGGACTTCCATGCAGAATACCGCATCGTAGGCTTCTCTGTGCGCCGGGGCTTGTAAATCGGCGACCGGCGCAAAGTCGAGGCCCGGCACGTCGCCGAACCGCTTGAGACAATCGTCGATTAATTCGGAATGTACTTCCGCCCCTACGGCTTCGCCCGGGGGCGCATCGCCAGCCATTAGCATTGCCAGGAATGTCCCATCGCCGCATCCGTAATCGAGTATGCGCTGTCCGGCAAACTGCCGAGCCAGGCGCAGGCCGATTTGAAACCGGCTGTTGTGACTCCACGAAATCAGCCAGTCCTTACAGAATATTTGCTTCTTTGCGTAGTGCCCTTCTTCGAGGGCGTCGTTTACGTTGGGCATGTTAATAAAGCTATTGTGACATGCTCAAAAGCTCGTCAAAAAAGGCGAGGTGTTTTTTCGCGACGACGGGCCATCCGTAGGTCGAGCGGGCGCGATCAAGCCCCCTGCGCGCAAGCTCCGCGCGGCGCGAGCCGTCATCGATCAATTCTTCGATGGCGCGCGCCCATTCCCGCTCGTCCGATTCGCTGACGACGACGCCGGAATCCCCCACGACGTATGGGATCTCGCCGCTGTCGCTCGCCACGACGGGCACGCCGCAGGCGAAAGCTTCGATCAACATCCTCCCCAACTGCTCGCGCCATCGCGGCGTTGTTTGACTGGGCGCGCACAACAGGTCCATAGCGTTGATGTAAGCCGGGACTTGATCGTGCTTAACGCCTGATACTACGCGGACCCTTTCGCCGTGTCTTGAGGCCCAGTCTCGCAGGTATCGCTCAAGCGGCCCCGCCCCGACAAAGAGCGCACGCCACGGCGCACAAACGCGATCGAGCGCGCGCGTCAGTATGTGCAATCCCTTCTCGGAAACGAAGCGACCCAGATAACCCACTACGGGCGGCCCCGCCTCGTCCCAGCCGAGCCGTGTGCGTATCTCGCTTCGGGCTTTCGTGTCGGGGTAGAAGCGAGCGAGGTCGACGCCCGGCGGGATGACGCGCCGCGCCTTGCTCAGGTAGCAGCGGCGGCTGGTCAAGGTCTGCTCTATCGTCTCCCCGAATGCTATCCACCCCGAAGCGCGGCTCATAGAATACCGCTCGATCCAGTTGAAAGGCGGCGGGTAGCTCTTAGCGATATTTTGAAACGTCGCGTAGACCAGTATTGCCTTAGCCGGCGACCACCGTGCGACCTGCCCTCCTGCGAATATGAAAGGCTCTTCCCAGCAATGGACGACGTCCCAGTCGTCATCGAGTATCGCGCGCAACTGCCGCCCGTAAAGCATCGCGTGTATGCGGCGGCTGAAACGCACGGGGACGACTTTGAGCCGAGAGGCTTCGCCGGGAAAAGTCTCCAGGCGAACGGGCCGAAGGTCGCCGTAAAAAAATGACGGGGCGACGGCTGTGACCTCCCAGTCGTCGCCGCCTGCTAAGGCCATCTCGTGCGCGAGCCTCCGGTTGAGCGCCACGCAGTAAGAATGCGCTATCGAAATTAGCCGCCGCTTTCTGCCCATAGGAACGTAGTGAGAATTGAGGGAATCATTCAAAGTCGAGGTGCGCTGATATTACTCACGGCGTTCCATGTTCACCAAATCACTGCTAGCAGACCTCTTTACGCCGTGCGTAAAGTAGCCCTAACTTGTCATGATCTCGCTTGCTGGGGCGTACCTGACAGACAAAGCCAGATGCCTCTAAAACGCTCTTGCATCGTGTTAGCGCGCCCGCACAAAGGTAGTCATGATATTCGAGGGCTACGCACTTAATCTTGCTTAGAGTCGAGTGCGTGGCCCCTTCTAGCAGGTCGGCTTCAGCCCCTTCGATATCGATCTTAAGCAATTCAACTGCTTGTCCAATCCGATCCACAACTTCATTCAGATCGATCATCGGCACGGTAATCGAACCTTCTTCGTCTGAAAGAGCGGTTGTCCCATAGCCTGAAGCAATCACGCTAGGCACGTTTGTCCACATTCTGAAATCAGAACGTACGCGCCCAACCGCTTCGTCGTATATCCTCACCCTATCTTTTTTGCCATTGACGATAATGTTATGGCGCAAGGTCTCATTAGTCTTGGGATTTGGCTCGTAAGCATGAATAAAAAGCTTGTCTGATTTCTTAGTACAATAGAGGGTAAATGCTCCGATATTAGCGCCGATATCAAGCACCACGCCTTCTCTTGGAAAATCAAAGTGTTGGCTATAACACTCGTCCGCGAAAATTTCGAGCACCAGTGCTACCGGGCCATCAGCGATTGTATGGTGCAAATTTAGTCCGCAACGCAGTTGTAGTGTCGGCAAAGGGGCGTTTGAAAAATAAGGACGCCAAATCTCTTTCCAATTAACAAACCACTTCATCATTCTGAGTAGAACCCAGTAGGAACGTAGTTTCTCAGTTATTTTGTTTGCAGGCATCATAAGGTATCGCGCCTTTGATTATATTGTGGCCAGGTCTTCTTAATACTTCTCCACTGCCTGAATGTGGCCCACCTGATGGGATGCCGCTCTCGCCATACTTCAGGTAGAGATGAAAATATCTCTCTTATAATCCAGCTCAATCCTCCCGAATCTTGAGTCTGCGACTGTCTTACCATCCGCAAGTAAGCATAAATGCGAAATGGTATGCTCAATATCATTATCGGCAGGGGCTCGTTATAGATCGCACCCAAACAATCATTGCGTATTGCATGCCTGATATATTTCTGCTGACTGCGGCCCGAAGGGTCCGGCAGATGGCTGACAAGGGCATCCGGCAGGTACACGACCTTATGGCCCGCGTCGAGGAGCCTTATACAGAACTCTTTCTCCTCGCCGTAATAATGGAATAGACTGCGATAACCTCCCAGGGATAAGAAGACATCCTTACGCAGCAGGGTCGCAAACCCGATGAATGCGGCGACGTAGCAAGGATATTTCATAGGAGAAGGCTGCATAGACATTGGCCAGGGATTACCGTCAGCTTCGGCCTGCGCAAAAGCGACGGCAGCCACGCTCTCATCCTTTTGAATAATTTCGACTGCCTGTTTAATACCTTTCGGCTCGATAATGACGGCATCATCATCAAGGCTCAGGATAAGGTTTGCCGCAGCCGTTTTAGCTATTGTATTTCTTGCTACGATAGGGCCGTAGTTTTGATCGTGCCTTATCACTTTGATCGACGGCTTAAAGTTTTCGCCGATCTCTTTTCTTAAAGGCTCCTCGACCGGGTGATCCGAGCAGTCATCCACAATAATAATTTCATGTACAAAGTCAGATATGATGTTTATCGAACGGACACACCTGACAAGTGAGTTAAGCCTGTTACGCGTTGTGATTCCCACAGTCAACTTAGAAAGAGCGGGTTGCATAGTTCTTCAGCGCCTTATCCTTTAGCCCCTGTGTAAATCGCGAGAGTCCGTACGGCAGTTTTTCTCCAGGTCATATCGCGAACGATCTGAAAAGCGTTATCCGCAAGCCGCAAACACATATCCCGGTCTTCAAGCAATTGCACGATTGCATCGGCAAGGGCTCGCGCGTCGCGCGCGGCCACGACCAGCCCCGTCTGGTTGTCGCGGACGAGCGAAGCGGCGCAGCCGACGGGCGTCGCGACGACCGGCAGTCGCTGGCTCATCGCTTCGATCACCACCATGCCGAACCCTTCGTATGTTGAGCAGAAGACCAGCGCGTCATGCCGGCGGTAATGGCGCATGACTTCCTCTTCGGGAGCGCGCGGAGCTACCGTTATCAACTGCTGCAAATGGTCCGGGAACGAAGACCGTATAATGCTTTCCGAAACGCCGCCGCCCAGTATCGTCAGGTTGAATCGCGCGCCGCGCTTGAATAGCAGGTCAAAGCCCGCGACAAGGTAATCGATTCCTTTGACTCGGTCCCACGTGCCGCAAAAAAGTATGCCGCCGCCGCGCGGCTCGTCCGGCGCGGGCGACTCGTCTAGGAAGCGACTCGATACGGCGTGCGGTACTATTTCGATGTCACCGGGCGATTTCCATTTCCGCCTGACAGCAAATTCGCGGTCGCCCTCGTTGAGCAGCAACAGTTTGTCGGCGAGCCTCGCGGCGGCTTCGACCTGCGACAATCGCGCCGCCGGGTACCATATCCTGCGCGTCCACGGTTTTCGCAAAAGCCCGGCCCGGTGATCGTCCAGCATCCTTTGATAATTCAGATGCTCCAGGCCGTTAGAACGGCTGATGAAGACTGTATCTTTGTACGCCCCCAGACGCCGCCGCGCCCCGAAGACGAAACCTTCTGCGCTCGCCACGTCGACCACGTCGTAAGGGCCGCGCTCGCCGAACCGCTTTGCAATCGCCCGCGCCGCCAGCAGTGGCCCGACCGCCTGGCGGACCTGGCGGTTCGCCGGGCGCGCGCCTATCTCTTTGCCGAACAGAATGTCGCACTCATGACCGAGCGCGTTATACTCTTCGCGCAGCTTATAAAGCACTTTCGCAGAACCGAGGAGCGCGTCGTCAGGGTAATCTCCGACAAGAAGAATTCGCATCAAGCGGCGTTCATACTATAAACCGGCGGTGCTCGTTCAATGCTCTACCGCGCTGAGAGCAAGATACCTTACTCTGGCTTTAAGGTTGCGACAGGCCTGTATAACCCTCTCCGAGCGCGACGGGCTCCACTTGAAAACCTCTCTCTGTAGCTCAACCTCTTCCTGCTCGCCAGCGTTGCGAGAACGCAATTCCGACACCTGCTCAAAGTATTTGACCCAGAGCGAAAAATAATAGGCGTCGAGAGCGGACAAAAATCGCGTGTATTGGGCGAAAGGGCTTTTCACCCATGCCTGCGTGTGATGCTCGTGGAGTATGTAGGGGTCGCGATTCAGCAAGATTGCATTTGCGTGGCATAGCAGGATGGCAGCATAAACGTTATCCCACACGGGCTCGCCCGCAATATAAGGTCGGAAGCGCCAGTTGTTATCGATCCACCAGCGCGCCTCGACTATAAAAAAATCTATCCCCGCCAGAAGCATTCCCAGCCTCTGGTCAGTCTCTCCGTCAAAGTCCATGCGAGAGAACAGATATGCCTGACTACGCCGGTCGATCGCGTAATCTATCGCACCATTTGAAACGAGTATGTCCGAATTAAGGTAGCCGAAATAAGAGCAGCCGCGCTCGCGCGCCTGATTGGCGAGAACGTCGAACACTTCCGAGATTATAGGCTTCTGCGCGCCTTTCTTTCCTGTGACTTTGAGCGAATCGCTTTCAAGCTCACACAAGGTTTCAAAGCCTTCGGCCTCAATCGCGCCGGTCTTAAACTGTAGATTGACGAGGCAAACATTCTTTAGCTCGCGAAGCGATCTCAAGCAGTTCTCTTGTCTTCGCGCGGCATCGCCTTTCGGCGCATAGACGTTTACGCCTAATAGAATCATCTTAATAGTCGCTGAAGTTTAAAAAGTCGACGAAAGAAGTTCCGGCTCGCAGCCCTGGCTCGCATCCTGCAATAACGTCTTAATAGAGTGGTCGAGCGAAAGCTCTCGCAGGTAAAGCTCTCGGCCCGCCCGCCCGGTTTTCTTCCTCAAGCTGCTGTCATCGAGCAATCTCAAGGCAAGCTGCACCATAGCCGCCTTATCGTCTGCGGGCGCAAGCGGCACGGCATCGGCCCGCCCCCAGAACGATTCGGTGAGACGGCCTGAAGAGCTGATCGTAGCCGTTTCATTTAATAGCGCGGCCATCAATGATGTGCGGCGGCTGCTCGCCCCATCGGGATAGAACTGAATCGCGAGGTCGCAAACTTGCAAATAGAGCGACGTGTCGCGCTTCGAAAGAAACCCTGCGGCCAGTAATCGGCCTTCAAGCTCGGGGCGCGCGGCTATAAAACTCTTGACGAACTCTTCTCCGTTTGCGCCGATGAATAACCCCACCACCTCGCTGCGCCTGCTGAAAAGCTCTGTGAAGATCTCTACGAGGCCCGGCCTTATGTGATCGCCGTAGGTTCCGAAATGGCCGACTATCAACCTGCTCGCGTCGCCGCGCGCGTATCTGTCGCGGACTGACCGAACCGCCTCATCATCTTCGACGCGCGGAATGGTCGAAGGAATCGGCAGCCAGATCATCTCCACGTCGCGCAGCAACGCGTATGGCCGCAGCATCTTTTCCCACGCCGGTATCGAGATATAGACGAGACGGCTGGCCGCAAGCAGCGCGGCGGCCATGACGCGGTTTACCGCCGCAAGCAGATTGCGCCTCAATCTTTGCCTGCCGAAATAAAAGAACGGCTCGTGAAACATCACGCGGATGTCGTCGCCTTTAAAGAGCCTGCGGCCAAGCAGCCAGAGGCAAAAAGGCAAGTTCAGCCCGCGCATTCCGAACGCGTTCGGGACGTACTGCACCAGCAGAGTGCGCGGCGATGGAAAGCCATCCAGAAGTCTTCCGAGCCTCCTTAAATCCGAAGCAGAGAAATCGCCCGCCACCCTGTGGACTTCAATCACGTCGCGCTTTAGCTCGTCGGTTTCATGCTCATCGCCTTTATCTCCCGCGGACCAGACGTGAACCTTGCGGTCGCGCTTCGCAAGCCCGAAAGCAATCTGCTGGGTGTAATCGCTCACGCCGCCGCGCTCGGGCGGGTATTCGCCTGTGATGATGTGCCACGTAGTTGTCACGTAAAACTATCGCTGCCCCGCCTGAAGCTCACCGGCCTGAAGCTCACTGGCCTCAAAGGTCGGCTCCTTATTTGCGGCCCGCGCGAATACTCGTTCGAGCCTGTCAACATGTTTCTGTAGCGACATCTCAGCCGCGACCTTGCGCGCGCCGGCGCGCATAGCGTCGAGCGCGTCTTTATCAGAAAGCGCTTTAATCATTACGCGCGCCAGCGCGCCGGGCGTGGGCGGACCTGCCTCTGCGAGATAGCCGTTGTAACCGTCTCGCAGCCATTCGCTGATGCCTCCGACATCGAATGCGATCGCAGGAATACCTGCAAAAGCGGCCTCCAGCCCGACCAGCCCGAATGGCTCGGGCCAGATGCTGGGCACTGCCAAAAGCGTCGCTTCGCTCAAAAGCTCGGAGTGTTTTTCGCCCGTAACCCAGCCCGTGAATTCCGCATTCACTCTTGATTGCGCGGCGAGCCTCTCCCACGCATTGCGCTGCGGGCCGTCGCCCGCCATCACCAATCGAATATCTTGCCCCGTTTTTTCTACGGCCTCGGCCACCGCTCGAATCAATACGTCCCCGCCTTTGAGCGATGTCATCCTTCCCAAAAACAGGACCGTTTGCTGCTGCGCATCGGCTTTCGGCGGTCGCGCTTCACAAGGCAGGTTCGCGGGAAAGAGCGGATTGACATGCAAGTGGTCTTCGGCCATGCCGTTGTTGACGTACTCTCGGCGCATGTGTTCGCTCGCGACGATGACGGCCGTATAGTCATTGAAAAGCTCTCTCTGGCTCACAGCCCATCTGTATTGGCCGAGCATCTTGCCGACGCTCATCTGGCCGCAACGGCGAGGGAAATAGAGGGCCATGCAAGAGAGTCCGAATTGTCTGTCGCACGGTTTCGGGCTTGGAAAAGAGAGCGTCTTTAGCCCGCTCACGCAACTGCCGAAATATCCATGCATCATCTTGATGACTGCCATCTGATTCAGCAAACGGCGCTCGATGTCGAGGCGATTCATGTTATGTGAGAAACAGAGATCGGCCTCCCACGATTTCACACCGGCCAGCGCGCGCTCTTCGCCCAGGTCGAGAATGCCGAAATAGCTTATCACTCTCTTTAGCTCGGGCGCGCGGCGGCTCTGTACAGGGTCGTGCTTTATGTGGTCGTAATGCAAGAATGCCAGTTCGTGCCCCCGCTCGATCAATTCCGGCATGACCGCATCGAGGTATGATTGGACGCCGCCCGCGTCTCCGATTCCGTCATTGGCAAACAGGATTCGCATGACTACTTCCGCACTACTCGCAGGCACTCGCCCTCAATGGACCACATATCGTCGCAATCTCTGAGCGGCATGGCTTTTAGACCTTGCCGGTCAAGCTCTTCGATCAGGTCGGCTTTAGACTGGCCGATTTCGCCCCAGGTCGTCGGGTGGATTTCGATAAAAAGAGCAAGCTCTTTGCCGCGAGCTTTGATCGTCTCGCGCGCGCCGCGCAATACGGCCAGCTCAAATCCTTCGACATCTATCTTGATTAAATCGGGCGCGATTTTTTCGCGCGCGCAGAATTCATCTACGGTGACGGTTGGCACCGTTACGACCCGCGATTGATCGTTCCGGTCTTGTTCAACCGCGAGCCTGTTCATTCCGTGATGATCGAGCGCAAGAAAACTGGCCGTCGCCGTAGAATCAGAAACCGCCGCCTGCACGGGCGTCACACGGTCGCTCAAGGAGTTCAAGCTGATGTGTTTGGAAAGCTTCGAGAATGTATCCGCCGCAGGCTCGAAGGCAAAGACGCGGCCCGTCGGGCCAACCCACTGGCCCAACAGTAGAGAGTAGCAGCCGACGTTAGCGCCGATATCGAGCGCCGTATGACCCTGCGCGATCGCTTCTTTGAATGCTCTGTACTCGGCCACATTCCACGAGACGAAACGGCAGGCGGGCAAGACCCGAACAACTTCGCCGTCGGGCAGCGAGCATTTCAACCCCCTGCCGCCGGTTTGAATATTGAGAGCGATCTGGTAAGCAGCTTTGAGCAAGGGTCGAAAGGGCAGGTTGGCAACCGCCCTGCCGACGCTAGCGCCGAAGCTTTCAATGCGCGAAGGGCGGCGGAACTTATCGCTTTCCGCAATGGTTATACGGTCGGTCATTATGGTTTTGATGGCTGCTTAACTGCTACTGCCCGCAGCGAGCCGCTTTATCAACGCTGTCAGTTTTTCAGAGTAGATATCCGGTCGCCAGTCATTCTCTACTCTCTTCCTCGCTGCCGTTCCCAAACGATATCTGAGACGTGCCGAATCGATAAGCGTTTGCATTGATCTCACAAGCCCGCGCTCATCGCCCGGCTCGACTAGCAATCCCGTCACATCGTCTTCGATGATCTCAGGCACGGCATTGATGCGAGTGCCGATGGCGGGCAACCCCGCCGCCGCCGCTTCCTGATAGACCATGCCAAATGCTTCGCCGCGAGTCGGCATCACAAACAGGTCCGCTTCTCGCCAGAGGTCGGTCCACTTGTCTGTGAAAGGAGCGACCTGATTGATGACGCTTGCGCCGCGCGGCAAATCGGCCTCGTTTATGGGCCAGTCGGTTACCAGGTTAAGATCTGCGCGCGCGCCAAAATCTCCGGCCTTCCATGCGGCCAGAAGCTCAGGCCCGCCTTTGCGGTTGAAATCGCCGCCGATAAACAGGACGCGAACGCGCGCTGAATCATCGGCTTCAAATCGCGCCTGTCTCTGCTCGATCCATCGCTTTTGAAAGCTCTCTAACCTTACGGGGTAAGGCAGGACATGCAGCTTCTCTGCACAGTCCGGATGTTCGCGCGCCAGGTCGTCAGCCGCCCATCTGGAAGTCGCAATAATGGCCGCCGCCGCTCGGAAGACGGCCCGGTCGTGAATTATGTTAGGCCAGTAGGTCGCACGCTCCAGCCGCGAAGCGGCTTCGCGGCTCGCCAGGCGTTGAGTGCAATCGATTGAAACTATGCTCGGAACCCGCCTCATGCGTCCGAGGCTCATGTAAGCGGTCGCCTGTGTGTGGAAATGGAAAATGTCGAACCGGCCTGCGCGCTGTTCGCAGGCCCTTATGCGCCGCGCCGCGAGCAGCCCGCAGTGTAATTCGTGCCGCCACCGCGCAAGGTCGATATTGGTGCCCGAAAACCGTGTCGCCCCGAGAGCCTGGAAGCAGATCAGGCGGCGGAGCGCGCGGTCGTTTGTCGTCAGCCCTTCGCTCAGATCGATATGACAGCTATCAATCTCGCGATCGGATTGCACGCAATCTCTCAATAGTCGCGAGACTGACCTGTGACCGAGGATGCCGGAGTTGATAAACAAAGCGCTGTGCTTATTCTGTCCGCTCAATCTCTATTTGCCTTGATCGCGAGCAGTGTTGGAGGCCGTCACGTGGCTATGAAGCGAAAGACCGCGTCGATAGAATCATAAACATCGCGCGCAGCCATCCGACGCCCCTCGTAGGAAAAGAATTGATAGCCGTAGCCTTGAAGGTCGTTGCAAATGATCCTCGGGTTTATCCCTCTTTGCTCAAGCAGGTCCAGGTGCAGCTCAAGACATATTACGGGCTTCTTCCGCTTTAACATATCACGCGCGCCGAGCAGTGCTTCATGCTCGTAACCCTCTATGTCAATCTTTACTATGTCCGGGTAAATGCCGAGCCTGCTGCATTCTTCATCCAGGGTCGTCATCTGCACGTCGATCTCCTGGTCGCGATTCTCTTCGGAGCCGAAGCGTATGAACTCCGAAGAATCCAAAGAGGCGGTGACTATGTCTCTCTTATCGCCGATAGCGAACGGCTCCAGGCTGATCCTTGACTGAAACCAATTCATGCGCGCTAACTTTTCTGCCCCTCGGACCAGTGAAGGCGAAGGCTCGTAAGCGATTGCTTTGTTCGCTTGATTACAACCGCAGAAGACGAGTGAAAAGAGCCCCTTGTGCGCGCCGACATCAAAAAGAGTCCGCGCAGTATCGGCGGCCTTGACGAACCCGTACATCTCTTCAATCGATGCGCCGTTGCTGACAAAGTGAAACGTAAAATCGTCGAGATCGTCCTTCGTCACGTATAGTTTTATTCTGTTGTCTATCAGGATGAATAACCCGGACTCGTCATTCGAGACGCTGAACGCGAGTTTCATCCTGCTCCGCTTGTAGCCGTAAAGCCTGCCCCTGACCCTGCTCTTTAGTCTTTCGGGCGCTAGCCTGGCGCCGGCCCTTCTTAACCATCGCTTCATAAATTCTCGATCACGCTTGCCACTTACTGCTGCTGCGGCAGCAGCCGCATCTTAATCAGCCACGGCTTAAACCTCAGAGGCAGCGGAAGCCCTACGTACAAAGGCCGCATGCCCCAGAGATAAACCGCCCCAAACAACGGCGCTATCAGGACTGCGAACCAGAGACTATTCACCGCAAGCCAGGCCCCGATTACTCCGCACGCAAGCATCAAAGGCATGACGCGCACAAGCCACGGCATTATTGCCGCCTCCCAAACTTGCTTAAACGATAATCCCGTTCGCCGTTTAAGAATATGAGCAGCCAGCGGAACCATGAACAGTAGCGAGCCTATCAGGCTTGCCGCAGCGACTCCGTTGATGCCGAATAATAGGCCGAGCAGTGTGGCCGCCAGCAGGAAGAGGCCGCCTTGAATGAGAGTCAATAAGCCCGCCTGCATGCGACTTCCTAAGACCGAAGCAGGGACGATCAACCCGTGCGTGAGAGAATGACCGATCACGACCGCAGCCAGCAGCGCGTTCAGCGCAAGCCCGCCGAACTTGTCGGCCCCGACCCACAAGCTTACAAATCCCGGATTGAGTAAGAGGACGGCGCAAGCCACACCGCCCGTCGTAACGAGCAACAGCCGCAACATGCTCAGGACTACTTCTCTGACTCTCTTCTGATCGCCTTCGCCCGAAAGTTGCGCAAGACCTACCATGCCGCTATCGGGCAACTGCCATGATAGCTGCATCAATATCTCGCCCATCTTCGCCGTGCAGGCATAAACGACGGCCATCTCCGGCCCTCTAATGGCAACGATGATCGCGCTGTTGCTCGCGGCAATCATCCGCCAGCCGAAATTACCGAGCCATGTTCCGAACCCTTCTCTCATCAAGTAAGCGAGCTCGGAAAAAGTGGGGCGGCTCCACCCCGTCAGCAGATCGGGCGCAACGAGCCTGATCCTGATCAGACAAAGCGCACAGCCGATCAGGGGGGGCACAACGGCGGACACTGCCAGAGCGTACAGGCCATAACCGTTGAACAGGAGCACCAGCATCAGGCAGATATTTAAAGCCCACTGGCCTACTCCCAGAAGGCCGAAAAAGACCACATCCTGTAATCCTTGCAACACAGCATAGAAAGCCCGGAACGGGAACAGAACCGCCGTGCCCGTGATTAGGAGAATTAGAGGACCGAACAGCGTCGCTTCGTTCGCACCGCTTAAATCGGCAATGCCGACAGAAAGGCCCCACATCAATACGGCCACAAGAATATAGAGCAGCGAGGTGAGAATCGATGCGGCCAGGCCGTACCCGATCAGTTTTCTCATGCCTGCGCGGTCTTTTCCTCCATCCTTTTCGGCGACGAGCCAGGGCAGCACGTTTAGCACGCCGAGGTCTACCATCGCCGAATAGGCGAGAAGCTCTCCGCAGGCGAGCCACAATCCGTAATTCTGCGCGCCCACTTTCGAGAGGATGAGCGGCACCATCACTATGCCGGAAACAAACGCCAGCCCGAACTGAATATAGCTGAAACTGGCTGTCAGAGCCGCTTTGCGGGTTCGACTCACTTGCTCACCTGCGTCTTTTTAATAGAGCGCGCCATCTGCCGGAAAGTAAACATCCAGCTTCGCGCCGCCACGCGCCTTCGCCACACTGCGCGGCGGCGCGCATGTTCTCTCGTTATTTCGCCGCCCCAGCGCTCGTGAAAAAGCCGCCCGTTTACCAGGGCTATTCGCTGCTGCGAGGATGGCTCTTTTCTTGACAGCGTAGAGCTACCCAGGTGCTTGAAGGCCCCTAGCCGCTCGTAGCCGTGGGTCGCCACCCTCCATCCGGCCTGCCTAATGCGAAAGCAGAGGTCGGCCTCGTCCCACTCATGCGGGCAGAAGGCTTCGTCAAGATAGCCTACACGGTCTAGGCACTCGCGCCTGACTATCCAGGGGCGAACGACTATGTCGACCTCTTGAAGTCGCATCCAGTTCAGCGGCGCCTTACCGATCGTGCTCTCAAGCCGCCGCCAGTCGAGCAGGTCTACCCATTCGACTATAGGCTCGTCGAGCGGGTAACAGTTCAACCCACGGCTCAGGCTTAACAAGCCTATCTCGGGGTATGCGGCAAAGGTCGCAATCAATTCGTCTACGAACCAATCGCACTGCAAAAACATGTCGTCCTGCCAGACCAGTAGCAGCGGCGCCTTCGCTTCGGCAAAGCCTC
Organism: Blastocatellia bacterium; assembly: GCA_036277095.1. GTDB lineage: Bacteria > Acidobacteriota > Blastocatellia > UBA7656 > UBA7656 > DASUNP01. The sequence goes on from DASUNP010000067.1 coordinate 83,193, forward strand.
GGTTATTGCACCTGAGCTCGTTGACATCGTCTTCGTGAAACCAGCGCATCTGTCTGCGTCCCCAGTCAGTATCGGCAAGCGACGCCAGATAATCCCGAGTATGATCGCGGCAGCCGTCTTCGATAACCAGTATCTCGATCTGCCCTGCTCGCCCGAACCTCTGCCAGCTTTCCAGGCAGCGCTTGAGCACATTTAGATTGTTGTGTGTCGGGATGATGACAGATAGCTGAGGAATCAATGAATCGTTCATCTGACTTCGCGTTTATGAAATCCTTTGAGCGTAAGCCTGCAAGTTCAAAGCCAGCGGCGTGTGGACGCCTCCCGGAATCAAGCGAGCTGCGTGATATACGCTCAACCGCAGATTATTCGATAATGCCGAACGAGAGAATAACGAGGCGCGGGTTGCACTCAGTTCGGGCGCGCCCACTGTGATCTCGATGTTCGAGAAGCCCGCGCGCTCAAGGGCCAGCTTGAGCGCGCGAGGGGAGAAATGATTTATGTGAACGAGATTATCCGCGACCGATACCCTGTAATTCTTTCTGAGTTTTGAGCGCGTTATCTCTTTTAACAACTGGTTGGGGCCGCTGGGAACTTTGACGGCTATCGAGCCGCCCACCTCCAACAACCCCTTGAGAGTTGTGAGCACTGCGACAGGATCGGGAATATGCTCAAGCACGTCGAGCATGGTTACGGCTCGATAGCTGCGCCCAGCCGAAACCAGCGCGTGAGCATTGACCCTGTGAACCGGAAGCCCCGTTTTGTCTGCGGCAAAAGCAGAGGTGCGCGGGTTCAGCTCAATCCCCTCTGCTGCCCATCCGGCCTTGCTCGCCAGATAAATCAATCGCCCGACGTGCGCACCTACATCGAGAAGACTGTAATGATTGCTGCTGAGATGATTATCGCGGTTGACACGACGCGAGAGCGCGGACAGCACGCGGCTGAAGATCAGGTCTTTACATTCTGACTCGAACTCCTGTTCTATCCATTCCTGCGACCATCGCTGATCGTACATGCGATCAAAATATCGCGGGAGGGTCGGCGTCACGTCCGGTTGAGCGAACCCACACTCACGGCATCGATTGAGCCAGAACCGCTCGCCTGTATACTCTGCAAGCTCAGGGTCCTGCTCGGAGTAAACTTCAAACTCAAAGAGCCCCTGATGAACGGGCACGAGCCGATTGCCGCCGCAAATCCAACAATGGGTGAGCGGCTTGAATTTTGAATCTTTCGATCCGCGCTCTCGAACCGGTGCTAAAGACATAATGGATAATCGCTAGTTGCGCGCTTCGATCAACTGAATCATCTGCGCAGCCATGCCCTCCCAGGTGTGGCTGCGCAGGCTATTTGACAGGGGCGCGACTTCTTCTTTGATCGTGTTGATGTTCCGTCGCCAGTTCCACAATCGTTCGCGGACCTCGTCGGGCTTGTTCGGGTCTTGAATCAATAGCTGCCGCAATCGGCCATCGTAATGTTCGGCCACGCCTGAAGCTGCGCTTACAATGGCCGGCACGTTGCGGCACAGGGCTTCGCGAACGACAAGGCCATAAGCCTCGTAACGCGCCGGGTGCGCGAGCGCATCACAGGCGGCAAGTACTTCGTGCACGTCCTGGCGAAAGCCGAGAAATTTTATCCGCCCCGTCAAATTCCTTTCCCCCGCCTGCCGTTTCCAATCGTTAAGCTCTGCGCCCGCGCCAATCACTACCAGATCGCAATCCCAATCCTTGTCCGCGCACAGCGTCTGCCACGCTTTAAACAGCGTGTCGAACCCTTTGCGGCGGTCGCCGAGCGCGCCCACGAAAGCGATCAGGGGCCGTTCGTCCCGCAGGCCGAGACTTCGGCGCGCCTCGCTTCTTTGCTCCGGCGTGATGGGCGAAAACCGTTTCGGATCGGACCCGTAATAGACGACGTTGACACGATCTTCAGCCACCCCGAGGTGTTCGATTATGTCTCGCCGAGTTCGATGGCTGTTGCACAACACTAAACGAGCGCCGGCCAGCGTTGCGCGTTCGCTGGTAAGGGCCTTGCGATGAGCGATGTCCGTCTTGAGCCTGTAGATCGCACGCCCAGACGCCTGTGGCGTGTAAGCGGCGTGAACGTAATGTATCCAGTTGATATCACTCCATGAGCAGTTGCCGCCGTTGACCACTACGCGGCCGCTGCGCGCCGTTATCTTTGAAGCCCATGCGCGGCCCACGCGGTCGAGCAAAGGGCTGCCGAGCAGGTATGAGTCCAGGGGCTTTGAAACAGAGTGGACGCGTACGTTGGGATAAGCGCAGAGTCCTGTATCTACGCGGTGCGCGACCAGGTGCAACTCCACGCCACGCTCAGCCAGGTAGCTGGCAAGCGCCAGGTTTGCCATGTCCATCCCGCCCGTGCGAACGAAATCGCCTGTAACGATAACGTAAGGTGCCATCAGCGATTAGATTTGGGGCTGTTGCGAGCCGCAGCGAATATAGCCGCGTTGAGCAACCAGAATTCCAGACCCGCCTGCCCTATAAAGAGGGGGTAGCTGAATGTGAGCGCGATCGCGCTGACGTTGTAAGCCAACAGCAGCGCCCCCCAGAGATAAAGATTACCGAACAGATGTGGCGGCTTTTGCACGACCCTCCAGGCTGCGTAGAGAGCCATTAATAGCGCTATCATATAAGCAATCATCAAAGGCACGCCGCCATCCAGAAGCCAGCCCGTCCATTGGATCTCTGCGTAAAGCGCTTTCTTAGTTGGGTCGCCCTTCTGGCCGAAATAAGAACTCATCATCCCCCAGCGCCCGAGCCCGGCCCCGAGCGGATAAACGGGCAGCAATTCTCTAAGCGTATACTCAAGAAATATCCCGCGGCTTCTGTAATAGACTTCCGTAGGGCGCGCATCGACGAGCGAAGAGAGCCTGGTCGTGACGCTCGTTCCGGCCAGTGATACGGCGAGGTAGAAACTTCCCAGCACTGCAATGACCAGAATCATGAGGAGCATGCTGAATTTAGCCACGTTGCGCTTCCATATCAGTATGGCTGTTAATGCCACTATGCAGATGGCGGCCATAATAAGAACGGACCGCAACTGAGACAGGTATATGCTTCCAAGCCCTATGATGATGCTTACGATAGAAGCGACTTTTACCCACGCTTTGCGCTCGATCAGAAAGAACCCCAGCCCGAAAAGCACGGCGTAGTACCCGCCTGTCGCAGCTCCGCCGGGGATGTCTGTCAACCCCATAGGTCTCAGCACACGCTGCCCGCTGGCGGTCGTGATCGACAGGTCCGCAATAAAGCCTTCATCCATCGCCGCATAAATGGCCGAAAGATTCGGCTGAAACCTGCCCGGCGCATAGACCTGTAAGATCCCTACGGCCGCGCTCAGCGTATAAAAGACCCACAGTATCAAGATCACGCGGCGCAGCCCGTTCACATCGACCTTAAGACGAGATACCCAGAACAAAGGGGCAAGAATCGCCAGGTACATGACGCATTGAGCGACCCCGGCTGCGAGATTAGTATTCGGGTGAAATAATGATAAAAAGACAATGCCCAGTATCCACTTTGCGGCTGTGCTTGCCGGGTGTCTCTCTCCGCGACCGCGCAGGGCGAAGAGGAAAGCAATGCTCAGTCCGAAGCTCGCTATACGAAGCATGAGGCGGAAGGAGCCGAAGCTGCTTGAAAGCAACGCGAGCTGGCAGCATATCTGGAATAAGACGAATACCTGTATCCAGAAGGTCGAAGACCGGTCGCGCAGCCGCCTTAAAGCGCTCGGTTTTGTGGTGATGGGTCGCGCGCCTGTTGTTAAGCTGGTAAAGCCTGGTCTGATAGAAGCCATAAGCTGTGCGGCCAGTCATCAATGTTTGAAGCCGCGCCCAAAGGACTCAAGAACCGTCTCAGATCGAGCGAGCGAGCGTAAGACGCATGGCGTATCGCTTCGGGCGAATGATCTATCCACCACCCGCGATACCCGTGCGACAAAAGTAGATCGAGCACATCCTTTGTGCTGTGTCCGTGCTCGGCAAGTATCGAGGGGTGCATCTCAAGCAATATCGAGCGGTAGCGCTGCCCGGCCAGCCCCTCCTGCATTCCGCGCAGCGCCATTCTTTCAGCGCCTTCAATATCCATCTTTAAAACATCGACCCGCTCGACCGTTTGCTCGTCCAGCACTTCGTCAAGCTGTCGCGCCTCAACCGGAAAGAGCGGCGAGTTATCGACAGCCCCTCGGACGACTTTGGACAATCCCCAGTTGTCGCGCTCTTCATCGTAACCGCTTAAATTGACAGTCCCATTTTTGTCCATCGCAGCCAGTTGCAGGGCCGTGACGTGCGAAAGATTGTTTCTGACAAGATTGCTCTCAAGCAGACGAAATATTCTCGGGTCGGGTTCAAGACTGATTACGCGCCCGCTGTCGCCGACCAGATGCGCGGCCAGTAATGTGAAGTAGCCCCAGTTCGCCCCTACGTCGACAAACGTCATGCCCGGTTGCAGCAATCTCTGAAGCAACGCCGATTGCTGCGGCTCGTATCTGCCCATAAAGCAGACTTCGCGCGAAATGGAATCGCGCAGATTGCATTCGAAGAGAAACCGCCCGCTCTCTTCCGGCAATTTCATCAGGAAGGGGGGCGAAGGCCGCCGGCATAGCCAGTTCATAGCTCGATAGCGGGCCGCCGGGAGCCGCCTGATTATCGATGACGTGATATGCACCCACGCGGGCGGCGTGCTAGGGGTTTCCACTCGCTTTCCTCCCGATCAAAATAAGGTTATCCGACAACGCGCGGGGAAAGATGTTCGAGACGAATCGCGGAAAGTGCCAGGGCGACAGAATGATTCGCCCCTTGCGGCTGTAATCGATCTCTATGTCGCCGAGCTTGCACTCGCTCGCTATCCGCTTCAAATCCACTTCGATCAGCGCGGTGATGTGCGCGGGATAGCTCGCGTCTTGAAAAGCAGAGAACCTATGTTTGAAGACGAGGGTTATCAAACTGAGCAAACTGAGTTGATTAGGAGTTGTCACTAAAACCCAGCCGCCGGGCTTCGCAATTCTTAAGATGCTGCGCATGAATGCTCGCGGGTTTTCCAGATGCTCAATCGTCTCGACCGCGACGACCGCATCTGCGCAACCCGCCGGCAAGCTTAGATCTTCCTTATCGAGGTCCGCCAGAATAAGCTCTGCGCCCTCGGGAAAGTCATCATGCCGGATTGCGTCAACTCCTATGTAGCGGTCGAATCGATCGCGCACGAAAGGCCAGAGGTTGCCGGTTCCGCAACCAACGTCGACGAGCAACTCTCCGCGCGCGCAGCGATCTTTAAGGATTCCGGCGACCCTGCCGTAGATGGCTTCGTCGCTTGCGCCGAGACTCTGGCGCGCGCGCGCTTCAAGCTCTTGCCGATCCATAGAAGCGACAACATTCATGCGCCAGCCTCGTTCATGCGGCAGCCTCGCGCCCCGCAATATCAGCGAAGAGGTCATAAAGACATCGCAACTGCGTGAGGGGATCGCAAAGCTCGCGGGCGCGCTTCGGGCCCGCCTCCCCAAGCTCGACTCGAAGCGAGCGTTCTTCTATGAGCCGTCGCAAAGATTCGCTCAACGCCTCGGGGTCGTCGGGCGGGACGAGGATGCCTGAATCGTCGTCTATTATCTCTCTTGCGCCGCCCATCGAAGTCGTAACAACAGAGAGGCCGTTGGCGAGCGCTTCTATAAAGGCTATCCCGAATGGCTCAGGGCCCGTGTTGGGCTGGCAATAAATATCTGCCGCAGCCATAAGCCTTGCCACGTCCTTGCGCTGACCGAGAAAGCGGACGCGGTCGGCAATGCCTGTTTGAGCAGCAAGCTTTTTCAACTCTTCAAGGTATCGAATCTCGTGCGGCCGCTGACCGCCGCCCGCCTGCCAGCAGACCCAACCAGGAATATCTTTTAACAGGCTGAGGGCTCGCAAATGTAACGCCTGCCCTTTCCACTCTTCCAAGCGGCTCGCCTGTAAAATAACTGTCGCATCCGGCGGCGTATTCAGATCAAGCCTGAGCGCGCGCTTTTCGCCTTCCGATAAACTCGCCGCAGGCGCGGCCACAGGGCAGTGCAAAAGAGTTGATCGCACATGCGGGTACAACCGAGGCAGCGTAGCCGCTGTGTACAGGCTGTTAGCTATAACCACGTCAGGCGGCGTCTTGCTTGCCCATCGCTCCAACCAGTGACGCCCGTCGACTGCATCGTGAAGCCAGAAGACGAGCGGCAGACGCGCCGCCCTGATAACAGGGCCGAAGATCGCCTGAGACCAGCACGAATGACAGACGGCCAGATCGAAGCGGTCGCCATCAATCAATCGCTTTAATCTGCGTCGCGCCTGCCAAATGCTTGCGGGACGACTGACGCGAGCATTGCCAATCATGTGAACCGATGCGCCCGAAGCCTTCAGCTCATCACTCAATCTCCCCTCGAAGCAGAGCGCGAAGTGTGGCTCCATCGCGGGGCAGAGGGCGCGACAGCTTGCCAGCGTCGCCAACATGCTCTCTACGCCGCCGTAAAGGTTTCCGCTGTAAACGTGAAGGACGCGCATAGATTCCCGCCAGCTCAATTGTTTAAAGAAGCCGCTTCGCAGTAGATGGGGATGAGGTCGGTTGCCAGCCTCGCGCGGTTGAAATGCTGCTCGGTCCAGGTCCTCCCCGCTCGCGCGAGGCTCTTTCTCAGATCGATGTCTTCAGCCAGTTGCTTTATCCGGTCGGCCAACTCTTCCGCATCGCCGGGATGATGTCCCAGCGCATTCGTTCCCTCATCTATTATCTCTGCGGCCCCTCCGGCCCGGCTGACAATAACCGCTCGACCACAGGCCATGGCCTCGACGATGACCAGGCCGAATGGCTCGGGCTCCGTGCTGGTGTGAACAACGATATCGAGGGAGCGTATGGCGGAGGCCGTATCGTCGACGAAGCCTGTAAACCCCACCTTGTGCGATACACCCATTTGAGAAGACATTTTGCGAAGCTCTTCGAGGCTGTATTGACTCCCGGCAGTCTTGTATAACGCCGCGCCTATAACATAGCCGCGAAACTGCACAGAGGGTGGGAGCAGCGATAAAGCCTTAAAGAAGACCGCGTGCCCTTTCCATCTCCCGAAGGTTGCTAACAGCCCCACTCTCAGCGTGCCGGGCGGAGCTTGCGGAAGGCTCGCGAGCATGTCCAGATTCGACTTTGACCCTGTCGGCGAGAACCGATCAAGATCGACAGCATTGTAAACGGGATGCACCTTCATGCCGCCATTGCATACCGCCCGCAGATCATCGGCCACGCTATTGGAATTCGCTATGGCAGCCGAGCATCGAGATCGATACCTGCGCAGCAATCGGGTCATCACCGGGCGAGCGCTCACATAATCGTGAATGTGCCAGACAAGCGAGGCTTCGCGCGGACGCGACCACGCGCCCAGGATATGCATCTTGAATCCGTTTGTGTGCAAGACATCAGGATCAAGCTTGCGCAATTCACGTCGCAGCCGCGTTACATATTTAACGACCGAAAGACCGGCGGGCGCGCTTTTAACAAGCATGCTGAAAGCACCCGATTGATTTTGCCCAGGGCTGCCGGCTCCTGCATCACCCAGGCGGGACAATGGCTGTGGGAACGGTAAAACCGTCGCCGCTATATTCAGCGACTTCACTTTTGAAAGAAGCGGTCCGTCTTCGCCGACCACAAGGCTCAGCTTCCAGTCCGGCCTGGCTGCGCTCAGGCTCGCCAGAATATCGATGAGGCTTTTCTCGGCCCCACCCAGTTGCCCCGACGGGCTAAGGTAGACGATCTTCATGGACGCTCGGAAGAGATAAGGGCTTGATAATACTCTATTGTTTGCCTGATGCCTTCTTCCAGGCTGATGCGCGCGCGAAAGCCAAACTCTTTTTCTGCGCGCGACGTATCCAAGCACCGGCGCGGTTGTCCATCGGGCTTGGCGTGATCCCACACCACTTCGCCCTCGTACTTTGTCAGCCGCACGATCATCGATACAAGCTCTCTTATCGAAATCTCCTGACCCGTGCCCAGGTTGATCGGGTCGGGCTTGTCGTATCGCTCTGCGGCCATCAGAATTCCTTCGGCGCAGTCTTCGGCATGGAGAAACTCCCTGGTCTGAGCGCCGGTCCCCCAAACAACGATCTGCTGCTCGCCTTGCCTTTTGGCATCGATACATTTTTTGATCAGCGCCGCGACGACGTGTGAAGTCTGAGGGTTAAAATTGTCTCGCGGCCCATACAGATTTACAGGCAACAGGTATATCGAGTTAAACCCGTATTGCTCGCGGTAGGCGCGCGCCTGGACCAGGAGCATTTTTTTTGCCAGCCCGTAAGGCGCGTTCGTCTCTTCGGGGTAGCCGTTCCACAGGTCGTCTTCACTAAACGGGATGGGTGCGTACTTAGGGTAGGCGCAAATGGTCCCGAGAGCGACGAACTTTTCAACCTTTCGCTCCTTTGCCTCGTCCATCAACTGAACGCCCATCATCAAATTGTCATAAAAGAATTTTCCGGGGTTTTGAAGGTTCGCCCCGATGCCGCCGACTGTCGCTGCCAGGTGTATGACAACATCCGGGCGCGCGTCGTCATACATGCGGCAGATGCTTGCGCGGTCGCGCAAGTCGTAGTCCTGCGACCTCGCAACGAAGGGGTTTGAGCCGCCCATCTGCTTTAGCTTGTCGACCACGTATGAGCCGAGAAACCCGGCCCCTCCCGTGACGCAAACTCTCTTCGTGACCAGATAGTCAAACATGGCAAGCGATACTCTGATGTCGGATTGGCGCGCTTGTTGAACCCGTGGAAAGCGCGGGCAGGCTGAAACCGTTACCTGTCTGCCGACCCCCGAAAAGCCACCGTGTGGCCCGCCTCTTTGAGCGTGCGCTCTTGCCGGGCAAGCTCCAGATCGTGCTCGACCATCATCCTTACCAATTCATTGAATGAGACCTTCGGTTGCCAGCCCAGCTCTTGAAAAGCTCTGGAAGGGTCTCCCAGCAGATGGTCCACCTCGGTCGGGCGGAGGTAGCGCGGGTCGGGCAGGACATGATCCTGCCAATCGAGTTCCAGACACGCCGCAGCTTTGTCTAAAAATTCTCTCACGCTATGAGACTCTCCGGTGGCTACTACGTAATCGCCCGGCTCCGCCTGCTGAAGCATCAGCCATACGGCGTACATATAGTCTGCGGCGTAGCCCCAATCCCTCCTGGCATCCAGGTTGCCGAGGTAGAGCTTCGTTTGCAGTCCCATCTTGATGCGTGCCAGGGCTCTGGTGATCTTTCGCGTAACAAAGGTCTCACCCCGACGAGGCGATTCGTGATTGAAGAGAATCCCGTTGACTATATATATCCCGTAAGCCTCGCGGTAATTGACGGCCCACCAGTGGGCAGCGACCTTGCTGACGGCGTAGGGGCTTCGCGGGGAGAAAGTCGACCTCTCATTTTGCGGCGGGGGCGTGCTTCCGAACATCTCTGAAGAGCCGGCCTGGTAAAAGCGCACGTGCTTGGAGGAAATAGTTGCATAATTTCGAACCGCCTCAAGTAAACGCAGTGTGCCTGTGGCGACGACATCAGCGGTGTACTCTGGCTGATCGAACGAGACTCTGACATGAGACTGGGCTCCGAGATTATATATCTCGTCGGGCTGTGTCTGTTCCAGGACATGCCTTATCCCCGTGCCATCCGTGAGGTCGCCGTAGTGAAGAAAGAGACGGGCCTGGCGGTCATGAGGGTCGGAATAAATATGATCGATTCGATCCGTGTTAAAGACGGAGGCCCGCCGAATGATCCCGTGGACCTCGTAGCCTTTATTAAGAAGCAATTCGGTCAGGTATGAACCATCCTGTCCGGTTATTCCTGTTATCAGAGCTTTTTTCATGAATCTGCTTTCCGGGTAATCTGAGCGGTCTGTGATTGGTGAGGCTCCTTACCCATCTATGACCTCGTCGGTCGCCTGCTGGTAGTAGCGCTGATAATAATAATCGTCGTAGCCGTCTCGCTTGAGGTCGAGGTTGTTCAGCACGACGCCGAATACCTTTGCGCCGACGGTCGAGAGCTCCTGTCGCGCACGCCGCACGACGGTGCGAGTGCTTTTGCCGCCGTGGACTACGAGTATCACTCCATCGACGAGCGTAGAAAGAATGACCGGGTCGGTCACGCTGATAAGGGGTGGCGAATCTATCAGTATGTGATCGTACCGCTCGGCCAGCTCGCCGAGCAGGTTCTTCATCCTGTCAGAGCTGAGAAGCTCGGCAGGGTTGGGCGGGATGGGGCCGCACGGCAGCAGCGACAGGTTGGGTATCTGTAGCTTGTGTATGAGCCCGTCGACGTCAATTTCGCGAGACAGGTAAGTCGACAGCCCCTGCGTATGCGTTATGCCGAACGCTTTGTGTGTCGCGGGCTTTCTCAGGTCGCAGTCGATAATGAGCACGGATGACCCGAGCTGCGCCAGCGAGATAGCAGTGTTGACGGTGGTCGTCGTTTTGCCTTCGCCCGGCTGCCCGCTCGTCACAAGTATGGTCTTCGGCGGATTGCCCGCTGCCGACAAAAGCATGGACGTGCGGACTACACGGTACGCCTCTGCGGCAGTCGAGCGGTTGTCTAAGGCCATCAAACTCGTCGAATGGTGCTGGGCATTTTCAGAGACGCGGTCCGACCCGTTGGCGCCCTTCAGCCTCTTATTCAGCTTTTGGGCTGAAAACCTTCCGGTCGCGCCCCTTGCGATAGCGGGTATGACGCCGAGCGCGGGCAGTTGAGCGTAGCGCCCCACGTCCTCGACCGATTTGATGGTGTTGTCGAGGTAATCGAGGAACAACGCCAGGCCGATGCCTGCCGCGAGGCTCAACAAGAATCCGAAGAGTATTGTCCGAAAGCGCCCCGGCCCCACCGGCGCTTTCGGCACCTTTGCGGGCTGTATCAACTTCAGGTTGTTATGCTGCTGCGCGACCTCTACCTTCGCCTGGCTGGTCTTTTGCAGAAAGTCCGTGTAAAGCCCTTTCGCCGTGTCGACCTCCTGCTTGAGTATGTTGTATTGAATGGCGTCCTGGTTCTGCTTTACGGCGTCGCCTTTAGCCTGACCGAGCGCGGTCTTGAGCGACTGCTCGTCACGAGAGGCCAGTTCGTACTCGCCCTTGAGTTTATCTTCGAGCGCGCGGCGCGCCGCCTCCATCTGAGCGCGCGTGGTTGCCATCTCCTGCTTCACTTCGATGACGGCCGGGTAGTCCGGGCCGTATTTGAGGCTCAGCTTATCGAATTGCGCTTGCATCTCGTCGAGCTTGTTGCGCAGAGTGGTGATCTTCGGGTCAGCGAAGGCCGCAGGGAGTTGGGCGACGCGGCCCTGGCGCACCTCTTCGTATAGCGACTGCTTCATGATGCGGTCGGTTTCGGCGCGCGTCGCTTGATCGTGCAGCCGCGAGAGCTTGTCTGTAGTCAGCGTCTCTTTGCCGTCCGTGGTAAAGATATTGTGCTCGCGCGTGTAGTCGGCAAGCTTCTGTTCGGCCTGCTCGACCCTCGTCTTCAGCTCTCGCGTAGTCCGGTCGAGCCAGTCAGAAGCGTTTGTGAACTTCGCCGTCTTTGTTTGAAAGCTGCTTTCGATGAATGTCTGAGCTATCCCGTTTACGACAGAGGCGGCGATGACAGGGTCCGTGTGGGTGTAGGAGACCCTGAGCACACGTGTATCTTTTATATGCTCCACCTCAAGCCCGCCGGCTATCAGGCCCACGTAGGGGGCCAGGCGCTCGCTCTCTTCGGGCGAGCGCTGCCTTCCCGTCGTGGCCCAGGCAGCCGGGGTATTGATAGTGGAGTGCGTCTGTTCATCGGGAGGCTGCGCGCTCACGCGATTGCCAATAGACTTTACCGCCTCCCATACGGACTTCTTCCCTCCGTCTACGAATTTCGGATTCTGATCCAGATTAAGGCTGGCCACCACATCTTCAAGCAGCGGCTCGCTTGTCAGCGTAATCATCTTTGTCTTTATGCTCATCTCGGGATAATAGAGGTCCGTCTCATCGCCTTGAAGGACCATCTCGCCCGTCCCGGACTTGATCATCGTGGCGTTCTCTTTGCCCAGCTCTATAAGAGCCGAGGCCGCGAAGGCGGGCTTCGAGCGATAGGCTTCGATCGTTACTATCGTGGTAACGACGAAAGCTATAGTGATGATAAGCCATTTGCGTTTATGGACAGTGCGCCAGATGTCTCGCAGGTGCAGACCCTCTTGTTCGCCGTAGCCGTAGCCGTATCCCATAGCTTCCGGATAACCCGGCATCCTCGGATAACCTGCGCGCGTAAGAGGCGCGTCGTCTACTGGTGCAATCCGCTCAAGCTCGGCCTTCTCGTCCGCCATTGCTAATCCTCCTGGACATCACACGATCAACGCAAAAGCTGTTGTAGCAGCTACGGGCTGGCGCATAAACCATAAATCGCCCTTTGATAATTGCGTAATAAACGTATCGCCAATAATAACCCTAACTTCGCTTCTTTATAAATAGATTAAAGCCCCGGACAGACTGCGCCCCCGGAGGGTTAAGCCCCGAAGGGAAGCCATAGACCATGGCGAATTACGAAAGTCAAAACCTGCTCCGAGTAAAGCTTCGTGTAAGTGGCGCGAGAAGCTTCAGCATCGGCGCGTTATCGATTTGGGGGCCCAAAGCCGCGCAAGCATCGGCGATGCGGTTAAAGGGGGAACCTGGTAAGCGCCCTCCTGCGAACCTGCAAGAGTGAGATTTGAGAGGCGTCTGGCGATCGAGACCTGAGCTTAAAGCACCATCCCCGCATATTCGTTATTCAAGCTTCGGTCTGAACCCGCGCCCGCAGAAGCGCTACAAGGCCGTCGGAAATATACTAACCGCAAACTTTGCTGTCAATATAATGTGCTGACTCGGGCAGACCTACAAACCGGCTTAAAGTAGATATACTTACAACCATCGACAATACAACGGCTACGAACATGGGGCGCTAAGATAAAGGATTGCGGCAAAAGTTTTTATTGGTATAATCCGCCAGTGCGATCAGATTGTTGACACTTCAAAGGATCGCCGGCTATTGAGAGCCGCCAGCGAAAGTGGTTTCGCGCATCTACGCAATCCGGGAGGGCATTAAGCAAAACGAAATGGTCATCCCTTTTTCCACGCGGATATCTATTCCGCCGGACGTGCTTGTGTCCGCGTTAGCAGGCGAGTCTGTCTTACTGAACCTGAAGAGTGAGAAGTACTTTGGCCTGGACGAAATGGGGACGCGCATGTGGGGCGCGCTTACTTCGTCCAGATCGATTCAAGAGGCGTATGAGATTCTGCTGGCGGAATACGATGTAGAGGCCGAGCGATTGCGCCGCGACCTGAGCGATTTAATAGAGAAGCTCGCCGAGCAGGGACTAATAGATGTTCACCATGAATAAATGGCGCAAATTCATCGGACTGTCGGCACGAGAGCGATGGCTGTTGTCGCAATCGCTCGTGCTGTTGCCGTTTGCTGCGGCGGCCTTGTCTGTGATGGGGCTCAGGAGATATCAGAGACTGATGGATAGATTCTCGCGCGCCATTAAGCCGGATGTCGCCGGGGACGAGCGAGAGCTTCGCGACCGAGTTCGTAAGACGGCCCGCCTGGTAGAGGCGGCGAGAAGGTACGGGCCTTACCGTGCGAAGTGCTTGCCCGAATCGCTAACCCTGTGGTGGCTTTTGCGCCGGCAAGGGATCGAAAGCCAGGTCAAATTCGGCGCGCGCAAAAATGATCGCCGGATGGAAGCACATGCCTGGGTGGAGTTCGAAGGAGTTCCGCTCAACGACACCACAGATGTCATGGAGCGTTTCAAGCCTTTCGAGCCCGCCGTCCTGCCCGAGGAGTTGAAGACATAATGAGCGGCATTATCGGCATCGTCAATCTGGATGGCAGACCGGTCAGCCGGGAATTGTTACGCCGGATGACAGACTTCATGGCCTATCGCGGCCCGGACGCGCAACAGATTTGGAGCGCGGGGCACATCGGATTCGGCCACGCGATGCTGCGCACGACCAGAGAGTCAATCAATGAGCGCCAGCCTCTGAGCCTGGATAGAGAAGTTTGGATTACTGCGGACGCGCGAATCGATGGCCGGAACGAGCTGATCGGCAAATTAGAGTCTAAAGTCGCAGCCGACCTCGCAGGTGTTACGGATGTCGAGCTAATTCTTCACGCCTACAACGCCTGGGGCGAAGGATGTCTGGAACATCTGATAGGCGATTTCGCCTTTGCGATATGGGATGGGCGGAAGCGGCGATTGTTTTGCGCTCGCGACCATTTCGGGGTGAAGCCTTTTTACTATGCGCACGTAGATAATAGTTTGATATTCAGCAACACGCTCAATTGCGTGCGATTGCACCCTGCGGTTTCGGATGAATTAAACGAGCGAGCCATCGGCGATTTCCTGCTCTTTGGTCTTAATCAAGAATTCAATACAACGACATTTGCTGACATCAAGCGTCTGCCCCCTGCCCACTACTTGCTATTGTTGGCTGGACGAAAGCAGGCACGTCGTTACTGGACCTTACCTACGGAGGAACAAATCCGGTACAGGCGCGATGACGAATATGTTGAGCATTTCAAATATCTATTGCGAGAAGCGGTTGGTGATAGGCTTCGCGCTAAGAAGATCGCCGTTAGTATGAGCGGTGGGCTCGATTCCACATCAGTGGCGGCAATTGCTAAAGAAGTATCATCTGAGAAACTCGATCTGCAAGCCTTCACTATGATTTATGACAGGTTGATACCTGATCAAGAGCGGTACTATTCAGGATTAGCAGCGGAAGGGCTTGGCATCCCGATTCACTACCTTGTATTGGACGACTATAAGTTGTATGAGCGATGGGGTTGTCCAGAACATCGTTTTCCTGAGCCGATGCATTTCCCACTGTCAGCATTCGTTTCAGATCATCTAATGCGAATCTCATCGCACAGCCGAATAGTTCTGAGTGGCGATGGCGGTGACCCGGCACTATATTTTTCGCAGGCGTATTTTGCTCAACAGCTAAAGAGGTTTCGATTTTGGCCTGTAGCTTCGTTTATAGCGCGATACGTGCGAACCTATCGGCGGTTTCCAAAACTCGGTTTCCGCACAACGCTGAAGCGCTGGGCAGGGACTTACTTGGAGTGGAAACATCCTTATCCAATTTGGGTCGAACAGGTTTTTGCGGACCGCTACAACCTGCAAGCGAGGCTGGAATGGGTGAGCAAAGTATCAGGACCGATTCATCCGACTCGCCCGGAAGCCTATAATTTCCTCACTATGATTGATTGGCCGAACACTTTTGAGTGCGCAGACCCGGGGGCGACATCTATTCCGGTCGAATATCGTTATCCATTTTTTGATCTCCGTTTAGTAAGCTACTTATTGGCAATCCCTCCCTTACCCTGGTGTGCGCACAAGGAAATAGTTCGCAGGGCGATAAAAGGGTGGTTGCCGGACCCGGTGCGGCTCCGGGCAAAAACGGCCCTGGCCGGAGATCCTTACACTGAACTTATAAAGCAACCCGATTCAGACTGTATAGATCGGTTCTCTCCGATGGCCGAATTAACCAGATATATCGATGTAAATGCCATCCCACAGATTGCTCAAGAAAAGGATCCATATAAGTTATGGTTGAATACTCGTCCAGTTAGTTTAAACTACTGGCTTCGGGATTATAGATCAGTGGGAATTGCCGCAAACAAGGAGAGTTGCTATGAAATCGCAAGATAAAACAACTGCGAAGAAAGATTATAATACCCCCAAGCTGTTCATCTATGGAAATATTTCTCAGCTCACACAGAATATAACCGACATGGGGATGAATGATAACCCGACTATGAAGACTTAGCAGTTCGTTGCTCATCACAGATAGCATCTGAAGCTGCTCAATGTCTATTCGTTAAGATCATGTATTTGGCCTATTCCCTTTACGGCTTGTGCCTGCAAACTAATCTACCTCTTCCTGGCTTAATTCCCCGACCCTCTGCCTCGAAAATAGATGCTCATGTGTGGCTACAATTTATACCAGATGCTTTGCTTGGTAAGAGTGAGACACAGGCAAAGCTTGTGTATGCCAGCCAAAATCAGGATGAACTTGGAGAGCCTGTGCTGAAAGCCTGGGAGCTAATGGACGGGAGCTTTTTCCGGCTGCGTTACAGCGATGGGACGGAGTTCGTTATCGACCGCGAAGGTGCTCAGATATGGTGCACTTGGCCGGATAATTTAACGATTGAGGACACAACCGTTTATCTTCTTGGTCCAATATTCGGATTTGTACTACGTCTTCGCGGAACGCTCTGCTTGCATGCAAGCGCTATCGCCGTAGGAGAATATGCAATCGCAATTGTAGGTCCCGCCGGGACTGGAAAATCTACAACCGCCGCAGCGCTTGCGAAGTCAGGATTTCCAGTATTGACAGATGATGTATTAGCGCTTACCGATATGGATGGCATATTTATGGCTCAACCCGCCTATCCGCACCTGCGCTTATGGCCGGCATCAGTGAATATCTTATATGGTAAACCGGACGCCCTGCCGAGATTGGTGCCGGGGGATTCATTATGGGATAAACGCTACCTGAATCTCACCGAGAATGATTATATGTTTCAACGCCATCCGCTCCCTCTCGCGTCAATATACCTGTTAAGCGAACGCACTGAAGATTCAGCAGCTCCATTTATCGAATCAATGTCTGCAAGCGCCGGCTTGATGACTCTTGTTACGAATACTTACGCGAACCATCTTCTGAATACTTCGAGGCGCGCCCAAGAATTTGGCTTACTGAGCCGCATCGCATCCAGCCTGCCGGTGCGACGAGTAATACCTCATGCCAGCCCGTTCTTTCTGTCAAAACTCTGTGAAGTGATCATCAATGATTTTCATCAACAGGTTGAATCGAATAGAATGAGCACGGCGGAAGAAGCGCAACTCTGAATAAGTAGTGCCTGAAATACGGCGCTGTGATTCTTCAGCAGAGGAAAGCTTTTTGTTGTAGTGAGACCAAAGATGCCGGACTCTGATTTTTTCACTCGCTTCGGATTCTTTGCGGTCAAAGGTTTTCTTGACACGCGATTATGCGCAAGATTTCGATCCGAGATGCTTTCAACTGCACTCTCCCCCACAACGGTCGTAGACGCCTACACATCTCAAGACATGCTGAAAGAGAAGGTCCGCAAAAGTTTGCATGCGGAAGTCTCTCAATCATCCACATTGCTTGTAAAAGAGCGTTTGATGGCTCTAAGGGGAAAGCTGGAGAATCATTTTGAGTTGTCGTTCGACAGTTGCGAGAAGCCACAGTTCCTGGTTTACAAAGAAGGAGGCTACTTTCAACCACACAGGGATGGGGAAGACGAAGCCGGCAAGCCTGAATATATTAAGAGCCGCCAGATATCTATAGTTGTATTCTTGAACCGAGAGTCTGACAGGCCCGCGCCCAATGCATACTGCGGCGGGGCGCTGACGTTCTACGGGTTGATAGATGATCCTAAGTGGAAAAGGTATGGCTTTCAATTGAAGGGCGAAACGGGGATGCTGGTTGCCTTCAGGGCGGGGGTCCTTCATGAAGTCACGACCGTTACACACGGAACACGTTGCTCGATTGTTAGCTGGTTCTTCTGATTTCAACCTATAGTAAACTGAGAAGTCATAATGTATAGCATCACCAGCTATGGCAAGATGATTGCCGACCATGTACGCACAGAGGCTTATGCGCATGCTTTGCGTCGGGCGATAAAGCCCGACTCGGTCGTCCTCGATATCGGAACGGGGATAGGCATCTTTGCGATGCTGGCCTGTCAATTCGGCGCGCGACGAGTCTATGCCATTGAGCCGGATGATGCCGTCCAGGTTGCGCGAACGATCGCCGCAGATAACGGCTTTGCCAACCGCATTGAGTTTATTCAAGAACTCTCTTCTCGTATCACATTATCTGAGCGAGTCGATCTGATCGTCTCTGACTTGCGGGGCGTGCTGCCTTTGTTTCGTCATCACATTCCGTCAATCATCGATGCTCGAAAGCGCTTCCTTGCTCCAGACGGCATACTGATACCACAGCAAGACACTTTATGGGCGGCAGTGTCGGAAGCCCCGGATCTGTATGAACGCTATTCGACGCTCTGGAGCGATAATGCTTATGGGCTTGACCTCGGCGCAGCCCGGCGATTAGCGGTTAACACCTGGCAGAAAGGCCGAGTCGCCTCCGATCAGCTTTTAACGCCTCCTCAACAATGGGCTACGCTCGATTATTATTCTATAGAGAGCGCCAACATCAGCGCTGAAATGATCTTTACCGCGATGCGCGCGGGGACTGCTCACGGCTTGAGCCTGTGGTTCGACGGCCTGCTCGCTGAAGGAGTGAGTTTTTCGAACGCTCCCGGCCAGCCCGAATTAATCTATGGCAGCGCCTTCTTCCCATTCTCTTCTCCCGTAACGCTGGCCGTCGGCGATAGAGTCTCCGTTAAGCTTTCGGCAGACCTCGTAGTCGATGATTACGTCTGGCGGTGGAATACTCAGGTGGCGGGTCAGGGCGATGAGATCAAAGCCGATTTCAAACAGTCTACTTTCTTCGGCGCGCCGCTGTCTCCGAATCAACTGCGCAAACGAGAGAGCAGCTATGTCCCTGCGCTTGATAAAGAGGGGCAGATCGACCGGCTCATCCTTTCTCTCATGAACGGGCAGAATTCTCTAAGCGATATTGCTCACACAGTTGCAACTGATTTCCCGGACCGCTTCAAAAGCTGGCAGGATGCGCTGAACCGCGCAGGCGAGCTCTCTGTTAAATACAGCAACCGGTCCGGCCTCTCTCATGCTTCGCAATGAAACCGTCAAGTCGCGCAGTCTCCGGCATGATCTCTGAACACGAGTTGCTCGTATGCTGCGCCCGGACATATCTGGATTCTAAGAGCGCCGCGCGCGTTGCCGCGCTCGTTCAACAGCGAATAGACTGGGATTACCTGGTCCGAGCGGCTACACATCACAGCCTGCTTCCGCTCCTGCACTCACATCTGAGCGCAATCTGCCCCGATGACATTCCCGGCGCCGCCTCCAACCGGCTCAAAGAGCATTCTCAGAATAACAGCAGAAACAGTCTTCTCCTCACAGGCGAGCTGATTAAGCTTCAACGGCTTTTTCAGTCTCAAGATATTCCGATGGTCCCGTTTAAGGGGCCGATCCTGGCCGCCTGTTTCTATGGCGATGTAGGGCTCAGGCAGTTTAGCGACCTCGACCTGTTGGTCCGCAAACAGGACGTGTTCAAAGCCAGGGATATTCTCATCTCTGCTCAATACCTTCCGCGCTACCGGTTGGGCGCGACGCAACGGGCGGCGATGGTCGAGCAAAAGTGCGAGGAGCCCTTTGACCGGGACGATAACGCTGCGACGGTCGATCTACACTGGGCAGTTATACCAACGCGATTCTCTTTCGCGCCCGATATCGCCTCGATATGGCAGGGGCTTGAGCGAGTCTCGCTCAGCGGCTGCGAGTTTCTGACGGTCGCGCCCGAAGATCTGATTATGCTGATCTGCATACATGGCGCAAAGCATGCCTGGGAGCGATTGGGCTGGATATGCGACCTGGCGGAGTTGATTCGCGCCCGCAGAAGTTTGGATTGGAACTCAGTCATCGAGACGGGAAGACGAAGCGGCGGCCAAAGAATTCTTTCTCTCGGTCTTTTCCTGGCGAGCGATCTGCTGGATGCGCCGCTCCCGCCGGGAGTTTTCGAAAGCGTGCAATCTGATAGACAGGTCCGGTCGCTTGCGGCGAAAGTTTATTCGAATCTCTCGCGCAGGATTGATAGACAGATAAGTGTCTTTGAAAGGGACCTGTTTTACCTCCAATCCATGAATCGCGTAAAGGATCGCGCGCATTTACTGTCGGACCATATAAAGCCGACGCCTCTCGAATGGCAGATGGTGCCGCTGCCCCCGTATCTCTCCTTCTTTTATTATCCGCTGCGCCCTATCAGGATAATCGAGAAACACTGGCAGAGTTTAACTAAACGCATGTTATCGAAATGAGACTGGTCAAACCTACTCGTTGAATGTACATTGGTGATCCGAAAGCACGCGCCATGCGCCCTTAAATTAATTCGCAGACATGACGACTACCACGGCATCAATTAACAGAATTTTTATCGCCACTTTGCTCGGCGAAATGTCGTGGAGAGTGGTCCTGGTCCTTACGCTCATGCTCTCGCTCGGCCTTATCGAAGGCATCGGGCTGATACTTCTAATCCCTCTGCTTGGGCTCACGGGCATAGATGTTCAACAAGGCGCGGTCGGCGCAATCGATAGCTTCGTCGCGTCAGCTTTCAATGTCGCGGGCCTGCGCCCGACTCTCATGTCTGTGCTGGCCGTTTATGTCGCAATCACAATTGCTCACTCGCTCTTACAACGCTGGCAAACGGTGAGCAGCGCTTCGCTTGAAAACGAATTTGTAGATCGTCTCAGGCAGCGGCTCTATAAATCGATCACGAATGCGAACTGGCTATTTTTCTCCAGGTCGAAAGCTTCCCATTTCACTCACGCGCTCACTTCGGAGCTTGACCGTGTAGATATCGCAACCTATAGCCTGCTTGCCATAGTCGTCAACTGCGTCGTCGCCTCAGTCTACATAATCCTGGCTTTGCGTTTGTCCGTGCCGATGACGGTGCTGGTCTTCGCTTGCGGAGCGGCGCTCCTGCTCCTGCTTAAAGGCAAGATGCGAAAGGCGCGTTTGAGCGGGGAAGCTCTCTCTGATGCGACAGGGGAGATGCACTCTTCTTCGCTGGAGCACTTCGGCGGCATAAAAGTGGTGAAAGCCTATAACGCCGAACGGCGCAATATAAAGATCTTTTCGGAGTTGACCCGTCGCGTCACGCGCATCTACGACGCCTACACGCGCGACCATGCGAATATGAAACTCTGGTTCGACGTGGGCGCTGTGCTTGTCCTGGCGGTGATTCTTTACGTCTCCATAGGGGTGGCTTCTATGCCCGCGGCGGGCGTGCTCGTCTTGATATTCCTGTTCGCGCGCATCATGCCAAAGCTCTCAACCATACAGCAGAACTATCAGCGTTACGTTCACGCGCTGCCTGCGTTCGCTGCCGTGATGGATGTAGAATCGCGCTGCCTGGCGGCATCCGACCCGGCGCCTACAGATACAGAGCCTGTGCAGTTCCGGCAGTCCGTGAGGCTCGACCGCGTAGATTTCGAATATGAGCCTGGCGGGTTTCGATTACAGGCGCTTGACCTGACAATCGCATTCGGCGATATGACGGCTATAGTCGGCCAATCGGGCGCGGGCAAAAGCACTATAGCAGACCTTCTCCTGGGCCTGGTCGCACCCGGGCGAGGCCGTGTCTTGATCGATGACGCCGTTTTAGAAGCAAAGCTCATTAAAGGCTGGCGCGACCAGATCGGCTACGTTGCGCAGGACACTTTCTTATTTCACGACACGGTCAGGGCCAACCTGCTATGGGCGCGGCCCGAGGCAACCGAGCAAGAGTTGTGGGATGCGTTGAGGCTCGCGGCGGCAGATGAGTTCGTTAAGGATTTGCCTCAAAGACTTGAAACAGTCCTGGGCGATCGCGGCGTGAGGCTTTCGGGCGGCGAGAGACAACGAATAGCATTGGCGCGCGCGCTGCTGCGCAAGCCGCAGCTCTTGATACTTGACGAGGCCACGAGCGCGCTCGATTCAGAAAATGAAAAGCGCATACTCTCTGCCATAGAAGAGTTGCACGGCCGTCTCACTATACTCGTCATTGCCCACAGGCTCTCTACAATCAGAACAGCGGATCACATTTATCTTATCGAACGGGGCAGATTGATCGAACACGGAGATTGGTCTTCGCTCATCACCAGGGAAGGCGGCAGGTTTCAAGCCTTCTTTAAGGCGCAGAACCTTGAAGTTGTCCCTGACACACAGAAGGTTTCTTATGATTGACACGTGTAGCACTCGAAGATAGAATAGCGCCGCGTCTTTAAAGGCGCCGGTCGTCACGTTGATCTCATGACAGTGACTTCATCGCATGGCCGAATCATAAAACAACTCCTCTCATCACTCCATCCCCAGTAACGAAATCAAATACCAGCACGACGATGCCGGTCTGTCATCAGACGGATTCGACGGCCCGTCCACCATCAGCCGCAGCCTGTACAGACCCCAGAACGAAATTGCAGGAAGGAATTCCATGAGAAGAGAACCGTTCATGACGTTACCCCTGGCGAGAAGAGACGGGTTGTTAGTTCGGGAGATGAATGAAGAGATGCTGGTCTATGACCTGCAACGACATAAAGCGCACTGCTTGAACCGCCCCGCCGCTCTGGTATGGGGCCACTGCGACGGAAAGGCTAGCGTGGCTGAAGTGGCGCGGCTCGTCGGAGAGAAGATAGGAACACCGCTTGACGAAGAGACGATCCGCCATGCCTTAACTCAACTCGATCGGGCGGCGCTGTTAGAGAGGCGGATAACGCAAGCCGGTAACACTAGAAGATTATCCCGCAGACAGGCAGTGCGCAGATTGAGTGCGGCTGCGGTGGCCGCCGTGCCGATTGTGACAACCATCGTTGCGCCGCAGGCGGCAGAAGCCGCGACCTGTACACGCGCCGGGGAGACGTGCACAGGGCTGCCCTGCTGCGGCAGCGCTACGAGGTGCTTTGTCGGCAGGTGCTAACTCTATTCAATGAATAACAGCCTTGCACAGTCTCGGGGAAGTCAGATCGCCGCCGTGCTCGCAGGCTCATGGCGCGACCATCCCCCGCCCTTGAAAATATCGGGCGGCCAATTGGCCGAGATAACTTCGGCATTGCTCGCGACGGGGACCGCGCCCCTTTGTTGGAGGCGTCTTCTTCATTCTAAAACGGAAGCGCGCGCAGCCTTAGAGTTAAAAGCGGCTTACTACTTTCACACGATTCGGGCCGCCTACCACGAATATGAGGTCGAGCAGGTCTTCCGGCTGCTGCGTGCAGCGGGCTTAGAGCCCGTGCTGATGAAAGGGTGGGCCGTCGCACGACTTTATCCCGAATCGGGGCTCAGGCCATACGGAGATGTAGACCTTTTCATCAGGCCCCGCGAGCGCCGCAAGGCTGCGGCTGTTTTAGCGAGCAATGAAGGCGTGAAACTTAACGTAGACATCGAGCATGAAGAGTTTGCCTGTGTGAGCGACCGGGCGGCGGATGATTTATGCGCTCGCTCAAAGCTTGTGACGCTGGGCGAAACGCATGTTCGCATTCTCGGCGACGAAGACCACCTGCGTATGCTCTGTCTGCACACGCTCAGACATCACGCATGGCGACCGCTGTGGCTCTGCGACATAGGCGTTGTGGTCGAATCTTTGCCGGAAGGTTTCGATTGGGAGATCTGTCTTGGCGCAAACAAGAGGGAAGCCAACTGGGTCGCCTGCCTGGTCGAGCTGGCGAGCCAGGTTCTCGGCGTCCAACCGCGCGGTGATTTTGTGTCGCGCGCCTCGTCGAAGCTGCCGCGCTGGGTCGGGCCCGCGCTTCTAAGAGACTGGGGCAGGTGGCACGGCCCGGGACCTGCGGAGTTGGCAGCCACGGCGTTCGTGAAGAATGTCAAAAGCCCCTCTCGAATGATTGGCGAGATCATCTCCAGGTGGGATCGCCCGATCAAGGCTACGGTCGAGATGCGAGGTCCGTTCAATCAATTTCTAAGACTTCCCTTTCAGATCTCTTACGCTCTTTCGCAGACTCCGAGGATCGCCCGACAGGTCGCGCGCGGTTTCTGCAAAGGGCGAACAGCGGAGGAGCAATGAACAATATTATTTCGCGTTCTATTCGACTCTCACTGGTTGCGGCCTTCTTTATGCTGTCTGCGTCTTCGCCCGCCAAGGCCCAGATCAGTCTTCCAACTGCATCGCCTTACACACAGAGTTTTGACAGCCTCTCGACATCTGCCACGGCCACGCTGCCTGCGGATTGGAGGGTTGATAAGATAGACGGGCTCGTCAGGACGGTCGGAAGCTTCACGACGGCAGGTACGGTGACCGAGCAGATCGCCGGTAACGGCATGGCTGTCAATGCAGCTAACGGCATTTACAACTATGGCGCAGGCGTGGCGAATACAGCGACTGACAGGGCAGCAGGCTGGATCTCATCCGGCACTGCTACGAGAAGCGGAAATCTGTACGCCCGGTTTATCAACAGCACTGGCGCGAGCGTTTCAAGCCTGAGCATCTCTTACGACATTGAAAAGTACCGTAATGGATCTAACACGGCGGGTTTCAGAATCGAGATGTTTTATTCATTTGACGGGGCGACCTGGACTGCGGCCCCGGCTAACTTTCTAACAAGCTTTCCAGCCGACGCAAACAACAACGGATTTGCAAGCGCCCCCGGAGTGATTGTTTCACTCACCAACCAGGTTCTCCAGGTCACAATACCAAACGGCAGCGACTTTTACCTGGCCTGGAACTACTGCGTCACCTCCGGGACGACAACGACGAATGCGCAGGCGCTGGGCATCGATAACTTTTCCGTCATAGTCAACACCGTCACAGCGGTCGAGCTTCTTTCATTTACTGCTTCTCAATCGGGCGATGGAGTATTGCTCGAATGGGCGACCGGGCATGAAGTCGATAATCTCGGCTTTAACATTTATCGAGAGGACGGGGGCAAGCGCGCTCGCATCACCCCTCGGATCGTTGCGGGGTCGGCCTTGCTCGCCGGGTCCGGCAATGCTTTGACGGCCGGGCGGCAGTACAGATGGTTTGACCCCGCCCCCGGCATCGAAGGCAATATCGATTACTGGCTCGAAGACATAGACCTTAACGGCAAGGTTACGCTGCACGGCCCGATCACGCCCGCGCCCGGCGGTAAGCTATCTCTCAGGTCCGACTCGCTTCCGCTTTCGAGCGTACAGACTGATACGAGAGCGTGGCAGCGACAGGTAGTTGTTTCGAATGTCGGTAAGAATTCTCATCCGCATTCGGCTCAAGAATCTTTGAACAGTCTCCAGACCCAGTGGGAAATTGCGGCGGGCCCTGCCGTGAAGATCACGATCAAGAAAGACGGGTGGTACCGCGTGACCCAGCCCGCCCTCGTAGCCGCCGGCCTGGACCCGTCGCGCGACCCGCGCCTGCTAAGGCTGTTCGCGGACGCCGAGGAAGTGCCGATCATCGTCAGAGGCGGGCAGAAGGGGAGGCTTGAGCCGACAGACGTAATAGAATTCTACGGCGCGACGCTCGACACGCCCTCCACAGACAGGCGCGTCTACTGGCTCACGTCCGGCAATCAGCCGGGCCGCAGAATAACCATTCTGGCGGGAGAAGCCGTCAAACCGACGGGTGGGGGCAGCTTCCCCTACACAGTCGAGAGAAAGGAGCGCAGCGTCTACTTTGCGGCGTTGATAAACGGGGAGGCGGAGAACTTCTTCGGCCCAGTAGTCACAGCCGATCCGGTCGCTCAGGAATTCCGGATCGAGAACCTCGACAAGGGATCGACCGACAAAGCCAGGCTCGAAGTGGCCTTGCAAGGCGTAACCGATGTCACAAATGTTGCGCCCGACCACAGCGTGAAAGTGAAGCTCAACGGGGTAGAGATAGGCTCTGTCGCCTTCGACGGGCAGGCGCGCAAGATTACCGAGATAATCTTCTCTAATCAATTGCTGCTCGAAGGATCAAACGACATCACGCTTGTCGCCGAAGGCGGCGAGATGGACGTGAGTCTGATAGATCACATCAGGCTCACCTACGCGCACAGATTCCGCGCGGACGGGGACGCGCTCGAACTGAGCGCCATCGGCGGAGAGCCGATAACCGTAACGGGCTTCAGCCAGCCCGCAATCCGGGTATTCGACATCACTGACCCGAACGACGTGCAAGAGATGACTCCAATAGTCGAAGCGCAAGGATCTGAATTCGCCATCACCTTCAGGGCGAATGCTTCGGGCGAGAGGCGGCTCCTCGCCCTGGTCGACCATCTTGCGCAAGCGCCTTTCACAGTCACGGCCAACCGGCCTTCGACTTTGAACCGCGCGGGCAACGGGGCGAATTTTATCATCATCACGCACGGCCTATTCGCCGCCGCGATGGAGCCGCTAAAGCGATTGCGGCAGGGCCAGGGCTTGAGCGCGACTATCGTCGACGTGGAAGATGTCTATGACGAGTTCAGCCACGGGGCGCACTCTCCGCAGGCAGTAAAAGATTTCCTGGCGCGGGCCGCGACCGTTTGGAAGAAGCGGCCCGGCTGGGTGATGTTTGCCGGGGACGCCAGCTTCGACCCGAGAGACTATCTCAATCTGGGTGAAAGCGACTTCGTGCCGACGAAGCTCATAGACACGTCCGGGCTTGAGACGGCTTCGGACGACTGGTTGGCAGACTTCGACTCTGACGGATTGCCCGAGATGGCTGTGGGCCGCCTGCCCGTGCGCACTGTCGGCGAGGCCGGAGCGGTAATAGAAAAGATCATGGGCTACGCTCAGGCGGGCAGGGCCGAAGGCGCGTTGATGGTTGCCGACCGCAACGACGGGTATGATTTCGAGGCCGCAAGCCTGAGCGTGAAAGCGCGACTTCCTGCCGACGTAATCGCGCAGGAGGTCTTTCGGGGGAGGGTAGACGACGCGACGGCCAGGCAGCAGATCATTGACGCGGCCAGGCGAGGTCCTAAGATTGTCAACTACCTCGGGCACGGGTCGGCTGGGACATGGAGAGGGGACCTGTTGACATCGTCGGATGCCGCCGCTCTTCAGAATTCAGAGGGGCCATCGTTATTCGTGATGATGACGTGCCTGAACGGATTCTTCCACGACCCTTACGGAGACAGCCTCGCCGAATCGCTGATGAAGTGCGAGCGTGGTGGAGCCGTGGCGGCATGGGCTTCGTCGTCGCTGACAACACCGGGCGGGCAGTCGGCAATGAATCAGCGGTTTTATCAGCTCTTGTTCGCGGGCAACCTGACGCTGGGCGAGGCGGCAATGAGGGCAAAGCTCGCCGCGAGTGACACGGACATTCGCCGGACCTGGATACTGTTCGGCGACCCGACATTAAAGATCAAATAATTCCTGTCGCCATTCGCTTGTGCGGCTCCGGTGCATTTGCGAGTTAGGCGCGATTTCGCAGGCCCGAACTGAGTCCTTCTCGTAAGAATGTTCTTACTGGCTTTGAATGCTCTGTCTACTTAATTACGTCATGTGTTATGTAAGAGTTTACCTGCTGCTTCTTGGCAAGGATAGAATTTTATTGCCGATGAATTATCAGAGTGCGATGAGCTTTAACAACGCAGCAGGCCGTCCGCGAGTATAGCTTATTCACGCCCTGAACACCTTCTGGCTACATGCTGGCCAATGTTACCGCCTAAAAGGAGAATTTCTATGCCAACTAAAAAAGGAACTACTAAAAAAGGAGCTTCTAAGAAAGGGGGCTCAAAAAAAGCTCCCTCTGCAAAGAAAGCCAAGACTGAAAAAAAGACCTATAGTGTATCTGGTGAGCACCTTGTGTCGAGCAAAGTAAAGACTGGTTACATTTCTGGAGAAACGTTTGGATTGAAAGAAGTAGCTTATTCAGCGGTTGATGGTCAGGCCATCTTTGAAGGCGATATTGTTCTTGGCAGTGTCGCGGAAATGGACGCTATCAAGAAACAGGTTGAAAACCCTCAACCGGGCGCGGAGGCTGCGGCCATCGTTGTCGGCAGCCAATTCCGCTGGCCCGACGGCGTAATGATCTTCCGCATCGATCCCAGTCTCCCAAATCAGCAAAGAGTCACTGATGCAATTCAGCATTGGCAGACAAACAGTAACGTCAGATTCAGGCAGCGAACTACTGAAACAAACTTTGTGACTTTCACACCGGGCGGAGGATGCAGCTCTCAGGTCGGCATGCGGGGCGGAGAGCAATTTATTACACTCGGGGCAGGCTGCACGACCGGTAACACGATTCACGAAATTGGTCACGCTGCAGGGCTTTGGCACGAGCAAAGCCGTGAAGATAGGGACAGCTTCGTCACTATCAACTTTGCTAACATTCAGCCGGGGCTGGAACACAACTTTAATCAGCACATAACGGATGGCGATGACATTGGGCCTTATGATTACGGCTCAATTATGCACTATCCCCGCAATGCGTTCGCCATCAATCCAAATGTGGATACCATCACTCCAAAGCCCAATCCCAACGTGGCTATAGGTCAGCGCACAGGCTTGAGCGCTGGTGATCTTCGAGCAATAAACTCGATCTATCAAAGAAAGGCCATCCTTGGAGAAACCAGCAGTAACGGACCTGCGCTGACAACGAGGAACAATCAGCTTCTTCTCAGTTGGACAGGAGTTGGAAATTTGCGCCTCAACTTTATGAGTTCAACTGATGGCCTCAATTACTCTAACAAGGTGACTCTGGGTGAAGTCTCTCCGGCAGCCCCTGCCCTTGCGGTTTTCCAAAACAGGTTCATAGTTGCCTGGATAGGCGTTGGCAACAACCGGCTTAACATCTTGCAGTCGAACAACGGGCTGAGTTGGGGCAATAAAGTAACGCTCGGCGACACGTCACAGTCGTCTCCGGCGCTTGCCGTATTAGGCAACCAGCTTTTCATCGCCTGGCGTGGCGTCGGCAATAACCGGCTAAACGTAATGCGAAGCTCAAACGGTGTAAACTGGACGGGGAAGGTTACTCTCGGCGATACAACGACATCCGGCCCTGCGCTGGCAACGCTGGGGAGTCGACTACTGTTAGGATGGCGTGGCGTCGGCAATAACCAGCTAAATGTCATACAAAGCCCTAACGGTACGAACTTCACTGGCAAGGTTACGCTTGGCGAAACAACTATCTCCAAACCTGGCCTACATGCAAGCGGCGGACGCGCTTTACTCACCTGGCAAGGAGTCGGCAATCGGTTTCTCAACGTGCTTGCCAGTAACAACGGGACAGCGTGGACGAGCAAGCAAACCTCATCACAGACTTGTATAGATGGACCGGTGATTTCAAACCTTGGCAACCGTCTCGTCTGGGGGTGGACTGGAACCGACAACGCTCACCGTCTCAACTCTATGCTTTTCAATGTTGTTTGATCTCTCAACTGTAAGTAATGCGTGTATCTTTGATCAGATTGACCTTGCGCGACCTGGCTACCGGAATTTTGGGTTTGTCTTAGATCGCGCAAGGTCATCTTTCATAGCAAAAGCATTAATAGAGATCTTGCAGCGAATAGGATTTCTGATTGACAATGATTTATGGTAAGACTAGTAAAGCGAGGTTGAGGTATGGATAAACCTCTAGTAAGCGGGGAAATCCTATTCGCTGAGCAGCCGCACCTACCGTCTGACGTGAAAGCATATGTGCGACTTTCGGATGTCGGCATGGCAGATGCGCCGTCTCGCCTGGTTGCAGAAGAAGTGCTAACAGACATAGCGCAAAAAGCAAACTCAGGAAAACCTATTCCGTTCGTTTTATACGGCGCGCTTCAAGATCAGCGTGGAAGCTACGCGATAAGCGTGCTTGTGGACGTGGACGGTAATGGCAAAATAAGTAGTGGCGACTTTATCAATATGCAAAGTTATCCTGTTCTTACTTTTGGATATCCTAGTCACGTAGCTGTTCAAGTAAAAAAGGTGAACTGAGCTATCAATTTCGTTCCCGCGATTGAATCGATTATGTCAAGTTTAGCGACGGGCGCACTCCACCGGTCGCATAGCTGGGAAACTGAATGCGCTTGTTAGGCGCTGCGCTTTTTATCAACTAACGGTTGGCCGCCGGGGTAACAAATATCTGAAATCTTCCACAACCCTAAGCACTTATCTGCGTAAATGCCGTCTCCTATAGTGCAATTCTCGTTTATTAGGCTGACCGGCTCAGGAAAGTTAAATGGGGGCTGTTGCAGATTATAGGGCTGCCAATCTCCGGTGTGGATATCCTCGTTTTTTTCCCTTTCACTAAAGGTGGTCGTTAAGAGGTACGTCGAGCCGCTCCTCTTAATATTTTCGAGCGCGGAGCTTATATCTCTGAAGGAAAAGTGTACCAGGCAGTCCCTGCAAAGTATTAAATCCACCTTGGGGATTTCATCTTCAGTGATGTCTAACACTATAAATTTACGGCCTGGTTCCTCGTACCTCCTTCGATTCTCTTCGATCAATTCCCTGACGATGTCAGCCCCGATATATTCGTCAACGTCGAGCTCGACCCGATTCATCCAATAAAAATCTCCACAAGGGGCATCCAACAGCTTTTTCACTCCCAAGCTTCTAAAGAGGACGGATAAGTGTTCCCTGATCGTTGTCGTTTGCTTCAGGTTTGAGCCGTTGCCTGATCTGGATTCGTCAGTACCCCACAAACCCTTTACGTACACTTCAGTGAAGAACTCGCTGTTTTTAGAATTCATTCTTTGACCCCAAAAGCCTAACGCATCGCATCAGCGGGGCCGCGAGCAGCATTGATGGATTGATACGAGACTCGCTTACCGCGCTCCGCTGTATGCGCTTGTTAGACCCCATTCGCAGCATAGGGCTCTTATCAAGTCTTAGTTCTGAATAGACTCATAACCCTCTCGGGAATGGATTCTGTACTCTTCTTGCCCTGGCTTATTAACGAGCTTGACTGTTACTTTCCGATTAGAACCTTTGCTTGATTTGACTGTTGGATTATAACCAATCACGTACTGCGTGCGAAGGTAGGACGTTATATCATTTGCTGCATTCAGTAAGTCGCTGGCTGATTGCGGAAGAAAGATGTGCCCACCTGTCTCTTTAGCCAGTCTAGTCAAATATATTGCTGCCCGTTCTCGCTTGCCCTTATCCATAAGTTTCCCTTTCTTGTCAGGGTAGTTGCTAAGTCCAATGACAAACACTTGAACGCCTTCTTTCCTCAAGCGTTTGAAGAGATCTTTTTCGTTATAATAGCTCCCGCCGTCTTCACCATCGCTCATTAGAATAAGTGCGTATCTGCGGTCTGAATCAGGGTGCGACTTCTTGTAATCTGCAAACGGATCAAGGGCAAGATATATCGCGTCATTCAATGCTGTTTGGCCCCCTGCCCAACGAGCAGCTTGATCAAGCTCAGTGAATAGGGCTTCCTTATTGGATGTAAAAGTGGGCAGCAAAGCCTCAGCCTGATCTCTAAAAGCGATCAAGAATGTTTCGTCGCCAGGTTTATTACCATTAACAATTATTTTGGCAGCCGTCATTATTTCGCTGATGCGGTCTTTTAGAGAACCTGAGATGTCTATGGCTAAGACATAGTTGATAGGCAATTCGTTCTTTGAGAAGAAAGCTATTGTTTGTGGAACACCTTCCTCGGCGACCTGGAAATCGTCTTGGCTTAGGATGCTGACTGGACGATTCTGAACATCTGTTACGAGTACATGCAGTATTACACTTGGTTTTGAGGAGGGAGCCTGCACTGACTGAGATAATGTTTGTGCGAGAGCGGAATCAGGGAGAGGAAGATAAACAAAGCTCGAAACGATAAGTAATAAAAGGCGATAAACTAACATATGTCCTCCTATCAAGTATCTCCAGTGACCACTGCTGGGGTCTAACGGCCCACATCACCGGGCGGCGATGATGTGACTGATGGGTTCATACGAAATCCGCTATCGCCGCTCCGGTGCATGTGCTTGTTAGGTGGCGTCAATTTGCATTAGACCTTTGGTTTCTAAGTAAGTTATCATCCTATTTATAACATCTATACATAACCAAAATAAATCTTGCACTTCTTGAATGTCATATATCTTTTCAGGGTGCTGTGTAGGGTTTCGGAATGAACGCCTGATGTTGTCTAGGTTGTCGAGTAATTCTATCGGAGGCGGAACACGTCTCTTTTTAAGTGAGACTACGATCGGTCCCCACAACAATGTAGACATCCGGTTCTTTTTGACTAATGCACAGTAAAACATCCGCAGTACGGCCTCGGTACCACGTAAGATGTGAAAAGCCGCTGCCGTCGGTCTTTCAAAGGCAATGCACTTCCCACATTCTGCAAAATCATATTTAGCAGATTCAGGTAAAGAGGCATAGATACCAGGTGCCATCAGCGTATCTATAGAGTAAAGAAGTTTATTAACATCAACCCTTTTATCAGTTGCAATAAATGCGATATTACCTTGTGCCTCAGCTTCTAATGTGGGACGAATAGTCGATACAATTTTAGCTAAACGCTCTGCCTCTTCCTTATTCAGATTATACTTTTCATCTGCCTTCGAGACTAATTCGTCATAAAACTTTTGTAATTCTTCTGATGCCCGCAATGTAACAGTTAGATTGAGAAACTTTAGATACTGGAAGAACCATTTAATATGATTTTCGACTTTCCTTTCGCCAAGAAAAGTCCATCCTGGTTTGACTCCCATCAAATGTCTAAGGATCAATCCAAAATTGATGTACTCACTGATTTTTACTGTGCGCATACTTACCTCATAATAATAGCCACCTAACATGGATTAAACAGACAATCGTAAATCGATGGAAGCGATCTCAATCAAGCTCGAACTCGCGCTGCCAATCCGTGTCGCCCTCCATAGGCTTCATCTCTCGCTTATCGAGTATGAACTGGTCCATTACCAGAAAATCCATGTTTGTTCGCATGAAACATCGGAACGCATCTTCGGGTGTGCAGACTATAGGCTCGCCCCGCACGTTGAATGACGTATTGATTATCACCGGCACTCCGGTCAGCTTGTAGAACTCCGCGATCAGGTCATAAAAAATCGGGTTCGTTTCGCGCGACACGGTTTGAATCCGCGCCGAGCCGTCTACGTGAGTTACTGACGGTATGACTCGCTTGTCTTCCCTGACCTGGCCAACGAGCAACATGTATGGGCTCGGGCGGTCCAGGTCGAAGTATTCCGAGCAATGGTCCTCAAGCACGCCCGGGGCGAACGGCCGGAAGCTTTCGCGGAATTTTATCTTCAGGTTTACGCGGTCGCGGTTTTCCGCACGTCTCGCGTCGGCCAGTATGCTGCGGTTGCCGAGCGCGCGCGGGCCGAACTCCATGCGGCCCTGAAACCAGCCCACCACGTTCTGGTCCGCGATCAGGCGGGCAACTTTGCAAAGCAGCTCCTCGCGTTCGAGCTTCTGATACCGAGCGCCGATCTCATCGAGATAAGATTCAATCTCGTCGGAAGTGAAAGATGGCCCCAGGTAGACGTGGCTCAACGCAGAGTCGCGCGCGTTGCCGAGCAACGTGTGATAGATATATTTTGCGACCCCGATTGCCCCCCCGGCGTCCCCCGCCGCAGGCTGAATAAAGATATTCTTGAAAGGCCCATCCCTCAAAATCCTCCCGTTAGCCACACAGTTCAACGCGACGCCGCCGGCCATGCATAAATCCGTAAAGCCCGTCTCAGAGTGCAGCGAGAAGGCGAGCCTTAGCATTACCTCCTCGGTTACTTTTTGAATGCTCGCGGCTATATCCTTGTGGCGCTGGTCGAGGGGAGATTCGGGCTGGCGCGGCGGCCCCTCGAATAGCTCCTCAAATTGCCCGTTGGTCATCCGTAGCCCATAGGCGTACGCGAAATAGTCCATGTTGAGCCGGAAGCCGCCATCGGCGTGTACATCTATCAACTCGCTCATTATCCGGTCGTAGTACTTAGGCTCGCCGTAAGGCGCGAGCCCCATGACTTTGTATTCGGCGCTGTTGACTTTGAAGCCCAGGTAATAGGTGAAGGCGCTATAGAGCAGCCCGAGCGAGTGGGGGTAGTTGATCTGCTTGAGCATGCGAATAGCATTTCCGGAACCCGAGGCGAGGCTGGCCGTGGCCCACTCGCCAACGCCATCGACTGTGAGGATCGCGGCCTCCTCGAAGGGCGAGACGAGAAACGCGCTCGCGGCATGAGACTGGTGGTGCTCCGCAAAAAGTATCTCCCCTTTGTAGCCCAGCTCACGCGCGATCAGGTCTTTCGTCCACAGCTTCTCGCGCAGCCAGACCGGGACCGCTTTCATGAAGGCGAAGTAAGAGCGCGGGAAGTTCGCAAGGTAAGACGTGATTATGCGCTCGAACTTCAACAATGGCTTGTCGTAGAACCCTACGCGGTCGAGGTCGACTGCAGTTATGCGCCCCTCTTCGAGGCAGTAGCGTATGGCGTTATGAGGGAAGCCGGCGTCATGCTTTTTACGCGTGAATCGTTCCTCGGAGGCGGCGGCGACTATCTCGCCGTCCCGCACAAGGCAGGCCGCCGAGTCATGATAAAAACATGATATGCCAAGTATGTTCATAACGGATGCGGCTAGAACTGTCGCCGCGCGCGTTCAGTTTCGTCGCCCGGCGGCTGACCGTCAATCCAGTAGCTCAAGTCGCCTCCCCTGCGCCGGGCGAGCATATCTTTGTCGAATAGCCTGATGAGAACCCAGGCGGGCCCGGCTACAACGAAGTAAAATACCGTGAGTATGATGCGAGTTTGAAAGCGGCCGATGACGCCCGCAACCCTCTTCCATCCCGCCCAGACGCGTTTGAAGAATCTAATAAGCAAGCAACTTCCTTATTACAGGGATTGACTCTCGATAATGATCTTCTATCATAGATAACGGCAGCAAGCCCATTTTGAAAACAGAGATAAAATGATGCCCGTGATGACAGCCGAAGAGTTGGAGAAGTTCTTATACTCTCATTTTCCCGAGAGGAAGGCCCGGCCCTTCCGCGTCGAGAAAGTAGAAGACCGCACTGCCTCTGTGCGGCTGGTTTATCACGACAGCCAGCTCCGCCCGGGCGGCACCATCTCCGGGCCTGCGCTTATGACGCTGGCCGACACGGCGATGTTTATGGTGCTGCTTGCAGAGATAGGCCCCGTGGAGCTTGCCGTCACTACGAACTTGAATATCAACTTTCTGCGCAAGCCCCGCCGGGCCGATGTTATTGCCGAAGCGCGGCTGTTGAAGTTAGGCAAGCGGCTGGCAGTAGGGGATGTCTTAATGTATTCCGAGGGCGAGCCGGAGCCCGTCGCTCACGCCACCGTGACTTACTCGGTCCCGCCGAGATAGTTTATCAATCGCTGAGGCCCATATAGAAGATGTCTACGATGAGTTCTGCTTCGTAGAGAAGACCCCACAATCCGTAAGAGATTTTCTGTTGCACGCAAAATCTAACTGGAAGAAGAAGCCGCGCTTCGTGCTTCTTGCCGCCGACCGAGACATTCGCCGGACCTGTATACTGTTCGGCGACCCGGCGTTAAAGCTTAAGTAATTCAAGCAGAGTTTTTAATCGGCGGTCGCTTCTGCAAGCTCTTGCGGGCCTACGCTAAAATAAGCAGCGTCGGGGTGATGAAATACCAGCGCCGAGACCGAAGCTTCCGGCTCCATCATGAAGCCTTCCGTAAGCTCTATTCCAATCTCTTCGGGCCGCAGCAGGCGGAACAACCCCGCCTGTGATTCCAAATCCGGGCAAGCCGGATAGCCGAATGAATACCGCTTGCCGCGATAACGCGCTTGAAAGATGGCTTGCCGCGACAGCCCTTCGGGGTCCGCAAATCCCCACATCGCGCGCAATCGCGCGTGCAGCCATTCGGCCGCCGCCTCTGCCGTTTCGAGCGCCAACGCCTGTAGCGCGTAAGACCTCAGATACTCGCCCTGCTGCTTTGCGGCTTCGGCAAGCTCGCGTATCCCTTCGCCCGCGGTCGTGGTAAACAGGGCTATGTGATCGCGGCCAGGATCAGGCGGCAAGACGAGATCGCTTAACGCCACGCCGTCGTCTTTCCGCTGGCGAGGGAAGACGAATGTCTCGGCTGGCTCTGTCGCGCCGCGCCCCGCGAAAACGTGCAGGCGGTTGCCTTCGGATTCGGCTTCGAAGAATTGCCAGACGACGCGGACGCTCATGGCCCCACGGCGACACTCTTCTTTCACACGCTCGATCTTCTCTTCGAGATCGCGCGCGCGGCGGTCGCCTGCCGCGATCAAATCGTTAAACCGCCCGCGCAACCCGAGGTGGCGGCCATAAAGCATCTGCGGGTTGATGTAGCTCCAGACTTCATCCAGATCCCTGACCTGTTCGACGTGACGCGAAAGGTCCGTCACAGGCGGTATCGGAACGTCGAGAGAGATCTTTGTGCTGCGGCGGTCGGTTTCGGCCGCTACGACTTGCACTGTTTGCGCCGTCGCCCCCAGGTCTTTATCGAGCAATTCGGCTTCGAGCCGCGCGCGCTGGTCTGGGTCCATCAAGCGATTCAGAATATCGAGCCCGTGCATTGCGTCGTTCGCATAGACGACGGTGTTGCTGTAGGCGGGCGCGATCTTTGTGCGCGTGAAACGATCGGACAACGCCGCCCCGCCTACGAGCAGCGGGAGCCCTACGCCTGCGTCTTTCAAATCGCTTGCGGTTATGACCATCTGCTGGGCCGATTTGACGAGCAGGCCGGAAAGCCCTATCGCGTCGGGGCTGTGCTCTCGCACGGCCTGTATCAAGACTTCGGGCGGGACCTTGATGCCGAGGTTTATCACCTCGTAGCCGTTGTTCGACATAATGATGTCGACGAGGTTTTTGCCTATGTCGTGTACGTCGCCTTTAACGGTCGCAAGTATTATTCGCCCGCGAAGGCTCGTGGCGCTCTTCTCCATGAACTGTTCAAGGTGAGAGACGGCCGTCTTCATCGCTTCGGCTGATTGTAGGACTTCGGCGACGATCAACTCGTTGTTGTTGAAGAGGCGACCGACTTCTCCCATCCCCGTCATCAGCGGCCCGTTGATGATGTCGAGCGGCGCGGCTTCTTTCAGCTTCAAGTCGAGGTCCGCGATCAAGCCTTCTTTTGTGCCCTCGATGATGTAGGCGGCCAGCCGCTCGTCGAGCGGAAGATCGGCTGTCGTCTTTTTGACGCGCGAAGTCGCGGCGCGAAAGTGAGCCGCGAACCGGGCTATCGGATCATCCCCGCGATTCCACAACAGGTCTTCGGCAAGCCGCCGCTCTTCGTCCGGTATCGAAGCGTAGCGTTCGAGCTTTTCTGAATTGACTATCGCAAGGTCGAGCCCGGCTTTTGTGCAATGATAAAGAAAGACGGAGTTCAACACCTCGCGGCCCGCGTCGGGCAGGCCGAACGACACGTTGCTTATGCCGAGAACGGTTTTGACATGAGGTATCTCTTGCTTGATGAGCCGCACGCCCTCAATGGTCTCGACCGCGCTCCCGATATAATTCTGATCCCCGGTTGCGCAGGGGAAGACCAGCGGGTCAAAGATAATGTCTTCCGCGCGTATGCCGTAGTCTTCGGTGAGCAATTTGCAAGAGCGGCGGGCTATCTCAAGCTTTCGCTCGCGCGTTATGGCCTGCGCCTGCTCTTTGTCTTCGTCGATGCAGCCGACGATCAGGGCCGCGCCGTATTTGCGCGCGAGCGGGGTGACGAGCTCGAACTTTTCAAGCCCGTCTTCGAGGTTGATAGAGTTGATGATCGATTTGCCCTGACAGTAGGTGAGCGACCGCTCGATCGCAACAGAGTCTGTGGTGTCTATCATGATCGGCACTTTTACGAGCCGTATCATGCGGTCGTAAAAACGGTCTATGTCATACAGTTCGTCGCGGTCGGCGTTCTGGAGATTGACGTCGCAAATCTGCGCGCCACCTTTGACTTGCTGGCGCGCTATCTCGGCGGCCTCTTCGTATTTCTCTTCGGTGATGAGTCGCTTGAACTTGCGCGAGCCTACTTCGTTGGTCCGCTCGCCCACGATCAACGGGCGCTGGTCGTCGGATGCTTCGACAAAGTCTATGCCTGAGAAGAGGGTCCGGTGATGCTTCCGGTAAACGCGCGGGCGCTTGCCCTCGACCATCTGGGCGAGTTGGCGTATGTGCGCTGCGGTAGTCCCGCAACAGCCGCCAACAAGATTTATCCAGCCGTGATCTACGAACCGCTCAAGCGTTGAGGCCAGGCTTTCGGGAGTTTCAAGATAGATGCCGTCTTCGTTCGGCAGCCCCGCGTTCGGTATGCAAGAGACGCGCGTTTCGGCCTGCGCGGCTATCGATCGGATGTGATCGGTCATGAACTCAGGCCCCGTAGCGCAGTTCAGACCAACCGAAAGCAGGTCGGCGTGCATCAGCGAAGTGACGAAAGCTTCCGCGGTCTGGCCCGCCAGCATCGTGCCCGTCGCTTCGATCGTGCCGGAAACCATTATCGGCACTCTCACTCCCAGTTCATCAAACACGCGCCATATTCCGATGAGCGCCGCCTTCACGTTGCGCGTGTCCTGCTGCGTCTCGACTATCAGAAGGTCTGCGCCGCCCGCGACGAGCCCGGCAGCCTGATCGTGGAAAGCGTCTACGAGTTGCTCGAACGTGACGCCGCCCGTCACCGATATAGCTTTTGTAGTAGGCCCCATCGAGCCTGCGACGAATCGCGGGCGGGCTGGTGAAGATAATTCTTTGGCGGCTTGCCGGGCCAGCCGCGCCGCAATTTCATTCTGTTCGCGCGCGCGGTCTTCGAGGCCGTATTCGGCCAGCACTATCCCGGTGCTGCCGAACGTATTTGTCTCGATGATGTCTGCGCCCGCGTTGAGGTAGCCGCGATGTATATCGAGCACGACGTCGGGCCGCGTAAAGACCAGGTTCTCGTTGCAGCCTTCCAGATGCGGGCCGCCAAAATCCTCCGCCTGCAGATTGCGCTCTTGAATCGCGGTGCCCGTCGCGCCGTCGAGCACGAGAATGCGCTCGGCCAGCAACTCTTTCAGCATCTGTGTGCGATGTTGTCTGTCTTCCATATAAAAGCCGTGAACCGTTACAAGATGTGAGTTGAGATCTCAAATCTCAAATTTCAAATCGCCCTCTTGTCACGGTTCGCGCTCCTTACCTAACATCTGGCGAATCTCACCGCGGCGGTCGCGCGCAACGGTCGCCATCGTCAGGTAGATGGTCGAGAACGCGTTCTGGTTGAGCGGCTGCGCCGTGCTTATCATGTACTTGTAGCCGATGTCTTCCTCGTTATCGACGAAGAAGCTGCCTATAGTTATCGCGTCGTTGGCGCCGAGCAAGAACTTATAAACATCTTCGCGGTTAGAGGCTTTCTTAAGGCTGCCAAAGTTGTAGACATAAAAGCCGAGCAGCCCCTTGCGGCGGTCATTCACGATGACTATGGTGGTCTTTCCGCCGCCCCTGGGGTCGGTGTAATTAGAGACGACCATGTCGGCAGTGCTCTTGCTTTGATCCACGGTTGCGCCCACATGCTGCAAGTACCGCTTGACCGAATCGATCAGGGTGAGCCTGGGGGCGGGGCGGGCCGCGCGCGGGGCCTGGGTCGGCGGCGCCGGGTCCTGGGCCAGAGCCCCGGCGAAGGCGAGCGCCACCACAAGCGGAGCTGTTGAAATCATGCTTTTTTTCATAACTTCATCCGAATTGAAACGGGTTCGATCTCACAGGGCCGATCAATTCTTCGTTTCGCTCTTGCGCATGTGCCCTTCGAGTATCGGCGTGTATTCATCGCTGATGCGCAGCAACTCCATGACCGCGACGCGGAACGACTCGAACCCGACGCCGTTCTCGGTCGTGAAAGTGAAGCGCGCGCCTATGTCCCCCTGGTTATCGACAAAGAAGGTGGCGAACGCGCGGTGGTTGGCATCGAGCAATCGCTGGAGCGTCTTTTCGCGGTCCGCAGCGCGCGACATGTTGAAGTAGCCTATGGGCTGCTTGCTGTAGGCCATGAGCACTAGCGTATGGTCCTCGCCGCGCACTTCGATGTATAGGTCCACGCGGTCCGCGTGGTCGTTGTCGGAGCGCGTCACTACCAGGGCGTTGCTGCTTTTCGGATGCGGGACGTACTTCATCCCCATCTTGTCGAGATAGCCGCGAAGCACCCCGACGGTAGTTCCTCGCTGGTCGTTGCCGATGGGCGCAAGCGCCAACAGCGCGCCCGCCAGGATCGGCATAGCAATTCTTTTCCTCATCAATCAACTAACTCCAATCCGTTTAGATTACATTCAAAGAACGTTTGGTTCGTCGCTCAAACTTTTTAAGCTAACACTGCTGCACTCGGTATTTCAAGCATAGAGAAAAGAGTATCTCACCGCAGAGACGCAGAGAACACAGAGTTCACGCAGAGCAGAATTATCTTCTCTCTGCGCCCGCTCTGTGTTCTCTGCGTCTCTGCGGTGAGGTTTGCCTTTCCATCTCATAAAACACTGAAAACGTCGAGCGCGTATTGCACCTTGCCGAATGGCGCGGAGACTTGAACGCCCTGCACAACGTCCATAACGTCGAGCAGGGTTTCGCGCGCGATCGCGAGGCCTTCTTCGCGCGCGGCGTCTTTATCCGTGATGCCGTGCATGCGCTCAAGCACCGAGTCGGGCACGACCACGCCGGGCACTTCGTTAGCCAAAAACTCCGCATTGCGGTAGCTCACAAGCGGCCAGATGCCCGCGATCACAGGGATGCAGCAATGCTCTATGCGCTTTAGAAAACTTCTTAGCTGCTTTACGTCGAAAGTCGGTTGCGTGATGGCGAACTCTGCCCCGGCTTCCACCTTCCACTCGAACCGCCGCAGCTCATAATCTAAATCTACGGCGCAAGGATTGACTCCGACGCCCATGTAAAAAGATGTCGGGCCGCCGATGGGGTTCCCGCCAATGTCGAGCCCGTGGTTGAGCCGGTTGACCATGTTGACGAGCCCTATCGAGTCTATGTCAAAGACGGCAGTCGCTTCGGGGTACGGCCCCATCTTGGGCGGGTCGCCTGTGATGATCAGCAAATTGCGCAACCCCATAGCGGCCGCGCCCAACAGATCGCTCGTCATCCCTAACAGGTTTCGGTCGCGGCAGCAGTAATGCACGACCGCCTCTATCCCTACTTGCTGCTCGATCAACGTAGAGACGGCCAGCACACCCATTCGCGATTGCGCGCGCGGGCCGTCGGGGACATTGACCGCGTCGACGCCCGATTCTTTAAGCAGCCTTACGCCTTCGAGCATCTTTGACGGGTCGCACCCTTTGGGCGGGACTATCTCGACGGAAGTGACGAACTCGCCCGCCGAAATCTTTCGAGCGAACCTACTCTTCTCTTCGCGCGGAGTGACGGCGATATTTGCGGGCGTCTCTTCGGGCACAAAGACGCGCACGCTTGAGCGGCCCGGCGAGAGCGCCGCCACGGCGTTTGCGATCTGCTTTATGTGATCGGGCGTCGTCCCGCAACAGCCGCCCACGAACTTTGCGCCGGATTGTATGAGGCGTTTGGCGTACTTCGCCATGTATTCGGGCGAAGCCATGTAAAACATCCGCCCATCGACTTGT
Source organism: Blastocatellia bacterium (assembly GCA_036277095.1). Taxonomy (GTDB): domain Bacteria; phylum Acidobacteriota; class Blastocatellia; order UBA7656; family UBA7656; genus DASUNP01. The sequence goes on from DASUNP010000067.1 coordinate 124,225, forward strand.
CGCGGCAGCCCGTTGTTGGGCTGCGTCGAGAGCTTGCGCCGCGTGACCTGATGCATCTTCTCGATCGCTTCGAGCATGGCGTGCGGCCCCACGGAGCAGTTGAGCCCGATCACGTCCGCGCCCCACTCGTCTAACCTCTTTGTGAAAATCTCGGGCGAAGTGCCGTAGCTCGTCGAGCCGTCATTTTGTATGGTCATCTGCGCTACAATCGGCAGGTCGCAGACGGAGCGGACGGCCAGGATTGCCTGATGAATCTCCGCCACGTCGGAAAATGTTTCGAGGATGAACAGATCCACGCCGCCTTCAAGCAACGCCTCGGCCTGCTCGCGAAATATGGCCTGGGCCTCTTCGCTCGACGTAGGCCCGTAAGGCTCTATGCGAATGCCGAGCGGCCCGATGGCTCCCGCGACGAACGCGCGCCCGCACGCGGCTTCATTTGCGAGCCGTGCGCCCGCGTTGTTGATCTGATAAATCCTGTCTTCCAGCCCGTAGCCGGTCAGCTTCGCGCGGTTAGCGCCGTAGGTGTTCGTCTCGACAATGTCCGCGCCCGCCTTAACATAATCGCGGTGGACGTTCAAAACCAGATCGGAGCTTGTCAAATTCAGCTCGTCGTAACATCGATTGATGTAGACGCCGCGCGAATAGAGCATCGTGCCCATCGCGCCGTCGAAGACGTAGACTCGATCATCCGTGACAGCGTCTCGAAAATCTTTCATTCCTAAGTCCCACTCAAAAAACGTCTCGCTATAAAAAGCAAAAGCCCCGCGCTAAACTGCGCGGGGGCCGATTCCGGGCTGTTTAGCAGTTTTTTACGTGGAGCAATTACCATAAATCGCCACATTAAATTTTCAACGCTGCAAGGATACACCCTGGCAACGCTCAAGTCAATCATGACGGTCGTTAATCGAACACCGCAGGGTCGGCTTCCTTGAAGAACCGATCGTGCAGCGCGCGGACCACATTCTCAACCTCGCTTTCGTCTATGACGAAGGTAAGGTTTATCTCGCTCGCGCCCTGGCTGATCATGTTGACGTTGGTCGTTTCGATCGCGCGAAACAGTTGCGCGGCGACGGCCGGCTTGAATTTCAGGTTGTCGCCGATGACGCAGACGATCGCTTTGCCCGTCTCTACGGAAACCTGCGCGATGGCTTCGAGGTCACGCTTGATCACTGCAAGGCGGTCCGTGCTGTCGAGCGTCATCGAGACCGAAACTTCGGACGTGGTGACCACGTCGACGGAAGTCTGGTGCTGGTCGAAGACCTCGAATATCTTGCGCAAGAATCCGTACGCCATCAGCATCCTCGTCGATGTGACGTTGACTATAGTCACGCCGCGCTTGAAGGCGATCGATTTTATGAGGTTGCTCGAAGGGCGCGGCTCGCGGATGATCAACGTTCCCTCACAGGACGGATTGCGCGTGTTGTAGATGTGCACGGGTATTCCCCGCTCGACGGCGGGCATCACAGTGCTCGGGTGCAGCACCTTCGCGCCGAAGTATGAAAGCTCCGCCGCCTCCGCGAAAGAGAGCACGCGGATGCGCCTCGCCCGCGAGACGACGCGCGGGTCCGCCGTCATAAGGCCGTCAACGTCCGTCCAAATTTCTATCGCTTCCGCGCTGAGAGATGCGCCTATTATCGCGGCGGAATAATCCGACCCGCCGCGCCCGATCGTCGTGGTCACGCCTTCCGCAGTCGAGCCGATGAAGCCTTGCGCTACAGGCACAACCTGCCGCCCTATCAAGGGCAGCAGCGCCGCGCGCGCGCGCGTTTCGGTCTCTCGCATGTTGGGCGCGGCCACAGTGAAGTGATCGTCCGTGACGATGAAGCGGCGCGAGTCGACAAGCTCTGCCCGCGCGCCGCGCGAATGGAGCGCGGCGGTCACAATCAGCGAGGAGAGTCGCTCGCCGAACGAGACGATCGCGTCCTGGCTGCGCGGGGAAAGCTCGCCGAGCGTAGCGACCGAGCGGGCCAGGCTTTCAAGCTCGGCGAAATTATCTTCGATGGCGCGCCTCACCTCATCAATCAAATGATGATCGGACGGGAGCAGGTCGCGCGACGTGGCGAGGTGTCGTTCGCGCAACTCGTCAATAATGGCCCCGGCTTCATCGAAACGCCTATCCTTTGCCGACTCGGCCAGCCGCAGCAGCGCATCTGTGACGCGCGCCATCGCCGACACGATCACCACGGGCGAGCTAGCCATGCGGCTGCGGACGATCTCGACTGCTTGATTTATCGCGGCTGCGTCCCCAACCGACGTGCCGCCGAATTTCATCACGATCATAAGTAATCCACTTCATCCGCACATCACGGAGCCGCCGTTGACGTTTATGACTTCGCCCGTGATGTGCCGCGCCAGGTCCGACGCGAGAAAGAGGATCGGGCCTGCGACATCATCCGCGCAAGCCACGCGGCCAAGCGGAATGCCGCGATTGATCTTCTCAAGCTCCGGCGGGTCGCGCAAAGGTTCGGCAGACATGTCAGTATCGACCCAGCCCGGCGCAACGGAGTTAACCGTTATACCATAAGAACCGAGCTCAGCGGCCAGGGATTTAGTAAAAGAGATTATGCCGCCCTTCGAAGCAGCGTAATGCGAATGAAAAGCCTCGCCGCGCTGGCCCGCAGTCGACGACAGCGTGACGATACGGCCCGACCGCTGATGCTTCATTATCTTTGCCGCAAAGTGGCAGCAGAGAAAAACGCCTTTCAGGTTCACGTCAATCGTCTCTTGCCAGCTCTGCTCGTCGAGACGGTCGACCGCCGCGCCGGTCCACACGCCAGCGTTTGCGATTACGATGTCTAAGCGGTCGAACTCCGCCAGCGCCTGCTCGAACATCGTGCGGACATCGTCTGCGCGCGAGATATCTGCCCGCACAGCGATGGCGCGCGCTCGAAACGAGCGCGCGCTGGCCGTGACGCGGGCGGCTTCGGCCTCGTGGTTGAAATAGTTTACTACCAGCGAGGCCCCGGCTTCGGCAAGCCTTAGAGCCGTCGCCGCGCCGATGCCGCGCGAAGCGCCTGTGACGAGCGCAACTTTACCATTCAGATCTATCATGTTCCCCTCCCATAAACTAAGCTGTCGCGTGGAAGTGGCTCCGGGAGCCATTTTCACGTCATCCGCCTGCGATTGCCGGGACTATAGATACTTCCGCGCCATCCGTCACCTGCGTCGACAGGTTATCGAGAAAGCGCACGTCTTCGCCGTCGACATAGATGTTGATGAAGCGGCGCAACCCGCCGCCCTCTTCGCACAATCGTGAGCGAAAGCCCGGGAAACGTTTGTCGAGCCGGTCGATCAATTCATCTACAGAAGAGGCTTCGACCTCTACTGTATCAACGTCTCCAGTGAGCCGGCGAAATGGTGTTGGTATGCTTACAGTAAGTGACATAATCTTTCCTCCCTCGTGTGAGTCTTCTTAAGCCGTAGCCGCAAAGCCCGTTAACGCTTTCTCGAACTGTGCGACTCGCGGCTCGATGACTATGGGCTGCTCGCTTTTGGCGGCCTCCTGCGTCTTGAGGCCATTGCCCGTGATCGCGATGACCGTCAGATCATCGGGGCTAATGCGGCCCTGCTCGATCAGCTTTTTGGTCACGGCGACGGTGACGCCGCCGGCAGTTTCGGTAAAGACACCTTCCGTCTCTGCCAGCAGCCGTATGCCGTCGACGATCTCGGTATCCGTTGCATCTTCGGCCCAGCCTCCGGTTTCGGCGATAACGCGAGCCGCTTGATAACCGTCGGCAGGGTTGCCGATGGCGAGCGACCGAGCGATGGTCGCGGGCTTGACTGGCCGAATTTCTGTCGAGTTCCGTTTCACGGCTTCAACTATGGGATTGCACCCGGCGGCTTGTGCTCCGAAGATTCGCGTCGAGGCTTCGCCTTCCAGCAACGAGAGGCGCTCGAACTCCTTCAAGCCCTTGTAAACCTTTGTGATGAGCGAGCCGCCGGCCATCGGCGCAATGACGGCTGTGGGAGCGCGCCAGCCGAGACTTTCTGCTATCTCATAACCGACGGTCTTCGACCCTTCGCCATAAAAAGGTCTGAGATTAACATTCACAAATCCCCACGGGTGACGGTCGGCTATCTCGACGCACAGCCGGTTCACGTCGTCGTAGTTGCCGCGCAAGGCGATCACCCGCGCGCCATAAATAGCGGTCGCGGTGATCTTGGCCGGTTCGAGGTCTTCGGGAATCAGTATGTAGGCGGGCAATCCTGCGGCTGCTGCGTTAGCGGCGACAGAGTTCGCGAGGTTTCCAGTCGATGCGCAGCCGACGGCTCGGAGACGGAACTCAAGCGCCTTGTTGATGGCGACCGCCGCGACGCGGTCTTTGAACGACAGCGTCGGCGAGTTGACGCTGTCGTTTTTTATATAGAGGTTTGAAACGCCGAGCCTTGAAGCCAATCGGTCCGCGCGAATGAGCGGTGTCGCGCCGCTGGTTCGACCGACGACAGGCTCGCGGTCGAGCGGCAACAGCTCGCGGTATCGCCATAAACTCTTTTCACGTGATTCGATCTTGCGGCGCGAAAGCGAGCGCCGAATCGCGTCGTAATCGTAATCGACCTCAAGCGGGGCGAAGCAGTCTTCGCACCCGGCCACGAGCCGCTTTTCGTAAGCGCGGCCACACTCTGTGCAACGAAGTCCTTTCACAAAACTCATAGCTTTACCTCCTTAAAAACGAAAAGCCCCGCGCCAAACTAGCGCGGGGCCTGATGCCTTCGGGGCCGTTTAGCAGTTTTTTACGTGGAGCAAGTCGCCTTAAATCGCCACGCGCGTCGAATTGTTAAAGACCAAATGAAAACGCCCCGCGCTAAACCAGCGCAGGGCGTCAAAACTCCTCAGCGGTTTAGCACATGTTTTACGTGGAGCAATTTGCTTTAAATCACCACGATCAGTTTCAGAAACCGCAGAGTACACCCGCGCGGCCCGTGAAGTCAAGGAGATTCATCAGAACTTTTATTCCGCGTAGATCGTTTGCCACAGCACTTGACGCAGAGCGCGGCGAGTGCTATATCTCAATTTGCTTAAGGTTCTGTTAAAGGCTTATGACCCGAATGACGAACTCAATCTGTTGCATCTGTTGTTGCGCGCCAGCGGCGCGCCGGGCAAAGCCTTTAGTGGAGATTTATATCCGTAGAACCTGAATCTGATTTTTAGATAAGAGTTTTCATTAAACCCACTATCGGCGACGCCGGTGGTGGGTTTTTCGTTTTTGGTCGCTCTTTTATCGGCTATGAGATTGATGGCGAGAAAACTTGGGAAGGTCTACCTGATAGGCGCGGGGCCGGGCGACCCGCTTCTTCTCACGCTCAAGGCGGCCAAGGCCATAGCGACGAGCGACGTGATCGTTTACGACTACCTTGTAAACCCCGAAATCCTGGCCCACGCGCGGCGAGGAGCAGAATTGATCTACGTCGGCAAACGCGCGGGCGAGCAATCTATCTCACAATCGGAGATCAACCGCATTCTGATCGAGCGCGCAAATCGAGGCGAGATGGTCGCGCGCGTGAAGGGCGGCGACCCGTTCATCTTCGGTCGCGGCGGCGAAGAAGCCGAAGCCCTCGCAGAGGCAAACATCAAATGGGAAGTCATACCGGGCGTGTCGTCAGGCGTGGCCGCCGCTGCATACGCAGGGATTCCGCTGACGCATCGCGGCTACGCTTCGAGCGTCGCTTTCATCACGGGCCACGAAAGCAGCAAAGCCGGGGGCGGGCTCGACTGGTCCGCGCTCGCGCACTCTGCCGATACGCTCGTGGTCTTTATGTGCGCGGAGACGATAACCACCATCGCCGGACACCTCATCCGGGCGGGGCGCGCGCCTTCGACCCCTGTCGCGATCATTCGATGGGGCACCTACGAATCATGCCAGGAAGTTTACTCAACCTCGCTCGATGCGCTCGCGCGCACGGACGAGCAGACAGGCGAAGAGGCGCGGATCAAGATTGAGCCGCCCGCCATCGCAATCATCGGCAGCGTTGTCTCTCTCAAAGAAAAGCTCCACTGGTTTGGCCGGCCCGCAATCGATATAGAGCAGGGCGAACCTGTCGGAGTGTAGTCGGAGAAGAAGATGGATTTCAGTCAAACGCTCGCTTTTTCGGTCGAGGACGCTGACAGGCTCGAAGCGGTCGCCACGCTGCTTGAAAAGTGCGCGCCTCAGGAGATTCTTAGATGGGCCTTCAACCAGTTCGGCACCGGAGTCGCAATCGCGACGGGGTTCGGCGCCGAAGGCGTGGCGATGATCGACATGGCAGTGAAGATCAACCCGCGCCCTAATATCTTTTTCATCGATACGGGTTTTCTCTTCCCCGAAACATACGCGCTGCGTCGCCAGATAGAAGACCGTTACGGAATAGAGATTCGCGCCCTTCGGTCCGAGCTTAGCCCCGAGTCACAAGAGATGGAATTCGGCCCGCGCCTCTGGTCGCGCGACCCGGACCTCTGCTGCCGCATCAGAAAACTCGAACCTTTGAAAGAGACTCTTAACGGCTTGACCGCGTGGATGACCGCAATCCGGCGCGATCAGACGCAGGCGCGCGCGCGGGCGCGCGTGATCGAGTGGGACTACCTCTGGCAACTGGTGAAGATCAACCCGATTGCCACGTGGACCAAACGTGATGTGTGGGACTACATCGTAAAAAACCATGTTCCTTATAACCCGCTGCACGACGATGGCTACCCGAGCCTCGGCTGCACACACTGCACGCGGCGCACGATCGAAGGCGAGCCTGAGCGCGCGGGCCGCTGGTCGGGTCACCAAAAGACAGAGTGCGGGCTCCATGCCTTGCCTCAGACGACGATCGCCTCAAGCAGCTTTGAAGTTTGATACAGAAATTTTTGAGCGGAGGGGAGACGGATGAAAACGGATGACACGGGTTTTGGAACATCTGCTAAAGGCTTGGTTATATGGCTTACGGGACTTTCGGGCGCAGGCAAAACTACGCTCGCCCGCGCGATCAGGCAAGAGCTTTTACAGACGGGCCGGACGGTCGAGCTTCTCGACGGCGACGAAGTGCGCGAGAACCTCAGCCACGGACTCGGCTTTAGCAAGGAAGACCGCGACCGCAACATAGGCCGTATCGGATTCGTCGCGCGGCTGCTGGCGCGCAATGGTGTAACGGTGCTCGTCTCAGCCATCTCGCCTTACCGGCAGTCGCGCGATGATGCTCGCCGGTTGATAGAGGGCGACGGCGTCCGCTTCCTTGAGGTCTACGTCCGTTGCCCGCTTCAAGTGCTCATCTCTCGTGACGTGAAGGGGCTGTACAAAAAAGCTCTCGCGGGCGAGGTGCGCCACTTCACAGGGATCAGCGATCCTTACGAAGCGCCGCTCGCGCCCGATTGCGTCGTAGACAGCTCCGCCCAATCGATCGAGCAGAGTCTGGCGGAAATACTTTCTCAAGTCGAGGCGCTCGTTTCCGTGCGCGCAGTCGCCGCGCTCGAACAGGGCGAGGCCGTCTTGTAGCCGCACGCTCGGCCGTAGGAGTAAAGCCATGAATCGTATTGAAGAGATCAAGCAGACCAAAGACGGGCTCGACGTGCTGTCGGACATTTACCGCTACAGCAGGCTCGGCGTTCATGAGATCGCGCCCGAAGACGAGCCGCTTTTTCGCTGGTACGGGATCTACACGCAGCGGCCGGCCACGGACGGTTACTTCATGGTGCGCATGCGCATACCGGGCGGCGATCTCAGGCCTGAGCAGTTGCGCACGATCGCCGCGCTTGCAAACGAGCACGGGCGCGGGCTTGCCGACATCACCGTCCGCCAGAACATTCAACTCCACTGGGTGAGAATCGAGAGCCTCGCCGACATACTCGACCGGCTCGGCGAGGTGGGGCTTTCGACTACAGAAGCGTGCGGCGATTGCGTGCGCAATATAATCAACTGTCCGGTCTCGGGCGTAGACTGCGATGAGCTTTACGATACTACTGAGCTTATCGCGCAGGTAAACGATTTCTTCGTGGGCAACAAGGATTTTTCGAACCTGCCCAGGAAATTCAAGATCACAATCACGGGCTGTAATCTTCGTTGCACGTATCCTGAGATAAACGACATAGGTTTGTTCGCCGTCCGCGATGAGGGCGGGCGGGTGGCCTTCCGTGCGCGCATCGGCGGAGGTCTATCGACCTCGCCGCGATTCTCGAAAGACCTTGGAGTGATGGTCGATTCCGAAGAGGTTTTGGAATTATGTGGCGCGATAGCTTCGGTCTTCCGCGATGAAGGAGATCGCACCAACCGCAAGCGCGCACGGTTGAAGTTTCTGGTCGAGAAGTGGGAGATACCGCGCTTCCGCCAGGAAGTCGAATCGCGACTGGGCCGCAGGTTGCGTCCCGCCCCGACTTCGGAAGCCGACGCGGTCGCGCGCGCGGACCGGACGCACCTCGGGATACACCCGCAGCGCGAAGGCTGGCTCTATTACGTCGGGCTTTCGCTTATGGGCGGGCGCACGTCGGGCGACGCGCTTTCGCGACTGGCCGACCTGGCCGACCAGTACGGCACCGGGCGGTTGCGGACTACGAATACTCAGAACATAATTCTGCTCGACATCCCTGAATGGAATCTAAAGCAACTCTGTGAGCAACTCGACCGCCTCGGGTTCGATTACAAACCGGGCTGGGCCCGCCGCGCCGTGATCGCGTGCACGGGCATACAGTTTTGCAAGCTCGCGATAGCCGAGACAAAAAAACGCGCTGTCCAACTGAGCGACCGCCTCGAACAGGCCGTCGATCTTGATGACTCGGTTCGCATAAGCGTTACGGGCTGCCCTAATTCATGCGGTCAACATCACATCTGCGACGTGGGGCTTGAGGGGTCGCTCACGACAATCAACGGCGTCAAGCGCGAGACGTTTCAGGTCTTCCTGGGAGGCGGCGTAGGCAAGCATGAAAGCTTCGGCAGAAGGATAGGCGTGCGGATCGATTCCGACGAGCTGGCCGAAGCCCTTGCGCGGTTGTTTACTCGCTATAAAACTGAGCGAACGGACGGAGAGACGTTTCAAGAATATTGCTTGCGCCACACGGATGAACAGCTTGCCGAATACCTCTCCTCGGCAGGCGCAACGCAGTAGAGGCCTTTAATCAAGGCCTCTACTGTACATTTACAACTCTACAAACTGCATCCTTTCTTGACACCCTATACCCGCTTTGTTAGATTCGCCAGCCAACTAACAGTTCGCTCGCGTTTTGCTTTCAATAGTTTAGCCGGTACAGATTAGGTCATATTAGTACGGCTCGATACGATTTTATGACCTGAATTATGACCTGAAAAATGCAACCCCATGTGGGTTCCTGATTTAGCATTGAACAGGGCTTATTTGCCCTCAGAGCGGTTTTCTTTCCAGGCATCCTGCAACTCGGACAAGTGCCTCCCGGCTCGAAATAGGCCGGTTTCCGCTTCAGGGCGGGCCATCGTAGAATTCGATACGCAAATCGGGCATCATCTGTGGGTACGCCTGTGGCTCCTGGCTCGCGGCGGTTGAGGGTAGCGAAATGAAAGTGGCCGTCAATTATCCGCAATATTACAAGCCGCAGCCAACGGTGAGTGCATCTAACAACAAGCATTTGCATCGATTGTCAGGTAGTTCGGTCACAAATCGGTCACAAGCTACTAGCACAGAATCCCTTTTCAGCAGTTGTTATTCCAGCGGAGCGCGCGAAGAGAGTTTCGTGTTTTCTAATCAATACGTCGCATAGCTCAGTAGACTCTAGATAGTAGGCTCCTAATCTTGCAGGTTGATGCTTATGATCTACTCTTTGACAGCATCCTTCGTGTAGAATTCTTTGGCAGTTTATAGCACCTTGAGGGCTAGCGAACTAGAAATGAAGTAATAGAGATTTTAGCCTATGTCATTACAGTCGATTCAACAATACTATGTAAAGGTCGAAAAGATTATCCAGTATGGCGGTTCCAGAAATGAAACTGCAATTCGTTCTGCCTTTCAGGGGTTACTCGAACAGTATTGCGCCAGTCAAAGACTAGAGCTTATCCCTGAGCTAGAATACCGAACAAAATCTGGGGCTAGAGTATATCCAGATGGCACAGTAAAAGATGCTATGCGTCAGGATTGGGGCTACTGGGAGAGCAAAGATCAATATGATACGCTGGAAGAAGAAATAAGAAAAAAGTTTGAAAAGGGCTACCCTACTACAAATATTCTCTTTGAAGATGGTCAAACAGCAGTTCTCTTTCAAAATGGTTATGAGCTAGGCCGCGCTAGCATAATAAACCCCAATGAGCTTCATGCTATTCTGACCGCCTTTACCAAATACGAACCCAAAGAGGTTCAAACATTCCGAGAAGCAATAGAAAGATTCAAAGAAGACTTGCCTAATCTTGTTACTGAATTGAGGCAGCTAATTGAGCAGCAAGCCGAAATCAATCCTCGCTTTAATCAGGCACGAGCTGACTTTCTAGAGTTATGTAAGAGATCAATTAATCCAGACTTGGTTCTTGCGGACATTCGAGAAATGATTATTCAGCACGTCCTTACAGAAGAAATCTTTATTACCATTTTTAACGAATCTCAGTTTCACCAAGAAAACAACATTGCCCGCGAACTACAGATAGTTATAAAGACTTTTTTCACTGGTGCCATCCGCCGCAACATACTGGGAAAGATAGCTTCTTACTACAAGATTATAAAAGCTGCTGCTAGCAACATTTCCGACCATCATGAAAAACAGCGATTTCTAAAAGTAGTATATGAGAATTTTTATAAGGCTTATAATCCGGCTGGAGCTGCGCGGTTAGGTATCATCTATACGCCGAATGAGATTGTTCGTTTCATGATCGAAGCATCCGAGTATTTGACAATGAAGCATTTTGATCGGCTTCTAGGAGATTCAAATGTAGAAATCCTTGATCCTGCGACTGGTACAGGCACATTTATTACGGAATTGATTGATTACCTTCCGAAGCATTTATTGCCTTACAAATACAACACAGAGATTCATTGTAACGAGGTCGCCATATTGCCTTATTACATTGCCAACCTAAATATAGAGTTCACCTACGCTCAGAAAATGGGGCATTACGTTGAATTCTCTAATATCTGCTTTGTGGATACGCTCGACAACTTGGGCTTTTCTTTTAAGGGGAAACAATTCCGAATGTTTGACCTTACTGCCGAGAATTTAGAACGAATTAAACGTCAAAATGATCGTAAAATCTCTGTAATCATTGGCAATCCCCCTTATTACGCGAATCAGAGGAATGAAAATGAAAACAACAAGCCTCGCGAATACCCAGGCGTAGATGAACGCATAAAAACAACATACATCAAGCAAAGCAAGGCCCAGAAAACAAAAGCCTTTGATATGTACACGCGCTTTCTTAGATGGGCTAGCGATAGGATTGATAAGAATGGCGTTGTTGGTTTCGTCCTAAATAATTCCTTTGTCAATGCAAAGACACACGATGGTCTTAGGAGGGTAGTGCAACAAGAGTTTAATGAAATCTATATTATTGATCTAAAAGGCAATGCATACACAAGTGGTGAGCGCAGACGGCGAGAGGGTGGCAACGTATTTAGCGACCAAATACGAGTAGGGGTAGCTCTTTACTTCCTGGTACGGAAAGAGGGCGCACAAGGCTGTAGAATTTTCTATAATTGCGTGCCTGATTACCTTAAATCGCAAGATAAGAAAGCGTACCTCCGAGACAATAAGTTTCATGCATTACCCTTTGACCATATAAACCCTGACAAAGATGGCAACTGGATCAACCAAGTGGAAAATGAATGGGATACATTCTAACCCCTTGCGACTAAAGAGGCAAAGCTATCCAGAAAAGTAGCCGAGGATCAAGCTATCTTTAAACTCTTCTCACTCGGAGTGGTGACGGCAAGAGATGAGTGGGTATATGGTGAAAGCTCAGAAGCTATCGAAGACAAGGTGAAATTCCTAATTAACGTCTATAACAAAGATGTCAAGAGACTGCATGGAAAATCGCCCAAAGCCAAAATAAAGGATGTAGTCGATTACTCTATAAAGTGGTCCCGCGCAGTGAAAAATGATCTATCAAAAGGAAAGCACTACCGCTATGACGATAGTTGCATCATAGAAAGCCTATTAAAGCCGTTTGTTAAAAAGAAGCTGTATTTCAGCAAGGAACTGAATGAAATGCAATACCAACTTCCCAAAGTATTCCACGATGACAATATTGCAATTGCATTCAACATCGATTGCCCTACTTTCTCTTGTCTTGCTACGGATGCCGTCTTTCACTACGCTCTTTTGAAGTTTGGCAATGGTGCAACTCAGTGTGTTCCATTATACCGTTACGACAAAGAAGGGAATAGAATTGACAACATCACGAATTGGGGACTACTACAATTTCAGAATCACTATAACGACAACAGCATAAGTCGATTATCAATAATTCATTATATTTATGCTGTTCTGCATAATCCTAGCTTTCGACAAGATTATGAGTTGAACTTACAACGTGAGTTTCCCCGCATCCCCTTCTACGAGGATTTCTGGCAGTGGTCATCTTGGGGACGGCAATTAATTGAGCTACACGTAAACTACGAAGCAACTGAACCATACCCATTGAAACGCATAGATGTGAAGTTAGACCCAAGCCAGCTCCTTTTGATACCAAGACCCAAATTGAAAGCCGATAAGAATAATCACAGCATCGAGTTAGATAGCGTTACAACACTTACTGGCATTCCGCCATCAGCTTGGGCATATCAACTGGGTAATAGATCAGCATTAGAATGGGTTCTTGAACGCTACCAAGAAACTAAGCCTAAAGATTTGACGATTGCCGCTAGATTTAATACTTACAGATTCATTGATTATAAGGATATGGTAATTGATTTACTTCAAAGGGTTTGCATGGTGAGTGTCAAAACAGTAAGCATTGGGATGTGTCCGATCTTTTGTGTAAACGGCCTGGTTAAACAATCGGCAGCCTCCCTTCAAAGACTATCGCAAACCGGTTCAAGGCTGCCTTCCAATTCCTTATCGGCATTGTCCACTTCTTCGAGATGTTCGCCAACGCTA
>DASUNP010000068.1:0-3588 GCA_036277095.1 Blastocatellia bacterium
CGAGTGGCCTCCAAGCTCGAAGAAGTTATCCTCGACACCCACACGCCCTACGCCCAGCACCTGCTCGAATATCGAGGCCACCTCAAGCTCGTAGCCGTCTCGCGGCGCGTGCCACCGGCCCTGCTCGGCTGCCTGCTGGCGCGCAGGCTCGGGCAGCGCGCGGCGGTCTACCTTGCCGTTAGCATTCAGCGGCAGCCTATCGAGTTCGACTATAGCCGACGGCTGCATGTAGTCGGGCAGGCGTCGCCGGAGATGCTCCCTCAACCGCGACGGATCAACCCGCCTGCCCTCCTGGGCCACGACGTAGGCGACCAGCCGCCTGTCGAGCCCGCCGTCCTGCCTGGCTACGACCAGCGCCTGCGCTAGCGTCTCGTCCTCTAGCAGCGCAGACTCGATCTCTCCAGGCTCTATGCGGAAGCCGCGTACCTTCACCTGATCGTCTATGCGGCCAAGGAACTCGACCTCGCCCGAGGCAAGCAGCCTGCCCAGGTCGCCGGTCGAGTAGAGCCTGGAGCCAGGCGAGGTGGAGAAGGGGTCGGGTATGAACTTGGTTGCCGTCAGGTCAGGGCGCGAGAGGTAGCCTCGTGCAAGGCCTGCGCCTGAGACGTGCAACTGTCCGGGCAGGCCCGGCGGGGCCGCCTGCAACTGGCCGTCGAGCACGTACAGCCGCGTGTTGGCGATCGGCCTGCCTATCGGCAACAGAGTCATCGCCTTCGATTCGTTCTCAGGCGCGGAATAGAGTGTCGCAATGATGGTCGTTTCAGTAGGGCCATAGCCGTCGAACCATTCAATGCGGTTTCCTCCTAGCTGTTGCCACAGATTGAATCTCTCAGGCGAAGCCTTTTCCCCGCCCACAATCAACAGGCGAAGCGATTCGGGTAGCTCTTCATTTGAAGTCGCCAGCTCTGTCACCCACTCATGCCAGTATGCTGTCGGCAGGTCCAGCACGCTCACGCGCTCGCGTTTAATGAGCCTGAGCAACTCCCCGGCTGTCAACAATCGATCGCCTCGCATAACCAGTGTCGCGCCCGACAGCCAGGTCGGGAATATCTCTTCTACGGCTGCATCGAAGCTAATAGAGTGAAACTGTAGAACCCGGTCGGCCGGACGGAGGTTGGCTCGCCCGATGATATAGAGGTTGTGATTAATTACCGATTTTTGTGTGACTAGAATCCCTTTTGGCGCGCCGGTCGAGCCCGAGCTATAGATGACATATGCGAGGTTCTCGCCCTGAGCCGCGCCCGGAGGGTTGGCCCGGCTCAGCTCTGCTATGGCGGGCCACTGCGTATCGAGGCAGATTGTTTTAGCGCCGTCCCGGGGAAGGTTCGAGGCAAGCCCCTCCCTGGTCACAATCACAGGCATCCTCGCATCCTCTACGATATAAGCAAGACGTTGTTTCGGGTATAGAGGATCAAGCGGGACGTAAGCGCCGCCTGCCTTGAGTATACCGAGAATCCCGACCATCAGCTCCGGACGCTGCTCCAGGCATATGCCGACTGCGGTCTCCGGTCCCACCCCCAGCCCGCGCAAGTAGTGTGCTAGTTGATTCGCCCTGGCATTCAACTCAGCATAGGTCAACGACACGTCTTCGCATTTCAGAGCCACCTGGTCCGGCGTTCTCTCGGCCTGAGATTCGAACAGCCCTGAGATTGTCTGGTCTTCGGGAAGGGGCGCCTGCGTTTGATTGAATTCCACAATGGCCCGCCGCTTCTCTTCCTCCGAGAGGAAGTCGGCTCGATCAATGCGCCGGTCGCAATCTTGTAAGAGAGCGTCTATGAGATTTACAAAGTGATCGACGGTCTGGCTGCGCGCCTGCTCGTCGAAGACGGAGCAATGAAAATCGAAGTAGAGGACAAGGCTCCCCGTCCGATCAAACTCCTGGACCTGAAGAACGAGGCTGTCATTCCCATGCCCTGAGTGAATCCATTCAGTCTCCACCTGCGCGCCGTTGAAATTGGCGAACAGCGAAGTCTGATAGTTGAGCATCACTTCGTAGATTCTGCCCTGCAGCGGGTTGCTGATCGCGTAGCGGCAGTGCCGCAACGCTTCCGAAGCCGCGTCAGCCACCTTACGAATCAATGAAAGGAAAGTCTCACCCTCTTCGATATCGACCATCAGCGGCAGCACCGACATCAGTAATCCGACAACATCCTTGACCTCTTCAGAGCGGCGGTTGTGAAATGGCGCCCCGATAGAAAGCCGGCGATTCCCGCTGTGGCGATACGCGTACGTGAGCAAGACCGCCGCGAAAATATTGAACAGCGAGACGCTCAGCGTCTTGGTGAATATTGCTTCTTTCGAGGCGATGGCTTTTAGCTGCTGTGACCTTTCCTGCCCGAGGTCGCACCGGACCCTCTCGATGCGCGTTTCCTGCTTGACGGCCCCTTTGCCGTAGAATGTTACGGGCTCGATCTTCTCCTGAAGCTTTCGATCCCAGTATGCTTCTGACTCCAGATATTGCGGGGAGGTCCGATACTCCTGCTCCCACCTCGTGTGAGACTCGAACGGTGGGAGCGGTGTCAGATCTTCCGTAACGTCGCCGAGCAGGCGGCCATAGTGTTGCGACATCCGCTGAAAGATGACCGAGTGCGCCCAGCCATCAGTATTGATGTCATGAATATTCAGGTACCAGACAAACCGCCTCTCGGAGAGCTTTATCAGCACTGAGTCAAACAGGCGCTCGCTAAGATCGAACATCACCTGGATGCGCTCTCGCGCCCAGGTCTCAAACGCCCCGTGAGGGTCGGCCAGCCCCGATAGATCGAAATAATCCATCTGGTAAGGGAACTCTGCGACGAACCTCTGCTGCGGTATCCCTTCTACCTCTTCGATGACGATGCGCAAGGCATCCGCGTCATTAATGACCTCTTGAAACGCCCTTTGAAACAGCTCCGGTTCTATCTCCTGATGAATCGTATAGGCGTGCGCCATATTGTAGAGAGGCACATGAGGTTGCAGCTTCTGCCCGGCCCAGATCAACAACTGGTTCCTCGTCAGGTTCGAGTCACGGCTCGGGTCAAATTCGGTTTGCGTTTGAGCGGCGGTCGGCATTATTTCAATTAAAGTTCGCTCGGGGTGAGCCGCGATATTCTCGAATATGGCTTTGAAATCTTTGAGCATACCGGCAACCAGGTCGGCATCAAATCGCGCTGTGTAATGAGCTATCCCTATCGTTATCCTGGGGCCCGCGACTGCAAAGGCAGTGATGGGGTAATTAGTCTTCTCGACACTATGATTCACTTTGATGGCCAAGCCTACTTGCTTGGACGGGGTATCGTTCCCTATATAATTTTCGAATACCAGGATCGAATCAAACAGGGCAGTGCCCCTCGGCACCTCGCTCCACCCCTGCACCTGCACTAGCGGGCTGTACTCGTACTCCCTCAGCTCGACCTGCTCGCCCTGCACCTGCCTCAGCCATTCGACCGCTCCCCTGTCGCCTTCGACCCTCATCCTCACCGGCAGCGTGTTTATGAACAGCCCTATCATCGCCTCGCATCCCTCAAGCGTCGCCGGCCTGCCCGACATCGTCGCCCCGAAGACTACGTCCTGCTGCCCGCTGTACTTGCTCAGCACCAGCGCCCACGC
>DASUNP010000069.1:0-2262 GCA_036277095.1 Blastocatellia bacterium
CGAGTGGCCTCCAAGCTCGAAGAAGTTATCCTCGACACCCACACGCCCTACGCCCAGCACCTGCTCGAATATCGAGGCCACCTCAAGCTCGTAGCCGTCTCGCGGCGCGTGCCACCGGCCCTGCTCGGCTGCCTGCTGGCGTGCAGGCTCGGGCAGCGCGCGGCGGTCTACCTTGCCGTTGGCGTTCAGCGGCAGCCTATCGAGCTCGACTATAGCCGACGGCTGCATGTAGTCGGGCAGCCGCTTCCTGAGCCTCTGCCTGAGCCGCTCCTGGTCTACTCGGCTGCCGGCGCGCGCCACGACGTAGGCGACCAGCCGCCTGTCGAGCCCGCCGTCCTGCCTGGCTACGACCAGCGCCTGCGAAAGCGTCTCGTCCTCTAGCAGCGCAGACTCGATCTCTCCAGGTTCTATGCGGAAGCCGCGTACCTTCACCTGATCGTCTATGCGGCCAAGGAACTCGACCTCGCCCGAGGCAAGCAGCCTGCCCAGGTCGCCGGTCGAGTAAAGCCTGGAGCCTGGCAGCGGCGAGAAGGGGTCGGGTATGAACTTGGTTGCCGTCAGGTCAGGGCGCGAGAGGTAGCCGCGTGCAAGGCCGACGCCCGAGACGTGCAACTGTCCGGGCAGGCCCGGCGGCAGCGGCAGCAGCAGCGGGTCGAGCACATAGACCTGCGTGTTGGCGATCGGCTTACCGATCGGAGCCATCCGCCCTATATCATCCCGGTGACACTGACGGAACGTCGACGTAATAGTGTTTTCCGTCGGTCCATAGAAATGATAGAGGTTCGCATCGAAACGCGAGAAGTACTGCTCCTGTAGTTCGGCAGACAGACTTTCAGCGCCGCATAGCACGTACCTCAAGCTATCGCAGCCATCAAGTTCATCCTCTTCTAGAAATAGCTGAAGCGTAGACGATACAAAGTAGATGTTGCTGAGCCTGTGCTGAGCTATTAGCTCGGTAAGATAACGGCTGTCGAGGTGCCCATTCGGTTTGAGCATCACTATACGCGCCCCTGTCAACAGGGGCCAGAAGAATTCTCTGACAGATACATCGAAACTGAAGAGGTTTTTCTGCGGGATTCGATCCTCTCCGGTGAGCGGAAAGTTTGCCTGCAACCAGCCGATCACGTGACTGCAGACTCCTCTGTGCGCGATCATGACGCCCTTGGGCCAGCCCGTCGACCCGGACGTGTACATCGCGTAGGCAAGGCTTTCGGGCGACACCTCATTGACAGGGTTCTCTTTGCTATAAGCGGCCATCTCTTGCCAATCTCGATCGAGAGAGACGATAGTACCGCGATACCATCCGAGTTGGTCAGTTAAGAAGGGCTGCGTGAGTAACACTCTTGCCCGCGTATCTTCGAGCATGAAAACAAGCCGCTCGGCTGGGTACGCGGGGTCTAACGGCACGTATGCGCCGCCCGCTTTTAGGACCCCGAGTATTGCTACAACGATCTCGATAGACCGCTGCATGCATATTCCAACGAACGTTTCAGAACCTACCCCCAGGCTTCGCAGGCGATGGGCAAGCTGATTCGCCCGTCGATTCAATTGCTCGTAGGTCAGGCTCGCGTCTTCATACACAACCGCTATCGCATCAGGGGTCCGCTCTACTTGCGACTCGAATAACTGATGTATGCACTTGTCGGCTGGGTAGTCGTGCTCAGTCTGATTCCAATCAATTATCGTCTGCCACTCTTCGTCTGTCAGCATTGACAGCTCGCCGAGCCTCTGATGCGGATTCGAGAGAATAGACTCAAGCAACCTCTGCCAGTGCCGCAACATACGCTCGATCGTATCGGCTTCGAACCGGCTGGTGTCATACTTGATGCCCAGATGTAGGTATTTGCCCGCGAACGCAGACGCTGCCAGTCCGTAATTCGACCTCTCGATAGTGTAGCCCTCGACTATGTCGAGCGTGCCGCCCAGCAGCGATTCCTGATGGAAAGTCTCATCTTCTGGATAATTCTCAAACAACAGAATCGAATCAAACAGGGGAGTGCCCCTCGGCACCTCGCTCCACCCCTGCACCTGCACTAGCGGGCTGTACTCGTACTCCCTCAGCTCCACCTGCTCCTGCTGTATCCGCCTCAGCCATTCGGCCACGCCCTCGGCCCCGTCAAGCCTCATCCTCACCGGCAGCGTGTTTATGAACAGCCCTATCATCGCCTCGCATCCCTCAAGCGTCGCCGGCCTGCCCGACATCGTCGCCCCGAAGACTACGTCCTGCTGCCCGCTGTACTTGCTCAGCACCAGCGCCCACGC
>DASUNP010000070.1:0-2197 GCA_036277095.1 Blastocatellia bacterium
ACGGCTTGGACGAAGAGGGCGGGGGGCCGATCTAACGCACAGGCTCGGTGGCCTCAGGCGTACAAGCGGCCTTCCCCGGAAAGCTGTCGTGATCCTAAGCCCCATCCAGAGTCGCCGCGGGGCGCCCTGCGCTGCGGCCAGTTAGCTGCAAGGCGGGATATACAAGGCGCCCGTTTCCTCCGATATCTGGGAATCACCCCACCGGTTCCCTCGATCTTATCTCCGAGCGCGTTGAGCGCGCGCAAGACCAGCTGGTGGCGGGCCGAATGATTTCGAATTGACGTGCGATCCACAATCGACCTCAAGTCGTGTTCACCACCGTCGTTAAGAAAACCCATGACCTCGGCTTCGAGAGACTCATAGGAAGCCAGACGAGACTCGGTCTCCGAAAGACGTTCGCCTCGATCCGACGCCGATTTGATACTAGCCTCGAGACGCTGCGAATTCTCACGCATCGATTGGAGCTCTGTGGTCGAAGCGATCAATCGGTCCGCTAGGGGCGAAGTTGCGTGCCGAACGGCCCAACCAATCGTCCACGGCAACATGGTGGCCACTCCGAGAACCAACCACAGAGGTACGCTGATCGGAGCCTTTAACGGGTCGAGAACTGGTGCTATGCCTATTTGCGCCAAGAAGCCTAGGATCGAGGCGACCGAACCTAGGACGGCAAGGGCTGTGATGAGTCGGTCCCTACGATTCAAGTCGGTACCTCCACACTGTGCCTAATGGATCCTGAGTTGAATAGCGTGCCGCGCCGAGGCATAAGCCGAGCGAAGCGAGCCGATGCGGCTCACGCGCGCGTCCGCTCGAACGATTGGTTAGACGGCAGCGAGCCGTCGCTCTGAGTATGAAAGTCTCTAAGCCAAACCTACTCGCGCCTGAGTTCACAAAGGACCTTGCGAGATACACCATAGGCCTGGAGATAGGAGTTAGCAACGGTTAGCTGATTGTAGCGCTTCGTTTCGTCGGTCGTCAGCGAAGTCACCGCGCCATTCGCGACTCTTGTTTCTTCCACAAGGAGCAAAGCGAGCGTCGGCGCGACTGGATAGTAGAGAACTAGCTCTTCTGGTGCCTCTGCTTTCGCTCTTGGAAGTGGCACGGTGTTGAACAGCGGCTGATCGCCAGTTATAAACGAGGTTGTCGGGCAACTTTCTAGGAACCTCAGCCGCCAATTCTGCCTCTCGACGAAGACAGTCGAGGCGGCGTTACTCGCGAAGACATACCGCAGCACCCTCCAAGCGCTCTCAAGGCGAACACCTGGAGTGGGACTAATCTCAGCAGAGATTGTCTCGTTCCACTTCACGGTGCGAAAGAGCTGCAGAAAAAGAAAGAAGAGAAAGCCTGCGTATTCATAGTCGTCTGCGAGGAAACTGGTATCTCGACGCCGCAGAGCGTCTAGCAGCTTGACCGCTCTACCTTCAAGATGAGCGTGGAAGTCCTCTTCGAAGTTTTGAAACGCGATGAGAAGCGGATCACCCTTCTGTACACCGACTTGGGCCAGGAGTTCTCGGGCATGAACTGGGAGCCTCAGGAAGTCAATCCAGGCCTCTATGTCTCTACTAGTCTGATTCCCTGCATTGCTGGCTGTAAGTTGTCTTACGAACGCCAAGTCCTGCGGAGTGAGCAGCTCCGGACTATATAGATCGCGCTTTACCGCCACCTGACCTGGACCGGCCTCGAATACTCTGTCTCCTTGGAGGCAGAAGAGCTTCCCCCCTGGCGCCCAAGCCTGCAGATAGTGCTTCTAGACAAAGTGATGTCGTCTCTTTCGCACTTGTGAGCCGATCTTCGTTGATTCCGCCGTCTAACCTCAGTTTCAGCGACGAGCGAACTTGCAAGTATTTCGTTTTCTCCGACAGCTCTCGTCGCCTATGACCTCGCCGCGCGCGAGCTGCCGAAGGCGTTGGCAGTTGCTAACAATCAGTTAGCACACAGCATAGCAGCTTCGATGCGGAGGCTTCTCACGGCGCCCAGCGCCGCCTATGCGCCGGTCTCACGGGACCAGCGCCAGGACTACGGGACCGGGCACTGGATCGGCCGAGGGGTGCCATCGCCCAGAGGCCCATCCCTCCGATCGAGCCCTATCGGCCCGTCGAGGCCCATCGCCCCGCCGAGGCCCGCACCGACGAGTGGCCGTCGCCGGAGGCGCTCGCCGCGCCGGCCGCGCCGCCGTTCGCGGCCGCCGCCGAGCCCCTCG